>CALLPI010000005.1 GCA_938015595.1 uncultured Saprospiraceae bacterium | reverse complement strand
TGACTAGCCTTGCGCTAGTCCTTCTCTTACTGTAAAGATCTTAAACCTAAGATTACACTCCAAGGCTTCCGGCTGGATCCCGTCAATACGCTAAGCTTCTTCAATGTCTTACCTTCTTGCATCAGTGTCAATGAACTTTTTGGCTAGGTGAAACCGATTTGGCTGCTCGCATTTGAACAAGAGCTTCAGCTTCAAGCCGTTATCTTAAGGCATAGGCCTTTTGATTCAATTTTTGAAACCATTCCAACTTTGGGAAAGGATTGCAAAGATACGCACAAATTAGTATTTAGTGCAAACATTGTGGAGTATTTTTTTCCACAAAACTTTCCACATAATATTGTAAAAAGTGGGTCTGACTTACTTAATGCACTACTTTGCTCCTTCAAAATTGCTCCCCTCTTTTGGAAAGCGGACGCAAAGATAAAAGCGCGGTTCGCACATGTGCAAGTGTTTTTAAAAAATTTTTCTGAAAAATACGCCAAGCCAACACTTCGCAATAAAATAATATTTTGCGCCTTGGCTCAAAGAAAACAAAGAAGATAAAATTTGGATGAGACGGCCAAAATAGCGCTCGAAAAGTGACCAAGTGAGCGAGCAAACATTTTTTTCTTTCTAGCAAAGCAAAGCTGTAAGACGGGATTAACACACAAATAGCAGTTGCAAAGATACGCTCTGACAACCAAGCCCCCAGCAGCACTCCAGTTTTGCCCTCCTGCTACTCTGGCTCAGTTCCTTCTAGAAAAGGTACAAACCGAAAATCGCCTTCTTTCACAGTCAGGTAGGTACTTTCGGAAGCTCGAGTAATGCGCAACATGGCCTGTACTTCCCTACCCACAGGAATGACAAGTATGCCACCAATGGCCAACTGCTGCTTGAGCACTTCAGGCACTTGTTCTGCGCCTGCCGTGACGATGATGCGATCGAAAGGCGCGTATTCAGGCAAGCCTTTGCTACCATCGCGGAAGAAGCAGCGAACGTTTTTCAGTCCCAGGGCATCTAGCGTAAACTTAGCCTTGAGATACAGGGCTTCGTAGCGCTCCACAGTATAAACGCGTGCGCCCATGATAGCCAGCACAGCTGCTTGATAGCCTGAGCCGGTGCCAACTTCCAGCACTTTGCTACGCTTGTGTACCTGAAGTAGTTGAGTTTGAAATGCTACCGTATAAGGCTGAGAGATGGTTTGGTCGTTACCAATGGGAAAGGGTTTGTCTTCATAGGCGTGTTCTTCAAAGGCTTTGTCCAGGAAGAAGTGACGGGGCAGACTTTCCATGGCCTGTAGTACGGCTTGGTCTTGAATGCCTTTGCGACGCAAACTTTCGACTAGTCGGCGACGCATGCCTTTGTGGCGATAGGTATCCTGCACTTTTTTGCCCGAAAGATACGCATTTACTCTAAATACCTGGGGTAGTGTCACAAAAACCGCGTTTGCTGTTTTAACTTTGCCGCCTCAACGAAACCAGAAATATTTTCCCGACTGCAATGAAACAACCCGTAAAAGTCTTCAAATTTGGCGGCGCCTCGCTCAAGGATGCCGATTCGGTAAAAAACGTAGCCTCTATTCTGGAGCGCTTTCGCCAAGAAAACCTCATCATCATCGTATCGGCCATGGGCAAAACCACCAATGCCCTGGAAAAAGTAGTAGCTGCTCACAACGATGGCGATACTCACAGTGCTCGCCAGCTCTTGTACGACATTAAAGCTATGCATTATCACCTTATGGATGCCTTATTTGACCCTGGCGACGAGGTATATGCTCTTGTGAATGACACCTTTGTGGAAAGTGAATGGGTACTGGACGAACCGCCGCATGGCAATTATGACTTCATGTACGACCAAATTGTGTGCGTGGGCGAGCTGGTGTCTTCCCGCATTGTGGCGGCCTACCTCAACCGGCGGGGGCTGCCCGTGCAGTGGCTGGATGCGCGCGACATCGTCCTCACCGATAACATCTACCGCGAGGGCTGGGTCCAGTGGTCTCAAACTCAGGAGCGATACGACCGAAAGGTACCCGCCATGCTAGAGCAACCCGGCTTTGTATTGACCCAGGGCTTCATCGGCTCTACTACCGAAAACTTCACCACTACCCTGGGACGCGAAGGTTCTGACTACACTGCTGCTATCTTCTCTTATCTGAGCAATGCCGAAAGCATGACGATATGGAAGGATGTACCAGGCGTACTCACTGCCGATCCCCGCATTTTTGAAAACGTGAGTAAGCTCGACCGCCTATCTTACAAAGAGGCTATTGAAATGACCTACTACGGCGCCAGTGTCATTCACCCTAAAACCATAAAACCGCTGCAAAATAAGAGCATACCACTCTATGTCAAGTCTTTTATTAACCCCGATGGCGAAGGCACGCTCATTTTTGGCGATGCTGATGAAGCCTATCCACCTATTGTAACCGTAGAGCGCAACCAGGCGCTCATGCAGATTTCTACGCGCGACTTCTCCTTTGTAGCCGAGCACCACATTAGCCGTCTGTTTAACTGGATTGCCGACAACCGCCTGCAAGTGAACATGATGCAGAACTCGGCCATCAGCTTCAGCGTGTGTGTCAATGATACCGACGACAAAGTCATGCGCTTTATCAAGGCCATTGACGACGACTTCAAGGTCATTCTTGACCGCGGATTGCAACTCATCACTGTACGACACTATACCGAATCAGTTATACAAAATCTGCTCAATGGCAAGATTGTACTACTGGAAGAGCGCAGCAAAGGCATGGCGCAAATGGTGGTAAAGGACGTGCCAGTTATCAGTTGGAAACAAGCCTAAAAGACACCGCTTTTTATTATGCAAAACCTCATCGTTCGACTTCAAAATGCTCACATCTGCCAGCAAGATCAAGTGGTACTGCGCGGCGTAAGCATGACGGTGTCCAGGGGGGAGTTTGTCTATCTTATCGGCAAAACTGGCAGCGGTAAGTCCAGCCTACTCAAGGTGTTGTACGGTGCGCTGCCCCTTAAAGAAGGCAAAGGTGAAGTGGCCGGCTTTGACCTGCTGCATTTGACGCAACGCCAAACTCCCTACCTGCGCCGCAAGATAGGAGTAGTATTCCAGGATTTCAATCTGCTAACCGATCGTAACGTCGAAAGCAATCTTCGCTTTGTGCTGAGCGCCACTGGCTGGAAAAACGAAAATGCTATTCGCCAGCGCATTGCCGAGGTGCTAAGTATGGTGGGGCTAAGCAACAAGCTCTACGCCATGCCCCATGCTCTGTCGGGCGGCGAGCAACAGCGCGTGGTCATAGCCAGAGCCTTGCTCAACAACCCCGAACTCCTCATTGCCGACGAACCTACTGGCAACCTCGACCCCGATACGAGCGATGAGATTCTGCAGCTTATGCGACAACTGGCACTGCGCCAAAACACTGCGGTGTTGCTAGCCACGCACGACTACCGCATCATTGAAAACTTTCCTGCCCGCATCATTCGTTGTATTGATGGGCGCATTGTGGACGAGCAAGCCTTGGCCTGATCGGTATACTCTGCTCACCTATTCCTGATGGCTTTCACTGTCAGAAAGTCTTTGCTGCTGTTTGGGCGGCGCAGACGCTCTAACTCACCCGCCATGCGCAAGGCTTCTTGTGGGCTGTTGCAAATTGGGATGAAAAACACCACAAACTCGTGGGAGCGCTCGTGAAAGCAGCCCAACCACAGGCTAATACAGGGAATACCTTCGCCTTGCAGTTGCTCCACGCGAAGCACCGCTGCTGCAAAATCGGGATACACTCCTTCCACAAGGATATACCTTTCGCCTTCAAAGTTGCGAAACCGCGCGCAGTCGTAATATGCGATCCCCGAACCATCCTCCCAGCCTACTGCGTTTTGCTCTGACCAGAAGCGAGCGTTTTTTTGCGCCAGGCGTTCTTCGATCCATTCGTCGAGGTAAGAAATGCGGTTATCCTGAAAAGGCCAAGGCTGAAAGAGGGTGTCAGGGTCGGAGTCGCCAGGGTCGGGAGGTCGGCCGGAGCGCTCCCTGCTGACCAACTCGGCATATTCCTGGGGCGAGAGGCTGCGATACAGCCAGGCATCGTACTCGCGATACCACACTGCCACAATGATAGCCAGGGCAATGGCAGCGGCAGCCCAGTGTTTGGGGCGACTCCTGGGAAAGCGGTCCAACCAGCGCGGGTCGGCAGGGTCAAACGCCATGCCCATACGCCCAGCCCATCTCTCGAGCCAGGAGTTGTTGAGCTGGTCTTGCACAGCCTTCATCCACTGGCGGTGACTATAGAAAATGGTACGCCGGCGCTTGCCTTTAAATATGTCCTCTCGGGCAGGGGTGAGTTTTGGGATCGGATGGCCGTTAGGTTCAATCAGTATCAAGCCAAATCCGAAGTAGATGCACTGCCGATACAACTCTTCGTAATGCGGATCTGTGTGGTCAAAAAACGCGTCTGTACTGACGGCTATCCATTGCTCGTCAATGTGATACTGCTTGAATTGCTCTATGGCATAAATTTTTCGGTAACGCCGCCAGCCCGCAGCCAACATGCGAAAGGTAAACAATAAGGTGGTGAATACACTCAAAAACATAACCCAAGGCAGGAGGGGGCCGTACTTTTTGATGGGCGCCAGCTGCAAGGCATATTGTACAATACCGCCAATGGCTGTACCCCACAGGGCAAATACCATGGAATCTAACCATAGCAAGCGACTACGCGGGGTGAAGCGCACTTCCATGCGGGTGTCGTAAGAAGTGGCTTCAAAGGTAGCCACAAACTGGCCACCTTCGGGCCTGGAATAGGATAGAAACCCATCGGCTACAATACCGCCCTTGCCCCGCACATCGGAAGCTACCTCCAGGTTTTGGCTATTGAAGCGCCGCTCGTAGTATCGCTTCAAGTACTGCAGGGCAATCCGCGTGATGTCCTGTTCGCTGAGCCGGTGCGTGTTCAGTTCTTCCATGCGTTACTGCCGGGCGTCGGCGGTTTCCAGTTCTTTCCATAATTGTATTACCTGCACAGCCTCTTTCACGTCATGCACACGCAAGATGGAAGCGCCCTGTTGCAAGGCCACCATGTTGAGTGCGGTAGTACCGTTGAGCGCCTCTTCGGGCGAGCACCCCAGTGTGCGATAAATCATAGACTTACGCGAAATACCCACCAAAATCGGACAAGGCAGGATACGAAATACATGCAGGCGTTTCAGTAGTTGGAAATTGTGCGCAATAGTTTTGCCAAAGCCGAAGCCAGGGTCTATAATGACATCCCTGACACCCAAGGCGCGCAATTTGCCTGTTTCTTCAATGATAAAATCCAGCACTTCCTGTACTACATCCTCGTAATGCGCCTGTTGTTGCATGGTGTCAGGGGTGCCTTTAGCATGCATGAGCACGTAGGGTACGCCCAACTCGGCCACCGTATCATACATGCCATGTATCCATTGCCCCGCCGACACATCATTAATTATGCAAGCACCGGCCTCTATCGCACGCCGGGCTACAACAGGTTGCACGGTATCTATCGATATGAAGGCCTCGGGCAACTGAGCGGCAATGGCTTCAATTACAGGTATGACCCGCCGTAATTCTTCCTCCGCCGAAATCAGGCCAGCTCCAGGTCTGGATGACATTCCACCCACGTCAATAATGGCAGCACCTTCTTCGCACATGCGTGACGCCTGGCGCAAGGCCACGTCCAAACCTTGGTGCCGTCCTCCGTCGTAGAAAGAATCCGGTGTCACGTTGAGGATGCCCATCACGGCCGGCTGCTCCAAAGACAGCAAGCGGCCCCGGCAATTTATTGTTCGGTAACCTGTCCACATTGGCAATATCGGCTCAATTGACTACATTTGTTGGCTCAAAGTTATGCGAAATGGCTACTAATTTTCAACCTTCCAGTATTTTTGAATTAGGGAAGACCATTGTCGTGGTACTGGCGCTCGCTTTAGCGGGCATTATTATATACAAGCAAGTTATCCGCAAAGCAGCTGACTACACCTTCTTTCCCAAAGAAGTGCAAGTCAATTACCTGCCTGCTGACTACAGTATAAATATCAATGAGGAAGATGCGCTCACCATACTGTCCAATCCTCTTCGTTACAAGCGCGAATTTGACGACCTGATATTCAAGCTCAACACCTCCATCCTAGACCACGTGGGCAATCGCATGGGGCTGAGCGACAGCCTCAAAGCTGTGGTGCGCAAGGCTTATGTCAAACAGCACCCCTACCTGCGCGACATGTACTTTAATGACTTTATTACCTTAAAAGACACTAGCTCTGTACTGTATCAAACGTGGTACAACACCGAAGCGCGCACTTCGTTAGACGCCCTTCGGGAAATTGCCTCCAAATATACCTGCTTTATGGTCAATCACCTCATTACTACTGTGGTGCGCACCGAGGGAGGCAGCATCCTGGGCAAAGGCAACAAGGTAGAAACCCCCTGCGGGATTGCCATAATGGAGGCCTTGCAACCCCTGATGAAGCGCATGGAGGAGCGCGCTGCTGTACGCGACTTCACCATGGCGCGCGGCCTGCTCCAGGAAAAAGTTGAAAGAGCTATCGGCGAACTGGCCACCGTGGAAGTACAGGACAAAAAAGGTATAAGCAAGCAGATGCAAACCAAAATATGGGGGCTAAATGTCTCCTCCACTGATATGGAAATCACGGCCATCAGTACCATCAAGGTAGGCTTCAACCTTAAGAACTACATTAACATTGCGGTCAACCCTTCCAATGGCACGGTGGTGGTTACCCTGCCCCAGCCCACCATTCTTTCGCATGAGGTCTATCCAAAAGTCGAAAAACTGGACATTGGCTGGCTGCGCGAGGTGCGCAATACTGACTTTGACCAAAACTTCAACCTACTGCGCGAGGAGTTTCGCCGCGAAGCTCTCGAAAGCGACATCATGGACAAAGCCAAGGCACAGGCACAAGAACTGCTCGAGACCATGATGGGGCCGATGGTCAGGTCGCTTGGCCCGCGCTATAAACTCGTAGTGCGCTTTCAGGAAGTACCACAAAGCCCTGAAAAGCAGATGATTCCCTCCAACACCAAAAAAGCGGAATCTTGAAAGAGAACACCCTGGGGCTGCAAGAAAGCTCAACAGGCCGTAGGTTCATGCCATCTCATGCTGTATAATAATGACGACGCGTTTGCGCATTCCAATATTCGCCATATCTTGCAGCCTGACTTTGACTGTGAGGACAAACACCCCTCCAGCTTGAATATAAAGACGCAACGAGCATGAGATGCATAACCATTATTTGCCTGCTGTCAAGCCTGGTAGCCTTTTCTGTGCAAGCACAAAAACTCATTGACAAACAACGCTTTGCATACGACCCGAACCTGCCTTACAACCCTGCCATTCCCAGCCCAGAGGCTTTTCTAGGCTATCCGCTTGGTCAGGAAATGACCTTGTATGCGCATATTGTGCAGTATTTTGAAAAACTAGCTGCGGCCTCGCCTGAGATCAAGCTCAACACCTACGGCCAAACCTACGAAGGCCGCCCTTTGATCAATGTCATCATCACCTCAGAGGCCAACCACCGCAACTTGGAAGACCTACGCCAAAAGCATCTGCGCCTAACCGACCCCGACGCTATATCTACCGCCGAAGCTGCCAATATCATCGAAACCCAACCGGTATTTCTTTCCATGAGCTACGGAATCCACGGCAACGAGGCTTCTAGCTCGGAGGCTGTCATGCAGGTAGCTTACCGCTTGGTAGCTGCCCAGGACGAAGATACGCGCCGGCTCCTGGAGCAGTCGGTCATCGTGCTGTACATTTGCATTAACCCCGATGGCCGCGACCGCTACACCTATTGGTACAAGTCGGTAATGCGCCACCTGCCTGCATACGAATCTGCCGACCTGGAGCACTATGAGCCCTGGCCGGCAGGGCGTACCAACCACTACTGGTTTGACCTCAACCGCGATTGGTTTTACATGGTAAACCAGGAATCGCAGGCACATTCCACCGAGTACCAGCGCTGGATGCCCCAAATACATGTGGACTATCACGAGCAAGGCTACAATAGCAACTACTTCACTGCACCAGGCACCACGCCGCGCAACCTGCTCATGCCCAAGCGATATGAAGCCCTGAGCGATACCTTTGGCCGAGCTAACATCCGGGAATTCGACAAGCATCGCATCAGCTACTTCACCCGCGAGGTATTTGATTTTTTTTACCCCGGCTACGGCTCCAGCTATCCCGGCGTAATGGGCGCTGTGAGTATGCTCACTGAGCAAGGCGGCATAGGTGGCGGCCGCATCATACAGACGGAAGACGGCTATCACCTCACCCTCCAGCAACGCATCTGGGACCACTACACCACCTCCATGGCTACCCTCCTCAAAGCGGTAGATATACGCAAAACACTGCTGCAGTACAGCTTTGAGGCCTGGAATTATCGCAATAGCGCTTCGCCTGTAAAGGCCTATTTCCTGCCCGATGACCCCAGCGGCTACCTATATGACGCCATCCGACTGCTCTTGCAGCACGGCGTGCGCATAGAGCGCGCTACCAGCGAACTGACCGCCAACGTACTCAACTACCGTACAGGAAAAACCGAGCAAAAAAACCTGCCCAAAGGCACTTTTGTAATACCTGCTGCCCAGCCGCGCCACTTGTTCATCCATAGCGTGATGGAGCGAAATATGGCCATTGAAGACTCTGTGATGTACGACGTAGCTACCTGGGCTATTCCGCTGGCTTTCAACCTGGAAGCTTATGCCACTACTTCTGCCATCAAATGGGAAGGCGAAATGCTGACCAAGGCGCCGGAGCCACCCCATGGCCTGAATAAGCCCAACGCTCAGTACGCCTATATTATGGAGTGGAAACAACGGCATGCTCCACGCGCTTTGGCCATGCTCTGGGAAAAAGGCTACCGCGTGCGTGCTGCCCGCGAGCCGTTCAGCGACGGCAAAACCCGCTACGGCGAAGGCACACTCATTATACTTATTGGCCAAAATCTGGAAAAAGCTGAGCAAATAGCCGCCGACATGGCCGCCATTGCTCAAGCTTGCCAAGTACAGATTCACGGCTGCGATACTGGTCGAATGGCCGATGGGTTCGACCTTGGCTCCACGAGTAATCGCCCTGTGAATCGCCCGAGGGTAGCCTTGATGGTGGACCCACCGTTCGACATGTACTCCTGCGGGCAGCTTTACTTCCTGTTTGACCGCGAAGTAGGCCTGCCAGTGGAGCGCATCCGCACCTCGGTACTGCGCCAGACGGCTGTGCCTAAGTTTGGCGCCCGCTATGGCTATGCCGATCTCAAGGATTACAAAGTACTCATACTGCCTGGCGGAGGCAATGGCTTGCGCGAGGTGTTTCAGAAGGAGCAGTTGGAGCAGCTCAAATCCTGGGTAGAGGGGGGCGGCGTGCTCATTGCCCAGGAGAGCGCTGCGCCGTTTTTTACGGATGATCGCTCCAAGTTTACCAGAGTAAAATTACTGGAAGTTAAACCCGACTCTTCTGACCGCGCCCGCTATCTGCCCTACGCAGAACGGCGCCAGTTTGAAGGGCTGAAACGCATACCAGGGTCGGCACTATTGGCTACCCTAGACGCTACTCACCCGCTGGCCTTTGGCATGCCCAAGAGCGTTTATATGCTCAAATCCGGCACAGATGCGCTGCGCGCCGACCGCGAGTTGCACACTGTAGGAAGGTACCACCCCGATGCAGCCAACTTGCTTACTTCAGGCTATGCTTCTCAGGAAAACCTACGCCACCTGGCGGGCAATGTATTTGCAGCAGTGCAGCCTGTAGGGCAAGGCAAGGTAGTATTTCTGCTGGACAACCCGCAGTTTCGCATGTACTGGCGCGGCCCCTCGCGCATGATGCTGAATGCTGTGATGCTGCTGCCAGGATTCTAAGCAGGGGGCTTCAATTGCGCGGCCAGTCACGTCGTGGCCCTGCCCCACCCTGTGCGTTGGCCCGCATATACTGGAGATTTTGCACCAGGTGCTCCCGAAAGTCTTGCTCAATGCGTGTGAGGATAGCCAACTTGCGCACAGGTAGCACCTTGCGCAAGCGCTGCATGTAGTCTTTTTTGAGGTTGAGCATTTCCTGCTCCAACTCAAACTGGCTATTGACAAAACGCTCAGCCTCGGCGTCGGTCATAGCCATGAGGTCTTTGGAGGGGCGGTATTTCTCCTTGACTTTCTTTTGCTCGGCCTCAAACTGGTTGAACAGCGGCCAAAACTGCTGTGCTTCCTCTGGAGTAAGATTGAGGCGGTTGGTGATGAAGGCCGTGCGCAAGGCTTGTATCCGCTCCTGGGCAGGTCTTCTTTCGGGCTGCGCCTGTGCAGCTACAACGGCTACGAGCGCAATGGCCAGGCTGAATATGCATTTTCTCATGGTTGATTGTTTTTGAAATGGCGTACTAAACTGATTAATCGGTGTTTCAGTACAGTTCTTTCAGGTTTTCTGTATCTAATGACTTGAGTATCGCATCCATCAAGTCTTGAGTTCGGGGTTCGTCCAGGCCAAGTGTCAGATGTAACATAGATTCGTTGGCAGGCAAGAGCGAAAGCAGCAGTTGAGTGTCAAAGTTATCAGCATTGACTTCAATGTAGTATAATACCTCTTCCTCTGACAATTGAGCAGCCAACGGCATAGATGGAGCAACCTCCCAGTATTGCCGCCACCAAAGTCCTGCCATTACTAACAGGGCCAAAGCAGCCAAGGCTAGCACTGGGCGCACGATGCCTGAGTACCACCAAAGGTGCAAGCGCTCTGCACAATTGAAGAGGAACTTGAAGCGAGGCACGGTCTGCTGCGACTGACACTTACGCAAGACCTCCGCCTGCATATCGGCAAAGTAGGTTTTAGGCGCGGCAGGCGGCTCATGTACAACTTTGAGCCGAGCTATCACAGGTGATAGGCGCTCTAATTCTTCGTATATTTCTTTCGCATTGTCCATAATGCCCAATTATTATCGCTCTAAGAAGTTTTCAATTTTTTTGACAGCGTGGTGGTAAGAAGCCTTGAGAGCACCTACCGAAGTGCCCAGCACTTTGGACATTTCTTCGTAAGGCATTTCGTCGTAGTAGCGCAGTACAAACACCTGCTTCTGCTTATCGGGCAAGGTCTGCATAGCGCTTTGCAACAACGCTTCTATGTTGGCTGCGTCCAGCGGCTCATCGGCCTTGAGCGCCTGGCAGATGGAAGCATTTGCATTGTCGTCCATCGAATCGGCAGCCCTGCGCTTTTGGCCTCTGAGGAAAGTAATGGCCTCGTTGGCGGCAATGCGATACAGCCAAGTGTAGAGCTTAGACTTGCCCTCGAACTGCCCAATGCACTGATAAGCCTTGATAAAACAGTTTTGCAGCAGGTCGTTGGCATCGTCGTGGCTGTGCACCATGGCGCGCAGATGCCGGTAAAGCGGCTCCTGGTACTTGTCCATCAGCAACTTCAAGCCGCGTTCCATGGAGCGAACATCCCGCATCAGGCTCAGGATGTGCTCATCGGTAGGTTGAGCGGTTGACGTTCGGGGCACGCGGTCTTTTTGTAAAGTATGACGAAAAAACAGGGCAAAAGTTTAACATGCGCTAGATGAGACCCGTGTGTCTTGAGATTGGCGGTAGTATCGGGTGCACAAAAAAAAGCACTTGTGGCGGAGCCTACAAGTGCTTGGTTTTCGATGTCGGGATACCAGGATTTGAACCTGGGACCCCCTGCTCCCAAAGCAGGTGCGCTACCGGACTGCGCTACATCCCGATGCCATTTACTGGCTGTAAGACCTGACCATACCGAGCAGCATTTTAGAGGCTGTTTCGAAGTCAGTGTACAGGTCTGTATATTCCGACTCACTGATCATGTGCTGATCGTAAATGAGTTGCAAAATCGCTACCGCTTCAAAGGCCGAGGCGCGGGCGTTGATGTAAAGCGCCTTTTTATCGGCGTTATTGATATGCCCGGTACCTGCCGTCAAGTGAATAATCATATTGACGGTGGCCTGCCGCATGGCGCCGCTCAGTTGAGCGTCTATATCCCGATTGGCGAGCAGAAGCCCTAGCACTTTTCTGGCTGTTTGCCTAAGGTGGTTATAGACTTCTAGCTTTTCAAAGTCGAACATGACGGCAAGTTTATTTTGCGAGTTTTCACGCGCGCCCGCACGACTTTAGCGCCGCTGCGAAATATATGGCGGTGAAGGCGGGATTCGAACCCGCGGTACCCTTGCGAGTACGGCAGTTTAGCAAACTGCTGGTTTCAGCCACTCACCCACTTCACCTGGTGTATCAGTAGGCTGTAATTTTACGCGCTACTGCAGAGCTTTAGCCAAAAGCGGACGCAAAAATACATTTTCCCCATGAAACGGGCAAATTTTTCTCCGAGTTTTTGTGCGCCCAGCTCTGCTTTGCTATACGCGTTCGCTGAGGCTGAGCTTGATTTTACGCTCTAGTTCTGCTACAGTATCTTTAAAAAACGGGTCAGTTTCCATGAGATCTTGCACGGTTTTGCAAGAGTAAATAACGGTGCTGTGGTCTCTCCCGCCAAAGATTTCGCCGATGGCTTTAAGCGACTTGTCAGTCATGTTTTTAGCCAGATACATAGATAATTGCCTAGCAATAACAATAGATCGTTTGCGCGTTTCGCCCTGGAGTTTTTCTACGGGTATATTAAAGTGCTCTGCCACCAGTTTTTGGATATATTCCACAGTGATTTCCTTGTTGATTTGGGTAACGAAACTGCGGATAACCTCCTTAGCCAGGTCTATGTCAATTTCGCGGCGATTGAGCGAAGACTGCGCTATTAAGGAAATGAGTACGCCTTCCAGTTCGCGGATGTTGGATTGAATGTTAAAGCAAATGAACTCGGAAACGTTTTGGGGCAAGTCCACGCCTTGCTTAGCCATTTTGGTTTCAAGGATGGCAATGCGGGTTTCGAGGTCAGGGGCTTGCAGGTCGGCGGTAAGCCCCCATTTGAAACGAGAAATGAGGCGGTCTTCGATGCCTTCGAGGTCTTTGGGGGGGCGGTCAGAGGTCATGACAATTTGACGCCCGGTTTGGTGTAGCTGGTTGAAAATATTGAAGAAGATTTCTTGTGTTTTGAGCTTGTTGGTGAAGAACTGAATATCATCAATGATGAGTACGTCCACCTGCTGGTAAAAGTTGGTCACATCGCCGATGGCGTTATTGCGAATGGCGTTGATGATCTGGTTGGTAAAATTTTCGGCAGATACAAAGAGCACCGACTTGTCAGGGAAGCGTGCTACGACTTCGTTGCCAATAGCTTGGGCTAGGTGGGTTTTACCCAGGCCAGTATTGCCATATACCACCAACGGATTAAAGGCGGTACCACCAGGTTTTTTGGCTACAGCAAGGCCGGCATTGCGCGCCAAGCGGTTGCAGTCGCCCTCGATAAAGGCATCAAAGTTGTATGCAGCATTCAAATTGGGATTGATATGCATCTTTTTGATGCCAGGAATAACAAAGGGGTTCTTGATGCTATCCGGTTCTATGCCACCGGGCACGTAAGTATGGCCTTGCTGAGGCTTGGCTTCAATAGGGCGCTCTTGCGAGCCGAGAAGTATTTGGTACTCCAGGCGTCCTCGCTCGCCCAGTTGCTTGCGAATAGAGTTTTTGAGCAGCCCTACGTAGTGTTCCTCCAGCCATTCGTAAAAGAACCTATTGGGCACCTGAATGGTAAGTGCGTTATTTTCCAATCTCACTGGCTTGATGGGTTCAAACCAGGTCTTAAAACTCTGCGAGTTCACATTTCTGCGAATCAATTGCAGACAGTTTTCCCACACTGTAGCATGATCAGCCGTCATTCTCCAGTCGTTTTGTATAGGCGTTTTGAAGCCTTAAAATTAAATAATACAAGTACACGCGCGAGGTCGTCGCGTTAAAACGGCATCAGCAAGTCCAATAGAAGCGGTCTTTGACCGAGGATATATCCGGTTCGCTTTACGGAGCGATTTAAACCAGGGCTACAAAGATGCGGTATTCTCTCCGACGACGCAACGGAAGAGCAGTACTATTTCAAAAATTTTTTTATCCGATTTTAATTCGCCTTGAAAGTCTGGCTATTATGAAAAAACCGCTAAAATTGCCAACTTGCGCGCCAAAAACAACGGCATGCATCACTCAACGCAGCAGATTCTTAAAAATTAGCAATAAATCGTAAATTTATTGTTATTTAAATCTACTCTAACGAGATTTCTAAAGCCTTGCCCGCCTTCGACTTATGGAGTTTGAATTAACCTAATACTGAAAGCAGCAGCGACCAAGTGGCTGTACTGCCCGGCAACCACTAAATAGACGCAGATGAAATTTCTTTACCTTTTACTCGGTTTTGCACTTGTGCCATACAGCCTTATAGCGCAGCGTGCAGACACTTTGCGCATCAGTTTGCCTCAAGCCCTAGAGTTGGCACAAAGCGAGAGCACCTTGAGCACGATGGCGGCCCTGGCTTCTTACCAGCACCACTACTGGCAACACCAAGTTTTTGTTCGCGGCTTTCGCCCATCCATTACCATAGACGCCACCTTGCCGGCGCTGCAGCGCAACTTTCAGGCTATCACCCTGCCGAATGGCAGCGATGCCTTCGTGGGGCGTTCCCTGATGAGCAATAACGCCGCGATGGTGTTTCGGCAAAATATCATGGCCACCGGAGGCAATATATGGATGCGCACCGGTCTGGATCGGCTCGATATTTTCAGCACGGGGGGCAAACCCAGCGTCATATCGTATCTGTCCACGCCCTTGGCGCTGGGAATAGAGCAGCCCTTATTGGGGTTCAACAAATTGCGCTGGGATTGGCGCGTAGAATCCTTGCGCTGGCAAGAACAGCAGAAAAAGTATCCAGAAGCGCTAAGCGAAAATGCCCTACATGCGGCAGGATTGTTTCTGGAAACCCTGGATGCGCAAATACGCCTAGAAGCTGCCCTGGCGCTCAAAACCGATGCGGATACGCTACTAGCCATCGTACGCGGGCGCTTTGAACTGGGCCGCGTGACTCTGGATGAACAACTAGAAGCAGAGCTTAAAGCTATGAATGCAGGGCTGAATATAGCTCGGCAGGCTACCGCCTGGCAAATTGCCGCTGAAAAACTTCGCGACTTCCTGCACATCCGCTCAAATGCCGTATTGCAAGTTAGTACACCCAGCCATATCCCCAACTTTACCATAGACCCACATAAGGTCATACAACTGGCTCGAACCAACAGAAGCGCAGCCTCTATGTTTGAACGGCGGCTTATGGAAGCTCGCATGGAGGTAGCCAAGGCGCGCGCTGAGAAGGGATTGCAAGTAAACCTGGCCGCCATGGTTGGCGTAGCCCAAATTGGCCCTAGTATAGAAGCAGCTTACTCCCGCCTGCTCGACCAGGAGCGCGTAGCGCTGAGCATCACAGTACCTATTGCTGACTGGGGGCGTGCCCGTGCCAACTTGGAAGCTGCGCACGCATTGGAAGTGCTGATAGAGACTCAAGTAAACCAAGAACGCATACTCTTTGAGCGGGAAATTTTGACCCGCATACAGCAATTTGAAGAATTACGCCAGCAACTTTCCCTTACCAAACAGTTGTATGACTTGTCTCGCCAAAGATCAGAAGCCAGTCGAAGCCGCTACCTACTGGGCAGACAAGCGCTATCCGCCTACCACTTGGCGCTTAGAGATGAAGAGGAGGCGCTCGGCCATTACCTCGCTGCACTGCGCAACTTCTGGATAACGTACTACGACCTACAGCGGCTTACACTCTATGATTTTGAGGCAGATATGCCATTGGTGGAGCCGCCGGTAGCCCCGCGCAATAAGTGAGGTATCTCTGCATTTAGTTGCCAAACTTGTGTAGAAAAAACCACAACGCCATGATAGTATGTGGGTGCTGAAACTGCCCTTCCATCAAGGCTTGGCGCAACTGAGCCACTGGAATGAAAACGAGTTCTACTGCCTCACCGTCGTCCAGGCGGGGTACCTCGGTAAATTGTGCCCCCCTAAGTAGCCAGTGATGTATGTAGCTATTCATAAAAACTGGGTTGGAAGGAAACTTGCCCAGGTAAGTCCAATCTACACCCGTAAAACCAGTTTCTTCTGCCAGTTCGCGCATGGCAGCAGCCTGGAGCGACTCGCCAGCCTCCATCAGCCCACCAGGCAATTCCAGGGTATAGTCTTGTATGCCAAAGCGATACTGCCGTACCAACACCACCTCTTGCTCCGGCGTGATGGCAATGACGTTGGCCGAGTCTCTGCCTTCCAGGATGACCATACGCTCCTCGGCGCCATTGCGCGGATTGCGCATCCAGTCGTAGCGCACCTGAAAGAGCTTGATATGTGGCCCTGCCTCCGAGCGGATAAGTTGCCAATCTGCTGGTTGTTCAGGCGAATATTCGTTCATTTGAATATAATGTGAAAGACACTGCTAACGAAAGTATGTGTGATTGGCTTGCCTTACTGGCGCAAGGCCTCCACTTCTTCAATGGTTTTAGGAATATGCGGCCCCAGTACGCGATGGCCATCAGGAGTAATGAGCACGTTATCTTCAATGCGGATACCGCCAAAGTTGCGATAGTGGTCGAGCTGCTCGTAGTGGATAAACTCAGTGAACTTGCCCTGGCTACGCCAAAGATCAAATAACTCAGGAATGAAATAGATGCCTGGCTCTACAGTAAGAACAAACCCAGGCTCGAGTGCGCGCGCCAGGCGGAGATATTTCGTACCAAATTGTGTGCTGCGCTGCATATCGCCATAGCCTACATATTGCTCGCCAAGGCCTTCCATATCGTGTACGTCCAGACCAATCATGTGCCCCAAACCGTGCGGAAAAAACAGGGCGTGGGCGCCTTCATGCACGGCATCGTCAATGCTGCCTTTCATTAGTCCGATTTGCTTCAGCCCCTCGGCAATGATGCGAGCAGCCAGCAGATGTACATCCAGATAACGCACACCAGGCCGGCAGGCGTCAATGGCTGAGGTTTCGGCTTGTAATACAATTTGATAGATGTCTTTCTGGCGAGAGGAGAAGGTTTTGTCCACTGGAAATACGCGGGTAATGTCGCTGGCATAGTGGCGAGCCGTTTCGGCGCCAAAGTCGCCCAGTACAATGCGGCCGCGCTCCAGTTTGTTGGTGTGGTAAGGGTTATGCAGGGTCTGGCCATTGATGGAAAGAATAGTGCCGTAAGCTGTACGACCGCCGCGCGCTAAGGCAATACCTTCCACTACGCCGGCCAAGTCAGATTCAAATAGCCCCGGACGAGCTTTCTTCATGGCAGCCACGTGCATTTCAGCGGTTATTTCAAGGGCATGCTCCATTTCAGCCACTTCGATGGCACTTTTGTAAGAGCGAAGTGCCACTATGGCTTTAATTAGCGGTTCAGAGGCTTTATCTTTGAGCTCGGCAATGGGAATACCCAACCAATGGCTCATGCGAATTTTATCCTCCCCGCGATAAGGCGGCGCATAGTGCACCTGGCGCCCAGCTTTCAAAGCTTGTGAGAGCGCTTCTGGCAACTGATGAAAGGTGGCAGTCTGCTCCACGCCCGACTTGCGAGCCAGCTCCGCTATGGTAGGCTGAGGCCCTTCCCACACTATATCCTCCACGCCGAGGCAATCGCCAAAGAGTGTGGTTGTGCCGGTATCCAGGTCTATGATGGCCGCGAGGTGCGGCTTATCTAAGCCAATAAAATAGAGGAAGTTACTGTCTTGGCGAAAAGGATAGACATTGCCAGCGTAGTTGATAGGCGACTCCTCGTGCCCAGGCAGAAGCACAATGCCTTTGCCGTTGAGCTTTTCTGCCAATTTGCGGCGGCGATGAATGTAGGTGGCAGCGTCAAACATAAGTGCAAAGATATGGCGGTTGGAAAAAAAGGGAGAATTGTCAAATTAGCAAATGAGCTTAGCTCTATTGTTGTTCAGTGCGGCGTTTAAGCTCATCGCGTATGGCAGCGGCACGCTCATAGTTTTCCTGTTCGAGCGCCTCCTTGAGTTTGTTTTGGAGTGTCTCTACAGACATGGCAGTGATGTTATCCTCTGAAGTGCTACCACCAGGGCTGTCTACTTCAATGCCAGCTTTATCCAGGATGTGGGCATACACAAAGATCGGGCAGCGGAACCGCACTGCCATGGCAATGGCATCGGAGGTGCGTGCATCTACTTCTACAATGCGGCCATCCTGCAGTTCCCAGATCATAGTGGCAAAAAAAATACCTTGGGAAAGATCAGAGATGAGCACTTCATGCAATTCAGCGCCGGTAGCATCCATAGTATTTTTAAACAAATCGTGCGTCATAGGGCGGGAGGGCTGTATGGCTTCTACGGCTAGCGCGATGGCCTGGGCTTCAAACCCGCCAATAACGACTGGGAGCCTGCGCTTACCCTCCGCTTCTTTGAGAATAATGACAAAATTGTGGGGCTGGTTGTCGCTATTGGCAATAGCCAGTATGTGCAATTCAATTTTTTGCATGACGCGTAGTGGTTTGGATAGCTGCCGGCTGTGAGCCTTGAGCGGCGACTAGGCATCACTTCCATGCGCCAACCTCGCAGACGAGGGCACAATATCGCAATTAATTATAAAAACAACAAGCTTCAGCAGATTCGGGGCAATTGCTCTCCAGCAGGCATATACACCACCCTCCGCCCCCCTATACGGCTGTGTAACACTACTTGCCGAGGATGCGCCTTACCCACCTCGCCAATGAGTGCTGCCGGCCCGTTGGAGGTATGATGCTGCAAAACCCGCAATGCCTCATCAGCAGCCTCCGGTGCTACTATGGCAATAAATATGCCCTCATTGGCCACGTAAAGTGGATCCAAACCAAGGATTTCGCAAGCGGCAGCTACTTCTTCGCGTACTGGCACAGTGCGTTCCTGTATTTCGATGCCCAGCTGGGTGTCGCGGGCTATTTCGTTGAGCACGGTGGCCATGCCTCCGCGAGTGGGGTCTCGCAAGAGTTTTACGCCGTCACCTAAGGCATCCAGCAGGTCTTTCACAGCATGATTCAGGCAGATGGTATCGCTTTCAATGGCGCTTTCAAACTGCAACCCCTGGCGTACCGACATAATGGCCATGCCATGTGTGGCCACGTATCCACTGACGATGATTTTGTCACCAGGCCGAATATGCTGCCGGCCTATGCGCGCTGCAGGGTGTACCTGCCCCAAGCCACTGGTGTTGATGAACACCTTGTCGCCTTTGCCGCGTTCTACTACTTTGGTATCGCCGGTTACAATTTGCACGCCTGCCTGGGTGCAAGCCGTTTTTACGCCAGTCAGTATTTCCCAGAATTCGCTCATCAGCAATCCTTCTTCCAGGATGAAGCTCAAAGACAGATACTTGGGCAAAGCACCACACATGGCCAAGTCGTTGACCGTGCCATTGACAGCCAACTCGCCGATATTGCCCCCAGGAAAAAAGGGGGGAGAAACGACGAAACTATCCGTAGTGAATGCTAAAGGGCCATCTAGCGAAAATACTACGCCGTCATGGCGTTCATCCAGCAGAGGATTGCTCAGCACACTAAAGACGCCAGCATCCAACAATTTATTAGTCAGCAAGCCGCCACTACCGTGCCCGAGAGTAATGCGGTCGAAGTCCAATGGCGGCATAGGGCAATCCAGTTGCATTTTCATGACTTCTCCCTCTTCTTCTTCTGTGGCTTAAGGATGACTTTCTGATTGCCGGAGGAAGGCATGGGTGGTTGAGCTGCTGCCGGCCACTCATTGTTGGCGCGCACTACGTCAGCCATTCGTCTGGTAGGGTCTATGACCACTTTGGTCACTTCCGGCATGCCTACTGGGATGCGAAAGGTGTACACAGGCTGCACCCAGGGCCAGGCATCCAGCGTACGGAAGTTCCCCCAGGCCTTATCACTTTTTTTGCCACCGCGCATCATACACAGTGGAATGTGATAGCGTAGCTTGTTGCCGTTCTTCAGGGTTATTTCCACATCTACAGGCATGGGCATTTTGCCTTTGCGCTCCAGGGAGACAATGGTCTCACTGGCACCAGCTTGCTCTACTTTATTCACTGCATAGTCAATAGTATGGGTGCTATACACAAAGTAGTCGAGATACCAGTCGAGTTCCAGGCCAGATACTTTCTCCATAATCCGGATGAAGTCCTTGTCATCAGGATGCTTGAACTTCCAGTCGTGATAGTATCGCAGCAGACCGGCATCCAGCGCTTCTTTGCCTATGACATAAGCCAACTGGGCAAGGAATACAGAGCCTTTGCTGTAGCTCCCTACACCATAAGCTACATTGGTTTGAAAGTGGTCGGAAGGTGTGCTTAGGGGCTCTTCCCAGGAGGTAAGGGCGAAAGATGTATAGCCTACGTAGTCGGAGATCTGCGGGAGGTTGGATTGGGTTCTACCCGGCAGTAGGCCTTCGCCAGCCAGGTAATCCATGACATCGGAAGTGGCGTAGGTGACGAATCCTTCGTCCATCCAGGCATAGCGAGCTTCATTGGTACTCAAGATCATAGGATACCAGCAGTGCAATAGTTCATGCACTGATACGCCCACTAAGCTATTGAGCGGGCGATGCCCTGTAATAAGCGTAGCCATAGGATACTCCATACCACCATCACCGCCTTGAATGAAGGCGTACTCAGGGTAAGGATAAGGCCCGTATCGGGCTTCGATGTAGTCAAAGGCACGATCCATAATGGCAGGCAACTTTTCCCAGGCTTCGGTTTGCTTACCGGGCTGATAGAAAAAGCGCAGGATGTTGCCATTGGCTCTGGTAAGAGTTACGTGGCGATATTCAGGGTCGGCGGCCCATACGAAGTCATTTACATCATTGGCTTTGAAGTGCCAGAGCAGTTTTTTACCTGGCTGCGCTTCCGTACGCTGGGCATAGCCATGCCCTACCTGAGTGGGGTTCTGGAGCACTCCGGTAGCAGCCACTACGTAGCGGGAGTCTATCTGAATACGCACCTCAAAGTCGCCAAAAGTGCCGTAGAACTCCCTTCCGATATAGTCATCAGGATGCCAGCCATGGCGGTCATAGGCGCAGATTTTGGGATACCATTGTGCCATAGAGTATGCGATGCCTTCGGCATTGTCGCGGCCGTTTCGGCGAATCTGGATCGGTACCTGTGACTCAAAGTTTGTCTCTAGCAGGGCTTGCTCGCCGGGCAGTATGGGTTTAGCCAGTTTCACCTCCAGGATAGTACCATGCTCTTGTACCATGGCTGGGGCTTGGCCATCATGCTTGAAGTCCTTGATACGGGTGTAGCCGTACTCCTCGGGCTTGAGTTTGGCAATGCGCTCTGCTACGCGGTCATCGGGGTCAGGCAGGTGCCGAGCGCGGATATCCATCATACTACCTGGCTGAAAGGCGTTGAGATACAGATGGTAAAACAGCCGGTGAATGGTGTCAGGCGAGTTGTTTTGCCATACCAGTTTTTGGTAACCAATGAACTGGTGTTTGTTGACATCAAAGTCAATATCTATCTGATAGGATACACGCTGCTGCCAATAGCCAGGGCCAGGTTGCGCCATAGCCAGACAGGCCCAAGCCATCATAGCCAGGGGCAGAAAGAGAGTGCTCGTTATTCGCATGGGGCAATATACCATCTATTCTATATAAATGCGCTGCCCAGCCAGAACTTCCTCGCCAGGGTTAAGGCTGTTGAGCCGGCGCAGATTTTCCGTAGTAGTATTGTATCGGCGGGCTATGGTAAAGAGATTTTCGTCGTTGCCCACTAAGTGAGTGCGGCGGCGAGTAGCCTTGCTCTCGTAGCTCTCCGGTAAGGTACTTTCCAGCATATTGCCCGACATGCGATCGCTCAACCCTTTGCTGAGCTGACCGGATGTGCCGGGTATGCGCTCGTTCTCTGCACTATAGCTGCCAGGTACCTGCGAGTAAGCAGGTGGCGGCATCACGGCTTTCCAATAGTTGGAGGTAATTTCGGTTTCGGACGTACCAGCGTCGCTTCTGCCCAGCACCAACGGCTTCATGTTGCCAGCGCCGGGAGTGGCTTGGCCCGTCGTACTGCCAATGACCGGAGTACGCGGCGTGCGTACATCATAAGAAGTTGGCATCGGAGTAGAAGCAGCAGGCGCCAAAGTGGCAGCAGGCGGGCATTCGCAATCTGAGGTTTTCAGCACTTGACCCACCCTGGCCACTTCGTTGGTCCCCAGGTTATTGAAATACCGAAAGCGATACTCAGAGTATCCGTACTTCATGGCAATGGAAGCAATCGTCTCGCCAGGCTGCACGGTGTGTGTACCCGAATAAGTACGCCATACAGGGACATGGGCAGTACCTTTGGGTGCGAGTTTCTCGGCAGAGTAGGCGGCAGGCATGGCTTGCCCTATTGAGGTAGCTGTTACTTTAAGTTTTTGGCAAGGGTAGATGATGTTGTCGGAGCCAATACCATTCCACTCGCGCAACTGAGAGACGCTCACGCCATACTGCTGCGAGAGGCGATAGAGATTTTCACCTCGTTGTACGACGTGAAAACCGCTGCCAGAAATCTCCGTACAAGGATTATTGCCAGCAACAGGTGCCGGAGCTGATGTAGGGAGATTGACGGGCTGAGAAATGGGTACAACCATCTCTGCCGATACAGGAACATCGGGTGAGCGTGCAGTCCATTCATCAGCAATAGGCGTACCAGGCACTACTGGCACTGGGCGCTCGCCGCGGCACAGCGTCTGAAGGTAGTCATTCACTGGGCGGCCATTCACGGTTTGCAGGCGCATAACGTTGCCCATAGCCTCCGAAAGGTTGGGGCCACTGCGCTCTTCCACTACGCCAATTTCGGGTACAATCACTACGCTGGCATACATACTTGGCCCAGACAGAGCGGAGATGGAGAAAATGTAATCGGCAGTACACTGGCGATCAATAAGGCCTTCAAATTGGACGTTTGTCGCCGATTTGTTCATTGAGATGTTTTCTCCGATGACCCCAGTAATGATAGGAAAGACGAACTGATAGCGGGGTGAATGATAGAGCAACTCGTTGTTTTGAAAATTCAACAAAGAGGCCATCGCCACACGAGAAATCTGGAAACGACCGTTGCCCACAGCACGCACCATAAAGACCTGGGTAGAACTTTGATTGACCATGCGCAGTAGCCCCTCGTTGAAAACACTATTATTGCAACTCAAGGTTTGTGCGGGCATCTGGGCTACAAGTTCTGGATTTTCAGTACCTATACTAAGAATGATTTTGGCGCCACCAAGTGTATTAATGTGGTAAGCTACATATTTGCCACCGGAGGGGTCGGCCTGGTTGGTGTACTCCAGACGATCCATGCAGGCTGCATCATAATAGATATAAATTGTACCGGTGCCTTGCTGCCCATACAGCATCGCCCAATTCATGCTTACTGCTAAGAAACACGTTTTCAGGAAATTTTTCATGGCTTTGATTTGAATTACAGCGTAAGGTACGAGTAATCAGCGAATTACGCAAGAACTTTTCTTTTGCTGTTTTGTAACAAGCTGAAAATCAGCCTTAATCACCAGAAGAAAACGCTAGAGCGAAAGGAAAAATTACGTGTTTAACGAGAAATGCCTTCCGTTGGTTCACTTTCCCAATGCTGCAAATGCCGGTATACTGCCTGCACGGGCAGCCCCATGATGTTGTAGAAATCGCCTTCGATACGCCGTATCTTGCAAAGGCCAATCCACTCCTGAATAGCATAAGAGCCAGCTTTGTCGTAGGGTTTATATCGAGTAACGTAATAGTGTATTTCGGCATCTGTAAGCGTAGCAAAATAAACTTTGGTTTCTTCTGCAAACACTTCTTCGCGCTCCAGGCTCAGTAGGCATACACCCGTAATGACGCGGTGCATCTGCCCCGACAACTCGCGCAACATCTGACAGGCGGCGCTGTAGTCCTCGGGTTTGTTATAGACGCGGCCATGCAAGATGACGACACTGTCGGCGGCAAGCAGTATTTTGCCAGGCTGCAGCCCCTCACGCATGGCTTGGGCTTTCTTGCGGGCTAAGTAGGGAGCTACTTCTTCCACGGGCAGTTCATCAGGCCAAGTTTCTTCCACTTGTTGCAAGCGCACTTCAAAGGGGATGCCCGCATCCTCTAAAAGTTGACGTCGGCGCGGCGATTGGGAGGCTAAAATCAAGGAGTGGTTGAGCAAAAGCATAGGAAAAAAACAAAGGTGATGAACAAATGTACACTTCGACTCACCAAGTTTTGTGCACAATGTAAATTATGCGTAAAACTTGGCGTTGCTCAGTATAAAACCATCAAAAACCTGGCTGCACAAACAGCGGCAACAGTAAGCCAGCTAGTATAATCCATTTGGCCCAACGGCTTATCTGCTTGAAATCAGAAGCTGCCTGAGCTTTGACCAACAACCAGCAGGCATATACCAAAGGCAACAACACCAAGGCAGAAAGCCCCCACAGGCTCCATGAATAAGACATAGCACCGCAGCCAAGTAATAACCAGCCCCACCCGCCGGCTATCAGTGCAGCCATACCCCAGGCCAGGCACTTGGCAACGTGCACGCCAGCAACAATGGGTAGCGTGTGTAAGCCCGAGGCAGCATCGCCGGGCTGGTCTTCCAGGTCTTTGACCAGTTCCCGAAACATAGTAGCCACAAAGGCCAGCCCCATGTAGCCCCATAAAAACACCCGAAGTGCAGAAGCATGGGCAGCATTGGCTTCCGCCAACTGATAAAAAGCGTGACGCTCGGCAAACCACACGATGCCTGCTGTGCCGGCACAGTAGCTTGCCACAACTATATTGCCTAGCAAAGGTAGCCGCTTGGCATACACTGAGTACCATAGCAGCCCCGCGCTGGCCAGTGGTGCTAACCCTATCAGACTGATCTGGCGTACGTAAAAAGCCAAATACAACGCTGCTGTAAAGCCTACAAGGCTGAACATAAAGTACAGCCAATAAGCTGTAGATATACTCATTCGCCGGCCTACGAGGTGTCGGGTAGGACGGTTCAACGCGTCGGCTTGTACGTCCACTATATCATTAATAATATATCCAGCAGCAGCTATGCACAAGGTGACCAGGCAAAGCAGCGTCATGCGCAAGTCGTCGAGGCTGGGCTCAAGATGGTACTGCCCGAAGGCCGGCCGCAAAGTGCAATAATATAATAGCATTTGTACAAGCGCTACAATAACCAGGTTAGGCCATCGCACCAAGGAAAATACTACCGTATTGAAAACCAGGCGCGCCATGTATTCAGTGCAGTTTTGGCGGCCAATGGCCATTCAGGGTCAATACTTTTTCCACTACGTCACGTACGCAGCCATGCCCTCCCTTGATAGGCGAGATATAATGAGCAATGTCTTTGATTTCCTGCACAGCGTCAGCAGGACAAGTAGGCAGGGCCACCTTCAGCATCACAGTGCGGTCGGGCAGGTCATCACCCATGTAGAGGGCATAGTTAGGGTCTATACCCACGCGAGCGGCGAGATCATCAAACGCCTTGGCTTTGTCTTCCACACCCAACATGACGTGCTCTACGCCTAGGCCTTCGAGGCGGGCTTTCACGCCGGAGGATCGCCCCGCAGTGATTACCGCAATCTGATAGCCCAACAGTAAAGCGGTTTTGATAGCAAAGCCGTCGCGGACATTCATGGTGCGCAACAACTTTCCATCTTCGAGAATGTGCACTGAGCAGTCGGTCAGTACACCATCTACATCCAGGATAAAGGTCTTGATATCTCTGAAAACATCCAACTGGTTCATAACTTTGCCGTTGTGCTACAGAGTGCGCATTTAGGTATTGTTGTCGCGCCATTCATATACCCACTTAGCTTGAATTTGTTCCAGGTGGCCTTCATTACACTCTTCGCGTTTGCCGGCAAAGTTAGGAATTTCGAGTACCCATTCGATAAGATCGGTGAATCGAATGCGATAGATCTTGCTTTCTGTGAATTCATTGCCGAAGCGCTCGTATAGTTTCATGGCAATGTCTTCATAGTCTGTCCACGTAATAGGGAAATCTTCAAGGTTTTTAAATGGCATGATGATGTATTTTTTAGCATATGATACCGCAGGATACTACCTCCCTCAGTCTCAAAGTCACACAGCTTCCTCAATGCTCATGTCCAATAATACGCCTCTGATCGGGAATTTGCACTCTGATTACGGCATCATTTTCGAGGATGACACACTGACAGCCCAGGCGAGATTCCAGGCGCGGGTTGATGGCGCGATCTATAAAATCCTCTTCTTTTTCTGAAATTTCCTCCAGGAACTCTTCACCCTCCTCAATGTAAACATGACAAGTAGAGCAGGCGCACACACCGCCGCAGTTGTGGTTGAGGTGGATGTCATGGTCTTCCGTTACTTCCAATATAGAATACCCGGCTTCGACATTGTGCACTGTTTTTGGGGGTATACTGGCGTCTTCGAAGGTGAAATGTATGGTGGCCATGGCTATAGTGCGGCTTGAGAATGCTTTGCAATATCTTTTTGCATTCAACCAGACAAGAACACGTTAGAAGTAAATTAGTTCATGTAAAGACGGCGCAAGGGCTGTGCTTTTGCACAATTAGTTATTTTTGCTCAGCATATGCCCTGCGGTTTATTTCAATACATACATGCACCATGTTTTTATTTGCCAGACAGTTGCTGATATGCAGTTTGCTATTTGTTGCTACCAATGCTTTTTGTACTGTGAAGCGAATTGAATTGCATCAAAACTGGAAGTTCCGCCGCGCGGACGAAACTCAATGGCTGGACGCTCAAGTGCCCGGGGTGGTTCACTTGGACTTACTGCGCCACGGCCTCATACCCGACCCTTACTATGGGACAAATGAAGAAAAAGTACAGTGGATAGAGCGTGAAAACTGGATGTACGAAACCTCCTTCACTTTAGCCACTGTGGATGCCCTCCAGCATTACGAATTGGTTTTTGAAGGACTGGATACCTATGCTGCAGTATTCCTCAACGGACAAAAAATACTGGATGCCAACAATATGTACCGCGCCTGGGCGGTGGACGTCAAGCCCTGGCTCAAAGCTGGCGTCAACACGCTAATGGTTTACTTTCGCTCGCCGCTACGCGAAAATGAAGCCAAACTCAGCGGGCCGCTACCTTATCACGTCACAGCAGAGAATGATGCCTCTAAGGAGAAAGTGTCGGTTTATACCCGAAAAGCGCCCTTCCATTTTGGCTGGGACTGGGGTCCGCGCATGGTAAGTTGTGGCATCTGGCGCCCAGTGTATCTACTCGTGTGGAGCAGCGCTCGCATTGCCGAGGCTCAACTTTACCAAGAGCACCTGGACGATAACGCTGCCCAAATGCGCGCCTTGCTCCAATGGAGTGGCGAGTGGCTACCTGGCATGGAGTGGGTCATCCGCGATGCTGATAACGGCACAGAATGGGGGCGCGTACCAGCTCAAGCAAAGGGCGCCACTCTCCTACCCTTTTCTATCCTTAGCCCCCAGCGCTGGTGGACACACAACCTCGGCAAGCCGCACCTCTATCGCTTTGCCGTGCAACTGGTACAGCAAGACAGCCTGCTGGACGAGCGCATCCTACACATGGGCCTGCGCAACATCGAGGTTATTCAGGAAGAGGACAGCATAGGCAGGTCATTCTATTTCAAGCTCAATGGTGTACCGGTGTTCATGAAAGGCGCCAATTACATTCCAGGAGATGCCTTACTACCCCGCCGCACACCCGAACACTTCCGCTACTTGCTGGAATCAGCCAAAACCGTAGGTATGAATATGCTGCGCGTGTGGGGCGGAGGCATTTATGAAGAAGATCTCTTTTACAACCTCTGCGATGAAATGGGCATCTTGATATGGCAGGATTTCATGTTTGCCTGTAGCATGTACCCCGGCAACGACCCCGAGTTTTACGAAAACGTACGCCAGGAAGTTATATACAATGTGCGCCGCCTGCGCCACCACCCCTGCATCGCCATCTGGTGCGGCAACAACGAAGTAGATGTAGCCTGGCACAATTGGGGCTGGCAAATACGACACCTCATCCCCCCCGGCAAGGCCACCGATATGTGGAAGGCCTACCAGGCGCTATTTCACCAACTCATCCCTGGCATCGTACAAGCCGAAGATCCACATCGCACCTACGTAAGCACCTCCCCGCAGAGCAACTGGGGCAAGGCGGAGTTTTTCAACTACGGCACCATGCACTACTGGGGTGTGTGGCATGGCCCCGACGGCTTTGAGGGTTACAAAACCTATGTAGGTCGCTACATGAACGAGTATGGATTCCAATCTTTCCCCGAATGGGCCACTATACAGGCCTTCTCCAGCCCGCAAGATTGGAGTCTAGAGTCCGATGTGATGAAACGCCACCAGAAAAGCTACATCGGCAATGGCGTCATCGCCAAATTTACTAACCGATACTACAAAACACCCACCGACTTTAAAGATTTTGTGTACAAGAGTCAGCTCACCCAGGCCGACGGTATGCGCATGGCCATCAGCAGCCACCGCGCGCGCAAAAGCCACTGCATGGGCACTATGTACTGGCAACTGAATGACTGCTGGCCGGGACCGTCCTGGTCGGGCATTGACTACTATGGCCGCTGGAAAGCCCTGCACTACGCACTGCGCGAACTCTACGCCGATGTGCTCATCGTGCCATACTCTGAGCCTAATCAGCTGGACATCCACATCGTTTCGGATAAACTGGAAGCGCTACGCGGCAACTTACTCATCGAAATCTTCCACACTGATGGCCGCCGTGTGTCCAGCCTGCTACTTGACCTAAACATCCCGGCCAACTCTGCCGGCCAGTACATGGCGCTACCCCTCAAAAACCTGCTCAAAGGTGCCAAGCCCCATCAAGTGTTTGCCCGTTTGCGCCTGATGAATGAAACTGGGCTCATAGCCCAAACCCTGCATTACTTTGTACCGCCCAAACAATTGCACCTGCACAAGCCCCGCATACACATGAGCGTGGACGAGGCCCACGGTACGCTTACGCTGCAAAGTGAAGTGCTGGTGCGCAGCCTGTTTCTATATACGGAAGATGGCCAGTGCCATTTCTCCGATAATTATTTTGACCTGCTGCCCGATGAACCTAAAGTCATCCACATACAAGGCACACTAAAGGGAAAGGTACAATATCTGCACTTGGAATGATGGGGCTGGAGTAAGCCACTGAAATGCAACACAAGACAATCACAGCGCATTCTTCCAGATAAGGTCGTTTTTCAGTCCTGGCCAGGTATGATTGCCCGAAGGCCTGAACTCCGCAGTATACTCCTGAAGCAAGCCGTCACATTTGAGGCTACTTTTTCAGGTTTCAATATTAGGATCACCCGACGATGGAGAATATAAGCAGCTCAGGGCCGTCTGCCAGTGGATACCCCCCACAAACGGGCTCACTGCACGTCATGGAAGCGCAATTATTTACTAAAGAAAAACCCCTTTCCCGGATTGGAAGCCTGGTCAGATTTTCAAAGGCGCTGTACGTATGGATCATCCCTCCATATACTGGAACAGAGATGGGTTACAAAATCAGTAAAACTTTGCTGCACATCCCAAAAACGTTATCTTTGGATGAGAAAAAACGCTTCGCCAATGTTGCAAAAAATCTGCTATGCCTCCCCCATAGGCTGTCTGGAGATCACTGGCAGCGAACTCGGTATCTCCTCCGTACAAAAAGTGAACAAAAACCCTTGCTCACAAGAACAAGATATACCGGAACACTTGCGCGCATGTGTGCAACAACTGGACGAGTATTTTCACCGCAAACGCCAAATCTTTGACCTAAAACTCGATTTTGGGGGCGCGCCCGATTTTTACAAGGCCGTTTGGCAAGAGTTACTAAAAATTCCTTACGGTCATACTACTACCTACCAGGCTATTGCCGATAAATTAGGCGACCCTAACGCTGTGCGCGCCGTGGGACAGGCCAACCGACACAACCCTATAGCCATTATCGTGCCCTGTCATCGTTGCATTGCCAAAAGCGGCGATCTCCAGGGCTACTTTTACGGTCTGGATATAAAGCGCCAATTGTTAGAAATAGAAAACCCCATGAGCTTTGCCCAACAGGGCAGCCTGTTTTGACTCCTGCGCTTGCTATGCCCCCCCTTACTATCGCGCCACAAAAAAGTGGGTCTTCGTGCGAGAGCCAGTGCGCAAACGAACAAGCAAACTCTCAACCAGATTTTTAAGCCAATAGCACAGGCCTTAGCGAATGCGCTATCCACACTCTGAATATCCGCATTCGCTACAAATCACACAGCCTTCTTTATATACCAGGGCAGTGGCGTGGCAATTGGGGCAAGCCTCCTTTTCCACTTTGGTGCCGTCGGGTACGTAGCGTTTAAGGGCACGCACCACGCCGTTTTTCCAGGTATTGATGTAGTCCTCCTCAGCGTTAAGACCACTGACCAGTTCCACCACTTTGTCCAAGCGCATACCCTGGCGCAGCACGCCAGAGATGAGCTTAGCATAGTTCCAGTATTCCTTGTTAAAGGAGCGGCTGAGGCCTTCTATGGTCACACGGTAGCCGTCGCGGTCAGTAAACTGAAAGTCATATCGCTTTTTGCCTTCGTCATCCACGGCTTTGATAACCCAGCCTTTAGTAACGTACTCGGGCAGGTGGAAAATATCCTCGGCACGGCCAGTAAAAATTTCATAAGGTGCTCCATTGATAAGACCAATGACGGCCATCCAACGCTCGTTGTTGTTCATGAAGCGCACAATGTCGGCTTCCAGGCGGGCAGGACGCTTGGCAGGAAATATACCATTAGATGAATCGCCGGACTTGCTTTTCTTACTTTCTGACATAAGTACGCCAGAGCGCGAACCATCGCGGTATATAGTACAGCCCTTACACCCGGCCTCCCAAGCGGTTTGGTAAATCTGCTTGACCATGTCCACCGAGGTGTTCTCTGGTACGTTCACTGTGACACTGATGGAGTGATCTACCCATTTCTGGATAGCACCCTGCATTTTCACTTTCTGCACCCAATCCACATCGTTGGCTGTAGCGCGATAGTAGGGCGACTTCTGGACTAGGACTTGCAACTCCTCTTTGGTCATTTTGGTGACAGCATCCGGGTCATAGCCTTGTATGCGCAACCAATCAGCAAACTTATGATGGAATACGTGATATTCTTCCCAGTGGTCGCCTACTTCGTCTATAAAGTCAATGCGTACATCTTTGTCGTTAGGATTGACCTTGCGCCGGCGCAGGTACGACACCATAAACACCGGCTCGATACCTGAGGTGGTCTGGCTCATAAGACTGGTAGTGCCGGTAGGCGCAATAGTCAGCAAGGCAATGTTGCGACGACCATACTTGACCATGTCATTGTAGAGCTGTGGGTCGGACTCGCGCAAGCGCTGAATAAAAGGGTTGGACATTTCGCGGCTAGCGTCGAAGATGGGGAAAGGACCGCGCTCGCGCGCCAGTTCTACTGAAGCGCGGTAAGCACTCAAGGCCAGTTCGCGATGTACTTTCACGGCAAATTCAATGGCTTCGTCGCTGCCATAGCGCAAGCCCAGAGCGGCCAGCATATCGCCCTCGGCAGTGATACCCAAGCCCGTACGGCGGCCGTTCACGCAGGCATGGAGCACTTTTTCCCATAATGCCCGCTCAACATACTTGAATTCTTCGGGTTCTGGATCATTTTTGATCTTTTCCAGGATGCGCTCCACCTTTTCGATTTCCATGTCAATGATATCATCCATCATGCGCAAAGCAAGTCGGACGTGTTGGCGAAACTTATCGAAGTTGAAGCGCGCCTGGGGGGTGAATGGCTCATCTACATAGCTAAACAAATTGATAGCCAGCAGGCGGCAGCTATCGTAGGGGCATAGAGGAATCTCGCCACAAGGATTGGTGGAAATGGTGCGATACCCGAGGTCAGCATAGCAGTCGGGCACGGATTCTCTAATAATGGTATCCCAGAACAACACGCCTGGCTCGGCGCTTTTCCAGGCATTGTTTATGATCTTTTCCCAGAGTTTAGCAGCGTCAATTTCTTTTACAACCAAGGGCTGTTCGGCATCTACAGGGTACTGCTGGCGGTAAGGCTTCCCGCTAAGGGCGGCGTGCATAAACTCGTCGTCTATGCGCACGCTCACGTTGGCGCCGGTCACTTTGCCGGCTTCCAGTTTGGCGTCAATGAAATCCTCTGCATCAGGGTGTTTGATAGATATGGTGAGCATTAAGGCGCCGCGGCGGCCATCCTGCGCCACCTCGCGGGTAGAGTTGGAAAAGCGCTCCATGAAAGGGACAATGCCTGTAGAGCTCAAGGCGCTGTTCATAACTGGGCTGCCTTTGGGGCGAATGTGGCTGAGGTCATGCCCTACCCCGCCCCGGCGCTTCATGAGTTGCACCTGCTCCTCATCGGTACGAATAATACCGCCGTAAGAATCGGCAGTATTGCCAATGACAAAGCAGTTGGATAAAGAAGACACCTGCATATCATTGCCAATACCAGCCATGGGGCTTCCTTGAGGAATGATGTAGTGAAATCGGGTCAAAAGCTCATAAAAGGCGTCTTCATCCACTGGATTGGCATACCGACGCTCAATCCGGGCGAACTCTGCAGCCAGTCGACGATGCATGTCATCGGGGCTGCGTTCGTAAATGTTGCCAAAAGAGTCCTTGAGCGCGTATTTGTTTACCCAAACACTGGCGGCTAGTTCATCGCCATTGAAATAGGCTATTGAGGCTTCCAGTACTTCTTTGGCGGAGTAAGTTCTTCTGGTTTTGCTCCCTTTCGCGGTGGGGGCGGCAGTCGCAGGTTTGCTTTCCATAGTAGTTTCACATTCGCGCCTTAAGGTAAGTACTTCTGAGCAAATGGCAAGATTATTTTTCCACAAAATGTTGATAATAGATGCGAAGTGATGACTTTCAAGCAAATAAGGTCTTTAGAGTGAATATCCCCAAAGTATTGGACGGCACGTATACTGAGCAACGCCAAGTTTTGTGCATGATTTGCGAATGTTGTATACAAAACTTAGCGAGTCGAAATATAGTAGGTGGGGGTTCGCCCTGGCGCCTGTGCTTCGCGCGCTGCGAGCCTGGTTTTTCAAAAGCTACTTCGCAAACAGACGTACCCGATAGAATGGAAACTTCGGTACAATAACCAGGTATTTGGGATCTACTTGCCTGGAATGGGCACGCCAAAAACAGGCTAAAACTCAAAGTCTATGCAGGCAGATTTTCTTTATACCCATTACTCTTCACGTTTCAATCACAAAAGTCTTAATCACGAACCAGTCAAGAAGTTGGGTTCTTAATTCATTGGTATCAGGGTCTTCCTGAATTTCGATATGACGGCCTACTAAGTAAAGATCATGACGAGCCTGATCAGGTTCGGCCAGCGAAATGCGAATGAATTTTTGATGGACGAGATTGTCAAAAAATAAATTGCGCAATTCGCGCCAGTCGTGTGCATATTCTCGATGGTGTGCCTCATGGATGAGATAGGTGTTGTCGGCGTAAGTGGTGATCACGTCGCACAAATCCCGGAAGAATTCCATCGTACCGTTGCTGACCAGGCGGTTAGCTTCCGCCCAGCGACTAGAGGTAGAACGAGGTTGGTCTTCGCCGCTATAATACAACCGGATGAGGTCTTCCTGCGAAAAAGCATCGCCTACTTCCTTTGAGCTAAGGATGAATACTTCAAGTTTGGCGTCAGTTTCGCTGGGGTACCACAACGAATCACCTAGCTCCTGAAATGCCTCCAATAACTCATCGGCAGGCATAGATATGATTTCGAAGGCCATTATATTCTCGGATATAACAAAGATAAAGGGGCTGATGTACCTGTAAGTTAAGCATGCAATAAGTTTAGGTTAAGTCACTGACGGCTCAATTCGTCGTCACTCCTCTGCGCTCAGACGCAAAATCTTGACCTCTACACGCTGGTTGCGCCGCCTGCCTTCCACCGTGGCATTGCTGGCAATGGGATGACGCTTGCCATAGCCTTTGTAGAAAACTCTTTTCTCATGTATGCCTTTGGCAATGAGGTAATCAGCTACGGCTTTGGCACGCGCTGTGGAAAGGCGGTCGCACACTTCGTCAGGTGGAAGGTTGTTGGTATGGCCACCGATTTCCACCACTACTCCAGGGTTTTCGTCCAGAAAGTCGTACAACTCATCCAGTAGAGGATAAAACTGCGGCTTGAGTACCACGCTATCGGCGTCAAATTGCAGTTGCTCCATGCGCACGGCCTGGCCCGTTTGCAACAATCCTGCAGTAAGCTCGGGCAAATTGCGCACTGGAATATCCACATCTGCAGTTCGGGTACAGCCGTTGGCATCAGTCACTGTAACCGTATGACTGCCTGGAGACAGCTTCTCGGCAATGGCAGCCGTCTCGCCATTGTCCCAGCGATAAGCATAGGGCGGCGTACCACCTTGCACTACCAGTACAGCTCTCCCGTCGGAATTAGCAGCGGATACAGCCCCCCGTTTCTTGACAATGGAAGCTGTAAGTTCAATTGGCTGATTGATGACGATTCGCGCGCTTTGCATATTGCCCATGGCATCGCTCACACTCACACTGTACTCCCCCGCAGCCAGGCCGCTGACTTTGTCGCCACTGAGGTCAGGCTGACTCCACCTGAACTGGTATGGCCCCTTGCCACCGCTGACCCGCACCTCCAGCGCAGCGGTCTTATCATTGGCGCACAACAGGTTGGCCACTTGGCTCAGGCTGGCGCTCAGGGGCAAGATGTTTTCTGTGATGGACACCGTGGCCGTGGCCGTGCAGCCGTTGGCATCCTGCACCGTCACCGTGCGCACGCCGGGAGCCAGGTGTTCGGCCTGGGCGGTAGTCTCGCCGTTGTCCCAGCGGAAAGTATAAGGCGAGGTGCCGCCGCTGACTTGCACCGTGGCCTTGCCGTCGCTTTGAGCTGTGCTGGCAGGCGCCGTGGCTGTGGCATTCAGAGCAAGCGCAGAAGGGGCTTTCACCGAAAACTGTGCCGTGGCCGTCTTGCCCATGGCATCGCTCACACTCACGCTGTACTCCCCCGCAGCCAGGCCGCTGACTTTGTCGCCGCTGAGGTCAGGCTGACTCCACCTGAACTGGTATGGCCCCTTGCCACCGAATACTTCTACAACAAGCGCCGCACTGTTGCTTCCAGGGCATTTAAGTGCCTGAATTTGGACTATTTGTACGCGCAAAGGAGCCGCTTTGGCTTCCATTATTACAGAGGCTGTAGCCGAGCAGCCATTTTTATCTGTAATAGTCACAGAATGGGGGCCAGCAGTAAGTTTGCGTGCAATGTTAGCAGTCTCCCCGTTGCTCCACTTGTAGCTCAACGGGAGGGCGCCTCCTTCTGCTACGGCCAGGGCTACCCCGTCGGCAGCGCCGGGAGCGCTTTCAGGATCTTGCTGGGTGACACGTGCCGTCATGCGGGTATTATCAATAGTGAAACGGGCGACTTTGCTACGCCCTTGACTATCGTTGACGGTGACGCTGTAGAGACCCGGCCCCAGCCCGGAAATGCTCTCCCCTGTCTGGTTATCGTTCCAACGGTAAGTAAAAGGCGGCTTACCACCAGTGACTTTGACGCGGAGCACGGCGTCATTTTGCTCAGGCATACAGCTCAGCTCCTTGTCTTTGATAATGTTGACGGTGAGCGCTGAAGCTTTTTCTATGAGGAAGACGCCTTTATCTTCTGTGCCAATCCATACGGCGCCATCCCGATCAATGGTGATGCAGGTAGCGTATTGACTGGTGTAGTAATCTGCTGGGCCGAAACGCTTTACAACTTCTGTATCAGGATTGTAGCGTACAACAGATTCAGAGGCAATCCAGAGGTTGCCCTGGGCATCCACAGCAATATCTTTGACCTGGCCTTCGGAGATGAGGTTGTTGATGGGTACTGCGAGCCAGCGGTCACGGCTATCCACTTGCCAGATTTGGCCTTCACCAGCTACCCAAATGCTGCCCGATCCTTCGATAGTGCGCTGGATGGCAAAGTATTTTTGCTCCAGCGTCCATCTGCCTTCTCCGCCGACAAGCACGCCCTGCCTGGAGCCTATCCACTTGCGACGTTTCTTATCTATGAAAATGTGCAGGATTTGGTTGGAAAGCAGTTTGGAATTAGAGGTATTCAGCGTTTCTACTTTGCGTAAAGCAGGCTTGGTTTTGAGTAGATGCACACCAGAGTTGGTAGTGCCTAACCAGAGTTCATCACGATTGACATCATAAGCAGCAGCGCTGATGGTATTGGAGGCGTTGAGGATGTTGCCCAGTGCTGCATTCATTTCAGATGTTGACCACTTGAGGTCGAAGTTACCACCTGGAAAGGCATACAAGGACTGCTCTCCGCTGGCTAAAGGCAAAGGGTTGGCCAGGTCGGAGGAGCGTAACTGGAAAACCCCCAGGGCATTGGAGACCCATTTGACGTTGTCGTCGTCCACAAAAATATGCCGTACCGGGCTGCGTTGATTAATGGCCGAAATACGAGTTACTACAAGGCTTTCTTCTTCTTCTTGGGCGTTCAGTGCGGTACCGCACCACAACAGGCACAGTGTCAGAAGCGTGTTCACAGGGGAGCAACGATTCATTGTCAGGATGATTTGCTATGACTAATGCTCCATAACGCAAAAGAGGAGTAATATGGTATTCATGCTGTAGGCTTACGCCCCTGCTTTTACGTGGTGCGCGCGCGTATTTGCCCTGGCCGATAAAATATTTTTCTAAAATTGCTTGACGGTTTTGCAAACATCTTTAACTTTGCACGCTCATTTAGGTGTTAGACCTAGAATAGCTAAACATCGCGGAGTGGAGCAGTTGGTAGCTCGTCGGGCTCATAACCCGAAGGTCGCAGGTTCAAGTCCTGTCTCCGCTACTACAAAGGCTTGGGAAAGAAATACTTCCAAGCCTTTTTTTTTCATCTTTCCGTGTTTTCGCAAGATTTCCTCGCTACTGGCTTTAGGCCGATTAAAAAAAAATCACATCCCTGCATTGATAAATATCAGCGTTTGGTGCTTAGGCAAGGGGTATCTTTATGTTTGAACCAACCTGCCTGCGCCCATGAAAACCCACTTTTCGGACGAACCGCTTCGCTGCCATACGCTGGACATGCTGCGGGATGTACAGGACGAGAAAGGATATATTTCTGACGATGATATAATGCGCATAGCCAGCGCCCTACACATTTCTAAAGTGGAGTTGGAGGGTGTAGCGTCTTTCTATCACTTTTTTCACCGCAAACCAGCGGGCAAGTATCGCATCTATCTAAATAACAGCATCCTGGCCGAGTTTCGGGGGTTTCGAGAGGTATTGCGCGCCTTTGAAAAAACTACCGGCGCACCTTTAAACGGTACCGACCCTACTGGTACATTTGGCTTGTACGAAACCCCCTGCATCGGATTGTGCGACCAAGAGCCCTCAGCCTTAATCAATTTTCATCCATTTACCCGCCTGACGTCGGCCAAAGTAGCTCAAATCGTGGAGGGGCTGCGCGCCGGCGTCGGCGTGGAATTACTGGCCAATACCGTAGAAGACAGCATTCGCTACACACCTGAAAAAGAGCGCTGTATCTTACTACGGGAGTTTGTGCCCGAGCAGGCGCTGCAGCATTTGACCCAACTAACGCCCAAAGCTGTACTGCACTGCATAAAGGAGTCGGGATTGGCTGGTCGAGGTGGCGCCTTCTTCCCCACCGGTGTAAAATGGGAGCTTTGTGCCCAGCAACCTGCCGAACAGCGCTATATCGTGTGCAATGCTGATGAGGGCGAGCCAGGTACCTTCAAAGACCGCGTGCTTATCCATCGCTTTGCCGAGTTGCTTGTAGAAGGAATGATTGTGGCAGGCTACGCAGTAGGGGCCAGCCGAGGTATTATCTATCTGCGGGCCGAGTACCGCTGGCTACTGCCGCGCCTGAAGGCTGCTATTGAGACCTATGAATGCAGGGGTTGGCTGGGTACTGATGCACCCACCCTTGAGCCATTTCACTTCGATATCAAAGTACAATTGGGGGCAGGCTCATACGTATGCGGAGAAGAAACAGCCTTGCTGGAGTCTTTGGAAGGTAAGCGCGGAGAGCCTCGCACCAAAACCTTCTTTCCTACCGAGCAAGGTTTTTTGGGCAAACCCACTGTGATCAACAACGTGGAAACGCTCTGTGCTGCCGCACGCATCATGGAACTGGGGTATGAAACATTCTCCGCCCTGGGTACGCCCGCGACCAAAGGCACCAAACTCATTAGTATAGCCGGCGACTGTCAGCGCCCTGGTATTTTTGAAGTAGAATGGGGCATGACCGTGGCTGAACTGCTGGAATTGTGCGAAGCCAACGACCCGTACTACATCCAGGTAAGTGGCCCCTCCGGGCAGTGTATCAGCGCTTGGGACAGCCACCGGCGCCTGGCGGGCGAAGACCTACTGTGCGGCGGAGCCTTCATGGTGTTTGACCAAAGCCGCGATATCCTTCAAATTCTGCGCAACTTCGCGGCTTTCTTCAAACATGAATCCTGCGGCATGTGCACCCCCTGCCGCGCCGGCAACTTCATCTTTTCTCGAAAGCTCGAAAAAATAGCACGCGGCCTGGGCAGTCTGCAAGACATCACCGACATGCAGCAATGGGGTCAAATCATGAAGCATACCTCTCGTTGCGGGCTTGGCATGACGGCACCCAATCCACTGCTTTATGCCCTGGAGCGCTTCCCCGAATACTTTGAAGGCAAGCTCGACAGTACTCGCACCGGATTCAACCGCGGCTTCGATCTGGAAAGCGCCCTGGAGGATTATCGAGAAGCCGTACAACATCAATTCCACTCGCGATGAGTAAAAAAAACGTGCACCTCACCATAGACGGCCGCCCCGTTGTGGCAGAAGAAGGCCAGAACATCGTACAAGTGGCCAAAGCCAATGGTATTTTTATCCCCTCTCTGTGCTACTACGAGCACATAACCCCCCCGCTCGGCTCCTGCCGCGTATGTACTGTACTGGCCAATGGCAAATCGGTAGCCGCTTGCACTACCAGGATCAGGGAAGGCATGGATGTAATCGTCAATACCTCCGAAGAACTCAACGACTGGCGCAAGGCCGTCGTGGAAATGATGTACGCCGAGGGCAACCACTTCTGCCCCTCATGTGAAAAGAGCGGCGACTGTGATCTTCAAGGGCTGGGCTATCGCCTGGGCATTACAGCATCGAGATTTCCGCACTTATTTGTAGATCGCATTGTGGACTACAACCCCAAGCGCATGGTCATTGAGCATAATCGCTGCATACGATGCCGCCGCTGCGTGGAAGAAGTACTCACCAATGACGGTATGCGAGTATTCTCTTTTCACCACCGCGGCAATACTACCGAAGTAGCCATAGACTACGATCAGGAGGCCAAGCTCAGCCAAGAGCAAGCATTGCATGCCATGCACATCTGCCCGGTAGGCGCCATCCTAGTGCGAGGCAAGAGCTTAGCCCGGCCTCGCGGCGAACGCAAGTACGACCGCGACGAAGCAGCCGCTGAAATTCCACTGCCAGCCATCCGCGCTCTTAAGCCCAACTTGCGCCGCAAAAAAGTGGTGGCCACTACCTCGCTGGCAGGGTGCTTTGGCTGCCACATGTCTATGCTCGACATAGACCTGGAACTCATTGACCTCATTGACCTAATAGAGTTCAATAAGTCGCCGCTGACCGACATTAAGCACTTTACCCGACGTGCCGACGTAGGCATTATCGAAGGCGGCTGTTGCAATAGCGAAAACGTAGAGGTGCTCAGGTATTTCCGAGAAAACTGCGATGTACTCATTGCTGTAGGTGAATGCGCCATCTGGGGCGGCCTGCCAGCTATGCGCAATTTCATACCACTCAAGGAATGCCTTGTGGAGGCTTACAGCTCAGCTACCAACAACACAGAAGACAAACTGGTCATTCCGTACCATCCCGACCTACCCGAAATTCTCGACCGGGTGTATGCCTGCAATGAAGTGGTGAAAATAGACCACTTTGTGCCTGGATGCCCGCCGGATGCAAGTCATATTTGGAAGGTGGTTAAGAATGTATTGTTTGGAGAGAAGTTTGCTATTACGCATGGGGAGTTTAAGTATGATTGAGGAGGAAACTTGGAGACGAATAAACTTGGAGACCGAGTGAGGGAGACGCAAAAAATTACTTACGGGAAATGAAACAAAAAATTGTCATAGATCCAGTTACACGGGTAGAAGGCCATGGTAAAGTAACCATACACCTGGATGAAAATAGACGGGTGACAGACTCCTTCTTCCATATTGTGGAATTTCGGGGTTTTGAGCGTTTCATACAAGGGCACCCGTATTGGGAAGTACCTGTGCTAGTGCAACGCCTGTGCGGCATCTGCCCAGTAAGCCACCACCTGGCCGCCGCTAAAGCCATTGACCGCCTTCATGGCCTGGAACCTGAGGCGCTTTCGCCTACGGCCAATAAATTGCGCCGGCTGCTGCACTACGGCCAGATTTTCCAGTCACATGCGCTGCACTTTTTCTACCTGGCCTCGCCCGACTTACTCTTTGGCGCTGATGCACCAGCAGAACAGCGCAACGTAGTAGCAGTAGTGAAGGCTAATCAGGAACTGGCGCGCAAGGGTATATTGATGCGCAAGTTTGGGCAGGAGATCATCAAGGCCATTGCGGGCAAGCGTATACACGGTATCTGCGCTATTCCGGGCGGGGCTTACAAAACTTTCACAGAAGACGAGCGAGTCTATTTTCTCAATGGCCAAGCCATACCGTCAGTGGATACCATGATTAAATGGGCCAAAGAAACGGTGGACTTCATCAGAAGCTACTATGAAGCGAACGCCGACCAATTAGAAACTTTTGCCAGTTTCCCGTCTGGCCACCTGGGGCTAGTAACGCCGAGTGGCGCACTGGAACTATACCACGGCCGTATGAGAGCCATTGACGCTGCCGGTCAACTTACCCTGCCCGATATTCACGACAGCCAATACCGCGAGTACTTTGCCGAAGCCGTAGAGCCGTGGACTTTTCTTAAGTTTCCGTATCTAAAACACATAGGTCGCGATGCTGGCTGGAACCGCGTAGGCCCACTAGCCCGACTGAATGTAGCCGACAGTATTCCTACACCGCTGGCTCAACAGGAATTTGAAGTATTTCGCGCTACAGCCGGATACCCTAACCACCATAGCATGTACTATCACTGGGCGCGCCTCATAGAGATGCTACACTGCGCCGAAGTCATCAAAGACCTGCTGCTAGATCCGGAAATTACCGGCGACGACCTCCTGCGCGAGGGCACGCGCTGCCCGCAAGGCATTGGCATTATCGAAGCACCACGCGGCACACTCATACACTACTACGAGGCAGATGAAAAAGGCAAAGTGACCAAGTGCAACCTCATTGTGTCTACCACACACAACAACGAAGCCATGAACAGAGCTGTGCGCGCCGTAGCAGAAGCCGAACTGGATCGCCAGCCGGAGATCACCGACGGCATGCTCAATAGAATAGAAGTAGCCATACGCGCCTACGACCCCTGCCTAAGCTGCGCCACGCATGCACTGGGGCAGATGCCATTGCTGGTGCAATTATTTGACCACCAAGGAACTTTGATACAAAAAAAAGTCAGGTAATGAGCTTCGCGCTTTTACATCCGAAAGCCTTAGTCCGGCAATAAAACTTATAGACATACCACCTGTGAAGATAGGTACAATTCCCCCCTTCGAATACAAGCAAGCTGGCTCTTTAACAACGCAAAAGTTTTTGTATATACTAGCAACGCGAAGTTTTGTGCACAACATCCGCAAATCATGCACAAAACAAAACTTGGCGTTGCTCAGTATAGCACAAAGAGCCTTGCTCTTATCCTCCCAATACGCTGCCCAGGTTGCGTTCCATTTCTTGCTCGGTCCAGCCCTTTCGGCGGGCGTAATCCTCGGCTTGATCGTGGGCTATCTCATTGATGCCGAAGTATCTGGCCTGTGGATGCGAGAAATACCAGCCACTTACTGAGGCAGCAGGATGCATGGCATAGCTTTCGGTAAGGCGGATGCCGGTATGGGCTTCTACGTTGAGCAGGTGCCAAAGGGTGAGTTTTTCGCTGTGTTCGGGGCAAGCAGGGTAGCCGGGGGCAGGTCGGATACCCTGATATTTCTCTTCAATGAGCGCCTGGTTGTCCAGATTTTCCTGGGGTACGTATCCCCAAAATTCACTGCGTACACGCTGGTGCAAGCGTTCGGCCAAGGCTTCGGCTAGGCGGTCGGCTAGGGCTTTGAGCAAGATGGCCTGGTAGTCGTCATGAGCGCGCTCAAAACGGGCTATGTATTCGTCAATGCCTATGCCAGCAGTAACGGCGAAAGCTCCCAGGTAATCTGGCACACTACTGTACTTGGGCGCTACGAAGTCGCTTAGGCACAAGTTGGGCAGCCCGGGTGCTTTCTGGGCTTGCTGGCGTAAGTGGTGCAGGGTGGCCAGTACCGTGGTGCGCGATTCGTCGGTGTAGAGTTCAATATCGTCGCCGATGCTATTGGCAGGAAACAAGCCGAATACTGCTCGAGCCGTAAGCCAGTGCTCCTCCACGATGTGCTGTAGCATGCGCTGCGCATCCTCATAGAGCTTGCGGGCTTCGGCACCCACGACGGGGTCGTCGAGAATGGCGGGGAATTTGCCAGCCAATTCCCAAGTGGCAAAGAAAGGCGTCCAATCAATATACTCGGTCAGTTCCTGCAGCGGATAGGGTGCAATACAATATATGCCTGGCTGAGCAGGTGCTGGCGGAAGATAGTTTGACCAATCTAACCGGGCAGCGTTGGCGCGCGCCTCAGCAATGGGCAGAAAGGCTTTGGTGGCTTTGCGTCCGGCGCGTTGCTCGCGTATGCGGGCATAATCTTGCCGCACATCCAGGATGAAGTTGCTGCGGATGTCGGCATCAGGCGAGAGCAAGGCGCTGACCACTGCTACACTGCGGGAAGCATCAAGCACATGCACTACTGGCCCTTGGTAGTGCGGCTCAATCTTTACAGCGGTGTGGGTGCGCGAAGTAGTGGCACCGCCAATAAGTAGAGGCATAGTAAAGCCCTGGCGCTGCATTTCTTTGGCTACATGCACCATTTCGTCCAGAGAGGGCGTGATTAGCCCGCTCAAGCCAATAACGTCTGCCTGGTGAGCGCGAGCTGCATCGAGAATTTGCTGGGCAGGGACCATCACGCCCAGGTCAATGATTTCGTAGTTGTTGCAGCCCAGCACCACGCCTACGATATTTTTGCCGATATCGTGTACATCGCCTTTGACAGTAGCCAACAAAATGCGGCCTTTGACGTTTTGCTCACCTCCACCTGCTTTTTGCGCTTCAATGTAAGGCTGCAGGTAGGCCACGGCTTTTTTCATTACGCGAGCGCTTTTGACCACCTGGGGCAAAAACATCTTACCAGCGCCGAAGAGGTCGCCTACTACGTTCATACCATTCATGAGGGGGCCTTCGATGACAGCTAGCGGACTGGGATACTTTTGCCGGGCTTCTTCGGTATCTTCTTCGATGTAGTCGGCTATACCTTTGACCAGGGCATGAATCAGGCGATTTTCCACTGTGTCGTTTCGCCAGGCGGTATCTTTTTGCAGGGTTCGCCCGCCGCCTTTGATGCGTTCAGCATATTCGGTGAGGGCTTCGGTGGCCTTTGGGTGGCGGTTGAAGAGCACGTCTTCCACCAGTTGGAGGAGGTCTTTGGGAATTTCTTCATAGACCTCAATCATACCTGCATTGACGATGCCCATATCCATACCAGCACGGATGGCGTGATAGAGGAAAGCGGAGTGCATGGCCTCCCGCACCCGGTCGTTGCCACGGAAGGAGAAAGAAATATTGCTCACACCACCGCTGACTTTGGCGCCCGGGCAGCGTTGCTTGATGAGGCGGATGGCCTCAATGTAGTTGATGGCGTAAGTATTGTGCTCTTCAATGCCAGTAGCTACGGCAAAAATATTGGGGTCAAAGATGATATCTTGAGGGCAAAAGTGCAGCTGTTGAGTAAGGATGCACCAGGCTCGTTCACAAATTTCGACTTTGCGCTCGATAGTGTCGGCCTGGCCCTGCTCGTCGAAAGCCATAACTACAGCGGCTGCGCCGTAGCGCTGCACGATACGCGCTTGGCGGATGAACTCTGCTTCACCCTCCTTTAGCGAAATGGAATTGACGATGCACTTGCCCTGAACACACTTCAGTCCAGCTTCAATGACACTGAATTTGGAGGAGTCCAGCATCACGGGCACACGGGCAATTTCCGGCTCAGCCATCAGCAGGTGCAAAAACTCCGTCATGGCTTTTTGGGAGTCGAGCAGCCCTTCGTCCATATTTACATCAATGATCTGGGCGCCACCCTCTACCTGCTGCCGAGCCACCTCCAATGCTTCGGCATACCGCCCTTCGCGAATGAAACGGGCAAACTGCCGGGAGCCGGTCACATTGGTGCGCTCACCCACGTTCACGAAATTAGTATCAGGGCGAATGATAAGCGGCTCCAGCCCGCTGAGCATGGTGTAAGGTTGGCGCGGCCTCAGCGGTCGTGGTGATTTGCCCTGCACAGCCTCGGCCATGGCTCGTATGTGAGCAGGCGTAGTACCACAGCATCCGCCTACGATATTGACAAATCCGTTGGCTACAAAATCGCTAATGTAGTCTCGCATTTCCGCAGCACTTTGATCGTACTCGCCAAACTCATTGGGCAAGCCGGCATTGGGGTAGGCGCTCACGTAGCAGTCGGCTATCTCAGAGAGTGCTTGTATATGAGGGCGCATTTCCTTGGCGCCGAGGGCACAGTTGAGCCCTACACTTAGCAAGTTGGGTCGGCTCACAGAAATAAAGAAAGCCTCCACCGTTTGGCCGGAGAGCGTGCGCCCACTGGCGTCAGTGATAGTGCCAGAAATCATTACAGGTAGTGCCATGCGGTATTCTTCAAAAAGCGTATCTATGGCCACTAACGCTGCCTTGGCATTCAGGGTATCAAATATGGTTTCTACCAGTAGAATATCCACGCCGCCATTCATGAGGCCTTTGGCTTGCTCATAGTAGGCTTGCACCAGTTCATCAAAGGTGATGGCGCGAAAGCCGGGGTTGTTTACGTCAGGCGAAAGAGAAGCCGTTTTGTTGGTCGGCCCGATGGCACCAGCTACGAAGCGAGGCTTTTCCTGGCTTTGAAAGGCATCTGCTGCTGAGCGGGCGATGCGGGCAGCGGCCAGGTTGATTTCGTAGGCCAACTCCTGCATATCATAGTCGGCTTGGGAAATGGAGGTAGCGTTAAATGTGTTGGTTTCGATGATGTCGGCGCCCGCTTCAAGGTAAGCGCGGTGAATGGCTTCAATGATGTGAGGCTGGGTGAGGCACAGGATGTCATTGTTGCCTTTGATATCGCGGTGATAGCGAGCAAAGCGCTCGCCGCGATAGTCAGCTTCTGTAAGTTTGTACTGCTGTATCATAGTGCCCATAGCCCCATCAATGACGAGGATACGACGTTGGAGCAGATTGTGCAAGGAATAAAGGGACATTGCTCACGTTATTATATTTGGCCAATCTGTAAGCTGCGAGTAAAAGGGAAGATGCCGTTTGTCGAGGCATTTACTTACAGCCCTACCTATCGGCGCGCTTTTCTCTTACGCCAGGCATTTTTCTTTTTCTTTTTGAACATCTGCTGGTACGTGGCCTTGTTCAGGCGCCCTAGAAGAGAGTCGGGCTCAGCTTGGGGCGTTTTGGATGGAGTCTTTTCCCAAAGCAAACGAGCACCCAATTGCAAAGTCTGTATGCGCGGCCGGATGCCTTCAATACTTTGGCCAAGCAAGCTGGGCTTAGTCTGCGTATCATACAAGTTGGAAAACGCATACTGGTACCCTGCAAACAGGCTAAGAGCCGGCGTGAAGCGGTAATTGACTTCACTGCGCAAGCCCCACATTGTGTTTCGAAACCCATCGCTGCTGTTATCGCGCACTACACCCTTGCTGTATATGCAATCCAATAACGTTTGGCCGGCAGCATTGTTCTTGTAGCGACGCTCAATGCTTACTACTTCTTTGGAAATGCTCGTCCATGCGGGCAGTGCGCCCCAAAAGCCGGCGGCCACTTCCACCTGACCTTTCCCCGGGCGAAGGCGCAGCTCCAGCGGGAGCACGAGGTGCAGCATTTGGTGGCGAAAGCGCGGGTCGGTGTCAGGGTAGAAGTTGTCGGGGCGAATGATCTCGTCACAAGTGGGCTGTATGGTAGTAGCAGGCAAAAACAGGGTGTCGCTGCCGCCTGGCACAGGCCGGTAGCCCAAAAACTGCGGCTCCAGCGCAAAGGCGGTGTATTGCAATCCGAGGCCTGTGCCAATCAATATGCTGGGGGTGAGGCGCCACTGCAACCCCCAAGCAAGATATGCCCCGGGCTGCTGTTGAAAGATAAACTGCTGCTCGGCTAGCACTTGGTAGGTTTTGAACCTGCCGTTGACAAACTGTGAAAACAGAATCTGTGTCGAAGTATTAGGTGCATGTACGAAGGTGTAATTGCCCCCTGCCGAAAGGCTGAGGCCTGGCCCCTGCGCTTGTAGCGAAAGAGATGCTGCCCAAGCAGCTGTCATCCATAGGCATCTGATGAGTGTATCGTTCATGGCTGTATAGTTACACGACCAATGCTTTCGTAGAGAAAACCCTGGCCTTTCATAAATTCTACATCGTAGAGGTTGCGCCCGTCAAAGATGAAGGGCTGCCGCATGAGCCGACGCATAACTTCGAATGCTGGCGTGCGAAACACGCTCCATTCCGTTACAATGGCAAGCGCATCGGCGTCAATGAGTACCTCGTAGGGGTCGTTCAACAGCGCAATACGCTCTCCATAAATGCGGGCCACATTTCGCATGGCCTCCGGATCGTAGGCTTTTACCTGAGCACCAGCGGCCAGCAGGGCGTCTATGGTATAGAGCGCTGGTGCCTCGCGTACATCGTCAGTGTTGGGTTTAAACGCCAATCCCCACAGGGCAATTGTCTTACCGGTGAGGTCATCGCCCAGGCGAGCTTTAATTTTGCGAGCCAATAAGGTGCGCTGACGGTCATTTACGGCCATTACCGAGCGAAGAATCTGGAAATCGTAGGCATAATCTTCGGCGGTTTTGGCCAAGGCTTGCACGTCTTTTGGAAAACAAGAGCCACCGTAGCCTACTCCGGGAAAGAGAAAGCGCTTGCCGATGCGCGAGTCGCTACCGATGCCAATGCGGACCATGTCCACGTTGGCGCCGAGGCGTTCGCACAGGTTGGCTATTTCATTCATAAAAGTGATGCGAGTGGCCAGGTAAGCATTGGCGGCGTACTTGGTCATTTCTGCTGAGCGCTCGTCCATGAAGTATATAGGATTGCCCTGGCGTACAAAGGGTTCAAAGAGTTGCTTCATGATTTTAGCAGCGCGCTCTGAGCGCGTACCCACCACCACGCGGTCGGGTTTCATAAAATCCTCTACTGCTACGCCCTCGCGCAAGAACTCTGGATTGGAGACTACGTCGAACAGATCGGTGCTGAGTTTTTCAGCCAGGATGGCGTGCACTTTTTCAGCAGTACCCACTGGCACAGTGCTTTTGTCCACAACCACAGTATAATGCTGAATAAGCTCGCCCAACTGCTGCGCTACACCTAGGATGTAGCTGAGATCAGCACTGCCATCTTCGCCAGGCGGCGTAGGCAAAGCCAAGAAGATGACCTGTGCTTGTTGCACGGCATAGCCCAGGTCGGTAGTAAACTCAAGGCGCTTCTGGCGAGTGTTGCGCTCGAAGAGCAAGTCCAGACCAGGCTCAAAAATGGGTACTTCCCCGTTTTGCATGCGGGTCACTTTGTCGGCGTCAATATCCACGCACACTACATGGTTGCCTGTTTCAGCAAAGCACGTACCGGTGACCAACCCTACGTACCCTGTGCCTACTACTGCTATGTTCATATGCTTTAAAGATTTGAGGTGGCAAAAATAGGGCTAAATACCGCATCGCTTAGTTAAAAAAAGTATCTTAGCGCAATGCAATCCGAGTTGGAGAAGCCATGGGCAAATTTCCTTTTTTCAGGCAGTTAGACGCTATGGACTGCGGCCCGGCATGCCTTCGTATGATAGCGGAGTATTATGGGCGCAGTTATTCGCTACAGTATCTGCGCGAGTGCTGCCACCTTGACCGAGAGGGTGTGTCACTGCTGGGCATAGCAGATGCTGCCGAACGCATCGGGCTGCGCACCTTAGCCGTGAAACTACCCTTTATTGGACAAGGCGAAGAGGACCCCGGTTTACTGGATGTAAACTCACCCTGCATTATACACTGGAAACAGAACCACTTTGTGGTGCTATATGGCATAAAACGCAAGGAATTGCAGGTGGCCGACCCCGCACTGGGCAAGCTAAGCCTTAGCTTCCGGGAGTTTCAGCAAGGCTGGCTCAGCGACGGAAACAAGGGGGTAGTGCTCCTGCTAGAACCGACGCCCGTTTTTTATGACCAGGAACAAAACAACGCTGCTCGCCACTTCGATCTCAGTTTTTTGCTGCGCTATCTGATACCCTTCCGACGCCTTATGGTGCAGTTGGTACTGGGCATGGTACTGCTCAGTATGTTCCAGTTGGCTCTTCCGTTTCTCACTCAATCTATAGTGGACATCGGCATAGAAAATGCCGACCTGCAGTTCATCTACATCGTGCTGGCTGGGCAATTGATGATTTTCCTAGGGCTTACCGCTGTTAACGTCTTACAGTCGTGGATACTGTTGCACATTAGCACTCGGGTGAATGTAGCGCTCATCTCTGACTTCTTGGCCAAGCTCATGCGCCTGCCTATTGGCTTTTTCGACAGCAAAATGACCGGCGATTTGATGCAGCGCATCGGCGACCAGCGCCGCATCGAGAATTTCCTGACCAACTCTACCCTTCAACTGCTTTTTTCAGTGCTCAACCTGACGATATTTGGCCTGGTGCTCTTATTTTACCACTTACCCGTATTTCTCATTTTTTTCATAGGAGCGCTGGCCTATTTTGGCTGGATTGCCTTGTTTTTACCGCGCCGCAAAGTACTAGACCAAAAGCGCTTTGCCCAGCAAGCTGACAACCAAAGCATGTTGATAGAACTCATCCAGGGCATGCAGGAAATCAAACTACAGCGCAGCGAACGCCGCCACCGCTATGGTTGGGCGCAGATACAGGCCAAGCTATTCCACACACATATAAAAGCACTGTCGCTGAGCCAAACTCAGGACCTCGGCGCTGGATTTATCAGTCAGACTAAAGACATCTTCATTACCTTTGTAGCTGCTGGTGCCGTCATACACGGGCATATTTCCTTGGGTGCCATGCTGGCTATGCAGTTTATTATAGGTCAGCTCAACGGCCCCTTGCAGCAGTTGGCTGGGTTCATCCGCGCAGCACAGGACGCCCGCATCAGCCTGGAGCGCTTGGGCGAAGTACAGAACATGGAGGAGGAGTATAACCTCGATAACGACAGTGACGAAGACCTGCTGCCCGAGTGCGGCGATTTGCGATTGGAAAACGTGTCGTTCAAATACAATGCCCTTAGCGACTATGTACTGGAAGATATAAATCTAAGCATTCCGCACGGTAAGGTCACAGCCATAGTGGGTGCCAGTGGCAGCGGCAAGACCACCATACTCAAACTCCTACTTGGGTTTTACCAACCCTCCGAAGGCACAATTCGCGTGGGTGGTATGCACTTGCGGCATATCAACCCGCGTGTCTGGCGCAAACTTTGTGGTGCTGTGATGCAGGATGGATTTATTTTTTCTGACACCATTGCCCGCAACATTGCCCAGAGCGAAGATACTCCCGATAAGAGAAAACTCTGGCATGCGGTGCGCATCGCCCAGGCGCAGGAGTTTATTGAATCACTACCCCTGGGGTACAACACCATGATTGGCGCCAAAGGCAACGGCTTGAGCCAGGGGCAGCGCCAGCGGCTGCTCATAGCGCGTGCTGTATATAAAAATCCACAATACCTGTTTTTTGACGAAGCCACCAACGCTCTGGATGCCGAGAACGAAAGCCGCATCGTGGAGCACTTGGACGCCTTCTTCAAGGGGCGCACGGTAGTAGTGGTAGCGCACCGCCTGAGCACTGTACGAAATGCGCACCAGATTGTAGTGCTACACAAAGGCAGGCTGGTAGAACAGGGCAATCACGAATCGCTCATTGCACAGCAGGGCCACTATTATCGCCTTATCAAAAATCAACTCGAATTAGGATGACCGAAAAACCCGAAGAGATCTACATCCGCGAAGAAGACGACGTACAATTCATTCTCGGTAGCCCCCCGGGCTGGATTCTGCGCTGGGGCATTAGCATTGCTTTCGGCACCGTATTGATCGGGCTATGGGCCTCCTGGATTATTCGTTACCCGGATGTAATAGTGGCGCCAGTCAATATAGTAGCTGACCGCCCAGTAGTGCGCCTGGTCAGTGTGGCCGGCGGGCGGATTGCGGCTCTGCCTGCCAAAGAAAAAAAACGAGTGATGCCAGACGAGGTCCTGGCTGTGATAGAAACTCCCGCCAACTGGCAGCACATACTTAGCTTAGAGCGGTATCTGGCCCAAATGCCTGCCGATAGTATATATATTAACCACTGGCTAAGCCAAATAGTCGATGCTGGCATCGCCTCCACCTGGATACTTGGCAGCTTGCAAAGCGATTTTAATCAATGGATGACTACCCACCAACAGTTGCGCCAAGCTATACAAGCCAGTGATGAAGCCGCCCAAGTATCCAGGCTGGAACACCAGCTGCGCGACGAATCGCGCCAATTGTACGGCGCCATTCAGGCATGGAAGCAAACATGGCTAATCGTAGCACCTGACACCGGAATCATTACCCTGACTTCTGAATGGGTGCCAGGGCAGTACGTAGCACCAGGGCAAGAAATTATGACGTTAGTAGCGCCGCACCAACCAGGCCGGGTAAAAGCTGTCGGGCTACTGCCAGCCGCCGGCGCCGGCAAAGTCAGTGTCGGCATGCCGGTGCGCATTCACCTAGCTGGATTTCCTTACCGAGAGTTTGGGGCAATACCCGGGCGGGTAAAAGACATCTCTCTGACGCCGGTGAATACGGGCGCCAATACGCCTTCCTACCGCATTGAAATTGAGCTGCCCCAAGGGCTAAAAACTGACTACAACCGCGAGCTACCTCTACTGCACGAATCGCTGGGCAGTGCTCGTATCATCACCGAAAAACGCAACCTCTTTCAGCGCATCTTCTTGCCCATGTATAAGACAGATAAAAACCACGAATAAATTTTGGCAGCAAATGAAAAAACGCTTACCTTTGCGGGCCAATTCAAAAAACATTCATTTTAAAAACCACTGCAGATGTTCGCAATCGTAACCATAGCTGGTCAGCAGTTCAAAGTTGAGGAAGGTCAGGAGATCTTCGTCCACCAGCTAGAAGCCGCTGAAGGCGACAGTCTCAGCTTTGACCAGGTACACCTGATTGAGCACGACGGCCAGGTCAGCATAGGCAAGCCGGTGTTGAGCACCGCCCGGGTAAACGCCACCGTGGTGACAGACCACGTCAAAGGCGATAAGGTCATCATCTTCAAAAAGAAGCGCCGCAAGGGGTACCGCCTAAAAAAAGGCCATCGCCAGCATTTTACCAAAATCAAAATTGACTCCATTGTGGCCTGACTTTGGGCTCCTGTGAAACTTTCATTTTCTAACTTGAACAACTCCTACTATCATGGCACATAAAAAAGGTGAAGGTAGTACCCAAAACGGTCGTGACAGTAATGCCAAACGCCTTGGGGTGAAAATGTTTGGTGGCCAGACTGTACGCGCTGGCAACATCCTCGTACGCCAGCGCGGCACCCGCTTTCATCCCGGCGAAAACGTTTACATGGGCAAAGACTACACCCTCCACGCTGCTGTGGATGGTACCATTGTATTCCGCCGTCGCCGTCTAAACCGCACTTTTGTCAACGTCATCCCTTTTCAAACGGCTACTGAACCAGCAGACTTGCCGCAACCCGATAAATTCAACACCCACCAAGGCGAACCTATACTTCAGGAACCCAGCATAGTTGCTGTGGATGGTGGCGCACTAACTGAATCTCCAACTGCGCCCGAATCAGCGCCGCTGATGAGCGCCGAGACCGAGGCAACCGAGGTTCAACCTGCCGAAATTGCGCAAGCACCCTCTGTCGAAAAAGCCAAGCCGGCCGCCAAGGCCAAGCCGGCCGTTATTACGCTGCCTTCTGGCAAGAAGATCAAGCAGGATGACCTAAAAGTCATTGAAGGCATCGGACCTAAAATTGAGGAATTGCTTCATAATGCCGGCATTCATACCTGGGTAGAGTTGGCCGCCACCGACCTGGAAAAACTCCAGGCCATCCTCGATGAAGCCGGACCACGCTACCGCATACACGACCCCGCCACCTGGGCCAAGCAGGCCGCTTTGGCCGCTACCAGCCAATGGGAAGACCTGGAGGCTTATCAAGCGCAACTTCAGGGCGGTCGTGATATGAGCAATACAACCAATGAAGAAAGTGCTTAACTTCATATAAGCATCTAGGCAGCTTCTTAGCTGAGGCCCCTGCGCAAAGACCGTTAGTTTTAGTTTTCATAGCTTTCTTTAGCCTCGCCTTTACCAAGGCGGGGCTTTTTTATGCGCTTTTGAACCATCCATCAAAAAAAAGCAGAAACGCAGGAAACTTTTAAACACTTTCAAGTTTCCTACGTTTCATGCGCGCCATGGAAGCACAAAAGGAATCTACTGACCTTAAAACAGCTATCATGCTTAAAGCGGAGGCGATGTTTATGCGTTATGGCCTGCGCAGCATAAGCATGGACGACCTCGCCCGCGAGTTAGGTATCTCTAAAAAAACGCTCTATCAATACTTTGAAAGCAAGGAAGATCTGGTGCTGCAAGCCATCCAGCGGCACCAGACTTGCGAACGCGACACCATCCTCCAACTCATCAGCCAGGCACAGGATCCTATACACGAGTTGCTACTTATTGCCCGCCACTTCATTGCTCAGTTTCAGCATGTATCGCCAGCTACCATCTACGACCTCAAAAAATACTACCCAGAGGCCTGGCATGTGATGGACGAACTGGAGCAAAAGCACATCTACGTCACCCTACAAGACAACCTGACGCGTGGCTTGGCTGCTGGGCTATATCGAGACAACATAAACACTGACATTATGGCACGCCTGTACGCAGCTATGGTACGCACTTTGTTTGACGAAGATCTGTTCCGACAGCAGGCTTTCCAGTTGGGCGCACTCTACAAGATTTTCATCGAGTTCTTCCTGCGGGGCATCACCTCGCCGGCAGGCTTGGCCAAGTTGCAATTATACCTCCAGCATTTGTAAAACCACACAGTAACCATGATACCACCCGACAAACATTTTCCGAACCATTCTTCCGTGCTACTGGCTGTGCTGCTGTGGGCCCTGAGTTCTGCGGCACTGTGGGCTCAGCAGCCCCTCTCGCTTGAGCAAAGCGTACAGTTTGCCCTGCAAAACAGCCCGCAAATTCAGAAAGCCGTGCTGGAAAGCCGAAAAAGCGACTACCAGGTCAAGGAGTACCTGGCTATCGGGCTGCCCCAGGTAAACGCCAACACCAACTTCACTTACAACATCAAGCTCCCCACTCAGTTGATCCCCAACTTCTTTCAGGGCCGCCCCGATGAGTTGGTACCCGTACAATTTGGTACCACTCTTAACACCTCCACTGGCGTAGAGCTGAGCCAGATGATATATGACCACTCCTTCTGGCTGGGCATAAAAGCTACACAGAAACTAAGCAATCTCTACCGGCTACTGGAAGTAAAAACCCGTGAAGATGTAGCCTACAACGTAGTCAAGGTCTACTTCCAGGCGCAAATACTGGGCAAGCAGCGCAACATTGTACAGGCCAATCTCCAGCAAGTGGAAGGGCTGCTCAAAGCTACCGAAATGCAGTGGCAAAACGGTTTTGCCCGCAAGCTGGACGTGGACCAACTCAAGGTGAACCGCAGTACTTTGCAGACCCAGTTGCAAAATCTCGATCTGCAATACGAGCAGGCCTTGCGCGCCCTCAAGTATGCCATGGCCATGCCAATGGACGCCGCTATTGTGCTGACCGACACCCTGCAGGAGACCAACCTGCCACCAACCTGGACGCCCGACGCCCTCACGCCTTCCTACCAAAGCAAAATTGACCTGGCTATTCTCGACCAGCAAAAAGAACTGCTCCGCCTTCAGCATCAACGCACCAAGGCCGAGTACCTACCCTCTGCCCGCTTCTTCGCTGGATACACGCTACAAGGCCAGGCCAATGCCTTCGGCGACTTTGACAATGGACGCCAGTGGTTCGACTTTGGCCTCATGGGCCTCAACTTGCGCATACCCTTGTTCGACGGATTGCGCAAAACCTATCGCTTGCAAAAAGATAATTTGGAAATCCTCCAGAATGAAAAAGACCGCCAGCTGGCACAAACCGGCCTGGAATTCCAGTACAACAACGCCCTACTACAACTGCAAACTAGCTTCAACACGCTAATGTCGCAACGTGAAAACCTGCGCATGGCCGAAGAGGTCTATACCGTCACCCAGAAGCGCTTCCGCGAAGGGCTAGCCTCCATCACTGAGGTGCTGGGGGCCGACACTGCCATGCGCGAAGTACAAACTAACTATCTGGCCGCCTTGCTTCAGTACAAGTGGGCTTCGCTCGACCTAGAATATGCCAATGGCAAACTATTGGCGCTCTTCAACCAATGATCTTAATTTTCTTCACCCGACAATTAAAAAATTTCCAATCATGAAAAAATTCCTTCGCATAGCTACTGGCCTGTTAGGCACTGTCGCCATACTGGCAGCTATTGTATGGAAACTTGGCCAGAACAAGCAAGTGATCGAAGCACAAGCGCAATTGGCTCAGGAGCGCAATGATGTCATTCCGGTGAAAACTGCTACCGTAGGCCGTCGCGATGTACGCGCCGACTTCGATGTACCGGGCGTGTTTCAGCCTTACAAAGAACTCTCGCTGGTATCTGATGTACAAGGACGTATTACTCAGCTCAATGTCAAGAACGGCTCTTTCGTATCGGAAGGCGCCATCATATTGGCGGTGGACAACGACTTGCTCAAAAATCAGCTTGATATTACCAAAGTGAATCTAAAAAAAGCCGAAAACGACCTCCAGCGCCTGCGCAATTTAGTAGGCGACGGCGGTGTGACTCAACAGCAGGTCAGCGATGCCGAAATTGGAGTAGAAAACCTCAAGGCCCAGATTCGAGGCCTTGAAAAACAACTCGCCCTTACAGTGGTCAAAGCTCCCATTGCTGGCGTGGTATCAGGCAAGACGGTGGAAAAAGGCGCCTACATCGGCCCCGGTATGCCCATTTTACAAATCACCTACATTGGCCGGCTCAAATTTCAGGCCAACTTGCGCGAAGAAGAAGTTGTACAAGTCAAACTCGGGCAAAAAGTGCAAGTCTCCGCTGACCTCTACCCCGAGCGTCGCTTCACCGGAGAGGTGACTTATATTGCTGTGAAGTCCGACAACACCAAGCGCTTCCTGGTGGAAATTGAGCTGAACAACCCCTCCGACTCACCCCTCAAAGCTGGTATGAACGGACACGCCTTTTTCAGCAGCGGGCGCTCTGTCAACGTACTGGCCTTGCCCCGCGAAGCCATAGTGGGTAGCGTGCGCGATGCCCGCGTATTTGTCGTAGAAAATGGCACCGCCCACCTCAAAAAAGTAGAGCTGGGCAATATCTACGGCGACTTTGTAGCTGTACTCAATGGCCTTTCCGAGGGCGAGGTGATAGTCACTGCTGGCCAGATCAACCTCGAAGACGGTACCAAAGTAGAAGGCGAACCCATTCAAACCTCGCAACGCTGATGCCATGCCGCACCCGTATCTTCCTTTTCTTCACCCAACAATTGTAGTACCATGTCCATTACAGAAATAGCCATTAAGCGCCCCTCGCTTATCATCGTTATCTTCCTGGTGCTGGGCATCCTGGGCTTGATCTCGTACTCTAAGCTAAGCTACGAGCTAATCCCCAAGTTTTCTGCACCCATCATCTTCATTTCTACCGTTTACCCAGGCGCCTCGCCGGCAGAAGTAGAAAATAACCTCACCAAGCCTATCGAAGATGCAGTGTCGGGCGTGGAGAAAATCTCAGGTATACGTTCTACATCATTCGAGGGGCTATCGTCGGTTATCATTCAGTTCAAGCAAAACACCAAAATAGACCTGTCGCTGCAAGAAGTACAGCGCAAGATCAATGCCATTCAGGCCACCCTGCCGGCAGATGCCAAAGCGCCAGTCATCTCCAAGTTTGCCTCCGACGAATTCCCCATCATGAGCATAGCTGGCAATGCCAACCTCGCACCTGCCGAGCTGTACGACCTGATGAAAAACCGCGTGAAGCCAGCACTTTCCCGCGTAGAAGGCGTGGGCCAAGTGACGCTGGTAGGCGGCCAGGAGCGCGAAATACAGGTGCAAGTCAATCGCAACAAGCTGGAACAAAACAACTTGTCCTTGCTGCAGATCGTCCAGGCCTTGCAAGCAGCCAACCTGGATTTCCCTACCGGCAAAATCAAAAGCGAGCAAGAGCAAATCCTGGTGCGCCTGGCCGGCAAACTCCAAACCCTAGACGACCTGCGCAACCTCTCGCTATTCACCTTGCCCAACGGCGTCTCTATCAAGCTGGCCGATGTGGCCGAAGTACAAGACGTGCAAAAAGACCCCGAGGACCTCAACCGCCTCAATGGACGCAGTTCTATTGGCATCCTCATACAAAAACAAAACGATGCCAACGCCGTAGCGGTATCAGCAGGTATCAAGGCCGAAATGAATAAACTCAAAGAACAGTACAAAGCCCAACAACTCAGCTTTGAAATCGGCAACGACTCCACCGATTTCACCAACGAAGCTGTGGACGCCGTGATCCATGACCTCGGCCTGGCTATTGTACTGGTAGCCCTGGTCATGCTTGTGTTCTTGCACACTATCCGCAACTCACTCATCATCATGGTGGCTATTCCGGCCTCTCTGGTATCCACTTTCATAGGCATGTACCTTTTTGGGTTTACCCTCAACCTGATGACGCTGCTGGCTATGTCCCTTGTGGTGGGTATCCTGGTGGACGACAGCATTGTGGTGCTCGAAAACATATACCGTCACATGGAAATGGGCAAAAATCGCCGTATAGCCGCCCTTGATGGCCGCAATGAAATTGGCTTCACGGCCCTATCCATCACCTTGGTGGACGTAGTGGTGTTTGTGCCACTGGCACTCTCAGGTGGTATCGTAGGCAACATCATGGGGCAGTTTGCCTGGGTAGTGGTATTTTCCACGCTTATGAGTTTATTCGTATCCTTTACCATCACGCCCATGCTGGCTTCACGTTTTGCTAAAGTGACCAATCTCAGCGGCAAAAGTTTTATTGGTCGCTTTTTCCTGGCTTTTGAAAAAGGGCTGATCAACCTGACTGAAGCCTACACCCGCCTACTGAAGTGGTCACTGAGGCACAAGGCTATCGTGCTCATCACTAATGCAGTACTATTTTTTAGCTCTTTTGCCCTGGTGGGCGGTGGGTTCATCGGTACGGCTTTCTTTGGCAATAGCGACCGCGGCGAGTTCATCATCCAGGTAGAGCTACCCAAGTCGGCCACCCTTAAGGAGACCAACCTGGCCGCACAAAAGGTAGAACGCCTGCTGGCCGACAAACCTGAAGTAACCAACATCTTCACCAATGTAGGCCGTACTACCGGCCTGCTGGGCGGACAGAGCACTCCCTACCTGGCCGAAATCCAGGTAAAGATGGTACCCCTCGATCAACGCCAAGGTGTACGCTCTGATGTGTATGCCAGCCGCTTGCGCAATGAACTGGAGCGCCAAATGCCCGGCGTCAAAGTCAGCACCAACTTGGTGAGCTTCTTTGGCGGAGCTGACGAAGCCCCCATTCAGGTAATTGTGAGCGCTGCCCGGCTGGAAGATGCCATGCAGTACGCTAATTTCCTGCTAGAAGAAACCAAAAAAGTGCCTGGCACGCTGGAGGCAGAACTGAGCGTAAAAGAGGGTAACCCCGAAATTGACGTGCGCGTCAACCGCGAGCGCATGGCCGAACTGGGGCTGAATATGCAAATTGTGGGTGCTACCATGCAAACCGCTTTTTCGGGCAACACCAATGCCAAGTTCCGCGATGGCGCCAACGAATACGACATCAACGTGAAACTGGACGCCTTCGACCGCCGAAGCGTAGCCGATATTGCACAGTTGAGCTTTGTCAATACACGCGGCGAAATCATCCGTCTCGACCAGTTTGCCACCATCACCCAAACCACCGGCCCCTCCCAACTGGAGCGCAAAGATCGCGCTGCTGCCGTGACGGTGAAGTCCAAGGTACTGGGCCGCCCCGCTGGCACAGTAGGCAGCGAAATTAAGGCCATCATTGCCCAGAACCCGCCGCCCACGGGAGTGTCCATCGCCTATGACGGCGACCTCAGAGCCCAGGAAGAGGGCTTTGGCAGCCTGGGTATTGCCTTTCTTTCGGCCATATTGTTTGTCTATCTCATTATGGTAGCCTTGTACGACAACTGGGTGTATCCCTTCGTGGTACTGTTTTCTATCCCGGTAGCCATTGTAGGTGCTCTGCTAGCCATGGCCCTCACCATGCAGACACTGGACATCTTCTCCATCGTGGGCATCATCATGCTGGTGGGTTTGGTGGGCAAAAACGCCATCCTGCTAGTGGACTTTGCTAACCAGATGAAGGCCGAAGGCTATGGCACTTTTGATTCGCTCATTCTCGCCGGTCGTATCCGCTTGCGCCCTATTCTCATGACCACCATTGCCATGGTATTTGGCATGATGCCTATTGCCCTGGCCAAAGGTGCTGGCGCCGAATGGAAAAACGGCCTGGCCTGGGCGCTCATTGGCGGCCTCTCTAGCTCCATGCTGCTCACGCTCGTAGTAGTGCCAGTAGTATATTATATTGTGGACTGGATCAAAGGCGACATCCGCCGCCAGAAGCGCCTAGGTACACTCCCTATTGAAAACTACCTACTGGAGCACGGCCACCACAATATTTTACCTGCACCTAATGGTCAACCAAAACCCGAAGAAGTGGGTGTGTGAGGGGTGGTTAAGGCAGATGAAATAAATGATTGGGCAGGTGAGCTCCATCCGGGCATGAAATGGCCGCCTTTTTAGGCAAGGCTTGCAAGATCTCCGGCTATGAGGGCCTTCCTGCCCATCTTGTTGTAAAAATCCTACCAGATTTGCATTGCCTGGTAGAGAAGAAGGAACTACGAAGCCATGCTGAGCAGAGCACTCTCCTTTTACAAGGTACTCCTTTGCAGGCATTTATCAGGTAGCATGCCCCTGCCGTAAGCTCTGTTGCGTATGAGATAGGCTCTTGATGATTCGCAGTGTCACGGCTATCTATACCCGCAACAAGAACATTTACAGCTAATGTACGCTTTATAGGTATGGCTTTTTCAAAAGCAACTTGTATGCCTATGTGGAGCAGCAAATATTTATGCTTGGTCTTCATTTTTTCTTCTTTTCTGTGGCCAGCAGCGCAGGCCCAAGGCAGTGACACTGCCCGCGTGTTCACTCAGGAGGAATTTCTCGAGTGGGTAGCCTCGTACCACCCCGTAGCCCGACAAGCTGGTCTGCTTGACAACCAAGCGCGCGCCAACATGCGCATGGCCAGAGGCCTTTTCGACCCTAAACTCTATTCCGACTGGGAGCAAAAATCCTTCGGCAACGACGAATACTTCACTTTCGGCAACAGCGGCCTCAAAATACCCACCTGGTATGGTCTTGAGCTGAAAGCCGCCTTCCAGACAGCCACCGGCATCAACGTAGACCCAGAGCACAAACTGCCTGCAGCAGGCCAAGCTATCCTAGGGCTAAAAGCTACCCTGGGGCAGGGTCTGATCATTGACGAACGCCGCGCCGCCCTACAACAAGCGCGCCTCTTTGCTCAAAGCAATGAAGCTACCCGCCAAAACATCCTCAATAACCTCTTTCTCGACGCCGCCAAAGTATATTGGAACTGGGCGCTGACCTACAACCAACGCCTGGCTATACAGCAAGCCCTCGACCTTGCTCTGGTACGACAGCGCGGCCTAGTGGAAAGTTTCATGCAAGGCGACAAACCCGCCATTGATACCCTCGAAGCCTTCATTCTGGTGCAAACCCGCCTTAGTGAACTCTACGACGCTGACGTGGACTACCTCAACGCCAGCCTCGCCCTCTCCAACTTCCTTTGGTGGGAAAACAATACCCCCCTGGAAATAACTGATAACCTACGCCCCCCCTTGCTTGACAACAGCGATACCGCCATGCCACTGCCGCCAGCTGAAACCTTTGTAGAGTTGGCCATGCAACGGCACCCCTTAATAAAGTTTTACCAAATCAAAGTCAGTATGCTCGACGTAGAGCGCCGCCTGGCAGCAGAACAACTCAAGCCTCGTCTCGACGTGGAGTACAACTTCCTGGGCAACGGCACTAACTTCCTCTACTCCCCCGCTGGCGACAACGGCCTGGCCAATCTCTTCTTACAAAACTACAAGTGGGGGCTACAGTTCAGCCTCCCCATCTTTCTGCGCAAGGAACGCGGCAAACTGGAATTGACCAGGCTCAAAATCCTCGATACCAGCCTCGAACTCCAGCAAAAACGCCTCGAAGTGGAAAACAAAGTGCGCAGCTACTACAATGCCCTTGACAATGCCCGCCGGCAGGTGTCCCTCCTAAACGATATGGTCAGCAACTTCAGCCGCATGCTCGAGGCCGAAATTGTTCGCTTCGATTTGGGCGACAGTTCCATCTTTCTCATCAATGCACGTGAGCAAAAACTCATTGAAGGCCGCCTAAAACTCCTCAAAATGCAGGCCGAATACCGCAAACAGCGGATTGGCTTGGATTGGGCTACAGGGCAGGTATTCTAAGTAAATCTGCGATGAATAGCCGCGATAATGCAGTCCTACTTGAACGGGTCGGAGAAACGGCTGTGCCGAATGGTGGAATCGTCAGTAAGCGTGTGCAGAAAGGCTACCAGCGCCGCTTTGTCAGTTGTATTCAGGTGGAGGCGCTTGGGCGTGTTTGGTTGTGCTGGGTCATGCAATAATGGATGCAAGTTGGGGTGCATTTTTACACCAGAGTTGTAGTGCTCTACCACTTCCTCAAGGGTATTGAACCTACCATCGTGCATGTAAGGAGCAGTCAAGGCAACGTTGCGCAGAAAAGGCACTTTAAATAAGCCCATGTCAGAGGCTTTATTGGTAATACCCCCTACACCTTTATCCTCCGATACCAGATCCAGACCGTTATTGGCTACGCGCATCACTGGCGTGGTCATATCTATACCATGACAATGACTACAATGCAGCATGTAGATAGCTTTGCCTGAGTTTTCTAAAGAAGAAAAACCACTGAAGTCAACATCAGGAGATCTACCATGCATTTGCAGATTGCGGTCAAACTTGGAGTTGACTGATACAATGCCATGTAGAAACTCCTGCAGGGCTTCGGTGATGCGCTCAGGGGTGATGCGCTCGTCGCCGTATGCCTTGCGAAAGAGGATAGAATAGTGCGGTTCTCGGGAGAGCTTAACAGAGAGGTCGGCTATGGCCATGCCCATTTCCAGAGGGTCGGTGATGGCCAAAATGCTTTGCTCCTGAATACTGCGAGCGCGCTCATCCCAGAGGAATCCAAGGGTTAAAGGACGCCCAGGAGGACTGTGGGGGTTGTTTGTAAAAGCAAGCGAGCCACCCCCACCATAAGAAGTGATAAAATTGGCCGAAGCCGCCAACGGGATGGAGTTCCGCTTGGTCTCCTGGCCATTGAAGCCTACGCTTTTGGCGCGGGTATCAGAAAAAGCAGCGTCTTGCTTGTGGCAGGAAGCGCACGACACACTGTTGTTGTGAGAGAGTTGCTTATCGTAGAACAGCACTCGCCCCAGAGTTGCCTTGGCGTTAGATACTTTTATGAAGTCGAAGCTGTATTCATCTACCTGAGCAGGCAGTTTGAGCCGGGCTTGCAGGGTGCGCAGTTCGTCCGGTGTGTAATACTGTGCCTGAACATCGGCGCGATCAGGGATGCAAGCTGTGAGCAAAAAGCCAAGCGCCAGGAAGAAGATAAGCGTAGTAGTTTTCATAACCAAGCAGGGTTGGGTGAGAAAATATTTTTTCAAAGTTTACAACTGATTTCGAGCAGAAATCATCTTATACTGAGTAATGCCAAGTTTTTATGCATGATTTACAGATAGATATTGTGCACAAAACTTGGCAGGTCAAAGTATAACGTTGGCTTTAACACAAGCACGGACAATTTTGTCGGTCAGTCGAGTCAAGTCGCGTAGTCTTTCAATCAAAAGGTAGCAATATAGACGTCAACTGGGGCAAAAACGTTGGCCCTTGGGCCGAGGCTTTACTTGATGAGAATATTTTTTTGCGCAAATGGAGACAGCGCCGTGCCACGTACTTTGGCTTCGGCTTCGAGGCGGAAGGTAGAGTGGGCATTGCGCGACCACTGAGCAAGGCGGGAGATGCCCTTAAGCAGAAGATTTTTGGTGCCGAGCGCTTCAATATCGGATTTAACGAGTTGGAAGGGCAGCTTGAAGTCTATTTCTATAATGTCGTCCTGGGGCACTTCAATGTCTTGCACAAGTTCGGTAGAGGCCAATTCGTATTCGTCCACGAGTTTGTTTTCACCGCGCCCTCGCGAGTAGCGCTCTACAAGCTTGATGCGAACGGAATAGACCTTTTGAGTGTGCATGGTATGAAAGCGAATTTTGCCCTCAATAACGCCATCCGATTCGAGCACGGCCTCTGGGGCGATGAGTTCTACTTTGACACCTTCAATACCGAGCCATTTTTTTACTTTGCCAAACATGGTATGAGGAGTTTTGAGTTATACCATTCGCTTATGCCAACTTTGGCCAAGAGGCTTTACAAAGCCTTTGTCAAAGTCAGCTTTGGTGGCTACGAGAGGGTCAAACACAGGTGTATCATCGTGGATGTGACCTTGTGCGTAAAGTCGGGCAAATTCATCTTTGTGGACGCTTTTGACTTCGCTGCCATCTTGATAACTGAAAATCAGCCGGTTGAACAGATTAGTACGATACTCCTCTTGCAGAGATTGTAGGAAAGCTACAGACTTATCAATGGAGCAGCCGCTGGCGCTGGCCTGGCTTTCGTCCACAGCCAACACGATGAACCGGCAGTGTAGCACATCCACGGCAGCGGCAAGTTGTTGATTGTGGCTAGTCCATTGCTGAATGAAATTCTGTAACTTGGCACGAAGAGCAGGCAAGTCTTCCTCGCGGAAGGGGCTGTCGGCTTGGTAAATCCAGAGGCGCGCGGAGTCGGGCAGTTGTGAAAGTACTTGAGTGGTCATAGATCAAAACACTACACTTGAACAACAGGCAATACTGTGGGAAAGTTTGAAGAGGGTGCTTGCTCAGTTATACTGGCAGGTCAAATAGCTCGACCAACACATTCTATGCTTTGGCTTGCTGCCACAGTGCGGCAAGGATACCAGCAGCTACGGCAGCATTGAGGGACTCGGCACCGCCGTTGGCTGCGCGAGGAATGGAAAGCGCAAGATCAATGAGCGGCTGGTTGACAGCCCGGATGCCTTTGCTTTCGTTGCCGATGACCAAGATACCCCGGGCGGGCAGTGCTGTTTCAAAAACGTTGCTACCCTGCAGCAAGGCGCCCAGGACGGGTAGCTCCGAGTTGGCTTGGCGCAAGGCGGCCAATTCTACTTCCTGGCACTGTACGCGCAAAAAGGCGCCCATACCAGCCTGTACAACTTTGGGGTTGAAGGCATCTACGCTATCGGGTGAACAAAACACCTGCGGAATGCCAAACCAGTCGGCAATGCGCAGAATGGCGCCAAGGTTGCCAGGGTCTTGCATGTTGTCCAGGAACAAGGCCTTACCAGGGATACTCAAGCCCTCGGGGGTGGCTTTGTCTGGCATATCCAGCACTAGCAGTACTTTATTGGGTGTGGTCAGCGTGGAGATTTTGGTCAGTTCCATTTCGGATACCTCGCGGATGACGGCAGCCGGCAAGGAGGTTATCTGGGGGGCGTAGTCGTGCAGCCAATCGGGCGTTGCACACAGCAGATGAATGCGAAAGCGCGGTTGTTGCAGTGCTTCAAGGGCTATTTTTACACCTTCAGCCAAAAATTTGTGATATTTTTGGCGAAACTTCTTGAGGTGTAGAGACTGAATCAGCCTGATTTCGTTTTTGCTCAAAGCCATTTTGCTGCTGTATGTCCAAGATAAAATACCTTGCCTGGGTTGCCTGTATATTGACGTTGCTGAACAGCGGATGCAACACTACCCGCTATTTGAAAGAGGGTGAGTTGCTGCTGACCAAAAACGAGATTGTACTGGCTCGGACAAAGAACGCAAAAAAACTTAAAAACCTGGAGTACGAGCTTTCCACCTTATACAAGCAGCAGCCCAACAAAAAGTTTCTCTTTGTTATTCCACGCCAATGGTTTTTCTACCGCAGCAATCGCCCGGGCAATACCTCAAAATGGCAACGCTGGCAAGCACGCAGGGCAGAACCTCCGGCCATCTTCAAGGATACGCTGGCCATTACCACGCGCGATCAAATGCAGTACTACCTCAACTACCTGGGCTACTTTCAGGCCAATGTAGGTTACGAGCTCATACCACGAGATAAGCGGGTACGGGTGCGCTATTACGTAAACCCCAACGATCCTGTACGCATAGATACGGTGCACTTTGCCAGCTCCGATACAGCCATACACCGCATTTTGCAAGAGATTAGTGCGGAGACGGTGCTCAAGCGCGGAGCGCCTCTGGAGGGTCGGCTGTACGATGCAGAGCGCGAGCGCATAACTCGCTATTTGCGCAACCATGGCTATGCCTACTTTTTCAGCAATCAGATTGCTCCGCTAGAGGTCGACACCTCCCACTCGCAGCAAAAAGCTGAGGTATTTGTCGAGGTGAACCCACCTTACGACGCCAGCCGTCACCAAACGTATCGCGTCGGGCGCATCACGGTGTTCTCGCAGTTTGACCCTACCTTGCCCGATAGCCTCTACTTGGACACTCTGGTGGGCAATTACCTGTTTAAATTAAGACGCCCCATGTTTTTGGTCAAACCCCACACGATCATCGACGGCATATACCTATACCAAGGCGAGTTGTACAGCCAGGATGACTACGATCGAACCATACAACATCTCTCAGCACTGGGCGTATTTCGCTTTGTGCGTATCCGACTGGATGCCAGCCCTTCTGACCCTAACGTACTGGACTTGCGCATAGAGCTGACGCCCAATGTCAAGTACGAACTAGGCTTCGACCTGGAAGCCAACTATATAGATGGCACCACACTTACTGGGCGAGGCAACCTCATCGGGTTTTCCTTTTTACCCACGGCGCGCAACCGCAACGTATTCAAAGGCGCCGAGCTAATGGTCACCAACCTTAACGCCGGCATTGAAGTGAACTTGAGCCAGATTCGCAACAATGCCTTTTGGAACTCGGTGGAGTTGGGCTTGCAAAATGACCTGTTCTTCCCTAAATTTGTGGACTATATTGGCATTTGGCGCGGCATGAACCGCCTGCCTATCGGTAAGCACCGCTTGCTCAGCAACGATTTCTATCAACTTCTACAAAGCAAAGCTACTACTCGCCTCAGCACGCGTTTCAGCTACATATTTAACCTGGGTTTTTACGAAACCAGCCTGTTCAACGCTTCTTTCGGCTACGATGTGCCACGCAACAGCAATACTCGCTATGTGATGGACCACATTGGCATTGACTACCTACGCCCAGCGACACAGCCCCGCTTCGACTCCATCATTGCCGCCAATCCCTTTTTGGCACGCAGTTTTGGCAAGCAGTTGTTTGTCAGCTTTTTGTTTAAGGAGTTCAATTTTGTGCGCCACTTCCGCCCCAATCGCTATGGCCAGTCAGGCTACCTGGGGCTTAACTTGGAGTTAGCTGGCGCTGAAGTATGGTTAGCCAATGCCGTGTACAACGCCTTTGCATTGAGACAGGATACACTTCGCATCTCTGGCATTGATTTCTCCCAATACCTGCGTGCCGAGTGGGACATGCGCTACTACAAAGAGTATTCTCCCAAGTCTAGTTTTGCATCCCGCCTAAGCATAGGCATAGCCCGTCCTTTTGGCTATACCACTGATGTTCCGTTTGTCAAGCAATTTTTCGTGGGCGGCCCCAACAGCATACGTGCCTGGGCTGCTCGCGGCTTGGGGCCCGGTGGCTATTTAGATACCTTATCTAACAATCTGACCAATCGGCTGCTCTTCTATCAAACCGGCGACCTCAAACTGGAACTCAGCGCCGAAATGCGCTTCCACCTGTTCTCCCGCCTGAAAGGCGCCCTGTTCCTAGATGCCGGCAACGTGTGGACGCTGCGCAACGACCCGGCACGCTGCGGCTCGCAGCTCCTGCTCAGGCCGCACAGCTCAGTCAATTGCCCCGAGCATACTCCGCGCAACGAAGCCTTTTACCGGCAAATCGCCATTGGCTCAGGTTTTGGCTTCCGCCTGGATTTTACTTACTTCATCTTCAGGCTTGACCTTGGCGTGCGCCTGCGCAATCCGCGCCCTGTGCGCAACATGATGTCGCTCAATCCGCGAGAGGCTGACTACTGGGAAGACTTCAAAGGCTTTGGTATGAGAGATATCAACTTCAACTTCGGGTTGGGGTATCCGTTTTGAAGGAAGCAACCACGCTGCTAACGTTCGTACAAAAAACTTCAGGCGGCAAAGACCATAGCCCTCGCCGCCTGAAGTTTTTAAACACTCAGGAATTCGCCCGAGTATTTATGTATCTGATTACGGTCTGTCCAGCCCTGCGCGCACCAAGCGCAGCGTCTGGGGACGCATGCCTTCACTCTCTATGCGCAGGTAATATACCCCACTGGGCAGGGGCCAGAGGTCTATTTCTAGGCGTTCGGGCGTATCGTTGAGGAGGCGTTGCCACTGCATTTGACCGGCGGCATTCCAAAGCTGCACCTTAGCGAAACGACCCTGAAGGACGCGCAAGTCCACTTGTACCAGGCCAGCGCTGGGGTTTGGCCAGGCCTGCAAGGTTACTTCCTCGCCAATAGCAGCCGGTGCCTCATGGCCAGCAGCAGGCATCAGGAGGGCGCTGTTGCCGCTGGTTACTACGTTGGCAAAGGTAGCTGTCACCGTGCTGTTGGGGTTCAGGTTGGTAATGACCAAGCCCATTTCTATGCAGTTGGGCATGTCCACTGTAGTAGCCATGACTAAAAACCAAGCTACACCGTCGGGCGACACCAAGCCGGTAAACTGATTGCCCTGACGCACAATGCGCAGCCAATAGCGGTTGTTGGCCGGGAATTGCTGGATTGTGGCAGCTCCGTTAGTAGCAGTACGCACTTCGCGGCGATGTAAGTTGCTGAGGTTGGTCATGAGTTGTACTTTCTTGGCGCCGGGCGTACTGTTCTCGCGTACGATGATACCAGCCCAGCCACCACCCGCGATACTAGTCACCTGCGCGGTGATACTGCCATTGCCACACAGCGTGCGCTGTGTGTAGGCTATGACATCGCTATTGAAGGGTGTGCTGTAGAAGCAGTTGGTGCTCGTACCTGTCCATATGCCAGTCTGGGCATTTAAGCTAAAACTGCTGCCATCACTACAGTTTACACCGTTGGGGTTCTGCTGCCAGTTGCAGGGCAGCCCCGTCACGCTCACGGTACTGGTGCAAGTAGATACATTGCCAGCCACGTCGGTTACAATTACCGTAACGGGTACGTTTTGGCCAATCTGGTTGCAGGTCACTATAGAGGGGCTGAGCTGGATATTGGCAATGCCGCATGCGTCATTTGCCGTGACCAACTGTGCTGGATTGAGTGAGATACTGCCCTGGCCGTTAAAGGTTAGAGTTAGGTTAGAACAGGTGACGCCGGGCGGGGTGTTGTCTTGTATGCAGAAGGTGGCTTGAGTCTGGGCAGTACGACCACAGTCGTCGGTTATGGTGAAGCGGTAAGTAGTGCACAGCGGATAAGCAGTAGTAGCACCTATTTGTTCGTACGTCCACTGGGCTGGAGCACAGGCTACGTTGGCCGTAGCGCCGCCGTGATTGGCCAGCCAGGCGCTGAGCTGGGCGGTGTTGCCAGCACCATCGCATTCTACGCTGAGGTTCTGAGCAGCCTGGGCAACAGTGGGGGCAGAGAGATCCACGGGGCCAAGGGTTACAATATCACTGCGGAATTTTTTGTGGTTATTGTTGGGCAGGTCCTTGGCTTCCTGGCTGCTGTTGTAGAAATCTGTAGTACCATTGTCGCTGATGAGCTGTACTGTGAGGTTGTCGCCGGCAGTGCCGAGAAAGTTGCCGGCGGGCAGTTCTACCAAGGCTTCAGGGGTCATAGTGCTAAGGTCGGCACTGCGGGGGCGCGGGGCATCGGCGGGGTTGCCCGTCCAGGTGTAGAGCTTGAAGTTAGGCGTTTCGTTGGTGCTGCCAGCTACGATGATGCAGCCATTGGCGTTACACTCGATGCTGCGGATGCAGCGCCCGCCAAGGTCGAGTTCAATAGGAGCGCCGATGGAGGGCGAACCAGCGGGCGCACCGTTGTTAAACCATGCTTCAAAGTTCTGGATGGGTGCAATGAGCGCTTTGTCGCGGGCAGGTAGAGGTACCAACGGTGCACGAAAACCAATGTAGGCTGTAGTTCCATCGGGTGCCATAGTAAAGCCTTCAATATTGAAGCCGTTGGGTGCAGTAGGTAATACTGGGCTGGGTACGGAGGCTGAGAAATTATAGCCATTAGCGTCGCCCCAGGTCACGAGGTCCTGACGTAGATTGTCGTAGCGGCCTACATAGTTCAGAGTAGCAACTGCGCCGCTGCCGATGATGTCGGTAGCAAAGAGACGCCGGCGGTTAGGGCGATTCTGGCCGGCAGAGGCGTTGCCGTGTGAGCCAATCCAGTATATGCGATTGCCAACGCGGAAAGCACCTTCAATATCCACTTCACGAGGCCCGCCACTGCTCAGGTCAGTCAGGCCCAGCATAGAAGTGAAGTCAAAGCCTGCCACCGGCAAGCCCGATTCAGCACGATGAAAGAGGCGCAATACCTGGTCTTCGTCGTCGGCTACAAACATATAGTCGCCGCCAGCCGGTACTGCGGCAGAGGCGTCAGCCGCCTGGGTATGCCAGCGGGTGGTGGCAGGTGTAGCCGAAGCAGCACTGGCAGCATACAGTATCTGGAAAGTGGCGCTGTTGGTGCCGTCGCTGACTGTAAGAGTCACTGTACTATAACCTACGCTTGCTGGGGTGATTTTCACTACGCGATTGGCGCCCGACCCCGTCACCTGGATATTGGCCAGCGGTGCCACGGCAGAATTAGAGGTGGCTACGCTAAACGTAAGGTCGTTCACGGGCGTATCGGCATCGGACAGAGTAAAGGCTAGGCCGTAGAGGCTCATAGGGTCGGTGGGGTCAGCTATTACACTGCTTACAGGATGAGAACCTGTGGGCGGCGTAGTGAGACCGGCATCCAGATAATTGTTGGTAGCAACCAGGTCAAGGGTAATCACGGGCGCATCGCCGGTGGTTGTGCAAGGGTCAAAGGTTACCGCAGCACGCGCGCTCCTTCCGGGGTTGCCAATGGCACTATGGGCCGAAGCGTAGGAGTTTTCAGCATCACCTACGCTGGAGAGCACCCAGAGGTTGGCCAGGTTGTTGCCCAGCGCAGCTGCTGTGGCCCAAGCACTGGCATTCTGGGTACGTGGGCCATTCACTGGAGCAGCACCTTCATCGTTGTAGGTGAGGCGATCTACCAGAAAACCTTCGGCATCGTAGAGGTTGATTTCGTCGCTGCGTCCCAGATTATTGCCGCCAGAGAGACCGCCAATGACTTTCACGGCGGCGCACAAGTTCCAACTAGCTCGAAAATCGGCTGCGGTTGCTTCGGTGAGGATGACGGACTCGCCAGGCTGTACTGTACCAAAAGCGCTTAAGTCCACGGAGCCGGGAGTGCGGCTATTGTCGTCAAAGCTCCAGCCGGTCATGTCAATGGGCGTATTGCCCACGTTGGTAAATTCCACAAACTCACCATTGCCACCAGAGTACATCCATTCAGTGATACGCATATCGGGGCGGGGCGGTGGGCAAGGTATAAAAACTACCGTAGCGCGTGTACTCTTGCCTGGGCTACCTACATCGCCGCCGGTGGAGGCATATGATCCTTCGGCATCGCCGGTGGTAGAGAGCACCCACAGGTTGGCCAGGTTGTTGCCCAGGGCAGCTGCTGCAGCCCAAGCACTGGCATTCTGGGTACGTGGGCCATTCACTGGAGCCGCGCCTTCGTCATTGTAGGTGAGGCGATCTACCAGGTTGCCGTCGGCATCGTAGAGGTTGATTTCGTCGTTGCGCCCTAAGTTGTCGGTCAGGCCGCCAATTACTTTTACTGCATCGCAAAGGTTCCAGGCAGTGCGGAAGGCTGCAGCATTGGCTTCAGTGAGAATGACAGATTCGCCAGGGGCTACAAGACCAAAAGCACTCAAGCTGGTAGAGCCAGGCGTGCGGCTATTATCGTCAAAACTCCAGCCGGTCATATCCACTGGTGCATTCCCCACGTTAGTAAATTCCACGAATTCGCCATTGGCGCCCTGATACATCCACTCGGTGATGCGGATAGCTGCCAAAGGTGGACAGGGCTCGAAGGCTACTGTGGCCAGTGTGCTTTTGCCTGGGCTACCTACATCGCCGCCGGTGGAGGTATATGATCCCTCGGCATCGCCAGTGGTGGAGAGCACCCACAGGTTGGCCGTGTTATTGCCTAGCGCAACTGCCGTAGCCCAGGCGCTTGCATTTTGCGTGCGTGGGCCATTTACTGGCGGAGCGCCCTGGTCATTATAGGTAAGGCGATCTACCAGGTTGCCGTCGGCATCGTAGAGGTTGATTTCGTCGTTGCGGCCCAGATTATTACTGCCGGATAGACCCCCGATGACCTTCACCGCATTGCACAGGTTCCAACTAGTGCGAAAAGCAGTGGCAGCGGCTTCGGTGAGGATAACGGACTCGCCAGGCTGTACTATACCGAAAGCGCTCAAGTCCACGGAGCCAGGCACACGGCTGTTGTCGTCAAAACTCCAGCCAGTCATATCCACTGGCGAGCCACCTACGTTAGTAAACTCTACAAACTCGCCATTGGCGCCAGTGTACATCCACTCGGTGATGCGCATGATCCCCGGAGATGGCAGCACAGACCCACTTACCGTCACCATATCAAAACGCCAGGTACCTGATGTGGCATAAGTACTACTGGAGTTGGAGGCTGTGTAAGCCGTACCAGAAGCAGGGTCGAAGGTAGCTACTATGCGAAAGCCAAACTGCGCATTGTTGTTGGCACTAGTGATAGCACTTAAATCTACCGAACGATTATTGAACCAGGTGTCGCCGGCATTGCCCACAAATGGCGCGCCAAAGTCAATCCAAGTGCTACCGCCATCGAGCGTGTATTGAAACTGCGCATGGCGCGGCGCAGTATTAGAGTGGCGCTGATCCCATCTCACAGTGATGTTTTGGAATCCTACAGTACTGACCAGAAACTGCAAGCCGCGGGTTTTGTCACCAGTGCTCTGCGTAGCAAAGGTGGTGACATTCCAACCGTAATTGGGCGGGCTAGTATTCACTGAGTCGGTAGAGCCCCCGTTGGCTACGCCACTAGCAAAAGCAGCTGAGGTACCACCCACTAATGAGGCCATCCCACTGCCTATAACCGGCGTGGGAGAGGATGTACCTCCGGGTATCGTAGTGGCAGAACTGCCGTTGAAGTTCCACTGGGTAATAATGGTCTGCGCCTGCATCACAAAGCCGGACTGTAAGGCCCACAGCACCATCAATAACAATTGAATAAAGGTTCGATTCATAGTAATAGCGTATTTGGTTTTGACGTGAAGCGAGGCTAGCTTCCCGCAACGCTTGTAAGGGGGCACAAGGGCGGCTCTGACGCTGCTATTGAGTTAGAGCCATACATTGCTATTCATTGCCAAGCGAAGCGGCGACGTAGCTTACTACTGAGTGGTATGAATCCAGCTTCGCAAAATTAAAGGCCCTGCCATCAAGCCGCCGATCACTTGAATAACAATAACTAATATTTTACCTAGAATTAAATTTGGGGAAACATAGTAGGGGATTAACAGGAGAGATTTGTTACTCCAGTGTTAATAAATCTTCCTGCAACAGCCCTGCGGCAATTCTAGCCGAAAGTAATGCCAGTGGGATGCCACCCCCTGGATGCACGCTGCCCCCGCAAAAGTACAGCCCCCGAATGCGCCGGCTGAAATTGGGATGCCGCAAAAATGCTGCCATTCGATTGTTGGAACTTGCGCCATACAAAGCACCCAGGTGCGAAGCTGTTCGGCGCTCAATGCCGCGAGGGTCCAGCACGCTTTCGCAGGCAATGAGCGGCTCTATGGGCGTGCCCAACACGCTAGAGAGCTTGGCCAGCAAGCGTTGGCGGGTATGGTCTATGAGCATATCCCAGTCTTGGCCAGCATTGTAGGGTGCGTTTACCATAGTGAACCAGTTTTCGCAGCCGGGTGGAGCATCGGCGGGGGTATATTTGGAGGTGATATTGACATAAATGGTGGGATCGTCGCTGATGGCGCCTTGGGTAAGGCAATCAAACTCATGGCGGTAGTCCTGGCTAAAAAAGATGTTGTGCAGGTCCAACTCAGTAAACTGCCGGCGTATGCCCCAGTAAAATATAAGTGCAGAGGTGGATTTCTCCTGATGCAACACGCGCTCCGGCGCGGGCTGGTCAGGCATAAGTTTGCGATAAGTAAACCATATATCCATATTGCTGGCCACAGCGTCGAACGGCAGTACTTCTGCCCCGATGCGAATACCGACAACGCGCCTGCTTTTAACTTCGATGCCTGACACCGGAGTGCGAAATCGAAAGCGCACGCCTTGGCGCTCAGCCAGCCACCATAGTGCTTTAGCTATGCTGTACATACCGCCCTGCGGATAAAACGCCCCTATGCCGTGCTCAAAATGCGGAATGATGGTGAGCAAACCCGGCGTGCGATAGGGGTTAGAGCCATTGTAGGTAGCAAAGCGATTGAAGAGTTGTACTAATTTGGGATGCTTCAGGCGCCGTTCGTTCGCAGCATTCATGGTAGTAAACAGGTCATAGCGCGGCAGTTGTAGTAGGGCTCTGAGCACATCCGTTTGACACCAGGTAGCGGCCTTGTGCAGCGATTGCTCTAAGAAAATACGCCCCGTGAGCTGGTACTTGCGCTCGCTATCGCGCAGCGCTTCGAGTGTACGGGTAGTTGGTACGCCGAGGGTTTGCTCTACTTCGCGGGCAAAGGCATGGGCGTCGGCATGGGCTGTCAGCCGGGTGTGGTCGTTCCAGAAGTACTGGCACAACACCGGCAGCCTTTGGTATTGAAAATGTGGCGCCATGTCTTGACCAGCCAGCGCAAACAACTCTTCCACATACTGCGGCATGGTAAAGAGCGAGGGCCCAGCATCGAAGCGATACCCCTCCATACTGAACTCCGAGAGCTTGCCCCCAGGTTGGTCATTGGCTTCAAAAACATCTACTTCATGCCCAGCAGAAGCTAAGCGTACGGCTAGCGCCAAGCCAGCAACACCTGCACCAATGACTGCGACTCTCATATGTGCTCCCAATTTTTGGCAAGTGGAACAGCGCAAGCACAGAATGGTTTTCTGACATGTACAACCAGACTGGCACCTATCGTGTTGCTCATGCACTATGTACGAACTGATTACACAACTCCAGCACGCGCTCGGCAAGCCCTTGCCAGGTAGAGTTGCGCAGTTCCACATGGCACATGTGGGGCGAAAACTGTACGCAGAGCCACCCGACCATGCACGAAAAGCGGGTGTGTTGGCCCTGCTGTACCCGCGCGCTGACCAATGGCACGTGGCGCTGATGCTGCGCGTGAACGACAATGCCCAGGACCGCCACAGCGGGCAAGTCAGTTTTCCAGGCGGTAGCTTTGACCCCCTCTTGGACCGCTCCCTGCTAGATACTGCCCTGCGCGAAACCGAAGAGGAGATCGGTGTACCCCGCCAGGATGTACAGGTCATCGGTGCACTTACCGACCTGTACATCCCCGTCAGCAACTTTCACGTGCATCCTTTTGTGGGCTTTGTATCTGACACTCCGCTCATGACGCCACAATTGAAGGAAGTACAGTGCATCCTCGAAGCACCCCTGATCTGGCTACAGAATCCTGCCGCCCAAAAGCGCGTTGATATTGCGCTGAGCCAAGGCCTTGTACTACCACAAGTGCCCTGCTTCATGGTACAAGACCACATTGTGTGGGGCGCTACAGCCATGATACTGAGCGAACTGCTGGCACTGCTGGAGTAAGCGGCGCGCCACACAAACACGAAGCCATTAGCTCAGCCATAAGTCCGTAGCACAGCCTGAACGACAATTTGATTTGCGCCCAAGCCAATAGGCGCCCAGGCGAATTTTGCCCTCGGCAGCATTCGTTTTATGCCTGAAGGATTTTTTCGTACCTTTGCCAGTAAATCAAGCGTAAAAAATGAGAAATTGGCTTGTTGTATTTACCGTAGCAGCAATGTTGGTGCTGGCTAACTGGAGTTGCAAACCCAAAAGTAAGGAAACCAGTACGCCGCAAACACCAGGCAATACTATGCCTACTTTGCCAATTGAGACTTTGCGAATGCTGGTGTCCAACTGTAACCATATTGATTTCATCATGTACAACCCTTCCTTCAGTATGAGTACCGATGAAGCCTCTAGCGTACGCAGTACACTCCAACAGATCTCCGACGCACCGGCTGTGCACACCCCAGGAAGCCAGCCTATTGGTAGGATATTCTATCAAGCCGGTACAGAAACACTGTTAGAAGCTGATATCTACATCGGCGTCGGAGGGGATTACTTTTTGTTTTATCAAGACAGAAAGCCAACTTATGCCAACATTATGACCCCTCAAGGCAGAGCATACTACGACCAAATACTCTCGCAAGTGCGCAGTGCCATACCACAGCAGTAGGCTTACATCGTGTTTAATGTTTTGCTTTAGAAAATTAAACAAACCTGCCAGTTCGCTGTTGTAGTGACAAAACTCGACGTTTTGCCTACGAAAGTTACTGTTATTGGTTCTGGTTTCTCTGGTCTGTCTGCTGCCGCAACGCTTGCTCAGAAGGGGTACAAGGTCACTGTATTGGAAAAGAACAGTGTACCCGGCGGCCGTGCACGCAAGTTTGAGGCCGAAGGTTTCATGTTTGACATGGGGCCATCCTGGTATTGGATGCCTGATGTATTCGAGCAGTTTTTTGCACGTTTTGGTAAGTCTCCAACAGATTATTATGAATTGATACGACTCGACCCCTCCTACACGGTAGTCTTTGGTGCAAATCACCGCATGGACGTGCCAGCATCCATAGAGGGCCTCTATGCGCTGTTCGAGCAGTATGAGCCTGGAAGCAGCCAACAATTGCGCCGTTTTTTGGCTGAAGCCAAGTACAAATACGAGACCGGCATGAACGACTTTGTACACAAGCCCGGAAATTCCATACTGGAGTTCGCAGATGTACGTATCTTGCTCAGCCTGTTTCGATTGCAGATGTTCCAGTCTATTTCGCGGCACATTCGCAAGTTGTTCAAGAACGAGTATCTCATTCAACTGTTAGAGTTCCCGGTACTCTTTCTAGGGGCTACGCCTCAAAAAACACCTGCTTTGTACAGCCTGATGAACTACGCCGACATGGTGCTAGGTACATGGTATCCCATGGGTGGTATGTACAAAATTGTGGAAGGCATGGCGAAGCTCTGTACAGAACTGGGTGTGGATATCCGGCTGGAAGAGGAAGTCAAACAAATATACGTACCCAATGGCCATGCCAGCAAGGTCATTACCTCCAAGGGCGAATACCACGCAGATGTGGTAGTAGCCTCAGCCGATTATCAGCATGTGGATCAACAACTGTTGGAGCCGGCGCAGCGCAACTATTCGGCATCTTATTGGGAATCGCGCGTGATGGCGCCGTCCAGCCTATTGTTTTACCTGGGGGTGAGCAAACGCCTGCGGGGGCTGCGGCATCACAACCTGTTTTTCGATGCTGACTTCAGCCGGCATGCCCGCGAGATTTACGAAACACCGAGCTGGCCCGCCGAGCCTCTATTTTACGTATGCGCGCCATCGGTGACAGACCCCTCCGTAGCACCCGAAGGTTGTGAAAATTTGTTTATTCTCATACCGCTGGCGCCAGGGCTGCAAGACGATGATGACGCCATCCGTGAAAAATACTACCACAAAGTCATGCAGCGCTTGGAGCAGCACTTGGGCGAGGATGTGCGTTCTTATGTGAGATATCGCCGCTCGTACGCACACCGAGATTTTCAGCGAGATTACCACGCATTCAAAGGCAATGCTTACGGCTTGGCCAACACCCTCCTGCAAACAGCCTTTCTAAAGCCCAAGCTCAAAAACCGCAAGGTGAGCAATCTTTTTTACACAGGTCAATTGACCACCCCTGGGCCAGGCGTACCGCCCAGCCTCATCAGCGGCCAGGTGGTCGCCAATGAAATCAGCAAAGCATTTCCGGTAGGGTAAAAACTTGCTGCCTGGGCAGCAAGCCTTTCCCGAAACGGTCGAGACTTGATAATGCAGTATCCCATACAGCTCAAATATTCAAGCCTTATGATACCACTTTACGACAAGACCTGCCTGGAATGCAGCTGCCTGATCACCCGGCGCTACAGCACCTCCTTTTCGCTGGGCATCCGTGTATTTGCTAAAAAATATCGCGCGCCGATTTACGCCATCTATGGCTTTGTGCGCTTTGCAGACGAAATTGTGGATACCTTTCACAACTACCCCAAGGCAGAACTGCTGCAGCGCTTCCGGGAGGATACCTATAAAGCCCTCGAGGAAGGCATCAGCCTCAACCCGGTGCTGCACGCTTTTCAACAAACAGTGCACCGCTACAACATCGAGCGCGAACTCATTGATGCCTTCCTGCACAGTATGGAGATGGATTTGCACTACCATACCTACGGCGATCACCTGTACAAAGAGTACATTTATGGCTCGGCCGAAGTAGTGGGATTAATGTGTCTGCGCGTATTCTGTGAGGGCGATCAAGAAACCTATGAGCGCCTTAAAGCACCCGCTCGCAGCCTGGGCGCAGCCTTCCAGAAGGTAAACTTCCTGCGCGACATGGGCAGCGACTACCAGGAGCGCGGTAGGGTTTACTTCCCTGGTGTAGATTTTACTCAATTTACCGAAAGCGACAAACGACAAATCGAAGCTGACATCAAAAAGGATTTTGACGATGCTTATCAAGGCATTGTACAATTGCCTGAAGGAGTGCGCCTGGGCGTCTATTTGGCATACAGGTACTATACCAAGCTCTTACAGAAAATCAAACGGGCGCCGGCACAAACCGTGACCGCCGAGCGGATCCGCGTACCCAACAGTCGCAAGATCGCGCTGCTGTTAGGCTCCGCACTTAAGCATCAACTAAATTTATTGTAATGGCCTCATTTGTAGCTATATCCCGCCCTGATGCCTGGCTCTCTATGGATAAGGCAGAACGGATCTATACAGCAGCATGCATTATGCTTTACGCATCCGGGCTTTTGGTACACTCACTTCCTGCATTGCACCCCCTGGCCAGTTTCACTACGGATATTTTTCTTTGGCTGGTCAATACTACGCTGCTCTGGTTGGTGTATCGCCGCCATAGCGACAGCCGTCTGATACATTGGGCGCTAGCCACTTATTTGTTTACTTTTCTGATAGAGGTCATAGGTACAGCTACCGGCGCTATCTTTGGCAGCTACACTTACGGCAACGGTATGAAACTGCAACTTGCAGGCGTGCCCCTTGTAATAGCACTCAACTGGACAACACTCGTGCTGGCGGCCAATCACGTTGCCCTGTACCTCGCCCGAAGCCCCTGGATAGCCTCACTACTGGCAGGCTTGCTGATAGCTGGCTATGATTGGTTCATTGAGCCAGTGGCTATCAGGCTAGACTATTGGAACTGGGCTACTGGTGCCGAAGTACCTTTTCAGAATTACGTAGCCTGGTTTCTGATAGGCGCTGCGGCCTCTATTCCGCTCCAGCTCCAGCGAGTTCGTTTTCGCCATCCGTTACTGCTCGTATATTGGGTAGTGCAATGGGCATATTTCGTGGCCATGCGCTGGCTGTTGGCTTAAACGGCAATTGCTATTTTTCTACTACTTTGATAAGCATCCCCTGGGCTACCTGGTCTTTGAGCTCCATGCCATTGAGTATAGCCAACTCTTGCAGGCGCGACTCCGGCATGTGGTACGAGCGAAGTGCTTGTTCTAGCGTGGTGGCCTGCTGTACTGTTTTGATACGTATGCGCTCCGGTTGCACATTCATGCGGCTGAGATCGGTCAGCGGGCGGAAGTTGCGCATAGTCTGCTCAAAAGTGGGCGAATAGATAAGAAAATCCTTCAGCTCCGATAACCCGAGCAACTGATACACCAGTCCATTGTACTGGATGAAGTACGCCAACACGCGAATAGCCGTATTTTTCTGTGGGTTGACCTGGTCGGCAATCATGATCTGAACGGGCAGGCCATTGAGAGTGGTAGCACGGTTTTCCACTACGGTGAGGCTTCCCTTCTGGATGAGTGCCTGGGCAGCATCGGTGGGGGTCTTAGCTTGCGACAAGCTCAACAGCATGAGTGCTTTGCCATCTTTTGGGGCCATTTGCACCTGGGCCGGAGTGTTTTCCAGCGGCCAATCGCGGGGGACCGGAAACTGAAACTTTAACTCTGGATGGTAAAACACTCCGGCGTCCACATAGCCTTGCCGAGGGTCTTCGCCATATACCAAGCCGTCAATCATGCGCAAATAGCTATCGCGGCCTATCTTGTAGTCGCCGGGGCGGGCATTTTGCCATTTGAGTGCTTCTTCGCCCACTTTTTGGAATCGGTCGAGTGGATCAGGGTGAGTGGACAGGAAAGTAGGTATGCGGCCGCCACCACTGTCGCTCAAGCGATTGATAGTTCTGAAGAAGCCAGCCATTTCGCGGGCGTCATAGCCAATCTTGGAAGCGTACTCTACCCCGAGGCGGTCAGACTGGCTCTCGTGGTCACGGCCAAATTTGAGCAGCAACAGGGTAGAGCCAACCTGGGCTACGTCGGCAAACTGGCGGAAATCTTCCGAAAGCACCATGCCCAGTACCAAACCGCCTTGTACCAATATCTGATTGGTGTATTGCTGCGCAGAGTGGCGAGCGGTGACATGCCCGATTTCGTGCCCTAGCACACCGGCAAACTCCGCTTCGTTGTTGAAGTGTGCCATGATACCGCGTGTAAAATAGACGAACCCGCCTGGCACGGCAAAGGCATTTACCACGGGTGAGTCCACAATTTTGAATTGGTAGCCGAGGTTGGGCCGGTGGGATATACTGGCCATCTGGTTGCCTTTCTCATTGATAAACTGCTGAAGTACAGGATCTTCATACACCCCCATAGAGGCAAGAATCTCCGGATCGGATTGCAGGCCAAGAGCCTTTTCTTGGTCTTCTGACAATAGCATGAGCTGCTTTTTGCCCGTAACAGGATTCACCGCGCAAGATACTGCCACGTGCAACAGGATGAAGATGAGGGAGGTTTTGATAAGGAGTTTCATGTTGTAAGACTTTGTGACTTTGCGACTGGGCAACTGGCAAATGCAATAATACAAACTTTAGACGATTTTTGTACAAGTTGGTTACATTTGTAGCGATTTTGCCGGCTAAGCTAAACAAACGAAGTGAAATGCCCAAATTAGCCAACATCATAAAGCGAGGAGAGAAGCTTGGCAGAGGCTTGAAAGTCAAGTACTTCAGCCCGATACAACTACAACAGCGCACGCTTCGGCGACTATTGAAAAAAGCGGCGGATACGAGTTTTGGTCAGTATTACGACTTCAAAGAAATTGCCAGATCAGAGCAGCCGGCACAAACCTTCCAGAAGGCCGTGCCTATCTTCGACTACAACCGAATGTACGACGAGTGGTGGCATCTGACGCTCAACAAGGTGCAAAACGTGAGCTGGAAAGGCAAGGTGCGGTATTTTGCGCTCAGCTCTGGTACATCAGGCGCACCCAGTAAGCATATTCCCGTTACCGATGATATGCTGCGCGCTATGCGCCGGGCTTCTACTCGAATGCTTTTCAACTTACCCCGATTTGGGATTAGCCCCGATTTATTTGCCAAAGATATGCTCATGCTGGGCGGTAGTACTGACTTGCAAACTCGCGGCGACTACTACGTAGGCGACCTCAGCGGCATCAATGCCAGTAAGCTACCATTCTGGTTCAGACCATTTTATAAGCCGGGCGTAGAGATTGCCCGTATCAACGACTGGAACCACCGCATTGAAGAAATTGCCAAAAAAGCTGCTGACTGGGACGTAGCTTTCATTGCCGGTATTCCCTCCTGGCTACAACTCACACTGGAAAAAGTCATTGAATATCACCATGCGAAAACCATTCACGATGTATGGCCTCATCTGACGGTATTTGCTCATGGCGGCATTCACTTTGAGCCCTACAAGAAGAGTTTCGAACGCTTGCTGGCCCGCCCTTTGATTTATCTGGATACTTACCTCGCATCGGAAGGCTTTATCGCTTACCAAAACCGGCCGGATACCCGCGCGATGAAACTGCTCCTGAACAACGGCATTTTTCTGGAGTTCGTGCCATTCAACGAGGCCAACTTCGACGCCGAGGGCAACATCCGCCCCGACGCCAAAGCCTTGCATATTGAAGAGGTACAAGAGAGGGTAAACTACGCCTTGCTGCTAAGCACTTGTGCCGGCGCCTGGCGCTATCTCATCGGCGATACAGTGAAATTTACCGACCTGGAGCGATGCGAGATTGTCATCACAGGCCGCACCAAGCACTATCTGAGCATCTGCGGCGAGCATCTTTCAGTGGACAACATGAACAGCGCTATTCAGGCGCTTGAAACTACACTGAACATAGCTATCCCGGAGTTTACTGTGGCTGCAGTAGAGCAAGGCAGTTTTTATGCACATCGCTGGTACCTGGGCTGCGACCCCATGCCAATGGCAGATACTAACCACATTGTACAGTTGCTGGACGAAGCGCTCGTACGCGTTAATGATGACTACGGCATCGAGCGGCGCTCCACACTTCAATTGCCACAAGTGCGTGTGGTACCAGTATCGGTCTTCTTCCGCTGGCAGGAGGCGCGTGGTAAGATGGGTGGGCAGAATAAATTTCCGAGGGTAATGCAAAAGGAATTGTTTGCCCAGTGGGAGAATTTTGTACAACAGTACGCCCCTATCCTCTATCAATCTTGATGAACTACTTGTGGGAAGGCATAAAGGTGGGCTTGATACTTAGCATGCTGGCGGGGCCGCTATTTGTGACCCTGGTACAAACCGGCGTAGAAAAGGGTTTTCGAGCAGGTATGACCGTAGGGTTGGGCATCTGGATCAGCGACGCGCTGTTTGTGCTGGCTGTGTATTTTGGCTTAGCCTTCGTTGCTGGGCTGGTGGACGGCCATTTGTTCAAGCAAGTACTAGGACTAGCTGGCGGTACCATTCTAATAGCTTTTGGTTGGGTAGCATTGTTAAGTAAGCCCCTGACGTCGGTATCCAATCAGCCCTGGAAACGGAATACTTCTACCTGGTTGGCGCTGGGCTTGAAGGGTTTCTTGATTAATACCGTTAACCCTTTTACCTTTTTCTTCTGGGTAGGTATAGCCGGACATGTAGTAGTGGCTGACAACCTGAGCCAAGCGCAGTCTTTTGACTATTTTGCTGGTATTTTGGGCACTATTATTACCACCGACACGCTGAAAGTAGCCATGGCCCGACGCATTCGCCTATGGCTCAGCCCCAAGCACTTGAACTGGATGCGCAGGATAGCGGGTATAGGGCTTATCCTGTTTGGGATTTTGCTCATCGCCAGAGTATTTGCCTGACAGCATCACAGGCATGCCCTTAGGCGCGTGTAAACTTGAGCGCCAGCATAACACACCTGCATTTTTTTCCGTTATTGCGGCAATAGTTTCTCTGAGGCGGGAGTAAAGCCTATTTTTGCGCCCCTTCGTCGTTTTAATATAGCATCACTCTTATGGTAAAGCGATTTTTGAGCATAAGTCTCAGCCTGTGCTTGTGGCAAGGTGTAAGCAGTTGGGCACAAGAAGGCTGGGAAGCCGGCCCCTGGGGGGGAGTTGCCTGGTACTTTGGCGACCTCAACACTAGCTATGACTTAGGCATGCCTGGGCCAGCCGGCGGCTTTGGAGTGCGGTACAATTTCAACGACCGGCTATGCCTTCTCATGGGTATCGGTACTGGCAAGATACGCGCCGACGACGCCCGCTCACGCAATTCTTATGAACGCGCGCGCAACCTGAGTTTTCAATCGGGCTTGCTGGACGGGCGCGTACAGTTTGAGTTCAACTTCCTGCCCTATATCCACGGCAGCAAAGACTACTTCTTTACGCCTTACTTGCTGGGCGGCATGGGAATTGCCCAGTTCAATCCGAAAGCAAAATATGAAGGGCGCCTGGTGGAGTTGCGCCCTCTAGGCACAGAGGGGCAGTTTCGTAGCGAAGAATATGCCACGGCCAGTTGGGCTTGGATATATGGTATAGGCTTCAAAGTGGACCTCAGCTATAGGCTGAGCCTCAATCTGGAACTAGCCGCCCGTGCTTTGCGCACAGACTACCTGGACGATGTGAGCACCGTGTATCCTGACAAGGGTGATCTACGCCGCCTGCGGGGTGACCTGGCCGTAGCGCTTGCCGACCGCTCTATTCCGCTGCCCGGTGTTGAAAACAGCCAGTTGGGTCGCCCCGGTGTACAACGCGGCGACAACAAAAGCCGCGACACCTACGCCTACCTGGGTTTAGGCCTGCTCTATTACTTCGGCGACCTGAAATGCCCTGACTATGGCAGCCGCCGACGCCGGCGCTAACGCTCCTGCAACCAGCATCTATGAAACTCTCGGTGGTTATCGTCAGCTACAACGTGCGCCATTTTCTGGAGCAGGCTTTGCTGTCGGTGCGCAAAGCTGCCGCCCGACTACCAACTGAAGTTTGGGTAGTGGACAACCACTCCGTCGACGACTCTGTGGCCATGGTGCGCCACAAATTTCCTGAAGTACACCTCATTGTCAACGCTGATAATCCCGGTTTTGCCAAGGCCAACAACCAAGCCATCCGGCAGTGCCAGGGCGAGTACATCCTATTACTTAATCCAGATACCGTAGTAGAGGAAGATACCTTTGAAAAATGCGCCCAATTTATGGATGCTCACCCAGAAGCAGGTGCCCTGGGCGTGCGCATGATTGACGGATCAGGTAAGTTTTTGCCAGAGTCTAAGCGAGGCTTCCCTTCGCCCTGGACGGCTTTTTGCAAGACCTTTGGCCTGTCGCGCATTTTCCCGCGGTCACGCTGGTTTAACCACTACCATCTAGGCTATCTCGACGAGCATCAGATTCACGAAGTAGAGGTGCTGGCGGGTGCTTTTATGTGGATGAGGCGCAGCGTATTACAGGAAGTAGGCCTACTGGACGAAGCCTTCTTTATGTATGGCGAGGATATTGACCTATCGTATCGTATCCTGAGGGCGAGTTACAAGAATTACTACTACCCCGGCACCACCATCATCCACTACAAAGGCGAAAGTACCAAAAAAGGCAGCCTCAACTATGTGCGGGTGTTTTACCAGGCTATGATCATCTTTGCACGCAAGCACTTTAGAGGGCGGCAAGCAGCGCTGTTGGTCACGATGCTACAGAGCGCTATTTGGTTTCGAGCAGCGCTGACACTAGTGGGCAATTGGCTTAAGCGAGCAGCACTACCCTTGATGGATGCCGGATTGATCTACACTGGGCTGCTCTTGCTCAAGGATTTTTGGGCAGTGTATTATCATAGTGATGCTAACTACTTTGCACATAGCCATTTTGAGTGGACCAACGCACCACTCTACACGCTACTATGGCTTGCAGGAGTGTACTTCAGTGGCGGGTACGACGAGCCGGGCCACCTTCGCCGACTTATCAGGGGGCTGCTGTTGGGGTCTTTACTCATAGCGGCAGTGTATGGTTTTCTCGATATGGCTTACCGCTCCTCACGGGCGCTGATTGTATTGGGTACTGCATGGGCAGTAATAGCAACAATAATAACAAGGACCGCCATCCATTTCGTACACTATCGAAATCTGAGAGTAGGCAAACCCCTGACGCGCAATGTGATCATTGCGGGCCGTGAGGAGGAGGTACGCCGCGTACAGGGCTTATTGCAACAAATACAGGCGCCAGTACATTACATCGGGGCGGTGTCGCCTGATTTGGATGCCGACCCGGCTGTTTTCTTGGGGTATTTGGACAATATTGATGACATAGTGCTCATCTATCGCATTGAGGAAATTATTTTTTGCAGTGCTGATGTGGGCTCACAAGATATCATGCGCATCATGTCGCGCTTAGGGCCCCACCTTAGCTACAAAATAGTACCCGAAGACAGCCTGAGCATCATCGGCAGCCAGTCCAAAAACACGCCTGGCGAACTATACACTATAGATATTCGCTTTAACATAGCTACTGCGCTACACCGGCGGCACAAACGCCTCTTTGATTTGCTGTGGACCTTGGCTTTGCTGGCTACGCTGCCCTTGCACCTGGTAGGAGTACGTCAGCCTCTCGGCCTATTGCACAATATGGCTTTGGTGGCAGCAGGCCGTAAAACCTGGGTGGGCTACGCTTTCACAACGGAGTCCGATAGCGCGCTGCCGCCGCTGCCGCCCAGTGTACTGAATCCGCTGGACGGCCTGCCAGTGCGCCCCAGTGACCAAGCCACCATACAGCGCCTCAACATGCTGTACGCCAAGAATTACCAAGTAGAACAAGACCTGGAAATTGCTTGGAAAGGGTATCGTAGCTTGGGCAGGTAAGTCAACCAAATTTTTGTGTACTTTTGACCCCGTACAAATGCGCAATCCGATTGGCATGACCAAGGCACAAGGACTAATTCTGCAGCGTATGGGCTTGCTGGTGTTGCTTTCGGCAGCACTGCACTGGAGCCATACTTGCTTCAGCGTAGAGCGCAGTTTCCAAGGGTATTCTTTTCTGGATGGCAATGTCATAGGCTATCGCACGCCCTCGGCACCAGTAGTGATACCGTTGGCAGCACTTCAGGAACTATACCAGGACCGCTATCAAGCCCAGGCTGATGAAAATGTAAGGGAATGGAGCGAGCGTATCTGCCGCAAGGCGCGCAGCCAGGACATTCACGACTTGGTCTATAAGCAGCCAATCGCCAGGATCGAAAATCTCTACTCCGAAGCCCTGACTCCCATTCGCGATAGGCGCCACTACCAAGACGATAATTCCTTTGCCCAATATCTGGTACGCCACGCCTGCCTGGAAACCCTCGGCTACCTAGCCTTTGCCAAACGCTGCGAACCTCACGTAATGCCGCCCAGCGACCCCTGGCAAAAAGTGCAACGCGACACCCTGGCCATGAAGCAACTCATTCAGCAAGCCAAAGGTAGATTTCTGGACATTCAGTCTGACTACATTCGCCTGCGCTACGCCTACCAGATGATTCGCCTGGCGCACTATGCCAAAGATTACCCTTTGGTCATTGAACTGTACGACTATCTAATGCCCAAAATTGACTACGACCCCAGCGTAGTGGAGTACTGGATTCGCGGCCACTATGCTGGTGCGCTACTGGCACTAGGGCGCAACGTGGAGGCTACCTATCACTATGCCCAAGTACACGACCGTAGCCGAGGCAAGGCAGAAACTGCCCTGCGCAGTTTTCGCATTCGTACCGATGAAGAATGGCGTCAGTGCTTGCTTTTATGCCAGAGCGACCGCGAACGCGTAGCGCTGTACGCCATGCGAGGTGCTACATCCGAAAGCCTCGCCCTGGAGGAAATGGAAAAAATCTATGAGCTAATACCCACTAGCCCACACCTGGAAGTACTACTTTTTAAAGAACTGCAAAAACTGGAAAAAGACTACCTCGGCTTGTACTTTAATGACCACCGCGACTACAACAAGCGCTACTTCAACATACCCCGCCCAAATGCCAAGAACTACTTAGCTGCCCTGCTGGCCTTTGTAGCTCGACTGGCCGAGGAAAAACAGGTGGCTCGCCCCGATCTATGGAAAGTAGCCCAAGGATACCTAGAACTGCTCAGCGGCAACTACTACATGGCCAACCTGAATTTTGAACAAGCTGCCGATCTGGCACCAGGCGACACGCTGCGCGCCCAAATCAAAGTAATGAAACTCGCCACGCAAATTGCTGCCTGGCAAGAAGCCACCCCGGATGTAGAGCAACAAGCATACAGTATAAAGCTAAAAGACCCTCACTACGAGGCTTTTGAAGACTTCACCGACTACCTCAATGACAAACTGGCCCATCTCTACCGGCAGCAAAATCAGGTAGGTAAGGCGTTTTTGATTCAGAACACTTTGCGCGACCTGAAACCCAACCCCCAACTGGTTATTATTGACAGCCTGCTGGCACTATGCGACAAGCCTATACCCACGCGTATTGAGCGCGCCATGATTGCCAAAAGCGACACCAGTACCATACGCAACGACTTGCTATACATGAAAGCCACGCTTTTCATGGCGGAGGGCAACCTGGAAGCCGCTAAAGAGATACTCAAGGCTATGACGCCCGACCAGCTCGATAGCTATGGTCGCTTTACGCCCTTTGCCGAACGCATAGGCGAGTGCGTGCATTGCCGCATATATGATGCTGGAGCTTCTTTCAACAAAGCTGAACTAATAGACCGCTTACTTAGCATGGAAATTCGCGCCGTCACCGGTGTACCAAGCGCTGATACACTCTTCTACCAACTAGGGCTGGCATGGTACAACATGAGCTGGTTTGGGCACTCCTGGTTCGTGACAGATTTTTATCGCAGCGGCGCAGGACTATCGCTTCAGCAGCGCTTGCGCACCAAAGACTATGTATTGCCGCATCCGGTCTTCCCCCTGGGCAACCGCGAAAACTTTGATTGCTCCAGGGCGCTGGCCTACTTTGAAAAAGCACTTCGACTGGCTAAAAATGACGAGTTTGCCGCCCGTACAGCCTACATGGCGGCCAAGTGCGAGCGCAACTTGCAAGATGTAGCAGCGGTGCCTACAGCGCAGCGCACTCGCCAGTATTTTAAGCTGTTGCGCACCCGATACAATAACACTGAGTTTTATCAACGCATTGTACGAGAGTGCAAGTACTTTGCTGCGTATGCATCGAGATAAGGAGCACGCACAAAGATTTATACCTCGACTCGCCCAAATTTTGTGCATGATTTGCGGATGTTGTGCACAAAACTTGGGCGAGTCAAGGTGTAGCTGCTTTCTCACTATACTTTGCGCTTCACATCCAACGGCATGAAAATAGCGGGTAGTCAGCAGCACAATCTTTGACCCACTTACAACACTACCTCAGTACCAGCTTAAAACTCTGCACTGTACCCTCGTGCTGCACCTCCAGGAAATACACCCCTGCAGGTAAGCCCTGGGTATTGAACAGCAAGCGACTACCCTGAGGCTGTGGCACTGCGGGCATGGTTTGCCCCATGCTATTGAGCAGGCGCCAGCGCAGACCAGGTCGTTCTAAGCCAGTATCCAACCAAAATGCGCCCTCCAATACGGGGTTGGGATACACCGCAAAGCCCTTATCGCGGTCTAGAGGCATCTGCACGGCCACTATGTGGGAGTAGGAGAACGCACCATCGTAGTCGGTTTGGCGCAAGCGATAGTACGCCAGGCCAGGCAGTGGCTGAGCATCTACAGCAGCATAGATTTGTGGTTCTGAGGTAGTACCAGCGCCAGGCACGCGCAGTAACGCCTCAAATCGCAGGCCGTCGCGGCTACGCTCTACGGTGAAATAGTCATTATTCTTTTCGCTGGCAGTAGCCCAGTGCAAGTCCACTACCTTATTGCCATTGGGCTCGGCATTAAAGTAGAGGAGTTCGACTGGGAGGGGGTTGGCCATTGTAGAGGAGGCCAACGTAAAGGGAGAAAAAGAAGAAATACCGGCAGCTGTGATAACGCCGCTAGCATTAGTTCCAGCTGGAATGCCGCCGGAGTTTGTCCATGATGAACCGCTCCACCGAGCTACCCTAAGGTAGTTATAGTCAGTGACACCGCAACTGCGCGTACTGTCCCAGGTAAGCATTATATTCACACTACCTGATCCGGCAGGGCGGTCAATATTCCAGTATTCGCACTGACTTACATGGTCCAGCGAGCCATCTTGAGTGTATGTGCCATAAGGTGTACGTAAATACTGCACCCTAAACGTGCCAAACAACCCAGTGCCGCCTGACTTCTGGATGGTTACAGGAGCATACCAGCCACCGTTGCCAGTAGGGAAAGTGAACGCATGGGTAATAGCAGTCCTGGTGTGTTCCACGGGCCCGTCCACGTGGCTGGTATTGCTGCCAGTTGGCAACATAGCTGTAGAAGCATATCTGAATATATTGGCCATACTACTATTCACTACACCATTGATAAAAGCAGTAGAGTTGAGGATGGTCACAGGCACGTTGAGCGTCAATGAGCCGGTGGTATTCATCTGCAGGCGGCGGATAGAAGGTGCAAGGAGAATATCGCCTTCAATAATCTGCGATGAATTGCCGTCCACAATGACATCTCCAGAGGTATTGCCACCAAAGATGATGGCTGTAGTGGTGCCCACGGTGGATATAGTATCCCTAAAGTGGCAGTTGGATACGCTGCAAGGGGTAAGCTCGGCAGATCCCGTGAGAAAAGTAGCCTTGCCATGGAAATAGTCAGGCGATAAGGCGGCATTAGCCAATCGTAAACTGCTAGGAGAGTTATTGTTTATCTCAACTATATAAAAGTTATTGTTCCCTGACCAATTATCGTTCATCGCACCAGACTTGATAAACTGCGTTTTGCCGCCCAGGTTGCTAAAAGTACTGCCGGTCACTTCCTGTATGCGCGCCGAAGCAAACAGGTTTTCGCGGCTGAAGGTAGAGCTCTCAATCGCCTGGATGGATTGGCTTGGCGTGCAGAAAAAATCGCCCTTGATATCAGAGCCGACAGCCCTGAAAGTGGCCGGTGCGAAGGTATCATTAGGAGTAGGAGCCATTTGCATGACGCGCCGTAGTTGCAGGGCACCAGCGGTGAATCCCGCATTTTTGAGATTGCCATTGACGACCACAGCGTGCGGAGGAGAGTTGTTTCCTATATAAATACCAGTGTTAGAGGTGTTTTCAAGTATCAGGTCACCACTAAAGATAGTAGTACCAAAATAGCCTATTTCCATGAGGGCATTGCCGAGATTTTGAAAAGAGTCCACCCCCATCCAGGTATCGCCTAATGAGGTGGCCATGCGCAGGTTGGCATTGCTAAAATTGCGAATAGTAACATTTCGGAAAGTATTACCACCAAACCAGTTATTGGGTCCACCAACTGCGGGTGCAAGCCTGGAGATACTGCTGGTGTCGGACACACTGCCGATTGTGCTATTGTTCACCTGGGAGATGTTTCGGGAAGCCAGCGTATTGGAGCCGTTGAGGTTGCAACTGGATATACTCATGGATGTCAGCGCCGTGCATGTGACGTTACCGCTGAAGGTGCAAGTGTTGAGTATTAGACTGGCAGGATTGCCCAGGTTATTGGTACCGCCTCCATTTTGGGTAATGGAACGAAGACTGATAGTACCATCAATGTTGCCCACTCCATGAATATTGCCATTGAGGGTAATAACGGCAAAATTTGCGCCAAAGGTAATACTGCCATTGGCGGTGTTAGCCATCGTGATATCAGCGCCAAAGCTATTTGCTCCAAACTCGGCAATGGAAATATTGACGTTGTTAGAGGCATTCTGGATGTTCAACGGGCCTGTGAAGTTGTCTCCCATTGGCAATGATATGCCCATGCTGAACAGACCAGATGTACCAGCAAAAGCCTCCAAGCGGGCATTGCCGTTGAAGGTATTGCCCCCGAAGCCGATGATATTGCCATTTCCGCGCTTTTCAATGATGATGTTGTCGAACGTACTATTGGTGAGCGTAATAATGGAGGAACCTCTTTGTTCAATTGTACCATTGGACAGCGCAACTCCAGCCAAACCAGCGCTAACGTGTATTTCAATTCTGTTGAAGTTGATGTTCAGCGAAGTGCCCGCTCCCATGACCAAAGTGCCCAACTGAATATTAGAGGACAAAGTAACAGGAAGATTAGGTGCACCCGGAGGGATGACGGCTGTGGCACTTGTGCTGTTAGGAACAGTACTGGGCGACCAATTTCCGGGGTTACTCCAATTGTTATTTAGACTTCCCGTCCAGGTTTGTGCTCCAAGCCCTATGGAAGCTGCCATCCAGGCGAGGGTTAGAGCAAAGGAATAGCGTATATTCATGGTTTTCTCACAGATGTTTAATGAAATTTTTTTCATAGTATGGGAGTGCGTCTTTCAGGCGAAAGTACACATACCTAATATACAAAGGTATGCACTTCTATCATTGAAAGCAATAGGCGCATCAAAATATTTTCAGGCCAGCCGGCTCATAAACTCCCATGCTGTGCGATACACCCCACGCTGCTCGCAATACGTCAGGAAATCAGCGTAAAAGGCATTGGCTCCTATGGTGGCGCTGTCGCCCGTCACTACCAAGAGCTTGCGGGCGCGGGTTATAGCCACATTCATGCGGCGGTAGTCGCCCAGGAAGCCGATCTCGCCTTTGGCGTTGGAGCGCACCAGCGAAATGTACACTACATCCATTTCCTGGCCTTGGAAGCCATCAATGGTATTGACGCTGATAGGAAGTGAAGAAAGCAATGCATCGTCTTCTACCGCTTTTTTGATGTATTCCACTTGTTCGCGGTAGGGCGAGATCACGGCCACCGATGGCAAGGGTTTGTCGTAGTGAGCCTCTATGAGCTGGTACAAGTGCTCGCGCAAGATAAAAAACTCTTCGGGGTTGAACCTGCTCTGCGATCCCCGCTGTAGTTGTTCCTCAAAGCCGCAGCCAGCTGTATCAATGAATTCTAGCGGAAAATGCTCGCCTATATCTAACATACGAGCACTGACTGACTCATGGGCTTTGAGGCGCATACCGTAGAATTTGCGATTGGAAAACCCCATGATGACTTCGTGCATGCGGTATTGCACTTCCAACATGGGCGACCAGGGCATGCGCTCTAAGCAGCGCTCTATAAGAGTGACATCTAGGCCCTTACGCCGTGCTTCGTCAGATTTTACGGTAGGAGGAAGCTGAAACGGATCGCCGGTGAGGATCACACGGGAAGTTTTGATAATGGGAATCCAGGAGGCCGGCTCCAGTGCCTGCGAGGCTTCGTCTATAACAAGGGTTCGAAAGTGCCTTTTTTCCAGCACTTTATGTGCTGCACCCACCAAGGTGCAGGTGATAACCTGGGCGCCGTCTAATATCTGTTCAACAATTCGGTCTTCGATGGTATCTGCCCAGGCACTGAGCTGGGCGGCTTCTTCGAGGAGTTGGCGTCGCTCGCTTCTTTCTTCCGCACCGTATGTACGCCGGTACCGACGCGCCTGCCGCCTGTATTCGGCTGCCTGAATACGCACTTTCTTCACATTTTTGCTTTCAGGGTGGCCAGTGGCCAGCACTTCTAGTGTATGAGAGAGTATGCTTTCGTCCATGCGGGAGATGTTGCCGATGCGCACCACAAAAAGCCCTTGAGCCGCAAGGCGTTCGGTAAGTAGGTCCACCGCGGCATTGCTAGGAGCACATACCAGCACTGTGTTTTCAGTTTGGCAAAGTACTTTGACCAACTGTACCACAGTAGTGGTTTTGCCGGTGCCGGGTGGCCCGTGTATGACAGCTACATCGCGAGCAGAGAGGCATTCGCATACGGCTTTGTGCTGGGAAGCATTCAGGCCAGGTATGGGCGAAAGTGCAGGCAGCTCACCGAATGCTGGCTCCCGCCCCCCGGCAAGGATGGAGCGCAGGTCGGCCAGACGACCTTTTTGGGCCTGCCTTACCTTTTGTAAGGCTTTTTCCATTTCGGCATAGGTGCGCTCGTCGAAGAGCAAGTCCACACCGGTGAGTCCTTGGTCGCTCCATTCAGGAATATCCTGACTATTGAGAATGATCTTCATGCGGTTTTTGTCCACGTAGTGGATCACGCCACTGTATTCTGGTCGCTTGGCTTTGTCGGATCGGGTAAAGAAAGCAACGGTTTTGCCTTCGCGAAACTGGTGCTCAGTAGGGTGCTCGGTTGGGCACTGCACTACTACAAAGGCGCGATCGCCTATAGTATAGCCCTGCTGCACTATGCTGACGGGGTACCAGGTATAGCCCTCAGCCTTGCGCTCTTCCAAGGAAAGGCGTTGCACGGCACGGTGAAACCGGAGCAAATCTTCCTCCTTTTCCAGTTGGAGCAGATTCCAAAGATGCTGAAGATGAGCGTCAGCGGCATTTGTCATGGTGTTGTGTAATGCATGGTCAATTATCAATAAAATGCCAAAAATATATAACGCTGTCTGCACAGATTGGTAGCCATGCACCTTTTATAAGGTCTGCAAGAGAAGAAAGATGCAAAATTCTTCGATATGGGCCATTAATCCGTGGAATTTATAGCCTTGCCTTGCCCTATAATAATGACCGAAAACAGCCACTGCAAGGAAGTGCCAATCTGAACATACAGCATTAAAAACAGCATTAAGAGGTGTGAGCAACCCTAAACACAAGCGCAAAGATTGCGGATTTGGCGGAGTATTTCAAAGCCCTCTTATCTCTGAAGAAGCGAATACCCTACGGCAGACGGGCAGGCGCTACGACAACTTCCTGCAACCTTGATCGCATCCGTTAGCCCTGGATATTTTGAAAACATAGGAATGCCAAGCGTCCAATCCTCTCATCTGACCCGCATCCAGAACTGCTCTCCCCGATGGGCTACCTGCTGCACTATGCCTTGCTCGCGCAGGCGGTCAAGGATGGTTGGGTCAGCACCATACTTTTGCAGCAAGTCCTGCATTTCGCTTTCTCTAAGTGGGTGCACCGCGAGAATGGCCGGGATGTTTCGCTCGGCGTCGTTACCTGGCTGAAATACGGGCGGCGGGTAGCCGGCGATGAGTTCCACCCTGGGCAAGTGCGAACTAAAAATATCAAAAGCCTTGGCCAGCGTGGTATCGTCGGGAGGCATAGCCCAGGCTTCCAGCGGTGGTCGCGTAGGTATGCCAATGTAAGCTACGGCGGGGTTCAGTTGAGCGAGATATTCTGCAGTAGCCGTCAGGCTTTCCTCGTCGTCGTTGAGGCCAGCGCATAGCATGGTTTCGCTTACCAGTGTACCGCGATACTGTCGGGCAAAGGCCAGCGCGCCATCCATGATAAGAGAAGGCTGGAGGTATTTGCTGGGGCGGTCAATTTTTTGCCAGGAGCGTTCGTCCACGGCATCAAATTTGAGCGATACCCAATCAGCAGCACAAAGATCGGCGCGCACGTCGGGGCGCCATATCAGCGAGGCATTGGTAAACACTGCAATTGGCTTGCCCAGCGTGCGTAGCAAAGCCAGGGTTTCGCCCAGACGAATGTCGAGTGTAGGCTCGCCGTCGGGTACAAAGCTCAGGTAGTCAATTTGAGCACTTTGCGCCTGCGCTTGCTGAAGCCGCTCAGCCACCTGCTGGTAAATAAAGCGCGGCTCCAGGAATGCCTTGCGGGCAAAGCCGAGGTGGTGCGTCCTACCGGCCTGGCAGTAAACACAATTGTACGTACAAGCCTTGGGTAGCAGCGTGTTGTTGATGCCCAGGCTCTGCCCCAGCCGGCGCGAGGGGATGGGGCCAAACAGCAAATCAGCATTCCCTTCCATGCTCTGTAAAGTTAGTGAATTTTCTGCTTATGTATGAGGAAAAATACCTGCCATAGTATAGTTTTCACGTAAATTTGCCCTGAAAAGCAAGCATATGGATGCCAATTACTTCGCGTTGCACCGCAAAGTACAAGAGTACAAGACCATCCTGGCTAACACCGACAAGTTTCGAGAAGAGTGGAAAACCTCCCTCCGCGACAGGATTGCCAAAACCCTTAAGGAAATCATCAAAATCGTAGACATAGATGCCTTTGTGGAAGTGCAAACGCCGGTGGTCAACCTCGAAGCCGTGGTACTCAGCCTTGGTGTAGAAAAGAGTGGCCTAGCGCAGCGCATTGACAGCCACCTGCGGCGCGACTTTATCAAGCAACGCGGCGCATTGGTCTACCAGCAGCTTTTCAACGGCAAGATCATCGTACTCATCCAATACCCCTTTATCGAAAACTACGGGCAGCCCCATGAGCCGAAAACCATCGCTATCTATCGGCCGGAGGAGTTGTGCCTCGACTTCTTCATCCGCCATGTGGAGCAATTCATGACCGAAATCATCCAATGGGAGGACTTTGACGACGACCAGCCTGCCAAGCAGATCGGCTTCCAGATCAATCCAAAGGGATACTGACCGCCGTAGTAAGGCTTCTCACGCTTCTACCAGCCCCGCATAGGCCCTAAGATATTGAAAACAAGCGCCGAGCTCGCCGTTTTCTGCTATGGTAGCCCGTTCAATCATAGCGCTTTGGGGCTTAAGCAACTCCGGCAACACCTGGTGGATAAACATCTCCCCAAAGGCACTGGAAGCATCGCGCGGCATTTCGCTGGGTAGGTTATCAATGGCCATCACATCCACCCCCTGAGGCTGAAAGGGAGCTATCTCCAAGCCAGTGTATGGGTCATAGCCATACACTGGGTCGGCTATTGTTGAGGGCCGCAAAGTGGAAGGAATGGAGGAAACAGGGGCAATGTCGCAGGTAATGTCGGCAATGACCCGAATGCGAAAATCTGGTCGGCGCATGTCGTCGGCAGTGAAGAAAGCAGGCGCTCTTTTGTCCCAGAATATACCATTGATCATAATATCAGCCGCACGCATATAGGGGGCAAAGATGCTCTGGTACATCTCGGGATGGGCATAAAAATCGCGAGTATGAAAGGCCTGACCATCCTTTCGGGCGGCATAGTCCTGAGGGGTAATCTGAGTAAAGACAGCTTCTTCAAAATCATTCTGCAAGAACTCCTGGGGGCTGACCTGCAAAATGCCCATGTCATGCAGCACCTCTGCTGCACCCGTACCCACGCGCCCAGTACCCGTAAGTACCACCTTGACTGGCGGCCAGACAATGGCGTGATAGTGTTCTTTAGCTGCCTCATAGTCAAAGCAGTCTTTCATGCGGGGTAGCGCGAAGGCGCCCGTGCGTTGCCCCCAGGTCCAGAGCGCATTGTGCGCACCCACCATGCCAGCAAACTTGCCAAAAGCGATCAGACGACGGCCTTGCTCATCGGTCATCACCTCGTAGTCCAGCAGTCGGATACCCTTAGCTAGTGATGCCTGCAGCAACTTTCGATTGTAGGGCTGCTCTTTGATGGTATGAGAAAAAAACATATAGGTCTTGTGCGGAATGAGCTGATCAATAGGCACTTCCTTTATGCCCATGAGCACATCGCAGTCGCTAAGGTCGCGTGAGAGTGGAATGCCCAGCGCCTCATACTCTTCATCAGGATAGCACCGAACGGCCGACGGCTCCACTACGATGTCTATACCAAAATGATGCATAAGATGAGCACACTGCTTGGGCGTAAGCGGGGTGCGAGAGTCGGGAGGGACTTTACCCTCGCGGATAACACCTATTTTCATGGGAATGAAAATTAACGACGGGCAAAGTTAGTGCCTTTACGGCTAGCTTTTTTACGCAAACGAAAGAAACTTTTTTGCCGCCTGCGCGGTTCCTATAGTTGTTGATGTGCAAAATGTGTACATCCGCTTCAAAGAAAACAGCAAATGCCTGTTAAGGTGCCTTATGCCCATTTTATGCGGGGACGTAATGGAATCGACAGGAAAGTGAACTGGTTGGCAAGCATGCCGGGGCACGATTGCTTACCCCGTCAACAAATAGCAATCAACCATAAGTGGCGAAACTCGCTACGCTATGGCTGCCTAATACCAGGTATTAGTACGCCATTGTACGCTGGTGCCCGCTCTACGTGAGCCTAGCCTATGCCTGACCGGCTCGCACCCGTACATCATCATTGCCAGGCTGGAGAACTGGGGTGGCCCGCTGCAGTTCTCGAGATTCAGGGCTGGACCAACGACACGGGTTTGCGACTTGACCTACCCGTTGGCCGAGATCTCAAACAAGGCGCTAAGCATGTAGAAAACCCTCTGGTGCTTTCTCTGGACGCGAGTTCGACTCTCGCCGTCTCCACTAAGTGTTGTACAATACCTTCGCTCGGCTCTTCAAATGCTGGCGAAGGTCTTGTTTTTTTTTTAAATCGCATCCTAATGACTTTCTACATTTCTGTCGCTCTTCTATCTTTGAAGCCAAAACAGCATATCATTATGAAAAACTGCATATATTGCTTGCTAACTATTGGAATGCTGGCTTCAGTCGTCGCCTGCAGCCCGCGCACCCAAACAGCCAGCCTGGAAAAAGGCTTCAAATGCGTAGGCACGGAGCCTTTCTGGAGCCTCCAGATAGAAAAAAGCGGTATTGTATTCCATCACATGGATGAAGAGCCGATGACCTACCCCTACCGGCCACCTCAAAAACAAGCCAAAAGCCAGGTATATGAAACCTTCGAAGGCGACAGCAAGCTCAAGATAATCCTCACTGAGGGCAAGTGCTCTGACGGCATGTCAGACGACGAATACCCCTACATGGTACAAGTGGAAAGAGACGGCCAGATCTACAAAGGCTGTGCTCACCCCATGGTGCAAAATCCTGTGCAGGGGCAGTAGCCTCAACCGTTGGGCTTGGCTGTGCGAAATGCCCACAGGTAAACCACCCAGCCCAAAAAGGTAAGCCCAGCAGCCGTGATAATAGGCAGGTAGTTATTGATACCTGCCAAATAGCCACCAATGACAGGTGGAATGGCCTGCCCCAAGCTTTGCATACTCTGATTGATACCCAGAATCTCCCCCTGACGTTCAGGACCGGCTTGGCTCGATACCGTAGAGGTCAAATTTGGCGCAGTGATGCCCTGAAAAGTAGCCACAAAAGGATTCAGCGCAAAAAACATCCAGCTTTTGTCAGGCAACAGCAACGCGCCCAACGCACAAGCCAGTGCTAGTATAGAGTAGCGCAATATCACAGCAGCATGAACATACCTGCTCAGAATGCGCACCGTCACACCCTGAGTGAACACCAGCCAGAGCCCTATCCACCCGAACAACATGCCAATATTGCGCTCTGTAAAACCGAACTTGTTGATCAACAGTACAGAAAAGAACTGCGTAAAAAAGGTAAACCCCAACGACAACAGCATCACCACTGTAAAAATACCTCTCAACTTAGGGTCGGCAAAGCTCTTGCCCACATTGCGAACTCCGGTAAGCAAACTCACCTGGGAAGTACGCCGCTGCGTCAAGGTTTCGTTGAAACGCCGCTGCACCAGCAATATATTGACTAATGTAAGCAGCGCCGTGAAGTAAAACGGCGTGGCTGGCTCAAACCAAGAAACCAGCGAAGCATCGGCCATCAAGCCGCCCAATGTAGGGCCAAATATAAACCCCAAGCCAAAGGCCATACCCACCAGGCCAAAATTCCGAGTGCGAGAAGAAGCATCACTCACATCTGCAATAGAGGAGAAAATGATGGAAATATTACCCCCAGTGAAGCCCGGCAGCATCCGGCTGACAAACAACATCCACAGGCTTTGCTGCTTGATGGCCAACGCAAACAACAGATAACCCGCCAGAGTACCCGCCAACGAAAGCATCAACAGCGGCTTGCGGCCATGACGGTCAGACAAAGCCCCTAGCGCCGGTGCGCCAAAAAACTGCATAAACGGATAGGAAGCTAGTAGCAAGCCATACCATATTGACCTGGCGCGCTCGCCGACCTCCGGCCCCAGCAGCGTAGTATCCGACCCAAAGAAAAGCACCGGTAACACAGGAATAACTATTCCTATACCCAGCATGTCTATAAAGACCGTAAGAAAAATAGCGGCAAGCGGCGCCCGCGGTTTAGCGTTGCTCTGATCCACTGGCTTTGGATGTATTTATTCGTTTACCTGAAAAATAAGTCGCGCAAATGTATTACTACATTTGCACCCATAAAAGCTATCAGCGCCAAACCCATCAGCCGTAGCCACCACCCGTTTACTTGCCGGAAGGCTTCGGCGCGCTGCTGAGCTTCGGGAGTGCCTGCGCGTACAAATCCTCGCGAAAATAGATATACATACACGCCAATGGCCAGCAATAACAACTCGAAGATAAGGCCTATGTACTCCATTTTTGTGGCTGTGTGACTGTGAGACGAAGAGACTTTGTGGCAAAGAAACCATGATGACCACTTACCTGCAGCAGTATTATGTCACTATTTCTCTCACTCTAGCTCCTCAAAATTCCCTGTTTTTGGGTTCTTTTGTACATTGCTCCAGTAAAAATAACGGCCATTCATGACGATATACACGCCAGGAACCAGAACCTGCGCAAAGGCGAGCGCTGACCCCAGGTTGAAAAAGCCGTCTGAAGAAGTGCCAAAAGCATATGGAATCATAGCGCCAGTGAGCACAATAGTCTTGCCCTCTATTTTCGCTTCAGCCAAGTGCCGGGCGGTTTGTACCATGCGATCCGTGCCGTGAGTGATAAGGATGCGCTGGCAGGGCGTTCTTCGGCAATTGTGGACAATGATATCGCGGTCAGTGTCGGTCATTTCCAGGCTATCCACCATCATGAGGGTTTTGATGTCCACAGCAGAGGTGCATCGCCCAAGTTGAAACATTTCCGGCAGATGTGTGTCCTTGAAGTACAATTCTCCGGTAATGTAGTTGTACTCCTTGTCGAAGGTGCCGCCTGTCACAAAAACTTGTACCATTCACTACACATATTTGTTGATATGGTAGGCGGAGGACAAACAGTGATCTTCTACCACCCAAGTTTTAGACCACATATCGTGCCACCCACCTGGCTCGCTGAACAGAAAAGAAAGGGGATCAAAGGGTACAAGCCGGCACAAGGTGCGCAACAGGATAACTGATAACTCTGGATGATACCCCTCGTGAGTAACTACACGGGTTGGGGTAATGAGTTTACCTATCGTTTTACCGCTCATAAGGTACTCTGTGGGCACATAATACACAAAGTGTATGATAACAAAAATCAACAGATAGCTCATCGTTGAGCTGCTCTCCGAAAAGAAAACTAAGGAGATGAATGACGTCGCAATAAACGTGATAATGTAGTCTATGATGTAATGAACCAGGCGCTTACCTTTTGAAGCATGCACAGACTTCCAGGCATTACTACTAGGACTACTAGTAGATATTACATTGTTAGGGACTACATTGTCAGGAACGGAGGACAAACAGTGATCTTCTACCACCCAGGTTTTAGACCACATATCGTGCCACCCACCTGGCTCGCTGAACAGAAAAGAGAGGGGATCAAAGGGTACAAGCCGGCATAAGGTGCGCAACAGGATAACTGATAGCTCTGGATGATACCCCTCGTGAGTAACTACACGGGTTTGGGTAATGAGCTTACCTATCGTTTTACCGCTCATAAGGTACTCTGTGGGCACATAATACACAAAGTGTATGATAACACCAATCAACAGATAGATCATCGCTGGGCTGCTCTCCGAAAAGAAAACTAAGGAGATGAATGATGTCGCAGTAGACGTGATAATGTAGTCTATGATGTAATGAACCAGGCGCTTACCTTTTGAAGCATGCACAGGCTTCCAGGCACCACTAGGTATTATATCGTCAAGGATTATATGTTTATCTTCCATAACAAAATGAGGTTACAGGTGATTAACAATTAAACTTCTTATTTGACCATAAATATTTTGTCTTCTAGCCCTTCATTGACGGTTGCTTTTTCTACCTGCATCACTAAAGGGAAGGGCATGGCACCACTCACAGTAGTTTTGTATGGTATGCGAATGCCGTTATTCAACTCGCGGTAGTCTTCGTAGTCAGTGATGATACTGTTCTCACCTTCTACATTAATGGAGCGAATTTTCAGACCAGTGGTCATGTCAAAATACTCAGTGGTAACTTTGCCATTGTCTACGATGTCCACGCGATAGGCATTTTTGCCATTTACATTTTCAATGCCTTTGAATGCTAGAGATAGGCCATCCTCGGCATAAAACATTTCGGGAAACATACGCGCCTGGCGTTTGGTGGCGGCGGCAGTTTGTTCGTCTATTGGCTGAGCCTGCCCCATGGCCGACATCTCCACCTTTTCGCCGTCGCATTTCACCTGGTTGAGCATCATGCCCGACATGGTGATGGTGGTCAGCATTTTGTTAGGGACCTTCTTGCGGTTTACCGCCTGGATGGTCATCCCCTGTACTTCTGCCTTCATGGTCACGCTCATGTCTTTGATATCGTTTAGTTTTTTACGCCCGCCAATGGCTTCGAGGTAGTCTTCGATGATAGATTCTGCACTCACGCCATCGGGCATAAGGGTATGACCATCGTCAATGGGTTCGCCGTAGTAGTTGTAAAACATGACTTTGCCGTTGGCTGCAAATTTTTCCAGGCGGTCGGCGATATCCTTGTTGCCCACCACTACAACCCAGGCTCTGTCGGGCAGCAGGTACTTGTGTGCCATGTCCATAATATCTTTGGGCGTCACCTTACTGAGATTCTCTAAGTAGGTAGCGTAGTAGTCTTTAGGCAGGTTGTAGCGTGCAATGTTGAGGGCATAACGAGCAATGTTTTCAGGATCCTCGAGGCTGCGGGCAAAGTTGCCGTTCATCACGTTCTTTACCATGCTTAACTCGGCTTCCGGTACGGCCTCGTTGCGTAGTCTTTGCATTTCGTACAAAAATTCGGTGACAGTGCTATCGGTCACCTGGTTGCGTACGGCGCCGCCGGCTGTAAACACCGCCACTTCCTTATCGGGTGAGAGTACAGAACGCACGCCGTAAGAATAGCCTTTATCTTCGCGGATGTTGGCGTTAAAGCGGCTGCTGAAGTACCCACCCAGCAGGGTATTCATCACGCTGGCTTTGATGGCGTCGGGTGCGCCAGGCTTGAGCTCTACTGGATAAGTAATGTTGATGACTGATTGTACAGCCCCTGGCTTATTTACAAAAGCCACTTTGCGCTCTGCCGGCGCCTGAGGCGTATCAAAGCTTTCCATCAGTACAGCGCCTTGCTTCCAGGCGCCAAAGTAGCGCTGGGCGAGCTTGCGAGCCTGCTTGGGCGTGATGTCGCCCACCATAGCCAGGTAGGAAATCTCCGGGCGGAAGTAGGTTTCGTAGTAGGTCTTGCAGTCTTGTACACGGATAGCTTCTACCGTAGCCTCACTGGTGAGTTCGCCATAGGGGTGATTTTTGCCGTAGGCCAGCACTTTGCCCACATTGGTGGCAATGGTATTGGGGTCATCTTTGGAGGAGACAATGCCAGAAATGGTTTGTTTTTTGAGCTTGTCGAACTCATCCTGGGGGAAGGTTGGCGCCAGGAGCACTTCCGACATGATTTCCAGCAACTTGTCGCGGTGCTTGGTGAGGCTGGAAGCAAAAATACCGGAGCCGCTGGAGCTTAGCGTAGCGCCGATGAAGTCTACTTCTTCGTCAATTTGGGATTTGGTTCGGTTGCGCGTGCCGCGCACCAGCATCTGGCCGGCCATTTCGCCGACGCCGGCCAGTTGGCGCTCGTGCATGACAGGCACGTCCACTAGCAATTGAAAGGATACTTTTGGGATTTTATGATTTTCCACCACAATAACGCGCAGGCCGTTTTTGAGTTTGAATGCCTGGTAAGCACCCATTTCAATACGGGGGGCTGGGCCGGGCATCGGGGCTTGCTTGCGGAAATCCTCCTGTGCAAGAGCCGCCCCCAAGACAGCGCACCACACTAAGGCAGTTAAAAGAATACGCTTCATGGTTGTTGAGTTAACGAGTAATACGAGACGCAAAGTAGCGGAATTGTTCTCAAATTCTACAAAAATATGTTGTATAAAATATTATTCAACGTGCTCTACGATTTCGAGGCCATAGCCAATCAAACCCACGCGCTTTTTGGGATTTTGGGTCATGAGCCGGATTTTGGAAATGCCCAAGTCACGCAAGATTTGAGCACCCACGCCAAAGTCTCGCTGAGTCATGTCAGAGTGCAAGTGCTGGTCAATGTCTCCAGTGGTTTGGAGTGCTTTAAGGTAAGTTAGTATAGCATCTGCTTTTTCGCTGTGGCGCATGTATAACAACACGCCTTTGCCTTCGCTGGCTATGCGGCGCAAGGCGCGCTCCAGCACAGCGCTGTAGCTACCGAAGAGGAGCCCGATAAGGCCGCCTGTTTCTGAAGCGGAGTGCACGCGTACCAGCACAGGCTCGCCTGGCTGCCACTGCCCCATAACAAAGGCAAGGTGAATGTCGCCGCTGGTCAGTTGGCGAAAAGCGTGGACAGTAAAGTGGCCATAAGGCGTGCGAATAGGCGCTTCCATTTCCTTGCGAATGATGCGCTCAGTGCGCATGCGATAGGCCACCAGATCTTTGATGGAGATAATGCGAAGCCCAAATTTTTTTGCAATCCGGTATAGTTGAGGCAACCTTGCCATGGAGCCATCCTCGTTGAGGATTTCCACCAGCACCCCGGCAGGATAGTAACCAGCCAGGCGCGCCAGGTCAATGGCAGCTTCGGTGTGGCCAGTGCGCCGCAGGACACCGCCAGCTTTAGCACGCAAGGGAAAGATATGCCCCGGCCGGGCAAAGTCGCTGGCCTTAATATTGGGGTCTACCATGGCACGGATACCAGTGGCGCGGTCGTAAGCCGAGATACCGGTGGTACAGCCATGCCCGATAAGGTCAATAGACACGGTAAAGGCGGTTTCGTGCAAGGCCGTGTTGTTCGACACCATAAGGTCAAGCCCTAGCTCATCAGCGCGCTGCTCAATGATGGGCGCACATATAAGACCGCGCCCGTGCGTAGCCATGAAATTAATAATTTCAGGAGTAACGCATTCAGCGGCGCAGATGAAGTCGCCTTCATTTTCGCGGTCTTCATCGTCCACCACGATGATCACCTTACCGGCTTTAATGTCGGCTACGGCATCTTCGATGGTATCCAGCACGATGTGTTCAGTTTCGTTTGGTAGGTTCCCAGACATTAGTTTGTATGCCTTTTAAGTATTTAAAAAAACCCTGAAGCAAGGCCAGGTTCATCAACAAGAAGTAACGCACATTGCGCAAAAACAACACATTTATACCCAGGTGCTTGAGCAATACATCTAACAAAGGTATTCCCAGTACCAAGGCTGCAAAGCCTAGCAAAGCAAAATAGGCAGCCGTACTGCCGGCAAATGCAGCTATCAGCAAGCAAACGGCCATACCCAACAGCCAGAAAGGCCCCATCCAGCGCAGTATCTTATGCGAAAAAAAAGCGAATGCCAGCGCATTGAGCGGCGGCCACCACAGGCGAGCAAAGCGCGCCATGTTCTGAAAATTGCCGGCAGAGATACGGGCTTTACGGCGAAACTCCTCCTGCCACTCCTGCGATACCGGCTCATAACAGCGGGCTTCCGGCTCGTTGATGGCCCAGGCCCCCTGCTCAAATGCGCGCATAGTCAGGTAGAAGTCGTCCACCAGAAAGTTGGCAGGCACTTGATCAACCAGATCAGAACGCAGGGCATAGCAACCGCCAAATGGGCCAATCATCTTACGCCACACTATGCTTTCTCTATACTTAAGCATCACTTCAGAGGAGATGTACTGGTCTTCGGAGCGGGAGATGCCCTGATTCTCCAAGCCGGTGTGGATCATAAAGGCATCCACGACACCTATGTGAGGATGCTTGAAATGCTTACACAAATGATATACCACCTCAGGCGAGAGCATAACGCTGGCGTCGGTGAGTACCAATACGTGGTCATGGCGCTTGCCGCGCTCATGGGTAGCTACTTCGATCAGTTCATTGATTACGCCAGGTTTGCCGCGCCGTTGGCTGAACGAAAAAAAATAAAATCCGGCCTTGCCCCTGATTTTCTGCTCCACTATGGCATTAGTTTGATCAGACGAGCCGTCAGAACCGATGTACACGGCGTATTTGTCGGTAGGATAACGCTGCGCCAGCAGGGTATCCAATTTTAGGGTAATAACTTTCTCTTCGTTGTACAATGACATGATGACCGAGACGTGTGGCAACTGCCGGTCATCGGGTTTAAAAACTTCAGTATTGTTGGATTTACCGGCAGCCAGCAGGCGCATAATCAACGGGTAAATCACATAAGAATGCACCAGTAACCCTGCAAAAAAAACCGAACCCGCCAGCAGCCAAATGTGCGTCATAAAGGGATGCCCAATTACTCAAATCTTAACCGCTTCCAGCAAAGTAGAATATATTTCCAGCAAAGACTTGCCTATCTCGCGGCTGTCGAAGTGGCGGCTCACGAAGTCCAGCGCACGTCGCCCCATTTGCTCCAGGCGGCCGTTTTGCTGTCGGCAATATCTGAGCGCCTCTACAAATTCTTTGCTGGTATCAGCCACCAACACCTCGCGCTTGTGTCGTGCCGGAATGCCCTCCAGACCAATGGACGTGGTGATGACAACCTTGCCCAGTGCCATGGCTTCCAGGATTTTGGCCCGCATACCGCTACCCGACAACAAAGGCACAACCATAATACTGTGCTGATTGATAAACCGGGCGGCGTCGGGTACTTCGCCTTCAAAGATCACATTCCGCCAGCGTGTGCGACGCAGCCACTCCGGAGTATTGCGCCCAGCAATGTACAGCTTCAGCGTCTCGCGCTTGCGCTGCATAGGCCCCCATACATCGTTCAAGAACCATTGTACGCCCTCTACATTAGGCATCCAGTCCAGCGAACCGATAAACCCTATGCTTAGCTCACGGTGATAGCTTCTGAAATCAGGGCGATAGGATTTTAGGTCTATGCCGATGGGGATAACTGCCGCTGCCTGCTCATAGCCCATTTGAATGAAGCGCTCCAAGTCGCGTTGGGAAATAGCCACCAGCAAATCGTACTGGCGCAATTGCGCAATCTCGTAGCGCTTCAGTTTACGCGCCAGATGCCGTAGATATAGCCGCTTGAGCGGAAACCTGGTGTTATATGCCACGCGCTCCCATATTTCGTGCTCCACGTTGTGCGCTCGCATGGCCACTACAGCGTCAGAGTAACGGCGTATGATGGGTATGTAAGGCGATAGATACAGCGTTTCCAGTTGTATGACATCGTAAGTCGTCTCCTGCAAAAGCTGTATAAGTTTCTTTTCAAAAGCAGAAGAGATGAACCTACTGACATGGTAAGAGTCTGGCGAGAAGAGGTTCTTGAAGGCGTCCCAAGGCTTGATGCGGTTATCCACATGCACATCGTAAATGGCATGGTAATGAGCTAGTTCTGCTGGCACATAGCCATTGATGTCTGTGTAGTGCTTGCTGGTGTTCATGGCCAACAGTGTAATCTCAACACCGGCATCGCTCAGCGATTTACTGAGACTGGTTATGGCTATGGACTCACCGTCTTTCAGGGGGTACGGAAATTTCTTACAGAGTTGAAGTATCCTCATTCAAGCCGGATTACAGGCAGCAAAATTAACCCTTTGTTGCACTTTTGCAACTATCGCATTATTTTGACCTTGCCAGTGATAAAATTCATACGTGAATTAGTATTCTGTAAAACTCTGATGCTGCCGCAATAAGCTATCGGATGAGCGTAATGTTGCCTTTGCCAAAAAACTCCTGGCCATTGCGGCAGCGCACCCTCAAATAGTAGCCATATACTTCAGAAGGCAGTAGCCGGCCATCTTGACTGCCGTCCCAGCCCACATCTACGGAGCGGCTCTCAAATACCTTTTCGCCCCAGCGATTGTAAATGACAAAGTACAGCTCGTCTATATTATTGCCGCGCACGTAGAGCACGTCGTTCCGGCCGTCATTGTTGGGCGTAAAGCCGTTGGGCACATAAATATTGGGCCAGTCGCAGACCGCTTCCCGAACCACCACCATCACCGAAGCCAGGCTGAAACACCCCTCGGGGCTGCGCAAGCGCACGAAATAAGTGGTCGTTTCCAATGGTGTGGCCACGGGATTGTGTATGCGTGCGTCGCTCAAGTTACCCGCCGGAAACCAGGTATAAGTATATTCGTCGGAGTAAAAAGTAGCATTGAGTTGCGAACTTTCGCCGGGCGAAATAGTATCGGGGGTGGCCGTAGCCATGAAGTTGCTTACAGGGGGGCGCACCGTCACCAGAGCTTCGTACACCTTAATACAACCTGCCGACGATTGGACGGTAACGCGATACGTAGTGCTGGTTGGGGGGCTTACCCGCAATAGGTTGGTGCCCTGCCCGGACACAATGTCTTGCGCCGGCGCCCAGTTATAGCTCAGCACCTGATTACTTAGGTTTCTGACAATAAGAGAGGTAGTATCGCCCTGGCAGATCGTCACCGGAAAAGGCCCTTGGGCGTCAATAAGCCTAACTTCCACAGGCTCTTCATAAGTCAGCACGCATCCATTGTCGGCAGTCAATTCCACAACAAAAGAATATGTGCCGCTGCGGTTGAGCACCACACTGACGCTGTCGCCCTCCAATGGTGGGTCGGTAATCCACCAGCGCCGTCTTACAATGGTGGACAACGTGTCATAAGACAAGTCTATGGCGTACACTTGCACCGAATCCGAGCAAGGCCCCAGGCTGATGTCCATATCGGGTATGATAGAATTTGGCAACAGGGTAATTTCTCGATAGGCAGTATCGGCGCACGACGTGCCGGGATTGGCAATGAGCATGATGGTGTAACGGCCCGTGTCGGAAAAAGTGAAATAGGGACTAACCTCCGTGGAAGCAGCCCCAGGTTGGCGCAGATCATTGAAGTACCAGATGAAATCGCTGGCATTAAGACTTTGATTTTCAAAAAACACGGTCAAGTTTCCACATTGTACTTCCGGTGCGAAAAATGCGGAAGTGGTACGGCTGCATATCCCTACGTTATATTGAAAATCGCGACGTAGCGTACCTATGAGTTGGCCGTTGCGGTATTCCTCTGCACAGACACCCACTACAAACTGCCCTACAGTATTGGGTAGCCCGGTCATTAGCCCAGTGACAGGATGAATAGCCAAGGTGGGGTCACCAGGTGTGCCATTCAACATATTATTCACACCATAGGGTGGGCTTACCCAGCTAACAGGTAAATAAGGCGGCGGGTTGGGCGGCTGTGGCTGTGGGACAATCTGGTTGGCCCCTTGTAGTGGCGTGCAAAGCCGATAGACAATAGAATCGCCGTCAGCGTCGGTAGCGGAGTGGTCAAACATGATCGGCTCGCCCGCACAGATGTAAATGGGTGGCCAGTCGTTGAAGGTAGGGCTGCTGTTGCACAGATTGAGGGCCATCTCTGAAATGACCACCAAGAATGTAGCGCCCGTAGCCAGCGGATTTACGATATTTACAATGGTCTGATTGCGGCAGCAGCGCTGATAAGCTAAGGTATAGCCTCCTGGAGAGGGTGGGAGTTCCACCGTATCGCGATAAGCAGTAGTGTGTACGCAAACTGAGGGTGGTATCACCAAGCACTTGCTAGTGAGCATGGGCTGCAGGGTGTCGTTGCCCAAGGGGCGCAATCTGATATCGCGCACCAATGCATTAGATGCATTAAATACGCCGATAGACGCAGGGTCGTCAAACCAGGCCAGCGGGTTGCCATAGAAACAATCCCGATACACCACCATGTTGATTTCGTAGCGGTTGTTGCCCAGGCAGCGATAAGTAATTTCTCCGCCTACAATATGGGTAGCCCATGCTGGCAGGGCAACTAATAAGTACGAAGCAATAACGCAAAATTTTCTCATTTGTAAAGCCTCGCTAAAACGAGCTTCAAGATAAGCGCATTTTTCCGAATTGCCCCTACTAAAAGTAATAAACGCCCGACAAACGCATATTTTGCTGGCGCGCTTGTATAGTACTAAGCGGCTGTAAGTCGTTCAAACTCAATTGATAATAAAATCCCAGCGACCAATTCGGCGCCACCCGATAGCGTGCTCCGGCACTCAGCAAGAGTGCCAAGCGCTCAGTAGAGTTGTCCACGGCGGAGCGATAAAATTCGGCGTTTCTCGGCAGCGTCTGACTGACAAGCGCATCGAAGGCAACCTCTCCTTCTAACTGGCTGATAGTGGAAATCAAGGCTGGAGAAAGACCCGCCTCTAACATCACGCGCGGGCGAAGTGCGTAGCTTATGACCATGGGCAATTGCAGGGAATACGAAGTAAATGACCAGGTATAACCTCGCTGTACGCTTCGCGCCACCACCTCCATTAAATCTGAGCCGTATTGCCCCCCACCAGTAACGACAGGTTCGTCGTCGCTTTGGATCCTGTTTGCATTCTTGGCAGATAACTGATAGTTAACGGTGGCCATCTGTAGCCCACCTCTGAGACTGACCGGCGAAGCTGTCCTGTACTCCACTATCGGCCCAGCTCCATAGGTCAGAGCGTTATTGGCAGCATGTAGCCCTACAGTGGCTTCTATGCCCAGGCGCCAACAAGATGGCTTTCGGACGGCGGCAGCGGCCGGCGACGAAAGGTGAAGCATCGGAGCACCGGATCGAACCGAGGCATTAGTAGTAGAGGAGGCTAAAGGAGCAGGGGGCACCAAACTGAGAAGGCTGGGCACTACTCCCGCTGTCGCAGCAGAAGCACTGCTGGCTACAGCCGACGCCGATACAGCAGCAGGCAAAGTCTCCTCCTGTACAGCTGTTGGTGTCTCTGTCATTTCGCCGAGCCATGGTGCCGATGGATGCACCGTAAGCGCTACCGGATATCGAGCAGACACAAGGGCAGCAGGGGTAGGTTTTGTTTTGATAGGTACAACCTCCTCTCTGGCAGTCAATAATACTGCAGACGTCTCCGGGCAAGGCTCCTCTGGTAAAGTCCACTCGCCTGGATGATGAGGTGTGGCATGAATCGCCTCCTGATGCACCACGGCTTTGGCATCAGCCGGAGAGCCCAGGCGCAGTAATGCAAAAAGGCCTGCCGCCACTACGGCTGCCGCCACGGCGACCCGCCAATACCAGCCAACTATCAAGCGCCGCCATCTGGCTTGGCCTTGCACCGGCATCTCCCTATCTAGCAAGGCAGCCATGCGCTGCCAGCCGATATCTACTGGCTCCTCCTGGCGATGTGTCATATCTTTATCCTGCATAGTAGTTAATGTTATAGTGCTGTTGGAGCAATTCCCGCAATTTTTGGCGCGCCATAGAAAGGTGCCACTTAGACGTGCCCTCGCTGATACTCATCTGCCGGGCAATCTCTGCATGGGCATATCCTTCTATGGCATACATCCAGAAGACCTGACGGGTAGCTCTAGGTAACATGTCAATCAATTTTACAATGTCTTCAAAGTACAAGTCCTCCATGGCGCCGCCGTGATGAGGTACATTGCGATCTTCCAACTCAAGAAAGTGTATTTTCTGGGGTTGGCGTCGAAAGTGATCTGCCATGGCATGAAATATTAACTTCCTGATCCACCCCTCAAGCGAGCCAGCAAACCCGAAGGTATTCAACTTCTGAAAAACCCTCAACATGCCGTTATTCACAATTTCTATAGCCAGTTCTTGGTCTTGGGTGTAGCGGCAAACCATGCGATACATAGTATCAAAAAATTGCCGGTACAGTGCCTCCTGATAACGACGATCGTTGCGGATGCAACCCTCCACCAGTTCTTTTTCTGTATATGTTGTGGTAGCCTGATATTTCATACCGCTTTGTCGTCCAGAAGGTATTCAGAATAGCACCCCTACTCTCAATGCCAGCCTTCTGTAAGTAATGTCTTTGGTTTCCGTCCTGGGTTCGAAGAACACTATCTCCCGTACAAAGGTAGCTGACTGGAATACATAGCCCAGGTCTATCATCATGTTCATGTGCTTGTAAGCACCCAAGCGAAGACCTATTGCGGGATGAATGCGCAGGCCGCCCTTGGCGCGGGTAATGTTCACACTTTCGTTTTTGAAAGCAAAGCCATAGCCCGCACCCAAAGACACAAACGGGCTGTTGCGCTTTTTGAGCAAATAACTGCGCCCTTCAGTAAATATAGATAGTATTTGTTCCTGCTCGACGACACTGAAAGCATCGAAACCCAAGCCTAAACCTGCCCCCAGCCAGCGGTTAAACTGGTAGCCAGTGGCGCTGTGCAGCCCCACGCCGACTTGGGCAACGCCATCATACCCCCCATTGAGCAGACCCAAAGCCGTGTGGTTGTACCAGCCGCGCTCCCGGAAAGCGTACTGTCTGCGTATTTGCTGGTGTTCAGCGTAGGTGATGTACCTGTAGTCCTGAGTGCGCGGGGTAGGAGTTGCCGCTACAACAGGTTGGTCGTGTTGTACTTCCTTGATCTCAAAGTTGCTGAACTGAATGTACGAGCCATTTTCCAGTTGCAGTGTCAATATGCTGGACGACTCCTGCACAATCTGCCCTTTGAACACGCTGCCGTTTTTAAGGATTACCCAATCGGCAGTGGTGGTTTGGGCTTTTTCCATGCGCTGTATCTCTTCCCGAAAGAAGGCCACCAGCCGGTTATTGCCAATATCTATAACGACCTTGCCGTCATCGGTGGCTTGTGTTTGAATGACGCCTTTGATGACGGCGCCATTCTTAAGGTAGAGCACATCCTGAACCTGAGTTTGCGCCGCCAGATAAATTGGTGCGCACCACAGGAGCAAGCACAACCAATGCAAGGCAAAAGGTGGCATAATGGCAAATTTAGTGTTTGAAAAGAGCAATTACTTCGTTTCTACCGGAATAACGCTCAGCTGACGCAAATTGCTGGGCACACTGATGTCAAATTGAAACAAACCATTTTTGCCAATGACCAAAGCAATATTTTTACCCGGTAGTGCGATAACGTCAAATGCCGTAAAACCCCGGTGATGCGTGAGCAAGCGTTCGCCGATACGGTTGGGGTCGCTGGCGTCAAAAACTTTAAGCCCCTGCGTGTTTTCGCAAATATAGAGCACGTTACCGAGCACTGAAAGCCCCATAGGATTGTGCATCGGGTAAGACCGGATGAGGCGCGGATTGCTGAGGTTAGATACGTTGATGACGTCCAGTTGGTTGATGAAGTTGCGGCATTCTGTGCCATCGCGCAGGGTTACGTAGGCAATGTCGCCGTCCACAAATACGGGGTCGCAAGCCATGGCATGCTGAAAGCGAGATAGTTGCACCGGCAATAAAGGATTGGCAATGCTGTAGATAAACATGCCGTTATTAGCCCCGATGAAGAGATTGTCGCGGTAGGGAAAGATAGTTTCAATCCCCCAGCCAATGTGTACGACTGCAGCTTGCACAGGATTGGCAGGCTGCTGTAGGCTGAACACACGCAGCCTAGACTGATCTACGGTGTACAAGTACTGCCCCCCAGCTATGGTAAAGCGCGCCATGGAGCCGCCTATGCCTGTGGCCGCCGGAGAGATAGTGGTAGCCGAACCTGCAGCAGAAAAATTGGCATCGGCGCGTACGAACACCCCGTCATCCACCATGATGAAATCCCTTAAGTTGTCATTCTCGCAAGGCACTACACGGGTGGTGGGGGTTTTGCGGTACTCTACTATATGACCACGAACAGCATCAAAAGGATAAGCATTGGGGAAAACGCTCTCAGTGCGGCCCAAATATACCGGCGCAGCGGGTGTACTGATATCAATCGCTACCAGGTCTACGTAGTTGTCGGCATAGAGAATGTTGTTGCGTACAGCCATGTCCACATTGCCAGGAATGTTGATGAAAGCTACAGGTACAGGACTGGAAGGATTTCGGTTGTCAATAACGTGTACGCCTTTGTTCAACTCATTGATCAGCAGGTAGTCCTGGTAGTAGTAAATCTTACTGGGGTGTTCTAGCGCACGAGGTGCTTCCGCCTGAATGGGTTTGCGCATTTCCTGAGGGAGTACATACACCGGCTCGTATAAAAAGTAGGTGGCAGAACTGGTACATTTGTCTTCCAGGCAGCCGCTTAGCAATGTCAAGCTAGCTGCAGCTATAATAGCAAGAATGCCAAAAATGGAGATTTTCTTCATGGCTGTTGTTTTTTAATTTAATCTAGCGAACGTAAAAAAATTTACTCAATGCCATAGACCGCATGACCGGATGAGAGGGTTGGGAAGGGCAGCAGTTTTTTTTTTACGCTTGGCGCAATTGCTCTACTAGGCGCTCGGCAGCCTTGTAGCGAGTGCTGAAAGAAAACCTGGCGCGGCGGAGTTGTCCGGAGTACTCATCTGCCCAAGCCGCCCGGATATGATAGTTGCCCAGGGCGTCACTTTCGGCATATACGGCCAAAGTATTGGGCGTTGCCTCTTCCATCAGCAGCAGAACAGTGCGCTCAATATTAGTCAGCGCCGCTGTGGGCGAGTGATGTACTGCCTGGAGGGCGCGCCGCATAGGCAGGTAAGTTTCTGCACACAGATACGCCCACACGCCTTGCCCCGGCGCGGGCACAATTTCGTAAGGATGCAGGCGCAATGTACGGTAGGTGCATTCTTCTGCCTCTATACTGGTGAGTAAAGCCGCATCTGCGATACCATCATGGAGGTTTTGCAAGGCACCTGCACCAGTCTCGCCTGCAGCAATGAACTGGATGTCCGGCCTGATATCGGCCAACTGCTGCCGCGCACACATTGTGGGAGCCCAAACAAGCGCATTGCGCGGCAGGCCAAAACCCAGATCGGCTTCGGCTGCGGCACGCATAGCCAAATGATATGCGGCATCGCTCCGCGGCGAAAGACCGCCAATTACCACGCCTGACCAATGCCGCACTGGTGTCTGCCACAGCGGCATTACAACCACGTCCACGGCGCCAGCCAACAGTAAGTTGGCGGCATTCTCCTCAGGAGACAACACCTGCACAGAGATATCTTTAAAAACAGTGCGCACTGCCATCTCACGACTCAACTGCCGCGCCTGCGCTATGGCTTCGGGCGAAGCGGCTATGCTTACAGTGGCTTCGGTCATACGAACAACAAATTGGACGGGCAAAGGTACGGCACGCCTGGCGTAAAACAAGCCACAAAAACTCGCTTGCTTCATAGCTACAAAAACCTCGTCTGCGAAGAGTTTTCCAGTCTGACACACAACCAACCTGCAACCTGTTTCAGTCTGACGGGCGTTTACCACGACTTCAAAAACACCAAAAAATCTATAAAGTAACAACTATTAAAAAAAATAGTTATTTTTGCATTTGAAATAGTATTACTTATTATCAATAGTAAGTAGTTGCCATGCCTGAGATCGACACCTCCAAACACTTCAAGTACCTGAAAGCCGACTTTCCAGCCTCCATTGTGGTTTTCTTCGTGGCATTGCCATTATGCCTGGGTATTGCATTGGCATCGGGGGCTCCCTTGGTTAGCGGCTTGATAGCTGGTATAGTCGGTGGTATTGTAGTAGGCACACTGAGCGGCTCTCACACCAGCGTGAGCGGCCCTGCGGCTGGCCTGGCGGTAGTGGTGCTCAGTTCTATCGAGGATTTAGGCTCTTTTGAAGCCTTCTTATCAGCTGTGGTAGTAGCAGGTGTGTTCCAGATATTCTTTGGCTTGCTCAAGGCGGGGGTGGTAGCCAACTTCATCCCCTCCTCTGTTATTCGAGGCATGCTGGCTGGCATTGGCTTAATCCTCATTCTCAAACAGTTGCCCCATTTGGTAGGCTACGATAAAGACTACATCGGAGACGAAGCCTTTTGGCAACCGGATGGATACAACACCTTTAGCGAGTTTTTCAATATCGTTCATCAATTTTCTCCCGGCGCTACCATTATAGGTATAGTTTCGCTTTTATTTCTGATTCTGGCAGATTCCGGTTTCCTCAAGCGACTGAAGATTTGGAAGGTGATGCCGCCGGCACTCATTGCCGTAGTACTGGCCATACTGGTAAGTCAGTGGTTTAGCATTTTTAACCCTTCGTTGAGCATCACCCAGGAACAATTGGTAAACATACCAGATTGGTCTGACTTTAGCGCTTTCAAATTTCCTGACTGGAATGCCTTCTTCCGCCCAGCCATCTACAGCGTGGCCATTAAGCTGGCGCTGATTGCCAGTATAGAAACCCTATTGTCAATAGAGGCTGCCGACAAACTCGATTCGTTCAAACGCATCACTCCGCCCAGTCGGGAGTTGGTAGCGCAGGGCGTAGGCAATATATTGAGCGGCCTGGCAGGAGGACTGCCTATGACAGCAGTCATCGTGCGTAGCTCCACTAACATTCTGGCGGGCGCACGCAGCAAGATGTCGACTATTTTACATGGCATTTTTCTGCTGCTCTCCGTCATCTTTATCTCTAACGTACTCAATCTCATACCTCTATCAGTACTGGCAGCCTTACTCATTTTAGTGGGGTATAAGTTGACCAAGCCCTCCCTCTATACGCAATCTTTCAAGGCCGGCTGGGACCAGTTTTTACCCTTCACCATCACAGCGGCTAGCATATTGATCACAGATTTGCTCACCGGAGTATTGATTGGTTTCGTTGTAGGCTTGTTCTTCGTACTGCGTACCAACTTCAAACGCGCCATCACCGTAACGCGCGACGGCGAAAAATACTACATTCGCCTGCGCGACAACGTCTCGTTCTTTACCAAGCCCATCCTGCGTGGTACTTTTGAGCGCATATCCGAAGGTGCATATGTAGTCATTGATGGAACCAGCGCCTCTTTTGTGGATAAAGACATTATTGAAAGCGTTCAGGAATTTCAGGCGCTGGCCGAGGAAAAAGGTATCCGGGTAGAGATCAAGCGCAATCGCACTAGCCTAAACGCCTTTTTCAAATCAAAGGATTGACAGCCTGTTCCCCCTTTCTTATCTCGTTTCAAATAAACACTCACAATGGACGATTTTCAAAAACTGCTGCTGCAAAACAAAGCCTGGGCGCAAGACCAACTGGAAAGCGACCCCACTTACTTTAACCGCCTGGCCGAAATACAAAAGCCGGAGTTCCTCTGGATTGGGTGCTCCGACAGCCGCGTGCCGGCCAATGAAGTGACCTATACTGAGCCGGGCGAAATCTTTGTGCACCGCAATATTGCCAACATGGTGGTCAACACTGACCTCAACATGCTCAGCGTATTGCAATACGCCGTGGAAGTGCTCAAGGTCAAGCACGTGATGGTGGTGGGGCACTACGGCTGCGGCGGAGTCAAAGCTGCTACCACCAACCAAAACTTTGGCCTGCTCAACAAGTGGCTGCGCAATATCAAAGACGTTTATCGCCTGCACAAGAACGAACTGGACATCATCCCCGACATTGACCGCCGCGTCAATCGCCTGGTAGAACTCAACGTCATTGAGCAAGTATATAACTTGGCCAAAACCACTATCATCCAGAAAGCCTGGCATTTCCACCAAAGGCCCTCTCTGCACGGCTGCGTATTTGGCCTAGACAATGGCATTCTCAAAGAACTCATCCAATTAGACCATAATTTCCAGTTAGACCCACTGTACCGCTATGAGTTTTCTGAAAAAGAGGGAGAGACGGATTCCTAGAACTTGCATAACTTTGGAATCAGATTCAATACAGCACCATGGATACCGATACCTATCTAGAAAAACGCATCGAAGACCAAATCAACTGGTACTCCCAAAAAAGTAAGTACAACCAAAACCGCTACAAAGCCTTTAAGATAGCTACAATTCTGCTTTCCGTCAGCATACCTTTCTGCACAGGGCTGGTAGAGCAGATGGAGTGGATGAGGTTTATCATCGGTGGGATGGGTGTAGCCATAGCAGCCATCGAAGGCATTCAATCCCTGTATAAGTTCAAAGACCACTGGCTTCAATACCGCTTCACTGCCGAAGCTCTCATCCGGGAAAAATTACTTTTTCAAACCCTGGCTGGGCCATATGCCGAAGCCGAAGATCCCTTCAAGCGCTTTGTAGCTCGTGCCGAGGAAATCATGGCCGGCGAGCAGACCCAGTGGAAGGAACTCGCTGCAAGCGAAGAAAAATAGTACGCCTCACAGTGCCCTGTACGTCTCAAAAAACTCCTGACGCGCTATGCGATACACTGAGCTGCCATCCTCCGGGCAAGCCAGATAGTCGCCTTGTTTGGCCGACATTTCGCTGCCCCACGACGCCGTAAAAGTGAATGCCGCCGGCAAGCCCAGTGTAGCAAGCAACTCAGGAGTAAGTTCTATGGCGGTGATGCGCCCAATGGGCTGATAAGCGCTAAACCCTTCGGGCACATTCTCGCCCTCTATAGCTTCGTAGCGCGCGGCAAATTTATCAGACGACATGAGATACATCTCCCCCGCTTGCGTTGTGTTTCGCACTACCACGTCGCCTTCCTGGGCAGTATTTACCGTCTCCAGTCCATCGGCGGTATGCGTTTCGATACGCTCGCCTTTTTGGGCGGGCCTGGCCCACACCGGACGAACTTTTTGAAACATCTTGCCCTCCCGCTCCAACAGTGGCAAGAATAGCGCTTTCATTTGCGCCTGGTCAAGCAAGTTGGCCATCGGTAAAAATACTTTTAGCTTACAACATTGCGCCAAAGATACAAACTCCTTTTCCGAACTAACGAAAATCCCTACCTTTGCGCCGCCAAAAACAATACGCTATGCGCTACACAATGTTGATTGCCCTGCTGATCAGTATATTGGCTTTTGCCTGCAAGCAAGGAGGCAGCTCTGCTTCATCCGACGCCAATGCCAGCCCTGCTCAGGCTTCCTCAGAAGCGCCTGCCAACGAAGAAGAACTACCCAATCTCCCCACCCTGGAGCGGAGCTACTTCAAGCGCAATGCCGACGGCTCTGGCCTCAATGGTATACCTCGCCCTGACAGTATTCAGAAACCACCCAAAGGCAAACTGTTTAACTACAAATACTTCCGCGCACACGTAATACCGCGCGAGAGCAGCCCTGGCGAAGATATCAACGTGTATCAACCTACCGGAGGCCTGGCCTACGTAGGCGGTGGCGAGGCTACCTACTACGCCGGAATCTACAATCAGTACCTTTTGCTAGACGTAGGAACCAGTGCATCCAAACGCGACATTGTAGTCATCAATATGGTTTCTGGCGATACCACCTACCGCGCCGCTTACCATGGCGACTACGCCGCACTTTATGGCGAATACCTGGTGCACCTCAGCCCAACGCCTGCCAATGAAGACTGTACGCTTAGCAACGGCTTAAAAGGCAAAACGCACCAAGCCGTCTGGGCAAAATTATCCTCTCCCAGACCCAAAGTTTCTCCCCAAAGAGAATGTCTGTATGTAGAGTAATTTCCGTACCTTTACATGCTGTTTCAAGAAATAACCCAGCATTCCGAAAATCATCACACAATACATGACGGCTGAAGAAAGGATTATCCCAATCTCCATTGAAGAACAGATGAAAACAGCCTACATTGACTACTCCATGTCAGTCATTGTAGCCAGAGCCCTGCCCGATGTACGCGACGGTCTCAAACCCGTGCATCGCCGCGTACTTTACGGCATGCATGAGTTGGGCGTAACTTACAATAAGCCCCACAAAAAGTCGGCCCGTATTGTAGGGGAGGTGCTGGGCAAATACCACCCACACGGCGATAGCTCCGTTTATGACACTATGGTGCGCATGGCTCAAAACTGGTCTTTGCGCTACCCGCTAGTGGATGGCCAGGGCAACTTTGGCTCCATGGATGGCGACAGCCCCGCCGCTATGCGCTACACCGAGGCCCGCCTGACCCGCATCGCCGACGAAATCTTGGCCGACATCAACAAAGACACTGTTGACTTTGCCCCCAACTTCGACGACTCGCTCGAAGAACCCACCGTCATGCCTAGCAGGCTGCCCAACCTCCTGGTAAATGGCTCCTCGGGCATAGCCGTAGGTATGGCCACCAATATGCTGCCCCACAACCTGCGTGAAGTCTGCGACGGCATCATCGCCACCGTGGACAAACCCGATATCACCATTGACGAAATTGCCGAATTTATCAAAGCCCCCGACTTTCCTACAGGAGGCATCATCTACGGCTACAGCGGCATACGGGAGGCCTTCCACACTGGCAGAGGCAAAGTAGTGGTACGCGGCAGGGCTGAAATCCAACATGATGACCACGGCCGAGAGTCCATCATTATCACTGAAATACCCTATCAGATCAACAAGGCTCAACTCGTGGCCAAAATCGCTGAACTGGTAGAAGAAAAGCGCATTGTAGGTATCAGCGACATCCGCGACGAATCTGACCGCAACGGCCTACGCATTGTAGTGGACATCAAACGCGACGCCATGGCCAGCGTCATCCTCAGCCAGTTGTACAAATACACCCCGCTGCAGTCATCTTTCGGTGTCAACAACGTGGCACTGGTGGGTGGCCGGCCTATGACACTCAACCTCAAAGACCTCATCGAGAAATTCATTGAGTTCCGCCTGGAGGTCATTGTGCGACGCACCCGTTTCGACCTGCGCAAAGCCTTGGAGCGAGCCCACATTCTCATCGGGCTGATCATTGCCTTAGATTACATTGATGCCGTCATTGACCTCATCCGCGCCTCGGCCAACCCCGACATAGCCAAAGCCAGCCTTATGCGTGGCGACTTCATTGACAACCGCGAAGCCTTCCTGCAAAAGTTTGACGCACTAATTGAATATTCGGCATCCGAAGAGCACCCCGTACAAGAAGGCGATGTGCTTTCTGAAGCCCAGGCCAAGGCCATACTGGAAATGCGCCTCCAGCGCCTCACTGGCCTGGAACGCGACAAGCTACAGCAAGAGTACGACGAAATCCAGAAACTCATTGCCCACCTGCGCGCCTTGCTGGAAAGCGAGGCCATGCAGCGCGAGGTCATCAAAGCTGAACTAACAGAAATACGCGACAAGTACGGCGATGAACGACGCACCGAAATAAGCCACGCTGAAGGCGACATTAGCATCGAGGAGATGATTAAAGAGGAAGAAGTGGTCATCACGATTTCTCACCTCGGCTACATCAAGCGCACGCCGGTGGCAGAGTATCGCACCCAAAGCCGGGGCGGCCGCGGCTCCAGAGGTACCAAAACCCGTGATTCGGATTTTGTAGAACACCTCTTCACTGGCAATACCCACAGCTACCTACTACTATTTACCCAGCAAGGGCGTTGCTTCTGGCTCAAAGTGTATGAGATACCGGAAGCCGCCAAAAACGCTTCTGGTCGTGCCATACAAAATATATTGGCTATACCCCCCGATGACAAGGTCAAAGCCTACATCATCATCAAAAACCTCGACGACCCAGAGTTCATCAACAACCACTACATCATGTTCTGCACAGCGCAGGGCACCATCAAGAAAACTCCGGTAGAAGCTTTCTCCCGCCCAAGAGCTGGTGGCATCAATGCCATCACTATCAATGAAGGCGACCAACTACTCGTGGTACGCCTCACCAACGGCAGCAGTGAGGTGTTTCTGGCTACGCGCAGCGGCAACGCTATTCATTTCAAGGAATCAGCCGTGCGCCCCATGGGCCGTACCGCCGCTGGCGTGCGCGGTATCACCCTGGACGAAGACCGGCCCGACGACGCCGTAGTAGGTATGGTATGCGTGGATCCTGAAGACCGCGGCGCTACCATAATAGTAATATCAGAAAAAGGCAACGGCAAACGCTCCGAAGTCGAAGACTACCGCCTGACCCACCGCGGCGGCAAGGGCGTGAAAACCATGCAAGTCACCGAAAAAACCGGCGACGTCATCGCCATCAACGCCGTACACGACGAAGACGACCTGATGATCACTACCCGGTCGGGCATCATCATTCGAATGCCAGTAAACAATATCCGCGTCACAGGGCGTGCCACACAGGGGGTGCGTGTCATTCGCCTGGACGACGAAGACGACATCGCCGACATCACCGTGGTGCCCGGCGGCGAAAACCATGAAGAAAACGGCAACGAGGAAGGCGCAGCGCAAGAATAGCAAGCACCCTCGCGCCAAGCTTTAACATTTCTAAAACTATCTTTGAAGTGCTTTTTGCGTCATAATTGTATCTTTGTCAACAAAAAAATGTTAAGTCAATGAAACAACTGCTCTTCACCTTGGTACTCGCCGCTGCTGCCTTTGCAAGCTTCGCCCAAGAAGGCGAGAAAGCCTACAAGGATGCCAACAAAGCCTTCAACGCCTTCAAGTTGGACCCCACCGGCAATAAGGCCAAACTGGCCGAAGCCGTGGAGGCCATTGAAAAAGCCATAGCCGATCCGACCACCGCCGCCATAGGCAAAACCTGGCAATTGCGTGGAGACCTCTTCAACGAAATAACAGCACAAATCGTCAATGCTCGCCAATTGGCCGCCCAGGGTCTTGGCATAGGCAATACCGACGACCTACCAAAAGTAAAAGATATCGGACTGGAAACCTTCAAATCTTACAAAAAAGTAATAGAGTTGGCACTCAAACCCGGCGAAAAAAAACCAGCCATCAAGGGTATTGCCTCTCTGCAAAACAACCTGCAAAATCTGGGGATTTTCCAGTTCGAAGACCAGGACTTTAAGTCGGCCTTCCACTCTTTTGCTACTTGCCTGGACATGCATGACATCTTAAAGGAAAACAAAGAAAAGAGCATCTTCGACGAGCCAGCCAAGTACGAAGACCAGATATTCTATGTGGGCCTTGCCGCCCTCAGCTCCGACATGAAAATGGAAGCCAAGCCGTATTTCATGAAACTGTATGAAATGAAGGCCGACAAACCCGCCATGTACGAGGCGCTCTACAATATTGAAGCAGAAACTGCCGGCCCTGAAGCTGCCTACAAGTACCTTGCAGAAGGCCGCAAAAATTACCCCAACGAAGTATCGCTACTCTTTGCTGAAATTAATCACTACCTGCGCATCAACAAGTTGGACGCCCTTATTGACCAACTCAAAGCAGCCATCCAACTGGAGCCGAACAATGTATCGCTCTACACTACCATGGGCAGCGTGTACGACAACCTCCAGCAAAACGCCATGGCTGCCGGCGACAAGGCCAAAGCAGAAGAGTACACCACTCTGGCACTGGATTATTTCAACCAGGCGCTAAGCAAAGACCCCAAGAACATAGACGCCCTGTACAGTATAGGCGCCCTCTACTACAACAAGGCCGCTGTGATGACTCAGGAGTTGAATAAACTCTCCGAAGACTACTCCCGCGCCGGCATCGAGCGCTACAACAACAAGAAAAAAGAGGTGATAGCTCAATTTGACGTAGCCCTCCCCTACTTCCAGCGCTGCGAGAGCATCAACCCCAACGATCGCAACACCCTCATCGCGCTCAAGGAGATCTACGCCAAAAAAGACGATGTCGAAATGTCGAACGAGTTCAAGAGTCGCCTGGAAAAGATAGAAGCCGGCGGCAAGAACGAGAAGTCCTACTTCAACAAGGAATAACGAATTTTTTACATAAAATTCACGGCGAAGCCGCTTGTTCAGGCAAGCGGCTTCGCTCCTTTAGTTATCTTTGTGCAGGTTTCCCAAACACTACTGCCATGAAAATTACTTATTATGGCCATGCCTGCTTTGAAGTAGAAATGAAGCAAGGGCGCATTCTGTTTGACCCCTTCATCAGTGCGAATGGGCTGGCAGCACATATTGACATCTCCAAAATCGAGGTAGATGCTATATTGGTTTCCCATGGTCATGGCGACCACATCGCCGACGCCGAAACCATTGCCCGCCAAAGCAACGCCACAGTGATATCCAACTTTGAGGTAGCTTCCTGGCTGGGCTCCAAAGGGCTTAAATTTCACACCATGAATCACGGCGGCCAGTGGAAGTTTTCCTTTGGCACAGTCAAATATGTACAGGCCGTACACACCTCAAGCCTGCCCGACGGCAGCTATGGAGGCAATCCGGGTGGTTTTGTAGTGTGGGATGACGCGCAGTGCCTTTACTTCGCCGGCGATACAGCCCTGACTACCGACATGCAGCTCATTCCCATAACCTGCCCCAAGCTAGATGTGGCTATCCTTCCTATCGGAGACAACTTCACCATGGGCTACCGCGATGCTACCATCGCAGCTGAATTCATTCAGTGCAACCGCATCATCGGCTGCCACTACGACACCTTCGGCTACATTAAAATTGACCACGAAGCGGCAAAAAAGGCTTTCGACGATAAGGGAAAAGAGTTAATTTTGCTGCCCATTGGCGAAAGCCTGGTCGTGTGAAAGGCCCCGGCATTAGCCCAAACGCCTGACTTACTAACTACTGACTGTGCGGAAACAATCAAGCCCGCGCCACTGCGATTTATTTTTATTCACCAGGGGTACTCAGAGGTGCTCTCACAACGCTCAATATCATGGGAAAAGTAATTGCCATAGCTAATCAAAAAGGCGGGGTAGGCAAAACTACCACGGCCATCAACCTCGGCGCGTGCCTGGCCATTCTTGACAAAAAGGTGCTCCTCATTGACGCCGATCCACAGGCCAACTCCTCCTCAGGTGTGGGCGTATTAGAGGGCGATGCCGAAACCAATCTCTACGATTGCATGATCGCCGGCTTAGACCCTAACGAAGCCATTTACGAAACCGATACGCCTAATCTACATCTGATGCCTTCGCACATCAACCTGGTAGGTGCCGAACTCGAACTGGCGCAACGCCAAGGCAGAGAGTTCGTACTCAAGCATGTAGTAGATCAAGTGCGCAATGCATATGACTATATCCTTATTGACTGCCTGCCCTCTCTGGGGCTAATTACCGTGAATGCACTGACCGCTGCTGACTCTGTGCTCATACCAGTACAATGCGAATATTTTGCACTGGAAGGGCTGAGCAAACTACAGAACACCATCAACCTAGTACGCAAAAAACTCAACCCTGCGCTGACCATCGAAGGCATTCTGCTGTCTATGTACGACAGCCGCCTGCGATTGTCCAATGTGGTGGTAGCAGAAGTACGCGACATCTTCAAGGGCAAAGTATTCAATACCATCATCCATCGCAATGCTCGCATTGGCGAAGCACCCAATATGCACCAGCCGGTAGTAATGATCAACGCCGACAGCAAAGGCAGCGTCAACTTCCTGAACCTGGCCTACGAATTCCTGGCCAATAATAACGATGGCATTCGAGTACCTGCTGAGCTGCCCAACGCTACGGCCTAAGCGCACCTGATTGAACCTTCGGGATTTGCCAAGCCCAGGCTTTCATTCTACCACTTTACCGTTACCTTCATATGGCCAAAAAAATAGAACGCAAAGTTACGCCTCCAACCGACAAAAAACAACTTGGCTCTGCAGTACGCGCTATTTTCTCTCTTAGCGACCAGGAGATCGCCGAACACACCAAGGAAGTCGTGCGCGAGCTCTCCCACACTGTAGCGATAATTCCTCTCAACCAGATTGAGGTGAACCCCTTCCAGCCGCGCCATGACTTTGACGAAAATGCACTGGAAGAACTAGCCGACTCCATTAAGGTGCATGGTCTCATCCAGCCTATCACGGTACGACGCCTCAGCGCTACGGCTTACCAGCTTATATCGGGTGAGCGCCGCCTGCGCGCCTCCAGAAAAGCCGGCCTGGAAGAAATTCCTGCTTACATCCGCTTGGCCAACGACCAGGAAATGCTGGAAATGGCGCTGGTAGAAAATATCCAGCGCGAAGACCTCAACGATATAGAGGTGGCCATTACCCTGCAGCGCCTTAAGGAAGAATGCCACCTGACCGACGAGCAACTTTCCGAGCGCATGGGCAAAAAACGCAGTACCCTTACTAACCACTTGCGCTTGCTGCGCCTACCCCCAGATATCCAAAAAGCCATCAAGGAACGCCTGCTCACTAAAGGCCACGGCATAGCGTTGGCCGGTATTGAGGACTACGCCGTGCGCGACTCCCTGTTTCGCAAAGCCGTAAGAGAACAACTCTCCGTACGCGAACTAGAGCGCCTTGTAGCCACCTACAGCGCCCACAAGCCCAAGTCAGCTGCCTCCGCGCCTACCATGCCAGACGATTACGCCCGCATTCAACAAAGCCTACGCGAGCGCTTTGGTACGCCCAGAGTACAAATTAAACTACAAGGCGAAGGCAAGGGGCAGATTGTTTTGCCGTTTGAATCGGTGGACCAACTCAACTTCTACCTTGAACAGATTGAAAAATAGCATCCTCTGGATATTATTGTGCTGCGCTATTACGCCCTGCAAGACCTCTGCCACTCAAACTGCAGACGAGGTTGATCATCGAGCTACCGCTCAACACCTCTATCTCATCGCATCGGATATATGGCCCAGCAACCCTAGTATTGCGCCTCGGCGTCGCGTTGCGCCTGTGCCTCGCAAAGCATTTCTCTACTCGCTCATACTGCCGGGTGCCGGTCAAGTGTATAATGGCCACTGGTGGAAAGTACCGTTTGTATATGCCGCTGTGGGCGGCGCAGCAGTGGTAGCCATTAACAGCCAAAAAAATTACAGCCTTTTTCAAGAAGCGTATTTTAACAAATTAAATGGCTTGAACTTGCCTGAAGGTATTCCCCCAGCATTTGATGATGCGCGTACGCTGCGCATTATCCGAGACCGATATGATCGTCGTAGGCAATCCTGGTACGTATATACTGCTGCAGCTTATGCCTTGCAAGCTGTGGAAGCGCTTGTGGACGCTCACCTCCAGGGCTTTGATATCAGCGAAGATCTCAGTCTGCATCTCCGCCCGGGTCTGGTTCCCGTCGGCAACGGCAGCGTGGCCCCTGGCATTGGCATTGCTTTGAAGCTACAGTAAAAGAACCGCTACACTACATATTGTTGGCTCGGATAATTTCCATAAGTACAATCAGATCGCTACCAACGGGTACAGGCACATTGCTCTCCTCTCCAAATGCCATACTGTACGGTACTTTGAGCAATACCTGCGATCCTTCGGGAAACTGCACAACCGACTTTTCTACCCAAGGTGCCAGCAGTGCCCCCCGACGATTAACCACTACCGGCTTGACCTCATAGGTATTCAACAGTATTTGACCATCAGGAGTAAGACCGCAGAAATGTATCCAGGTCCAGGACGACCTCTTGTTGGCAGTAGCTCCCGAGCCTTTTTTCAGCAGCACATACGAAATACCGGGTGCAAAGGTTTTCATTTGATCGTCCAGTATGCCTTCTCGCAACAGTTTAGCATAATAAACAGCACTATCTGCTACTGCCTGGGCACGGGCGCGGTAAAAGGGCTCCTGATTGTTCATTTCTGCCTTGATGACCTCCAGACGCTCTTCAAATATTGCACGGCGCTTGTTGCCTTCCTCAATATACTTGGGGTAGTCTGCCCTGCGAATGAAATGCAGTAGATGTAGTCTGCCTTGCCGATTGTTGCCTAGGTCAAATACGATACTATCACCTGGCGATAATTGCGGCAATTGCTTCATTAGCGCTACTTGTAGGTCATTACCTATATGCAAAGCAGGGTCTTCTACGAAGGTTTGAGCTGTATCGCCAGGCTCTTTTACAGCCGTGTAAACGAGCGAGTCACCTTGATAGACTTCATAGCGATAAAAGACAAAATCGTTGAGTGCAGGCCGATTAGCTGAATGCTGCTGCTGACAAGCAAATACCACCGATCCTACCCAAATGAAGCATGTGATAATCAAGTGATTGAACTGCATGATTTCGCTAAAATTGAGCACATCTATCCAAACGGCTATACACCATGGATTTCTATCTGCAAGTTTCGACGCTTTGACACACAACTCTCGAAGTTCATAACTGTGTCAGAACACCTGTGGATAGCCTTGTATTAAAAATTGGTCTCCAGCGTTACAAACCAGTTGCGCCCATCACTAGGCCACACACCTGGCCCTGGATACATAGCTGGTCGCTTGGTAAAATACTGTTTGTTAAACATGTTTTGTATGCCACCAATGAGGCGCATGCGCGCACTGGGGCGATAAGACAGGTTCAAGTCCCACAAATCATAGGCAGGTACCCATCCACGCGCGCCGTTAGCCGAAGGCTCTTTGGTATTTAAGGCATCTGAATGGTGGCCCGACACATAGCTGTACTGGATTGTAGCACCGAAGTCTTTGTAGTAAAGACGGGCGCCGTTGCGGCTCATCCAGGCCGGCACACCCTCCAGTTTATTACCCTTGATGTCCACATTTTCTGTACCTTTGACCAGTGTGCCTTTCGCGTATTCTGCCTCCATGCGAGAGGTAGCAGTGAAAAGCGACCAAGCGCCTTGGTTGCCTATTGCTCCAGTGTACTCGGCATATAATTCAGCCCCAAGCGTGACGGTGTTGCCGGTATTGGTTTTGAGCAAGAAGGGGGCGCCGGGTGCGCCATCGGCCACATAGATGCTACCAATGCGATTATTGTACGCTATTCTGAACAAAGTCAGGGAGTAGCGGAGGTGCTTGCCTGCGTAATTTTCCCAGCCTAGTTCAGCATTGTAGCCGAAGGCGTCCTTCATGTTAGGGTCAGTGCGCTCCAGGGCGTTTGGCGGTATTAAATCAGCAAAAATAGTAGGCCGATAAGCCTGAGAAATCCCGGCAAAGATGCGCTGCCTAGAGCGAATGGAATATTGAGCAGAGGCTCCCAACAAGAAGAAGTTGCGCTTGATGTCGAGTGGTACTACTTCGGGGTTGAGGTAGCGTATGAAACCACTGCGCACCGAATTGCCATTTTCATAACGCAGCCCCAGAGTAGCAGAGAGCTTCGGCGAAAACTCAAACAGATTTTCGGCAAATATCGCTATGTTCTTGGAGTGGAGATGCATATCTCGGCCGTAAGGCTCCAGATTTGTCAGGTCATAGTCGCTTCCAGTAGTACCTTTGCCCAATTGCCGGCGGTGTAGGTCATTATTAAGATACTGGACCCCTCCGACAAAAGTACCAGAGAATGCAGCCCCTAGCGTATAGTGATGCCTCAGGCGCAATTCATTGGTAAAACTTTTGTAATTGTCAATATCTACCTGGCGATGGCGAAAATTGTTAGTGGCCGGGTCAATGGCATCTGGCACATTGGCAAATCCAATGAACATGACGCTGTTGCGCGCACCAAACAAAGCAGAAGACGACAACATCAAGCTGGTATTGGCGCCAATATCCCAAAATAGACGCACTGCAGGGATATAGATTTTAGGACTATACCAGTTGCGGCTTCGTGTAGCCTGACGAGGATTGGCCAAAAACATGCTGTCAGTGAGCGGGCCGGGAATGCGGTGGAGATAGTAAGAATAACCCAGCGAGGTTTCAACTCTAGCCTTGCGACTCAATGCTAAACTAGCGCGCAGAAAATAGGCCTCTGAGTTAGACTGGGCTTGATCTCGATACCCTTCTGATTTGCGACGATGGTAATAGCCATAGTAGGTGAGCTTGCCGGCTTTGCCCCCCACAGAGGTAAAATTGCTAAGCAAGCCATATGACCCAGCGGTGGTAATATTTTGAATGGCCGCCCTGCGCGTGGTGTCTGGCGACTTGGTCACGTAGTTGATCATGCCACCAAACTGTGCGCCATAGCCAAGTGCTGCTGTGCCACTAATGAGTTCTATCCGCTCTATCGCCTCCAAAGGCATACTGTAATGACTAGCAGGATAGCCATACATGTCGGTATTGGTGATAATGCCATCTTGGCGAACATTCAACTCCCAAGAGCGGTGAGGATCTAGCCCTCTAAAGGAAACATTGATCTGATTGCCAGATCCGTCCATGTCATACACCAAAGCACCCGGAGTTTTGGCAAATACCTGGTGGGCGTTCTTGTTGGCATAGTTCAAGGGCGTCTCAGCAATTTGCAATATAGCGCTCTGACGCCCCGAAGCAATATACATCCCTTGCACGGCGGGCAAGCTCTTGACAACAGACGAGGCCATCCTGAAAGAAGACACCTGAATGGGCTTCATATCATACACCTTAGTAGTATCTTCTTGCTGGGCAAAGAGGCCTGTAAAAACAAGAAATAAAGGTATCAATAGCAAGTAACTTTTCATATCTGATGTGTGATTTTGCAAAATTCAATCGAGTTTAAATAATATGAGCTATCCTTTGTACAAAAGATAGCTCATATTGTACACCGTAGGGTACTACTTCAATTATGAGAAAATGCTACTTTTTAATGCGCAACTGATTGACCTTGGCACCAATCTCGTAGCCATGACGCACGCCCTCTACGGCATCCATCCAGAAGTGCACACCCAGCGGCAAACGGGAGTAGGCATTCTCTTCGGCCATTTCGCGGAAAGAACGGAAGGAGCGAGGCATCCCCAGGAAATCCGTACGGCCTTCGTGGCAGCGGTCAGTCATGGCGTAGTTATTACCATAGATGTCTTCTAGCACAGCACAAGCGGCAGATCCAAAGGTAGCATGGCCAGAGGGATAAGCCGGAAAACTCGGGGTAAATGGGTTGTGGGGCTCCCAGGAGGGGTCCATTATGCGGCGAATATAGCTCACCGGGCGCTCAATGTTATAGAAGTACTTGGAATGCCAGCAAGCCACACCAGCATCATTTAGCGCCAATCCCACCTTGAGGTAGGTGTAGAGAGCCAGTGCCAGGTCGGCGTCTTCATTGTCCACTATCTGGTTGGAAATGGCTATGAAGCGGCTGGGCGGGCTGAAAGTCAGATTCAGGGCGTCGTCGCTCCAAAACTCGGCGATCCATTGTTGTTCAAAGGCCAGTGTAGGGCGATTGAGATCATACACCTGCTTGGCCTCACGCCAAAGAGCAGAGTTGGGATCCTCGCTAATAGGAAGCGGCGGACGAGCCAGTTTATCAGCTTGAGTAATAGCAAAAGTGCGGGCATTGCCCCAATAGGGGAACAAGCCGCGGCCGTAGTCAGGATATGTAGGCTGCCATAAACCTACACCCGTGGGTGGCACGTAATTGGACGGGCGAGCATTGAGGAAGGCATTGTGACCAACTACGTCAGTAGCTGACCACTCATAAACTGCCTTGGCTACATCTTCGCCGCGCTTTTTGGAGCGCGTGAATAGTTCGCGCGTAATGCGGTTGAGTGCAGCCTCGTCGAACTGTGACTCTAACTGATTGATGCGGAACTTCAAGTCTGGCGCCACGTGCGGAAAGAAACGCTTCATCAAGTAGGCGTAAGAAGCATTGACCACCGTGGGCCAGTGATACTCTTGACCTGGCTCAATGGCCGGAATGCGCAAGTCAGGATATAGGCTGGCAATGGAGTTGTACTCGTCTGCCATGCCGGGCTGGCAAGCCTCAAAGGCGGAAAGCCCCATATACGCCAGAGCACGGGGCGCTGGGCCGGGGCGATAGCCGTCGGCATAGCGGTCAATTACTAAAAAGAGTTCGTTCCAGCTCCAGGGAACAATATTCTGAAACTGCTTGACACTCCCAGAGATGGGCTCTACGTCGTTATCATCTTTACGACAACTGGCAGCAATGAGCAGCGTGACCAACAGCATACCCATTACTTTGAAGCGGAGTAAATTCCTGCTCATGGTACAAGATAGTTTTGCGTGGTTATTGAAATTGACTGTTTAATGGCCATAGAAACGCCCTTCCAACCAAAGTTGGCATGAGAAAAATAATCGTTCAAACGGTGGTTAGACTGAGCAACGCTCTTTGAAAAATACACGGAGCCGCATGTCAATCAAAGTATAGTAGGTAAGCCTTTCGATTGCAAATATATGCACAAAACTGTAAAGAAGCCAACAGTTTTGCATTATTTTTTGACAAGCCTGCGACAAAAATGTGTAGTCTGCGCTCATTCAACTAATTCTAGCCCAAGGTTTGCCTGCATTTCGATCATATTCTACTTGCTTGCGCAGTGTTTCATGCTGGGGGAGAGCCAGCTCAGGGTCTTGCTCCAGTACCCTCAGCGCCATTTCGCGAGCGGTCTGAAGGATGCGGCCATCGCGAGCCAGGTCAGCCAGGCGGAGGTTGAGTAAGCCGCTCTGGCGGGTTCCTTCTATGTCGCCAGGGCCACGCAGTTTGAGGTCTGCTTCGGCAATGGCAAATCCGTCGTTGGTTTGCACCATGGTTTGTATGCGCTGACGGGCTTCCTGGCTCAGCTTGTGGTCAGTCATCAGAATGCAGTAAGACTGCTCGGCACCGCGCCCCACTCGCCCTCGCAACTGATGCAGTTGGGAAAGGCCAAAGCGCTCGGTGTTTTCAATGATCATAACGCTGGCGTTGGGCACGTTTACCCCCACCTCAATCACTGTAGTAGCCACCATGATTTGGGTTTGGCCCTTGATGAAGCGCTGCATCTCAAACTCTTTATCGGCAGGTTTCATGCGGCCATGTACTACGCTGATATGGTATTGGGGCGGCGGGAACTCCCGGCTCAAGGCTTCATAGCCTTCCTGGAGGTTTTGCAGATCAAGGGTTTCTGATTCTTCAATTAGTGGATACACCACATATATCTGGCGGCCTTTGGCAATCTCTTGTTTCATAAAGCCGAATACGCGCAAGCGGTGGCTTTCGGTGCGGTGTATGGTCTGAATGGGTTTTCTTCCAGGTGGTAGTTCATCAATAACGGAGACATCCAGGTCGCCATATAGGGTCATGGCCAAGGTACGGGGTATGGGGGTGGCTGTCATGACCAGCACATGAGGTGGCAGCGGATGGCCTTTAGTCCAGAGCCGCGCGCGTTGTACTACCCCAAAGCGGTGCTGTTCGTCGGTGATGGCTAGTCCCAGGCGGTGAAATACGACGGGGTCTTCCAGCAGAGCATGTGTGCCGACCAGTATTTGGAGCGTGCCATCGCGTAGTTGCTCAAGGATAACTTGCCTTTTCTTGCCTTTCACGGTACCCGTTAGTAAGGCGACGTTGACCTGCATATCCTTAAGATAGCCGACAATAGATTGAAAATGTTGTTGAGCCAGGATTTCGGTAGGCGCCATCATGCAGGCTTGGTAGCCATTGTCTAGCGCCATGAGCATGCAGAGCAAAGCCACCATGGTTTTACCGCTGCCGACATCGCCCTGCAGCAGCCGGTTCATTTGCTTGCCGGAGCCAAGGTCGCGGCGAATTTCCTTGACGACGCGCTTTTGAGCACCAGTAAGTTCAAAGGGCAGATATTGATGAAAGAATGTGTTGAAGTATTCGCCAATACGCTCGAACACATAGCCTTGCGAAGCCTGATGCCGGTGTTGCTTGAGCTGGAGAATGCGCAGCTGAAGAAAAAACAACTCCTCAAACTTGAGACGATTGCGGGCAGCGTCTAGATCTTGCTGGTTGCGAGGAAAATGAATACTCTGCACGGCCTGAAGCCGGCAAGGAAAACGAAACCTGCCCAGCCACTCGGCAGGAAGATTTTCTGGTAGATCAGCAGCAGTGATTTTTTCCAGCAAGTTTTTGATCAACCTTCGCCTGGTTTTTACATCTAGTCCCTTGGTGTTCAGCTTTTCAGTAGAGGCATATACGGGGTCGAACACCACAGAAGGCTGAACCTGATCAGCCTGCACGGCTTCCATCTCAGGGTGAGGAATGTTGAGCTGCTCCCGAAAAGCAGTGACCCTCCCAAACACCACGTACTCCTTGCCTACTACCAGGTGCTTCTGCAGCCAGGGCAAGCCGGTAAACCACACCAGCTCTATCATGCCAGAAGCATCCCGAAAGCGGCCCGTCATGCGCTTTTTGCGCCCTTCGCCCACAGTGTCGAGGCTACGCAGCACCCCGCGCAACTGTACGTAGCCACTTTGCTCATTGAGGTCGGCTATGCGGTGAAACTGCGTGCGGTCAATGTAGCGATACGGAAAATGAAACAACAGGTCGCCCTGGGTAAAGATTTGCAATTCCTTTTTGAGCAACTCACCTCGTGCAGGCCCCACGCCTTTGAGGTATTCTATCGGGCTGTCCAGTACATTCATGCCTTGCCTTGGAAAAACCTCCAAACGTAGCGACGTCGTCGTCTATTAAACACAACAGTAAAAGTATAAAAGATGCATTACTTTTGTCCAAAAATCATCTTCCCATGTTTTTGGCTTCTTACCGCTTCTGCATACTCTCATACCTTATGTGCCTGCTTAACGCCTGCCAGCCTTCCGCTCCGGGGTTCACCCATTTTGAGCAATATCCTGTATATGACGGCGACGACCTAGGGCTCCGCTACACCCCGGCCAAGTCCGTATTCAAAATATGGGCGCCTACGGCCAACGCTGCGCGCATTCTTTTTTATGAAAGTGATCAAGGTGGCTCGCCAACGATGACTAAAGATATGAAAAAGGGTACCAAGGGCCAGTGGGAGGCCACTTTCAAAAAAGACCTCAAAGGGTTGTTCTACACCTTTCAAGTACGTATTGGCGACACTTGGCTGGGGGAAACCCTGGACCCCTACGCCAAGGCCTGCGGCGCCAATGGATTGCGCGCCCAGGTACTAGAAATGCGCAACACTAACCCCGAAGGCTGGGAAAACGACCACCGCCCGCCGCTAAAGTCGTACAATGACATTATCTTGTATGAGTTGCACGTGCGCGACTTCTCTACGCACTCCAGCTCAGGCATGAAGCACAAGGGCAAATACCTGGCATTCACTGAGCAAGGCACACGCAGCCCCGAAGGCCTGCCTACCGGCATTGACCATCTCAGAGACCTCGGCATCACGCATGTACACCTACTGCCAGTATTCGACTTCATGTCCATTGACGAAACCCGCCTGGACGAAAACAAATTCAACTGGGGCTACGATCCTCAAAACTACAACATACCAGAGGGAAGCTACTCTTCTAACCCCTCTGATGCTGCTACACGTATCAGAGAGTTCAAACAAATGGTCAAAGCCCTACACGATGCTGGCATACGTGTGGTGATGGACGTAGTGTACAACCACACCGGCGCCACCGAGTTGTCTGTATTCAACCAATTGGTGCCGGGCTACTACTACCGCCAGGATGCCAATGGCGGCTTCTCCAACGCCAGCGGCTGCGGCAACGAAACAGCTTCCGAGCGCCCTATGATGCGCAAACTCATAGTAGAATCAGTCAAATACTGGGCATCCGAATACCACATTGATGGCTTCCGCTTTGACCTCATGGGCATTCACGATATTGAAACTATGCATCAAGTCAGCGCCGAGCTGCGCAAACTCCACCCCTCCATATATGTATATGGTGAAGGCTGGACAGCCGGCGATAGCCCCTACCCTGCCGAAAAACGTGCCATCAAGCACCATGTACTGCAGTTGGAGCACGTTGCCGCCTTCAGCGATGACGTGCGCGACGCCATCAAAGGCCACGTGTTTCACCCCGAACAAAAAGGCTTTGTAAGCGGACTACCTGGCCTCGAAGAAAGCCTGAAATTTGGTATCGCAGCCTCCACCCAGCATCCGCAAATTGACTACAAAAAGGTAAACTACTCCCAGGCACCCTGGGCCAAAGCACCTGCTCAAGCCATCACCTATGCCTCCTGCCACGACAACCACACCCTATGGGATCGCCTGCAAATATCCAGCCCTGAGGCCAGCGAGGCCGAGCGCATCCGCATGAACAAACTCGCCGCTGCCATTGTACTCACTTGTCAGGGTGTGCCTTTCATCCATGCTGGCGAAGAAATGCTGCGCACCAAATTCGGCGCAGAAAACTCCTTCAACTTACCCGACAGCATTAACCAGATTGACTGGTCGCGAAAGGCCCGCTACCCTGACGTGTATGCCTATTACAAAGATCTGATCGCCTTGCGCAAAAGCCACCCTGCCTTCCGGTTGCCCTCCCAGCAGCTCATCCAACAACACCTGGAATTTTTACCCGTGGCAGAATCCAACCTGGTAGCCTACAGGCTCAAAGACCACGCCGGTGGCGACACCTGGAAGGAGATCCTGGTATTGTTCAACGGTAATGCTTCGGCCAAGGCGATAGCCATACCTGAAAACACCTGGACAGTAGCAGTGGATGATACCGGAGTATATCCCAGCGGCGCTCGCACACTCAAAGGCAAGCAGACGCAAGTACCCGCACGAAGCGCACTGATACTCTTTGCCAACTGAGCCAAAGCCCCAGGCTTGGCACATAGCTACTTGTTGGGCTGCCACATGGTAAATACCCTGGAAATGTTGAAGCCGAAATGAATGCCGCCGTCCAGCCAGTTGCCGGTAGTTTCAGCAATGAAGCCTCGCTCCATCATGGCGGTAGAATTAGTGAAATGCAACTGGAACACGTGCCCGCCGGTCTCAATATCAAAACCGATGGAGAAAGAATTGCGAAAACTCTCGGTCAGCGTATTGGGTGCCACATAGATGTACTCAGCGTTGAGCGCCAGTCGTTTGGTGAGTTTATGGCGCCCGGCTATACCCAGGGCAGGTACGTCGTTCTTCTCGGCTCGAGTAGCTACGAGATTGCGGTGCACCAGCGTGGGCGACAGTTGCAGGCTGAAACTATCGCTGAACTTCCTACCCAAAATGAGCTGCCAAGTGTAATACAGACGCGAAGAAAAGAGGTTTTCTTTATCAGGATCAGGCCATTTGAGGGTTTGCATAGCAGCAGTAGCTAATATAGCAGCAGTTATGGGCATGTTGCGCTGGCCGGTACTTTGTCGCAGGATTTTATACTTGATAAAACCATCGTAAGTTTTTTCATAGGTACTGCGCCCTAAGCCTATGGCCAGGCGGTTGGTAACTCCCATGTCAAAGCCAATACGAGTAGTGGCATTGTCCAGGCCAAACATGTTGTAAAAGCCGCCGTTGAGTGTGCCAAAGCGATGGCCTACTTTGAAATCCAAGACCCCAGGGGCAGTGTTTTCCAGCGAGTGCAGGTTGATGACGCGGTTGGTTTTGAAAGCTGCTATAGCGTATTCAGCAGTTTCTGTAGCATTCTCGCCGAGCAAGGAGAGCAAGTCGTCCTGGGCAAAAAGCATGCCCATGCTCCACAGCCAGGCGCAGACAACCAAAAAGATGCTTGTTTTCATGAAAACTGCGTTTTAGACACTTGTATAAACGCAATGAGCACAAGTTTGGATTCTTCATACCATGCCCTAGGGAGTAGTTTGAGGTTTTTGAAGGAAAAACTGCCGCGCTTCGTCTAAAAAAGAGGCAAGAATGGCTTTAAGTCCATGCTTGTTTTTAAGATTACAAACTCATCATTATCAATAACTAAAAACCAAATCTAAACAAGCTAATCTAGCTTTAGTCAAGGCTTTTTTCATGCAGTCAAGTATTGATTTTGCCCTTCTTGCAGGCGTACTTTTGTATTGAAAGTAATACATTCATTAACCGATAAAAAAACATTAGCCATGAATAATCCGTGGGATGCCATACTGGAAAGCCAGAAAAAACTAATGGACTTTTGGAGCGGAATGGCTCGGCAAATGGCCAATGCTCCGACCCAAAACGGCAATGGCAAGGCCGCCAGCGCAAACTTGATGAGCCAATGGATGGAGCAACAAAAGCAGTTCTGGGAGCAATGGAGCAAAAACATGCAGCCTGAAAATGCCATGAGTGCTATGCCGGAGCAATGGCGCCAGTGGATGGAAATGCAGCAAAAATTTACCGAACAATACATGCAACTCTACCGCGAAAACGCCGCCAAAATGGGCGTCAAGTGGCCGGAGATAGACATGAGTGCCTTCATGCCTACCCGCATCATGGAAGAAAATATGCGCAACTGGCGGCAGTGGACGCAGTCGGGCGACCAATGGCTCCGCGATGCTATGATGGCTAAAATGCCCTACAACATGCAGCCTCATTACGCCAACTTCCTGCAATTCTTCGATGACATGAAGCGCTACTGGGAGCCCATTATGCGCATGATTCAGCACGGCATGACCAACCCAGAAATGATCGAAAAGTATTTTAACTACGACGCCTATACTAAGGTGGTCAATCAACTCATGGGCTTCAAATCAGTGGGTAATGTAGCCGAACTGATAGAAGCAATAAACCACTACTTTGAGGTCATAGCCCAGCGTATGAACCAGGAAGCCACACAATGGATTACCTTGAGCGACTCCTGGCGCAGCAAAATGAACGAAATACTTGGCGGCAGCCAGGCACCCTTCTTCCAGTTCAGCAACGATATCAACAACCGCCTGCGCGACCAGCTCACGCCGTTTTTCAATGTTGCCGCTCAAGGTAAACAAACGGAAATGATCAAACTCCTACGCGACATCCAGTTTGGCTACGTGAGCTTCATCCTCAAAACTGCCGAACTGCAAACCAAAGTTTATGAAGCCGGCCGCTTTGCTCTGCCCGAGGTGATGCGCGAGCAATACGAGGCCTACCAAAAAACTAAGGAATTGCCCGACTATAACGCCTTCCTGCATCAGTACATCAACAAACTGGAAGCGCACATCCTGGAAGTACTCCAAGCCGACGACTACTCCAAACTGCAAAGCGAAATAGCCGCGCTGGGTGTCACCATCAAGTACAACGCAGATAAATTGGCCGAATTGATGCTCAGCGATTGGCCGCTGCTGTCGCGATCCGAAGCCGATGACATGGCCAAAGAGGTGGCCGCGCTGCGCAAAAAATTGCGCACAATGGAAGAGCGCCTTGAGCAGTTGGAGGCTGGGGTGTCGGCCAATATCGAAGCCAATGACGACAAGACATCTAAAAGCAAGCGCGCCACAGCCAAAGCATAATTCCCTTTTTCATTCACGCTCCCACAGCGCTTGAGGCTTGCACCCGAGCGCTGTGGATTTTCATCAGTCAAAACCAAACACCGACATGAGCCAGCACAAAGCCATCAGCGAGCAAATCATTGAACAGGTGGATACCGCTGCCGAAGCACTCAAAAACATTACCGACGTTAAAGACGTGGACATAGCCACCGCCCCCCGCGAAGTAGTGTGGGAAGACGGCAAACTCAAGCTCTACCACTTCCTACGCGAAGACCAACCTAAAGCCAAGACGCCTGTACTGGTATCCTACGCACTAGTTAATCGCTGGGAGATGATGGACCTACAGCCCAACCGCAGCTTCATTCGCAAGCTCGTTAGTGAAGGTGTGGACGTCTATCTCATTGACTGGGGCTATCCCTCCAAAATTGACCGATACAAAACGCTGGAAGACTACATCCTGGGGCATATTGATGACTGCGTGGACTTTGTGCGCCAGCACTGCCACCTGGACAAAATCAACCTTCTGGGCGTATGCCAAGGCGGTACATTCAGCCTGATGTACAGCGCACTCTTTCCTCAAAAAATAAAAAATCTCATCACGCTTGTCACGCCAGTGGACTTTGACAACGAAGAAGGCTTACTCTTCAAGTGGGCCAAAGACATGGATGTGGATGCCGTGGTAGACGGATTTGGCGGCATCATTCCTGGCGACTTTCTCAACACCGGCTTCGACTTGCTCAAGCCCATGAACAAGACCCGTAAGTACATGTCTCTGCCCGAAACCATGAAGAACAAAGCCTCGCTGATGAACTTCCTACGCATGGAGCGCTGGGTAGCCGATAGCCCCGCCCAGGCCGGTGAAACCTACCGTCAGTTCATAAAGGACATGTACCAGCAAAACAAACTCATAAAAGGCGAACTGACGCTGGGTGGCCGCAAAGTCAATCTGGCCAACATCACCATGCCAGTACTGACCATCTACGCCAAAGACGACCACATCGTGCCGCCAGCTACTACCAAGCCCATCAATGACCTAGTAGGCTCTAAAGACAAAGAGCTGATGGAATTTCCCGGGGGGCATATCGGGGTATTTGTAGGCGCGCGCTCACAAGACTTACTTACGCCAGCCATCGCCCAGTGGCTCCTGGAGCGCGACAAGTAAATTGCTTCGTACTGCGTTTTCGTACATGTTCAACTGGATATTTGGTTAGGGCTGAGCCGGTGGCGCTGCGAAGGCGCCCCGGCTGTATCGCCCTCAAGCCATTGAGTTTTCGCGATTCCTGAAAGCTTGTCAACGTGCTTCCAGACGGCAAATCCAACCCCACATTGATGATATTTTCGTAAAAAACAGATATGATTGGGTGCGCGTACACGTACCCGATATACTTTTTTGCACGCTCCGACACCAACCTACTTTTCATTCATCATACTGAAGGCACAACCATTACGCGCATGACCATGCCCCAACTCCTGGACATGCTGCTGACTGCTGATTTCTTGCGAGTGCATAAGCCTTATGCGGTAGTGCTCAAGGCCATTCGCAAGATAGAGCGTCACCAGCTCACTGTAGTAGGCAATACGGTGGTACCGGTAGCGCACTCCTGCCGAGAGACTCTTGAGAAGGCACTGCTAAGACGCGACTGCAACTACTGAGGCGCCTTAACCTGACACACACACCTAGTTCAGCGTTTGATAATTTTAAGCGCGGCCTGCTGGTGTTTTGCTTGCAGCCGAAGCATGTACAAGCCAGCTGGTAAGTGTTGCATGTGCAGGATCTGCGTCATATGCTGGTTGGCTTGCACAGGCCACAAGCCTTGCGCCCATCGCCTACCCTGCCCGTCGTAAAGCACCCAATAAATATCGGAGGCCCCTATCGCCGTAGCCACCTTCACCTGTACATCGCCATCAGCGGGATTTGGGGAAACCTCAGCTGACAGGAGACGCATCTGATTTTCTTCCGTGCCAGTGGAAAGGCAGGGCGGTGCATCGGGATTGTAGCTGGCTGGCAAACCAAAGCGGCTGGCACATCCACTGGCAGTATTGCGCAACTCAAGCGTATAGAAACCTGAGCTAGTAATGCACAGACTTGTGCCCGTGGCGCCAGCTATTGGCTCCCCGTCTCGATACCATTGCAGTTGAAAAGCAGCGGGCAGGATGCCAGGGTCGAACAAATACAAGCGATTGCCATCGGAAGTAAAAACAGGTAAATCAGGCGGGGCCACAAATTGCACTGCTACCGGCATTGACGACACCCGGCAGCCTTCTGGCGAGGTGTAGTCCACATGATATACCCCTGTGTGCTGTACGTCGAGCGTAGCTGCGTCCCCAGGCAGCACCGGTATGCTGTCTTTGTACCATTGTAGGTTGTCGGGATAGTCCACGGCCAGGGTAAGGGTTTCGCCACTGCATAGGGGGCCATCGGGCATACCCATGATCTGCGGTGCGGTAGGCTGTGCGTACACTCTAATGGTGTCAGATGAGCGCACGGTATCCACTGGGTGGATGATGTCCAGTAAAGCGCGCAGTGGGCCGGCAGTAAGTTCGCCCGATAATGTTCGGTTAAAAGTTATGATGCCGCATTCGTCGTCGGCGCCACCCAATGGACCGGCATCCACGTCAATGACGCGTAGGCGGTGATTGCCAGTGCCAATGGGCACATTGAGCACAAACTCCACGGGCAGAACGGCATTTTGGACAACGCCGGAGCGAAACAATTCCGTACTGTCGGGAGCATATACAAAAATCTGTAGGTCTGGCCCATTGAACAGGTCAGAACAGCTCAACTGCAAAATGCGCACGCGCGCAAGCCTATGCCCCGTAGTGTCTATCACAGCCTGATAATGCACAGGGTATTGCCCGGGGACACTGTAAGTCTGAGCCACCGGATTTTCTTCAATAGAGTAGTTGCCATTGCCAAAGTTCCACAAATAAGCAAAACCCGACAAACCGCCAGAGGGTACGTTGTTGACAAAACTCGCCGTGACTTGACCGCAGCCTGAAGCATTGACCACTGTGAAGCCCTGCGTCACGCTCTGAGCAGGCTCTATGGTAATAGGAAAGGTGAAGGTGGCTGTTTGGGTAAAAATAAACACCTGAGCTGTGAGCACTACGTTGACTAGGTAAGTGCCTGCCTGCAAGGGCATGCCGCATATCCTAATACAGCCATCGGTGGAGTCAGGTAAAGGAAACATAAGCTGAGGTGCAAACCAGTTGAGGCCAGGCGGCAAATTGGTTAGCCCAGTAATGGTGATTTTCTGTATACTTATGCCAGGCGTGACCGTGCTATCCAAGGCGGCTACCGGCGTAGTGGTACGGGGCAACCGGAAGGAAATATCGCCGCTGTAAACCTGGCCAGCTCTGCCAGTAGGCGCCTGAGCCAGCCAAAGGGTATCGGCGGGCAAATTGGCCGGAAGTTGAATGTGGCAGGTCGGGCAAGCTTGCTGGGCCAGTAGCGCTGCACCTGCACCACACCAAAAAAGACAACAAAGCGTAAAATGTTGAATCATCCGTTCAAATAGTTATTTGATAATACCATTTTGCATGCAATTCTGCAGGCGCTGGCTAGAAAGCCAGTGCACGGAGAATGGATGCATTAAAAAACGGAGATCGTAGTAATAGTTGCCGGAAAGAAGCAGATAAAACTTTCTACATTGGCTCGCAAAGATATGTGATTTCTTTGCACAGTGTGCCACTTAAATCAAAAACAAAATGAATCAACGCCTGGACGCTGCATTTTATCGAAGAGAAGACGTAGTTCAAATTGCTAGAGAACTACTGGGCAAATACTTAGTCACGAAACTGCCAGAAGGCCAAGCCGTTGGCAGGATTGTGGAGACAGAGGCCTACCGCGGCCCCGACGACAAAGCCTGCCATACATGGAATCATCGCCGCACGCCTCGCACCCGCGTGATGTACGAGCCTGGCGGCGTAGCTTACATTTACCTATGTTATGGCATACACCATTTATTCAACGTCGTTACTGGAGAGGCCGACATGCCCCACGCTGTACTGATCAGAGCTTTAGAACCCGTAGAAAACCTACCGCTGATGCTGGCTCGCCGAGGTATGACCACACCCTCCTATCGTCTCACTGCCGGCCCAGGTGCTTTGAGCCAGGCTATGGGGATACATACCTCCATGAGCGGCACCAGCCTGCTGGATACTTCGGGTTCCATCTGGATTGAAGATCGCCACGAAACAGTGGTTGAGAGTCAGATATTGGCTGGTCCGAGAGTAGGAGTGCAGTACGCTGGCGAGTGTGCACTATGGCCGTGGCGTTTTCGGATCAAAGACAGCACCTGGACGAGCAGAGGCTAATGTAACAATTTTTTGTCGTTGTTACTTTATGTATATTAATCTTTTAAATATATTAGGCAATTAATTAAACAACAAATATCCTTTCAATACTTTACAAGTTAAAAAAAACAAATATATTTGTCTTGTTTTTAATAAAGCAATTTATACACATCTGCATTTTACCGCCCCATAAAACTATCATAAGCAAAAAGAAGGTGGCTCAAAAACGGCGACACTATGAACACTAACAAACACACCCTCTGGCTCTGTATGCTCATAGCGTACAGTGCGGCTAGTCAAAATGACTATTCCATCCATTTCCAGGTGGGGCAGGTACGGCCACAAGCATTCATCAAGCCGCAGGAAGTCAATAATGAAATGCTGGCATCGGCACGCTTTCAGCAAAAGCACTACTTGTTGCTGCAATTCAAGGAAATCCCAGACGCCGATGCCATGGCGGCGCTATCGACTATGGGGGTAGAGCTGCTACATTACGTGCCGCACTACGCTTATTTTGCTGCTCTACCCGCCTCCATAAACCCAGGAGACATACCCGGGTTGCGAGCTGTACTATTCCCTGAACGAATCTGGAAATTATCGCCCGAATTGATAACTTCAGATACTCCCACTCGTGCCATACAAGACGAATTCATCCGAATACAAGTGCTGCCTTATGGCAATATTGCCCCTGCAACGCTGGCCGACAGCCTTGTAGCCCTCGGCTATACATCAACAGTTGCCCGCCACAACAGGTTGGAAATCTGCATATCTCCAGACCAAGTCATGGCCTTGGCAGCGCATCCCGGCATTTTGTATCTGGCACCAGCAGAGATACCTTCATTTACAGAAGGCATTTCTGGACACACCTCTGTCAGAAGCAATTTCAACCTTGTACGACCCCAATGGGGCTGGAATGGCAAAGGGGTATCAGTAAGCCTGGCAGATGATGGCAGCGTATCTCATCTGGATTTTAAAAATCGCCTCACGCTGCACACCTCACTCAACGCAGGCACTCATGGCGATATGACGGCAGGAATCCTGACTGGTGCGGGCAACATCCACCCGCTGGCCGTTGGGGCTGCTCCGGGGCTGCATCTACACTTGTATCACATCAACGACTACCCGCACATCGCCCAGGCGGTATCCAATTACCTGGCGCATCGCTCTGTTATCACTTCTACCTCCTACGGCGATGGCTGCGGAGGTATATACTCCATTATGGCCAGCGAACTGGATGCACAGGTTGTACAGCGCAGAGAATTGCTGCACGTGTTCTCTGCAGGTAATAATGGCCAACAAACCTGTAGTACTTTTGGGCAGTTAGGCTACTATTTAGGCTACCGGTTTGGCAACATCACCGGCGGGCGCAAGGCAGCCAAGCATGCATTGGTAGTGGGCAACTTGTTCTACAACGATAGTTTGCGCATCAACAGCAGCCGCGGCCCCTTAAACGATGGCACACTCAAACCCGACCTGACCGCGCTGGGGCAGGGCAACCTGACTACCGGCCCAGACAATACCTACCAAATCGGTAGCGGCACTTCAGCGGCAGCGCCCTTGGTTGCAGGGATAGCCGCCCAACTCTACCAGGCTTATCGTCACTATCACCAAAACAACGATCCCACTTTTGCACACATCAAGGCGGCGCTCTTGAACACTGCCGACGATCTAGGCCGCCCTGGCCCTGATTACGAATTTGGCTGGGGCCGCCCCAACGCTGTCAAAGCCATGAAGGTAGTAGAAAGCAATTGGTTTGTTAGCGGAACCGTAGGCCATCAAGCGCAAAACACCCACATCATACCTGTGCCTGCTAATACTAAGCAGCTTAGGGTGATGGTCTATTGGTTTGACCCAGCAGCCATACCCAATGCCGGCCAAACTTTGATCAACGACCTTGACCTGAGCGTCATTGCTCCAAACAACGCTGTGATACACCCCTGGGTGCTGAGCAAAGCTGCCCACATAGACAGCATCACCAAACCAGCCTGGCGAGGTATAGACCGCACGAATGTAGTGGAGCAAGTGACCATTGACAATCCTACGGCTGGCGCTTATCGCATCCAGATCAGAGGCCATATGGTACCTCAAGGACCTCAAGACTACCTGGTGGCCTGGTATTTTGAAGATCAACCTTTGAAATTGACTTACCCCAACGGCGAGGCGTCATTCGTACCCCATGAAGTGGAAACCATCCGCTGGGATGCTATCGGCTCAGAAGGTTTTTTTCAATTGGAATATTCCACCGACAGCATGGCTACCTGGCAAACTATTGCTGCTGACATTCCTGGACAAAAGCGCCATTATGACTTTACAGTGCCTGATATAGTCACAGGGAGAGCCTTTTTTCGTATCAGCCGCAATGGCATGGCCGATACTTGTACCAAACCTGTTTCTATCATAGGATTGCCCGATTTCCAGTTGCACAATGCCGGCGAGCACCAGGCACGCATTTCCTGGTTGCGGGTAGCTGGCGCCAATACTTACACAGTGTATGCGGCAGGCGAACAGTATATGGAACCGATTGGCGTCACTTCGGATACCTTCCTTCTGTTTGCTGTACAGCCCAACACCTCCAACTGGTACAGCGTGAGCGCTGGGCATACTAGTGGTATCACCGGCCGCCGGGCTTATGCGCGCTACTACATGCACTTTCCATGCCAATCGGGGCTCGCGCTGACGATAAAACTTGATCAATTTCCTTCAGAAACACGCTGGGAAATTCGCAACAACGCCGGCGTCATACTGCTTTCCGGCGGGCCGTACGCGGGTTTTACGCCGTATTCCACTGTACAAGAAACTTTTTGTTTGCCTTATGGCTGCTTCGAGTTTGTCATATACGACGGCTACAATGATGGATTGTGCTGCCAGCACGGTCAAGGCTATTACCAATTGCGCAATGCCACAGGGCAGATTCTGGTTTCTGGGGCACAGTTTGCAGGGCAGGAAAACAGGCCATTTTGTCTCAACTCAACCGGGCAACCCCTCATAGTATCGGCATTGGTACTGCAGCCAGTGAGTTGCTTTGGTGGCAACAATGGCAGAGCAATCGTACAGGCTACTCAAGGCACAGGAACTTACTACTACACCTGGAGCAATGGCGCTACCACACAAACAGTAAGCAATCTGGTAGCAGGTACTTATACAGTGACGGTTTCAGATGGACTAAGCCAGGCAGTAGCCACGGTTACAGTGCCTCAGCCCCCTGCACTTAGCCTGGTACTGGAGGCTTTGCCCGTGCGATGTGCCGGTGGCAGCGATGGCTCAGCATGGGTGGAAACGTCAGGCGGTACAGCGCCCTGGGCATTCCTATGGAGCAACGGGCAAACGGATAGTATTGTCAATGGGCTTTCGGCAGGAGTATGGACTGTAACTGTTACAGATGGGCGAGGTTGCCGCCAGACGGGTGCAATCACCGTACCCCAGCCACCTGAATTATCCTTGACAGCGATAGTGACCCCTTCTACTAACGGCACCAATGGTGCCATACAACTCAACTTGTCGGGAGGCGTATGGCCTTATAGTACGTTGTGGAATACCGGAGCTACCTCATCGGCTGTACAAGGCTTGGCTGCTGGCACATACAACGTCACAGTCACCGACGCCAATGCCTGCACACGCCAGCAATCTATTATCGTGCCCAGCGGAGCAGCGGCATATTGTGCTGCAATAGGCAACAACACCGGCTTTGAATGGATACAGCGCGTACAGATAGGCAGTTTCGTGCACCAAAGTGGCAACAACGGAGGGTACGGCAATTTCACTGCTATGCACATTACTGCCAGCCCGTCCATGAATATTGAACTCCAACCCGCTTACGCCAACGTACAGTATCTCGAATACTGGACCGTATGGATTGACCTGAATCGCGATGGCCTCTTAGAAGATCCGGCAGAAAGGGTTTTCAGTGCTTCTGGAGTAGGCTTGATGCAAGGAATTATACAACTGCCCTCAGGGTATGGGCCTGGGCCTACCCTCTTGCGCGTGGCCATGCGCTATGGCGCCAGTGCCTTGCCATGTGGCAATTTCCCTTATGGTGAAGTAGAGGATTACACCATCGTACTGCCGCCCGCGTCTGGAGGCGGAATGACTTATTGCGCTTCCGGGGGCTCGAGTACTGCCAATAAATGGATACAGCGCGTACAGCTTGGCACCCTGGTCAATGACTCCGGGCCAAATGGAGGCTATGCTAATTTCACTGCGCTATACGCAAGCGTGCCTTCAGGCGCTCCCATGGAAATTGTATTGACACCCGGGCACTTTGACACACCCGGCGGCGAGCACTGGCGCGTATGGATGGACTACAATCGGGATGGCGACTTCCTGGACCCCGGCGAGCAGGTATTGTACAGCAACTTAAGCAATCAGCTTATTCATGCTACCATCTATCTAGCTGCCAATTTAAGCCCAGGCCCAATCAGGGTGCGCATAGCCATGCGCTGGAACAACTGGCCAGAACCATGCGACACCTTCCCCTGGGGGGAAGTGGAGGATTACACCTTGCACATAACTAGCAGCGCTCAACAAGACTCACCGGAAATGGTTGAGGCCCCTCCTTCATCTATGGCGCTGCATAAACCTTTAGGTGCCAGATTGCACCCCGAAATGGTCATCTTTCCCAACCCGGCGAAAGGCTCAGCTACTTTACAACTATATGCTGAAAATGAAGAGCCAGTCGAGTTGATAATACAATCAGCAGATGGTCAGGTATGGCACAGGCAGACCAGTCAGGTTGCACCAGGCAATAACCTTATAGATTTGCAAGTACAAGGATTGCCAGGCGGAGTATTTTGGGTGACGGTAAAAAAGCCAGGCGTGTGGCCACCTGCCAAACTGGTCATTTTAGCAGGTGGCTGATTATCGTACGCTATCGCATACCGCCGTTGTCGTCACCATCATCTTTCTGGTCATTGTTGCGGATGCTGCTTCTACGCTGGCGCGGCCCCTTGTTGAAGTCCATTTTGCCGAAACGATAGCCAAAATTGAGACCAAACGAGCGGAAAGGTATGCGCAATTCACTGCGCTGAAAGAAGTTGTCTCCCTCCAGCCTCGACGGGAAACGGATATATTCAGAAAAGGGCTGCACAACCACTATGCCCAGCGTGGCCCGTTTGTTGAACTCCTTTTGAAAGCCAACGTTCATCATATAAAAAGAGGGATTGAACCCCTGAAGCGTTTGGCGCGGAGCACGGTAAAAGCCAGAAATTTCCAGGCGGTAATTCTTAGGAAAATTGAATGTGGAACTAATGTTGCCGCCCCATACGACGGCCTGCCTGCGCAAGTCCAACCCAGGAAGCATGCTGCGGCTGTCGTAGGTATTCACGTTGAGATTACCACGCAGGGTCAGGAATTTTTTGACCGAAAGAGAAGCAAAAAGATTGAAACCAACGGATTGATTCACGCCGATATTCTCATATGTAGTTACGGATACGCCCTCCTCGTCAATGCGCAGAAGGCTCTCGATAACATCGCCAGTATGGCGATAGAATACAGCCATGTTGGTACTCACACCTTTGATGTTGGTGTTATAGCTTAGTTCCACCTGATTAGTCAGCTCCGGCAGCAATTCAGGATTGCCGTAGGAAATATTGCGCGGATCGTTAAAGTTGACAAATGGGTTGACAAAGCGCAGGCCTGGCCGCTGGATACGCTGGGTATAGCTAAGCTTGAGTGAGCGGAAGTTCTTGAAATTTCGGCTGATGGTAAGGCTGGGCAGAAAATTAGCGTAGTTGTTGGTAAAACTCCTTTGCTGGTTCTTAAAATCCCCGCCTATGAAGGTATATTCATAACGCGCACCAGCATTGATACCATAATGCTTGCCGAGCTTAGCCGTGGCGGATACATAGCCGGAAATGACGTCCTGGTCATAGTAAAATACATCAGTGCGCAGAGGATTGACGATATATTGCAGCAAGTCAAAGTCCCAGTATTCACTACCAAAATCGCTGTCTATTTTACGTAGGATCCCCTTTAAACCAGTCTCTAACTTAACGGCCGAACTAATGGGGTGGATATAATCAGCTTGAAGGGTGGTTTCTAAGTTGAAGCCGGAGTTGCGGTTGCGCTCGTTGCGTCGCAGTATATCCTCGGGGCTAATTTGCTCTAAGGAGTTTTTGTTAGAACTTTGGTTACCGCTAAACTGAACGGCAATTATAAATTCCTGTTCAGGCTTTTTGAAAGTACGGCGATAGTCGGTAGTCCAATCAAAGCCGCCGCGCAACGACGAGGAGTTGCTGCGACGGGTGTAGGCCTGGTTGAGGCCAGCTACAGGATCTTGAAAGAGGGAGTTGACCAACTCGTAGCGCGTATCGCCATAGCTACGAAAAGACAACGAAGACGACAGAGCATTGTAGGCATTGATGTCATAGAAAGCACTGATGGAGCCACCTGGGCCGTAGGTTTGGGTGGTGGCATCGCCATCTTGGCGGAAAAGGCGGGCTTGACCACCAGCTGTGAAATCTTCCCGGTAGAAGTTGGTGAACCCAGGGCGCTTCCACGAAGCCCAGCCATTGATGTTGGTATTGAGGCCAAAGCGCCCCTGAGCCATGTTGAGGTTGAAATTACTGCGGTTCATGCGGTTGCCTATCGACGCACTAACGGAGCCGGTCACTCCCTGAGCAGCCTTGCGCTTAGTAATGATGTTAATAATGCCGCCCGAGCCTTCGCCGTCGTAACGAGCGCCTGGTGCGGTGATGACCTCCACGCTCTTGATCTGATCAGCGGGAATGGTACGCAAAGCATCGGCCACGCTGGTAGCAAACATGGTTGAGGGGCGTCCATTGATGAGAATCATGATATTTTCGGAGCCCCGCAAAGACACATTGCCTTCCATATCCACAGAGAGCAGGGGTACGCGGCGCAGCACTTCGGCAGCGTCGGCGCCGGCGGTAGCTACGTCTTTTTCAGCATTATAGACGATTTTGTCAATTCGGTTTTCCACCACGGCAGCCTCTGCAGTGACGGTCACTTCGTCGAGCATCAGCCCTTGAGGCAACAAGAAGATTTTGCCCAGTAAAACATCCGGCTTTTGAAGCGAAACTTCAATGGGGCCGAGCGTCTTGGGTTGATAACCAATGAAGGAAATGCTCACCTGATATTTGCCAGGCTTTACTTCAGAAAAGCGAAAAGCGCCTTTTTCATCGGTGATGGTTCCGTCTATTTGCTTTTCCTGACGCAAATCTGTGAGTGCTACAGCAGCAAACTCCACAATCTCTTTGGTGATAGAATCCATAACAATACCCTGTATTTTCCCTACTATGGTAGGGGCAGAGGGTACCTGAGAAGACCGTGCAACAGGCGGGCCGGGTTGAGCAAACAGCGAAATGGAGGCCAGCAATAGGGCAATGATTAAAAAAATACGTGACATGGTGTGATGATTGTATTGTCAGAAAAAACTGACGTAGAAATAACTGGACGGCTGAAAAGTTGTAATCGGATCGGGTTTTCTTTGTTAATTAGTGTTAAGTCCTATTCGGCAAACTTGGTGCGCACGGTGCATAAATACAGGCAAATTAGATGTTAAAGGCATAGGAACAGCAAACATCTATAAAAATTGTTACTTTTGTAAAGTTTGGTTTCTGCACAAGCGCTTTGCCAAAATTTATGAAAAAAGTTGCCCTTGCTTTTCTCCTGATAGTCGTTGTCATCATGTTCACCAACGTGCATGTGTTCTCACTGCGCAAGTCACATAGTACCCTGCCAAGTAATGATGCGGTGCCGGTGCTGGATGCACAGACCCAAGCTTTACTCAATCAATTTGACGCCTACACCCGCGAAAGTATAGAGCGGGAGCAACTTCCGGGCGTAGCAGTGGTAGTTGTCAAGGACGGCCAGGTTATCTTCACCCAATGCTACGGAGTGAAATCAGTAGATACCCAAGAACTAATCAATCCGCATACGGTATTTCGCCTAGCCTCCCTGTCTAAAGGCTTTGCTGCGGTGTTAGCTAGCATAATAGTGAAGGATGGCCAAATAGACTGGAACGACCCTGTGCGCAAATATGTACCAGACCTCAGGCTTTACAAAAACCAGTATTCCGATTTACTTACCATACGACATGTGCTCAGCCATACCACTGGATTGCCACGTCAAGCGTTTTCCAACCTCATTGAGGCCGGACATTCCTACCTGAGTGCCCGCCAACGACTAGCTGAAGTAAAACCCACGCACAAACCAGGCACCTGGTATAACTATCAAAATGTGGCTTACAGCCTCATTGGCGAAGTAGTCGAATGCGCAACTGGCAGGCGGTTTGAACAGTTGTTGTACAGCCGCATATTTTTGCCGCTCCAAATGACAAATGCCAGTGCAGGCTACGCCAATTTTATGCTAGACACCACAAATATAGCTCGTCCGCATCGCTTGGAGAAAGAGCGCTACCGCCCCATCCCTGTATCGCCCAACTATTATGAAGTCATGCCGGCTGCCGGCGTCAATGCCAGCATATCCGATATGGGGCAGTGGCTACTGCTCTTGTTGGGGCACTATCCTAAAGTCATAACCAAAGACGAACTGAAAACTCTATACCAAAAGCAAATAGATGTGCCTATGACCGAAAACAACCACCGCGCCTTCCCCGAAGCCACTGAGTCTTGGTATGGCCTGGGCTGGCGAGGTGTGATCAGCCATGGGCGGCACGTAGTATTTCACGGAGGCTATGTAAACGGCTTCCGCTCAGAAATCGCCTTCATCCCCTCCGAAGACATCGGCATTGCCATCCTCAGCAATGCACCCTCTTGGTACATCAACTCGGCTGTACCAATATTTTTTTCCATGTACTGGGGCTTGCCGTATGAAGAAAATTGACATCGTAGTCACTGGTGCAGGCGGGCAACTGGGCAGAGAATTTCGGCACCTGTCTTCGCTTTTCCCCGACTGGCACTTTGTCTGGGCAGACTCCGCCGCGCTAGATGTTTCTGATGAGGCAGCTGTACAGCGCTTTTTCGAGCAGTATCCGGCATGCTGGTACATCAACTGCGCTGCATATACTGCAGTGGACAAAGCCGAAACGGAACCAAAGCAGTGCTACCAAGTTAATACACTAGCACCCAAACTCCTGGCCGAAGCTTGCCGAAGCACCAATGCCCGACTGGTACATTTTTCTACTGATTATGTATTTCATACAGCTCAAAATCGCCCCTTTCGGGAAGATGACCCCACATGCACTCGTGGCGTATATGCCCTTAGCAAACGCTTGGGCGAAGACGCCATCATGGGTATCTATCCAACAGGCTCAACCATCATCCGCACCTCCTGGGTGTATGCTCAATGGGGGCACAACTTCGTAAACACCATGCTACGCCTAGGGCGGGAGCGCGCATCGCTCAATGTGGTGTACGACCAAGTTGGCTCACCTACCTACGCTCGACATTTGGCTATGGCCGTGCTGAGGGCCATCCAGGCAGAGCAGGCGGGGCAGGTTCCGCCAAACACCTTGAACGGCATCTTTCATTACAGCAATGAAGGGGTAGCATCTTGGTACGATTTTGCACTGGCCATTTTTGAGCTGGCTGGCATAAACTGCAAAGTACAACCCATCCTGACCTCAGCCTACCCCACCCCTGCCCAAAGACCACCATACAGTGTACTAGATAAAAGCAAATGGAAACAAATCTTCGGGCAGGAAATCGCACACTGGCGCGAAGCCCTTAAGCAATGCCTTGCACAACAATAACAGAAGCTACAACACAAAAAACTGGCTCCACCATAAACCTTATGCTCCACTCAAACCTTTATTCATCGTTATGATTGGATGGAGATTCTCAGCATACACCCCCGACCGCGAAGGCACTACCTTCGATAAGCTCTTCAAGCTGTTTCAGGAAATTCTGGTACACACATCCGGCGATGTAGCAGAAGCCCTGGCATGGCTCACTGAGCTAGACCGCGAGTACCAACTGACGGATGAAGACTATGGCATGGCAGACTTCATCCAGGATCTCATTGACAAAGGCTACATACAACAACCCCAAGACAATGGGCAAGGTGCGCCAGACTTTGTGCCTTCAGCCAAACTCGAACTGGCCCTGCGCCGAAAAGCACTGGAAGACATCTTTGGGCAACTCAAAAAGTCGAAATCTGGCAACCACAACACCCGCCAGTACGGCCGCGGCGACGAACACACCTCTGAGTTGCGCCCCTTCGAATTCGGCGACCCTCTAGAGCACCTGGCCGTGTCCGAATCGCTGCGCAACGCCCAGATCAATCATGGCATTGACGAATTCAAGCTCAGCATGGAAGACCTGGAAATAAAAGAAACCTTCTACCAGGCACAGATGAGCACCGTGCTGATGATTGACATCTCGCACTCCATGATCCTCTATGGAGAAGACCGCATCACGCCTGCCAAAAAAGTGGCTATGGCACTTTCAGAACTCATCACCACACGCTATCCCAAAGATACACTCGACATCATCGTATTCGGCGACGACGCCTGGCAAATCGAAATCAAAGACTTACCCTACCTCCAGGTCGGCCCCTATCACACCAATACAGTGGCAGGACTGGAGTTGGCCATGGATATTCTCAAGCGGCGTAAAAACCCCAATAAACAAATCTTCATGATTACCGATGGCAAGCCTACATGCATCAAAAAAGGTAAGCGCTACTATCGCAACAGCATGGGGCTAGACCGCCAAATCCTTAACAGAACCCTGAGCCTGGCCATGCGCTGCCGCAAACTACAAATCCCCATCACCACCTTTATGATAGCCCGCGACCCACTGCTTGTGCGTTTCGTGGATCAGTTCACCCGCGCCAACAATGGCAAGGCTTTTTACAGCAGCTTGCAAGGTCTGGGCGACTTTATTTTTATGGACTACAAAAACAACAAGGCGCGCCGTAATCGCTAAGTCCGTCTCTTTTGCACCCAAAACGCAGCCCAAGCTTTCGCCACCATCATCAACAGGTTGCGTAACTTTGCATTCAATTGCACAACTTCATACATGAAAACCAAAACGTTCCAACCCAACAAGGTCAACGTCGTTACCCTGGGCTGCTCCAAAAACCTGGTGGACTCCGAAAACATCATCACCCAGCTCAGAGCCAATGCCTACGACGTAGTACACGATAGTAACGACGAGGATGCAGGTATTGTCATTGTCAACACTTGCGGCTTCATTGATGTGGCCAAGCAGGAATCCATAGATACCATTTTGCAGTTTGCCCATGCCAAAACAAAAGGGCGCATTAACAAACTCTACGTAACCGGCTGCCTATCGCAGCGCTATAAAACTGATCTGGAACTAGAAATTCCTGAAGTAGATGCATGGTTTGGAACGTTGGAACTGCCCGGATTGCTGGCCCGCCTCAAAGCCGACTACAAGCACGAACTCATTGGCGAGCGCCTCATCACTACACCGCCTCACTATGCCTACCTGAAAATATCAGAAGGCTGCAATCGCACCTGCTCCTTCTGCGCTATTCCTCTCATGCGCGGTGGCCACATCTCCCGCCCGATAGAAGATGTAGTCCAAGAAGCCAAGCATCTGGCACGCCGCGGCGTGAAAGAGCTCATGCTCATCGCGCAAGAGCTCACATACTACGGGCTAGACTTGTACAAAAAACGCGAACTACCCCGCCTACTGCACGCGCTGGCCGATGTAGAGGGCATTGAATGGATACGCCTACACTACGCCTATCCTAGCAAGTTCCCTCTAGAAGTGCTTGATGTTATGGCCGAACGCCCTGAAATTTGCAACTATCTGGACATGCCCCTCCAGCATACTGATGATGAAATTCTGTATCGCATGAAACGCCAGATCACACTGCAAGAAACCTGGCAACTCATCGAAACTGCACGCGCCAAAGTGCCTGACCTAGCCCTACGCACCACCATGCTGGTAGGCTTCCCAGGAGAAACCAATGCTGCTTTCCGCAATCTCTGCGATTTCGTACAGCAAGTACGATTCGAGCGATTGGGCGTTTTTCAATATTCGCACGAAGAGCAAACCTCTGCTTATGGTTATGAAGACGACGTGCCCTCCGAACTCAAAGCTGAGCGCGCTGCCGAACTCATGGCCATCCAGGAACAAATATCCTGGGAGAAAAACCAGGAAAAAATCGGTCATACTTTTAAAGTGCTCTTTGACCGCAAAGAGGGTAACTATTTCGTAGGTCGTACAGAGCACGACTCTCCTGAAGTAGACAATGAAGTACTGGTGAACGCTCAGGAAAACTACGTCCGCATCGGCGATTTTGCCCAGGTGCTCATCCATGACGCAGAAGAATTTGACCTCTTTGGCAAAGTCGTCCACCCAAACCCCTAAACCCATCTACCAGCCTCCCAATCTCAAAGTCACACAGTCACCCCGTCTCCAAGTCTCCTCATCTCCAAGTCACACAGTATCAAAGTCTTAAAATGCCACGTATATTCTTCGACAACGCCTCCACTACGCCACTTGATCCAGCCGTCGCTGAAGCAGTGACCATGGCTATGCAGGAGCTTTATGGCAACCCTTCTTCCATCCATGCAGAAGGACGCAAGGCGCGCAACGCCGTTGAACAAGCCCGAAAAACCGTAGCACAGCTACTGGGCGCCTCCATTGGCGAGATTTTCTTTACTTCCGGCGGCACAGAGTCCAGCAACATGGTCATCAAAAATGCTGTGCGCGATCTAGGAGTCAAGCGCATTATCTCTTCTCGAATAGAGCATCACTGCGTTCTGCATTCTGTAGAAGCCCTGGAAAAACACACCAACGTGCAGGTGGAATGGGTACAATTGGACAGCCAGGGGCGTGTAAACCTTGAGCACTTGGAAGCCCTCCTCCAAGGGAGCACTGCCATAACCTTGGTTTCGCTCATGCACGCCAACAATGAAATCGGCAATCTGCTGGACTTACACGTGGTAGGCACCCTATGCCGCCAATACGATGCCTACTTTCATTCCGACACGGTGCAGACCATAGGATACTACCTCATAGACCTCTCGACCTTACCCATTGATTTCATCACTGGTTCGGCGCACAAATTTTTCGGCCCCAAAGGCACAGGTTTTGTCTTCATTCGCAACGAAGCCATGTTGCGGCCATTCATAGACGGTGGCGGCCAGGAGCGCAACATGCGCGGCGGTACAGAAAATACTCCGGGCATCATCGGCCTGGCCAAAGCTCTGGAATTGGCATACGAACACATGGTGCAACGCCGCACCCACATTGAGCAACTGCGCCAGCTGCTGCTGACCCGAATACAAGACGCCTTCCCCATGGCAGTCCTGTATGGCTCTCCCGAGTATGGACACTACAAAATACTGAACGTGGGGTTTCCTCCTTCTCCCAAGACCGATATGCTGCTGCTCAACCTCGACATAGCTGGCATCAGCGTGTCTGGTGGCAGCGCCTGTACCAGCGGAGCAGATGCCGGCTCGCACGTGATAGATGCCATCGGCGGCCTTCCTGGCTGGAAAGCAGTGCGTTTTTCCTTTTCCCATTTCAATACTGCTGAGGAAGTAGAGACTGCCGTGCAGGCTTTGAAAACTTGTTTGCCATCAGACCTGCTGGCAAGTCGTTGGGTTTAAAAAAAATTAGCTTCATACACTGAATACCAGACATGAACAAAGACATCCTCTTTATGCGCGAAGCCATTCGCTTGTCTTACGAAGGCCCAGCGCAACAAGCCGGCGGCCCCTTCGGCGCGATAGTCGTTAAAGACGGGCAAATTGTAGGCCGTGCCTTCAATCGCGTTACCTCTACCAACGACCCCACCGCCCATGCAGAAATATTGGCCATACGAGATGCATGTGCGCGCCTAGGCACCTACCAATTGACCAACTGCACACTATACACCTCTTGCGAACCCTGCCCCATGTGTCTGGGTGCCATTTATTGGGCTAGACCAGCCAGAGTAGTATATGCCGCCCGACATGCCGACGCGGCAAAAGCAGGTTTCGACGATACTTTTATTTATCAGCAAATTTCCTTGCCAGCACAGGAGCGCTCAATACCCATGGAACAAATGCTGTCGGATGAAGCTTGGGGGGCTTTTGAAAAGTGGATACAAAAAGAAGACAAAAAACTCTACTGACGCCCGAGTACCATGCTGCTCGACCTAGTAAAAAAGCTGTAGAATACAACGTGAGAGGCCACAAAACACTGTTCTGCAGCCTCTCAAGTATCAAGCTATTGGTGAAAACAGGCGCTATCAGCGCACAATAGTAACATCGCCCCGGATGATTTCTCCCTCAGCAATATTAAGCCGCAGGATGTAGTAATATGTGCCCTGGGGTAACTCCTGACCAGACTGGTTCGTACCGCGCCAGTCGTTGAGGTAAGGACGCGCGCGGAATACGATGTCGTTCCAGCGATTGAAGATGATGAGTTCATTATTGGGGTATTGCTGCCCGCCATCCAACAACTGTTCAAACACAAGCTGGTCATTGAGGCCATCGCCATTGGGCGTGATGGCATTAGGCAGGTTAATCACCACGTTACCGCGTTCAATTTGGATTTGTACTATGGCAGTATCGCAGAGCGTGGGGCAATCTGCATTGCAGATTTGGTAGCGTAGCTGGTCTTGCCCAAATACCCCTGGCGCAACGCTGTAGTCCAGTACTCCGCCGCTAGTATTACCCACGCGCCCTAGCGAAGGCGGCGATACCACCGCCACAGTAAAGGCCGAGGCGCCAAACAACTGGTCATTGGCCGTTACATTGATAGAAGCGCTCAGCATACCCGCTGGCAATGTAGCCTGGTCATTGTTGGCGTCAGGAGCACGCTGTACAAGAATATTGACGGTATCGCTGCTGTAATTAGGACAATCAGTGGTAGAGAGCGTCCACACAAAGCGATTATCGCCGATCTGAGCGTTGGTTACGGCAGATTCGGGATTACCAGGGTCGCTCACCACGGCTTGTCCCAGGCTAGTCCACCGACCAGTAGTAGTGGGGGGCAGTATAGCGCGAAGATTGACGCTTCCTCCGCATACCTGAGTATCTTCGCCGGCCATGGCCTCCGGCAAGTTATTGGCGATGCGCACCACTACAGTATCTGTTGCCGAGCAGCCATTGCTGGTGTTGGTTACCAGCAGCTGATAAGTACCGGCAACGTTGACTGATGCCGAGGCCATTGTTGCACCTGTAATGGGGCCGCCGCCGCTAATGGCGCTCCACTGGTAGCTGATGTTGTTGCCAGCGTCAGAGCCGGAGCCGTCCAGCGTTGTGGTAACACCTCCACAACTGATCTCTACATCGGAGCCGGCATTGGCCACCGGGGGCATGTTATCTTGCCTTACGAATACGGTGTCGCGCCCCTCGCAACCATTTGTGTTATCACGTATGGTCAACTCAAACAGACCGCCGCTGTTGACTGTGACCTGCAAGGGATTCCCTGTAGGCGACACTGTGCCTCCTTCAATACCCATCCAGCTGATGCTGAAATTTGCCCCTGACGAAGAGCCATTAGCATCGAGCACCACAGATGAAGTGTTGCAGGTGATTGCCTCCGGAACAGCAATCGTGACCACTGGCGTATCAAAGTTCTCTGTGATTTTGATGGTATCTCTGCTTATGCAACCATTAGTAGTATCTACAACTACCAACTCATATACACCAGAAGTAGAGGTAGTGACTTGCAATGGAGCCAAGGTAGTCAAAGGCCCTCCTTCCAGTACATTCCACTGGGAGGTAAAATCAGGCCCCGAAGAGGAACTGGAGGCATTTAAGCTAATCAGTGAGGTGGCACAAGTAATCTGCCTACCAGGAGACGGTTCAATGACAATGGTGGGGCGCAGTGTATCTGCTTCTACCACCACTTCGTTACTCCCTACGCACCCGTTGTCTGGGTTGGTCACTCGAATGGTGTATATTCCTGGCCTATTGACTGTAATGGTAAGGCTGTCAGCAGAGAGCAATACAATGTTCCCTCCTTGACTGAACGACCACTCAATATCAAAGTTTGGATTTTCAGGCGTGTAGGCTACCCTAGCGCTTACCTGCGTGATAGCACAAGTTAAGAACAACTCAAGCGACTGCGTGAGCACAGATATTTGAGGCGGCGTACCATCCTGTGCTACAAATGCCGTGTCTATGCGAGTACAGCCATTATTGAGATTGGTAACCTGTAGGAGATAATTGCCAGGCTGCTGAATAGTGGGAGTAGCATTGTTGGCAGCCACCAGGTTGTTAAGGTCGTTCAAATACCAGTCGTAGCGAATGCCGGCACCAGAAGACGACCCCTGCGAACTCAATTGAATAGATGGCTCCCTGCACGTGAGCGTGTAAGAGCCTCCGGCGTCAGCAACGGGTAGCTGCTGGTCAGCAATAACTACTACAGTATCTGAAGCAAAGCACATATTAGCCGGGTTGGTGGCCCGCAAGATGTAAATCCCGCCGGTGGAAGTACGCGGTGTCTGGCTAGTCTCTGTACCTGGCTCCAATGCTCCAAACGCCAGGGAAATCCATTCAAAAGTGAAACTACTGTTGAAGCTGATTTGGCCAGGTATGGTCACAGAGGTGTTGTTACACGTCAGGCGCAACGTATCCGGGGCTATGGTCACTGTGGGTACGTCAGCACTGGAGTTGATCAGCACCGTATCCGTAGCAAAGCAACCATTCACTTCGTCTCGCACCACGAATACATATGCGCCAAAAATGGAGACCGTAATGGTGTCTTGCGTGGTAATGACTGTTCCATCCGGACCAATCCAGGAGAAGCCTAGTGGGTTGACACCCGCAGTATTAGCTATGCCACGCAGTTGGACTGTTTCGCCGCTACAGCCGATAGTGCGATCATCGCCAGCCTGGGCAGTGGGGCGTATGGAGTCGGCTTGCACCGTGACGGTGGCCTCACCAAAACACCCAGTAACAGGACTAAACGCACGCAACGTATAGCTACCAGGGCGGATCACAGCGGGGTTCTGCGCTGTACGTCCGATAATGGCGGTGGTATCATTATTGGCGCCCGTCCACTCAAATCTTATACCTGGCACATTGCCGGTAATGATGTTAGAAGTGAGCTGAATTGTATCAAATTGGCAAGTCCAGGTAGCCGGCGGTACAATGCCTACACTTGGCGCACTGAGGTCACGGCGCACTTCTACGGAGTCAAGGCGCACGCAGCCGGTAGTGGTATTTGTTACTTCAATGGCGTAAAAACCAGGCTCCGCGACGTCGATAGCATTGACCTGCGTACCTATGTTCTGCCCGTTGAAAGTCCAGCGAGTAGTGAAGTCGTTGCCAGCAGGCGTAGTAGCACTCACGCGCACTTGGGTAGAATCACAGGTGAGGGCATTGGAGACAGTCAGCGCTACGTCTGGCAACTGAGTGCCATCGTTGACCACCACGGTATCAGTAGCTATACATTGGGTGAAGAGATCACGTATTTCCACTCGATAGGTGCCTGGCGCCGAAGCACGGGCATTGAGTTGAGTTACGGTACTGCTGACCAACGCGCCGCCTGAATCAACAGGCGTCCATTGTACAGAAAAAGAAGTAGAATTAGTGACGCTGGCGGCAAAGGTCACTTCGGGCATGTCACAAGTGAGCGTCAGGTCGGCACCGGCGTTTACTGTAGGCACATTGGTCGTAGGCGTCACCACTACGGTATCCCGAGCGATACAACCATTCACTGTATCCCGGGCCACCAAAATAAAGGTACCTGGACTGGAAGCCTCGTAAGTAGCGGTATTAGACAATGTAGTACCCGACTGATTTTGCCAACTGAGGCTGAGCGGATTGGCGCCAAACGAAGCAGAGCCATCCAGAGTGACAGAAGCACTGCAACCAATCTCGGCATCTGCGCCACCAAAAGCCGTAGGGAGTATAGCACCGTCGTTGACCAATACCGTATCCCGTGCAATACAACCAGAGGTAGTAAATCGGACCTCCAGCGCATACGTGCCTGTGCCTCTGACGCGAGGCGAAGCCTGATTCTGCTCGCCTGCCAGAATAGTTCCGCCGTTGAAAGCCGTCCAACTATAAGTTACTGTATCTCCCATGCTGCTTAGGCTGCCATTGAGCATCACAGTATCTGAAAGACAGGTAGTAAGCTGATCAGGGCCGCCATCAGCAATAGGCAGCACAGGGTTGGTCACCAACACTGTATCAGTAACGGTACAGCCGGTAACGCGGTTAGTCACCGCCAGAATATAAATACCCTGACGACGGGCAAGGCCGGTAGCATTGGTGTCTGGCAAGGCCAGTTCCCCTCCTAGAGTAGTCCATTTGTAGGCAAAATCCGGCCCCTGGCTGACCTGCGTCTGCAAGGCAAGAATCGGCGAACCATCACAAGGAAACGGGCGGTCAGGGCCGGCGTTTACCGTAGGTACGTTAGTGGCCAAAGGTACAAAGAAAGTATCCACCCGAATGACGGCAGGAGAACTGTTGTCGCGGGTAGTCACCACAATCGGGCCTACCGGCAGGTTTCGGCCCACCAGGGGGAAAAACTGCAACGGATCTGATTCCCAGGTATTTCCATATGGCGGACGACCGCCGACTACTGTAAGCTCTATGCGCCCGTCGTTAGCACCTGGACAGCTCACCGGAGTGATCGTCACGGATTCCAGTATGAGTTTGTCGCCTACGCAAACCCGACCGTTTCGGAATACCAGGCTCCCAACACCAGCCGAAGTGAGTACCACCGGAGCGGGGTCGCGTATAACTTCCACCCGATGACAAGTTCCTCTGGCCTCGCCAATGGCAGCAAAACACATTTCAAAAAGCACAGTGCTATCGGGCAGCATCCTGGGCTGGAGGCTGTTCCAGTTGAAGCGAATAAGCCCTATGTCGGCCTGGGTCGCATCGAAAGTACTTGTGCTTAGGCCGGGCAAGTTAGCCAGGTTGCGCACGCCCACGTAGCTAAGGTTGTTCGGATTGAAACTCACATCGAAACGCGCATCCGTGATATTGTCGAAACTGGCCACTGTGAACGGCACGCAAATGGTATCGCGCCAAAAGCCGTTGACCGTGCCCACATTCATGAAAAAGCCCTCTGGGAAAAGCGAGCATACCGTACCATTTTGTACGCTAATGCCGATGTTGTTGCCATTGGAGAAGGAAGTGACTGCCTCCCGAGCCAGTGGCACGTCGGTGATAGATACCAAGTCGCAATCGCCAGGTTGGCCTACCACCAGGAAGCATAATCGGAACAGGTCAGTTCCATCTGGTCGGGTTACTGGCGTCATGGTGCTCCAGTCGAAGGAAAGCGTACCAGAAGCCACGCCCAACTGGTTGAAATTGACCAAAGGATTGACTCCTGGCAGGGTCAAGTTCTGGATAGACACAAATTGCAAGTGCAGTGGGTCCCAGTTTACAGAGAAGCGGAAGCGGGTGATGTCTCTGAAATTATTAGCCGAAATATTGACGCATACCTGTTGGTTGTAGTTGGCATCGGCACTAGCCACTTGAAGCGTTACGCCAGTAGGCTGGTTGATGATCACCTCACAATTAGTGGAGTTGATACCGATATTGGGGGCGTTGAGGTTGTTGAGCTGCATAAAAGGCAATGGACCGCCAATGGATATAGGGCTGTTGCCTCCCACGCCTATTACTTTGAAGCAAATGCGATAGTGCACCTCGCCATTAGGGATGAAGGCGTTGTTATTGGCGGTGCGCACCCAGTTTACCCTCAAGATACCACCCTGGACGTTGGCCGTAGAAAAATTGGCCGGCGTAAAGTTGGAAATACCATTAGTAGTAATGTTGGCTATGCTCTGAAACTCCAAGATAGCAGGGTTCCATTCTACCAGATAATTGAAAGCCGCTACATTAAAAAAGTTGTTGGCCGTGATGTCCACGCAGAAGGTTTCACCAAGGTTGCGTGGTGGGCCGCACACTACCCGCATAGGCATGCCAGTGGGATTGCAATTGGAGACCTGTACCCGACCATTACGCGGCAACACCATGATGTTGAAATTCTGTACAATAGTGTTGCCAAATTCTATAGGTGTAGGGCTGTCGCCAAATGTAATAAGTGAAGCCGCCTCGCACTGCCCAGATATTCGGAAGCACACCTGGAAAATCATGGTACTGTCTAACAGGGTAATGCCTGAATTATCCGGCGGGGTGTAAGACCACGACACAGTGATGGTACCCGCCGGTAAACTGGGCGGCGTACCAAAGTTGGCTTGTGAGAAATTAGGCAAGGCACCAGGAATAACCACATTCTCGAATGTCAACACTGAAGAATCGTAATTGACGGTGAACTGCATACTGTTCAAATCATCAAACCCAGTGACGCGGAAGTCCACACACACTAGGTCGCCAGGGTTACCCTGCCGGCGCGAGGCGATGAGTTCTACCGGTCTTACGCAGTTGCTAACGATGCCGGGATTATTGATGAGCCCTACGTTCTGGCAAGCGCTGTTGTCTTTGGTGATGTAAGGATTAGGGCCTATGCCCACCGTAGTGCTGGCGCCATATGTACTAGAAAGCATTCGGAAGCATATCTGCATGATAGTAGGCCGACACTGACCAAAGCAATCGACCAAGGTAACACCCATTGTGCCTGGCACACCACAAGGCGCTACGCTCCAACTGATGCTGAGTATACCGCTGGCCGCGGCGCTGGCATCCACATGAGTAGCAATGTTGAAGCCCGGCAAGGTGGGGTTTTGTATGCTTTGATACTGAATAATGGCAGCATCCCAGCGTATCTGGTAGGTGGTACCAGTGATGTTGGAGAAATTGTCCACGGTGACGTCCACACAGAAGGTTTCGCCCTGGCAAGCGGCTTCATTGCTAAAGTAAAACCCCGGCTGCGCCATCAGACCTGTAGAAAAAGCCAGACAGAAGAGCAATCCGAAAATAATATCTTTCATGCTGTGATTGAATTTGAGCGAATTAGTTTTAAAATTCATGGGAAAACAGTTGTCATACATTCGGAGCAAGTATTTTCCTCTAGCGATCAAGCGATATGGTGAGATTGATCTCGTGGGTAGCGCCCGTGCTAGGCCCGATGGAACTGAACGGGTAGTCAAAGCCATATCCTATGCGAAACACATTATCAGCGCCTAACGCTTCGCCCAGTAAAAGACCAGTTTCTAGGTGGATGGCCTTGGCGGAAGACATGCCAGCACCAATCCATAAACTACTGGGGATCTGATAGCGCAAGTTGACATCCACATTCAGTGGAGCATTAGGAGCATATTTGAACAGCACCGATGGTTCGATGAATCCATCGCCGCCGTTGGTAAACTTATAGAAGCCTAATGTGCCGTAGATGTGTTGTACCCGCTTGGTGTAGAACTGGCCATTTTCATTCTTGAAAGTCAGATTAAGCCCTAGCGCCTGCGGCATAGAAGCTCCCGCGTAGAAGAAGTTGCCGTCGCCCACCATTTGGTAATAGTACATGCCAATGCCTACATCCGGGAAAATACGGGTTTGATTGGTAGAGCCGAGTACGTCCCCATCGTCTCGCAGGAACAACTCCGAGGCCTTGACGCGGTACTGCACAGCGCCACCCGTGATAGCTATGGCAAAGCCTCCGTACTCGGGGTCATTAGTAACTACCCCTCCGATGCGGCCATACACCCCAGCGAACCCGGTAGGCCCGGTTTGATCGTTGATAATGTGACCGCCTAACAGGGGCGTTACCCCGGCAAATCGCTTGCTGATGAACGAAGCGCGCAGGGTTTGGGTGCGCGGTGCCGACCGGAAACCCGACCACTGCACCCTGTAAGAGGCGCCGAAAGTGAGGTTGCTGCCGAAAGCGAGAAAGTCGCTTTCCATGGCTGCCGGATTAATGATGACGGCATTTTCACGATACTGCGTGAAGAGGGAGAGTTGCTGGCCTTTTGAATAGGCGCTGCACAGCAAGAGCGCCACCGGTACGAGAGTACGTATTCCGTTCATGGGACGAGAGTGCGTTTTTGAGATTCCCTATGATAATGCGAATTATAGTTGAGCCACCCATGGCAGGGAGCTTGTTTACCCAGAATGCGTTTACAAAATCGTGGGTCTTCTCATAGCAGTTTTTCAGATAGGATTAAAAGTAGCACAAATATCGCAGCATTTACGCGAAAATAGCGCATAGCGTTGCGAATAATTTATGATGCGGCGGCATTTTAACTTTTTTCAGCATATATAGCCCGTGTAACGCCGACCAGGTATGCAAACGGAATAGCTCCCTCAAATAAGCATTTTTTAGCCGCAATTTACCAAGCGCGTACGGAGAGCCAGATATTTTCAGTGGCTGCTCCTCAGGTGTTATGTCTGAATTTTTTCTACTTTTACGATCAATTAAGCAACGCAAAGTTTTGTACATGATTTACAGATGCAGTGCACAAAACTTGGCAAGCCGAAGTATTAGACAGACATGAACCAACGGATAGCCATTATCATTTTTCCTGATGAGCACGCTTTGGCACGTCCTACAAAGAAGTATGGCGTGTTATCAAAGACAGGGTAGATAGCGCATGGGCACGCCAGTCAACTCAAAAGCCTCTCACAGACACATCCCTCCCCAGCCAGAGTAAGTAGCCTATTGCTTACAACTCACCTTCAATCTCGAACAATGTACCAGCCTTACCCGGAGGCAACACGCCTAAATGCCGATAGGCCTTTTCTGTAGCTTCCCTGCCGCGCGGCGTACGCTGAATATACCCCTCCATGATGAGAAATGGCTCGTGCACTTCTTCAATAGTACCAGGCTCTTCGCCCACAGCAGTGGCGATGGTGCTCAGCCCCACGGGGCCTCCTTTGAACTTGTGAATGATAGCACCGAGGATGCGGTTGTCCATTTCATCGAGACCACCCTCGTCCACGTTGAGCGCCGCCAGGCCAAATCGGGCGATTTCTTCGTCCACAACACCATTGCCTTTGATCTGAGCAAAATCGCGGACGCGACGCAGTAAGGCGTTGGCTATGCGCGGCGTGCCTCGGCTCCTGCGGGCAATTTCCATGGCGCCGCCGTCTGAGATTTCTACACCGAGAATGCTAGCCGAACGGCGAATAATGCGCAGCAGCGTGGGCGCATCGTAATAGTCTAGATGACAGGTGATACCAAAGCGGGCGCGCATGGGAGCAGTGAGCAAGCCAGCTCGCGTAGTAGCACCAATGAGCGTAAAAGGATTGAGCGAAATCTGAATACTGCGCGCGTTGGGGCCGCTGTCTATCATGATATCAATGCGGTAGTCTTCCATTGCAGAGTACAAATACTCTTCTACTACGGTGTTGAGCCGGTGTATTTCGTCAATGAAGAGTACATCGCCGGGGTCAAGCCCTGTGAGCAGGCCTGCCAGATCGCCAGGTTTTTCAATGACTGGCCCGGACGACATCTTCAACCCAGCACCCAGCTCGCGCGCAATGATGTGCGAGAGCGTAGTTTTGCCCAGCCCAGGAGGGCCATTGAGCAGCACGTGGTCTAGTGCCTCACTACGTTGTTTGGCTGCTGCTATAAATACGCGCAAGTTTTCCACGATGCGAGGCTGCCCGGAAAAATCCTCCAGCAACTTGGGTCGCAAGGCTTTCTCTACTTGAGCATCGTCTGCTTGTAAGCGCTCGTTTTTTGGGTCAAAGTTTGGATTTGGCATATTCCGGCTATACTTTTGCGCTGCCGTCAGGTAGAATTTTTGCACCTTTTTGGCAACTTACCTTTTGTCAATAAAATACTAATGCAATGAACGGAACAAAAGTAACGATTCAGAACGGAAAGTTATCCGTTCCTAATGACCCCATCATTCCCTTTATCGAAGGCGACGGCACCGGCCCTGACATCTGGGCGGCATCCGTGCGCGTATTTGACGCTGCTGTAGAGCGGGCTTATGGCGGCAAGCGCAAAATATACTGGAAGGAAGTATTGGCAGGCGAAAAGGCCTACAACCAAACCGGCAACTGGCTACCCGACGAAACTCTGGCTGCCTTCCAGGAGTATCTCATTGGCATCAAAGGCCCGCTCACTACACCAGTAGGTGGCGGTATTCGCAGCCTCAACGTAGCTCTGCGGCAAATCCTTGACCTATACGTATGCCTGCGGCCAGTGCGCTGGTTTAAAGGTGTGCCCTCCCCGGTAAAACGCCCCGAAGATGTGGACATGGTCATCTTCCGAGAGAATACTGAAGACATCTACGCGGGCATAGAATACGCTGCTGGAAGCCCCGAAGCACAAAAAGTGCTGGACTTTCTGGCAACGGAGTTTCCCAAAGATTTTGGAAAAATTCGCTTTGGCACTGCCGAAAAGGCGCAGCAATGGCAAGCCGAATTGGAAAAGATTGGCATAACGCCAAGTGAGATGGGCGTAGCCGTAGGCATAGGGTTCAAACCGATTTCCTGGCTGGGCACCGAGCGCCTGGTACATTCGGCTATTGCTTACGCCCTTCAAAACAAGCGCAAAAGCGTAACCCTAGTGCACAAGGGCAATATCATGAAGTTCACAGAGGGTGCCTTCCGCGAGTGGGGCTACCGTGTAGCTACGCAATTCTTCCGCCAAGAGGTCATCACCGAGCGCGAATCCTGGATACTGGGCAACTTGGAAGCCAACCCCAGCCTATCCATAGAAGACAATGCCCGCATGGTAGAGCCTGGCTATGATATGATGACGCCTGCCCAACAGCAAAAAATACAAGCCGAAGTAGAAACCGCCCTGAAGCTACTGCCCACACACGGCAATGGCCAATGGAAACAAAAACTGCTCATCAAGGATGCCATAGCCGATATTACCCTCCAGCAAGTGCTCACCCGCGCAAAGGACTTTGACGTCATTGCCACCATGAACCTCAACGGCGACTACCTCTCCGATGCACTGGCTGCACAAGTGGGCGGCATTGGCATTGCCCCCGGTGCCAATATCAACTACATCACTGGACATGCCATTTTTGAGGCTACGCACGGCACCGCGCCCAAATATGCCGGACAAGACAAGGTCAACCCCGGCTCCGTCATCCTTTCAGGCGAAATGATGCTGCGCTACATGGGCTGGACGGAAGCTGCCGACCTCATCATCAAAGGTATGGATGGCGCCATCGGCAGTAAAAAGGTAACTTATGACTTTCACCGCCTGATGGAAGACGCCACCCTACTGAAGTGCTCCGAGTTTGCTTCAGAAATCATCAACCAAATGTAGCACCGCCTGGTGCGCCATGCTCAGATACGGCGCGTTTCTACGGGCTTGGGTACGTGCTTTTTGAACAACTGGTTGGCAGCTTCGTTGACCTTATCGTTGAGCGCAGGGCCTTCTTCGCTGCACTGCTGAATGACGTGGTTGAAGGCATCTACATCTTCCTTGGTGCGCTTGTCGCCTTTGCGAAGCACAGCTATTAAGGTTTTATATCCGTCAGAGGCTATGCTCTGGTAAAAGCGGATGTAGTTCTTGGCCGCGTCGCGATAGGTAGTATCACTCTGGAAGTCAGGCATGCGCTCCAGAAAAAGTAGATTTTCTTCGCAAATGCGCTCCAAATCACGGCGGGTGCGCTCCATGTCAGGGATACTCTGACGATTGAGTGCGTCTGAAAACTCAGCTTCTTTCTTAGCCACCTTGAAAATGCGCAGGAAGATGGCACGGTGATAATTGTTGAGGTTGTTGAGGATTCTGACACTGTTGGCCTTTTCTTCGTCTTCTGTAAGTTTGATGTTGTACTTACGGGCAAAAGCGACCTGTGCGGCAATGGCTCGGCTGGAGGCAACATCCAGCTTTTTCTCTGCGGCATTGCTGGCGTTGAGGTATTGCTCCATGGCCTCGAAGGAGTTCTTGCTGTTTTGCTTGAGCATGTTGACCTCCTTGAACTCTATGTTGAAAGACTCTATGAAAGCCTCGAAAACCGCCAGCATTTCGTCGCGCAGTTTACTGTCGCCCTTATAAGGTGGTATAGCCTTCAAGTTACTGTACGATTTCTGGATTTGCTGAATGAGTGCTACTCGTTTTTGCTCGATGAGCGCAATGTCGTCGCTGTGTACGCTGTATTGCAGGTACTCTAAGTTGCGGTTGCTTACCTCTGCGTATTCGTTAGATAAGCGCGAGATGTAAGTCTCGGGGGATTCAGCAGATTGAGACCAAACGCAAGTGTTACCAGCCGCCAGCAAGACAATTGTGAGTAGTAGTAGTAACGTCTTCTGCATAAAAGGCAGTTTTGATGAGATTTTGAAGATAAAAAATATTGCCTATCCACTGTAAAAGACTGCATCCACATGCAAATATCGAATATTTTGGCAAAAAAGTTCACCATTCTGCTCACTTTGATAAAAATCAACTGGCGCATCCCAGCTAATGCCTAACTTTAAGGCGTTTCACACCTTGAAGCACATGCGCAGAATACTCTACATTGTGCTGTTGTGGCTCTGGTGTTTGTCGCTGGCACAAGCACAACGTGCAGACAAGTGGTGGGCAGGCATTAGCGTCGAATTTGCCGAGACAAAAGGATTGCCAGGCTGGGCTTACGGCGCCGAAGCAGGCCTTGCCTGGAAGCGGCTGTATGCCGGAGCATTTGTGGCACAAACCACCGCCCTGCTACAAGGCTCAGAAAACAGTGTGGCTTACACGGTGCAAGTACAATATGGCGGTCTGGGCTTGGCCTATCACCGGCCAGCCATCGGAGTGCTGGAAGTAGTAGCAGGCCTGCGAATGGGCGCTGGCAGAGCCTTACAGCGTTGGTCAAGCGCAACACCCCCGAGAGAACCTGTCAAAGACGCTTTATACCTGGCCATTCCTTTTGCTGGGCTGGAGTTACCTTTGGGGGCGTCGCTCTCGGTAGGCGCCTTCTCCAGCTATCGGCTTTTTGGGGGGCTAGATAGCATACACAACAGGAGAAGCCACGAATTATGGGCTTTGGCCAATGTACTCCAAGTGCGCTACGAGTGGAAGTAAGCAGGTATTTGGCCATACGAGACTCAGGTGCTTTGTCTAAGAAACTCAACTTGCAGCATAGCGAGTTATCCTATACGGGTGGACACAGCAAAAGCTTTCCTCATGTAATGGACTATCTGCAACCTGGCCAGGACATGCCCGAATGGCACCGGCAAAAACACCCTGATACACAGCATTGCACCTTACAAACCACCGATAGCAAAAGTATTGTGCTGAGCACAACCTGAATACACCGAAAACCCAAGCAAAACCCACGCCGCCGACGTCGCCAGGCATACGATGATGTAAAGGTTGTAGAATAGCTTATTCGAGACTGACATACCACATTTCAATTTCTTTACTACCTTTACCGCCCAAACTACACTCAGCATGCGATACCTTTTCCTGATGGGCTGCTTCTTAACTTTCACCCAAACGGCCAAGGCCCAGCTCAAGCCCTCGCAAGTATACCTGTTTGAGGTCAGGCAAACCAGCGACAGCACCTTTGCATTTACCAAGCCGAGATACCTCACAGCATTCAACCCCAACGGGTACAACAACCATCCCGCTTTCTTCAGCAATTCGGAGCTGTACATCAGCAGCCAGCTACCCAGCGAGAGCCAGCCGGAGTTATTGGCTATGGATATTGACAACCAGACGCTTACGCGTATTACCGACACCCCCGAAGGCGAATACTCCCCCTTTCGGATGCCTGACTATTACAACTTCTCCGCCGTACGCATGGAAATCAATGGCCGCGACACCCTGCAGCGGCTATGGCAGTTCCCGCTCGACCGGCTGAGCAACGGCAAGCCCGTATTTAAATACTACACTAAGATAGGCTACTATCAATGGCTCAACAGCCGGCAGGTCATCCTATTTATCGTGGATTCGCCCAATCAGCTAGTCGTAGCCGATGTAGATTATGACCGCCTCACTCCTATCGCTACCAATGTGGGGCGCTGCTTCCGCATGATGCCCGATGGCACGCTGGCTTACGTGGTGAAAGATAGCCAGGGCAACGCCAAAATCGTAAAAAAACGCCCCACTGACGAAGCAGCCCGCGCGCAAGACCTCATCATCACCTTGCAAGGGTCAGAAGATTTCGCTATACTGCCTGATGGCGCCCTAATCATGGGGCAGGGTAGCCGACTGTATAAGTATCATCCAAACAGAGATAAGGACTGGGTACAGATTGCCGACTTGCGCCTATATAATATTCGGGAAATCACGCGCATAGCTATTGGCCCCGGATACGAAACCTTTAGGCTAGCCCTGGTGGGGTCAAACTGATGCAACGCACAATATATATGGCCAGGCTTTTCGGGCTGATCGGGTATCCGCTGACGCATTCATTTTCTAAACGATACTTTAGCGAGAAGTTTGAAAAAGAAGGCTTGACCGACTGCGCCTACGAGTTATTCCCCATAGAAAGCATTGACCAACTGCCTGCGCTGCTGCAGCAATATCCTGAACTGACAGGGCTGAATGTCACCATTCCCTACAAAGAGGCCGTAATGCCGTACCTCCATCGGCTCAATCCAGAAGCCGCTGCCATTGGAGCGGTAAATACTATATGCATAGCCAATGGCATGCTCACCGGCTACAACACTGATGCACACGGCTTCCGGATATCTTTGGAGCGTTTTCTGAAGAGCAACCAAAAGCTGATTTCAGGGGCGTTGGTTTTAGGCACAGGGGGCGCCTCCAAAGCCGTAACCTGGGTGCTGCATCAGATGCAAATACCGTTCATACTGGTATCCAGACATCCAAAGCCTGGGCAAATACATTATCAAGACATTCAAAAAGAACTCTTGCAGCAATACCCGCTCGTTGTCAATGCCACCCCGCTTGGCATGGCTCCCAAAGTACAAGAGTGCCCACCACTACCCTACCACTTGCTCACGCCGAATAATCTACTCTACGACCTGGTTTACAATCCTGAATATACCCGTTTTTTACAACAAGGCATGGAAATGGGATGTTATACTTCTAATGGTCTAGAGATGCTATATTTGCAGGCCGAAAAAGCATGGGCACTCTGGAACGCATGTGCTACAACCGAGTACAAACCAAAGCCATGAACTCAAGCGCTATACCTGTACACAACAACGCTGAAAAAATCAAACAGGCTTGGCTGGCCGATGAAAACCGCACGGCTATTGCGCTCCCTGATTTCGAGGACACCGCCACGGCATTTGCGTATAAAACCACCGAAGAACTGGAAAAAGCCGCCCGGCTCTTCGGGTTAATGAATCACCACTGGCTGGTAGGCGTAGGCTCCATGCTGGGATTGGCGGCCATTCGCATGCGCATGCCCTTCGTGGAGGGAGTTGTCAAGCGCACCATCTTCGAGCAATTCTGCACGGGTACTAACCTGCTGGACAGCGCCGAAAACATCCGCAGATTGCATAAGGCTGGCGTATTCTCTGCCATTGACTATGGTGTAGAAGGCAAAGAAACCGAGGAGGATTTCAACCATACGATGAATGAAATTATCCGCACCATTGAGTTCTCTCAGGAGTGCGAAGGCATTCGTTTTGTGTGTGTCAAACTCACCGGACTGGCGCGATTTGGTCTCCTGGAAAGCATTCAGGAAAAAGAAAACCTAAGTAACAAGGAGCGCAGCGAGTACAAAAATGTGCTCAAACGCATTGATGCCATCTGCCATACGGCTGCCCAAAAAGGCATCAGCGTGTTTATTGATGCCGAAGAGTCCTGGATACAGGACACCATTGACCACCTGGCTACCCTCATGATGGCCCGCTACAACCGCGAGCGCGCCATTGTTTACACCACTTTTCAGATGTACCGCACCAATAGCCTTTCTGCCCTTACGCGCGCCTACGACCGTGCGGTGAAGCAGGGCTTTGTATTGGGCGTCAAACTGGTGCGCGGAGCTTATATGGAAAAAGAGCGCGAGCGCGCCGAGCGCCTGGGCTACCCCTCCCCTATCTACCCCTCCAAGGAAGCTACCGACGCCGCCTACGACACCGCCGTGCGCTTTTGCATTGACCACTACGAACAAATCGCCCTGTGCAATGCATCCCACAATGCCGCCAGCAACATGCTACAGGCCAAACTAATCAAGGAGCGCAACCTGCCTGTGCAGCACCCGCACCTGATGTTTTGTCAACTCTACGGCATGAGCGACAACCTCACGTTCAACCTAGCCAAAGCTGGATTCAACGCCGGCAAGTACGTGGTGTATGGCCCCGTGCGAGAGGTGGTGCCCTTCCTCATTCGAAGGGCGCAAGAAAACACCACCGTAACCGGCGACCTGAGCCGCGAACATAAGCTAGTACTTCGCGAACTACAGCGCCGCAGGTCCGCTCAGTTGCCAGCAACCGCAGTGTAGAAAAGTTCGGCACTGATAAAATCTGCCAATAACTTGCCTTCGCGGGTGAGAGCGTAATGGTAGTCTTGCCGCCGTACCAAGCCTTGTACAACAAAAGTTTCGACCTGCTTGGTAAAATGCGCAGCAAAAAAATCTCCCATAGCACTAATTTGTAACAGATTGCACCCCCACTTTGTGCGCAGTCCTGTCATCACATATTCGTTGTAGCAATCGGCAGGCGTAAGCGTTTCTTCCTCCCAAACCAAGCCTTTCAGGCTTTGCCATGGCGCATTGGCCTGTACCAACTTCGCATAGCGAGGGTTGTTAGGCAAGTTCCATTGCCTTATTTGGCCAGTAAAAGAATGCGCCCCCGGCCCTACGCCCAGGTAAGGTGCCCCCAGCCAATAGGCTGTGTTGTGCTTGGCATAATGCCCTGATAGGGCAAAATTGGAGATCTCGTAGTGCTCATAGCCAGCCGTTTCCATAGCCTCCATAAGATGCAGGAACTGCCGCACGGCTTTGTCATCATCCACGGGGGGGGATTGGCCAGTTTTCACAAAGTGAGCAAGCGCAGTCTTTGGCTCCACCGTGAGACAATAACACGAAAGATGCGGAACACCGTACTCCAGTAAGATGCGGACATTGGCCTCCCACTGTGCATCACTGGTGGTGGGCGCGCCGTAGATGAGGTCGCAAGTGAGGTTGTGATATCCGGCAGCTTGAACTTGCTCAATGCAGCGGCGAGCCTCGGCGGCATCATGTGCACGGTTCATCCAGCGCAAGTCCTCATCAGAAAAGGACTGAATACCAAGGCTAAGGCGATTTACGGGGGTTTGGCGCAGTTGAGTAAGGTAGGGCTCATCGAGGTCATCAGGATTGGCTTCTAAGGTAATTTCAGCATCCGGCGCCACCCGAAAATATTGGTAAATGGTCTCAAATAGGGCTTCCAACTCATACCCCGTCAGTAGCGATGGTGTACCTCCACCCAGATAGATACTTTGCAGGATTGCACCTTTTTCAAAAAAATCACGCCGCAAATACAACTCCGCGCGTATAGCGCGCAGTACCTCCTCTTTAAGTTTTAGAGAAGTAGAGAAATGAAAATTGCAGTAATGACAGGCCTGTCGGCAAAAAGGAATATGCAAATACAGCCCGGCCATGACGCAAATCAATTACACCCCAACTGCGCCAGTGCCTCCTCTACCATACGCAGCTTGGCCTGGCCGTCGGCTAGTTTTTGGCGCTCGCGGGCTACTACTGGCTCCGGTGCGCCTGACACAAAGCGCTCGTTGCTGAGCTTGGCTTCCACTGATTGGATAAACCCTAGATAATACTCCCGCTCTTTATGCAGGCGAGCACACTCTTCTTCTTTATCAAAGCCTTGCTCCAGCAAGACGTAAAACCTATCCTTACCCGACAGGAAGGTAGCCGCGCCTTGTATTTCGGTATCTGTAATGTCAAACGAATCCAGTATGGCCATTTTGACAATTAACTCGCGCAGACCAGGGGTGTGAAACAACCCTGAAGCAGTACGGCTCTCCTGCACCCACACGCGCAAGGGGTCTTTCATCTTGATGCCGTAGTTATTGCGCACCTCGCGCACGCTCGTGACCACTGCCTTGGCCTCCTCAATGAGCTGAAGAAATGCTTCGTCGTACATGCCAGCTACCGGTACGGAAGCTACGATGCAGTCCTGGCCGGGTGCGCGCTCACGCAAGTGATGCCATATTTCTTCCGTGACAAAAGGCATGAAAGGATGCAGTAGTATCACCATGCGCTCGTACAGCGATATGGTAGTCTCTACTACAGCAGCAGGCAACGGCTCGCCGTAGGCTGGCTTGATCATCTCCAGGTACCAAGAACAGAAGTCATCCCAGATGAGTTTGTAGAGCGTCATAAGAGCATCGGAGAGGCGGTACTCATTCAGGGAGGTTTGCCAGCGCTCAATGGAAACGTTGAGGCGGTGCTCCATCCATTTGCCTGCCAGTTGCTGTATAGCAGCGGCGTTGGGGTCAGTAGGCTGCTCAGCAATGGTCCAGCCTTTGATCAGGCGCAGAGCATTCCACATCTTGTTGCAGAAGTTGCGGCCCTGCTCGCAGAGTTTGCTTTCATTGAGTATCTCGCCAGTTTTGGGGTCAAACGGAGCGTCAAAGACTATGTCATTGCCAGCTACTGTGCTGGATAGCAATCCAAAGCGCACGCCGTCAGCACCGTAAGTATCAAGCAGGGCAATAGCATCAGGAGAGTTGCCAAGCGACTTACTCATTTTGCGGCGCTTGTTATCGCGCACCATGCCGGTGAAATACACGTCTTTGAAGGGAAATACGCCTTTCTGCTTGGCCACATCAGGCCCCAACAGTTCTGGCCCCCATTCGTAGCCGGCCATAATCATGCGCGCTACCCAGAAGAACATAATATCCCACCCAGTAACCAGCAAGTTGGTGGGATAGTAGTAGCGGAGTTCGTCCTGGCGCTCAAAGCCATCAAAAACAGAGAGTGGCCAAAGCCAGGAGGAAAACCAGGTGTCCACAACATCTTCTTCCTGTACGAGATCGTCAAGGGAGAGGTTAGGCTTGCCAGTGGCCTTGCGGGCCTGTTCTAGCGCTTCTTCGGCAGAGGGTGCTACAAATACGTGCTGATCCTCGCTAGGAGTTTCATATTTGAGATACCAGGCTGGTATGCGTTGCCCCCACCAAAGCTGGCGAGAAATACACCAGTCGCGCACATTTTCCTCGCGCAGCCACTGGTAGTACATGTTCCACATACCATCGGGGTGAAACTTGACCTCGCCGTTGCGCACCGCGGCCAGCGCCGAGGTAGCAAAGTCTTTCATGTCCAGAAACCACTGTAGTGTCAGGCGTGGTTCTACTACGGCGTTGGTACGCTCGGAACGGCCGATTTTGGTGCGATAGTCTTCCAGTTTGACTAAGTGGCCGCTTTGCTCCAGCAGGGCTTTGATCTTTTTGCGCGCTACAAAGCGGTCTTCACCCACCAGAATAATGGCTTGGTCATTGAGCGTGCCGTCATCATGGAGGATGTCAATGACTTCGAGATTATGCCGCAGGCCAATCTCAAAGTCGTTTTGGTCATGCGCGGGGGTTACTTTGAGTGCACCAGTACCAAACTCGCGGTCTACGTAAGTATCAGCAATGACGGGTATGGGTTTGTCAATGAGTGGGATGAGCACGCGCTGACCAATGAGGTGGCGATAGCGCTCGTCCTCTGGATGTACAGCTACAGCGGTGTCGGCCATGATGGTTTCCGGGCGCTGGGTGGCAATAACGATACCTTGCGAGGGGTCTTGTTCTAACGGATAGCGCAAATGAAACAACTGGGCGTTTTCCTCCTGGTAAACCACCTCCTCATTGGAGAGCACAGTTTTGGCCTCGGGGTCCCAGTTGGTCATGCGCTTGCCTCTGTAAATGCGCCCTTTGCGATACAAGTCCACAAATACGTAAGTTACAGCACGCGACAGGCTCTCCTCCATAGTGAAACGAGTGCGCCGCCAGTCGCAGGAAGCACCCAGGCGTTTGAGTTGTTCCAGAATGATGCCGCCGTATTTTTCCTTCCAGTCAAAGGCATGGCGCAAGAATTCCTCTCGCCCAATGTCACTTTTGCGGATACCCTGGTCACGCAACATTTTTACCACCTTGGCCTCGGTAGCAATGGAAGCGTGGTCGGTGCCAGGTACCCAGCAGGCATTTTTGCCTTCCAAGCGCGCCTTGCGTATGTATATGTCTTGTACAGTGTTGTTGAGCATGTGGCCCATGTGCAGCACACCAGTGACGTTGGGCGGCGGAATGACAATGGTGTAGGGTTCGCGTTTGTCAGGCTTAGAGAAGAAATGACCCTCGCGCAGCCAGTGCGCGTACCATCTGGATTCTACTTCTTGCGGGCTGTACCTGTTGGAAAGTTCCATCATGCGGCTTTTTTGAAAGGCCGCAAAGTTAAAGGATTTTTTCTCAACAGTAGCGGTCAAAGGCCATTTGCAAACGCACGGCAATGACTTCCGCCGAGCGGCCCTCAATCTCATGGCGCTCCACAAAGTGCACCAACTTGCCATCTTTGAATAGGGCAATAGAAGGCGAAGAAGGCGGATAAGGCAGCATGTACTCGCGCGCCTTGGCAGTAGCCTCTACGTCCACGCCGGCAAATACTGTGTAGAGGCGGTCGGGGCGCTTGCTGTGCTGAATGGCCATTTTCACTCCAGGGCGAGCGTTAGCGGCTGCGCAGCCGCATACGGAGTTGACTACCACAAGCGTAGTACCTTGTTGGTTTTCAAGAGCTTCTACTACTTCGCCTGGTGTAGTCAAGCTAATAAAGCCAAAGTTGGTCAGGTCTTTGGCCATAGGTATAGTCAGTTCAATCGGGTACATCATAGTTGTTGCGCGTGTAAAATGGTTGACAATACGGCGGGATGCCAGACAGCTTTTGATAGTGGAAAACTGCCTGTTCGTCCCATTTTGTTTAGAAACGGTATATACTGAACAACGCCAAGTTTTGTGCACGACTTGCGAATGTTGTGTACAAAACTTGGGAAGTCAAGATATAGATACAGCTTTAATAGGAGTTTGGTTCAAAGTCAAGGTAACCTCCGCGCCATTAAAATACCGTCTCGTACAGGCAACAATAGGTTCTCCACGCGGGGGTCGGCATGCACTTTTTGGTTAAAGCGATGCAAAGCCAGAGCATCGGGATCGAGGTTTGTTTGCAACACTTTGCCACTCCACAGCACATTGTCGGCCAGGATAAACCCACCCGGCGACACCTTGTCTATCACCAGGTCATAGTAGTACACGTAGTCCTGTTTGCCGGCATCTATCCACACTAAGTCAAACGGCCCTTCTATCGTGGGCACAATTTCCAGAGCATTGCCCATATGCAAGTGTACGCGCTCCTGCAAACCTGCTTCAGCCAGATAGCGGCGTATCATGGCCTCCAGCTCTACGTTGGCCTCTATTGTGTGCAGCATGCCGCCAGGCGCCAGGCCTTCTGCCAGGCATATAGCACTATAGCCTGTGAATGTGCCGATCTCCAGTGCCAAGTGCGGCTTGAGCATAAGGCTCAAAAAGCGAAGCAACTGCCCTTGTAATTGCCCAGAAAGCATCTGAGGCGATAGGGTTCGCAGGTGGGTTTCGCGTTCTAGCGCATATAGCACTGCTGAGGCTGGCGTAGTGTGCGCCTCACAGTATTGATTCAGAGCAGTATTCTGCATGGTGTTTTATCTTTTCCTGCAAAGGTGGCAAGGAGTATTCAAAGTAATGACACTTTCTGTATCTACCGCCGCTACGTGCCCTCTGTCGGCCCGCTATATGGCACCTGCTGCACTTGAACAACGACACATACACTCCGGGGGCTGCGTGACACACCACCTGCCATGGCTTGCAATACTTTCTTCTCAACGCTTTCGCCACATCATCTTAAGCCAGAACATAGGGTTGACCAACTGAAGGCGCAGTTCAAAGTCGGTGTACATACGTGTAAAGGCATGAATGATGTTGCTATTGCCAGCAATAACATTGGCCATAAGAGAAGCTACCGCCGGCCAGGCCAGCAAAGATTGCAGGCGATAACTGAGCTGCATTTCGGAGCCGAGTACCCTGGCTACGCGCTGGTCGTAGGCTTTCAGGAAGTCTGCAGAGAAGTTTTGCACCTCCAGACAACGCTGGGCTTGCTCGGCGGCAATGACGCCGCTGTAAAAAGCATTTCCGATGCCCTCGCCAGTAAGAGGGTCTATGAGGTGGCCAGCATCGCCCAGCAGCAGATAGTGGTCGCCGGAGATGGGGCGGGGCCTGGAACCCAGTGGTAGGCCGTAACCCTCGAGGGGGCCTTCCCGACGAGCGTGGGCAAAACGCTCGCGCAGGCTGGGATGCGTACAAATCAATTCCTGAAAGACCTGCCGCAAATTCAAGTGCTTTTTACTCACTACATCACTCCGAATGCCTAGGCCAACGTTGGCGCGGCCGTCAGGCAGCGGAAATATCCAAAAATACCCAGGCAAGATAGGACGCAAAAAATGCAGTTCAATGAATCCTTGAGAGTGCATCCCGCTTACTCCATCAAAATAAGCTCTGACGGAAGCAGCGTGGTGCGCGGGGTCTTTGTGCAGGCCAGCTATCTTGCGGCTAAACGCAGAGTGCGCGCCATTGGCCACCAGCAATAACCGGCAGTGTACTTGGGTGCGGAGATCGGCAGTAGCCATACAGTAGCCTGAGCCAGTTTTCTCAACATGCTGGATGTCTGTGTTTTCTAGTAAAGTAATGCTGGGGTAGTGCTTCATTTCCTGCACCAGGAAGTGGTCGAAGTCAGTACGACGGCATACGTAGCCCGGCGCGGAAGCTGAAGCCGGCATGATACCCCCACCAAAAGGAATGTCGAGCACCTTGCGGTTGGGCGCCACAAATCGAATACCCCACACGCCGGTATGCATGGGCTGAGCATCGAAGCGGCGGAGCATATCGGGGTTCATACGGTGCAACAGTGTAGTGACCTTGCCGCTGATGGCATCACCGCAGACCTTAGGACGAGGAAACGTAGCCTTGTCCACAATAATACACGGAATACCCAGTGTACCCAGCCGAAGCGCCGCAGCAGCGCCCGCTGGGCCAGCACCTAATATACCAATATCTGTTTGAAGGATGCTCAAAACGCTTATGTTCTTCAAGCGCAACGCGCGCTGAGGCAAAGGTAGAGAAAAATGGCGCAAGTAATGGGCAAGCCAAAGCCACATCTGGCAAAACCAATAGTGAAGCATCGCTTGATGAAGGCAAAGACAGGAAATAACCGGTACGTCGTACCCCTCCCAGGCTCTGGCTACCATGACTCACAGCATAGCATTGGGGGCTTCAGAGACATGTGGAGTGGGCTTGGCCCAAACAAAAACAGCCTGCCGGCGAAGTTGCCGACAGGCTTAGTGTGTACCGTATAGCTTAGAAGTGATAGGACTTGACTACCCAATGGATTTTTTAGCCAGGTAGAAGTCCACCTTTTCGTAAGTAGTATTGGTCAGGCGTTCTTCCACTTCTTCGAGCGTCTTGGGCGGCGGCACAATAACTTTATGACCGGGCGTCCAGTTCACAGGAATAGCGCAAGAGAACTGATCGGCGGTTTGCAGAGCAATGAGCACGCGCTTGATTTCTTCCATGTTGCGGCCCACATTAAGCGGGTAGTACATGATAAGGCGAATGATGCCCTGAGGGTCAATGAAGAACACTGCACGTACTGTAGCTGTAGAGCTAGCACCAGGGTGCAGCATACCATATAGGTGCGCCACTTTCATATCTAGATCGGCGATAATGGGGAAATCCATGTACACTCCAGTCTTTTCGCGTACATTTTGTACCCAAGCCACATGAGAGTGAATACTGTCAATACTCAGGCCGATGAGTTTGGTGTTGCGCTCCTCGAAGAACTTCTTGTCCGTAGCAAAAGCCGAAAGCTCGGTGGTGCACACGGGCGTGAAGTCGGCCGGGTGAGAGAACATGATGACCCAATGATCGCGGTTGAAGTCTGAGAATTTGATGACCCCGGTAGTAGTCACTGCCTCGAAGTCAGGGGCCTTGTCCCCGATTCGGGGCATGGGCTTCAGCTCAGTGATATGTTCCATGCTGCATAATTTAAAGGTTTAATAAAAAACGGTACAAAGTTCGGAATCTTTAGGCATACCGCGCCGTAACGAATATCACAAAAATATCATAATACGTATATTTGCATTCCAAATCTCAAAAACTACGCTATGAGAGTACGGCTTTTATCCGTTGCTGTCACAGGCCTACTGGGGTGCCTCACGTTAGCCGGATGGGCGCAATCCATTAGGCTGGCCTTCCCAGATACCACAGTACAGCGCGGTGACACCCTGGTGCTTCCTATCCTTGCCGCTCAAAATTTCACCCAGATAGTCAGTGCTCAGTTTTCCATACGCTGGAATCCTGACGTGATGCGCTATCTGGGCCAATCCTCCGGCCAACTAAATCAGGTAGCTATTGGCCCTACAGCCGCGGCGCAGGGCATTTTGCGGTTTTCCTGGTTTGATGTAACAGGCCAGGGCGTAAGCCTGCCCAACGGCGAACAACTGGTGCGCCTACATTTCCATGCAGAAGGCCAGAATGGCGATTCTACACAGGTATATATTTCCAACGACCCGCTGCGCATACAAATCTTTCGCAATGGCAGTGCACCTGGTCTTTTCGACTCACTGGCTTTAGCACAGGACACTGGCGTGGTGCGCATTACAACTCCCTGGCAGCCAATTCTGGAAGCTCAAAGCGCTACTTGCGCTGGCCAGGCCAACGGCGCCATCACAGTCCAAACTACGGGTGCACCCCCAGGCATCGTATTTCGCTGGAGCGGCCCAGATGACTTTTCTGCCACTACCCCTTCACTGACTGGCTTGCGGGCAGGCATCTATGCACTCAGAGTGGAAAATGCTCAAGGGGTGCTGCTGTACGAAACCAGCATTGAGGTGACTGAGCCGCCCGCGTTACGTATAGACAGCATACACATAAGCCCTGGCGGTTGTGTACCTGGCGGCGGCAGTGCCGAAATTGACATCGCAGGCGGCACACCTGGGTATCAATACGCCTTGCAAGGCGGTGCTCCACAAAACACCAACCAATTTTTGGGGCTTCAGGCTGGCGTATATTCACTTGCCGTTACCGACGCTGCTGGCTGTACTTTGCAGGCGCAATTCGTCATTGAAGCCGCTGAACCGCCCCAACCCAACCTAGGCGACGATCTTACGCTTTGCCCAGGGGAAAACACGACACTTGACCCTGGTGATTTTGCCGCCTACCACTGGTCAGACGGTAGTACCCAGCGCCGGCTCACCGTCAGCCAAAGCGGTCTGTACAGCGTGACAGTGACCGACGCACGTGGCTGCACAGGATCGGATACCACGCGCATTACGGTGAGCGGCCAGGTGCACGTTGTGTTGGAAAACTTTGACCTGCGCATCTGTCCAGGAGACAGCCTGCAACTGCGCGTTTCGGGTGGCAGTGATTACCGCTGGATTGACACCTCGCGCACCCTCAACCGCACCGACATCGCCAACCCTGTAGCCAAACCGCGTACTACCACACTCTATACCGTCATTGCATCCACCGCCTGTGCCTCAGATACCGCCAGTTTCCTGGTACAAATATACGATGTGCGTGGTCAGGCTGGCCCCGACACCTGCGTACAGCGCGGCCAGCCAGTACAGCTATTCGCTACAGGCGGGGTATCTTACATATGGGATCGCTCGGAGTTCCCGTTCAGCAGCTACACCTCCCCCACTCCCACAGTGACGCCCCTGCGCACTTCGATGTTTCGAGTAACGATACGCGAGTTCAACGGCTGCCAAACCGTGCGCGAAGTCAAGGTGGAAATCCTGGACGGTGCACCCAATATACGCCTGGTCAACCTCATCACGCCCAATGGCGATGGCAAAAATGATGTACTAGAGTTTGAAGGATTAGGCAAATTTAGTAACAACGCGCTCAAGGTCTATAACCGCTGGGGCGACCTCGTATATCAGAAACTCGGCTACCAGACCGACGCCGAGCGCTTTGATGGCTCCTGGCGCGGTAAGCCTCTGCCAGCAGGGCACTACTTCTATGTGCTCTCTGTAGCGCACACCGATTTCAAGCAAACACTCACTATTGTAAGAGACTGAAAATGAAAGCTCTATACTACATCCTGGGGCTGACCTGCGCGTTGGCTTGTGCCACCGACCGGCTGGAAGCCCAACAACTGCCCGACCGCAGCCTTTTCCTTGAAACGGCCTTCCTCTGGAATCCAGCTATGACTGGCCTGGAGCCATACTGGGAGGTGAGCGCCGTGTACCGCCAGCAATGGTTGGGCTTTGACAACGCGCCGCGCACCGCCTCGGTAGCTATCCAGTACCCCATGCCCAAGAGCAACTCCGCCATAGGTGGTTACTTTATGAGCGATTATATCAATCCGCTGGTGGTCAATCACTTCGCCTTCCAATACGCCTACAAACTACGCTTTGGCGATAGCAAAAACCAACAATTCTCCCTAGGTATATCTGCTACAGTGCAGCACCTCCTGTGGGATGCCGTGAACGTGGTGGTCAATGACCCTGACGACCCGCTGGCACCGGCTGGCGATTTCAATACGCTAGGCCCCAACGCCGGCGCAGGGCTATTCTACACCACCAATGCCCGCCAATATGACAAGCGCAGCGCCCTGTACATCGGTGCTTCAGTACAGCAAGCTGCACCTATGAACGTAGTGTTCAAAAACAACAACAGCCCGGCCAACCTACGCCACACCTTACACGCCCATGCTATAGCAGGCGGGCGCTTTACCAGTGGCAATATGCGCTGGGAGCCATCCTTCTGGGTGCATTACGCGGCACCTGGCATTGCCAACGGATACTTTCATCTGCGCATGGAAAGCTACGACGCCCTCTGGGCTGGCCTTAGTTATGGCACTAACCAAACTATAGGCATACAGGCCGGCGTGGTGCTCAAAAAAGGCTTTACCAAAGACGGGCAGATGCGCATCGGTGCAGCAGGTTCTTTCAATATAGGCACTTTTGGGCAATTTCGTGGGCCAGGGTATGAGTTTATGGCTACCTATCGGTTTGCACAGTGACAAAATATACTACCTTTACAGCTTGTGTAAACCTTATCCGATAAATTAGTGTTTCTCCTGCCAGTCAATTTAACTCGCGAGCATGAATCTGAGGGAAAAAGTCCGCTTGATTATTTATCGCTTTCGGGAGCGCGGCCTCGAAATCTTCCTCATACCAGATGAAGATCAGTGGCTGATACCAGAAGGCCCCGATGCCCAGCACAAGGCTGAAGTGCTCATGCAGCAGGATAAACTGATTGCACTCGACCCTGTAAGCAAAGCCGATGGCGAAACTGAACAAGCCTGGGCCGTAGAAGGCGACTGGCACGACATTCCCTCGCTCAAGGCCATGCTTTATGAAGATGCGGTAGCCCTCTCGGAAAAACTCTCCGAAATGGAACAAGGCACGTTTGTAGCCATTAAGGAAGCCTTCAAAAAGGTAATGCCCCATCAGTACAAACTCCTTAAGGAACTCAAAGAAGTACTGGTGGATCGCAACCTAACCCGCAATATTTGAACTGAGCAGGAATTTATCATACACGCACCGCCCTCCCCCATTGATCAGCTAATACACTCAATCATCCTCTTCCAACATAAAAATCTCCTCCACTGGCTTGCCGAATACAGCGGCTATCTTCAGCGCCAGTACTGTGGAGGGCACGTATCGGTTATGCTCAATGGAGTGCATTGTCTGACGGCTTACACCAATGCGCTCAGCCAATTCTTGCTGCTGCATGTTCAGGCGGGCGCGCTCTTCTTTTACCCTGTTCTTCATAGGCTGGTATCTTTTGAGGTTTGTCGGGCTTCTCTGTACAACACGTAGTGAAACCGCAGCACAAAAATGACCAGTGGAGTGAATAAGTTGAATACCATAAACACATAAAAATCAAAGGAATACAACAACCAATTGCCTGCCAATACCAACAAGAAGCTAATGAGCACGCTCCACTGAAAAGCCTCCAGTCTAATAAGCCGCACGCGCTCATCCTCCACCTCCTCGCGGGTATAGGCCAGAATGAGCAAACCTACAACCGTCAGCGTCAAAGCAATTTCGTTGGTAAAGTTCTCTTCAGCTTTCCGAAAAAAGTCGGTTTCTTTTTCGTCCCTCAATTGAAAATTCAACCACGGGAATTCAAATTCGTAGAACACAGAAAAAAATCCCAGCACCAGACCTGGCACAGTCAGTGCAACACCTATCCATTTCCACTTGGGTGCAAGTAATCGCATTGTTTTCATGGCATACAAGTTAAAGAGTTAAAGATTTTTACAAAAGTAAAGAATTTTTTACAAAAGTAAAGAATGCTTTACAAAAGTAAAAAATTTTTTACAATACAAGGTTTTTTACACCCCCAAAAAGTATTGCACACCCGGTGCTGCCAGAACAGACAAAAGTGAAGATGGCGCAAAGCCCGTGAGCATTTAAGATTGCCATCTGTGCTGAAGGCTTTTACTTCTTAGAAAATCACTTTGAATTGCTAGCAATACTGCTAAATTGCAGAAAGCAAAAAAGACTTGCATCACACTAAAACTATAAACGAACGCAGGCACTCGGCTCCTTTCGCTTACCTGCATGCTGCTGACAAAAATCAAAACTTGAGCTGACGCTTGTCAGCGCGCCACACTCTGTATAGAAGCTACTTTTGGCTACAAAGAAGCAGTTCTTTCAATACCTGCGCACATTTGCAGGCGAAGTTTTAGAAAGTATTGCTCTTGGCAGACGATGATTGAATCACACCATGAAATGAGAGCAATGAATACAGAAAGGCCTGTCCGGGACATTATGACTGCCGAGCTAATCACTGTAACGCCAGATACAGGATTGAGCAGTATCCAGAATTTGTTTGAGCATCACCTTTTTCATCACCTGCCAGTGGTGGACAAAGGCGGCGTGCTAATGGGTATCATTAGTAGGGAGGATTTTTACCGCCTGGCCTACCGCATGTCGCTACGCACTACCGGCAAAACCTGGTCAGAAAAAGAATACCAGTCCTTACGTGCCCAGGACATCATGACCAAAAACCCACTAGTACTGGATCCTGACGATTCCATTGGCCTGGCGGCCGACATCTTCCTGGCCAATCGCTTCCATGCTCTACCTATCGTGGAAGATAACCAACTGGTGGGTATGGTGACTACACACGATCTGTTGCTATACAGCTTCAATGATGCCTTTTTTGAAAAAGAAACTACCGAAATGCTATGATTACTGTTGATAAAACTACTCGCATTGCCGACATCATGACGAAAAATGTCATCGTAGTACAACCCACTGATACAATGGAAATTGTGCAAGATATCTTTCGCAAGCACAACATCCATCACATCCCGGTAGTAGAGGAAGGCAAGGCAGTAGGTATCCTCAGTTATAGCGACTACCTGAAGTTGCTACACGGCTTCACTTTGTTCAAAACCCACAAAAGCCACGAATATAACGACGCCATCCTGCGCTCTCTATTGGTTAAAGAAGTGATGACCAAGCCAATAGCCACTATCCGGCCTGATGACACCGTAGAGTTGGCTGCTGGCTTCTTCCGCGAAAACCTCTTCCACGCCTTGCCTGTAGTAGATGAAGAAGGCCTGTTAGTGGGCATCGTCACCACTTACGACCTGCTACACCACGCCTACGGCTGAGGCAGCAGTAGCGCCAAGGCTTCGGCTATCTGGCGATCATTCGACAAACGGGGTACTTTGTTTTGCCCCCCCAGTTTACCCAGCGATTTCATATACTGCCTGAAAGCGTCTCGGGGCAGTATGCGCACCGTACAGGGTCGTAATATCTTGCCCTGAATAAGGTCTTGATAATAGATATTCTGACGAGTCATGGCTGCATCAAGGGTAGCAGAAAAGGCATCGAGATCGGCTGGCGGGGTGTCAAATTCTACCCACCACTCGTGGTAGGGCAACCCACCCTCCGGCGGTGCAATCTGCGGCGCTACCGTAAACTCCACGACGCGCACACCATGCGCTTCGGCGGCCTGCAGCATAGCCTCCTCTACTTCTTTGCCAATGACGTGCTCACCGAAGGCTGAGATAAAATGCTTCACGCGGCCAGTAACAAGTAAGCGCGGCGGATTTGTACTGACAAACTCCACTGTGTCACCAATGTTGTAACTCCACAAACCGGCATTGTTGTTAATGATCAGGGCATAGTTTACCCCTAGCTCTACCTCGCGCAACGACAAACGAGTAGGCCACTCATTAAAAATCTCCCCAGATGGCACAAACTCAAAGAAAATGCCCGAATTGGCATTAAGTAGTAGCCCGGGCTGTCCGGGTCGGTCTTGGAATGCAATAAACCCCTCTGAAGCAGGATAAGTCTCCAGGCTGTCAATTTCACCTCCTACCAATGCCTCTAACTTTGCGCGGTAAGGCTCAAAGTTGACCCCGCCATACACAAACATACACAGATTAGGAAATACCTCCTTGATAGTAGCCTTTCCGCTGCGCGCCAGCAGCCGCTCGTAGTACATCTGTACCCAGGGCGGTATGCCACTGATGAGGCGCATATCAGCCCGAAGGGTCTCATCTACTATGCGCTCTACCTTCTCCTCCCAGTCCTCAATACAATTGACGGCGTAGGAGGGCATCTGGTTGCTGCGCAGCCAGGCTGGCACCAGGTGATTTACAATGCCCGACAAGCGCCCTGTGGGTATGCCGCCCACTTCGTCCAACACCGGGCTACCAGAAAGAAAGATGACCTTGCCGTCCAACCAGGCACCCCGACCAGTGCGGGCAAAGTGATTGAACAAGGCGTTGCGCGCTGTACCTACATGATTAGGCAGGCTATCGGTAGTAAGTGGAATGTACTTCACTCCAGAGGTGGTGCCGCTGGTTTTAGCAAAGTATCGCGGGCGGCCCGGCCACAGTACATCGCGCTCGCCAGCGATGATGCGATCCACCCAGGGACGCAGCGCTTCATAGTCGCGTATGGGTACTGCCTTTTTGAAGTCCTCATAAGTGCGGATGCGCTCAAAGCCATGCTCACGGCCAAAAGCCGTGTGGCGCGCCCGATACACCAAATGTTGGAATGTACGCTCTTGCACCGCCGCGGCCTGCATTGCCCAGCGGTCAATCTGCGCCGCAGTGAACCTGGCAAAAGGCCATACCAATACGGATTTTAAACCCATACACAAAGTGATTTGACCGGCACACCGGTGCATTTACTGGATAAACTGGCTCCACATCTCCTTCTCGCGCAAAAACTCCTCAAATACACGTCCCGTAGGCAAAAATATAATATACTTGCCAAAGGAGCCAGGCTGCTTAAGCTCAACCATTATTGTGCGAAAGAGCTTCCAGTCGTGCATGCGCACTGCCTCTATCTGATGCCAGGGGTAGCGCACATGCTTGAAGTAATTGGTCACGTAGAGAAAGTTGTCATCTACCTCCACTCGCTTCAGCCGCCACACCGTAAAATAAAAAAACGTGAGCCCCCCGGCCAGAAACAATGACAAACCCCAGCGCAATGCTGGCCCAGGAATACTACCGTAGTAGTCCATCCGATAGGCCCAAATTGCCACGGTGAATGCAGTAAAGAATGCTACCCATAACACCGGGAAAAAAAGGACCAATGCCAGCGTCAAGTTAGAAGATACTCTTTGCATAACTCCTATTATACGGCCGCTGCTTCTTCCAGAGCTTCCTGGCGGGCCAATTGCCGTTTCACCCTAGCGGATATAAAAATACTGAGCTCGTACAACACATACAGCGGAAAACCCAACAATAATTGCGTAACCATATCAGGCGGAGTGATGATAGCCGCTGCAATCAAGACGATCACAATGGCATGGCGGCGGTACTTGCGCATGTCAGCAGGCGTTACTAAGCCAATGCGCGAGAGAAAATACACTACCACCGGCAACTCAAATACCAGCCCGGATGGCAGAATAAACATGATCATGTAGTTGATAAGCGACACCAGCGTAGGCACGTTTTCCACGCCTGGAATGGTGTAGCCCAATAAAAAGTTAGTAGCAAACGGTGCCAGTACAAAGTAGCCAAATAGTACCCCCACCATAAACAGCAAGGTACAGATTGCCACAAAGCCCCGGATGGCCTTGGCCTCGTGTTCGAGCAGCCCAGGGCGTACAAACTTCCAAAACTCATTGATAATGAAAGGGAAAGCAAGCACTATGCCCCCCATGAAAGATAGGCGAAGCGTGGTGATGAAAGCCTCGCCAAAACCCACTGCCTGCATTCTGAACTCTGGCGGCTGCAAACAAAGCGCCTTGCCTGCGCCCAAACCTTGGGAAATGGCGCAAAAAATCTTGTACGAGATGAAGTCCTTCTTGCTAGGGCCAAAAATCACCACATCATATACCCAATCCTTGAATATATAGATGCCCACCCCACACACCACAATAGCTAACAACGCCCGCACAATATGGGCGCGCAACTCCTCCAGATGGTCAAAAAACGACATCTCTCTTCCTCCCTGCTCCTGCTCTGTCATGGCTGATTTGCTCATTCCACTATTGGGCTGCCGTTTGTATTGGGCAACATAGCGCCCGCAAAGGTACAAAAGAACTTGTTCGTTTAATAGCAGTCTTTTGTCCGTCACTTGGCGTAATAGAGATTATCTGCCCTCTCTCTGCCCCACCCCACACTTACCTCGAATTGACGCCGCTTACTGCGCCCCCTGCTCCGATTGGCGCAACAACTCCTCTACTGGATTCTCCAGTTTGCTAATCCATTTGCGCTTTTCTACATCATAATAGGTATTGGCATCAGGAAACTCAATGTACTCCTGCGCGCCAGAGTTTTCGGGATAATAAGGGCTGAGATCTCTGCCCTTAACCATGAGGGCAAAAAGTTTGCCACCTTTTTCGGCCAACACATCTTCGGGCATTTTCCAGGTGCGGAATACTTCTTTGTAATAGGCAATGGAATCTCCTTCCATACGCAAGTGAATGCCAATACCGACGCGCTTCACCTTCAAGCTCGGCGCAAGGCGGCTGATCATAAGATAGGTGTCCTTCGTGCCTGGGTTTGTGTAGTAAAAATCAAGCCGATGTTTTTCCACCTGCTCGGCGTAGTGGCTATTCCATGCAGTATCCATCCGATTTTCGATAGTAGCCTTTTTGGGCAACTCCGCCGCATACCGAATGACAGAAGCGACTAGGGCTTTCTGCTGATCTGGGGTCAATTGTTCATTGGCGTTGTAATTGGAGGTGGATGATGTGCAAGACAACAGAAACAGCAACATCGAAGAAAATAGCGTAGTATACTTAACCATTGCATTTACGATTTTTAGAAGAACATAAGCGCCCGGCCGCAAAGATAAAAATGCAAGGGCTCGTCGCCCGCATAATTTGCGAACAACAAGCCCCTGGAGAATTGAATACTACAAATCAATATGCCTTATCAACGGGGTCGAACTCAGCCCAGCCAGTAGCCCAGTTGGTAGAGCCGAAAGCGCCGCGGAAGGTGGCATTCTTATTAAAGAAAGCCGAGCGATTAGCTTCATTGAACTTCGGGTTGGTGAAGGAAGCACCAGTAGTCAGGGTGCCACTCGTTACCCGGAAGTCCGGTGCAGAAGGATACTGCTCCGGCAAGCGGCTACCGAAGAAAATATCCGGATTGATACCCAGGCTTTGGTGGATAGCATCAGTAGCCGGGCCGTCAATGGTTGTATTCGAAGCCTCCCAGTAGGCTTTCACGTCAGCTACGGCTACCCCAGTACCAGCATTATAAGCCGTAGCTGGTGCGGGTGCCACCATGATGTTGTTAGCCAATACACCACGGCCAGACTGATACTGAGCCAAAACAGAGGGCTGATTCATGCGCACACCACGCGGAAAGCCAGTGAAAACAGAGTTGAAAATAGACAGGCCCGTTCTTCTGCGCAGGTCTATGGCATGCGCGAAGTTGGCATTGCTCACAGTAGATCCGGTTTTGATAGGGCCAATAATGGTGATGTTAGAGAAAACACCAGTGGTGTAAGGCTCTACATCGTTGTCATTCGGGCCGTTGTCAGTTTCAAAACCATTAGACTGAGACTGATCAGCAAAGCCTGGGTAGCGAATGGCAATGCCATACTGCACGTTGCCGCTCCAGCCATAGTCCACGTCAAAGTCGTCATCCCAGGTGCAGAAAGAAATGAGGTGTTTGCCGTTGACAGTACCACCGAACCACTCGAAGCCATCGTCGCCACCGAAAGATACCATGCAATACTCCATTACAGTTCCACGGCCTACGCCGCCCATGGTAATAGAATTGGTTTCATTGTTGGGCGTCAGCTCTATACCAGCAAACTCTACACGCACATAACGAAGCGTTCCGGAACTTTCATTATCATTAGCTGTATTTTGGAAAGTACCAAAAACAACGGGGGGCGTAATACCCTCGATAGCAGGTTCATTTTGGTTGCAGTTGGCGCGTCCCACGATCACCAGGCCGCCCCAGTCACCGCGATCACGGATGCCTTGTTCTTGGTTGGAAGTAAAAACAATAGGCTTTTCCGCAGTACCATTGGCTTCGATCTTGCCTCCTTTGTCAATGATGAGTGCACCACGGGTACGCTTATCACCAAAGATTACCGTGCCTGGCTCAATGGTCAGTACTTGGCCGTTGCGCACGAATACCTGGCCTTTGAGAAGCCACTTTTTGTCAGCAGTAAGGGTACGGGTGGTCAAATCGCCGGTCAACTCGTTAAGTTGCGTTTTGGGGTCAACATCATCTCCTCCTTTATCGCAGGAAAAGAAGACCGTGACAGCTACAAGAGCAGTGAAATACATTAACTTCTTCATAAGAGATCAGGTTAAATGATTGATGATGAGAGAGTGTAAGGAATTACCTTTTGTTCAAGTCAAACGTCAAGGTCAGATTAGCCAACTGGCCTCGACGGAATGTGAAGATCGGGTTGTCTTTTTTATCGCGGCTAATGCTTTCAGTGCGGTCGGAGTCTTCAAAGAACCGAAAAGGTGCATCCAGCAAATTCTGAACACCAAATTTGGCACTGATACCACCAGCAAAGCGCTTGGTAAAGGTTAAGTCCAAACTGTGACGAGAAAGTTCGTAAATGGTGGGGTAAAGCACATCCCCTACTGAGAAAATACGATCCCCGAAGATATTATACATCAGAGACGCGCTAAAACCGCTGGTCGGCACTTCATAGTAGAGTGCAACGTTGACAATATATGGAGACTGGCCCTGCAAAGCGCGTACAGAGTCCTGAGCGGCTACAGCGCCGAGATCCACTTTGGATCTGATGATGGAGGCATTAGCGTTGATGGAGAAATTGTCTAAGAAAGTGCTCCTGGTAACACCCCGAAGTGACTTGCGCAACTCGATCTCCGCGCCAAAGTTCTGTGCCCAGTTGGCGTTAATGTAGGTGAACTGGGGGGTTTCGGTAGTAATCACAGTTTTATTCTCAATGGGATCGTTAAAGTACTTGTAAAACACCCCGAAACTAAAGGTTTCGCCAGCACGGGGATAGGTTTCATAACGCAGGTCCACGTTCTGGATTTTGGCAGGTACCAACCGAGGGTTGCCAAAGCGACCAGCATCAAGTTTGTAATCCCAAAATACAAAGGGCGCCAGTTCACGAAATTCAGGTCGGTTTACAGTACTGCTATACGCCAATCGCACAAGGGATTTGTCACTGATGCTGTAGGTGCTATTAAAGAAAGGAAGTATGGAAAGTACGGTGTTATTTACCTTTAAGTTGCCAATGACATCGTCAATGGTGCGCATTTGCTGAATGTTATATTCGCTTCTGACCCCCGCTGTTACATTAATGGCTTCGGCGACTTTGGTCTCAAGGCTTGCATATACAGCCGAGTTAAAACTGAAAGCGTCGTATGAGTCAATGCCGCGCGTGCCTTCTTCCATTACCCAGCCGTCTACTGTACGAATATTCTCATTGGCAAAAATTTTGTCCAAGGGCAGGCGTCCTATTCTGCGCAAAGTGTCTGGGTTGAAGAAACCCGGATAGAGGAAAGAGACATATCGGGAGTCGAAGTTGCGATTGCGATAGTCCACGGCATAACCTGTTTTGAACACAGAGCCAACCAAGCCCTTTTTGTTCAGGGTATGCGAAAAGTCCAAAGCATGGTTGGTAGAAAACTCCGAGAGATCGCCGTAGTAGCGGCCTGTATCAAAAAGATTAGACGAAGGCGGATCAATAATGATGAAGTTTTGATCCCCTTGGTCGAAAGGCCTGAACTGCCGAAAACGCCGTAGATCCGGTTCGATCTCTCTCAGAAAACTCCCACCAGCAAGCCAGCGCAAACTAGAACGCGTAGTAATATCGTGTACCCCCTCCAACTGACCAGCGTAAATGAAGCGACTGCGATAGCCCAACAGGTGAGTGCGCACGTCTTGGTCGGGGCGTTGAATGTAATCGAAACCGTTGCGAATCACCGTTTCGTTTTCTCCTATCTGATTGATAAGGTTTTTGAAAGTGATGCGGCTGCGATTATTCAAGCGCAGCTTCCAGTTAGACATAATGCTGATGCGATTCTGCTTCTCGTAGCTGTCATCATTGTACTCAAAGCGAACCAAGATAGGTTGCGTTCGGTCTTCCCATACCAGATAGCGATAGAAGTCTCTTTGGAAGTGCTGGAAGCTGGTGGAATAGTTTATTGTGTTGATAGTAGTTAGCTTTTTCCCTCCGAGGTCTATATTTTTTCCGAAACTAAAACCAAGAGAATAATCTGGGGAAGCTACGCTTTCAAGGGGCATAAAATTGTTTGGTAAAGAGTGGGCGGCATCTCTCCTTATAACAGAATTGCGCGCTGAGGACTTGAGCACGTCCGTGCTGGGAAAATTAGCAGGTAATTGCCGGTATCCGGAATCAAAGCCCAGGAAATCAGTAGGAGAACCTTTGGATTGGAAATAAGGTTTCAGTGTGGTATTAGCCCGATAACCAACACCTACACTTACCTTGGCAAAGTTGTCGCTCACATCTTCCAATGTGAAGAGCTTGATCACCCCGCCGGCAAAGTCACCTGGAAAGTCAGCGCTACCGGATTTGTAAATCAACATTCGGTCCAATGCACTAGTGGGGATAAGATCAAACGAGAAGGTACGTTTGTCAATTTCTGTACTCGGCGCTGTTACATTGTTGATCATTACGTTATTGTAGCGCTCGCTTAAGCCGCGGATCATTACGAAGCGGCCATCTACGATGGTTACCCCTGGTATGCGCGACATCACTTGCGCGGCGTTATTGTCTTGGGAGCGGGCAATCTGCTGGCTCGACACCCCACTCACTACTTGCTTGGCTTGCTTTACTTCCAATAGCACGGCTTGCACTGTGTTGGTCTGACGGTATTCTACTACGGTGATTTCCGTCAGTAAAGTAGAAGACGAAGATAGTACCACATCCAACACAAGTTTTTCGCCAGGTTTTACCTCTACATCACTAATGGTGAGGTTTTCATAGCCTATGTAGGATATCTGTACAGTGTACTTGCCCGGAGGCACATTCGGTATGGAATAGAATCCATCGAAGTCACTGGCGGTGCCCAGTTCTGTGCCCAGTAGAATCACATTAGCACCAATGATAGTTTCTTTTGTAGATTCATCAATGACTATGCCAGTGAGGGTTCCGCTTAGAGGAGCTTGTGCATATGCCCAGATCGAGGCGCCCAATAACAGGGCTAAACTTGCGATTACTCTCATAGAGTTGCTTTTCTGAATTCGGCGGCAAAGGAACAACACGTATTTAAACGGTAAATTAATCTTGTGTTAATTATATGTGAATAGCCCCTATGCACTTAATAAAGCATACCCCAAAAGCCAATAATATACTTTGACATACAATCTTCACGTTCAAAACGTAATAATTCATACCTTTTGCCTTTATGAAATATGCACTTCTCCTTACTGGCCTGTTAGCTGTGATGTACGACTGTTTTGCTCAAACGTACTTTACGACCGCTGGGCTTCGTGTAGGCACTGATTTCGGGCTGACAGTAAAACAACGCATAGCCCGACGCACCACTCTAGAAGGTATTCTTCAATCCAGTCTTGCCCGCGATGAGGGTATGTTTACGCTACTGGCCGAACAACATGCTCCTCTGATCACACGGGGGTTCAATGTATATGCGGGTGCAGGGGTTCATTTGGGATGGAGTACGACTAAGCCATTGTACGGACAAGACCCGCAGGAGGCAAAAGGCCCGTCTGGTCTGAGTTTAATTGCAGGGGCAGAAATTACGCTGTTTCGCTTCAATGTCAGTTACGACTTCAAGCCAGCCATCAATATCTCCGGCGGAGAAAAGCCGTTTTACTTCCAGTCGGGTATATCAGCCCGTTACGTGTTGGTCAAAAAGCCGCTCTGGGACGAAAAAAACAAGAAACGCCGCAACGGGCGCTCCCGCCACAAGGGTGGCTTCCGGCTTTGGTAGTGTACCTAAAAATGCCCGATAAGAAACCATGCGCTTCTTACCGGGCATAGTAGGGAAAGGGGAACGTCAGCCGGCTCAATCTAAACAAGCACGTCAGACAGGTGGCCTACGCAGGAATGTCGCTCCTATTTCAGAAATTCGTCGAATGTAAGCGATACGTAGTACATCTGCCCTACGAAGGGCCCACCGGCATTGGTGCGGTAGTCCTTGCCAAAAGCATTGGTACCCCCTGTTTTGAGCACCGTTTTGAGTTTTGGGAAGGTGTAGCTGGCTTGTAGGTTGAGTACACCAAAAGCCGGAATTGTGCCAAAAGCAAAACTATTTTCCCAGAAGAACTCGCTCTGCCAGCGGTAGTTGACGTCGAAACCAAAATTTTTGAACGCCTTGCGGTTGCCTATGCCTGCCACCAACTTGTGCTCTGGCATGTTGAACCCGGCTTCAAACCCTGGCCCAGGATTCTTTACATTAAATGTAGAGTAGGTGTAGTTGCCGTAGAGCTGATAACCTTTGGGCAATTGATACGCCAGCCCCAGACCTACGCCAGTGGAGGTCACTTCTTCCTCCGCATTGATGTACGGACGCCAAGCTGTAGCCGAAGATGCCTGCCCAAGTAGCACCTGTTGCACGCCAGGAAGGGTTTGTCCGCGATGTGTAGTAGCATTTTTGGCCCGCACGGTTTCCTGCGTAATGAAGTTGTTGTAGATATTATAGTAAATGTTGAAGTCCGCAAGGAACTTAGGCGTTACCAATCCTTTGTATCCGAACTCCAGCGCCCGGAGTTGCTCCGGCTGTACGTATGCCAGATTGCGCTCTACTAGCAGGCCAGGATTGGGCTGGCCAGCCAATACACTGGCGATGAAAGCATTGTAAGAGGCATTGGTATAAGCCCCGCCGTTGTGTATGCCGTAGCGCTTAGCATTGGCCTCCGTGCTACCCACCAGGATACCTTGCCCAGTGGGGAAATAGATAAACTGATTTTGCGTACTGGGGTTGCGGAACCCCGTCTGGTAAGAAGCCCTGAAGTTGTGCTGCCGATTAGCACCGCTGGTGTACACCACTGCCACGCGAGGCGAAACCTGCCCTTCAAAGTTTTCGTTTTTGTCGTAGCGCAGCGATGCTTGCAAGCGCAGGCGCTGATTAAGGAGGCGCTTGGAGGCTTGCACAAAGCCACCCCACTCGTTGATCTTGATGCGCTCAAATTTGCCATCGCCGTCAGGATCTTCGTTAAAGATAGTACCGTCAGAATAGAGGTCATACTGGCGGAAGTTGCCACCTATGAGCACTTCCACTACGCTGGGGTTGATCAACTCTGCAAAATTGTAGCCTGCTTCAGCATGGTACATGCGGGAGTTGTCGAAAAAGCCAGCACCGGGCGGGTTGCGCTGGAAGAAGGCATTGCGCACGGCATTCACGGTGTCGCGGAATGCCTGAGAGCCAGGAGCGGGTATCCCCTGGTCGGCGGCAGCACGGGCAGCGGTATGGGCGGCCTCCAGTTGCTGGGCATTAGCCGTACCGCCTTGCAAATAAATGGGAAGCAGCGCACCAGCATACCTGCCAGCGTAGGTAGGCACCCACTGCGACGAAGAAGGCCTGAAACGCTCATTGGCAAACGCACCCAATGCAGTGAGGTTGTATGAGTCGCCATCGTCAGTTTGCGACATGTAGCTGCGCAGCCAGAAGTTGGGATTGCTCAATTCCAACTTGTGAAACTGCTGAGTAAAATCGCGCAGGACGTAGCGCTCGCCACCTTGATACACTGTGGAGCCGGCACCGAAGCGGTAGCTGTAGGAAGCCTCGAGTTTGTCGCTGAGGCGGTAGTGGAGGGCGCCGTCCAGTTTGATGCTCTTTGCATCGTTACTTTCCAGGAGGTCTTCTTCGCGAAAACCGGTGCGGCGCAAGTCAAGAGAAGGCAAGCGCGGGATGGTTTGCGCTAGGATGGCCTGGGTTTCGGGAATGGTGCGGCCGAGTTGCGGCGCAAACAAAGGTGCCAGCACCTGCGATAAAGGATTGGCCAATATTGCCATGGGCACCACGATCTCGGTTTCATCGCCGTAAGTATTCAGACCGTCAAAGTTAGGCTTGCCCGGCCCGGCAGGATTGCGATTGCCTGCTGTAACCCGGCCTGAGGTATAGTCATTAGCTACCCAGTCGGTAGCAGCCAGATAAGAAGCATTGAGCTTGAAGGCAAACTTGCCGAACGCTTTGGCATAGCGAGCCGACAAGAGGTTGTAGGGATTGGTACCGCCGGCTTCAGAGGTGGTAATGCCGGTTTTCACCTGTACGCTCAGCCCCTGGTAGCCGAAGGGGTTTTTGCTATTCATTAGCAGGATACCATTGAAAGCGTTAGGGCCGTACAGCGCCGAAGCAGCGCCAGGCACCAGTTCCACGCTCTGCACGTCTAACTCAGAGATGCCCACGATATTGCCGGTAGGAAAGTTGAGTAGCGGCGCGGCATTGTCCATCCAGTCAATGAGCTGTACGAAGCGTTCGTTGGCAATGGCACCGAAACCGCGCGTATTGAGCGAGGTCAGGGTCAGCGAGCCTTGCGTAGTTTGCACACCTTTGAGGTTGGAGATACCGTCGTAGAAGTCAGGTGCAGCTGCCTGGCGTATGGCAATGGCGTCCATTTTTTCAATGGTGACAGGGGATTCGAGGATGCGCTCCTCCACGCGCGAAGCCGACACCACCACCTCGCTGGTGAGGATACTTTGGGCTTCCATCTTTATGTTCAGGTTGGCCTGAGCACTGGTCACGTTCAACTCTTGCGAAGCATAACCCGTGTAAGAAAACACCAAAGTAGCTGGCAGAGCAGGAACGCTGAGTTCGTAGCTGCCGTCAAAGTCGGTCACTGTACCGGAAAGTCTACCCTTGATGGTGATGTTTACGCCGATGAGTGGCTCGCCGCTTTCCTTATCGGTTACCTTGCCGCTTATTTTAGTTTGAGCTTGAGATGTCGCCACGAAATTGAAGTAGCAAAGCGCGATCACACAAAGGACCTTGAGGCTGCGTGTAAAAAAGATCGTGAGCATAAGACAGGTTTTAACAGTTAGGAACTCAAAGAAAATGTACTTATTGCAAAATAATATGCTAAGATATGGGACTTTTTCAGAAGTCAAAAGAATGAAAGAGGTTTTTTGAAGAAAAGTCGTATCTGTTCCAAATAAATAACTGCGCGCCACAAGGCGAAGCGCTCTGAACGCGAAATCCCCCCCCGTTTACTGACTGGCCGATACGAGACTCCAGGCCGAAGCGAAACTCCGCCTCATCTGCTACCCCCGCTCTAGTGCTTTAGTGCGCAAGCGCTTGAGAAAGGGCGAAGCAAAAATGAAGTCTTGCAGGATTTCGTTATCGCTATGCACTACATCGTCTTTGCTACCTCGCCAGGCAATTCGGCCATTATGCAACAGGATAATATTTTCGCCTATTTCCATCACGGAATTCATATCGTGGGTATTGATCACGGTGGTGATGTTGCTCTCTTTAGTGATATCGCTAATGAGTTCATCAATGACTAGAGCAGTTTTGGGGTCGAGGCCGGAGTTAGGTTCATCGCAGAATAGGTATTTGGGGTTTAGCACAATAGCCCGCGCAATGCCCACGCGCTTCTGCATACCACCGCTGAGCTCGGAGGGGTATTTCTTGTTGGCGCCATCGAGATTCACGCGCTCCAGGCAGTAGTTGACGCGGTCGAGTTTTTCTTTGGCGGTCATATTGGTGAACATATCCATCGGGAAGCTAATATTTTCCTGCACTGTCATAGAGTCAAACAAGGCGGAGCCTTGAAACAACATGCCGATTTGCATGCGTAGGTCGCGCAGTTGCCTTTTGTTGAGGCTGTAAAAGTCAATATCATCATACCATACTGTACCCTTGGTAGGCTGGAGCAACCCTACCAGTAGCTTGAGCAATACAGTTTTGCCGGCACCGCTTCGCCCGATGATGAGATTGTTTTTGCCGCGCAAGAACTCGGTACTAATATCTTGCAACACCGGGGTATCGCCAAAAGATTTGAAAATGCTGTCTGCTCGGATCATACTTGGGCAGCGTTCAAAATGAAAAATGGTATTATTAAGCAACTATGAGCTAAGCGTCTCAATGTAGTTAGATTGAAAAATGCTTTCTAAAAAACAAAACTTCAGGTAAGCAGCACGGCAATGAAATAATCGGCCAACAGGATGAGCACATTGCTGAACACCACGGCATTGGTGCTGGCCTTGCCCAATTCGATGCTGCCTGACTTGACGTAGTAGCCCTGGTAGCAAGATACCGAAGTAAGAATGAACGAAAAGGTGACGGCCTTGACAAACATCAGGCGGAAGTTATGTGGGTTGAAAAACGAGCGCACCCCCAAGGCATACTCGGGATCGGACAGCCAGCCAGTAGGCACTACAGCAAGATACCCGCCATAGATGCTGATGAAAGCCGACAGCGCTACCAACATGGGAATGACTACGAGCGCCGCCACTAGCTTTGGTGCAATGAGATAGGCCGCTGTATTGACCCCCATGATCTCCATGGCATCAATGTGCTCCTTTTGGCGCATACCGCCTATTTCAGAGGCCAGATTGGAACCTACCTTGCCGGCCAGCACCAGGCAGGTAATAGTAGGTGAAGCCTCAATAATGGCAAAATCGCGCACAATGTAGCCTATATAGTATATAGGTACCAACGTGCCGTCCAGTTGAAAAGCGAACTGTAAGGCCGCCACCGCCCCAATGAAGATGGAGATCAGAAACACAATGGGCAGCGAACCGATGCCGATGTCGTACATCTGGCGAATGGTTTCGCGGTAGTACATGATGTTTTTCTCTGGCCTTGCTATGGCGCTACCCAACATGGAGATATAGCGGCCTATATGAAACAGAACTCTCAGGGGATACATGTGTACGTGTAGCTGTAATGAGCGCCCAAAGATAGTTAAAATTGCAAGAAGTGCTCGCACATTGTAGTCCGTTACAAGAAACATCAGGTCAGGCAGCAGGGTTTAACATTTTAAAAAGCCGATTTTAGTACGGTGTTAACAGTTGACAGGGGCATTTGCTTTTACTTTTGTAATGCGCTATCTATTACTGTCACCAAATCAACTTACTAATATGAAAAATCTTATTGTACTCCCGATCGTGCTATTGGCCATGGGGCTCCTGCTGAACAACTGTGCCTCATTGACTGGCTTCCAGGATGGCCGTACCGTTGGCAAAGGCAATGGCGAGATTATAGCTTCGCTCAACTTCTCACAAAGTCCCAACTTCCAGGATATAGAAGACGAAAATGATCTGAGTATTCCGCGCATCTTCTTCCCATCAGCAGAGATAGGATATCGCTACGGCGTAGGCGAAAAAATTGACGTGGGCTTCCGGCTAAACACGAATCTGAACGTCGCCCTGGGCATGAAGGCGCAACTAGTGGGCGACCGCCAGTCTCCAGCAGCATTAGCGCTTGGCTTCGAAGGCGGTACTTTCAGCCTTATCGGCGGGCTGTGGAATGCCAGCGTACCGGTGTATTTTTCCCTGCATCCATCCGAAAACTTCACTTGGTACCTTACGCCAAGATTTACCTATCAGTTTAGTACTTTAGGAAGTTTCAACAGTGGATTCACCTATCTTGGCGGCAACACAGGGTTTATGTTTGGCCGACGCGCCAAGTTTGGCCTTGACGTTGGGCTTTATCGCGTTGGCGCCGACGGCTCCAGCATAGGCACGTTCCAGGTTGGGCTGGGCGGCCGGATCCCCATTGGCAATAACTAAAATTACCTTTTGCCTTGCTCTGTTGGTAAGGTAGTAAAAAGGGCAACTTGTGAGTCGCTCTTTTTCTTATTTAGACTAGGCTACTAGCCACTTAAACTACTGCTATGAGAGGTGCTCCCTCGGCATGCATCTCTCCAATAACCTCCAGCGCAAGCCCTAACTTTGCTGCCTCGTGCTGAAACTCTGCCGCATAAGCTGCCTGTACGGCCACCAGCAGACCGCCGCTGGTTTGTGGGTCGCACAGGATGTGGCGCTGCTCTTGTGTAAGAGGGCCAATCTTGTGGCCATAGCTATCCCAATTGCGGTGCGTACCCCCTGGAATGCAGCCCTCCTGTAGATACTCAAGGAGTATATCCTTGTCAATGAGTGGAATGCGTTCGAAATCCAGGTACGCTGAAGTACGACTAGCTTCGCACATCTCGCCGAGATGACCAAGCAGGCCAAAGCCTGTTACATCAGTCATGGCCTCCACATAGGGTAGGCGGGCAAAAGCAGCACCGGCGCTGTTGAGTTGCACCATGACGTTGCGTGCCAGGTGCTGGTGTGCTTCGCGCAGTTTACCTTTTTTCTGGGCCGTAGTGAGGATGCCTACCCCCAGGGGCTTAGTGAGAAATAATTGACTGCCCACGGAAGCACCACCGTTTCGCTTGAGTAGCTCCACTGGTACAGTGCCAGTCACGGCCAGGCCAAATATAGGCTCTGGGCTGTCAATACTATGGCCGCCGGCCAGCGGAATGCCAGCTTCGGCGCAGGCTTTGCGGCTACCCTCTACTACGGCATTAGCCACTTGAGGCGGCAATACGTTTACCGGCCAGCCTAGTATAGCAATGGCCATCAGCGGCGTGCCACCCATGGCATATACATCGCTGATGGCGTTCACGGAGGCGATCCGGCCAAAGTCTTCGGCATCATCTACAATGGGCATAAAAAAATCAGTAGTGCTCACAATGGCTGTGCCGTTGCCCAAGTCATATACAGCAGCATCGTCGCGCTCTTCGTTGCCCACCAGCAAGCGCGGAAAGTGGATTTTGTCACTCGTCTGGTGCAAGATGGCATCCAGTATCTTAGGAGCAATTTTACAGCCGCAGCCAGCGCCATGGCTGTATTGCGTGAGTTTGAAGGATGTTTTTTCCATATCTAATGCTGACCGATTATACACAAAACCTAGCGTTGCTCAGTATATACCCCCCAGTCTCCTCGTTTCACAATCGTACAGTCTCACCCTTGCTCAGCGCTTATCCAAAAACTATTCACCTCTACACCTGGCAGTATAGTCACCCGTTGCATGTTCAGCAATTCCAACAAAGCCAAAAAAGTGACAATAGCATGAATACGGTCTTTGCACTCCCCAAACACCTCCCGGAAACCTGCCCGCCCATTTCGAGGTATGCGCGCCAGAATGTAGAGCTGCTGCTCCTCTACGGTGTAGTTGAATCGTACTACCTGGTGCACAGGTCTGGGCTGGCTTTGCTCAAAGCGCTGCATGACGCGTTCAAAAGCTTTTAGCAAATGAAACAACGTCAGGTTTTCCAATTCGGCATCTACTAAGGCTCGAGTAGCTATTTTCTGTAGTTCGTGACTCAAGTTGCCACGAGTAGTTTTACGCGCACGTTCCTCTTCCAGGGCGCGCAAGTCGTCCAACACGCTTTTGTAGCGCTTGTATTCTAGCAGGCGGCTCACCAGTTCTTGGCGAGGGTCTATTTCGTTGCCCTGTTCATCTACCGGTTTACGGGGCAGCAACATGCGCGCTTTGATGCGGCACAATGTGGCTGCCATGAGCATGAACTCACCGGCCAGGTCTATGTTCATGCGCTCCATAGCGTGCAGGTAGGCCAAGAAGTCATCGGTGATTTTGGCTATGGGAATATCCTGAATGTCCAATTCATCCCGCTCTATGAAGAATAATAGCAGGTCAAAAGGCCCCTCAAATTGAGGTAGTTTGATGGTGTATGGTACTGACATCCAGCTCAGGCATTCTGACTTGCCCACTACTAAAATAGACAAGCAGCGGCAAAATTACTTGGAAATCTGACACCAGGCACGTATATTTACTCCTTAAATCAACTACGCGCCACGATGAAAGAAGGATGGATCAAAGTATTTACTTCCGCCGACCTCATGGAAGTAAAACTCATGGAAGACTTGCTCAAGCAGCACGGCATAGAAAGCCACATATTGTCCAAGCCCGATTCGATGATTCCCTCCTTGGGCGAGGCCGACTTATACACCCCTGCCGAAAAAGCTGAAGCCGCTTTGGCAGTGTTACAAGGGGAAGCGCAGGAGGAAGCGTAAAGGACACGATGCCGGAAAACCACGAACTCACTGCCCGAACTACGAGCCCAAAGCTGAGTTGATCCCTCCAAAACAACGAAGCCTTGGTGCAAGGGCTATTCTCAACGCATTGAGTGGCGGTTGACCAGAGCGACATAGGCGAAGTGCAACCACTTACTCTGGCGAGCGCGTGGCAGCAGCTCTGCGCAAGCGGTCGTTGATGGCGCGCCCCAGGCCTTGCTCCGGCAAGCGTTCAGCCAAGATGAGGCTGGCACCACTGGCATCGAGCCGACGCATGGCGGCAAAGAGGTTGCGAGCAGCTTCGGCCAGATCTCCGGTGGGCGAGAGTACTTCCTGGTATTCGGGGGGTAAGCCGGTTTTTTTTTGCCGAAAGGCCAATATAGCCGGCTGCTCGTGGGCGTGCGCTGCGAGGAGTTCCTCTAGGTTGCCCCACAGCAGAGGAATGCGCGGAGCATAGTGGCTTTGCAACATTCCAGGCGCCAAGGGATTGGAGGCGGAGTGCGGTCTTACCTGTAGCGGGCCAATTAGTGCTTCTATCTGCTCAACGGGCAGGCCACCCTTCCGATACACTACAGCCTGCTTGCCCTCAAAGCCCACAATAGTGCTTTCTAGCCCTACTTGGCAAGGGCCACCATCGAGGATGTAGGGTATCTTATCGCCCAGTTGCTGCATTACGTGTGCTGCTGTGGTGGGGCTGATGTATCCGAAAGGATTGGCGCTGGGCGCAGCCAGCGGAAAACCCAGGTTTTGCAGCAGAGCTTGTGCTATCGGGTGCAGCGGCACGCGGAAGGCACACAGCGCAGACCCCGCCGTGACCAAATCGGGGATAACTGATTGCTTGGGCAACAACAGCGTGAGCGGCCCCGGCATGAATGCCTGTGCCAATAGCCGGGCTTGTGCTGATATATCGGCAGCGTATTGATCGAGCAGGTTGGCCTGCGGCAGGTGTACGATAAGCGGGTCAAAGTACGGCCGATTCTTGACCTCAAAGATATGCGCCACGGCTGCTTCGTTCAGAGCATTGGCAGCCAAGCCATACACCGTTTCGGTAGGAATAGCTACTAATTGACCGCTGCGCAGCAGTTCGGCTGCATAGGCTATATCATTGCCAATCATTGCATTACAGTTGATACCCAAACCTACGCAAGGCGTTGTCGTCATTGCGCCAGTTTTCTCTGATCTTCACGTGGAGTTCCAAAAACACCTTAGTGTCCAGAAAGGTTTCAATGGCTTTACGTGCTTCAGTGCCCAATTTTTTAATAGCCTCGCCATCCTTACCGATGAGTATGGGCTTGTGGGTTTTGCGCGCCACATATATCTCAGCCTGGATGCGGGTGAGAGGCTGCCCGTCTTTGTTTTGTGTTTCTTTAAAAGATTCAATGCCAACCTCGCAGGAGTAGGGTACTTCTTGATTGTAGAGTTCGAGGATTTTTTCGCGGATAATCTCGGCCACGAAGAAGCGCTCCGGGCGGTCAGTGAGTTGGTCTTTGGGGAAGTACACAGGGCCTTGGGGCAGCGCAGCCAGTATGGCGTCCAGTAGCTCGGCAGTACCCTGGCCGCGCAGAGCAGCTATGGTAAAAGTGCGCTGTACCGGCAAGCGCATCTGCCAGTGCGCCATGAGCAACTCCACTTGCTCGGGCGTAGCCAGGTCTGTTTTGTTGATCACCAGAAAGATAGGCGCTTCTGCCTGGCACAGGCGCTGCAGCAATGGGTCATTGTCGGAGTAAGTATCAGAAGGATCAGTGACGAAGAGGATTAGGTCGGCATCCTCAAAACTGGTGTACACAAAGCGGTTCATAGCCTCATGCATCTTATAGGCTGGCGCCTGTATGAAGCCCGGCGTGTCGGAGAAGACAATCTGAAAGTCCTCACCGCTAAGGATACCCAAGATGCGATGTCGGGTGGTTTGCGGCTTAGCCGTAATGATAGACATGCGCTCACCCACCAACTGATTCATCAAGGTGGATTTGCCTACGTTGGGGTGGCCAATAATATTGACGAAGCCAGAGCGATGCATCCGAGCGCGTATAAAAATTCGTGCAAAGGTAGTAGAATTCAGGCACTGTGCATGCGGGTTTTTTCGTTCATTATGCCAGCATGTCTGCAAAATATTTGTTGTTTTGTACAAATCGTCTTACCTTTGCGCCCTTATGAAAAACAAGCTGGTTCTTAGCTTCGGAATACTGCCCGTATTGCTACTCAGTGCTTGTCGCAGCGAGTACGAGAAACTGCGCACCTCTGGCGACCCCAGCGCCATGCACCAAAAAGCGTTTGAATATTACGATAAAAAAGACTACATACGAGCCCAGGGCTTACTTGAGCTGGCCTTGCCCAGTTTCAGAGGCAAGAAAGAGGCAGAAGAAATGTACTACCGCTATGCCTACACGTATTACTACACCCGGCAGTACATCCTGGCTTCTTACCACTTTAATAGCTTTGTGCAGACCTTCGGCGGCAGCCCCTACAAGGCGGAAATGGCATTTATGGCTGCGTATTGCAACTACAAGCTCTCGCCAAGTTTCCGCCTCGACCAAACCTACACCCTAAAAGCCATTGACGAGTTGCAACTCTTTGCCAATACCTACCCCGACAGCCCCCGCGTGAAAGACTGCAACCAACTCATTGACGAAATGCGCGCAAAACTCGAGCGCAAGGCCTACGAAGAAGGTAAGCTCTACTTTGACCTGCGCAACTACCAGTCGGCGGCTCACTCGTTTGAAAACCTACTGCGCGATTTTCCCGAAACCAACAACGCCGAAAACGTGCGCTACATGATCATGCAGGCCTCCTTCCTGCTGGCAGAAAACAGCGTAGTCGAAAAACAAGGCGACCGCTACCAAGAGGCACTCGACCAAGCCAACGAATTTCTGGCTCGCTTTCCCTCAGGCACTTATGCCAAAGAAGCCCTTCAAATTAAGGAAACCGCACTTAAAAAAATAAAACAATTAGAGCAAAATGTCGGATATAAAAGCAAAAGCTCAAGGGTTGGAACCTAGCGTAGGCCCCCGCGACGTCTCTGTCTTGGTTGCTCAAACAGGCAACGTATATGAAGCCCTGGCCATCATAGCTAAGCGCGCCCGCCAGCTCAATACTGAGCTGAAGTACGAACTGCACCAGAAGCTCGAGGAGTTTGCCGTATCGTCAGACACCATCGAGGAAATCAATGAGAACAAGGAGCAGATCGAAATCTCCAAGTTTTACGAAAAACTACCTAACCCAGCACTCATTGCCACCGAAGAGTTTGTGCGCGGTGAGTTGGTCTATCAATATGTAGATCGCAGGAACAAAAACTAACCCGGGCTGCCCTTGCTGGCAGGCTGTTCATCCCGGCCCTCACCATGAGCACACTACAGGACAAACGCATCATCCTGGGTATCACGGGTAGCATTGCAGCCTACAAGTCGGCTACGCTGGCGCGGCTGCTTATCAAGGCAGGGGCCGAAGTCCAAGTACTTATGACAGAAGCTGCTACGGAGTTCATCAGCCCGCTCACGCTCAGCACGCTCACCCGCCGCAGCGTACCCACTTCTGTTAGTTCGGAAGACGCGTGGAATAACCACGTCGAACTGGGGCTTTGGGCAGACCTAATGATCGTAGCCCCGCTCAGCGCCAATACGCTGGCCAAACTGGCGCTTGGTATGGCCGACAACATCGTAGCCGCAGTATATCTGTCGGCACGCTGCCCGGTGTGGTTTGCCCCTGCCATGGACCTCGATATGTGGCACCACCCCGCCGTACAGGCCAACGTGCAGCGCCTGCAAAGCTACGGCCACCGCCTCATTGCCCCTGGCTATGGCGAACTGGCCAGCGGCCTGGTGGGCGAAGGCCGCATGGAAGAACCCGAAGCCATTACAGCACTAGCTTTACAGTTTTTTGCCCGAGCTCACGACTTGAGCGGCAAGCGCATCCTGCTCACCGCTGGCCCTACTTACGAACCCATAGACCCCGTGCGCTTCATCGGCAACCACTCCTCCGGCCAAATGGGCATAGCCATAGCCGAAGCCGCCGCTCAGCGAGGCGCCAAAGTACATCTTGTGTTGGGGCCATCTAAACTCAAACCCACTCATCCTGCCGTACATGTGCATCCAGTGCAAACCGCCCAGCAAATGTACGAAGCCGCCATGCAGTACTTCCCCGATACAGATGCCGCCATCCTCGCCGCCGCCGTAGCCGACTACCGCCCTTCAGAACCTGCCCCGGAAAAAATCAAGAAAACGGACGAGGCAATCACCCTGCGCCTGATAAAAAATCCCGACATTGCTGCTGCTCTCGGCCAGCAAAAGCAATCTCACCAGCGCATCATCGGCTTCGCGCTCGAAACCGAAAATGAGGAAGCCAACGCCCGCAACAAAATGCTGCGCAAAAACATGGATGCCATCGTGCTCAACTCTCTGCGCCACCAAGGGGCAGGCTTTGACAGCCCTACCAACCGCATAGCCATACTCTTTCCGAACAATAATACCCGCTATTTTGAGTTAAAACGGAAGACTGACGTTGCCCACGATATCCTCGATGTACTGGCACAATGGTGGAACCAATCAAGCAATTCATCCCTATGAAAACCTTCAGACTGCTGCTCTCTATCACCAGTTTTGTACAACTGCTTGGCGCTCCGCTGACCGCCCAGGAATTGAACTTCTCCGTCAAAATCAATACCCAGCGCCTGCAAACCGTAGATCCCAAGGTGTTTGAAACCTTGGAAAAAACCATCTTTGACTTTCTCAACAATACCAAATTCACCGACCACTTCTTTGACCCAAAGGAGCGCATCAATTGCAACATCCAGCTCACCGTACAACAGGAAATCTCCCCTACCCGCTTCAAAGCCGATATAGCCATCCAAGCCTCCCGCCCAGTGTACGGCAGCAACTACGAGACTAACCTGTTCAACCACCAAGACCGCGATGTCACCTTTGACTATGAGCAGTTTCAGCCCCTCATCTTCAGCCGCAACACCTATAACGACAATCTCTCCGCCATACTCTCCTTCTACGCATACTTCATCCTGGGGCTCGACTACGACACCTTCTCCCCCCTCGGCGGCGACCCATGGTTCAAAATTGCCCAGGACATCCTCAACAACATCCCCCAGGGCGCAGCAGTAGCCTTCCCCGGCTGGCGCTCCATTGACGGCAGCCGCAATCGCTACTGGCTCATCGAAAACATGCTCTCGCCCCGCGTACGCCCCTTCCGCCAAGCCATGTACGACTACCACCGCCACGGCCTTGACGTAATGTACAACGACCCTGCCAAAGGCCGCGCCATCATCCTGCAGGCGCTAGACGATATTGCCCAGGTCAACCAGGCCTATCCTAACAGCATGGCCGTGCAGATGTTTAATCAGACTAAAGGCACGGAAGTCACCGAAATCTTCAAAGGCGGCTCCTTACCCGAAAAAGACCGCGCTATCAGTGCAATGACTCGCATAGACCCCTCCAACTCAGCCAAATACCGCGCCATAAGATCGTAGCATCATGAAAAACCTGGCCATTTTCGCCTCCGGCACGGGCAGCAATGCGCGCCGCATTATAGAGTATTTCATGCAAAGCCCCGTAGCCCAGGTGCGCCTGCTGCTGTGCAACAAGCCCGACGCCCCCGTCCTGGGTATAGCTGAGGCACTTGGCGTGCCTACACTGCTGCTCGACCGCGCCGCATTTTACCAGCCCGGCAATGTAGCCCAACTGCTCGCCACCCGGTCTATTGACTTCATTGCTCTGGCTGGCTTCTTGTGGTTGCTACCCTCATGCCTCGTTCAGGCCTTTGAAGGGCGCATCGTCAATATCCACCCCGCACTACTACCCCGCTTCAGCGGCAAGGGCATGTACGGCATGCATGTGCATCAGGCGGTAAAAGCAGCCGGCGAAAACCAAACAGGTATTACCATACATTATGTAAACGAACGCTACGACGAAGGCCAAATCATCTTCCAGGCTTCATGCCCTATTGCCCCCGAAGATACCCCCGACACCATAGCCCAAAAAGTACACGCTCTGGAATACCAGCACTACCCCCAAGTACTCGAACAACTACTCCGCAAAAAGTAACCCCCGCCCAAAAAACATTCCCACGACCGCTTGCATTTGCAATGACTCTGCTTTTTTTATCCAGTTCGCGGTTTATGAAATGCGAAAATGTCAACCACGAATTTTTTTCTACTTATACTTTATTGCTACACCGCTAACAGAAGGCAAGCCCCCAGATTCATTGGGGATATAAAAAAATTTAACATCCATTACTGCATCTGCCCCTAATTTTACTGATTCCCTCTTTAATGCTCTTAAAAGTTGTTCTTTTGTAGTGAATGTTGTGCCTGAAGTTTCAATGTAAGAAATAACATCATATTCTTTCATTGGCTTTTGAACGCCAGATAAGAAAATTTCAATTTTAGGACTTTTTGCATCTGAAAAGTCAAGTGGCACATATTGAGTATATGTGCAACCAACAAGAGCCAATAAGAAACTTACTGAAATTATTATAGCGAATTGTCTCATGATTTCATTATCATTGTTCAGTTCAAGAGCAGGTATATATGCCATTACTTTTTGATTTAATTCGTTGATTAAATCCTTGTTATTACTGAAAATATTTTCCATGATTTTTAGATTTTGAGTTAATATTTTTTTTGAGAACGAATTGATACAATATTTATTGTATTGAGGCAAGGATATAGATTTTTCAATTAAACGATTTTTTTATTTCTGCGAAGTTGTCCACGAAGTACGGAACGGTACCGCCTTTTTGTCCGTGTGAAACGGCCAAGTTACCACTCTGCTGTCAACCATGTGTAAAGCAGTCACCGTTTTTTTTACCTTTTAGTTGCAGTACGTGTCAGATTACTACGCCACTGTCTCGGAGAAAAAGGGTTGCCGCCAACGGTTTCGGGCTTTGCGTTCGGGCGGGTTTCGGAGCACAAAGCTGTCAACCAGCACTGAATTTGTACGAAGCACAAAGCTCCAAGTTTGCACGTCACCCCGCCTGACGCAAAACCCGTGTGCCTGTTGCACAACTCAAGGCAAAAGTAACCTAATATTTCAATATTCAAGCAAAAGATATCAGAAAAGCGCAGTATTTTTATGTCATGCAAGGACGCAAAGACATACAACCCAAAATGCTGTACCAGGTCAATCTGGATACGCTGGTACCGGCCGATAATTTTTATCGCAAATTAGCGCAAACCCTTGATTTGCATTTTCTCTACAAAGCTACCGCCAAGTACTACGGTACAGAGGGGCAAGAGAGTATTGATCCGGTAGTGTTTCTCAAGATTTGTTTGGTAGGCTATTTAAACAACATCAATAGCGATAGAAAACTCATCGAGTATTGTTCCAACTGTCTGGATGTGCGCTGGTATTTAAAATACGACATAGACGAGGCCTTGCCCTGGCACAGCACCATCAGCCGCACCCGACAACTCTATGGCGAAGAAGTATTTTTGAGTTTGTTTCAAAAAGTGTTGTCGCTGTGCGTACAAAAAGGCATGGTGCGGGGCAAGCGTCAGGCGGTGGACAGCGCTTATATCAAAGCCAATGCGAGTATGGATAGTTTGGTAGAAAAAGAAATCATGGAGGATGTATCGCAATACGCCAATGAACTGAACGAGGGCAGTGAATATAAGGTCAAAGCGAGTGTAAAGAAAGCCGTAGAGCGTCATCACGCCTGGAAAGAGAAAGCATACAAAGACATGCCGGGGCATGTGGACCATCCCAAACAAGAAGACGAAAACGGAAACACCATCCGTCCCAAATACCTATCCAACCACACGCACTACAGTCCTACCGACCCCGATGCCAAAATCAGCACCAAGCCCGGCAAACCCCGCCAACTCAACTATGCCGGACAAATAGCCGTTGACGATGCCCATCATGTGATTACAGGCGCTGTCGCCAGCAGTGCCGGCAACAAAGACAGTCAGAACCTGGCAGACATCCTTTCACAAACCATCACCAATTTAGGACAAAACGAAATCCGTATAGAACAAGTAACAGCCGATGCGGGCTACAGCAGCGGAGAGGCATTGGCTTTTTGTGAACAAAACAACATAGATGCTTACATCCCCAATCACGGGCAATACAAAGCAGAAAGAGAAGGTTTTGAATACAACCAAGAAGGCAATTACTATCAATGCACCAAAACGGGCGGCAACGGGGCCAAACTCCTTTACAAAGGAGAGCGAACAGACAGCAAAGGATACATCAAAAAGACATACCGCAGCAGTGAAAGCGACTGTAAAAATTGCCCATTGCGAGAAGCGTGTTGCGGCAAGGCCACGAAGTTCAAGAAGATAGACGACAGCATAGACAAACCGTATTACGATAGAATGCACGATAAATTAACGAAGAACAAAACCTATGCGAACAAGATAAGCCGCATACGAAGCCGAACAGTAGAGCCGGTGCTGGGCACGCTCATAAACTTTTTGAATATGCGCAGAGTGAACGCCAGAGGCATGGCAGCGGCCAACAAACATGTGTTATTAAGCGCGCTGTGTTACAACCTCAAAAAACTGATGAAATTCAATCGCTCGAAATGGAAAATTGTACAAAATGCCCTGCAAAAAGCCGCCACAACAACAGGAGCGCGCTTGATTTTTTCAAAACGGCCTGATCCAACGTCAAATCTTCGGTTTTGGGTCATCTAAATTGTAGCGTTAGAAAATGTAACATAAAAAACAGGTTGGCTTAAATCGCCTCTAATGAGGTCGTTTTTTGTTAGATTTTGGTTTTGGGAGTGGTTGTGCAACGGTTACC
>CALLPI010000004.1 GCA_938015595.1 uncultured Saprospiraceae bacterium | reverse complement strand
GGGCATTGTACACACCATCGCCAGGAAACTGGAAAGTAGCCGTGTCAGCTGTGCTGGTCTGCCCGGATACGTGCCAGCGAATGCTGTCTGCACCAGTTGAAGTATTCTGGAAGGTGGCGGAGGTTTGCCCCAGGCTGTAGTCAAAGGTGAACCCGGCAGTAGGGCGCTGCCCTACCTGGATGTATTGATTGCGCGTCAGTGTATCGGCAAAGTTGCCACTGCGCACGATGAGTTGTACATTATAAACACCGGCATTCTGGTAGGTCACGCTGGGGTTGGCTACCGTAGCGGATGCAGGCGTACCACCAGGGAAACTCCACTGGTAAGAAGTAGGATTACCAGCGGAGGTATTGGTAAACTGCACAATCAGTGGTTTACAACCGCTCAGTGGCACAGCGCTAAAGTCTGCAGTCAGAGATGGCACAATGGTCACCACGTGCTCTTTTACGCTTTGCCCACAGTCATTAGAAGCAGTGAGGCGCACTGTATAAGTACCTGGCTGCGGGTAAGTGTAGGAAGGGTTTTCCTGAATGCTAGTCTGACCATTGCCGAAGTTCCACAAATAGCTGGCCGAACCTTGCGTTGTATTATTAAACTGTACGGTATTGCCATTGACGGTGAAGTTGAAATCGGCCAGCGGGAGGCTATTGACCTGAATAAATCCAGGCTGTACAGCCAGCGAAGACCCAGCGCTGTTGAACACTTCCAATGCCACACTGTAGCTCCCTGATTGCGTATAAGTAACTACTGGAAAAGCAGCATCGGAAGTAGAAGGATCCCCGCCCGGAAAATTCCATATGCGGTAATCCACTACGCCGGTAGAATTGTCCTGAAAAGTGACCGTTAGGGGTGCGCAACCGGTAGTAGGCACGGCGCCAATGACAGCCACTGGCGGCGTGGCAGGCACGCAGTCCACCTGCAGGCGCACATTATCCACATAGAGGTTATTGTTGCCAGCATTGACGCTTTCAATGAGGATGCGCACATCGCTTTGGCCTACATAGGCCGAGAGATTGATCTCCAGGCAGGTAGCCGAGCCAGGATTGTCGGCGTAGCACCAGTCGCTGGCAGAGGCTGGAGTGAAGGGCGTAGTGATGAACCCTCCGGTGGCAAAATTACCGTTGCCGGTTTCCTGGCCGGTGAAGAGCGCGCTGGGGAAGGTAGCTCCGCCATCGGTGGAAATCTTCACCCGCAGTTGCTCGCTGCTGCTGGAGTTTCGCCGACGATAGGCATAGTCAATGCGCAGTACAGGATTACTGACGTTGGCCAAGCTAAACACCGGCGATATAAGACCATCCACCTGGCCGGAGCCGCTGTAGTTGAAGTGATTGACCCAAGCGGCTTTTTTGCCATAAGGCGAACCACCTACCTCTTGCACTTGCCAGGTGATGTTGTCGTCGGGGTTGACGACCTCCCAGGCGCCGAGGTCGTTTTCGAAGGTTTCGTAGAGGAGGAACTTTTGCCCTTGGTTGTTGACCACAATATCCTGCGGGGCAGACTGCGTATCGCTTCCAAAGATATTTGATACGGTAAGTTGTACCGGAAAGATGCCCTCGTCATTATACACCACTGTCGGGCTTTGCTGGGTAGAGCTACTGGGTGTAGCACCGAACAAAGACCATAGCCAGGACGTGGGGTTGCCCGTGGAGGCGTCAATGATGGGTACTACGCTACCGGAGCATACGTGTGTCACGGGGAGTTGAATTTGGGCAACGGGGGCTTGCGGCCCTCCCGATGAACAAGAAGAGAAGCACGTGGGTGCTACCAGATTGATATACGGGTTGATGGTGTTGACGGAGAACGTTGACCAGGTATTGGATCCGTTCACCGATGGTGCCATGATAAAGGGCGAGCCAGCAGCATCGTGCCCAGCGTCGAAGTTGTGCCCCAGTTCGTGGGCTTGCAGGTTGCGCAGTAAGTTGGCGTTGGTAGAAAAGCGCTGCAATACATTGTAGCGGTTGCTACTGCACAGCGAGCCAAGCCAGGCCAGGCCGATGACGTCGCCGTTAAAATCGCGGTCGGTCCAAAGTGAGGCCACATCGTAAGACACGCCAAAGCCGCCGCTATTGCCCCAGTCGCGGAAAGACACCAACAAGCTGTTGGCCGAGGTAGAGGAAGTCCAGGGGTCGCAGGTAGGGCAAGAAGATACGAAGTTGGCTACCACGACAAAGCGGATTTCATCGTCAAACTCGTTGTCAAAGTTGGTTTGCACATTGTTGAGCACACCCAGCGTGAAGTTTTGCACGGCGCTCACCGAGCCATAGGCCTGAAACATAAGAAAATCACTGGCAATGGCAATTTCCGTTTCATAGCATTGCCCCGGCAAGACAGCCTTGGGGATGTCTTGTTTTTGGTACATGCGGTGTTTGGCATGCTCAGTATGCGTCCAGCCGCAGCGGGCTTGCGGAGCTGGTTTTACGGCTGCGGTTTTATACACCACTACCCAATGGGCGGGCACACCAGGGTCGAAATCGCGAAGGGGCTGTACAAACCAGGTTTTACCGTCGGCTTCCGTCCAGTAGCCAAAGAGGAAGTTGCTGTCCAAGGTTATGCGCAAGCTGCCACCCCCCAATACGCGGCCGCCATAGGTGATGTTATGCCCAGCAGGCCAGCGCCGCACCCCCTCTGGCCCTGCTTCGGTGAGCTGGTAGTGGGCCCCTCGTATGTCATCAGCATACAAATTAAGAGAAACCTTGCGCCCCCCCAGTAGCCATTCCATATCCAGCCCCTGCGGGTAGCGAGCTGCCCTCTGCTGCATGGCCTGAAGCGGTACAGCAAAGACTTCCCAGTTTTTCAGTTCTGCTTTGAGTCGGGTACTGGCTCGATGGCGCACCGGTTGCCATTCAAAGGAAGCCGGCTGGGCGGCTGCAAATAGCGTAGTTAACACGAAAGCGCTAAAAAGTAAGGGTTGCTTCATGGTAATTGAGCCCAAAAAATTCTGATAGTTTGTTACACAGTCAGCGATTACACTACTTCTGAGCAGCCTGCCGGTGGGGGGGTAGCAGGGCGGGTAATCAGCCATTGCAAAAGCTGGATTGCCTGTTCAAAAGGATAGCTACAAATTCTCTCCTGACAACAGCGAAGATACAGGATTTTCATTTCATGCAACCAGACAATTCCACAGGAGTGTAAGATAGCATACATCTTTGGAGCAGAGGGTAGTACTGTAGAGCTGTAGGCTACGCAATCAGTACTTTCTGTTTCAGGAAGCGCAAAAATCAATGCGTTAAAAGCGCAATCTTCGAATAGCCAAGTATCTCTGCACAAAAACCTACCGCCCTGGGGCAGCGATCAGGTTTTGTGGCTGCACAACCGCCAAACGCAAAGGCCTATCGCCAAGATGAATAGTGCAGGCTATACTTATTCTCATTTTTCATTTTTTTTTGAAAATTAAATATGTTAAGAAAAATTTAACATTTGTAATAAAATGTTCATATTCAAATTTTTATGATAAAAAACCATAAGTTCTCGGCAAAAAAAATGATATTAGACTATGTAGTTTGATTTTTTTGTTTAACTTTGTATCGAAAACAATTCAACACAATCGAGTGCAATCACGGTCCTAAAGTTAAACAAAATACAAAGCCATGTCTCAGATTGAATTTTATTCCCGATTCAGCCAGCTAACGGCGCTCCTGCAGGCTTTTGCCTATAGCCTTACCAAAAATCAGGAAGATGCTAGAGACTTGTTTCAAGAAACGGCCTATCGGGCGCTGACCAATCGAGACAAGTTCAGCCCTGGTACCAACTTCAAGGCTTGGGCATTCACCATTATGAAGAATATCTTTATCAACAACTACCGCAAAAAGGTGAAGGCCAACACTATCATGGACTCCACCGACAATCAATACTACATCAACTCTGGCAACAACGCCACCTTTAATTCCGCCGAGGGCAGTATGCTCATGGATGAACTTAATGCCATGATTGAACGTCTCGACGACAGCATCCGCATTCCCTTTCTCATGCACTACCAAGGCTTCAAATATCAAGAAATTGCCGATGAACTGGGCTTGCCTCTCGGCACCGTAAAAAGCCGCATATTCTTTGCTCGTAAGGAACTCAAGGAAATGATTGGTGCCCACTACAGCCACATCCCAGACCTCATGTACGTGGATTGAATCATCCCTTATTCATACACATGCCATCCTTTACGCAAAGCCGACCTGACATTGCAGGCCGGCTTTGTTGCATAAACCAAAAAGCCTCCTGGCGTCGTTTACACCAGGAGGCGCTGTGAAGTGTTTACTTGTTCTCCCTTACTTAAAACTTGCTCAGTTTCGATAATGCAGACGCGCGCTCAGCCAAAAAGTCACTACTTGCTATATGAAAATTGCACTATTGGGATACGGAAAAATGGGACGCACCATCGAAAGCCTTGCGCTGGAAACTGGCCACGAAATAGTGCTGCGTGCCAATTCGCAAACTACGCAAGCAGAAATAGCTCACAATCTGCCCCAGGCCGATGTGGCCATAGAGTTCAGCCGGCCAGAGTTGGCCTTTGAGCACGTACAAATGTGCCTTGAGGCTAGCGTGTCTGTAGTTTGTGGCACCACTGGATGGCAAGAACAGATGGAGGAAGCCTGCCGGCTTTGCCTGGAACGGCAAGGTGCGTTTTTCTATGCCTCCAATTTTAGCGTGGGCGTGTATGTATTCACCGCTGTCAACCGGGCGCTGGCGCGTATGATGAATACTTTACCCATATACGAAGTAACCATAGAGGAAGTCCATCATGTGCACAAACGCGATGCGCCCAGCGGCACGGCCATCTCCATAGCCGAAGCCATACTGCAAGAGCTGGAGCGAAAACAGCAATGGGTGCTCGGCCAAGACCAGGACGCCCTTACCCTATCTATTACCGCCCGGCGCGAGGGCGAGGTGCCCGGCAGGCACGAAGTCCGGTACACTTCCGACACGGATGCTATTATTCTTCGACACGAGGCTTTCTCTCGCCAAGGTTTTGCTGCCGGTGCCCTGCAGGCTGCACAATGGCTTATTGGAAAACAGGGATGTTTTGGCATGAGGGATATGCTGGGGGGAGGGCAGATAGAGTACTAGTACTAGAAGAAGATCAGGGCAAATACAAAGCCATCGGCTGATGTACAATTCTTAGAAAACCTCACTCTATCTATGCGCACCCACAACCAAAACAAACAGAACTTGCTCAGACGAGTGTCAAGGTTCTGACGAGTAGAATAGCCAACATCAGCTATTGTGCAAGTCGAGCCAAATTCGTACATTTGCACTCTGATGAAACAAAGTTTTGCTATAGCATTGCTCTTGGTAGGTGGGGCCATGGCCTTGTCACCTGCAATAGACATAACTTTGCAGGTATGGAGCCAGCAACAGGCAGCGTTACACGCCACCATGCCATGCTGTGCCAGGCTGGCCACGGGCGATGCATGCCGCCCAGAAACACCTGCCCCACTGCCCGCTACCCACTGCAACCGCCATTCGGATGAAGACCACGGGCAGTGCTCTTCGCTGTGCCATTGCCAGTGTTGTCAGCACATTGTCAGCATATTGTGGGTGGATTTGCCAGTATTGAGCGAATCGCCGGTGCAAACCCTACGCCCCACATGGCACCGCCAGTACCATTTTGATTATATCTATCTCATCTGGCAGCCGCCGCGTCTGAGTTGATGTTTTCCGCCAGGCTTCCTGCAGGAAGTGCCTGACTAAATGCGTTCGTTTTTTTCAACCTGAAAACATCATTTTTATGATACTCAGACTAATACGGCTGTATGCAGCCATTTGGCTCGTACTGTGCCACTTCATAAGTATAGGTCAAGTGACCTCCGAAGCCGAAAAAACTCCCAAGATTTGGGTCAACGGCGCTTGTGGTATGTGTGAAGACCGCATACAGAAGGCCGCTATGCGCGTGCCGGGCGTACTCGACGCAGAGTGGGATATTGACACCAAATACCTCACGGTAAAAATTGACCCTACCAGGTTTGACGAAGCCCGCCTACACAAGGCTATCGCCGCTGTAGGGCATGACACCGAAAAAGAGAAAGCGCCCGATGCCGTGTATGCCCAACTACACGCCTGCTGCCACTACGACCGCAGCGAACAGCCACATGTGAGTTTGCCCAGGCGAGTGCGCGGCCAAATACTGGAGCAAATTAGCAAAGGCGAGTGGGCCCCCCTCCAGGCTGCTTCTGTATACTGGCTGGGCACAAACATAGGCGTCATTACCAACGAAGAAGGCAGATTTGAGATAGAGCCCCACCCAACTGCCAATCATTTGGTGGTGCAATACATAGGCTTCCAACCCGACACAGTGGAGGTTAAACACGGCTACGACCTCGAAATCGTATTATCTAATACTTTGATGATGAAGGAAGTAGAAGTAGTATACAGACGCAAGGCCACGGAGGTATCTCTGTTTTCGCCCATACAAGTGCAACTCATCAGCGAGCGGGAGTTGCTCAAGGCAGCTTGCTGTAACCTCTCGGAGAGTTTTGAAACCACCCCTTCGGTAGATGTAGGCTTCACCGACGCCGTTACGGGGGTGCGGCAAATTCAGTTGCTGGGCTTGTCGGGGCCCAATATCCAGATCACGCGCGAAAGCATGCCCGATGTAAGGGGGCTTTCGGCGCTGTATGGTCTCACCTACACTGCCGGCCCCTGGATAGAAGGCATTCAGCTGAGCCTGGGTGCAGGGTCTGTAGTCAATGGGTTCGAAGCCATTGCCGGCCAAATCAACGTGGAACTGCGCAAGCCAGAAAATACCGACCGCCTCTACCTCAACCTCTATGCCGCCGAAATGGGCCGCTACGAAGGCAACCTCAACCTAAGCCAACCTGTGGGCAAGCGCTGGCATACCGGCTTGCTACTGCACGCCAAAAGCCAGCAGCGTGAAGTGGACCACAATCACGACGGCTTCCTGGACAATCCACTCAACAAAGCCTTAGTAGCCATTAGCCGCTGGAAATACCAAGACGATAAAGGACGGCAAATGCAGTTTGGATTTAAAGGCACACTCATGAACGAAGAGAGCGGCTACGGCGGCTATCACCAAGACCCCGAAACCCACTTTGGCCACTGGTGGGGCGCCGGAGTGCGCACGCGACGAGCAGAGGCTTGGTCCAAGCTGGGGCTGGTCTTCCCGAGCAAGCCGCACACTTCAGCAGGGCTGCAGCTCTCTGCCCTGCACCACGAGCACCGCTCCTACTTTGGCCTGCGCCGTTACGATGCCGAGCAGCAGTCGGCCTATGCCAACTTTATCTTTCAGAGCATCATCGGCAATACTAACCACCAGTATCGCATAGGCGCCAGCGTACAATGGGATCACTTTGACGAGCGCATTACCAATGGGCAATTTATAAGAAACGAAACCGTACCGGGCATCTTTGCTGAATACACCTACCGCAATCTGGAGCGCTTTACAGTGGTGCTAGGCCTTCGGGCTGACCATCACAATCTCTTTGGCGCTTTCGTCACGCCCAGGATACACTTGTCGTGGACACCCAAGCCGCTCACGGTGCTGCGTTTCTCTCTGGCCAGGGGGCAACGCACAGCCTCTATCTTTGCCGAAAACATAGGCTTGTGGGCTTCCTCCCGCCAGATAGTACTACATGGCCAGAATGTGCAAAAGCCCTACGGCCTCAATGCTGAAGCCGCCTGGAATACTGGTATCAATATCACCCAGGGCTTTGCTATTGCCAACAGACCAGCCACCTTCACCGCCGGTGCATACTACACCCACTATCTCAATCAAATCGTAGTGGACTACGATCACAGCCCGCAGGAAGTACATTTCTACAACCTGACGGGGCGCTCTTACTCGCAAAGCCTCATGGCGCAGTGGGATGTAGAGGTACTACCCCGCCTGGAAGCCCGGCTGGCTTATCGCTTCAACGATGTGCGCACCGACTACCAGCAAGGACGGCTGGAGCGGCCACTGGTGTCGCGTCACCGGGCTTTCCTCAACCTGGCCTATGCCACGCGCAGCGACTTTCACTTCGACCTGACGCTCAACTGGCAAGGCGCCAAGCGCCTGCCGTCCACAGCATCCAATCTGGAGGCGTATCGCGCACCGGACTACTCGCCTGAATTTATGCTGGTAAACACCCAAATCAGCAAGCGCTGGGGCAGCCGCTACGATCTGTACATCGGTGCAGAGAATCTGTTGGGCTTCCGACAGTTGCGCCCTATTATCGGCGCAGACGATCCCTTCGGGCCTTACTTTGACAGCACCCTAGTGTGGGGGCCAATCTTCGGGCGCAATGTATATGTGGGCGGGCGCTGGCGAATACGGTAGCAAACGATAGGTGCAGTACAGGCGGTAGCATCCAAAGAAGCCAGTGTGCGAACATGCAGTTCAAAGATTTGCTACCTGCAGCCTTGTTGCGTCCTATGAAAACCAGGATTTCGGAAAGTGTGAAGTCTGGGATTGATTCAGTGCTTAAGAGTACAGCTCAAACCAAGGATTTTTTTCAGACTGAGAGTTTTCAATCTCAACCAGCCCGAAAATCTTGACTTGAATCACGGCACCAGTCTCTTAAGTAAAGCCTTGCGGGTTCCGGTCGATACAGCCGGAACCCGCCATCTATAATTTCTATACTGAACAACGCCAAGTTTTGTGCACAACGACATCTGTAAATCATACAAACCTTGGCATTGCTTAATAGAAGGCCGCTTAGTGGCACTTGAAATAATCGAACGGCTCCAGACAATCGTTGCAGCGGTATAGCGCCTTGCAAGGCGTAGAACCAAATTGGCTAATCATTTCCGTATGGGTGGACTTGCAAAGCGGGCAGGGTACTGGGCGAGCATCGGCAAAGAGGGCGTTTTTGTCTTCGGTACCACGCAGGGGTGGTGCTATGCCATAGGCCTCCAGTTTTTGGCGGCCAGCCTCGGTAATCCAGGCGGTCGTCCAGGCAGGGCTAAGCACTGTGCGCACCCGAACGGTAGAATAGCCGGCCTCCTGGAGGGCTGATTTTATATTGACCTCAATGGTATTCATGGCTGGGCAGCCAGAATAGGTAGGCGTGATAACGATTTCCACCGGCCCATCGTCATCGTCGGGGGTATATATGCTGCGCACAATGCCCATATCTGTGATAGTCAACACAGGTATTTCGGGGTCGGTTACCGTTTCCAGTATGGCTCGTATGTGTTCGGTGCGGTTCATACTCAAGGCAGCTAAAAAGATACGTAGTTGGTATTTGCGTTTCTCAGTGTGTTCGCTGTCAGGTAAACTACCTGGATCCCCCTCCACTGCTTTCGACGCCTCATCTTTGGCATGGTAAGGTCAGTAGCGAACAACTGGTCTGTAGGGTCTATGTGTTTGAAATTGCGCCCTGCCGGGCAAGTATCCTGAGTGCAGTGCAGCAGCGCTTTGGCATGTTCGATGCCGATGGCGCCGCCCGCATCAAGAATGGCTTGCAACATATTGAAGTTAGTTGGTAATACTAAAATCGCACTTCCCTCCTGCCACCTTATCTACCAGTGGATTCATCAGGCTAAACCACAGCGGTGGCACAAGCGCCAGGAGAATAGATGCCGGATACCCCAGGGGCAATTGCGGACTTTCGTCAAAATGGCGCAATACCTGATACTTGCGGTTAGCCTTGTAGTGGTGGTCAGAGTGACGAGTGAGTTCGTATAAGAAAATGCGGCCCAGTTCGTGGTCAGAGTTCCAGGAATGCTCCGGGCGCACGGGTTCATAGTAACCAGAAGCCAGTTGCTTGCGACTAAGGCCATAATGCTCAATGTAGTTGACGGTTTCCAACAGTAAGACCCCCACTACCGCTACAGCTACAGCAGCGAGCACTACCTGCCACCCAAAGAGCAGCCCGATGCCTAGCAACCATAGGGGTTGTACCAGGGTGAACCGCAGCATCTGGTTGTACCAGGAGAGTGCAGGTTTGCCTGTTTTTTGCAAGCGCTCCCGCTCCAGGCGCCAGGCATTGCGATAGCTACCGCTGACGGACTGCCACCAGAATCTGTACAGCGATTGGTTGCGCCGGGCAGTGGCGGGGTCTAAGGGCGTGGCTACATTTTTGTGATGCCCTCGGTTGTGCTCAATGGTAAAGTGCTGATAGAGTGCTGGCAATAGCAATGCCTGTGCCAGCCACTGCTCGTATGCAGTAGCGCGATGGCCCAGCTCATGCCCTACATTGATACCGATAGCACCCACTGTAATACCCATGCTGAGCGTAAGCCCAATGACTTCGTAGGCCACCAGTTGGCCGTGAGCCACAGTATGAAAATAGTACGCCAGCAATCCGTAAAGTATAGGCACGTTGGCGTACAGCAGCCAGTCGAACAAGCGCTTTTGTAGTTGCTGCTCTTCCTCCACTTCGCTTAAGTTACGGCTCGAACGAGGCAGCACTTGCTCCAACACTGGTATGAGCACAAAGCCCACTATCACTGTGTTGTAGGCGAATACACCCTTGAACCACAAGGCTGAAAGGGTAGCCGCTGGTAGTATGTAAGCTATTAGGTATTTGGCATCCCTCCACATAGCAATTTGTATTATAAATTGAAACCAATTGCGCCCGAAGGTGTTCAAAGAGCTGCCTTAGTGCAAGTAATGCGCAAAACAAAAGGCCTACAAATATGAGCAAAAACTTTCATTCGCTGCAAATAAAGCAAATCATTCAGGAAACTACCGATGCTATAACGCTAGTGTTTGATGTGCCAGATACGCTCAAGCCGGCTTTTCAGTACACACAGGGTCAATATCTTACCCTTGAACTGGAAATACAAGACAAGGCGCACCGCCGCTCTTACTCCATGTGTAGCAGCCCGCTGGAACCCGACCTGGCCATAACAGTAAAGCGCGTGAAAAACGGGCTGGTATCCAACTACCTGCACGACCACATCAAGCCAGGCTCATGGATAGAGGTCATGGAACCGGATGGCCGTTTTCACACCACACTCGACCCCGACCAACGCAAAACTTACTATCTCATTGGCGCCGGCAGCGGCATTACCCCTTTGTTTTCTATTCTAAAAACCGTATTGGAGCAGGAACCACAAAGTACAGTACACCTGCTGTACGGCAGTCGGAATGAAGAAAGTATCATCTTCAAAGCACAATTGGATGCACTATTGCGCCGCTACGAAGGCCAACTCACCGTAGAGCATACCCTCAGCAAGCCCAAACGCGAAAAACCCGCCGGCATTGCAGGACTGTTTGCCAAAGGTACGCTCAGTTGGCAGGGCAAAACCGGACGGATCAATCCCGATATGATCAAAGAATGGATAGACGCACATCCGCCGCAAGGCAAAGGTGCGGAATACTTCCTGTGCGGCCCCGGCAACCTGATTGACGTAGCTGGCTCAACGCTGCTCCACTTGGGTGTACCCTCCAAAAATATCCATACCGAGCGCTTCCTCTCCCCCGGGCAAGCGCCAGCAGGCAAGCGAGCGCAAGGCCCGGCTAGCGCAGTAATCAGAGTGCACCTCAACGGCCAGGTCGTTGAAGCACAAGTACCCGCTGGCAAAACCATCTTAGACGCCCTCATTGAGCAAAAATACAACCCACCTTACTCCTGTACTTCTGGCGCTTGCTCCACCTGTATGGCCAAAGTACTGAGTGGCTCTGTGAAAATGGATGCCTGCTACGCACTTGACAACGACGAAGTGGCGCAAGGCTACATCCTCACCTGCCAGGCGCATCCCACCTCGGAGATCGTAGAGATCACCTACGACGTCTGATTCTTGGGGAAGGAGGGAGGCAGAAATCGTCCAAGCACCGGTGTTTTTATACTTCGACTCGCCAAGTTCTGTGCACAACATCTGCAAATCATGTACAAAAACCTGGCGTTGCGCAGTATATACAAGGCAAGCACAGGGGTTGCGCGTGCGCTAGTTTTGCCCACAGGAAGCCAATAATGCAAAGGCTTCGCTACCCGCTGCCTCCTCACTCTGCCAACTTCCACTTCAACCCCAACCTTAGCCCCGGGAAAGGATGCCCGTAAAAAGCGCTCTGATAGTACACCGGCGAAGGAGCCAAATAAGCGCCCAGGCCCTCCCATTTCACATAAGCCCTGAATGTGGTAATGCGAAAACTGAAAAAAGCATCAACAGCAGGGTAAAACGGCACGCGCTGTCGGTTTTGGAGGATGAATTGCCCCACTACGGGGTTGTAGTAATCAGCATACCAGGCGGTATTCAAGCGAAAATCCAGGCCGAGTTGCACTTGCAGACTCCTGAACCATATACCTTCGAGATATAGACTATGCTTGGAAAATGCATTCGGTAGCCGGAGTACTGGCTCGGAAGATTGCTGCCAAATAACAGCATTGTTAAGGCCAAATTTACCCAGGCGCAAAGGCCACTGCACGCCCAGTTGGAGAATGCTCACTGGAATGCCCGTCTGGCGCGGTGTGGCAGTAGTGTCAAAATACACCAGGTTGTTGAGCAAGTAGTAGCCGCCTTGTAGTTTGAGTGAGGTAGCGCGTAAGCGCAGCTCGGCAGTCAGGGCGGTCTCGAGTGTTCTGCCGAAGTCATTGCGCCAGGCAGTTTGTTGCGACAGAGTGAAAAGATGCTGTTGAAAAGTAGGTGAATACAACTGGCTCAGAAACCCGGCGTTTAGTTCCCCTACGGCGGGTAGTTGAAATGTGAGATCGGCTTTAATGCGATAGTCTCCGGTATTACCCAAAATGCCCAGGTGTGCCTGGCCTTGTAGCTGGAGCGTCCTGGCCGGCTCTATCATTATGCGCCCAGTGAGAAAGAGGCTGTTGATAAAGGTGTCTATTGGTTCTGTTTGTATCCAGTTCAGAGCGTGTTCCAGCCCAGCCTCCAGCAGGTCAGCACTCCGGCGGCCAGTGCGCCGAGTAGCCAGCATCAGAGTGTTTTCCAGTTTTTGATATCGGATAAAGTAGCGTGAACCGCGCGGATCCATCAGCAAATTGGGAAATAGCGCATAAAACTCCTGATGCCCTCCAGGATTGCGGTCAAAAAATTTGTACCGCGCATTGAGCCACGTGATGCGGTGTATGACTGGGAAAGTACGTTGAGCCTGACCTATTGAGTCTTTAGCTGTACCCAGACGCCAGTGTTGGGTATAGCTGAGTTCGCGAAGGCTGTGGCGGGTTTGGGCATTGCGCAAGAACACTGCGGCATTGGCAGGGCTACTGGGGCGGCCAGGTACTATTTCGGGTTCGCGCAAGATACCGCCATTGTCTTCCTGCTCACTAGTGTTGGAGGCCAAAACAAAGAAACCCCGGTAGCGGCTCTGGGCGCTACCCAACTGAAAGCCGGCAGCTACGGCAGTTTGGCGGCTGTTCTGTTGCGGGTATTGATTGAGCGAGCCAATATGGCTAAGCCGCTTGTAATCAATACTAAAATGGACGTCTTTGGCAAAATTGCGTGCAAACTGAGCAGTAAAATAGCTGTCGGCTTGCTCGCCCTGTTGGTAGTAGGCCAGGTTGGTGTAGGGTTTTTGCAGACGATAAAAAGGTAGGGCAGCAGCCAGGGTGTAATAGATGTCAAATTGATGAAATCCGATGTCAATACCTTTTCGATATACCGGCGAATAGACGAAAGGACGCGCCGCACCACCAGCGTTGCCAGTAGTCATGAAATCCCACTCCCGCTTTCGGGCTGGGTCGTACTGATGGAAACTGTTTCCTAACAAAGAATCTGAGAAAGGAGTTTGTTGCTCTGGTGCAATGGCCACAAAAGCGTACAGCCCCACGGTGTCGGGCACTTCGGGTTTGCGCTGTTGCTGCGGCGCTTGCGCAGGCCCCGAAGGCCGGGGTATGTTGGTGATGGGCGGGCGCTGGGCATGGGTTTTAGCTGCCAATCCCAGGGCAAAAGCCAGGTACAACAGTGCGAACCGCCAAAAGCGCATCATGCAGTGACTCACCAATAATCTTACTTGTTTAAAAAATGCGCAGCAAGGTAGGCGTTTTTTCCAGGGCATTCAATGCCTCCGCCATAAAATCCCCTCGCACTTACTACCCGTCATCTTTTTTACACTGGGCTCACGCAAAGAAGGCAAAGGATACAAAGCACTGCAAAAGCTTTACTGGTAGCTACCTACTGCCTACCCATACCTAAGCCTTATATCTGCCCCACACGCGCTCAATATCCCTGGCTAGCACTCGGTCTTTTTCTGTTACCACGCCGCCGGCATCATGCGTATTGAGGCGTATTTCCACGCGATTCCACACGTTGCTCCAATTGGGATGATGGTCGTGTTTTTCTGCCAGTATAGCTACCTCAGTCATGAAAGCAAAGGCCTGAGAGAAGTTTTCAAAAGTAAATACCGCACTCAGGCAGTTATTTTGTTCTGTCCACATGATAGGTCTGATTTAAACTATTTAACGCACCAGTAGGCTTTCGCGTTCAGGCCCAGTAGAAACCATGCGAATGGGAATACCGATTTCCTGCTCTATAAACTGGAGATACACCTGCGCTGCATTTGGCAGCATTTCAAACTGCCTTACGCTGGAGAGCGACTGCTGCCAGCCGCTGAAAGTTTGATACACTGGCTCAATATCGGTGACATTCAGATCGTATGGCAACTGGCGCGCAAGGTGGCCGTCATACCGATAGTGCGTAGCTATCTGGATGGTTTCCAGAGCATTGAGCACATCTATTTTGGTTACGGCAAGTTGCGTAACGCCGCTGAGCATAACGGAATAGCACAGTTGGGGCAGGTCAAGCCAGCCGCAGCGCCTGGGCCTGCCAGTGGTAGCACCAAACTCTTTGCCTTCGCGGCGCAGAAACTCCCCGGTTTCGTTGAGTTGCTCGGTAGGAAACGGCCCCGCCCCCACTCGCGTACAGTATGCCTTGGTAATGCCAATAACCTCGCCGATGTGCGAGGGCGCCACGCCCAGTCCAGTACATACGCCAGCAGCAATGGTATTGGAGGAAGTAACGTATGGATAGGTGCCAAAGTCAATGTCCAGCATGGCGCCCTGGGCACCTTCAGCCAGTATCTTTTTGCCTTGTGCCAGCAGGTCGTTGATAAAGTACTCGCTGTCTACCAACTGCAACCGGCGCAAGATTTCGAGGCTTTCCATCCAGCGGGCTTCTTCCTGTACCAGGTCAAAGGCAGTTTCGGGGTACATTTTGGCCAGCGCCAGGTGCTTGGCCTTAAGCGATTGATACTTGTCTTCAAATCCGGCAGTGGTGGTGTCGCCCACGCGAAGCCCGTTTCGCCCGGTTTTGTCCATATAAGTAGGGCCAATGCCTTTGAGTGTAGAGCCAATTCGCGCCTTGCCTTTGGCGGCCTCCGCCGCTGCGTCCAGATAGCGATGTGTGGGCAATATCAGATGCGCCTTGCGCGCCAGACATAGCCGCTCTACTACAGGCACGCCTGCTTGGTGAAGGCTTTCGATTTCCTTGGCCAGTGTGATGGGGTCTATCACCACCCCATTGCCAATGAGGTTGATAAGATTGTCGTGGAAAATACCGGAAGGAATAGTATGCAGCACGTATTTCTGACCTCCGAACACCAGGGTGTGCCCAGCATTGGGGCCACCCTGAAACCTCGCTACCACATCATACTGAGGGGCCAGGTAATCCACTACTTTGCCTTTGCCTTCGTCTCCCCATTGAAGGCCTAAAAGAACATCAACTACCATGAGCCTGGATGGATATTTTGGTTTTTCGTTCTGGTTGTTGGTTGTAGCCAAGCCTCAAAGATACGAAAAAACGCTCGTAGCAAACCTAAAAGTTATTACAAATGTCATTGGCATGCGTGATAGACATCACTCACTAACAGCCCAAACAAGGTATAATTTTGTCTGTGTGCATAGAGGCAACATATTCTCCCGCACAAGATTGGTTTATTTATTCTCTGACTTTCCTACAAAAATTAAAACCACATGAAGGTAGAGCAGTTTTATACCGGATGCCTGGCCGAAGCCGCCTATTACATCGAGAGCAACGGCGAAGCCGCCGTTATTGACCCACTTCGCGACGTAGAGCCTTACATCGAAAAAGCCAAGGCCAACAACGCCAAGATCAAGTACGTCCTGGAAACCCACTTCCATGCTGACTTTGTATCCGGCCACTTGGAACTGGCCAAGCGCAGTGGCGCCACCATTGTGTACGGCCCCACGGCAAAACCCGATTTTGACGCTTACATCGCCGCCGACAACGAAGTCCTCAAAGTGGGCAATGTGTCCATTCAGGTACTGCACACCCCGGGCCACACGCTGGAGTCTTCCACATTCCTGCTTAAAGATGAGCACGGCAAGGATTACGCCATATTTACTGGCGACACACTGTTCCTTGGTGATGTAGGCCGTCCTGACCTGGCGCAAAAAGCTGGCTCTATTACCCAGGAAGATCTGGCTGGCTGGCTCTACGACAGCCTCCGCAATAAAATCATGCCCCTGGCTGATGATGTCATTGTGTATCCCGGCCACGGCGCCGGCTCGGCCTGTGGCAAAAAAATGGCTGCCGAAACCACTGGTACCCTCGGCGAGCAAAAGCGCACCAACTACGCCCTACGCGCCGACATGACCCGCGAGGAGTTCATTGCCGAAGTTACTGCTGGCTTGATGCCACCTCCGCAATACTTTCCCAAGAATGCTTTACTCAACAAAATGGGCTATGACAGTATTGACCAAGTACGCCAGAAAGGTTTGCGTGCACTCAGCGTACGCGCCTTCAAAGCCGCCTGGGAAGGCGAAGGCGCCATAGTATTGGATACGCGACACCAGGATGAGTTCGTCAAGGGTTTCATTCCTGGCTCTATCTTCGTAGGCATTCACGACACCTTTGCCCCCTGGGTAGGCGCCCTGGTAGAAGATCTGAACATCCCTATCCTCTTTGTATGCGCCCCCGGCCGCGAGAGAGAAGTAGTGGATCGCCTCGCTCGCGTAGGCTATGACAATCCTATCGGCTACCTAGAAGGCGGGTTCCAGGCCTGGGTGGATGCCAATGAAGAAGTAGATACCATAGAGGAAATAGATGCCAAAGCGTTTGAAGCCATCTACAACAGCCGTCCGGTCAATCTCCTCGACGTGCGTCGCGTGAGCGAATACAATGCTCAGCACATTGTAGGCGCCCAGAGCTTCCCACTTGACTACATCAACAGGAATATGAGCGAAGTGGATCGTCATAAGGAATACTTCCTGCACTGCGCGGGCGGCTATCGCTCCATGATTGCTGCCTCTATTTTGCGCACGCGCGGTTTCCAGCATCTGATCAACATTCGCAGCGGCTTCCGCGCTCTGCAAGAAGAGACCAACCTGCCGATGACGGAATACGTAGAGCAAATTACCGAACTGTAAAAGAGGAAGTCATTACTCTTTTAAAGCTGTCTTCGGAGTGCCGAAGGCGGCTTTTTTATTTCAGTAAGATGCCCTAATTTTATGACCTTTCCGTATGACAACTCGATAGCCATGAAAAAATCTACGCGCAGAGCGTTTCTAAAAAGAGCCTCCCTTGCTGCTGCTGGCGTCATGATTGTACCGCGCCATGTGTTGGGCGGCCGAGGTTACATGCCTCCCAGTGACCGCCTTCGCCTAGCCCTGGTGGGCGCTGGCGGCAAAGGTATGGACCATATCCGACAACTAAAAGATAACGAATATTTTGTAGCCTTATGCGACGTGGACGACCGCCGGGCAGCACCTGCTTACGAAGCTCTGCCCAACGCTGACCGCTTCAAGGACTATCGCAAAATGCTGGATGCAATGGGCAAAGACATTGATGCCGTCATTGTGTGTACGCCCGATCACACCCACGCCTCCATTACCCTGGCTGCCATGCAAGCTGGCAAACACGTATATGTAGAAAAACCCCTAACCCGCACTATTGAAGAATGTCGCCAACTGCTCAATGCAGCACAACAATATAAAGTAGTGACCCAAATGGGCAATCAAGGCGCCTCAATGGATTGCAACGCTGAGGTGGCAGAGTGGATTCAGGCCGGCGTCATCGGCAAGGTGGCACAAGTACATGTATGGACCAACCGCCCCGTGTGGCCGCAAGGTATAGCTGTGCCTCAAACTGCCGACCCCATACCACAGGAATTGGACTGGAAACTTTGGCTTGGCCCGGCAGCTTGGAGACCTTTCAGCCATGCCTACCTGCCCTTCCGCTGGCGCGGATGGTGGGACTTTGGCACTGGAGCCCTCGGCGACATGGGCTGCCACCTTATGGATGTGCCATATCGCGCGCTTTCCCTGGGGGCACCTACAGCCGTAGAGGCCAACGCCACTACCGTCTGGTCGGGCGACTTCGTAGAAGCTGACTATCCGCAAAGTTGCCCGCCTTCTTCCATTGTCAAATACGATTTTCCGGCTCGCGGCGCCATGCCGGCCTGCCAGGTGTGGTGGTACGACGGCGGCGTGCGGCCTATGCGACCGGCTGAACTCGGCCCCAACGAACCTTTCGGCACCTGGGATGGCGGCATACTCTTTGAAGGAAGCAAGGGCAAACTACTATGTGGCATCTACGGCCAAAAACCCACCCTGCTGCCGAGCAGCCGCATGAAGGACTTCAAGCCCCCTAAGCCCACATATTTGCGATATAAAACTTCTCACCAGCAAGTGTGGGCCAATGCTTGCAAGGGACAAGGCAGCCCCTCCTCTCCGTTTGAGTATGCCTGCCCACTAACGGAAATCCTACTTATTGGCAACTTGGCCGTACGCTGCTACGATGTAAAAGTACTGCAGCCTGGCAAGATGCCCCAGTCTTGGGCACCCTACGACTATCCCGGCCGCATAAGGCTGGAATGGGATGCCGCCTCCATGAAGGTAAAAAATCTGGACTTAGCTAACCAGTTTGTGAGCGCGCGCGTCCAATGACAAAACACCAAACGGCTTGCAGTAAAAATAAAAAGCCGCACAAGAAATACTATCCTGCGCGGCTTCTCGCTATGAACATCTCAGAGAAGCAGTTTTACTTCTCCATATACTTCATGCGTTTTTTGATTTTGAGCAGCTTCTTTTGTATTCTCAGAATTTGCCGCTCCATCTTATCAATTTTTTCTTCCATGCGCTCAATATACAATTGCTGATAAAGCGCCTGTTCATCGGTAGTAGCCATGGGCACAGTTACTACTTTAGCGGCCTGTACAGTTGGCGCATTGGTTTCGGCCTTAGCTTTGGCAACATCCCCGCGACTCGCTTTTCCCTTAATAGCAGCTGTTTCGGCGGCTTCTGTTTTTGCTTTCGGAGGACGACCGCGACCTGCTTTTTTCTCTTCGACAGTGCCTGCAGCGGCGGGTGTTTCGGCAGCTTGTGGCTTGGCCTTCACGCGTGCAGACTTGGCTGAAGCAGCTGTTTCGGCGGCTTCCGATTTTGCTTTCGGAGGACGACCGCGACCTGCTTTTTTCTCTTCGACAGTGCCTGCAGTGGCGGGTGTTTCAGCAGCTTGTGGCTTGGCCTTCACGCGTGCAGACTTGGCTGAAGCAGCTGTTTCGGCGGCTTCCGATTTTGCTTTGGATGTTCGGCCCCGTTTGGGCTTTTCAGCCGCATCAGTATCAGAAGCAGTTTTTGGGGAATTGGACGCTCCCTTAGCAGGTGCAGCATCCGATGATTTTTCGCGCTTTTGGCCTAATTTCCAGCCGTGAGTACGCATTTTGCTGACAGCGTCAGTTCCGCTACTTGCTTTTTCAACCTGCTGTCCTTGAGCATCGTTCGATGCTACTTTTTCCTTATCTTCCATCTTTGATTGTATATGATTAAGATTGCTGTTTACTGATCTGATCAAATGCTACACAAACACTGAAATTACCGCATGCATTTGCCCTAAACTTCTGAAGTTTCGGTATCTTACATTGACTTCTCTCTATGTTCCAAGAAAAATAACCGCAAAACCTGGTATTCGTTCATAATGGAAAAATTACAATAAACAATTTGAAAAGATAGATCGAGTTGATTCTACCTAATAGATTGATTGTCAATGCATTTAAACCATAAGGCACAGCAAGTATTGAACCCTTGCTTCACTGCTCTTTTCATGTGATCGTTCAGAGAAATTAACCTTTGAAAAAGGCCGCATATCTGCATTCTTTGACACCCCAAAACACTTTCTACAGAAAAATAGGTGCAATTTATACTTTGACATGCCAAGTTTTGTGCACAACACCTATAAATCATATACAAAACTCAGCTTTGCTCAGTATAGTTGCAAAAATATTTTTATTTTTTGAATTTTTTCTCTTCAATAGAAAAAAACTTTTACCCTTGTAACAAAATTCACAATAAGAAACAACTACTTTACCTCGGTTCATTGATAAAAAACGACGCATGTCTTTGACTTCCCACCCCTTGCAGTATACCACAGTTGTGTAAATGGCTCAGTTCTGACCTGGGCTCACATTTGCCTATTCGCCAAGTAAAGAACCCTGATTTATGCTACACATGACTTAGATATGCCCGACAGAAATGAGTCTCGAGCTGTGAACTTCGAATAAAAGCATCGTTCCTGAGAATAAAATTTTGTCTAAAGAAAAATTCCAAAGTTTGCTTTTTTGCCGAAGAGTGCTCTTCAATTCACAGTGCTGAAGCTTATAGCTTGGACTGCTGAATGATAAGGCTATACCACTCCAAAGAAACTCGTGGCCCCTGAACAAATGCTACTGTATTTTTTATTGTACCTGATTTCGCTTATCGCAATACCACAACCACTCCGTCTGCAATGAGGTTGGCTTTTAGGTATTCATTGAGATAAACATCTGCGTCGGTACGCGATGCAAAGGTCCCGATAACTACCCGGTAAATGCGATTGCCTTCGGCGGTTTGGTTTTCGCGAATGCTGGCGCTGCTTAAGCCTTGTTTTTGAAGGCTTTCCAACCGGCGCAAAGCATTGTCATACACGGTATAAGCACCCAATTGGATACCATAACCGAAAGCAAATGTACCAGGTTGCGGCCCACGATAGGCTGTTGCATAATTTGCAGTCTCGTAACTACTAATACCTTTGGGGGTAAATTCACTGCCGTATGAATAAGACTGCGGTACATCTGATGGCGTGCGGGCGCGCAAGGTATGGGTATGGCTTACGGGATTGGATTCGGAATATCCCACAGGCTCCACGGTGACCCATGCTCTGCCCACTCTGACCAAGTCGATAGCTACGGCAGCAGCATAGGAAAGAGAAACGATGACGCCGCCGGAAAAATTGCCTCGGTCATTGACGCGCACCGTGATGCTTTGGCCATTATCTTGACGGACTACTTTAAGCAAAGTACCCTTAGGGTGCCAGGGGTGTGAGCAGGTAAGCTGATTTTTGTAGTAGGTTTCGCCTAGCGCCGTAGGCTGTTTGTCCAAGTAGTCGTCATAGAATACAGCAATACCGCGTTCCCCTCTTTGAGGGGTATAATTTTGTGCTTGCAAAGAGGGCGATACTGCCGCAAGCAGTACCAGAATGCGAAGCATGCGTCGGCAAAAATGGTTCATGATTGATGATTTTGCACTACAAATAAACATTTAAGGCAACTTATTGTGCGGGTATTTAATTTTCGGTATTGATTTTTCGCATCAGTATGCGGCCCCAAGGATAGTATTTCTCTTGTGTATAAGAGCCTTCTAATTGGTTTTTTTGGCTTTCTTCGATATAATAATATTCATGCCCGGAAGCCGCATCGATAATGGGCGGATTGGGTAGTGGCTCTACAAAAGGCAGCGGTATGGTAGTGCGGTAAAATTCGCCTGCCGGAAAAAACAACCAGCTCACACCCAATCGAATCGGTTGCTGGCGGGCATTCCCCAGGTCATTCATATATAGCATGACAGATTTGGTATTCTCGTCGTACCACCACTCCCGGAAAAAACGCAAATTGGCGCTGCGCACTAAATTCCATCCTACTAAAACAAAAACGACTATGCTAAGTCCAGTAGCCCAGGTTTTACGTGCATCAGTCAGTAATAATCCAGTAGCTAAAGCTACTGCCAACAAAGGCATGAGCGGGGTGGCCGTGCGATTGAAAAGATATACAGAATCTAACCCATAATGCTGCACTATCATGGCCACAATACTAGCGCCAAAAGCCAGGCATACGGCCAGGCCAAACCGAGCAGCGCCGTCAGCGCGGTGGCGCAGCCAGCGGAGCACCAGGGCAACACAGACCAGTAAAAAAGCACCAAAAGTAATTGCCATAGCTACTGGCACAGTGGCTTCTCCGAGGTATTGATTGCTATACAGAGGGTTTTTTACAAAGGTTTCTAGTGACTCCCATAAGCTGTTTGTGCCGTACTGAAACTCTCCCGCTGCCCGCAAAAATCGAATAGGCCGATGCAGCATTAGGGCCAGCAGCAGCGAAGTACCACCCCATACTTGTACGGAGCGCCATTGCCACTTCCGGTCGCTTTTAAGATTGAGCACCAGAGTAGTCCCCGCTAAGGCGGCAAAAATATTAAGCGCTACAAAATTGCTGAGCACTGCCAACACCAGCGCTACACAGGTAGCTACCAGCCAAGCGATGCGTTCGCGCGTCCAGTAGAGGTACCAGAACGTCAACGCCAACATCACAAAAGCCACACAAAGGCCATAACCGCGCGCCAAGGCAAAAAAATCCAACAAAAAAGGATTTCCGTTAAGCAGTAAGAACGCCGACAGCGAAGGCCATAGTCTATGCCCAAGTTGCCATACCAAAAACCCACTACTGCCCAGAAATACCAGGTGTGCCAGTACGTTAGGCAAGCGCATGCCCAGTTCGCCAGGCCCCAGCCATTGCGTAGTCTGTTGCCAAAGTAGGGTATTGAGCAAGTGATTATTAGCGCTGCGCCAGCAATTAGCATCCCACAGGCATCTGAAAAACTGTGAGCCTTGGTGATGAAACCACGTAGAGGCCTCGTCATGAGTGATGGAAGTGAACATGGCCTTGCCCCACACAAAACACCACAGCGCCGTTCCTATGATAGTCAATCCAAATAAGCAAAGGTAGTAACGAGGTGCTAAAGCGGTGTTTTCGTCTATTTTTCGGTGCATACTCCATATTTTTTCGGTTCAAAAATAATTTTTTTTCGCGCCGTTGTTCATCATGTTGCAGAATACGCTACATTTGTTGCACTGACGCTTTGAGATTAGATTGCCAAATCCCGGATGAATATCGTAACCAAAAGATTCCTCACGTGCTATGAACACCTCAAGAACGACAACCGGGTGCGTTCTGGGCGGCAGTTTGCCCTTTCGCTGGATTATTTGCCCCAGAGTTTTTCCGAAATCGTCAATGGCCGCCGTGAGGTTACCGTAGACCTGTTGTGCAAAGCCATAGAAAAATACAAGTTCAATCCGCACTATCTGTTCAGCGGCGAGAACCCTATGTTTTTGTATGAACAAGCACCCCATATGGTGCGTACCCTTACTGTAGTAGTAGAGCCTTCCAGCAAAAGCGCCGTGATACCTCACGTGCCCCTACACGCCCAACAGGACTATATATCCAAAGCCGGTGACCCCGCCTTTATGCAAAGCCTCCCAGTAATTAGCCTGCCGGACACCCACCTACGCCACCTAATACTTCGTTCTTTTGATGTGTATGGCGATAATATGGAACCCACTATCCTGGAAGGCGATAAAGTACTGGCCTCTTTTGTGCACCCTGCAGAGTGGGAAAGCAGCTTGACCGACAACTCCGTCTGCGTGGTAGTTGCACCTGCGGGGGTATTGGTGCGCAGGGTAGTCAACAAATTGCGCGAAAAGAAATGTATAGAGCTGTGGTCGGACAACCACATCTATGATCCATTTTTTGTGCCAGTGCAAGAACTTCGCGAAATCTGGAAGGTGCAACAACGCACCAGTTCTTTTATGCCACATCCGATACACCGCCGAGCTTCCTTGAGCGAGGATATTCTCAACATCAAACACAGCATACAGCAGTGGACGCCCATCATGGAACAGTTGGCTGAAAAACTCGCCTCCTTGCCTCGAAATCCATAGTGCTTACCCATCTGCACGTTGCTCCAGGTAGGCCTGGCGCCGCTGGAGCACTTCTTCCAGGCTGATTTCATCAAAATGGCGGATAGTGCACAAAATGTGCGGAGCCCCGGCAAATTCCTGCGCGGTATGCGTAGTCGTCACAATGATAGCTGGCATGCCCGCCCTACGTGCAGCTTCTGACCCCGTTGGCGAATCTTCAAACACCAGACACTGCCCAGGCGGCACACCCAGAGCCTGAGCCACGCGCAAAAACACCTCCGGCTCAGGCTTGCCTTTTTGCACCAGCGTAGAATCTATGACAGCAGGGAATAATGGCTCCAAGCCCAGGTTTTCCAACACGAAGCGTACGTTTTCGGGCGGCGCAGCCGTACCTATGCCCATGGGAATACCTGCCGCAGCAGCCTGCTGCAAAAATCGCTCCAGCCCTTGCACCAGTTTTAGCTCCGGTAAAAAAATCTGGCGATACTCCGCCTCTTTCTCCTCGGCAATACGCCGACGCTCTTCCGGGGTGAAGCGGCCTCCAAACAGGCGCTCAATAATTTCTTCGTTGATACCATGAACTTGCTGGCGCACCTCCTCGAGGTCCATGTACAGCCCCAGAGCGGCCAATTTGCGCTGCCATGCGCGGTGATGCACCATCATATTATCCACCATAGTGCCATCCATGTCGAAGATGAAAGCGATTTGCATGCGAATCAATCTTTTGATTTTTGCCCTTTGGGCAATCTTTCATGAACAATACCCCAAATTGACTAAAAAAGAGAAGGGCAAACCCATTCTGAACTGCGCATTTGGTTTTCAGTCAGCAAAAGTAGCGGAATTCCGAGCATCTGTGCTGCTTCTACATTTCGTCGTATATGGCGGCGCAAATTCAGATAGGCGCAAATATTCCGCCGGAATACCTAACTTTACCATAACTCTATTAAAACGCCCACAAAAAGCCGCGAGCTGCGAACTGTGAGTTAGAGTGTTTTCAATAAAATTTTTTTCCTTTGAAAGAAAATTGAGACATATATTCCTTTAACTTTTTCACTTGAACGTTTTAAACTCGTAGCCCATAGCTCGTAGCTTGTAGCTACCTGGACAGTTACACTTTACCAGTGCTAAAACATATTGCCATGCGCGACTTTTTTCTCTTTTTGCTAATCATCAGCAGGGTTTTCGAACTTTGGGGGCAAAGCACAAAGATCACTGCTTTGGTGGGCGGTACGCTCATCGACGGCTATGGCGGTCGCCCTATACACAACAGCGTCATTCTCATAGAAGGCGAGCGCATCAAAGCAGTAGGGCATCAGGGCAATTTGCCAGTACCTGCCGACGCGGAGGTCATCTCTACTGAAGGCATGAGTGTGCTGCCAGGTCTATGGGATATGCATGTGCACTTAATGATCAATGGCCACAGCGACTACCCTCACTGGGACTCTACCTACCTCAACTTATTTGCCGACGTCATCATGCCTGCCTCAGCACACCAATTGTTGCTGGCCGGCATCACCAGCGCTCGCGACCTGGGCGCTCCTCTCGAGGCTAGTATTGCAGTGCGAGAGCGCATTCGCAAAGGCGAAATACCCGGCCCTACCATGTACGTGTCAGGGCCTTTTCTACAGCACAGGCCTTACCCCGGTACAGAGGCTTTTCGGTGGGGCGTGTATGGCGCAGCTGACGCGCGCACCAAAGTCAAAAAACTAGCCGATGCCGGCGTCAATTGCATCAAACTCATTGACCATGACGAAATGACCATGGAGGAAGTACGCGCCATAGTGGACGAAGCGCACAAGCGCGGGCTACCAGTAGTAGCGCACGCTCATCGCCCGGAAGAAATACGCCGTGGTTTGGCCGCCGGCGTGGATTGCTTTGAGCATACTGGCCTGTCATCGGCACCCGAGTATCCCGACGACATCATAGCCATGATCAAAGAGCGCACTGCCCAAATGAACAAAGGCCCTCTGTACTGGACACCCACAGTAGAGGGGCTCTACAACTACGAGTACGTACGCGACAACCCGGAAAAACTCGATAATGACTGCTGGCATCTGGGCCTACCTGACAGCATCATTGCCGACATTCGGCAATCCATACGCTACCCCGGCCGGCTTGGTTATTTCCAGCTAACGCCCATACGGAAGCCCACGTTGGAGCGCAAAGTCAGGCAACTACGAGAAGCCGGCGTAGTACTGCTCATTGGCACCGACAGCGGCATCCCTATGAAATTTCATTGCCAAAGCACGTGGAACGAACTTGACGTTTGGGTCAATGAGTTCAAAATGGATGCCATGTACACCATCAAAGCTGCCACTTATTGGCCGGCCAAAGCCATGGGCGTGGACAAAGACTATGGCACGATTGCAGAAGGCAAATACGCCGACATCATCGCGGTGAGGGGAGATGTACTCCGCTATATCAGCCTGCTTCAGCATGTAGACATGGTCATCAAACACGGCAAGCGCGTGAAATAGCAAGGCAAACGCTACCAACTGCCGCCACCGCCACCACCACTGCCACCGCCGCTACTGCCACCGCCGCTGCTCGAACTACTGGGGCTGCTGCTGAACACTGAGCCAATCTGGCTGATCTCTGCAGGGAAGCGTTCGGAGAAGTCTTGCCAGCCTTGCGTAGGGCTTCCAGCGTACATACTCGGGTGGCTATACCAGGAGGGTGGTTGTGTAAGCAAGCCTTCGAAGTGGCGGTTCCACTTCTTGAGGTACCCGAAGGCCAGCGCAAACGGCATGGTTTTGTCGTAGTAGCGAGGGTCTTCATGCATCAGACGCTCAATGACGGGGCGCTCGGCCTTGTTCACAAATTCGCGGAAGCCCTCTAGCCTGCGGTAGGTCTCGTTACCCTGCTCAGTGCGTTTGTGAAACGTAAAAGCCAAGACAAACAACACCAGACCAGTAGCTATGAGAGCAATGCCGTCCATATTTTCAAAAGCGACAAGCGCTACAACACCCCATACTATGGCTGCCAAAGCTGCAATTATCGCTATGCAGCCCAACTTATCCTGGCGAGTTTCGTACCAACCTTGCGCTTTGATCCAGACTTTGATTTCGGTCTGAAGGCTAATCATGTGCATATAAAACTTATCGCGAAGGCTTTCCAGATTCACTACGTGGCCGGCGCTGAAGAGATACTGAAAAAAATGCTTTTCAAAAGGCATAAGGTCGTCGCCGGCTTCCTTGAGTTTGTAAAAGGTGACGTCCATTTTTTTCCATATACTTTGTGCTGGCTTCATTTCCAGGCGCAAATATCCTTTGTTGGCCAAGTGCGGAATGAGGCAAAGGATGTCGTTGGGATCCACGCTGTGGTCCACAAAACCACCGGCCACCGAAGGAGAAATGCCTTCCGGTGGGAAGTACTCTGTTGTAATGACTTCTTTTTTGTTGCGGGTTTGCACAAATCCATACACACCGAAAGACAGAAACGGGATGATCGCCAAGAGCAACCCATGCCGCTTGAGGAAATAAGTGAGCTTGTCCATGGGCTTAAAGGCGTCTCGCGGTAGGCGTACGGCTATGGTCAGCCCTTCTTGAGGCATGAATTTTTGCACGCTGTAGCCTTCTACTACATTGGACATCACCTGCCAAACTGCACTTTGGCCTTGAGCGCCGCTGACCCCGGTGAACACGCGCACATCGTCTTCTTGCAGGCGAATACCTCCCGGAAAATACAGAGCAAACTCAAACCGCTCCGTGACCACCGGCCAGGATACGCCCAGCAAGTCCCAGTAGAATTGGCTGTTCTCCTCAAAAAAGTCGAGCGGATTGAGCACCGTATAGCGGATGCGATAAGTTTGAACACCTTCTACCCACTTATCGGCGTCGCCGATTTTGATAATTAGATTTTGATTTTTTTTAGAAGTCTTGAATTTGAACCCCTCTACCTCTACATTTCGGATAAGGCGGTCCACCTTTTTGCCATTCACTATGCTGCGCAGAGGTATGTGCCGGAATATGCCATGCCGGGGTTGGCTAAACTGCACCTCAATGACTTCTTCAAGATCAGCATGACCTTCAGCATTGAAAGTAACGCCTACCTGATAACGGGTAATCGTAAAGTACTCTGCTTGCACCTGAACAAATGCCGCACAGACCAAAAGACCGCACAGCAGCCAATGGGAAAGCCTGCTCATGATGCTCAGAATTGAACCTGTACATTCTGGGTTTCGGCCTGGGCTACTTCGTAGTATTCCATGAGGTGGAACCCAAACATGTTTGCAATCAGGTTGCTGGGAAAAGACTCTACGGCGTTGTTCACCTCCCGAGCAGAGGCGTTGTAGTATCGGCGGGCGCGCTGGATGCCTTCTTCCAGTTCGCTCAACTTTTGCTGCAGGTGCAAAAATTCCTGGTTAGCTTTGAGGTCGGGGTAGTTTTCAGCCAAGGCAAATACTGATTTGAGCGCACCAGCCAGGGCATTGTCAGCGGTGCCACCATCCTTGCCGCCCGCCTGCATGGCCTTACTGCGCAGTTCTACTATTTTTTCCAGCGTACTACTTTCGTACTGAGTGTAGCCTTTGATGGTATTTACCAGGTTAGGAATGAGATCGTATCGCTGCTTGGCAAATACGTCAATGGTCTTGAAGGCCTCCTCGGCACCATTGCGCAAGCGAACCAGCCTGTTGTAAGTACCTGCTAACCAAAGGCCAACGAGCACAACTATGGCCAGGAGAAAGAGAAGAGCAAGCATGGCGTGTGTATTTATGGAAGAACGTAAACAAATACACGTCAAATTTATCAAATATTTGATATCCGCTGCCAGTTTTATTAGACGAATCGCATCAAACAGCAGATTTTAAAAACGCTTAGGAAAAGTCAGCTTTGTCTATTTTCTGAATATTGTAGATTTTCTCTGCATTTTGCTGGATGACTGACCCCGTTTGAACAGTAACGGTGCTGTCGTTTACGCCTTGTATTACCACGTTTTGACCACCTTCTACAAATGAGGTCATATTGCCAGCGCCAGGATGCCGAAACTCAGTGAAGCCGTCCAACTTCAGACGATCCAGCTCTTTGTTGAACTGGTTCCAGAGGTCGTCGGCATCTCTGAAGGAGCTGTAAAAGTGCTTTAGCGCTTTGAGTTTTTGGTGAAAAGCCTCCAGGCTGGGGTCGGTAGCCACGCCTTCTACTGTTTTGAAATAAGTGAAAATAAATGGCTTTTGCTTCGATTGAAACTGACCGAAGGCCTCCTCAAATTCTTGAGCGGTGTACATGCCCACCTTGGTGTAGGCCAGTAGTACAAACAAATCAGCTGCCTTAATTTTTTGGTTATACTCGTTTTGCAAACCTGTGGCAGACATTCGAGCAGACAGATCTTCCCAAATGTCGAGATGCAAAAATATACCGTGCTCAAACCAAGCTTTGCACTTGCGATAAATTTCCAATTCAAAGCGCTGGCGCTCCGGCTTCAGCTCTTTGGAGGAGGCCAAAAAAAGGGTGATCTTCTTCATCGGGTAGTAGATTTTGAGGTGAACAGCACAATCAGGCTGAGTTTATCACCTTGGGCAATGAGTTGCGCCAATTTGCTTTGACGAATCCGGGGCAAAAAGTTGTCTAAAATGCTTTACCTTCCAATTGCTCATGAAGCATTTGAGGGGAGTATCACGAGGGTGGTGAAGGTTGTTAGATTCTTGAACTGTAAGGAAGAAGCCCAAAATACGCGAGCCAACTCTGACGATAAAACGCCTTTTGGAGTTGGCTCGCGCACCGTTTTTACGTCCGACGGATTACGGTCGGATAATTATGAATTTTTGTACCCCTACGATCTCGCCATTTTCTACGCGCACCCAGTACGTACCCGCCGGCAGGTGGCTTACATCCAGTGTGACACGGCTGTTGCCCTTAAAGAGGTCATAGCGGCGCAGCAGTAGCGTTTTGCCTGTGATATCGCCAATGCTTATATTCACACTGCGGTCAGCATCCAGATTGACGTCCAGGTTGAGTTGATCTACTGCCGGATTGGGAAACATGCTGAAGCCCGACTGCAGCACGTTTAGCGGAATCTCCAACTCAGTGACCTCTCCGTCAGTAGTGCCGTCGGTGCGGAATGCCGAACTGCTGAGGCTGATGCGCAGCGTGTAGCACTGGGTAGTGCTAAAAGCGCCGTTGTAGCCATACACGCGCACATACCAGTTGGAGGCTACCGTTGTGGTGTTCCAAATAGCGACCTCCGGAGTTGTACCTGCATTTTCGGAGCGCCGGCGCAAGGTAGCGTTCTGGTACAACTCCAAGTCATAATCCAAGGGCAAGTTGCTCAGATCTACCCGGATGTTGCGTGCACTAGAAGTATTGGCAAATCGGAACCAGTCCACATCAGTACTACTGCTAATAGCAGCATTGAGGTTTTGATTGGTAGGCGTAAGCGGCAATGAAGAACTGCGGCTATTGTTGGGTTCGTACGGGTCAGAACAAGTGGAAGTACTCTGCGTGGTGAAGGTTGCTGAAGCAGAATAGCTGCCAGTAGTGCTGCCGCAAACAGCCTGCACCTGAAACTCATATTGTGTGCCAGCGGCCAAGCCGGTGTAGTTGATAGAAGTAGTGCTACTGCTACCCGTGCCCCAGGTTGTAGTACCTACCTCACGAGCGCGTACGTTGTAGGATGTGGCGCCGCTTACAGCGCTCCAGTTCAAGGTAGCGCTATTGGTAGTAATATTGGTTGCATTCAAGCCAGTGGGCGTAGCGCAAGTACTGCCGCCGGAGGGTGGCGAACAACCTGGGGAGGAGGCCAGGTTGGCGCGTGCACCACCAGAGACAAGCACAGCCCTCATACGAGTGGCCTGTCCTGCTGTAAACATGTACATGCAAGCGTCGTAGGTGTAGTCCATGTAGTTCATGGTCATCTCCGTCCAAGGGCCGCCAGAGCAATTGTTGGTTTTGGGAAAGGCTGGGCAGCCGCCATTGGAGGTTTGATGCACTGGGGTATCTGATACAAAATCGTTGCCGCAAGTGGCATCACCCCAAATGTGGCGCAAGTTGAGCCAGTGGCCTACCTCGTGGGTAAGCGTGCGACCACGGGCGTAGTTGCCTCCTGCTGGATTGGGATTGGCTACCGACCCGATTGAAGAAAATACGACCACCACGCCGTCAGTACTAGCCGATCCTCCTGGAAACTGGGCATATCCCAGCAACCCTGCATCTCCACCACCAAAGCGCACGCTCCACACATTGAGGTATTGGTTGCGATTCCATATTGTAGAGGGTTTTAAGTTGCTCTCTATTTGGTTGCGCGTCCAGGAGGCTTGGCCGCCGTTGATACGATTGATGCCCGTGGTGGCCGCGCCGCTAGGTGTGCGTTGCGCTAGGCAAAACTGGATTTCCGTATCTGCATGCACACCCTGAAACAACGGTGGTACCAGGTTGGCGTCTGAGTTCTGTTTTCGGAAGTCGTTATTGAGTTGTTGCAATTGAGCCAAGACAAGCGCATCCGAAATATTTTCACCGGAGCCTACAGCGTCGCCATCGTGCACGATATGAAATACTACCGGAATGGTGATCACATTGCGAAACTGTACCCCTTGCTGGCTTTGATACTGCTGCGTATGGCGCTCAATGGCATCCATGCGCTGCCTCATGCCTGGGTCTTGTTGGAGTTGTTGCGCCAGGTGTTCCATGGAGCCGCAGTTGCGGTGGTCATGCTGGCCAATGACGGCACAACAAACTAGAGAAAACAATAGAGTTGCTAACAATCGCATAGTGCAGGATTTTGTGATTGTGAAACAAAAATTTAAGCCGGCAGCAAAAGTAAAAATTTAAGCAAAATACATGTAGTGACAGCTGTTTTTTTTTCGCAACAACAAAAAGGCCTTGCCTCCAGGCCTAACCCGATCATTACATCAGGGCAAAGCGCTGAAAACAAGGCTATTACTGACAAGGCGTAATCAAAATAAAACTTGATTATCGAGTTGGGTCGTAGAGAATAATACCCTCACTAGCAGGCACGCGGATGTAGCTTTTGCCGTGCACATCTTTCAAGGCCTGTATGTCGGAGTAAGGGCCTATGAGCAGTTTGAATGGATACGAGTCACCAGGTTTTTCGCCAACGAATACGCGACCTGAATAGTGGCGCACCAATTGCTGGGCGGCTTCACAGGCAGCGTTGAGATCGGCGAAGGCGGCTTCCTGGTGGTGCCAACCATCAGTAACGGTGAAAAACGGTTCATATGAGTACGGTACTGGCAGCACAAAGGTATCCATAATTGGATGAAAATCGCCACCGGTACTATCGGTGGAAAAGGAATCGCCCTTTTCAATAATGGGAGAGATCTCGTGTCTAAATACCTCTATTCTCTTGATATACTGCAGTGCAACGTAGAGCGCAAAAATAATCGCTATCAGAGTAAAAGAGACTTTCAAACAACCAACTAGTGACTGCAACGGGTGCGGTGCATACGGGTACGGCGGTAGGTACGGCGGCGGGTACGGCAGGTAGGAACCTTGGTAGGGTTCGCGGTAGCGGCTGGTGCTAAAAGCTACCAGCAAGACGCCCACGCAAACTACTACCAGCGCAATTAACACAAAAAGTTTTAACATGATAAAAAAAATATGTGCATACTACCATTGCCAATAATAGTATTTCATTTGTAGGCTACGGTATCGCCGCAACTTACACCCTATCACAATCTAATGATATATAGTGCTTTCAAGGGATAGTTCTAAAATAATAATGCATTAGCGGTATTAAAAGTTCCGTAAAAATTCGTTCATGCTTAATTTTTTTGCACTTCTGGAATATACACCGTACAGTTTATTGCTGTTAAATGCTGCTTTTTGCGTTTTTTCGGGTCAATATATTGCCAAAAGTTGCTACATTGCCTTGCCAAACGCTACATATCATGCAAAAGATTACAGAACAACCCTCTCCCTACCGGCACCTGGAGCAAATGTCTGTAGGAGAATTGTTGCGCCACATTAATGAAGAGGACAAAACCGTACCAATTGCCGTAGAGCGCGCCATACCAGCCATTGAGCGTTTTGTAGAAGTGCTGGTCGAGAAAATGAATGAAGGTGGGCGACTGTTCTACATTGGCGCTGGCACTAGCGGTCGGTTAGGTATTCTAGACGCCTCTGAGTGCCCACCTACTTTTGGTGTACCTGACAGTTGGGTGGTAGGCATCATCTCCGGCGGTGACACCGCCATACGCAAAGCGGTAGAGTTTGCCGAAGATGACCCCAGCCAAGCCTGGAATGACCTCAAACGATACTTCATCAACGAGCAGGATGTGGTAGTAGGCATTGCGGCCAGCGGTACTACGCCTTATGTAGTGGGCGGGCTGAAGGCTTGCCAGGAGCATGGTATCCTCACGGGCTGTATTACATCCAATCCTAATGCGCCCATAAGTCAATACGCCGACTTTCCCATTGAGGTCATCACCGGACCAGAGTTTGTCACTGGCAGTACACGCATGAAAGCCGGCACTGCCCAAAAGCTGGTACTCAACATGATCAGCACCACAGCCATGATTCGACTGGGGCGTGTGCTGGACAATAAAATGGTGGACATGCAACTCAGCAACGCTAAACTGGTAGAGCGTGGCGCCAAAATTCTGATGAATGCACTGCACCTGAGCTACGACGAAGCTCAGAAACTACTGCTGCAATACGGCAGCGTGCGCAAGGCGCTCGAATCCCGCCTGGACGGCGAACTCCTACCCAACGTATGAGCCGGCAAATTATCATAGACAGCGGTGCTACCAAAGCTGATTGGGCAGTGCTACATCACAAACAGCCCGTTGCTGCTTTTCAGACAACAGGCATTCACCCCTTTTTCTTATCAGATGAAGCACTGGGGCAAGCCATTGCTCAAGCCAGTATCCAGATACAAGAACCCGCACACGCTATATATTTCTATGGTACAGGATGCAGGGCAGAGCATTCCCGGCATCGGCTCCGGCAGCAGTTTGAAAAGATTTTCCCAGGAGCAAAACGAATTGAGATTGCTACAGATGTACTAGGAGCTGCACGCGCCTTGTGCCAGCGGCAACCCGGCATAGCCTGCATTTTAGGTACTGGCTCTAACGCTGTATGGTACGACGGCAATGAAATTGTACAAAATGCCGGTGGCTACGGCTATGTGCTTGGCGACGAAGGTAGCGGTGCAGTACTGGGCCGAGAGTTACTCTCTGCCTGGCTCAATACCGAATTGCCGCAGGCGCTGAGCCAGGCTCTCGAAACCGAATACCAGCTTTCGGCAGACACTATCCTGGAAAAAGTATATCGCAACGATGCGCCCAGCCGATTCCTGGCCTCGTTTGTACCCTTCCTGACGCGCCATACCCAGGAGACATTCGTGCAAACACTGTTAAAGCAACAATTCCATCTCTTTGTAAAGAGGTGCGTGTTGCCCTACAAAGCAGCCCATAAACTTCCTGTGCACTTTACCGGCTCAGTGGCGTTCTACTTCAAAGAAGTGCTGTGCGAGATACTGGCAGAGGCTGGATTGCAGGCAGGCACATTCCTGAAGTCTCCCATGGAAGGCCTAACGCGCTATCATGCCCAAAACGAGGAGGATCCTTAAGCCCAGGAATTCATCGGCCCTGCGCGCAGAACCCATCAAACCCTTGCTAACTTTGCTCTCGGGAAAAAAACCGGATGATGCTCATACCCTTTTGGAAGGATGCTCTCTCGCCCATTTTGCCGAAATACCTCATGGTACTCCAGCGCAGTATAAGGCTGCTGGAGTGGCTAGCCCTGGGGCTGCTGGTGTATGACCTGGGGTTTGTACACAAGCCCTGGTTGAGTACAGCCTATGCCATAGTGGCAGTAATGTTGCTAGCTTGGAGCATCTATCGGTACAGGCAGGAGAAGAACGGGCGCCGCCTGAAGTGGATGCCTGTTTTGATGCTGGGGCTATGCACGTTAGCGCTCCTTGCGCAGCTTATTGGGGGCAAAGGCTGGCCATCGGCATTGGAGTCGCTGCATCAATACTACGCCATAGGTATAGGGCTGTACTTGTTATATAGCTTTTCGCTGGCCGTAAGGTGGTTATTCAGCAAGCGTATCAATCCCGCCACCCTGTTCATTGGTAGTTTTGCAGTTTTAGTCGTACTGGGTACGCTGCTACTGCTTTTGCCGGCAGCCACACCCGATGGCATACGCTGGGTAGATGCCTTGTTTACTGCCACCAGCGCAGTGTGTGTCACTGGGCTAGTAGTAGTAGATACCGCCCAGGACTTTACCTTCTTCGGGCGCTGTGTCATCCTGGCGCTGATCCAGTTGGGCGGCCTGGGCATCCTTACCTTTACATTCTTTTTTGCGTATTTTTTTCAAGGCGGCTCTTCGCTCCAGGAAACGCTACACCTACGCGAAATGGTCAGTTCTGAGCAATTGAGCGGGGTGTTCAAGGTGGTAGTCAAAATTGTAGTCTTTACCTTGACCATAGAGGCAACGGGCGCAGTTGGCATCTGGTTGAGTACAGACGCCGATCTGTTTGTCTCGTGGTGGGAGCGCGCATTTTTTGCGATATTCCACTCGGTATCAGCATTTTGCAATGCTGGCTTCTCTACGCAGAGCGCAGGGTTGTACGAGGAGGGCTTGCGCTTTAATTATGGCCTGCAATGGATGATCATGGCGCTGATCGTGTTGGGCGGCATTGGATTCAACATCCTGAATAACCTGTACGAGTTGCTCAAGGAGTGGCTCAAGCGCATGATTGCCCGGCTGGGTGGCGAGCCTCTGCCTGGTATTCGGGTGCACATTATTTCGCTCAACTCCCGCTTGGTGATCTACACCACTCTATTGCTGCTGGCGGCAGGCTGGATATTCTTTCTTCTTTCGGAATGGCAAACGTCGCTTTCGGTACACACGGGATGGTGGGGCAAGGCCACTACTGCTTTGTTTTGCAGCGTAACGCCGCGCACTGCGGGTTTCAACACCATAGAGGTGAACAGCCTTAGCATACCAGGTATCCTGTTTATGATGATGTTGATGTGGATCGGCGCATCGCCGGCTTCCACAGGTGGTGGCGTCAAAACCAGCACCTTTGCCTTGGCCATACTCAACATCAGCGCAGTGGCAAGGGGGTACGCATACATCGAAACTGGCCACCGCGAAGTACCTGTCGGCTCTGTACAGCGGGCTTTTGCCATCATTACGGTGTCGGTGTTAGCTATCAGCGCCGGAGTTGTGGTTTTGGGCATCCTGGAGCCAGGGCAGTCGCTCATTACCATTGGCTTTGAGTGTGTATCCGCCTATTCTACGGTTGGTCTGAGTTTGGGTATTACTAGCCAGTTGGGCGACGGCGGCAAGTGGGTACTGATCTTACTGATGTTTACAGGCAGAGTAGGCGCCATCAACCTGCTCACAGGCATGCTTCGGCGCATGCACCATGTTCACTACCGATATCCGCAGGAATCGGTTATCATCAATTAATCTCGCCGTTATGAAAGTAATGATTTTCGGACTTGGCAACTACGGCGTGTCGCTGGCCACCAGCCTCATGGAAGCTGGCAATGAAGTGATTGGCATAGATAAAGACCCCCTGCGCGTGGACTTGATCAAAGATCAGGTGACCTTTGCCGTCACTTTGGATGCTACCAATGAAGCTGCCGTGCGCAGCCTGCCGTTTAAAGATGTGGATGCAGCCATTGTAGCCATTGGCGAAAATGAAGGCGCCGCCATACTCACCACCGCCATACTAAAGAAATTGGGCGTCAGGCGCATCATCACGCGCTCCATATCGCCGCTGCATCAAATGGTACTGGAGGCCATGGGCATTGAAGAAATAGTACACCCGGAGCAGGAAAGCGCTGACCGCCTCAGCAAGATGCTGCACCTCAAATGGGTGCTCAACAACTTCGAAGTGGATGAGCAATATTCTGTGACAGAAATACAACTCGGCGCCAAGTTTGCCAACAAAACTGTACAGGAGGTGGACTTTCGCAAAAACTACCAACTCAATATCATCACCATCATACGGGAGTTTACCCGGCGCAACATCATGGGCGGCACGCGGCTAGTGCGCGAATCCATTGGCATGGTCAGCCCGGATACCCGGCTACAACAAGGTGATGTACTGGTGGTGTTTGGCGCCAATTCAGCTATTAGCTTCTTTTGTGAGCTAAACGCCTGAGCCGTCTCAGTCTTCCTTCAAATTCTGTATTTTGTTGAGCAGTAGTGCGCCCCGGCGCATGAAGTCATCGTGAAACTGGGTGTACTCGTTGTACACCATCATGAGCCTTGCCGCATCAAAAGCTGCCGACTTGGGAATAATCTGGCGCGCTGCAATGGGGTGCAGCCAGTATTCCAGATTGTTGGAGCGCAGGTAGGAGTTGTCTAATTCAAAGTTGATGACCACCGAGAGTTTGTTCAAAGAGAAGAGATACTCCGTCTCTTTATTGAGCACCTTTTGCAAGTCCAGAATATTGTAGCGGCTAAAGTTGACACCAGCGCGCTCGCACAAGAATACGTCCCTGCGCCCATCGAAGGTGATGATGTCCCTGAATTGATATTTCTTCAAGTTTTTGAGCAAAAAACTCTTGATGGCAGATTTGGCCGGATGCAACTGCTTAAAGGCGTGCTTGAGGTCCATCTCCTCCAGGCGAAAATCCTCCTTATAGGGTTTTCTGCGACGAGTTTTGAGATTGACTACCTCTTTAGCCCGGCCAATGGTATGCCCCAGTTCGTTGATTTTGGGATACACATTGACGATTTCTACGTTGGCGTTGTTGACCCAACTTTCCAGGAAAATGCGGTTGGAGGCGTTTTCAAAAACCAGAAGGGCAATCTCACTGATTGCGTAGAAGTTGGGGTATCCGCCGTAGATGTTGCCATACTTTAACTCTAAAAAAGCGACGTTCGTGTTCACGGTTCGATGATTTGGGAAATTTTGTTGAATGATTTTGGGAAGCTATTCATCGTATGTTGTTGTAGTGCTTCTTTCTCTTATGATTTGGTTGTTCGTTTGCTGTGAGTTGTTGAACGCCATGCAGCAGGGGCACAAAAGTAAATGTTTTTGGTAAAAAAAGTTATTATTCCATCAAAGTGTTTGCGTCCAGAAACAAAAATTGGCCATTTTCATAAATTTTTTCGTCGTCGGCATAGATCATACCGCCGTTTTGCATATCAGCTATCATATCCCAATGGATGGCCGACTGGTTTTTGCCTCCGGTTTGCAGGTAAGACTGCCCCAGAGCCATGTGGATGGTACCGCCAATTTTTTCGTCAAACAAGATATTTTTGGTAAAGCGATTGATGCGGTAGTTGGTTCCGATGGCGGCTTCTCCGAAGCGGCGCGCACCCTCAATAGCAAAGACCTTGTCCAGCACTTCTTTACCGCGGCGAGCTTCCCATTTTTCGACCAGGCCGCCCTTAACCCACAGCGTGACACCCTCTACTTCATGGCCTTGATAGATGCACGGATAAGTAAAATGTATCACACCATTGACGGAATCCTCCACAGGGGAGGTGTAAACCTCGCCAGAGGGCATGTTGGTTTGGCCGTCGGAGTTGATCCAGGTGCGGCCCTCGGTAGAGAAACTGATGTCAATACCGTCGCCTACATAGCGTATCTGGCTTCGAGTATTGAGCAAGTCCACGATCTGCTGCTGGTTGCGGCGCACTTGCAGCCAACTGGATTGCGGGTCAGGGTCGTACAGCCTGCAAGCACCAAATACAAACTGCTGATATTCTTCCAGTGCCATACCCGCTTCCTGAGCACTGGCGTCAGTGGGATACAGGCAGAAGTTGCGTTTAAGCGCGCGGGTGGCTGTACGGCGAAAGTAGTCCTGCTGCATGGGGGCAAGCGCCTGGCGCCGAATGGCAGCATTTTCAGCGGAGGCGCTTTGCTCCTCGCGCAGGTTAAACGGGGCTTTGATAAACAAATACGCTTCGTACTCGGCCATGGCCTGACGGTACAGCGGTGATACGTGCCCCAGAGCAAAGGCAGAACCTTCGTTTAGCAGCAGGCGGTTTTGCTCCCGAAATTCCAAGGATATATCCACCGAGGCCCCGGCTTGCAAAGCAGCGCGGTACACTTCTCTCACCAGAGGTTCGGCCAGCAGCGTACTCTGAACGTACAAGCGGTCGCCAGCTTTGATCTCCATACAATAATGTACGAGCAACTGGGCGTACTTGCATAGTGTTTCCATGGTGAGTTGTATTTGAATGACTCGCCATGCAAACATCGGTATTATCCATGGAATTTTGGCACAAAAAATTTCTCTCAAAAAAAGGCGGCTCAAAAGAGCCGCCCGCACTTCTTTTTTTGTTTTGACATAGTGCCCATACCCTCAGCCTACTACCGAGTGGTCTTTTGCCGTGTATTTGGCATACATAAGCGCAGCACCAGCCAGCATGATGTCTTTGAGCATGCTGACCATTGCTGTTTGGTCTTTGTTGAAAGCGCCCTTAGCATGGATTAGAGCCACAAACAGCAACAGCATAACGGCTAGCAAAATGGAGGCCAGCTTGTCAAACTTGCCGATGAGCATACTCACCGCGGCAGCAACCAGACCTACGCCTGACACAATGACGCTGAACGAGCCGCCAGGCGCCCAAGAAGCAAGGGCATCGAGGTTTGTGAAGTGGAAAATCCCAAACACGGCAAACGGGATGGCATACAGGTACTTGCCCAGATTGAGAATGGTGTTCATATTTGATTAGAATTTGGTGACAAAACAGCTGTACATACAAGAATTACAGCAAATGTAAACTAAGTTGTATAAAACATAAAACTTTAGTTCAAAAAAAAAGATATACTACCTCTAAAATTTGGAAGAATACTCGTATGGCAATTTGAGAACCCCTACCAGCAAAGACGTATTTCAACAAAGCGCTTGGTTGATTTTTGAGTTTTTCGATAGCCTTTTCGTCTTTTTCAACTACTTCAAACGAGTTTTTGGCCTTGTACCTGCCTCCAAATTTCCTGTACTTTAGCAAACTGGTAAGAAGAGTTGAAAATGAAAAAATAATAGCAGGAGCAAATTCTAAACCCTTGAGCCGCCTTTCTGCAATTTGAAAATCTACGTGATGACACCCCACTAACAAAGATACCTAAAGGGTACGAGGCTTTGTAATTCGCCGTATCTTTAGAGTCTGACTATTGAGCTTTTGTAAAAAAAAAATACTGGCCGCACCCACCTATTACAGCAGTATTTCAACCACTTACCTGTCAAATGTGTTAATTATGCTAATATATTGAGTGCCCCACGCTCGCTCCAAATACCACAAAATTAGTTGCTATGACTGCTACTGCACAGCAAACGCACTTCGACAAAATGGTGCGAAACGCTTACCGCAAAATGCTGCGCGCGCTCAAAGCGCCTTTGAACGACACTGACCGCCGGCTCATCAAAGATGCTTTTGAACTGGCGCAGGAAGCACATCGGCCGCAAACGCGAAAGTCAGGCGAGCCGTACATCCTACACCCACTGGCCGTAGCCACTATTTGCGCCGAGGAAATCGGGCTGGGACCTACTGCCATAGCCGTAGCCCTACTGCATGATGTGGTAGAAGACTCGCAAATTCCTCTGGATACCATCCGCCAAAAGTTTGGCCCGCACATCGCCCGAATGGTGGATGGCCTGACCAAACTCGACAGCGCCTACAACGCCGAAAGCCCGCAAGCCGAAAACTTCCGCAAGGTGCTTGGCACACTAGTAGAAGATGTGCGCGTGGTGCTCATTAAAATGGCCGACCGCCTGCACAACATGCGCACGCTCAGCTCAGTGCCTCGTCACAAACAACTCAAAACCGCCGCTGAAACCAGCTACATCTATGCCCCGCTGGCTCACCGCCTGGGCTTGCACACCATCAAGACCGAGTTCATGGACTTGTGCCTGAAAACTACTGAACCGGAAACCTACCACGACATTGCCCGCAAGCTGGCCGAGACCCGCCGCGAACGCAACCGATACATTAACGAATTTATCAAACCCCTACGCCCTAAACTGGATGAAATGGGCGTACCCTACGACATCTACGGCAGGCCTAAGAGCATTTACTCCATTTGGAATAAAATACAGACCAAACGCGTACCCTTTGAGGAAATTTACGACCTTTTTGCCGTGCGCATTGTCATTGACGTGCCCCCCGACCGCGAGAAGAAATTTTGCTGGGAGGCCTACTCCATCGTGACCGACACCTACCGCGGCCTCACCGACCGCTTCAAGGACTGGATCACCATGCCCAAAAGCAACGGCTACGAATCACTCCACGCCACGGTAGTGGGGCCACAGGGCAAGTTTGTGGAGGTACAAATTCGCTCTACTCGCATGGATGAAATTGCCGAGCGCGGCTATGCCGCCCATTGGAAATACAAAGGCATTAAAAACCAGCCCGATGTATTTGAGCAGTGGCTCGACAGCGTACGCGAAATGATGGAAGACCAATCGGGCAGCGCCGTAGAGTTTCTGGATAATTTCAAAAACAACAATCTCTTTCACGAGGAAATCTTCGTCTATACCCCTAAAGGCGATCTCAAAGTCCTGCCCAAAGGCGCTACCGCACTCGACTTTGCCTTCTCTATCCACTCCGATGTGGGCTACCACTGCGTGGCCGTAAAGGTGAACAACAAGCTGGCACCCATGGGCGAAAAGCTCCAAAGTGGCGACCAAGTAGAGGTTATTACCAGTAAAAACCAAAAACCCAGCGAAGACTGGCTCAAGATTGTCGTCACTGGCAAGGCTCGCTCCAAGATTCGCTCTGCTATGAAGGAGGAGCGTCGCAAGATGGGCGAGTTTGGCAAAGAGGCTCTCGAGCGCAAACTCCGCAACCTAAAGCTGGAAATCAGCGACGAAATTGTGGACAAGATCTACCGTCACTTTGATTTCCCTTCTCATATTGACCTATTCTATGCTATTTATACCGGCCAGATCACCATCGAGCGCATCTTCAAGGATTTTACGGTAGAAGGCAACACCCTTGTCGAAGTGTCTCAAAAAGTAGAAGAAGCCAAGCCAACAGAAACTGCCTCACCCCGTAAACGCGACCTAACCAAGGCTCGCCTCATGATCAACGGCGAAGATGCCGAACGCTACACCTATACACTGGCCAACTGCTGCAACCCCGTACAAGGCGACGATATCTTCGCCTACGTCACCGCCAACGCTACCCTCAAAATCCATCGTGCCACTTGCCCTAACGCCGACCACCTCATGGCCAACTATGGCTACCGCATCATGAAAGCAGAGTGGGTCTATACCCCCGGCACTACTTTTGTGGCCGACCTCAAAATCACCGGTATTGACGACGGCCCCGGCGTCATCCAGCGCCTGAGTCAAGCCATTTCTTCTGACCTCAATCTCAACATTCGAAACTTCTCCATCGCCGGCGACCAAGGCTACTTCGAGGGCCGCATCAGCCTGGTAGTACACAATACCGACCAGCTCAACATAGCCATCCGCAGCCTGCTCAAGCTGCCCAATGTGTCTACGGTAACGCGTGTGTAAAGAAGCCGTCAGCGCCAATAGCAGTTAGTAACCCACATCACTGCCTGCGCAACACAATCTTTAATACCTTTGCCCTCGGTAACTAAAAACGCAACTACCCATGGCAAACACGCCCGAACACATACAATGCCTTATCATAGGCGCAGGCCCCGCCGGCTACACCGCCGCTATCTATGCCGCTCGTGCCAACCTAAAGCCGGTGCTCTACACCGGAAAGCAGCCCGGCGGCCAATTGATGATTACCAACGACGTAGAAAACTACCCCGGCTACCCCGACGGCATCAACGGCCCCATGATGATGGAAGACTTCCGCAAACAAGCCGAGCGCTTCGGCACCAGCATACGCTACGAGATTATCCAACAGGTGGATTTCACTGGCCCTGTACACAAAGTATGGACAGAAAGCGGCGCAGAAGTACACGCCGATACCATTATCATTGCTACCGGCGCTGATGCCAAATGGCTGGGGCTGGAGTCAGAAAAACGCCTGATGTACAGCGGCGTATCGGCCTGCGCCGTGTGTGACGGGTTCCTGTATCGAGGCAAACAGGTAGCCGTAGTTGGCGGAGGCGATACCGCAGCCGAAGAGTCCACCTACCTGGCCAAGCTTTGCCCTAAAGTGCACCTCCTGGTGCGCCGCGGCGAAATGCGCGCCTCTAAAATCATGCAGGAACGCGTAAAAAACACCCCCAATATTGAGATCCACTGGCATACAGAAACTGTGGAAGTACTGGGCGACACTCAAGTAACCGGCGTGCGCGTGCGCAACAACCAAACCCAGCAAGAATCAGTCATCCCTGTGGATGGCTTCTTTGTAGCCATAGGCCACCAGCCTAATACAGCCATTTTCAAAGGATGGCTGGATATGGACGACAACGGCTACCTCATTACCCAGCCGGGTAGCACCCGTACCAACATCGAAGGGGTGTTTGCTGCCGGCGATGCACAAGACCACGTCTATCGCCAGGCGGTAACGGCTGCCGGCACGGGCTGTATGGCCGCCCTCGATGCCGAGCGCTACCTGGCCGCCAAAGGCATTGCATAGCGCCAAGTACACATAGACGACAACGACTACAGCAACCGTGCACGAGGGGGCTGGGTCAATCGTTTTTTGCTCGACAACAAAACTCCAGGGGCTATACACAAGGCCAATGTCACTCCTTCGTCAGACCGGAAACCAGGCGTGAACTTGTTCGCATACACTACTGGAGCCTTTTCTTACATTTGCTTCAAATTCAAAACCAAATATCATGATGAAAAACAAAGTAGGCATCCTCGGCTCCGGCATCGTAGGGCGCACGCTGGGTGCCGGCTTTCTGCGGCATGGCTATGAAGTAACTATGGGCACGCGCGATGCCTCCAAACTCAGCGATTGGCATCAAAAAGAAGGTGCCAAGGCAACCATAGGCTCCTTTTCGGATGCTGCCCGCAATGCCGATATCATTGTACTGGCAGTAGGCGGTGCAGTAGCAGAATCTGCACTGGAAATGGCTGGCGCACCAGTACTGAACGGCAAAACCATCATTGACGCCACCAACCCCATAGCTCAGGAACCGCCGGTCAACGGCGTGCTCAGATTTTTCACTTCACTGGACGAATCGCTCATGGAGCGCCTACAGGCCAAGTTCCCTGCGGCCCACTTTGTGAAGGCTTTTTCCTGCGTAGGCAGCGCCCACATGGTCAACCCGCACTTCAAAGACGGTACGCCTACCATGTTTATTTGCGGCAACGATGCCAATGCCAAGGACGACGTGCGCTACATCCTCGATCAGTTTGGCTGGGAAACCGAAGACATGGGTAGCGCAGAAGCCGCGCGCGCCATTGAGCCGCTGTGCATATTATGGTGCATACCAGGATTCCTGCACAACCGCTGGAACCACGCATTCAAACTGCTAAAAGTATAGGCTAATATAGTGCTGCTGCTGTCCAAGCCACCGAAAACCGGCACAACTATACTTCGACTCGCCAAGTTTTGTGTACAACATCCGCAAATCATGCATAAAACTTGGCGTTGCTTAGTACATATTCGCCGTGATGTCGGCATTGGCGCAGCAGTACGGGGCGCTCAACCTGGCGCAAGGCTTCCCAGAATATTCTTCTTCGCCGCGGTTGATAAGCCTAGCGACCCAAGCTATGCGGATCGGGCACAACCAGTATGCCCCCATGGCAGGGCTACCCTTGCTACGCGAGCGCATTGCTACCAAAATAAGCTGCCTCTACGGCTGTACCATAGACTCCGAGGAGGAGGTCCATGCAGCATTCACGCTTGAAGGCCTTGCCCTGCGACGGCACGCACTTTGCCCTGTTTGATTACAGCGCCGTGTCGGAAGAGCCTGACACAGACTTCGCGCGCTACCTGACTTTAGAATGCGGCGTGGCTGCCATTCCGGTATCAGTGTTTTATTCTGGCGGGCACAGTGCTCGGCTTGTTCGGCTCTGCTTTGCCAAACGCGAAGACACACTCACCCAGGCAGCAGAGCGCCTGAGCCGGATTCGATGTACTGAGTAGGAGGACTCACCCCCAGCCATCGACCACCGACTCCACCGTGCGGCTGTGGCGGCTTTTCTCGGCTAGGAAGCCCATGAGGTGGCTTTCCATGGAGGCGTCGAGGGTGGAACTCAGCAAAGAGGCATCCTGCTTGGCCAGCGCTGCCAACCAGTTGCGCACCAGCCCCCAGTCGCCACCACCATGGCCGCTTTGGATGTCGGCGTTGTCCTTGACCGACCATTTCACCGTTTCGCCTGTGCGAAAATCGCTGACGAAGAGTTCATTTTCATCGCCTACGAGATCCCCCAGGCTACCCATAATACGGGTGCGGCGGCCAGCATAGTTCGTGAAGGCTTCCATGCTAAAGTTGGCCGTGATTTGGTCTTCAAACTCCATAGACACCACCTGGTGGTCGGCTACGTCATTGTCGCAGCGATACACACAGCGGCCGTAGGGGCCTTCGTGCAGGTGCTTGAGGATGGCCTCACCCTGGAGGTCTTTGTCGGTGGGCAGGTCAAAATGGTGCAACCAGGAGCGGTTGCGGTAGTAGATACGCAGGGCGGAGTAGGGGCATTCAGCCTCCACGGCACAGCCATCGGTGCAGCGGGTAGTACTGCCGGCGGGGGCGTTTTCCTGGCGAAACCACTTAAGCGAGCCAAAGGAAGAGATGTAGTGGCAGCTTTTGCCGATCCACCAGCGCAGGATGTCGAGGTCGTGGCAGGATTTTGCCAAAATTATAGGATTAGTATCCTTTTCGCGGCGCCAGTTGCCACGCACATACGAATGCGACATGTGCACGTGCTGTATTGGCTCCAGATGCTGCACGCTTATCAGGCTACCCAAAACGCCTGAATCAATTACTTCCTTCACCTTGCGGTAGTAGGGCGCGTAGCGCAGCACGTGGCATACCGCTACGATGCGTTTGTGCTTTTTGGCTTGCTGCAGGATGTCGTTGCACTCCCTCCAGCTTTGTGCTATGGGTTTCTCCAGCAGCAGGTCGTAGCCCAGGGCCAAGGCTTGCATGGCGGGGCCGTAGTGCAGGTGGTCAGGCGTAGTGATGATGATAGCATCGGCAAATTTAGGCCTAGTGAAGACGTGCTCCCAAGTAACAAAGCGATTGGCATCAATGATCTGGTGCTTTTGGGCATATCGTTCGTTGCGCAGAGGAATGGGTTCGGCCACGCCGATGATGTCCAGTTCATCAGGATGCTGGAGGGCATAGTTACCGTACACGTTGCCACGGTTGCCAGCGCCCAGGGTGATGGCGGTGATCTTGCGGGCTGGTTTGGGTAGCAGGGCATAGCTCCATGTCCAATCAATTTCTTGTATAGATGCAAGGTGCACTGAAGCGCCAACTGACAACAGGCTTATGGTTTTGAGCACCTCGCGGCGAGACCATTGGTTTGCCATAGCAATGAATTTTGCAGGTAGAAAGCAGTTCTGAAATGCCATAGGTGCGAGTAGCAGGAGCTGCACGCACAATTGTACAAAGTTAACTTTTTCTAATAGTACCAGATAAAAAACTACGCAGAAACCGAAGCCCAATGGGTGTAGAAAGCCAATAGGTGCTGTATGCACGTACGTGAGAGGGCTACCTGTGCTGCCGGGTCCTGCTTATGAGAATTCATGGTTGCTTCATAATCGAGTAATACTTGTTTTTGCAGGGCCATTCGCTCCTGCTGATACCTTAGCATCAACTGCTTTTGATGCCGAAATACATGCTGGTGAGCGCGCTTGGCCGTCCACCATAGCGACTGGTCGGATGCACTGGACGGCTCTAGCCAATCCTTACAGATATCCAGTCCGATGAAAACAGGAAAAAAAACTGACATACATGGATGGCTAGTCCCCGTTACCCATACTTCGGGCATCCCATTTACTGGCAAAGCAGCCACCATGCTGCCAGTGGTATCACTGGGGTTGAGCAATCCAGTAGCGTGCATGCAAATGTCGGCCGTGTTAGCCCGACGGGGGCTGAAGGTGCCAACAGGTAAATGATGGACAGAAAGGATCTCAAAAAAATCTGTCGGTGCCAGTTTCCCACGGCGGGCACTGATCCAGTCTTTTATACAGGCTCTACGCTTGGCACCTCTGCCTATAGTGGTGCGCAGCCAGTCGTTGTAGGTTTTTGCAAAATGAATTTTTGCTGCATGACGGGGCATAGCTTGACAACTAATCTCTTCGAAGTGCTCGCCAATGGTCAGTATGTTGGAAATCGTGCAGAATTCTTCTACGTGCTGAACTGCCCAATGGCGGCCGGCAGTTTCCAGGAGAAAAGCCTCCTGCGGATCGGCTATGATAAAACTGTTGTGGTAGTAAAACGAGCGGTTACGATAGCCGCCGCAGGCATCCTGCCCATAGGTTTCTAGCAACTCTATGATGAAGTCTTTGGCTTGACGGGCAGTAGGCATTCGCTCCAGTGCCAGGCGCAACATATCCATACCGGTGAGACCTAGCTTGCGCTTGTTAATTGGCACTTTGGTAAAAACCGCCTCATTGCCTATGGCCAAACCACACTCATTGACGCCCATTTCGGCGCCCCACATTTGGAATGGTCGCGAGAGTATGCAGGCAAAAGTCTCGGCTACTTGAGGCACTCCAATGTAGGTGGTTTTCAATATGCCAGGCGCGTGTCTTCGACGTGGCAATATCGCGATAGCCTGTGCTTCGGTAGGTTCACGGTCTGAATTTTTAGCGAAAATAACAGCTTTGTGCCCAGAAAACTCCGGCAGGCAAACCATGGTATCACACATAAGCTATGAATTAACAGCGTTTAAGACCGCATCAGCGGCTTTGTAACCGGACAGTACAGCACCTTCGATGTAGCCGTACCACCGTTCGGAAGCCTCTGTGCCTGCCCAATATATGTAGGGCAGCGCCGAAAAACCAACGTGGCCGGCACTTGTCCAAAGCCCTGGGGTATATACCCCCGCATAGCAACCCTGGCTCCAGGATTCGTCCGTCCAGGTATGGTCTTCATACAAAACAGGCTGATAAGCCTTTGCGCCAAAATATCGGTTAAAATGGTGCAATACAACATCCCTGCGCTGGTTTTTGTCCAGCTGAAAAAGTAATTCCAACTTACGCCCTATGCAAAAGGCCAACAACACCCCGAAGCGATGCTCAGGGCTGCTTACATCAAATACTGTCTGAAACGGTGCATATTCATCGGCCACCACTTGCCCACTAAACCCGTCCTGGCGCCAAAACGGCGTTTCATACACGGCCAGCAACTTGGCTACCCGCCCCATGGGAATGCCCTGAATTTTTTGGGCAAGGGCCTGTGGCAAGGGTGGCTCAAAGCGAATTTGAGCTATCATGCTGGGAGGTAAAGCCAATACTACGTGCTTGGCATGAACCACTTGCTGCTCACCATACAAATGCCAGGCATCACCGTTTCTGACAATAGTCTGTACAGGGCTACCCAACAGGATGCGCTCCTGAAAAGGTGCTGCCATACATAGCGCCAGCCCCTGCATGCCTCCCTTAAGGCGATCTTGTTGTGCACCACCATCAATATTGAGTAACACTTCAAGCGATGTACCAGCGCGGATGTAGAACAGCGCATGTAGCAAGGACAGTTCAGCCAGGTCGCAGCCGTACACAGTCTCCAGCCCTGCCCAAAGGATTTTCCGGGCAGCTGATGTGCATGTCTGGCGCAGGAGGAATTCTGAAAAGGGTAGGTTATCCCATTGGTGAGCTTTCGATACAGCCCATGGCGCGGCAGTGTCCAGCTGTTTAGCCATGCGTTCGAGCTTTCGCAGGGTTAGCTCCAGTTCGAGTAGCGAAAAAACATTCACCTTGGGAATAAGCCCTTGGTAGGTTTTAATCTGCTGATTCAAATCCAGTACGTTGCGCCCGGCATTAAAGGTACGAAAGGTTTCCACGCCGTATCTTTGTGCCAGTTCGTACATGGTATCCTGGGTGGGCCCAATCCACTGACCGCCAAGTTCCAATTTGATATCAGAATGATAGTGCTTGGTCAGGGTGCGGCCACCTACCCGGTTGCGGGCTTCCAGCACAAGAAAATCATGCCCTGAAGCGTACAGCCTCTCCCCTGCAGCAAGCCCCGAAAACCCCGCGCCTATGATAGCCGTAGCTGTAGTGTGGTGGTTCATAGCTTCATATTATCAGAATTGATCTCAACCCGCCGTTTTGCGCAGCCACCCCGGAATCAGCAGCGCTCCTGCAAATAAGTATACGTAATATGACAGCCCGCGCCATACCGTGGCGATCACCGTGGAGAGCGTACCGCTGTGCACATAATCGGCAAGAAAGCTGCCAAACAGCAATTCAATCAAGCCCGCTCCTCCTGGTGTAGGGCTGAAGGCAATAATGAAAAACATAGTTTTGAGCCGGGCATACAACTCCAACTGCGTGAAGAAATCCAAGGGCAATTCCGGCACAAAAGCAATAATGATGGCACTGAGTAATAAAAAGCGCGGAGCCCAAGCAGCTATAGTGTAGCCAAACGCCTCGAGGTGAAACCACAGGCTTTCTCTGCGCAACGCCCCGGAAGCTAGTACAAACTCGTTGCCCAACGTAATGACCCTGCGTCGGAAGCGCCGCAGCAGCCGCCATGACGTTATGACGCCCAGGAAGCGCTTCACCCGCTGCGGGCCTATGAAAATACCATAAAAAAATAGCCCACTGTACCCCAGCATGGCAGCGTAAGCAATAGTAAAATACACCCCCCAAGCTCCTGTTTCTACAAAGGTGGTCGCCCCTGGGCGCATAATACCAGGGCCAATCATCAGATAAAAAATAGGCAATGACAATAACAAGAACAAACTATCCAATACCACGGTGTAAAGCACCACTGCTGTGGCCTTGGCCATACTGAGTTTCTCTCGGTTCAGGATGAAAAACGCCACTGCAGACCCCCCCACGCTAGTAGGCGATACTGCCGAAGCAAATTCCCAAAAAAACACCAACCGAATGCACTGCCCGAAGGCGAGCTCCCCATGCGTCAGTACCTTAAGACGCAAGGCGTATGCCACATGCCGAACCACAGCCAGCACCACGGCTGCCAGCAACCACCAGCCCAGGCGCGCCGTCCACTCTATGCGGGCAAATTCCTGTGGGTCGAACTGCCGCCAGAACAAATACAACACCACCGCCACACCCAGTAGGATCGGCACAATAATGCGCGAGGAGCGCATGGCTTGGCTTTTGTCTTGCGGGGCATACACCTGTTCCGGGTTACTATCCTTATCTGCTTGCATGCGTTTCAATTTATGCGCGAACGCCCTTTCAGTCTTTTACACCTCCGCTAAGCCCTCATATTCGTGCAAAGTGATCAACCGCCAGTCGCATAGTACGGCTTCGGCTTCGGTCAGGCAATGAGCAGCAATGGCAATCAATGATTCACCCGGCGCGTAAGTCCTTAATGCCGTGGCAGAGTAAAACTCTGGCAGGGCCTTTTCAGCGTGAAAGGGCATGGCGCGAGCAGTGCTGGTCCAGTTTTCAAAGCCCAGGTTGGCTTGCCGGCAAAGCCGCTCCAAGGCCCGGAGCGGTTTTTTGTCGGCAGTATGTACGATGCAGGAAAAAGTTTTGAACAGCGAATGCCGTAAAATGCGCAGGTAATCATAGACCGGATAGCGCCGGCGCTCGGCCATGGTGTACCCACAGATATGAAAATCGTAAAGCACGACATCGTGATAGCGCAACCCTGAAGCGGGATAGGGGATACTGGTGAGCACAGCTCGCGCGGGGTCCAAGGGGTGTGCCCAGAGGATTTCGAATTGCTGGCCACTGGGCGCCCTTAAGGCTACAATACTGCGCCGGTCGGGGTTGGGGGTTACCACACCAAACTTTTTCCAAACAGTTTTGACGATGCGATTTTTCTTGAGCGCCGTGGCGGCAATGGCCAGGTTACGCCAGGCATCGGGGTTGGTAGCTTGCAGGGCTGCGGCGCGCTTGGCAAAGTGCATCATAGCTTTCCACTCACCCTGGCGCTTGTAGAGTTCGGCCAGTTCGGCGTGAGGCTCCCACCATTCCGGCGCCAGCCTGGTAATGCGACGCAGTAGTTTGGCAGCATTATAGACGTCTCTGGCTTCTGCAAACTGCCGGGCGTGCAACATCAGCTCGTTCAGATATGGTTCGCGGGGGTGCAGCATGGCTATTGTTTGATAAAGAGCGTGCTGGTCTGCTGGCCGGAGGGATAGCGCAATTGCAAGTAATACACGCCCGCGGGCAGATGCGCTACCGAAATTTCCTGCTCGCCTTGGCCAGCCACCCATTGCGGCGCCTGCGCCAGGCGGCCATCCAATAGCAAAATGCTCATCCAGGCGCCAGGCCATTCCGCAATGCGTACCGTGAGCGTCTGCCTGGCAGGATTGGGGTACACGACCAAAGCGGCAGCACGGTCAGTGGCGTCGGGGCGCGTGTGTGTGGCATTGCATATTTGGTCAATGTAGTTGGCTACTGCTTGGCGCAAGGCTGGCAGCATAGGGTAAAACGCATTGCCAGGGCAGGCAGTGTTGCAGCCATCCTGATGCCCGGATATGCGGTGTAACACTAAGCCAGAACTGTTGTGTAAGGCTGTACTCAAGGGATTGACATTGATGGCGCATATTTTCCAGGCCAGTAAGTCGCGTAGCTGGTTCAAAGCCTCTGCTGTAGGCATCTGTTGGGTAAAATCGCCAAGTAGGCAAATGCCGGCAGTGCCTCCATTGGTACCACAGAAGTGCGCGCCCACTACATTGTCGCCGCGGCCTTCGTAGAGCACACCATTGGGATCAATGAGCCAGTTGTAGCCAATATCGGCCCAGCCGTTGATATTGACGTGAAAATTCCAGATGGAACGCACTACGGCGGCCCAGTCACTGGCCGTATTAGTACCAGCCGAGTGGTGCACAATGAGGTGAGTCACGTTAGTGTAAGAAGGATTAAGATGCGGCGGGCAGTTGCCAGCAGGGCACCACTGATTACGCCTTTGAAAGCCCGGCTGTGGGCAGGGGCAAGCCAGCGCTTGCTCGGCCTGAGTAGCCGGAGAAGGCGCGTCAGAGGCCCCTGGGCTGTAAAAGTGAAATAGTATATCGCTCACCTTGGCACTAGTGCGCACTTGCATGTACGCCATTTGAGCCGGTTCAAACCGCAGGTAGCTCACCTTGCGCCCTGCGGGGTCGAGGTGGGTATGAGGGTCAGGTTGTACGGTAATCCACTCGGACGTCCAACGGCTTTCATTGTCTGAAAAACGCACTTGCATGGTATGATCCTCGCCTCGCCATGCCACAGCCCACGCAATGAAAGGCTCAGCGTTGCGAATGGGCAAAAACTGCAATACCGTTTGTTCCTCAGGCAATAGCCTGGGTATAGCCAGGGTGGCACTACTGTGGCGCTGCGCTGCGCCAATCTTTGCGGTCAGTAGCCCGATAGTTGCCAGAAGTACAATTTGCTTCATAGTTGCCATACTTTTGCCATACAATATTGAGCATATTTTCTGTGCTAGGCAAGCGTCATTTCTCCTTTTGCAAACTTCGCCAGGGGCTGTACAGCACCTCCTGCGCCGGGCGGTCGGCAGGTAGTTCGGCAAGTGGCTCACAGGGTATGAGTGAGGCATGGCATTCAGCAGGCAGCATCTGATACAGACGGGTGCCTTGGGTTTTCCAGGCCAGCATATCGTCGCTTACACTTTTGAGGATACGTGCCGGATTACCGGCCACCAAACTGCGCGGCGGAATTTTCTCCCCGGCTTTGACAAAACTCAGCGCACCAATAATGCATTCGTCGCCAATTTCGGCTTCGTCCATCACCACGGCATTCATGCCCACCAGCACATTGCGCCCAATGTGCGCACCGTGGATGACGGCGCCGTGCCCAATGTGCGCGCCCTCTTGCAGATATACCGTGATGCCCGGAAACATGTGGATGGTGCAGTTCTCCTGCACGTTGCAACCGTCAGCTATGACGATGCCACCCCAGTCGCCGCGCAAGGCTGCACCCGGGCCTATATATACATCGCGGCCGATGACAACATTGCCGGTCACTGCAGCCTGTGGATGCACAAACGCGCTGGGGTGCACTACCGGGTAGAATCCTTTGAATGCATAGAACATGGCAATTCAATTGAAAAAAGTCATTCAAGCAGGAGAAATACGTGGCTTAGGTATCGTGATGTTAGGCGGCTTGAGGTACATGGGCACATAATAGGCTATGTCCTGGAAATCTTGCCGATGCCAGGCATTCAGAGCCTGCGCAATCAAATAAGTTGCTGAGCACTTTAGCGATATGTGATGGACTCCACCCTGCGCAAACAAGGGCAAGGCCTTGGCTGCTCCACTGCCGCAAATGGCTACCGGATTGGGTACGCCCTGAAACATCTCCGCCCGGAGCACCATGGCTTGCGTATCCCATAGTCGTCGCAGAGCCTCGTCAAACAATGCCGTATAGACCTCCATGCGGCGCGCGTCTATCATAGGGCAGTACGCGCGGCAGCCCGGTGCCAGCGCCTTGCACGCTTCAGCCAACGATTGCAAAGTATCCACCGCCAGCAGAGGCTTTTGCAGGGCAAAACAAATGCCCTTAGCCGTCGCAGCACCAATGCGCAGTGAAGTGTAAGACCCTGGGCCGTCGCTTACCACTATGGCATCTAGCTCCGCCAGGGCATGACCGGCTTGCTCCATCACGGCCTCAATGTAAAGCGTGATTATCGCAGCGTGGTCTTGGCCGGGCGGGCTTTCCTGCAAGCCGAGTAGCTCACGGCCGCGCGCCACTCCTATCGAGCATACCTCAGTAGCGGTTTCTAGCAAAAGCAGCAGCGGTTCGCGCATGGGTAAGTTTTGTAGTTGAACCTGCAAAGAAAGTTCTTTGTTGTGAACGTTGCAACTTAACTTTGTGGCGCTTTCTTGCACTGTCACGCTTTAGTGCCAACGCGTCTCGATTGCGACTTTTTAGCAGGTTGCGCGCCGGCAACTTTGTTTTTATCACCCGAAAATCTATGACCGAGAAGTTAGAAGCTATAAAAGAACGATACTTGTATCTGGAGGAGCAACTGGCAGACCCCGCTGTGCTGGCCGATACTGACCGCTACCGCAAACTAAGCAAAGACTACAAAAAGCTCAAGCCTGTGGTAGACGCCTTCGAAGAATGGCAACACACAACTTCCGCTGAAGCAGCGACCCGAGCTATGCTACGCGACGAAGATCCCGACATCCGAGCCATGGCTCAAGAAGAACTGGCGGAACTGGCTCAAAAACGCCTTGTACTCGAAGAGCGCCTGCGCGTACTCCTCATTCCTAAAGACCCCAATGACGACAAAGACGTACTTTTTGAAATACGTGCTGGCACTGGCGGCGATGAGGCCGCCCTCTTCGCCGGCGATCTCTACCGCATGTACCAGCGCTACTTCGATGCCCAGGGGTGGAAGGTAGAAGTGCTGGACGTCAATGAAGGTACCGTGGGCGGCTACGACCGGCTCATCCTAGAGGTAAGCGGCGACGAAGTGTACGGCAAGCTCAAGTTTGAATCCGGTACGCACCGCGTGCAACGCGTGCCCAAAACTGAATCCCAGGGGCGTATCCATACCTCGGCGGCTACAGTAGCCGTTATGCCCAAGCTGGAAATGGAAGACGTGAACATCCAGAAATCCGACCTTAAAGTGGACACTTTCCGCGCCAGTGGTGCCGGCGGTCAGCACGTCAACAAAACCGAGTCAGGTGTGCGCTTCACCCACTTGCCCACTGGCATTGTGACCGAAAGCACCGAAGCGCGGTCCCAGCACCAAAACCGCGAGATTGCCCTGCAACGCCTCTACCAAAAACTGCAGGAAATGGAGCAGGAAAAAGTGCAGTCCGCCATGGCTTCCCAGCGCAAATCCATCGTGGGTTCCGGCGATCGCTCCGAAAAAATCCGCACCTACAACTTTCCGCAAAACCGCCTGACCGACCACCGCATCAACCTCACGCTCTACAACCTGGACATAATCCTGGACGGCAAACTCGATGAGGTCATCGAAGCCCTGCAAATGGCTGATAATACCGAGCGCCTTAAGGCTGAGGAGGTATCGTGAGCACTGGCTACCAGATGTTTACCTCCGGCGCGATGACTATGCCGAAGCGCTCCTGTACCGAAGCGGTAATGCGTTGTGCCAGGTGCAGAATGTCGGCGCCGGTAGCATAGCCGTAATTCACCAATACTAAGGCCTGTTTTTCATAACAGCCGGCATCGCCTTCTCGATAGCCCTTCCAGCCGCACTGCTCTATAAGCCAGCCAGCAGGCACTTTTACGCGCCCGTCAGGCTGGGGGTATTGAGGCATCTGGGGGTAAGCCTCCCGTAAGCACTGAGCTTGTTCGGCACTTACTTCGGGATTTTTGAAAAAGCTACCAGCATTGCCCAGCTCAGCAGGGTCGGGCAGTTTGCTCTGGCGAATGCGGATCACTGCTTGAGCTACCTCCTGAATGCTCGGCTTGTCCACGCCCATATCCTTTAGCGTATCCCTGATGGCACCGTAGTCGCAGCGAATGCGATGATCCCGGGCGCGAAGTCTGAAAAATACCTTTGTAATGGCAAAGCGCCCCAGGCCTGCTCGTTTGAAAAAACTATCGCGATAGCCAAAGGCACAGTCTTGCCGGTCCATTACCAGGAGTTGGCCAGTCTGGAGGTCCAATGCTTCCAGGTGATCAAACACCTCGGCCAGTTCTACGCCGTATGCGCCAATGTTTTGGATGGGCGCTGCGCCTACGCTGCCAGGAATGAGCGAGAGGTTCTCCAGCCCACCCAAGTCTTGCTGCAAACACCACTGCACAAACTTGTGCCAGTTTTCGCCCGCGCCTGCCCACACCAGTAATTCGTCGTTGCCATACGGCCCCTCTACCTGCCTGCCAGGTATGCACACATGCAACAAAGGGGTCTCTACATCGCCGGTGAGCAGTATATTGCTTCCGCCGCCCAGCAAGCGAAGTGGTTCGCCTTGCATTTGCCGTACACATTCCGCAAGTTCACCCACCGAATGTACAACGGCGTACTTCGAGGCTCTTACGTCCACGCCAAAAGTGTGCAGCCTGCGCAGCGGTACATCGTATTGCCAGTTCATGCGTGGAGTTTTGGAATGAAATAAAAACCCCAGAACCCTCTATGCAAAGGCAAGTTCACTTTGTCGCCGCGGTAATACCCCTGGAATATTGGTTGTCGAGTTTGTATCTTGTACATTCGCCTGCCCCAATAGAAAAAGGAGCGATAGCGAGGTTCGGGCTTGCTGCCGAGCAAAAAACCATAAACCCCAGTATAGAACACCTCCTCCAGGTGAAACTCTACCAATACCTCCTGCACCTGCAGATCCGCCATGAGCCGATTGCTAATACTTCCGGCCAGCGGCGCCAGCAGCATGCATACCAGAAACGCCCCGAAGAAGAAGGGAAGGCGGTCTTCGGAAGATTTTGCGAGCCGCGCCAGCAGAATGCCCACCACCACGCCCAACCCTGCTCCAATCCATACTGCCCGCCGCACCAGCCTCCCGGCATCCAAGGTGCGGTCAAGTTGGTCAAACTCCAGCACGTACAGCATCAACACGGCTATGATCAGCGCTACAGCGACAATGCCTATGAGTTGGGTTTTCATCAGAAGCGTTAGATTTAAAGTTTATTGAGCTGTAGGCCGCAAGCGTCCAGTACTTGCAAAAAAGGCAAGGGCTGTGCTACTGACAATGCGACGCCTTGCACCCCCATACGCCGCGCCCTACACTCCCAATTGAAGCCTGGCCAGACTGTTGTAGAGGCCGCCTTCTATCACGCTCAACTCGTGGTGGCTACCCTGTTCTGCAATACGCCCGTGCTCAATGACATAGATGCAGTCGGCCTCTCGGATAGTGGATAGCCGATGGGCGATAATGAGCGAAGTGCGCCCTTGCATGAGTACATCCAGCGCGTCTTGTACCATTCTTTCTGATTCAGCATCCAGGCTGGAGGTGGCTTCATCCAGCAAGAGTATGGCGGGGTCTTTGAGAATAGCGCGCGCAATGGCCACTCGTTGGCGTTGGCCGCCGGATAGTTTTACACCTCGCTCGCCCACGATAGTGTCCAGCCCGTCGGGGAAGGCACTGATGAACTCCCAGGCGTTGGCTTGCCGGGCAGCGTCTATAATCTCGGCCTCGGTGGCGTCAGGGCGGCCATAGCGGATGTTGTCGCGGATGGTACCGCCAAAGAGCAACACCTCCTGGGGCACAATGGCAATGTTGCTCCGATAAGCGCGCAGGTCATAGTCGGCGGCGGGTTTGCCGTCTATAAGGATTTGCCCGCTGTCGGGCTGATAAAACTGCAGCAACAACTGCACTATGGTAGACTTACCCGCTCCACTGGGCCCTACCAAGGCCACACGCTGCCCTGGCTTAATGTCCATACTTATGCCCTTGAGCACTTGTACATCTTTGCGCGTAGGGTAGGAAAAATATACCTCCTTAAGCTGCACATGTCCGGCCAGCCGAACAGGCTCTGCAGCCCCAGTTTGCTCCAGTTCCATCTCGGAGGGTTGCTCCAGTATCTCCAGGATGCGCTCCGTAGCCCCCACAGCCGATACAATTTCGGTATAAAAACTCGCTGCACTGGCTATGGCTCCACCAATGATAGAGGCATACACGGCAAAGTCAAGCAAATGCCCCGGCAGCAGTGTACCATTCATGACCAGCAGCGCTGCCCGCCAGATGATGAAAAATAGCGCGCCAAACATTGCGAAAATGATAAACGCGGCAAATAATCCGCGCGCATGCGCCGCTCGCAGTGCTGTGTGCACAGCTACATCCAACTGTGCCACGTAGCGGTTTAGTTCAAATCCTTCGTTTGTGTAGGCCTTCACAGATTGAATGCTCTGCATGGTTTCTTCTACAATCACGTTGGTCTGTGCCAGTTGGTCTTGTCTGGCTTTCATCAACTTGCGAATATAGCGCCCGAAGAACAACGCCAGCAACACCACCACCGGTACTGTGGCAAACATGATAAGTACCAAGCCTTTGAGCCGCATAATGATGAGCGCTACTGCTCCCAACAGCATAATAATCTGGCGGATAAACTCGGCCAGAGTGACCGACACTACGCCCTGTACCTGAGTCACGTCGTTGGTCATACGGCTGGTGATTTCACCCACTCGGTGCTCCTCGAAAAACGGGATGCGCAACGTGATGAGTTTTTCGTATAGGTCTCGGCGCAACCGAGCCAGGCTTCTCTCGCTTACTACGGCAAATAACTGCACGCGCAAGTAAGAAAACAGGCTCTGCACGGCCAGCAACACCAGCAGCAGCAAAAAGATGCGGTTCAGCGTAAGACCAGCCGGCGCCTGCCCGCTGATGACGTTCAATATCTGCCCCGGCAGGCTCATAATACCCAAAAACAACAAGCTGCCCAACACCAGAAAAATCATACCGCCAATGAACGCCCACTTGTAGGGCAGTACGTAGCTAAAAATTTTGAGCGCCCGACGAAGGCTTTCCTTGCTGAGACGGAGCCTTGGGGGGGTGTCCAAGGAGTTCGTATGCTTGTTTGACATGGAAAAAACCTATGAAATTACCGCAACATAACACTGCGCCATCATTTTTGGTTACGCCTAGTGGGTAGCTTTACAGCGGAAACCAGCGATTGTTGTACCACAAAAAGCTTTTGTCCAGGCGGTACATTTTTGCAGATTCGTCTTTGACGAGGAGTTCGTCCACATAAAAGGGGGCACGGCCAAGCTCTTTGTTGCTGAATGTAAAGCGTATGCGAGTATCAGCAGCCTGCGGGCGGAAGGGAAATTCGATGAGTATCCAGCCGCTGGGGTCCACCAAAGTATAGATGAAAAACATCCACGTAGTCTGGCGTTGGAGCACTTCACCGGTGGTAGGGTTATATTCTTCAAAGTCCAGGCGGGTGCGGGCAGCCAGGTCATCGCCAGCATATACCCAGGCTGAGAGTTGGTAAGATGCACCAGGCCACTGCTTGGGTATGGTTTTATCGTACAATGCGTGGCGTTTTTTGCCTTGCCCCCACCACGCACCGGCGCCCTGGTATACCCGTTTGGAGGGCAGGCTGTCGAAGCTGATGTAGTCAAAGGTGTAGTTGGGATTGTCAAAACTGAAGCTACCGCGGCGGTGCAAGCTGTCGTGTTGAGCTTCGGCTAGCAGGCGGGCGTGGTGCTCGTCAAGGCGTTGCTGAAAAAGCTCCATTGGCGACTCGTAAATGCGCAGAATATCTTTTTCGTACAAGAGCCTGGCGCCTTCTATCAAGTGGCCGTACAAGCGCTTCACTTGGGCGTCTTCTTCTAGTTTGGCAGCATTAACCACCACCAGAAAAGGGCGCTTGTCGGCCAATTCATCAAACAATACTGGCGGGCGGTATGGCTCGCTGACGAGCTGAAATTGCTTGAGCGTTTGCCCCAGTGAGGTGCGCGTGAGCATGGCACTGGTGGTGGGCAAGCCAGTTTGTACGCCCAGCAGCAAGGACTTCTGAAGGGTGAAGCCGTCGTTGCCGAAAGCGCCCAGGTTGTCGGAGCCTATGTTGAAGTAAGGCACAGTGAGTATAGCTTGGTAGCGGCTGTAGTCCATGCCAGGCAAGTCGGTGAACGCGTGCCCGAGCTGCATTTCTTCTATTTCATCCAGGCGCAGATCAGGCACGCGGTTGATGTTGCGCGCCTCATAGGCCAGCAAGAGTATAGCCGCCGTCATCATCATTGGCTGAAATTTCCTCCCCTTGGTGGCGCTGTATAGCCACATAATCGCTACGATATTGCCAACGTAAAAGAACACCCAGGCAAAACGCCCAATAGAACGAAACTGCCGCAGCGGGCCAGCCCAAGCCAATAGCCCCTCCAGGCCAGGAATGTTGAACGGATGCCCGAAGGAAAAAATCAGGATGAGTACTGCTGCCCAGAAGATGGCCTTCAACCACGCTTCGTACGGCCCAGGCACCTCGAATACCGGCCTGCGAAAACGCCACTTGCCCAGGCGGTACAGCATGATCAGCACAGCAATACCTACACTTAGGCCAACATACGCAAAGCCTTCATAATCTGGTTGCTCAATCTTGATCACATGCGTATGGATCCACCTCCACCAGGGCTGTTCTAGAGAGGTAAACACGCTTTCCCATATCGCTTTGTAGTTAAAAAAACCCACCGGCTGCACTGTGCGATCTGTAGGGCCGCCCGACATCCAAGTAAAGAAGACCGCTGCTGGCAACAGCACTTGCACCCCAAGGTTCCCCAGCCACAACGGAATACGCTGCCACTCGCGCCGCTGTACCGTCCTGCATAAGAAATACGCCCCTGCCGTCATGCCCATAATGGCCACATAGTAGAAGTGTAATTGTGCAAAAATGGCTACGCTCAACGCAATCCAAGCGCTCACGCCCCAGGAGGGTTTTTCGTCAAACCGCAACAGCAGGTACAACAACACTGGCAGTACCTCCGGATGCGCCAGCCCAAAGTGGGCATTCATGCGCTGAAACTGCGGCGCCATAAATGTAAGTGCTACCGCTATGGGTACACTATACGGCCACGGTAAGCCTAGCCGCGCCAGAATCAGATACAGAAACAACGCGCATATCCACATCCCTAAGGGCATAGACCAGTTGAAGATACCCAACGCATAACGACTGAAACCAGGGCGCCAATGGTCTATTAGTTTCACCGCATTAGACAGTAGGGGCTGCGTATCGGCGGGAATGACATGCTCTCCATAGGGGTAATTCATACCCTGGTACCAAGTCAGGGTGCTGTCGTGGGCAATGTGATACAGGTATGCCGCAATGGCCTTGAATCCATCACCATAAGGCTCGATAACGCGCTCATGAGCATGGCGCGGAAAGTCTGGTAGCCGCTGCCACAATAGCAGTGCTGCGAGCACGCTGGTTAATACAAGCCCGATGTAAAACGACCGGTTTTGCCTCATATCGGGCGCAAAGAAAAGAAAAATCAGTGGTCGAACACTTCAATTTCGTGTGTAGCAATGACCAGATCCGTGAACTTCCCCTTGAAGCGGGTCGCTTTCACAATGTGGTTGTCTATCCAGTGATAGTTACCACCGCGCGGCTTGCCGTACAATACCCCATGATACTTGAATCCATGGCGATTGAGCCATTCTTCGGTGATGGTGCGGTGCTCCTCGGTGCGCGAGGTAAAGAATGTGATGATGTGGCCTTCGTCGTACCACTTGTTCACGTACTTGAGCGCATCGGGGTAGGGCAGGCAAGTACTCATGCGCTCCGGCTCCTCGTTGGGTACATCGTCACAGATGGTGCCGTCAATGTCAATAAGAAAGTTCTTGACCCAGGCGGGCAATTTGGGGCTGATGGTCTCCCCTTTTTCGTTGAAGGCTGCCTCCAGTTCAGGCATTACTTGGCTCATAGGAAAATAATTTGGATCCTAGTTTTGGACAAACGAGGAATGAAAAGGTTGCGAGATTTCGTTTTTTTGATATATAGATTGGCCATATTATACTATGTTGCCCGGATGAGCGGGCATTTCGTATGGCTTTAGTTGGTCAGGATGAGCGCTTTTGCTTCACTTTCGCATGCAAAGGTAAAGTATTTTTGAAAATGCGTCGAATATCACTGTTTTGTTTTTGCGCGTGGTGTCTGGGCGGCCTAGCTTGTAAGCCGACGCCATCCAAACCTCAGATAGCCTTTTACTACTGGAAAACCCGCCTGGAACTCACACCTCCCATGCGGGACTACCTGGCACAAACCGGAGCGCATAAACTTTACGTTAAATTTTTTGACGTGGACTGGAGCGGCCAACACCCTGTGCCTTTGGCCGAGGTAGAAATAGATACTAATGGGCTGAGCGGTCTGGAGGTTGTACCTTGCGTATTCATCACCAACCGCTGCATGGCTCAATTGCCCGACGATGCGGTGAACGACCTAGCCGAGCGCATCTTGCGCAAGACGTTTGAACTGGCCGCGCAGCTCCCTGGTGTGCGCATCCGCGAGTTTCAGGCTGACTGTGACTGGACGGCAAGCACCCGCGAGCGCTACTTCCAATTGCTACAAACGCTTGGCCAGCAGTTGCATGAGCGACAAGTAAGCCTGTCGGTCACCATCAGGTTGCACCAATACCGCTATCCCGACCAAACAGGTGTGCCTCCCGGCGACAAAGGCTTGCTGATGTGCTACAATACTGGCAATGTGGAAGATCCCACAGAGACTAACTCCATCCTACGACCAGAAACCCTGCGAAGTTATTTACAGCACGCACACCCCTACCCTCTCCACCTAGATGCCGCGCTACCGGTGTTTCGCTGGGGGGTGCTGTTCCGGCAGGGGCGTATGATCCGTCTAATCCACGCCCTAGAAACTGCGCATATGAGCGATACTTCGCGCTTTCATGCGCTGAACGACACTCACTATGAAGTAGTGAAAAGCACCTTCCTGCAAGGGCACTATCTCTACGCAGGCGATCGCCTTCGCCTGGAGGCGCCCACTGTGAAAGACCTACAACTGGCTGCCCAGATGTTCCGCCCGCTGTGGAGGCACAATAAAAGTACTGGCACGTTAGCTTTTTATCATCTGGATACGTTGAATATGCGCCACTTTAGCCCACAAGCCATTATGGCGCTCACAGCGCAGTGAGGTTTTTATACTGAGCAACGCCACGTTTTGTACATGATTTGCGGATGCTGTGCACAAAACTTGGCGAGTCGAAGTATATACCTTCCGAATATTGCCGGTAATGAAGTAGCGTACGTTGTTTTCCTCTGGGTCGCCTCGGTACTCCACCGCTCTGCCGGTATGTGCACCAGCTTCCAGCATTTTCACGGCGGCAACTCTGATGCGACTACCCAGACTGGCACGGGCATACGTGCGTTGGCTTTCCAGGTCAGAAGCCTCGTACTGCCCGCCCAACACAACAAAACTGTGCTGAGCATGAGTACTGCCACCCAGGCGCAATATGCATCCTTCGGCTGCGGTGGCCTCTACTGCCTGCACTTGAAGGTGCACTTCCAGCCGTGCACCAGAGGAGGCTCGCAACTCCACCTAGTGGCCTTGGAGGGATTCCTGCGCACGCGCCTTTGCCCCCGCCTGCGCTCGTATGCTGCGCAGGGTTTGGTAGTACACCGTAATGCGAGCGTCGTAGTTTTTGTGTAGCAGAGAATCGAGAACCTGGATGTGCAGTTCTCCGCGCACTATTTTGACGCTAATCTCATACTGAGGGGCATGGCACACTTCTACCACAATGCATTCTTCGTCGCTGCTTACCAAATTCACTTCAAAATTCCCAACTGCTACAAGGCCGTCAAACGGAGCCAAGCTCCAGGATTTCTGGCTCCATGCCGCGAGGCTTCACGCAGCCAGCAGGCTGCAGCACATTATCCTCGCAGTCATATCTCTTTAGCATTTGAATACTTCATCAAGATGAATCCAGGCCAGAGCCCCCTATGCGACGAATAGTTTCTCGGTCTCCAAAGGTATTTTTGTATTCTTCCAGCGTTTGTAGCTGTTTGGCCTCAATTGCCCTGGAGCGAGGCTTCCGCCGCCTTCCTACGTACGTATTCTTCTACTGGCGCACCCTCAAAAAATACGCTTTGTACCAATGCTCGGCCTTTGAGTACGCGCAGTTGGACGGTGACTGGCACTGTATCGCGGGTCGTGGCATTCCACATATTCATGTAATACTGATCGGCCAACGGAGCTATTTTTTCATTCAAATAGTAGCGGCGCAGGCCATCGGGTAAAGTAACCGATACCTCCTCTCCGCTGATATAGTTGATGGAGGCTGCCACGTAGTCTTTACCCGGTGGGGGCTGCCGATGCAAGGATTCGAATTGACCGAAGCCGGCGTCATCGCGCCCTAAGGCTAGATAGACAGGTTGGTCGTATTGCAGGGTAGTGTCCTGCATGGGGAGCAGTGGCGCGGTCAAGTTCAGGTCTAGATAGCGCCCCCGAAAGACATCGGCGGGGTCTACAGGTTGCAAACGAAGACTGTAGAGCACTCCTTGTTTCAGGATGCGCTCCTGCTGCCATACCATGTAGCCGGGGATGGCCAGGTACAAAATACACATGCCTATGAAAGCGAAATGATACCAGCGGGTCATGGGCGCGCGACAAGTTTGGTGGCAATATTGAACACAGACGGCAACCTGCGGTGCAAGTTTACAAATTTTCTTTCAGAAAAAAACAAAAGCCTTCAGCACACGACGCTGAGGGCTTTTGAAAAAAAGGGATAATTAGAGTGGAGCCACCCAGGAGACTCGAACTCCCGACCCACGCATTACGAATGCGTTGCTCTACCAACTGAGCTAGGGTGGCTTGTAGTTTTTTATGTCGGGGTGAGAGGATTTGAACCTCCGACCTCGTCGTCCCGAACGACGCGCGCTACCAAGCTGCGCTACACCCCGTTTGTGGTCTTTTAGACGACTCTCGCTTTTGAGAGGCGCAAAGTTATGGAGATTGCGCCATTCAGTCAATGCTTATGAGTAACTTTTTTTGCAAGGCCGATTTTGGGAGTTCTCTCTCCAGGCCGTGCACGCCCTAGAGTGTTTCCTTCCGAACAGCTCACTTTTACCTAAACAAAATAACTTGCTTGCAACAAAATACACACCCAAAGAGAAGGGAAGTAGCGTGAGCCAGCAAAAAGACGGGTGCGGCCATACCAAAACGTTCGCAAAGTGGTGCCGACTAAAGTGTTGCAACTAGCATTCACGCCATAAGAGAGGAACTCGCGAATAAGATTTACCAGAAAGCCAGTACTGGCTTGAGCCGAAACTAAAGAAAGCGCAAAAATCCCTGGAAGCGCGGAAGCGCGTGCCTGCATAGCAAAGTACAATGAAAAAAGGTTAGGGGCTGTAGGCAAAAGCGCATCTTCCCGCATCAGCGAAACAGCGCTTCAAACACGGCATCCAATTCGTCAAAAGACTTGTAGCCAATTTTTTCTTCCGCGCTGCCGTACAACACAAGACCATAGGGCTGAACATTGACTAACAGTTGAGGCAATGCTGAGGCGTCAAAAGACAAGTCCAGCAAAATCGGCCAGCGCACGCACATATCCTGAAGCGCTTCCACACCAAAAGGGTGGCCAGCCTGTAGATGCACCCAGGCAATGCCACCAGTGCGAAAGGAAAGGATAGTAGCTTCCGCCAAATGGGCGGCTTCGGCTATGGCCTCTTGCAACTGAACAGGAGTAGTATCGTGCTGCACCACCAGTTCGCGCAGGACCTGTGCCCTGCTTCGTATAACTTCCAGATCGGTGAGCGGCACAAAAGGCCCCACCTGTACAGCGTCGAGATGGCAGTCGGCAATGGCCTGAAGTACCTCGTCGGCAGTGGCCAGCCCAAACTCTCCCACAGTGCGGGGGCCGTCCACCCATTCGCGTATGGCGGCCAACAACTTAGGGGGCACATAGCCCGGGGTGGACTCATCCAGGCAATAGCCCATCCACTCTACACCTTGGGCAGCAAAGTAGCGCGCATCGGTTAGGTTGTCAATTCGGGAGGCTTTTATCTTCATCAGGATTTGAATAATCACTTATTTTTGCTTCTCTGCTGGCAAAAATAGACAATATGCTGCAGCAGATTAGCATTTGAACAGGCGCAGGTGTATCACAAATTGTTATGAGCGGGCACTATTTTGACCTGGTATTTGAGATTGCCCGGCGCATTCCGCCTGGCAGGGTGAGCACCTACGGCGCCATAGCCGACTACCTGACGCTCGGCTCTGCACGCATGGTAGGTTGGGCGCTGCGGCACTCACTAGGTGTGCCGGATGTACCCGCGCATCGCGTAGTCAATCGCCTGGGTGAACTTAGCGGGCGCCACCACTTCAACCCGCCCGAGCACATGCAACAACTGCTGGAGCAGGAAGGCGTAATGGTGAGAGATAATCGTGTACAGGATTTTGAACGGCTGTTTTGGCATCCACAGGAGTTGGACGCCTGCGGCTTTTACGACTGAATTACAACTTCTATAAACTTTTTCAAAAACCTGATTGACGTATGAAAATATGGAAGAGCACAGCGCTGGCTTCTGTTTTTGTGGTAGCGGGGCTAGTGTATGCCCGGGCTCAGTCGCCCATCGGCATTTGGAAAACCATTGACGACAACACTGGCGAGGCTAAATCGCATGTAGAGATCTATGAAAAAGGCGGCAAACTCTACGGCAAGGTAGTCAAGCTGCTGCGTAAGCCTGCTGACACACGCTGCGAAAAATGCACTGGAGACAAGAAAAACCAGTTGCTCATTGGCATGAATGTCATTGAAGGCCTCACTGCCCAAGACAACGTGTGGAAAGGCGGCAAAATCCTGGATCCCGAAAATGGCAACGAATACGGCTGCAGCATCTGGTTTGAAAAGGGCCAAGCTGACGAGTTGCGCGTGCGCGGCAAGCACTGGACAGGGCTGTATCGCACCCAAACCTGGTATAGGGTCAAGTAAGTTGGCTAGTAGAGAGCTCTATTGGCACTGGAGTAGCCCGCCTAACGCCCGAATAAATAATGCCGCCACCTACCACGTGGTCGCCTTCGTAAAAGACTGCCGACTGCCCTGGAGCTATGCCACTTACGTGGGCATAAAACTCTACTTCTACTTTGTCATCGGCTATCTGGCGCAAGCTACTCAGCGTGCCGCGGTCTCTGTAACGAATGCGGGTTACAGCCTCCAGCCCATCGGGGATGTGGGCATACTTCATGAGGTTCACCTGGCCTACCGTCATGCCGTTGCGTAGCAAGTCGGCCTGACGGCCCAGCACCACAGTATTGGTTTCCGGCCGGATTTCGATGACAAACATTGGCTCACCAAGGGCTATGCCTAGCCCCTTGCGCTGGCCAATGGTGTAAAAAGGGTAGCCCTCGTGTCGGCCTAGTATTTTGCCTTCGACGTCCACAAAATACCCGCCTGCTACTTGTTCTTCCAGCCCCTCTACCTTGCGCTTGAGAAAGCCGCGGTAATCATTATCAGGCACAAAACAGATTTCGTAGCTTTCGGCTTTTGCCGACAGCTCCAGAAAGCCCATGTCAGCAGCCATCTGACGCACTTCCGGCTTAGTGTAGGTGCCTAGCGGAAAACGGCTGCGCTGCAGGCACGCCTGGCTCAGCCCCCAAAGCACATACGACTGGTCTTTGTTCAGGTCTTTGGCTTTGGCAATGAAGCGCCGCCCGTCCAATTCTTCAATCTTGGCATAGTGCCCAGTGGCGATGAACTCGCAGTCGAGCGCATCGGCACGCTTGAGCAGGGCGTTCCACTTGATATGAGTGTTACAAAGCACGCAGGGATTGGGCGTACGGCCAGCCAGATACTCTTCCACGAAGTTGTTAATGACATAATCGCCAAATTCTTCCCGGATATCAATGATGAAATGATGGAAGCCCATAGTGACGGCCACTTGGCGGGCGTCGTTTATGGAGTCGAGGCTGCAGCAACCGGTTTCCTTGCGGCTGCCTCCGGAGTTGGCATAGTCCCAGGTTTTCATGGTGATGCCAATGACCTCATAGCCCTGCTGATGCAGCATCATGGCTGTGACGGTGCTGTCAATGCCACCGCTCATAGCCACCAGCACCTTGCCGAGTTTACTCATTTGAATACAATATATGGTTATCAGTTCAAGTACAAAAAAGGAGGGCGATAAGTTCAAATAGTAAGGCGGCACGTGAGTAGAGGGATAGGAGTAGCGAAGAAAAAGCATAGTGCCTTATAGGCCTGAAGAGGGTTTGTTTCAGTTGCAAGACTAAATCGGTTAATTTCAACAGATGACTATTCGGGTAGCTTCGAGCCATGAGTTGCGAGTAAAAGAGCTCTTTTTGAGTACCAAACCTTGTTCATGGAGAAACCTCAAAAATCCACTTCTTTTGAGAGGGAGCATTCGCTTAAACTTACAGTTCATGCATCCCTTTGGTACAATAGGGCTATTCTACAAAGGCTCGCTGCCACCTACAAAAGGACTACCACAAAAGAGTACAGGTTGATAGTGGTCTTTCTTTTCCGAGGCATTGCTTTACTTTGGAGCACCCGTAGTACTTTGATGGGCTTAGGAGGAAGGAATAAAATCTGGCACTCATTCAGTCGTCACCAGCAGCACATTGTCGTCCAGTACGTCAGCTACCCATATCGCAGCACCAGTAGGGATGGCGGGGCCATCGGTCATGGCCTCCCACTCCCGTAGCACATGGCGGGCTTTGACCATCACGCGGCCTTTGCCTGTACGTGCGGGTGGTATGGTTGTATACACTTCGCCTTTTTGATAAAGGGTGTCGTGGGCTTGTAAGTTGCTCTCCTGCCCCAGCCGTGAGAACCAAAAGATAAGATAGGCCACCAAGAACATGGCAATGCCCCCCATAAGCAAACCCAGTAGTACTGCCAGCCATAAGTTTAGGCCGACGCCCAGCATGAGGACCCCCGTCCAGCCCAGGAAGGCAAAAAACGCAATAATACTTCGGACAGAAAAGATGGAAAAGTCGTGGTCGTGCCCAGATGTATAGCCATCTGTGTCGTCATCAAAACCCAAGCCAGTAAGCGAAAGAATAAACTGAATGAGCAGCAGCAGCGAGAACACCAGCGCTGTCACCCAGAATATCTGCTCCGGCCGCTCCAGTGCCATCCACCAATCGCTTACTGTTAGGAAAAGCGCCATATAGAGATTTCTATAATCGGTAAAAATGCCCATCGCACAATTCTCATGCACATTCATTCGATAAATTCACCCAAATTTTCGGCAAAATGCTGCCAGCGAATGATAGCGTTGCCCCTTGCCATGGTGCTTTAGTTAGTTTCTACAGGCGTGATGAGCAAGCGCGTTTTGCACCCATTGTGCAGTACAAGTAGCTTGTCGGTTTTGCCAATGGAGTCTTCGTTGAGCAGTTTGTGCAAGTCGTCAATGGCTTTTACCTCATGGCTATCACGTTCAGTAATTATGTCGCCTTGTTGTAAGCCGGCTGCACCGGCTGGCCCTGACGGCTCCACACCTTGTACCAATACGCCCGAACCAACGCTCAACTGGTATAGATTCATCAGGGTACGGCTCAAGCTTACCATTTGCCCACCTAGTGCCGATAAAGCCGCGGCGCACTTTCCCATCGAGGGGTAGCCAAGTGGAGGGCTTGGCAACAGAGGCATTGGTCAAGCCAGCTTTTAAGATGGGGAGTAGGTGCCCCATTTGAGCAGCAGCAAGCCCAGCGAGTATAAGGGTGGCGACAGTTTTATACCTAAAGAGAATGCAGTAGGCAAACTCACATGAAAAATGCGCATAGTTTGCAGCCATTCTGGGAGAATGTAGAAAAAGCGCTACGTTTGCAGCACTATTTCCAGCGTATGCCCATGCACTCCCTTTCTGTTTCCGGCTACACCATTCACCTGGGCGCCCTAGCCGAGGCCTTGCCCACGCTTTGGCTTCAGGGCCAATGGTCGGCCATAGCCGTAGTATGCGACGAAAACACCTACATGCATTGCTGGCCGCTGCTTCAGCCCCTGCTGCCGGCGCATCTTGCCTTACACCTTATCGTCATACCTGCTGGCGAAGCGCACAAAAACGTACACACTTGCGTCCGTATCTGGGAAGACATGCTTCGCGCCGGCCTAGAGCGCAGCGCGCTAGTTATTAACCTAGGCGGTGGCGTACTGGGCGATATGGGCGGCTTTTGCGCCGCCACCTTCAAGCGCGGCCTGGATTTTGTGCAAATTCCCACTACCTTACTGGCTCAGGTGGACGCCTCCATAGGCGGCAAACTGGGCTTTGACTTTGGCGGTGTAAAAAACAGCATCGGCGTGTTTCGGCACCCCATTGCCGTGTACATTGACCCAGCTTTCCTCCACACGCTGCCAGAGCGGGAGCTGCGCAGCGGCTTCGCGGAAGTCATCAAGCACGCCCTCATTGCCGATGCGGCACAATGGGAAGCGCTGCGTCAAGCCCCCCTGGAATCGGCCGTGCATAACGAGGAGGTCATTCTCCGATCACTTCGCGTCAAGCAGGCCATTGTGGAAGCTGACCCCTACGAAAAGGGGCTGCGTAAGGCACTCAACTTTGGCCATACCATAGGCCATGCGCTGGAGGCCTGGGCACTCGACGGCCCCCTGCCCCTGCTACACGGAGAAGCAATAGCTGCAGGTATGATGGCAGAAGCCTTTCTGTCGTGGCAGCTAAGCGGCCTACCAGAGGCCGACCTAGAGGGCATTGTGCAATTCATCCGGCGTATCTATCCTCTGCCAACACTACCCGAAACCTCTTTTGAACAACTGATCGCCCTAATGCGCCACGACAAGAAAAACACTGGCGGACACATCAGCTTTGCCTTGTTACCGGCCATTGGCCAGGTACAAGTGGATAGCTTTGCTGATGAAGCGGCCATTCGAGAGGCACTGTGCTGGTACAACACAGTACTGTAATTTTGAGCTGAAATCACTGTTATGAAAAAAGTGCTCTTTATAGACCGCGACGGTACACTTGTGCTCGAACCCAACGACTACCAACTGGACAGCCTTGAAAAAATCGTATTTTACCCTGGGGTCTTTACCTGGCTCTCCCGCATAGCCCGCGAGTTGGACTATGAGTTGGTCATGGTCACCAATCAAGATGGGCTGGGTACGCCAGACTTCCCAGAGGAAACCTTCTGGCCGGCTCATCACAAAATCATTCAGGCCTTGGCCAACGAAGGCATTCACTTTAGCGCTATACACATTGACCGTAGCTACCCACACGAAAATAAACCCACGCGAAAACCTGGTACGGCCATGCTGACTGCATACACCGATGGCAGCTACGACCTGGCCAACTCATTCGTAATTGGCGACCGCCTCACAGATGTACAACTGGCTAAAAACCTGGGCTGCCGCGCTATCTGGCTCAATGAAAACCCCAATCTGGGCGCTGCTGAACTACCTCACGGTATCGAAGCCCTCCAGGATGTGATAGTCCTAGCCACCACCCGTTGGGAAGACATCTGGCAGCAGCTCAAACTACCAGCTCGCGCCGTGACGCACCACAGGCAAACCCGCGAAACCGATATCCTCGTGCGCCTGAACCTCGACGGTGCCGGCCAAGCCGACATCCGCACTGGCCTCGGATTCTTTGATCACATGCTCGAGCAAGTAGCCCGACACTCCGGCTGCGACCTATACATCCGCGCCGAAGGTGACTTGCACATTGACGAACACCACACCATAGAAGATGTTGCCCTGGCACTGGGCGAAGCTTTTCATCGCGCCCTGGCCGACAAACGCGGCATGGAGCGCTACGGCTACTGCTTGCCCATGGACGACTGCCTGGCGCAGGTGGCGGCAGACTTTGGTGGCAGACCCTGGCTGGTGTGGCAAACCGAGTTTCGCCGTGAAAAAGTGGGCGACATGCCCACCGAGATGTTCTTCCACTTTTTCAAGTCCTTTAGCGACGCCGCTCGCTGTAACCTGCACATCCGCGCCGAAGGCCAAAATGAACACCATAAAATAGAAGCCATCTTCAAGGCATTTGCCCGCGCACTCAAAATGGCCTTGCGCCGCGACCCCGAACACCTCTGGCTGCCCAGTACTAAAGGCGTACTTTGATTTTTTTCTACCGAATCTATTGTGCAATTCAAAAAAGTCGTATCTTTGCGCTCTAATTGAAAAAATGGCTCCGTAGCTTAATTGGATAGAGCATCTGACTACGGATCAGAAGGTTGCAGGTTCGAGTCCTGCCGGAGTCACATCAAAATTTTTTTGAGGGAACAGAAAAGACGCCAAGTCATGTCCAAAGTTTGTCAATTGTCTGGTAAGCGCCCAGTTTCGGGCAATAACGTTTCGCACTCCAATCGCAAAACACGCCGCCGCTTTCTGCCCAATATTCAGAAGAAGCGCTTCTATGTGCCCGAAACGGACGAGTGGATCACCCTCAAGGTATGCACCGCCGAAATTCGCACCATCAATAAACTTGGCGTGTACGCTTATCTGAAAAAACTGGAGAAGAAAGGTGTTCATACCGGTACAAAAATTTAATTCAACTACTGAAAACCACCGGCAGCCATGGCCAAGAAGCAAAAAGGAAACCGCATCATGATCATCCTGGAGTGTACGGAGCACAAAGCTCTCGGCATGCCGGGCACTTCCCGCTACATTACTCAGAAAAACCGCAAAAATACGCCCAACAGGCTCGAACTGCTCAAGTACAACCCGATACTGAGGAAAAAAACCGTACACCGCGAAATCAAGTAAACCACTTTTTGTGGTATCGGTACAGTCTTAATTCGAATATTTTCAACTGTTAAATCCATCGCATCATGGCAAAGGTATCTAAAAACGCACGGGTTGCTCAGCGCTCCGCCAATGCGGGTTCGGGCAAAGACCATGTGCGCGTAGTAAAGCCTATCAAAGATCCGAAAACAGGCAAATACACCTATAAAGAGGTCATTGTGCACAAAGACAAGGTCAAGGAGTTCTTCAGCGATGTGAAGTAAATCTTGTTTTTTGAGCTAAATAAGCCCTTTGACCAAAGTGCATGCCAAGCCACTCTTGCGAGCCCAGGAGTGGCTTGTCTTATTTTTCCTCCATTCGACAACAACTTTATCGCAGCAAGGCAAAAAATTGAACTACCTTTGCCTGCGGCAGCAATAACTTTTACATACTGATGAGCGACGTTAAACTCTTCTCCGGCACGCGGTCAAAGTACTTGGCCGAACGCATAGCTTATTATTATGGCAAAGACCTGGGCAAAATTCAACTCAACCGCTTCAGCGATGGTGAGATGCAGCCTGTTATCCAGGAATCAGTGCGCGGCGACTTCGTGTTTCTCATTCAGTCCACTATATCACCAGCAGACAACCTCATGGAGTTGTTGCTCATGATTGATGCTGCTCGTCGCGCCTCAGCAGAGTACATTACCGCCGTAATCCCTTACTTTGGCTACGCCCGGCAAGACCGCAAGGATAAACCCCGCGTACCCATCTCCGCAAAGCTCATCGCCAACCTACTGGAGGCAGCCGGCGCCACCCGCGTAATGACGATGGACCTCCATGCCGACCAAATACAGGGCTTCTTCGATATTCCGGTGGACCACCTGCGCTCCGAAGCCATTTACATGCCTTACCTGCACGAACAAGGGCTAAGCAATACCATCTTTGCTTCGCCCGATGTGGGTGGCGTCAAACGCGCCCGCACTTACTCCAAGTATTTCAAAACCGACCTGGTCATATGCGACAAATATCGCGAGCGTGCCAACCAGGTGGCCGGCATCACCGTCATCGGTGACGTAGCTGGCGCAGATGTCATCCTAGTGGACGACCTGGTAGACACCGCCGGCACCCTATGCCGCGCTGCTGAAGCGCTCATGGAAAAAGGCGCGCGCAGCGTTAGGGCGCTGTGCACGCATCCAGTACTCTCGGGCAATGCCTACGAAAACATCGAAAAGTCCGTGCTGTCGGAAGTCCTCGTTTGCGACACGCTGCCGCTACGCCAGCAGTCACCCAAGATCAAAGTGCTCTCCACCGCTATGCTCTTCTCTCGCGCCATACGCAACATGCACGAGCATCGCTCTATTTCTGCACTTTTCATAGAAAACTAAATGCCCTGCTGACCCAACTATTTGCAAAGATTTTTTTCGCAACTTTGCGCTACTCTCTAAAAAGTTCCTATCTTTGCGTGCCTTTTTCGGGGCATACTGCTATAAAGCCGTAACAATCATGGAAGTAATTACAATTCAAGGGCAGCCCAGGACGGAGTTGGGCAAGAAAGGAACCAAGGCCGTTCGCTACAGCGAACAAATACCCTGCGTGCTCTATGGCCCGCAACTCACGGAGCATTTTGCTACCGACTGGGCATCAGTGCGCCACCTTATTTATACGCCAGATTTTAAGGTTGCCGAAATCACTATACAAGGCAAGTCCTATCGCGCCATAGTCAAGGAGGTACAGTATCATCCGGTATCGGAAAAAATCCTCCACATTGACTTCTTGGCCCTTACTGAAGGGCATCCAGTAAAAGTAGAAGTACCCCTTCGCTTCACCGGCACCGCCATTGGCGTAAAGAATGGCGGTAAACTGCAGCAAAAAGTGCGCCGCGTGAAAATCAAAGCCATGCCGGAAAACCTGATCACTGAGCTAAAACTCGACATATCCGGCCTCGAAATGGGGCAATCTATGCGTATCCGCGACATCAAGCCACCGCACAATGTAGAGATTCTCAACTCGCCCGGTACGCCCATCGCTACCATTGATATCCCGCGTGCACTGCGCAGTGCTGCTGCAGCAGCCGAAAAAGCCGGAAAAAAGTAGAAATAACCCATAGCTCTTCATACGAGCCTTCGGCCTTGTACCGTTCTTCTGCCGTACAAAGTCGAAGGCTTTCTTGATTGAGGATCAGAGCTACTACCTGTGCAAAAAGTACACCAACAATACTATTCACTACATTAATTACATACGTATGATACGTCATCTTACCGCCCTTTTGTTTACCCTGATCATCATACCCATCTTTACTGCTTGTGATACCCTGAGTAGCCTGGCTGTCGGCGAACTCCCCCTCACCGAGGCTGATGTAGCCGCTGGCCTCAAGGAAGCCCTGACCATCGGTTCTGGTAAAGGCGCCGACCAACTCTCACAATTGGATGGATACTACAAAAGCCCCTATAAGATATTGTTGCCAGCTGAAGCCCGCCAGATAACCGAACGCCTCAAAGTAGTGCCGGGCTTCAGCGATGTAGAAGAAGTCATCTTGGAGCGCATCAATCGCGGCGCCGAAGATGCAGCGGCCAAGGCCAAGCCCATCTTCGTGAATGCCATCCGGCAAATGACCATTACCGATGCCATGAATATCCTTATGGGCAATAATGACGCCGCTACGCGCTACCTGGAGCGCTCTACCTTTGACGCGCTCTACCGGGAGTTCAATCCTGTGATTGTAGAATCGCTTGACAAGTTCAACGCCCGCAAGTACTGGGCTGATGCAGTGAATGCCTACAATCGCATACCGTTGGTAAACAAAGCCAACCCAAGCCTGGACGATTACGTAACCCGCGAGGCACTTAAAGGCCTATTTGCCATAGTGGAGAAAGAAGAACAGAACATTCGCTCCAACCTCAGCGCCCGCACTAGCGATTTGCTCAAGCGCGTATTTGCCAAGCAAGACAAGAAATAATCTGGGCGGTGGCGCAGTTTACACCGTCATGATGTCCTTTTCTTTGACCTCGATAAGATGGTCAATTTGTTGTATAAACTTGTCGGTCAGCGCCTGGACTTGTTTTTCCTTGTTGTGGCCAGCATCTTCGGGGTAGCCGTTTTTGATAGCCTTTTTTATGTGTTCAATGGCATCGCGGCGGGCATTGCGCACTCCTATTTTGGCTTCTTCCCCCAGGTGCTTGGCCAGTTTGACCAACTCCTTGCGGCGCTCTTCAGTGAGAGGCGGCACGCTTAGGCGCACCACGGTTCCGTCGTCTTGCGGGTTGAAGCCCAGATTAGCTTCCAGGATGGCGCGCGAGATAGGCCCGAGCATACTCCTTTCCCAGGGCTGAATGACAATGGTGCGCGCATCGCCGGTAGTGATGTTAGCCACTTGATTGAGCGGAGTGGGCGAGCCGTAGTATTGTACCATCAGCCCCTCCAGCATGGCCGGTGAAGCCTTGCCGGTGCGCACTTTGATCAACTCGTGCGAAAGATGCTCAATGGCGCGCTCCATCAAATGCTGAGCATCTTCTATGTATTTGTTTACATCCTCCTGCATGATCGGATAGTTTTTGCCGTGCAAACTTACAGCAAATAATGGACGCGCGCAAATATCCTGTGTAAGTCATATTTTGTACATTCGCCCTATAAAACCAATCTGTATTTGCCGTCATGCCGTTCATTCGCATTCGCCACTGCAATTATTACTACGAGATACACGGCCAAGGGCCAGAGACCCTGGTGCTCGCCCACGGGCTGCTGTGGAGCAGCTATTTATTTCATAAGCAGGTAGAATACTTCAAAGACCGCTATCGCATCATTGTGTATGACCATCGTGGACAAGGCCGCTCCGAAGTAATGCCTGATGGCTATGACATGGATAGCCTCTACGAGGATGCTGTAGCCCTAATAGAAACACTTGACCTGGGCAAGGTACATTTTGGCGGCCTGAGTATGGGTGGCTTCATCGGAATGCGCCTGGCCGCTCGCCGGCCCGACCTGGTGCGCTCACTCATCCTGATGGAAACCTCGGCGCAGCCAGAGCCGAATAAATTCAAATACGGCATACTCAATACAATGGTGCGTCTCTTTGGCGTGCGCAGCGTCACCGCGCCGGTTATGCGCATTATGTTCGGCGAGAAGTTTCTACACGACCCTATCCGCCGGCAAGAGTTGGAGGAGTGGCGTGCCCAATTGCAACAGAACAAACGAACCATTGTGCGCGCCGTGCGAGGTGTACTGCAGCGCAAAGGCGTAGAGGACGAACTCTCGCTCATAAAGTGCCCTACACTCATACTGGTAGGCACTCAAGACAAAGCTACTACGCCTGAGAAAGCCGAATTTATACACGCTCGTATTGCTGGCTCTATACTCAAGTATGTGGAAGGCGCAGGACACACTGCCTGCATTGAAGAACCAGAGGTGTACAACCGCGAGATCGAAGCTTTTTTGGCAACGGTGTAACCCTGCGTGCTTTGCGTTTGCCTAATCTCTTGAATAATTGAGTGATAATCGCTTTATATTTGTACACATGATAGATATTCTTTTTCTGATTGCCGTTGTATGGGGGTTCTTCATAGGATTTACCCGAGGTGTCATTAAGACGGTATTCAACGTACTTTCTATTTTGTTTGGCATTGTCATTGCCGTTCGCTTTTCGCCCGACGTAACCGATGTGCTACAAACAGCAATGGCTAACGACAACCCACTGCTGTTTATACCCGGTTTTTTGCTTACGCTGGTGTTGACAGTAGTACTCATTCGCTTCTTTTCGGGCGCATTAGAGAAAGGCCTTCAAACAGCCCAAATCAATATTATCAACCAGTTGGCTGGTGGCTTGCTCACAGCAGCTTTCTTTACCCTGCTCTACAGCCTGCTGCTGTGGTTTGGTGACCAGGCCCATATCATCAACCGAGAAACTAAAGAGCAATCTATCTCTTACCCCTTTTTGGAAAAATATCCGCAGACTACCTGGAAAATCTTAGGCAAGATAAAGCCTACTCTGCAGCAATTCTGGGGGCGCTCCCTGGAGTTTATTGACAAAATAGACGAGTATCGCGTAGAGCAAAGCAGTACCGAAACGACTATCTACGACATTGACGAGGAAGGCCGCCGTACTCCCCGAAGGCAAAATGAATGACAGCAGCTATTCATCATAGGCTGACTCGTCCGTTTCGCCCCAGTAGGCAATGGCTAAAAGCCCCAGAAAAGTAATCAAAGTATTGAGTGCAAGGGTAAGAAACCCGAACTTAAACCCGTAGAGGATTTCGGCGGAGTACTTGTCGAGCAAAAAAGTGAGGACGGGAGACAATAGACATATTGGCAGTACAAGGTGGTCGCGCACGCGGAGCCTGGTAACCATGCCAAACACAAACATGCCCAGCAAAGGCCCATAAGTGTAGCCAGCTATCTGAAACAACGTGGTGATGACAGCGGAGTCGTTGAAGGCATTGAAAACCATGATAAGCACAAACATGACCCCCGTGACGCCCAAGTGTACCAGTATGCGCGTGCGTTTGAGCTGTTCTTCCGGCACCGTAGCTGCTTTTTTCTCAAAGTTCAGAAAATCCACGCAGAAAGAGGTGGTAAGGGCTGTCATGCCGGAATCAGCACTGGAGTAGGCCGCCGCTGTTAGGCCCAGTACAAAGAGGAGGCCCACTACCGGCGAGAGGTGCTCAATGGCGATGAGAGGGTAGAACTCATCCGTTCGGGCAGGTACTTCTACACCAAAAACGCCAGCATAGATGTAGAGCATGGCGCCCAGCAGAAGGAACAGTAAATTGACCAGCACCAGCACCGTACTAAAGGTAAGCATGTTTTTCTGGGCATCTTGCAGGTTGCGGCAACTTAGGTTTTTCTGCATCATGTCCTGATCAAGGCCTGTCATAGTAATGGTAATGAGTGCCCCGCTGAAAAACTGCTTGAAGAAGTTGTTGGGGTCGCTCCAGCCGCCTTCCCAATAAAACATCTTGGCATAATTGCTATGGCTCACCATTTCGATCATACCAACCAGCCCGGTATCCAGTGCCTGGCCAATCAGAATGACGGTAAGAATGACAGCCAGCAACAAAAATGTGGTTTGCAAGGCATCCGTGATGATGATGGTTTTCAGCCCGCCCCTGAACGTATATATCCAAATCAACGCCAACGCTATAAATACCGTCAGTGGGAACGGTACACCCAGTGGTTGCATAACAAAGCGGTGAATAACTAGCGCCACCAAGAATAGCCGAAGCGCTGAGCCAGTACTGCGCGACAGCAAAAAATAAGCTGCCCCAGTTTTGTAAGAAAACGTGCCAAAGCGCTGCTCCAAGTATCCGTAAATAGAGGTGAGATTGAGCCGATAGTACAAAGGCAGCAATACAAAGGCGATGACGATGTAGCCCAACATATAGCCCAGCACTACCTGAAAGTAGGAGAAGGCTTCGTTGGCACCTGTGCCACCTACTGCGCCGGGCACAGAAATGAACGTAATGCCTGAAATAGTAGAACCAATCATGCCGTAAGCCACTAACAGCCAGTGGGCTTGCCGGCCAGCCAGAAAAAACTGAAGGTTATTGCTTTTTTGCTTGCTAGTGAACCAGGATACGGCAATCAATAAAACAAAGTACCCCAAGAGAATGAACAGAATGCCGATAGGCGAAAGTTTGGAGATCATGATTGGGTGGGCATTTTCGTTAGATATTATAGGCAAATATCTGGTGCTATTCCGGCAGGTTGGTCTCTGATTTGGCTTCTGGGGCAACCTCAGCCAGCTGGCGGCGCTTATCTAAGCCTAGCATAGTAGGTAGCATCATGAATAGCCCAATCATAATGCACACGTCGGCTATGTTGAATACCCCTGTACGCAACTGCCCCACGCCCATGATCATGAAGTCCACCACTTTACCTTCTGTAATGCGGTCGTACAAATTGCTGATGCCACCTCCGCTGATAAAACTAAACGCGATGATCTGCCACAGCGTAAGCCCTCGCCCTAGCAAAGTGTATACAAACACGCCTACCAGCATGAGTGTGGGCAAAATAGTAAGTGCAAGCAGGCGTAGCGCGTACGGGAAGTCGGCGCCAAAGCTGAGAAATGCGCCCGTATTCTCCACAAAAACCAACTGGAAAAACTGCCCTAGCACATTACGAAGGGGGCTGCCCTGTAGGTGCGTTTCGGCCAGCACCTTAGTCCAGCGGTCCAGCCCTATACTTGCCAGCACTATACCCAAAACTAATACGTACCTTTTCATGATGTGCATTAAGAAAGGCGAAAGTTAGGTATTTTCTGTCAAACCGGTATCTTTAGCCCCGGTTCCAATGCCAAAACTGCCCAATTGCATGAAGCCTTACTTTAGTAATGACGCCATTGTGCTAGGCATTTTGCTGATGCTGCTAGCCTTTATATTTACTACTTCACAAAGCAGAGCTCTCTTTTGGCAGCGGTTCTATCGCGTAGTGCCTCCGCTGCTACTGTGCTATTTTTTGCCTGCCTTGCTACACTGGCCGCTGGGCTTGATCGCCAACGACTGGTACGAAGTTGGCCTGTGGGATGCCCTACGCGAGCAAGGGTTGACCCCTCCTGCCAAAGCCTCCTTTTCGGAAATGGAGCAGTTTTTAAACCAACACGGAGTGGACGCCGCTGTGGCGGAGCCCTACAAGCGCGGTTCGGAGCTGTACAAGATGTCGTCGCGCTACTTACTGCCAGCGGCACTTATCCTGCTGTGCCTGGGTATTGACTTCAAAGGCATTATGAACCTGGGGCCAAAGGCGCTCATCATGTTTGGCACAGCTACGCTAGGTATCATCCTAGGTGGGCCGGTGGCGCTGTGGATAGTCACCACGTTTTTGCCTGGCCTGATCAATGTGCCGGCGGAGCAGCTTTGGAGGGGGCTGTCCACTATTGCTGGTTCATGGATCGGTGGCAATGCTAACCAGACAGCCATGCGCGTCATCTTTGAAGTAAAGCAAGACCTCTTCGGTACCATGGTAGTGGTAGACATACTAGTGGCCAACATCTGGATGGCTTGCTTGCTATATGGCGCTAATATACACAGCCGCTTGGACCGCTGGCTCAAGGCCGATACTCGTACCATTGATGACCTGGTGGAGCGCGTCCGCCAGTTTCGGGCTAGCATGACGCGTCTGTCTGACACGACGTCCGTGTTTCAGTGGCTGGCCGTAGCTTTCGGTGGCACAGCACTCTCGCATTGGGGTTCGGAAATGATCACAGATTGGCTGGCGCCGCACAAAGCATGGCTGGCCAGTATCCGCCTGGAGTCGCTCAACTCCAGTTTCTTTTGGCTGGTGGTGATTGCTACCACTATAGGCTTGGTGCTTTCCTTCACACGGCTGCGCAACCTAGAGGGCGTAGGGGCTTCCCGCTGGGGCGGCATTTTCATTTACGTGCTGGTGGCTACTATCGGCATGCAGATGGACCTGGGGGCTGTGTTCAAAAACCTGGGGCTCTTTGCCGTAGGCATTATCTGGATGCTCACCCATGTTGTATTGCTGCTCCTTGTGGCCAAGCTCATACATGCACCTTTCTTCTTTGTAGCGGTGGGTAGCCAGGCCAATGTAGGTGGGGCCGCTTCTGCACCGGTGGTGGCTTCTGCTTTCGATACGGCGCTGGCACCTGTAGGGGTGTTGCTGGCTGTATTAGGCTATGCTTTGGGCACTTATGGAGCGTTGCTATCTGCCTTTTTAATGGAAATGGTAGCCCGATAGGCCACCTCAAGTCAATTCTGTAAAAAAATCAGTTAAAAATGTGGTAGCGCCACGTGCCGCTATGCCGATACCTTTGTGCCGTCAAAATCACCCAATTACTTCATTAAACCATTGACTATGAAGACGATCCTGAAAGGCATGGGGTTAACGGCCGCTCTTTGGGCCCTGTATTTGCCGCTACCAGCTATAGCCTCCACCGCTGCACTGCGCATCGAAAAACTGAACGACGGCTTCAAGCAAATAGTAGTAGAACTCTACGGCTTCAGCAGTGCACTGGCCATTACGCTAAGTAATGAAAAAGGTCAGGTGCTCATGGAAGAAGAAGTGCCCCCTAGCAAGTCTTTTTCTAAAATCCTAGATTTATCCAAGCTCAGGCCGGGGCAATATTCAATCCAAGTGGCTTCCGAACTGCGCGAAACGGTGCAACCGCTGTATATTACCGCTGCTGACATCATACTCTACGAGGGGCAACGCGTGGAGCACTTTGCACCTAGCGCCCGGCTGACCGGCCGCCATCTGGACGTGAATTGGTTCAATACGCGAGTAGCCACAATGGAAGTCGCTATTCTGGATGCTCATGGTACCGAAATCTTCAAAGACACCCTGCGCAACGTGGTACGCGTAGAGCGCCGCTACAACCTCTCCAACCTGCGCCGTGGCCAGTACACCGTGCGCCTGACTACGCCACGCCGCAGCTACTATCACACTATAGAAATTGCAAAATAGGAAGCCGCATCTAGTCGCCAAAAGTCAATAAAGGACATTCATACATTAGGTTTTTGTGCCCGCCCATGGCCCTGCCGGTCGTGGGCTTTTTTATTGAAAACTCATTGCTGAAAACGCCGCGCGCTGCGATGTATCTCCTCCCAGGCATATACTTCATTTTGCCAGCCCAGCCATCGGGCCTGAGGGAGCAGCCATGCGTAGCGCATCCATTGCTCAATGCTGCTGCGCAAGGCATCATACTGCATTCTGAGCGAAATGTAGTCCTCCACTTCGATAGTGCGCAAGGAGGTATCTACAGGCATGGCAATAATGGCCGTATGTAGGTGGCCTTCCATTTGCCACTGAACGGCGGCTATCGGAGTGGCCTCGTACAGCGTACCCGATCGAAGCGCGGCACATACCAACAGGCAGGTCAAGGGCTGACCATCTTCTGCTCGAGTAGAAGGAATCAAGCCCAGATTGCCAGGCGCCGGCCAAGCGACCCCTGCGCGAGGCAGGGCGCCTGCCGGATACTGCACTACTACCTGAATACCCGTTTCGGTAAATGCAGAAGAAACCTCTGGTGCAGCTTTTCGTTTGGCGCATGCGCTCGCCATCAGTAAGCCTACCAAGGCTGCACCAATGAATATTCCATACTTTCTCATCGTATATGTTTAGGCAACTTCGATCCCTTTAGAAATAGCCTTGTTAACTCAGCCAGACGGAGATATATACTGCAAGCCACAAGTGTCAGCGCTGAAAATTATCCTTCGACTCGCCAAGTTTTGTGCACAACATCTGTAAATCATGCATAAAACTTGGCGTTGCTCAATGTAGAGAAAAGAAAACTTAGCCCAGCAGAAACAATTACGGTGCAAACCAAGCTTTGGTCTGACAAAGGAGGGCTCAAGGAGCTGAAAAAACATTGAAAACTTCCTCGACTATCCCGCCTCAAATATGCTTTGGTTGTGTGGGCGCTTCGTGCCCTCCCTCAGAGATGTATGACTTCGTCGTAAGCAGCGGCTGCAGCCTCCATAATGGCCTCGCTCATAGTGGGGTGCGGGTGCACAGTCTTGATGATTTCGTGGCCGGTGGTCTCGAGCTTGCGGGCAGCTACCACTTCGGCAATCATCTCGGTGACGTTGGCGCCGATGAGATGCGCCCCTAGGAACTCGCCATACTTGGCATCGAAAATGACCTTGACGAAGCCCTGCGCTGCCCCAGCCGCTTTGGCTTTGCCAGAGGCCGTAAAGGGGAACTTACCCACCTTAAGCGCATAACCCGCAGCCTTGGCAGCTGGCTCTGTATAGCCAACCGAGGCCACCTCGGGCGAGCAGTAGGTACAGGAGGGGATGTTGTTGTAGTCAATTGGTTCGGGCGAGTGCCCAGCAATTTTCTCTACGCATACGATACCCTCTGCACTGGCTACGTGCGCTAAGGCTTGGGTGGGCAGTACATCGCCAATGGCATACACGCCGGGCACATTGGTACGGTAGTATTCATCCACTGTGATGTAGCCGCGGTCGGTTTTCACGCCCAGTGCTTCCAGGCCAATATTTTCGGTGTTGGGGGTGACACCAGCAGCAGAGAGCACTATGTCGCAGTCAATGGTTTTGACAGCGCCGTCCTTGCGGCTTTTCACAGTCACTTTACAATTTTTGCCGGAGGTATCCACGCTTTCCACGCTGGTGTTGGCCATGACTTCAATACCTGCTTTAGTATAGATTTTGGTCAGTTCTTTGGACACATCGGGGTCTTCGCGAGGCAATAGGCCTTGCTCAAGAAACTCCACGATGGTCACCCTTGTACCGATGGTGTGATAAAAATAGGCAAACTCCACGCCAATGGCGCCCGCCCCCACTACCACCATAGACTTGGGCTGCTGCTCCATACTCATGGCCTTACGGTATTCAATGATTTTCTGACCGTCAATCTTAAGGTTGGGCAGTTCTTTGGCACGGCCACCAGTAGCAATGATGATGTGCGGCGCAGTGTAGGCTTGCACTTGCCCTTTAGCGTCAGTGACCTCTACTTTGGGGCCAGGCGCCAGGCGGGCATTGCCCTCTATCAGAGTAATCTTGTTTTTGCGGAAGAGAAACTGTATGCCTTTGCTCATGCCGTCGGCTACGCCCCGGCTGCGCTTAATCATACTGCCGAAGTCCACAGCAGCATCCTTTACAGTAACTCCGTAGTCGGCAGCATGGCTGATGTACTCAAACACCTGCGCGCTCTTGAGCAGGGCTTTGGTAGGAATGCAGCCCCAGTTGAGGCAGATACCACCCAGCGATTCGCGTTCTACTACGGCTACTTTCATGCCCAACTGTGAGGCGCGAATGGCTGCCACATATCCGCCGGGACCGCTGCCTATGACAATGAGATCGAAGTTCATATTGGGTTGTGATTTCAGTTAACAAAGGCAAAGATAGACGGGTTCGGACAATTCAGTGCATAAAAACAAAAACTCCGCCATCCTTTGACGGCGGAGCACAACCTAACTTACTGATACTGATATTTCATCGGGTTGCACAAGGCAACAAATAGCCATTTAACGCTTTGACAGCTACTTAGATATTTTATTTTAGTGCGATGGTTTCCCTGCACAATCTATTATTCGATGTGTAAATCGCTTTTCGGTGGTAAAGGTACTACTAATGCGAGGTATCTTCAAAAAAAAAATGGGCACTTTTTTTCAATTTTTTGCACTCTGCTAGTTTGTCATTTTTTTGATTATATTATTGAAAATCAATTGTTTAAATTTTAAAAAAAAACACTTTTGACTGAAAATCAACTTAAAAAAAGCCCCCCTTTGAAGTGCCAGCTGTTCTCTTGATTTTACAGAGGATGAGCGCCGAGCGTAAGCAGAAGAATGACACCTTCGACGGAGCGGATGCGATCAACTTTCACGTAAGTATCTTGTTGGATAAGCATTGGTTCGCCCAGAATAAAATTTGGAATTTTCGGCTCAATAGCTTGCGCCCAAGCGGACAAAGGCGTGGTGGAGGCGTCCAGATTGGCCAAAATGTAGAGCAAATCTACACATTTGGCCGCCCAAAAGGCATTGCTGTCTTCGCCGGCGTGCAGGGGCATCTCGAAGCGAAACTCCTGGGCTGGTTTTTCGCATCCGCTCTGAATCAGCGTCACTACAAGGGTATCGCCCAGGCGAAAACTCTCAGTAGTGGCATAAGGTTCTTCCAAAAACTGGTGGGCGCTTACTCCAGGCATAGCCTCTGAAAACACAGCCCTGGGACGGCCGTAGGGGCAGTCTTCCAGTTTTCGAGGGCCTCTGGGCTGGCAGGAGACCGCGAGCAAACCAAGGCAGAAGAATAGCAAGGCAGGTTTTGATATCGTTGGCATAACAGAAAGAAGAGTATTTGAATGGCAAAGCTAATCATGCAGACAATGGCATATTACCACTTTCTGATCGCTTGCCATAAACGCAGCTACTCACCAGTAATTGCACGAGCGTCATCTTAGGCAGAGCAATTCGGCGCCCCATCACTCTCCAACAATCACTACTGGATGTGCGGCAACGAGTAGTCCTTGTGCCGAAATGGACAAGACATACACGCCTGGTGGCACATCTTCACTAATGGGCAGGATAGCAATTTCTCTCCTCTCTTGCACAGACGAGGAAACCGACCAGTTTTTGAGCACCCTGCCATCGGTTGAGCACAAATACACCTGAGTACTGATTTGCCATGCTTCTGGATACCGAATTTCGATGCGCAGCGGTTCTCCAACCCTGAGTGGGTTACCGATTATTCTACTGAGGATTTTTGCAGTTGGCGGGCACCCCGGGGCAATCACCTGCCCCACAGCATGCCCCACACCATCTACATCCCATTGCATCAAGCGATAGTATCGCCAAGGCGTTTCGTGCTTCCATGTATAAGCAGTGGGCTTAGTAGTGGTGCCAGCAGCTGGAAGATTGGCCACAGGGTGCCATGTCCGACCATCCATGCTAGTCTGTACTTCAAAGTAGGCGGCATCCTGTTCGGTAAGCGTAAACCACTGTAAAACGACGCCGGATGCCTCGCACGAGCCCTTGAAATAAGCCAATGTGACTGGCAGGGGGATTTGATTCTCAAAAGCACCGCGATCAGGGGCATCAACCCTGGACAAAAGATAAAAATCCAAAGGAACAGCATGGGGCAAACCAGTGGCAGTAGCCTGGTTGCGAGCCGTTGAATCAACGGGCAATAAGCTGAAGTCTCCTACCGCAGGATTGCTAAAGGCAGTGGAGCCGACAATGCGTGCCGGTTCTGATGGATACCCAGCCGGGGTGCTATTGTAGGTGTTGTGCGTGAAAGTGAAATTTTGGCTGTACCAATTGGTTCGAGGCGTTGATGTAGGGGCAATGATGTTGTTTACTATGACTGTGCCATTGTTACTCCCGCCCGACATCAACAAGCCCTGGTGGGTTTGATAAACGGTGTTGTGCGCTATCATTACGCCTGTGGTATTCGTTCCGCGTATGTCGAAGGCGAAATGGTTTCCATGTTGCACTACGGTATTGTAAATCAAATTATTAAACACGTGTACGCTGTCAGCTTCACCATACAGTAGCACCACGGGATAGTAGCTGGTAGCCGCTGGGGGAATAGTGACATCCCGGAAAATGTTGTTATACACCAGCGTGTGGTGGGCGCCTGTGCGCACGTCAAGTGCGCCGTTGTAATGCGTGATGAGTCGAAAATCGTGAATGAAATTGCCCGAGACTACAGTGGCGCGATTGCCGTCCTTAATATCAATGGCATTTTCCAGAATGGCATTGGACGCCATGCCAGAGGTGTAGATATTATTGGCAATGAGATGGTTAAAGTGAGCATGATTGTTGTACGCCGGAGAGCCCCCCGAACCGATATAAATGCCCTCGTAGGGTGTATTGTACAATTCGTTGTTCAAAATCAAATTATAGTTAGCAGGGCGGTCAGCATTGCCATTGATGAAGATACCATTGGCCGGAGAGCCATCTGTAGCTGTATTGTATATCCGACAGTTCTTGATGACGTTAAAGTTGGAGCACTGAATCGCGATACCACCACCTGTTTTGGTTTTAGTGATATCAATATTTTCTACAACTACGAAATTTACAGGATTGGCATCTAAAGGAGCAAGGTACTGACCAATATAACAAGCCCTGGCAAACGTAGTGGTGGACAAGTCGAGCACTACTCGATCTACAGCAGGATTGCTGGCTGCATTCCTGAAAAAGATCGGGCGGCTTACGCAGGCTGAAAGGTGATGAGGGTTGCCAGCTATTCCCAGCTCATTGACAAAAGGCATACCTTCTACCTCTACCCATCGCTGGGCGATATTGACGGCTACGATCTTGAAAAAACCGTTGTTGGCATAGCGACTTCTGTACACGTGCAGATAGTACTGGCCAGGGTTTGCAGCCAGATTAATAGATGAGAGGTCTGTACCTATAGGAAAATAGGCGCGGTTGCCCTGCTGTAATGAGATACCTGGAGTAACTGGCACTGTCTGACTACCCGACTTGGTCAGTATCAAGCGCTGAGTGTAGGTGCCTTCTTTAATCCACACTACATCACCCGGAAGGAGACTGGCCGAAGTGGCTGAGCTCAGGTTGTTCCATGCTGTAGCCCAACTCAAGCCATCACCATTGGTAGGCTTCGAGCCGTCCACGTAGTAGTTAGTAGCAAAAGCTTTTGTAATGAGTGCTGCGCTCAGCAGGCTTAGGCGGACAAGATTATGACAGAACATAAGATAAACTATATACTACTCATGCTTATTTGGAATGCGAAAGCCAAGTTAGCCGCCGCCTCTTTGGCAATCAGACAAAGACTTCTCACCACCTCTCCCCGGCCAACCGCGACTCTTGTTTCTGATGATACCGAGCAACGCCGAGCTTTGTGCATGATTTACAGATATTTTGCACAAAACTTGGCAAGCCGAAGCATAAGTCCTACACTACGGTGCGCGAGGTTACCGCGCAAGTAGTCCGCAAATGCTTGGGGGGGGGTAGCCTCCCCCTCCGGCATGGAGATGTACCGTAGATGCATCAATGCGCAGATCTTCTTTAATTATCTGTGCAAGAGTGTGCCAGGCGTTCAGCATTAGGGCTGAGTCCAACTGAACGTAAACACTCTTGTATCGGATTTTCTCCGAAGACACTTTAGCACTTTCTACCTCTTTATCAGCCGGTTGTATCATTTGGGTGGCATTGCGTCTTTTGGTGTGATCCACTTGCTATTGGGTACGAAATCCGGCATCCGGATGCTTCCTACTCATCTGCGCAAATTTAGCAAAACGTGCGTCACCCACAGTCTTGAAGTGGCAAAAAATATTAGTTGCTAAACAGCTTACTACTCTGGGATCGCACCAGGGCGCCCCTGTGAGTTGAAGGACTATGCAGGCGGCGTATTGGGCAATGCCCAAACTTAATCCAGTGATCACTTCCGGCACTTACTCTGCCTCTTTGAGAATCGGAGTGCCAATGAAGGCCACATCCTTTGGCGCGCACTTGTCTGCGCGCTCTTACACAAGTGGGGCTTTGACCAGCAGGTAGTAGATGGCGCAAGTCAACCTCCATAGGCAAAGCAAAGCCAACTTGGTTGCAAATCGGCGTTGTGCCCCGTAGCGTGATAGTCATGCCGCCAAACCTGCTGATATGCAATACAAGTGAAGGATAATACCTATTTTTGCTTAGTGCAAAAACGCGCGTGATGGCCATTCCGATGGAGAACTACCTGCTGATACCGCTGAGCATCGGCTTTGCAGGCTCGCTTACCTTCGGGCCGGTCAATCTTTGTGTGGTAGATACCACTGTGCGGCACAACCTACAGGCCGGCTTGTGGTTTGCCATAGCGGCAGCACTGGTAGAAGGCGCTCAGTCGTTTCTGGCGCTGGCTTTTGGCGAATATTATCCAGTGTTTCTTAGGCAGCATCCTTGGATACATTTGGTGGTACTGGCATTCTTTGTGGTGCTGGGGGTTGTATTTTTACAGCGAAGCAAGTCATCTGACAGCCAGGAACCTGCACAACCTCGGGGTGGTCGGTACTTCACACAGGGTTTGGTCATTGCCGCCATGAACCCACAGGGTATTCCGTTTTGGATACTGGTACTAACTTATCTACAGTCTGTACAGTGGTTTGAAATCAACGCCCAGACTCCCCTCTGGGGCATCAGCTTGTTTCTAGTTGGTGTAGTGGTTGGCAAGTTTGGGGCGCTGTCTTTATTTAGCCTTTTGAGTAATACAATCAACCGCCGCACAGCCTTCCTGCAGCAATGGACGGACAAAATCACCGGCGGGGTGCTCATTGCGCTAGGGATACTGCAGGGATTTCAATATTTTTTGACGTGAGAGACAAACTGCGGGCGAGCCTTGGCTTGTTGGTTGCATAATCCTTATTTTTGCGTAACTGTCGGAAAAGCGAGGCCAACCGGCGCGCACTCCATTACTTTGGTCTCTATGTCGCACGAGTTGTACATGCAGCGCTGTTTTGACCTGGCCATGCTTGGTACGAGCTACACTTCGCCCAATCCAATGGTTGGCGCAGTGCTTGTGCACGAGGGGCGCATCATTGGCGAGGGGTATCACGCCCGATACGGTGGGCCTCATGCCGAAGTTAATGCCGTAGCTTCCGTACCAGCAGCGTTGCGCCGCTTTATCCCAAAGGCTACGCTGTATGTGTCGCTGGAGCCTTGTTGTATCATGGGCAAAACAGGCCCCTGCACTCAACTCATACAGGAGCAAGGCATCCCCAGAGTGGTAGTATCTGCCATTGACCTCACACCTGGAGTAGCAGGTCGGGGTATTGAAATACTTCGGGCTGCTGGCGTGGAGGTAGTCACTGGTGTACTGGAAGCACAAGGACAATACCTGGCCAGAGTGCGTAACCACTTTGTGACTCAGCAGCAGCCATACATCACCATTAAATACGCTCAAACCCGCAACGGCTTCTTCGCTCCCTCCTATCCCGCGCAAGTCTGGCTCAGCGGCCCGTTTGCCCGCCGATTTGTACACCGCTTGCGCAGCGAACACGATGCCATTCTCGTAGGTACGCGCACAGCGCTCATTGACAACCCCCGCCTCGATAACCGGTACTACTACGGCCCCAGCCCGCGTCGTGTAGTGCTGGACCAACACTTGCGCTTGCCGGCACACCTGCACATTTTTGACAAAGCTCAGCCCACCATCGTGGTCAATGCTTCCCAAGATGGGCAGGACAAACACAGCAGCATTGAGTACCTGCGGGCGGATTTTAACTCCAGGCGCTTTTGGCACGACCTTTGGGCGGAGCTTTACCAGCGGCACATCAGTTCGGTGTTGGTAGAGGGCGGCGCCCGGGTCATTGAGTCGCTTTTTGAAGGCGGGTATTGGCAGGAGGCATGGGTCGTCAACGGTAGCACGCCACTACCACCCGACAGCATACCAGCACCAAGATGCCCGGGCCGCCTGGTGGAGGAGTTTGTCTTGGGGGAGGATATCGTGCAAAAGTATCAGCCATATTGATTCTTAACGAACAATTTACCGATAAATCGGCTTTTTTGCAATAGAAAAAATTACATTTGTACCTGGCAAATCCAGTTGGCACAATCAACGGCCTGCCTACTGGCTCGTGGCTACTCAAATCCTGTAATAATACTATGGCAACTTTCAAGATCAAAGTCAATGGCGAATGGCGGCAGATACAAGCAGACCCCGCCACTCCGCTGCTCTGGATACTGCGCGACCACCTACGCCTCAGCGGCACTAAATACGGCTGCGGTATTGCCCAGTGCGGTGCCTGCACTGTACACCTCAACGATGTGGCTGTGCGCTCCTGCTCCGTGCCCATATCGGCAATAGGCCAGCAAACGGTAACCACTATTGAGGGGCTCTCCAAAAACGGCGATCACCCCGTGCAAAAAGCTTGGCTGGAACTCGACGCGGCCCAGTGTGGCTATTGCCAAGCTGGCCAGATCATGGCGGCTGCCGCGCTGCTCAAGTCCAATCCCAAGCCCGATGACGAAACCATTGCCGCCGCCATGCACGGCAACATCTGCCGATGTGGTACTTATACCCGCATCCGAAAAGCCATAAAGGCTGCTGCCAGCATGTAATTTTCAAACCCTAAATCCACATCCATGACGTTAGTCAAAACCTCCCTGAATCGTCGCTCTTTCATCAAAGTGACCACCCTGGCTGGCGGTGGCATGTTGTTGGGCTTCAACTGGCTGGCCTCCTGCAGACCCAAAGACAGCACCCTGACCGACATACCGGAGGAGTGGTTTGAGATCAACGGCTTTCTCAAAATAGCCCCTAATGGCATGGTCACCATCATGTCGCCCAACCCAGAGATCGGGCAAAACGTAAAGACCTCTATGCCTATGATTGTTGCCGAGGAACTTGACGTGGACTGGAAGCAAGTAATAGTAGAGCAAGCCCCGCTTAACACCGCTGTGTTCACTCGTCAACTCGCCGGCGGCAGTCAATCCATCCGCCAGGGCTGGAAATCCCTGCGCATGGCTGGCGCCACCGCCCGCCAAATGCTCAGAGCCGCCGCCGCCCAAGCTTGGGGCGTGCCCGTAGAGGAAGTACAAACCGATAGCGGCCGTCTTCTACACCCTCCCAGCAAACGCAAGGCCAGCTACGGTGAAATGGCTGCCGCTGCCGCTCAATTACCCGTGCCCGAAGAAGTAACGCTCAAAGAAAAATCAGCATTCAAAATCATCGGCACCTCTCGCAAAAATGTGGATGGCCCGGCTATTGTTACCGGTAAACCTCTCTATGGCCTGGACTATTACCGCGAGGGTATGCTCATAGCCATGATAGTGCACCCGCCGGCTTTTGGCCTGAAACTCAAATCTATGGATGCCTCCGCCGCCAAGGCCATGCCGGGTATCAAGGATGCGTTCACCATAAAAACATACCAAGATGACTACCAGCCGCAATGGAGCGACGTGAGCGCCTTCACTGAACTGGCCGTGGTGGTGGGCAACACCACCTGGGAGGTAATGAATGCCAAAAAAGCCCTTCAACTGGCATGGGAACCCATACAGCCTAAGAAAGCCGAAGCGGATGTGTTTGGGCGAAAACTGGTGACCACCCCCTCCTCAGCACTGGAAAGCTCAGATGCTCATGCCGCCAAAATGGTTGAAATGGCCACCAGACCAGCTACCATAGTGCGCAAAGACGGCGACCCCGAAGCCGCTTTCCGCAAAGCTGCCAAAATCATAGAACGTACTTACACTGCTCCATTCCTGGCACACAATACGCTGGAGCCGATGAACTTCTTTGCCCACGTAACCGATGACAAAGCAGAACTGGTAGGCCCCATTCAGACACCAGAGTTCATGGAAAAGAGCGTAGCCGCCCGGTTGGGGCTGCCACTTGAAAAGATAGATATCCAGATGACTCGCCAGGGCGGAGGCTTTGGCCGCAGACTCTACGGCCACTTTGTGGTAGAGGCTGCTGTGATCTCACAGCGTATGAAAGCCCCCATCAAACTCATCTATACTCGCGAAGATGACATGACCTTTGGCTGCTATCGCCCTGCTTATTGGGCCACGTACCGCGCTGCCCTGGATACCAACAACCAACTCATAGCCTTCCACGTAAAAGCAGGCGGCATACCTGAAAGTCCGCTTGTACCCAACCGCTTTCCGGCTGGCGCCGTGGATAATTACCTGGCCGAAGAATGGAAAATTGACTCCAACATTACTGTGGGTGCTTTTCGCGCGCCGCGCTCCAACTTCATCGCTGGTGCCGAGCAGGCCTTCCTTGACGAAGTGGCCGAAGCTGCAGGTAAAGACCCCATCGCTTTCCGCCTTGAACTGCTCAAGCGCGCCCAGGAGCGCCCCGTAGGCGAAAACAACGACTACGACCCAGCACGCTACGCCGGCGTGCTGGAGCTGGCCCGAGACAAAGCAGGCTGGAACAGCGCGCCCAGCGGCATCTATCGCGGTGTGGCGGCTTACTTCTGCCACAACTCTTACGTGGCCAATGTCCTCGACCTGATCATACAAGACGGCAAACCCAAAGTCAAAAAAGCCTATTGCGCCATTGACTGCGGCATAGTGGTAAACCCGGACGCCGCTATCAACATGGCCGAAGGTTCTATAGTAGATGCCATAGGCCATGCACTGTACAGCGCCATCACCTTCAAGGAAGGCGCACCCCAGCAAAGCAACTTTGACAAGTACCGCCTTATACGCCACAGCGAGGCACCCGAAGCTATTGAAGTGCACTTCGTGAAAAGCGACACCGACCCTACCGGGCTGGGCGAACCCATCTTCCCGCCGGTGTTTGGCGCTTTAGCTAATGCTTTGTATAGGGCTACAGGCAAGCGCTACTATCACCAGCCGTTTTGGCCAGCATGAGCAAAGTGCAAAGCGCATTGCAGATAGCTTTTCAGCCCAATCGAAACTCCATCATGGCGTACTGACCGATACGGGCAGAACCTTGCCATTGAAGAAAGTGTGGCCGTGGGTTACAAACCAGGCTATAAAGCTGCCCATCTGTGCACTACTCAGCGGGGCTTCGTAGCCGGGAAAAGCCTGCGCTAGCATTTCGGTTTGCACTGCGCCTAAGGCCAAGCAGTTGACGGCAATTTTCCGGGAAGAGAACTCTTCTGCCAGAGTTTCGGCCAGGTTAGCCAATGCCGCTTTAGAGGCGCTATAGGCGCTCAGACCGGCAAACTTGGCACTACCCTGAAAGCCGCCCATGCTGCCTATATTCACAATATGGGCGCCCTGTGCAACTTCCAGCAAGGGCAATACCTGCCGAATAAGCGATACCACGCTCAAGCAGTTAACCTGAAACATGGCAAGCCAGTCGGCATCCGTCAGCTCTTCAAAAGATTTGTGAATGAGCAGACCAGCATTGTTGACAATGCCGTGTAGCTTACCCCACTGGCTTAGCTCTTCCATCAACCGGGTAGGTTCCGGGTGGGTCAGGTCGTAGGGTAGGCAGCACAAGCGTTCGCTGCAGCCCTGGGCTTTGGCGGTTTCCCAGAGTTGCTGGAGTGCTTCCCGGTTGCGCGACAGCGCCAATACCCAGTGGCTGGAGTCGGCAGCCAGCGCCAGCGCCGTGTCTCGCCCAATACCCCGGCCAGCACCGGTTACGATGTATTGCTTCATCTCATGCTGTTTTCTAATGCAAAGCTACAAGCTAATGATTAGCTTTGTGAATCTAAGGCATATAAAAAAACCGATGCGTATGATTACCCACTTCAGCCTGGCTCGTTTGGGCATGGCAGCCTGGCTGTTGAGCCACACCCTGAGCCTAGCTCAAACAGCCATCTACGATACCGGCGGGCCGCTCATGCCGGAGCAGGCTGCTTACGACGTCACTTTTTACGATTTGGCCGTGCAGGTCTTTCCCGACGAGCAGCGCATCGAAGGGCGCGTACAAGTGACGGCGCGCGTTGTGCATCCTATGTACTGGCTGGTGCTCGACCTGGACACCCTGCTGGCCGTGCGCGAAGCGCGGCTATTGTCGGCTTCGGGCGGTGCGCCAAGTCCGTTTCAGCGCCGAGGCGGCAAGCTGTGGATAGACCTTGGCGCTACGCACCAGCCCGGGCAAATGGTAACGGTCGAAATCAGCTATGGCGGCAAGCCGCGCCCCGCTCCACGCGCGCCCTGGGATGGCGGCTTCAGTTGGGCGCGTACACCCTCCGGTGCACACTGGATTGCCACCTCTTGCCAGGGCGACGGTGCCGACGTGTGGTGGCCAGTCAAAGACCACGTTTCAGACAAACCCGACTCCATGGCCTTGCACGTGCGTGTACCCAATCCGCTGGTGGCCGCCTGCAATGGCCGCCTCTTGCGCAGCGAATCACACCAGAATGGTACAACTACCTGGCACTGGTTCATTTCCAACCCCATCAACGCCTATAACGTGGCGCTCAACATAGCACCCTACCGCACTATTGAAGACACCATGACCTGCGTGAACGGCGAGCGCTATCCGGTAGTGTTTTACGTACTGCCCGAAGATTACGAAAAGGGGCAAAAGCTCTTCCCTGAAATATTGGAACACTTGCAATTTTATGAAAAGCTACTTGGCCCCTACCCCTTCCGCGCCGACAAGTACGGCGTAGCACAGACGCCCCACCTCGGTATGGAGCACCAGAGCATCATAGCATACGGTGCCAACTTCCGCAATACCTCCATGACCCGCGGCAAAGACTGGGGCTTCGATGCCCTGCACCATCATGAGTTGGCTCACGAATGGTGGGGTAATCTAGTGACTAATAACGACTGGTGCGACATGTGGCTACACGAGGGCTTTGGCTCTTACATGCAGCCGCTATACGCCGAGCAGCGCTTTGGCAAGGAGCAGTACCAGGCCTACATGAAGAGCATGCGCTGGTTTGCCAATACCTTGCCCATAGCCCCGCGCGAGTCCAAAACCGGCAAAGATATCTACCGCGCTCCCATCTATAACAAAGGCGCCTGGGTGCTGCACACCCTGCGGTTTCTCATGGGCGACGAAGCCTTCTTTCGCGCACTGCGCCGCATGGCATACCCAGATCCTGCCATAGAAAACCTAAGCGATGGCCGTCAGACGCGCTTTGCCTGCACTGATGACTTTCGGCGCATCTGCGAGGCAGAATCAGGGCTAGCACTAGATTGGTTCTTTGAGGTCTATCTCCGCCAAGCCGCCCTTCCAGTGCTGCATTCGCGTATAGAAAACCGCACGCTAAGCCTGCGCTGGGAATCGCCGGTAAAAGATATGCCATTCCTCATGCCTGTGGAAGTGGAAATGCAAGGCAAACGGCAACGGCTTACCATTCTGGCACAGGGGCTTACCCTAAAATTGGATAAAGATGACAAGCCTGTGGTGGATCCCGACGGCTGGCTGCTCTTTGAGCCAGGCAAATAGGGCGTATTCGCTCGGAAAAGGGGATGCGCCGCTGCTGTGAGGCCGAACTTCTTTGCCACTGATGCAGCCGGCAGAGATTGCACCCCTCACCGGCGCGCAGTGAGTACGGCTACAAAGCGCTCATTGTGCACTATATCGGGTGAAGGAGCATCCAGCAGCGCCGCTAAACCAGCCGTGGCTGCCGGTAAAACGTTCAGGCCTTCCTTTTCGCGAAGCATTTTGGACAGTTGTAACATGCGCTTATCGGTTACGTTGCGCGCCCAACCTTGCGTTTTGCGGATGGCCACCAGGGCGACGTCTCCGTCAAAGGCGTGCCAACTGATAAGGGGTTCGTTCACTGGGGTTTCGTGAATGCGCTGCGGCAGGAGGTCTTCGCAGGTTGGGCGTTGATGCAGGAAGGCCTCCACAATGGGGTTTTTGCCGTGGGCCGAACCCACTACCATAATGGGTATGTGGGAGGTTTTGCCACGGCGGTACAGGCTGACAAACCCCTTGTACAAACCAGCCAACACTGTACCGTTGGACACAGGCACGGCTACAATGCGGGGGGCATCGCGCAGTTCATCGTATATTTCGTAGGCAATTTCGCCATAGGCTTTCAGTTGGAGCGGCGTATTTTTACCGCCGGGGTTGGCGTCGTAGAGGTCGGCCTGCTTGGCGAAAGCCTGAGAAGCCACTACGGCTTGCTCGTAGTCGCCAGGACTGCGAACCAGTTCGGCGCCCAGTTCACCGATTTCTATCACGCGCCTGGAGTGATAGCTTTCTGGAATAAAGACGACACAGCGCAATCCAGCTATTTTGGCTGCTAGAGCGCAGGCGGCGCCATAGTTGCCGCAGGTGGCCAGGGTGATACCGGCGTATCCACGGCGCAAGGCGTCCATGCACTGAGCAAAGGCGATGCGGTCTTTTTGCGTGCCGGTGGGATTGCTGCCTTCAAACTTGAGGTAGAGCTGGCTTACGCCGGTTTCGCGCTCGACGTTGCGGGCACGTACGAGCGGGGTATCGCCTACTTCCAGGTCGGTAATTTGCTCAAAGGCTTCTATGCGCTCCGCCAGGCTGCTGCGGGCGTCTTGCAAGAGCTTGTAGTGATGTTCTAATTCTTTAAACAAATCGAAAGGGCGCTCTTCGGGCGCAGTATCGCGGAGGTAGGCTTCGTCGCTTGGCGTCATTTGTACGGTGTTGCTTAGGTTGTTCAGAGCAGTTCACGACAGGCGCGGTAGAGGTCTTGCCAGTTGTTGCGCTCCTTGACTATGGTTTCGAGGTACTCCTGCCACACTGCCTTATCCTGAAGAGGGTCTTTGACTATAGCACCGGTGAGGCCGGCAGCCAGGTCGTCAGCTTTGAGGGTGCCATCGCCGAAGTGCACGGCAAGTGCCTGCCCCTGGCTTAGCACTGATATAGCCTCCGCGGCGCTGAGGGTGGCGCTGGGCGACTTAAGCTTGGTACGGCCATCTTCAGTTTTGCCACTGCGCAGCTCTCGAAAGATAGTGACCAGGCGGCGGATTTCCTGGGCAGGCACAGCCTTGAAAGGCAAGTGAAGTGCCTGGCTATTTTTTTCTACGCGATTGGACACAATAGCCACCTCTTCTTCAAGGGTGGCTGGCAAGGGCATAACCACTGTGTTGAAGCGACGGCGCAAAGCGCTCGACAGCTCGTTAACGCCCTTGTCGCGGTCGTTGGCAGTAGCAATGAGATTGAAGCCCCGGTGGGCCTGTACCATAGTGTTCAACTCAGGCACAGGCATGACTTTCTCTGACAGTATGGTGATGAGCGTATCCTGTACGTCAGCAGGTACGCGAGTAAGCTCTTCTACCCTGGCGATACAGCCGATTTCCATGGCGCGCATCACGGGGCTGGGCACAAGGGCGTTCAGGCTAGGACCTTCGGCCAGCAGGCGGGCATAGTTCCAGCCATAGCGCAGTAGGTCTTCGCTCATACCAGCGCTGCCTTGCACTAGCAGGGTGGAATTGCCGCTGATAGCAGCAGCCAGATGCTCGGCTACCCAGGTTTTGGCCGTGCCGGGAATGCCCAGCAGTAGCAGCGCGCGGTCGGTGGCAAGGGTGGCCACGGCAATTTCTATGAGGCGGCGGTCGCCGAAGTATTTGGGTTCGATGACTGTACCGTCGGCCAATTGGCCGCCCATCAGATAAGTGACGACCGCCCAGGGCGAGAGCCGCCAATTGGCTGGTTTGGGGTAAGTATCGGCTGCGGCCAGGGCTTCGAGTTCGGCGGCATAGGTTGTTTCCGCCGGCGGTCGCAGGATGTCCAGTGCATTCATGCCTGTGCATTAATTTTTAATTTGAATGGCGTACTTTACCCCGCCAATTCACCTCCAAAATTAAAAAATCCCTCCTACCTTCACCTCGCAAAATAAAACGCCGCCATGGTACCGGTAAAAGTTGAGCACATTCTGGTTGCTTTATTTGAACAATGGGCCGGCGAAAACGCCATGCTCGTATTGCCGTTGGCACCCTCCGGCTCGCAACGCGTGTATTACCGGCTGCAAGGATCAAGCAAGTCGGCTATCGGCGCCTACAATCCCAACCGCAAAGAAAACGAAGCCTTTCTGCATTTCAGCCGCCACTTCAAGGCCAAAGGACTGCCCGTGCCGGAGATTTTCGCAGAAGACCTCAGCCAGGATGTCTATTTGCAAGAAGACCTCGGCTCCACCACACTGTACAGCTACCTGTTGCAACGAGGCGATTACTTCCCTGACTACCTGGTGCAGATTTACCGCCAAGTTGTGCAGCAGTTGGCCCGACTGCAGATTGAGGGTGGCCGCGATCTAGACTACAGTTACTGCTATCCGCGCCAGGCATTCGACCGCCAGTCCATGATGTGGGATTTCAACACCTTTAAGTATTACTTCCTGCGCCTGGCCTACACACCTTTCGACGAGCAAGCTCTGGAAGACGACTTCCAACGCCTGGCCGACTACCTGTTGCAGGCCGACTGCTCGCACTTCATGTTTCGGGATTTTCAAACCCGAAACATCATGATCAAAGGCGGGCAGCCTTATTTCATTGACTACCAGGGCGGGCGCCGCGGTGCGCTTCAGTACGACCTGGCCTCGCTGTTATACCAGGCCAAGGCAAGCATACCCGAAGACATCCGCCAGGAACTACTCGATCATTACATCCAGGTAGCTGGGCAAATGATAGATATTGATCGCGAGCATTTTATACAGTATTTCTACGGCTACGTGCTCATCCGAAGCATCCAGACCTTTGGCACTTACGGGTTTCGGGGCTTGTTTGAGCGCAAGGCGCATTTCTTGGAAAGCATTCCTTTTGCCCTGCGCAACGTGAAGTGGATTTTGGAAAACGCCCACTTGCCTGTACAAATACCCGAACTCAGCCGCGCCATGTACCACATCATTGAATCCAAGCGCTTTGAGCCTTTTGACAAGATTAAAGGCACTTCTAGTTTACTGACGGTGACAGTTAACAGTTTTTCCTACAATACCACCGGCATACCCGAAGACCCACACGGTAATGGTGGCGGCTTTGTATTTGACTGCCGCTGCATCAATAACCCTGGCCGTTATGAACCCTACAAAAAACTGACTGGCCGCGACGAACCCGTCATCAACTTCCTCAAGCACCACAGCCACATGAACGAGTTTCTCAACAGCGTCTTCCATTTAGTAAACGAAGCTGTAGAAGACTACATTGAGCGGAGTTTTACCCACCTTATGGTGAGTTTTGGCTGTACTGGGGGCCAGCATCGCTCCGTATACGCTGCCGATGCCCTGGCCAAACACCTACAAGACAGATACGGCGTGAAGGTAGTGCTTAGGCACATTGAGCAAGAGCGGAAAAACTGGCAGAACGGCTGACACCTCCGTCTTCCTAATCCTTTTGCTAAAACTCTACTGCATCTTCCAGGCTAGCATGCCGCCTTGTAGGTTGTATAAATTAAAAAAGCCCATTTGCTGCATAGCCTCGCATGCCCTACTGCTCCGGTTGCCACTGCGACAATACACCAGATAAGTTTTGGTTTTGTCTAATTTGCCTATCTTCTGGGCAAAGCCAGGGTCGTAGTAGTTGATTTCTATAGCACCAGGTATCTTCTCCTGGGCGGTTTCCTCGGGGGTGCGCACGTCCAGCACCACGGTGTTGGGTGCCGACATCATCTTCCTGAACGTAACCACGTCAATGTTTTGCCAGGAAGATGCTGCTTTGGCTGAGACCGACTGCGAAGGCTGCGCCTGGGGCTGGCACGCCATGCCGAACATAGCCAGACCGAACATTGCAAACAAAGGCAATACTCTCATAATGAGTTATTTTAGGTAAACGAACGCCTGAAAACACCTGTCGCCGGCGCTCGGTTTAATTTTGTATGAATAAACTTTCATGTATTTTTTAGTAGCCGTAGCGCTCCTTCCAGCGAGCATGTAAAAACTGGCGTATCTTTTCCTCGGCTGCATTATCTTGTGGCTGGAAGAAAACTTGGCCTTCCAGGGTGCTGGGCAGGTAATCCTGCTCCACAAAGTGGTTTGGAAAGTCATGGGCATACTGGTAATCCTTGCCGTAGCCTAGTTTTTTCATAAGGAAGGTGGGCGCATTGCGCAGGTGTAGCGGTACAGGCAGAGCGCCGTGCTGGCGCACGGCTTCCAGGGCAGCATCAATGGCGAGGTAAGCCGAGTTACTTTTGGGCGAAGTCGCCAGATAGACGACCGCTTCAGCCAGGATGATACGGGCTTCTGGTAGCCCTACGGCCTGCACGGCTTCAAGGGCTGTTTGCGCCAGGAGCAGTGCATTGGGGTTGGCCAGGCCGATGTCTTCAGCAGCAGCGATAACCATACGACGGGCAATGAACTTGACGTCTTCGCCAGCGTCAATCATGCGGGCCAGCCAGTAAATAGCCGCGTTGGGATCGCTACCGCGAATGGATTTGATGAAGGCCGAGGCTACATCGTAGTGATACTCGCCACCCTTATCGTATTGGGCTATGTTTTCCTGTACCAATTGTGCTACCATAGCGTCGGTGATCTCCAACGGAATTTCGCCCTGCTGGAAGTTGGTCACCAACTCCAGAATATTGTAGAGCTTACGGGCATCGCCACCGGATAAACGCAACATGGCCTCGTACTCCAGTACTTTAACGGGCTTATGACACAGGATTTCGTCCTGGCGCAAGGCTCTGTCCACGAGTTGAATGAGCACTTCCCGCGACAGAGGCTGCAATACATAGACCTGGCAGCGCGACAGCAAGGCAGAGATGACTTCAAAGGAAGGATTTTCGGTAGTGGCGCCTATGAGCACGACCACGCCTTCTTCTACAGCGCCTAGGAGTGAGTCTTGCTGCGCCTTGCTAAAGCGGTGTATTTCGTCAATGAATAGAATGGGTGCAGGCTGATCAAAAAAGCGCGTACTGCGGGCTTTATCTATCACCTCGCGCACATCTTTTACCCCGGCGCTTACTGCGCTGAGCGTAAAAAACAATCGGTTGGATTGCCGAGCCACGATGCGTGCCAGGGTGGTTTTACCAACGCCAGGTGGCCCCCACAGAATGAACGAAGGTATGCGATTGGCCTCTACGGCTTGGCGCAATACGCTGCCCTCGCCCACCAGGTGTGCTTGCCCCAGGTAGTCGTCGAGGGTGGTAGGTCTCATGCGTTCGGCCAGCGGCTTCATGTCAAAAGCAGGTTGCCAGGATAGTCTGCCCTGCGGTTAAAGTAAAACCGGTACACCGAGGCACACGAACCAATCTCATTACTCGTGATAGGCAGCGTTGTGCGCCAGTTGTTCGCCGCATTTGGGGCAGGGGCCAGCTGCACCACTGCCGCCCAAGCAGCCCTTAGGGCAGGTGTAGTGCCACACGCCTTTGGCATTTTGCGGTGGGTCGTTGGAGGGCGGCATCTGGATCACCGGTGACTGCCCGCTGCTGGCGGGATCAGCTACTGCGGGCGCACTTGGTTGCGGTGTTGGCTGCTGGCCAGGTTGCTGGTGGTAGGCATCGTTGTGCTGATATTCTGTTTTGCACACAGGGCATTGCCCGGGGGTGTCGCCGCCGCTACCCGCGCAGTTGTTCGGACAAATGTAGTGCTTGACGGCCACCGCCGAGGCTGATGGTGCCGATGCTGATGCGCTGCTGGTGTCAGAAGCGGCTTTCTTGCCGTCGTTCTTGCAGGTGGTCAATGCCAATGAAGCAGCAATGACAAGAGACAGAAGAATTGCTTTTTTCATAGAAATGAAGATTTAACGCACAAAGATACGCCGGATATTTAAGTACGGTTGTGCCAGGCCTTGAAATACCGAAAAATAGCTGAACGCCGCACAGTGCTCCAAACATTCGCTCGCTATTTGTTGTTGGCAGGCTGATTCGTAAAAATGAAATGTTCATGCCATCACCTATGGAATTAACTGGCAGTGCAGATTCGCCGTTTGACATACTGATACAAAACTACGACTACGAGCTGCCCGAAGAGCGCATCGCACGCTATCCGCTGCCGGAACGCGATGCTTCCAAATTGTTGGTGTATCGCAAAGGAGACATCTGCCACTGCACTTTTCGAGACCTCGCAGAAGTATTGCCCCCCAGAGCTGTGCTGTTATTCAACGACTCGCGCGTCATTCATGCCCGCCTGCGTTTCTCTACACCTGCCGGCAAGTCAGTAGAGATTTTTTGCCTGGAGCCCAGCTCACCTGCAGATTACCAACTCAATTTCAGTTGCACTGACTCCGTGCGCTGGCATTGCCTCATTGGTGGCAACCGGCACTGGAAACAAGGCCCGCTGAACCTGCAAGTAGCTACCCCCCAAGGCAAACTCACCTTGCTGGCCGAGCGGCTACAGCGTGTAGACGACAGCTTTGAGGTGCAGCTTTCCTGGCAGCCCAGCCACTTGTGCTTTGGTGAAGTGCTACATCTGGCAGGAGTCATCCCCTTGCCGCCCTACCTGAACCGAGATGCCGAACCCGATGACGAAGCCCGCTATCAAACCATCTACGCCAGGCCCGAAGGCTCGGTGGCGGCGCCTACGGCAGGTCTGCATTTCACCGCGCGAGTGTTTGATGCGCTGGAGGCACATGGCCTGGAGCGCGTATTTGTCACGCTGCACGTAGGGGCGGGCACTTTTGTACCCGTAAAATCCGAACGCATCGGCGAGCACGCCATGCACGAGGAGCGCATTATCGTAAGCCAGAACGCCCTGCAGCAGATTCTGGACGCCACAACGCAAGGCCGCCCCATCATCCCGGTGGGCACCACTGCCATGCGTGTACTGGAAAGCCTCTACTGGCAGGGCGTCCAAGCCTCAACAGAGGAAGCGCCCCTGCTAGATGTAGGGCAATGGACGCCTTACCAATATGCTGGCGAATTGACCGCCCGCGAAGCCTTGCAACGGCTGGCCCAACAAATGGAAGTTGCCAACGCGCAGACGCTCGAAGGGCATACCCGCTTAATGATTGCCCCAGGCTACCGCTTCCGACTGGCCAGCGGCTTGATCACCAACTTTCACCAACCTAAAAGCACGCTCATGCTGCTTGTAGCCGCTTGGGCAGGCACCGATTGGCGGCGTATATATCAATACGCTCTTGATCACGACTTCCGCTTCTTAAGCTATGGCGACAGCAGCCTGCTCTTGTAGCAAGGCACCTGCACAATGCCGAAAAAAGTTGGCCAGTATCTGGCGGCCGTGTTCAGTCATAATGGATTCGGGGTGAAACTGCACACCACGCACGTTATGTACAGTGTGCCGCAGCGCCATGATGGCGCCTTGGTCATCTTCTGCAGTGACTATCAGTTCCGAAGGCAAATCTCGGCGACGCACCACCCAGGAGTGATAGCGCCCAGCGCGAAACACCGGCGGTATATCCCAAAACAATGGCTCCTGAGGATCTGTCACGTGTATGTCAGTATCCACACCGTGAAACACCTGGCTCAGGTTTTCCAACGTGCCACCAAAGGCCTCCCCAATAGCCTGTTGCCCCAGGCATACGCCAAGAATGGGCTTAGTGGGCGCATAGCGCCGAATGAGTGCTGGCATGATACCCGCTTCGGAAGGTAGCCCCGGCCCAGGCGAGAGCACAATGGCATTGTAGCCGGCTACTGCTTCCAGGGCAATAGCATCGTTGCGATGCACCTCCACATTCCAGGCGGGGTTCAACTCGCGGATGTACTGCACCAGATTGTACGTGAAGGAGTCGTAATTGTCCAAAACGAGAATGTTCATCCCTTTGAATTTTTTCCTTTTTCCTTATTTTGGCTGCTCCACCGAGCGCTTTACCAATTGCATAAGAGCAATGGAGAGGAAGAGCGTTTCTTCTTCGTCGCTGAGATTGTCTTTGACAAACTCAAAAGCGCGAGTTTGCAGCGTAGTCTTCCCTACCGGCACCAGGGTGTTGATGGCACCCAACTCGCGCTCCTGAGTAACGACGGGCAATAGGCCGCTGGTTTCGGGGTTGAGCCGCGCCAACATGTGACCATCGCGGGCGCTGTACAATACGCCATTGGCTTTGAGCGTGCCCAAAGGTTGGTTGTTTACTATGATTTGAACCTCCTGGTCGCGGAAGCGATATACATATTCTCGCTCGGCGGTGCGCACATACAGCAAGGCATTGAGTTTAGACGACACGTAGCGCTTGTAGCTGTAGGCAGCCACTGGCTCTTGGTAGATGGTACTGAATACACCCTTGGCGGTGAGCACGGCGCGCTTTTTGAGTACGCGATACATCTGGTCTATGGCAAAGAGGTCCAGTTCAGCCTTGTCAATTGGTGCCAGTTCGCCGCCGTACTGGGCTATTTCAGCCCGCATTTTAGCCAGGTCTTCCTTGATTTTGTGCTCGCCGGGCTGAAAATCTGCCATGATGCGCAGCAGGAAAAGCAGCCCAATGATGCCAATCAGCATAGTGATCAGAAAAAAATACATATCAACTGGAATATGGATGGATGAATGAACGGGATCGGACGTATGTTCAGGCCTTGGCCGTATCTCCTTTACAGGCTTCACCAGGCATACGACCGCACACGCTGCACTCGCCGATCTGATTTTTGAGCATAGGATTGTTGGAAGCACAAGTGCCGCGAAATTCTTTGCCTGTGAAAATGTGGCGGATGTTCATCATAATAAAGGCTATGCCAAAGAAGCCAAAAATCACGGCAAATAGGAGCAAGAACTTCATAAGTCCGATTTTGAGTGCGAAATTAATGCCTATTGAACACCCCTTGCTGTTTTTAGGTTTATTTTTGCGCTCGTTGCCAAAACATCGCATCGCCATGCAAGATAAATTAGAGGCTTTTGCCAGGTTGCTGGATATTATGGACACTCTGCGCGCCCAATGCCCCTGGGACCGCAAGCAAACCATGCTAAGTCTGCGCAACCTCACCATCGAAGAAACCTACGAGCTGGCCGATGCCATCCTCGAAAACAACCTGCCCGAGGTTAAGGAAGAAATCGGCGACCTCATGCTTCACATGGTCTTTTACGCCAAAATCGCCGATGAGCAAGGCGCCTTCCACATCGGCGATGCCCTACACGCTGTATGCGACAAGCTCATCAAGCGACACCCCCACATCTATGGCGATGTAACCGTAAGCGGTGAAGAAGACGTCAAAAGAAACTGGGAGCAACTCAAGCTCCAGGAAGGCAAAAAATCTGTGCTGCAGGGCGTACCCAACTCACTACCCGCCATGGTCAAGGCTTACCGGATGCAGGAAAAAATTGGACAATTAGGTTTTCAATGGGAAAACAAAGACCATGCATGGGAAAAAGTGGAAGAGGAAATAGCAGAGTTCAAGGAAACCATTTCGCAAAACTTACCACAGGAAAAACGCGAAGAAGAGTTTGGCGACCTCCTCTTCTCTCTGGTCAACTACGCCCGCTTCTGTGGCATAGAGGCTGAAACCGCCTTAGAGCGTGCCAACCGAAAATTCAAACAGCGATATGAATATGTCGAAGCTAATGGCTCTACCGATATTCGCCAGATGTCTGTAGAGGAAATTGACGCCCTGTGGAAGGAAGCCAAAGCAGTGCTTAAGCCTTGACAGTGCGAAGTACAAACCCATAACCCACTACACACTACACCGATTTAAACGCAAAAAACAATGAGAAAGATAGAGTTGGAAATTGTGGCCATGTCGGGAAGCATATCGCAGTCCAACAACTTTGCTGTGGTACTGGGCGAAGTGGACGGCACGCGCCGGCTCCCCGTCATCATTGGCAACTTTGAAGCGCAGGCCATTGCTGTGGCCATCGAGCGCATGGTATCGAGCCGCCCGCTCACCCATGATCTGATCAAAAATATTTTTGAGGCTTTTCAAATTGAGCTCAAGGAGGTTGTTATCAATGACCTGAGCGATGGCATCTTCTTCGCCCAACTGGTATGCTGGAAAGACGGCGAACTCTACGAGATTGACTCCCGCACCTCTGACGCTCTGGCGCTGGCCGTGCGGTTCAACTGCCCGATTTATACTTACGATTTTGTGATGGATACTGCCGGCATTGAAATGGAAGAACCGGGTGATGCGCCAGCTGCGCGTCGCAACCCACGCCGGCAACAAGCCCAGAAGCAAGGCGGGGCGCTATCGTCCTACCCGCTGGAAGCCTTGCAAAAACTTCTCGAAGAGGTGCTAAGCACAGAAGACTACGAGCGCGCCGCCCAGATACGCGACGAAATTCGCCGCCGACAAGAACAAGGATAGCCAATTGTAGCGTTTGTAGAGATGCGTATTCCTCCATTCATGGTTTAACTAAAAATGAGTAAAAGCATGAACAAGGTATTATGGTTTTTAGCTTGGAGCCTGCCCTGCTGGCTCCTGGCTCAGCAAACACCCAGGTTTACCGTGGAGGTCAGCACCGACTCCGTACTCTGGGGCAACTCCTTTACCGTCACTTTCACGCTGGAAAATGTGTCGGGGGCGAAGTTTGAAGCGCCTGATTTCCAAGACTTCCAAGTGGTAGCTGGACCCAGCATGAGTTCCAGTTTTCGTTTCGTCAATGGGACTTCCTCCCAATCGGTGTCCTATTCCTATCAATTAGAACCTAAATCTATGGGCGTATTTTACATCCCGCCAGCTTTTGCAGAGCACAATGGCGCCACGCTGGAGACGGCTCCCGTTGCTATCAAGGTAGCGCCCAACCCAGACAATATCAAACAGCAACCCAAGGATAGCGGCACGCGCTTCCGTTTTCAATGGGACGACTTTGGCTTCCCACCCTCATTATTTGATGAGCCCATGCCCAAAACAGCACCTGAGCCAGAAAAAAAACGCAAAACCATCCGGCTTTGATCAGAACCATCAGTTTGCTGGCTGGTATGCTGAGCGGCATTTGCCTCGCTATGTCCCAGCCGGCTCCAATCCGGTGGGAAGCCGCTGCGACTTCCTCTGTAGTATTAGAGGGCAATCCATTGGAGGTGTCCTTCACGCTGTTCAATGCGGAAGCCGAAGACTTCAAAGCGCCTGCTCTGGCTGGTTTCAAAATCTTGTCTGGCCCCGAGAAACGACAAAGCGCTTATTTGCAACAGGGCATACCACAGCGCGAAATTAGCTATGTATATCAGTTGAAGCCGCTGAAAACAGGCTTCTCCACTATAGGGGCTGCCAGTGTGCGCATAGGCGAGCAGTGGCTCTATACTCGGACATTGCGCATCGAGTACGCGCCAACAACGACGATGAAGCCCTCCGAAGCGTGGGTAGAGGCCCGCCCCAGCGAACTTCAAACCTGGGTTGGCGCACAAGTTGTGACGGACTTTGCCGCTTACCTACGCAACCCCCAATGGAGTGTACAAGTACAAAAAGCGCCCGACTACGCTGGCATGCGGGCTGCCCCCTGGGAAAAACTACCCGACCGCACGGAGCAGATTCAGGGCTTTTCTTACCTGATAAGAACCGAGCGCGTGAGTTTATATCCCCAAAAATCTGGGCGGCTGCTCATAGACCCTATACAAGCGGAAGTGCTGGAGTGGCAGCGCGACAGCACCACAGGGCTAGGCCATCATACGCGCCGTGTCAAACTAGCCTCCAAGCCGGTCTTCATTGACGTGAAACCTCTGCCGCCAGGTGCGCCGCGTTCATTTTGCGGCGGCGTGGGCTACTTTGACATGGAGGCCTCTTGCGCACCTTTGCAAGGCAGTGTACAAGAGGCTTTTACACTAAACCTGAGCATCATAGGCACGGGCGACATGGCACGTGTGGAAGCCCCTACATTGGAATTGCCCTCTGGCCTAAAAGCCTGGCCATCCGAACTGACAGAGGAGCGAATGCTGCCTTCTCACCGCCAACAAACCTTCCTGAAAACCTTCCGCTACATGCTGACCGCCACCGACACCGGCCGCTACACCTTTCGAGTAGCCATGAGTTGGTTTGACCCCGATAGCACCGCTTATCGCACTATCTTTTCAGAGCCATTTACTTTGATGGTAACGCCGGGCGGCGATGCCGTGGATGCTGCTGCTGCAGTGGATGCGCTGCGGCCACAAAAGCCTACCCCGAACCCAGTGCGCCGCAAGTCCATTGGCCTGGCTATTGCTGCTGGTATGCTACTGGTATTGGCGCTGTGGTATGCGTGGCATTTTGGGGGCAGTCACGCCTCGGAAATGTCTGAGCAAGTCCCAGGTGCTGCGTATCAAGAATATCTGGCACAGGCTGCTGAACATCTGCAAACCGGCACAATGGAGTCGTTTTACCAGGCTATTATTTTAGCCATTTACACCTTTTTGCAAGAGCGCTACGGCCTGATGCCAGCAGATTGGAGCAAAGCAAACGCAGTCAAAGCCTTGACAGCACAAGAGGTAGAAGCATCTACAGTGACGCAAATGGAAGATATCTTGCATACAGCAGAGACTGCACTGTACGCCAAGGCCAACCAAGAGGCTCAAGCACCTGCTATTTACCGGCAAACTGCAGCCTTGCTAGAGCAGTGGCATCAAAATACTACAGTATAGCGTACCATTTGCCGGCGCCTGGTTTTGTTCTCCCAACGAGGGCCAGTGCGCAATAGGCGAATAGCTTCGCGAGTCCAATCGGCGCCTGGGGAGCGCAAGGCTGTGACCCCCCGTAGCCGGCCATTGGGCAGCACGCTGAAAAGCAACTCTACCGACAAAGAAGCTGAGCTTTCAGGAACTGCCCCAGTCTGCTTCGGCATCTGCTTATGCTGGGCAATGTACGCTTCTAGCGCGGAAAAGCCCCCGCGAGGTTGCAGTGTTGCCCAGGTAGTGCCATTAGTTGTTAGCGGTTCCTTTTCAAACCCACTGGCCACACCCACCTCATTCAACACCGGGCCGGATTTTTCCAGTACAACATTGACCTGGCTACCAGGCGCGGCCTGTAGCGTCTGTGCGGCATAGCCGGTGTAGCTGACTACCAGTCTGGCCAGGTTGATATGGGCTGGCACGGCAAGTTCATAGCGCCCCTCCTGATTGGTGACGGCGCCCTGAGACGTACCTGATAATTGAATGGATGCACCTGCAAGCGGCTCGCCGGCGGCATTTGTCACTTTGCCGGAAATAATGAAGGAGGCGTCAGAGGTTTGGGATTTAGCAGATTCTGCAATGGAAAGAACTGCTGCCGGATGATTTCGGACCGCTGGAGCGGATTGGGCCGGAGCGCCCGGCACAGCAGAAGAGGATGATGTGGCTTCGGAGAATTGATCCGACGAGCTTCGGATAGCAGCAGGTGGAAGGGAGGCCTCGGGTTGGGCAGAACTTTGCGGTTTTGCATTTCGCGGTGTTGCGCTTTGTGACGTGTTATTGTGTGGCTTGCGAGTTTGCAGCAACCTGGCAGGCGACGAGGCCGGAGTGACCGACGCCTCCTCGGCAAGGGTTTGAAGGGTTGAATCTTCGGCAGTAGTCACTTCCGGCATAGCAACAGAGGCATCCTGCACGGCCAGGCTTTGCTCAGAAGTCAGAGGAGTATGAAGTTGAAAAAACCACCACAGGGCGCCAGTCATTAGGCCGACAATCAGTACGGCGGCAATGCGACGCAGGGGCGCAGAAAGCGCAACGGGCGCGCGTTGGCGGGTGCGCTGGCGCAACCGGGCTTTTAGGCGAGCAAGGTTTTGGTCGTGCTTGCCATCTGGCAAGAGTTCAAAGCCTTCCAGTGCATCTTTTACAAAAGGGTCACCTTCGGCCAGGGTGCTCAGCGTTTTTTCGTCGCTGGCATTGACTTCGCCGTTTATGCGCCTTTGGAGTAGCTCGCTTATGTGGTCAGTTGGCTTTTTCATGGCCGTCTACTACTCATCATTGTTGTGGTTTTGGCGGTTCATACATTTACGCAAATTACGCCTGCCGTTTTGAATATGCGAGCGTACCGTGCCAACGTCTTCACCCTGCATGGTTGCAATGCTCTTGTAGGAATACCCCTGTAGATAAAACAAATCAATGCACTGCTTTTGTTGCAGAGGCAGGCGCTCCAGGCATTGGCGTAGCAGGTGCAGCGCGATTTCGTCCGCATTTTCCATATCAGGATGCCAGAGCGCGCCCGATTGCACAAGCGCAGGGTCAGAAGTATTCAGTACTTGGCGGCTTGCCTTGCGCAGTGCCATCAGACAGTGGTTTTTAGCTACGGAGTAGAGCCAGGGTCGAAAGGTGTGAATTTCCGCTCTTCGGCATTTGTCGATCAGTTCCTCAAAAATTTGCATGACGGCATCCTCTGCTTCGGCTTCGCTCTGGAGGTACTTTAAGCATACGCCGTATATCAACTCCACATAGCGCTCATACAGATACCCCAGGGCTTCCATGTCGCCGCTGGTTTGGTAGCGCGTAAGGAGGGCTTCGTCGGTGTCAGCCGCAGGCGCTTGTTTTCTAAGGATGCGGAACAAGGCAATTGTGATTCTGATGCAAAATTGAGCAATTTCCGTACTTTTATCCCTATCAAATTGCTCCCTGTGGGCAAAGCCGGGGCATCTGTGCTCACTAATAAAGTTCAAACAATGCGCCTATTGCACATCTTAAACCAGTTTATCGGTCTTTGTTGGCTCGCCTTCGCTACCCTGAGTTGCAAATCTGACGCTCCTGCGTATTATGCTGTGTATGCTTCTGCAGCGCCTGTGATAGATGGCATAGCAGATGATGCCGCATGGCAAAAAGCCCCCTGGTATCCGCTCAATCAGGTTTGGATAGGCGATTCCATCACGCCTCAGGATTTCAGCGGGCGCTACAAGTTGGCCTGGACGGAAGACCACCTCTACATCCTGGCCGAAATACAGGACGATACCCTTGTGGATATTCATCCGGACGGACTGCAATTCTACTGGGACGATGACTGCCTTGAGATCTTTGTGGACGAAGACGCTTCCGGCGGCATTCATCAGTACAACCATCAGGCCTTTGCCTACCATATAGCCCTGGACTACCGCGTGGCCGATATCGGCCCTGACAGCCTGCCCCACTACTACGACAGCCACGTACAATGCCGCCGCGTTACCAAGGGCAATACGTCCGTTTGGGAGGCCGCCGTAGCGCTCTATCCAGATACTTACCAGGACGATAACCCTCACAATAAGCCTGTAAAGTTGCGCCGCGGCAAGGTCATGGGCTTTGCGCTAGCCTACTGCGACAACGACCGCAGCCCCGAGCGTGAGAATTTCATCGGCTCCACTTTTGTACCCGGCCACGACAAAAACCGAGGCTGGATAGACGCTGGTATTTTTGCACAGCTGATATTGAAGTGAATATTAGGTAGCTCCTTTCAGAGTAGCGATAGGTCTAATCTCTTTGCGCTGGCCCTGGTGTCAGATAAAACACCTTGCCGTCCATAGCCGTTCCCATTACCGCGCCCCGTTCTAAGGGTACTATGTTGTTGATGAGTGCATTACATAGCTTATGTGCCCACTTTATCTGCCAGTTACGGGTGTCCACGGCAATGATGACCCCTTTATCGGTAGGAATGTACAGCGTACCGTCGCGCTCTGCCATAGGCGAAGGGGCAATATCATACCCATAGCCAGCCATTACTTTGGCGCGCAGTTTCAAGACATGGCCAACTGCATCAAAGGCATACACTGTATCGTTCATGGATTTGACATAGAGTGTGCGGGCGTCTTGTGAGAGTCCTATGGATTCTCGGCCTACTCTGTTGGGCGTGCGCCACACCTGTCGGCCTGTGCGCACGTCCAAGGCTGTAGCGAAGCGATCAGGCGCTACTATGAAAACCTTGCCATGAGCTAGCACAGGCCACACTGCTGCCGGAGCGTACAGGCGGTTGGTGTTGCCATTGTGCCATTTCCAGGCCAGCGTGCCATCTTTGCGATTCAGCGCATAAAAGTAGGTATCCCAGGTGCCAAAGTATATCCTTTGGGCATCTGCCACTGGTCGGGTTTCCACAAAGGCCTCGAGCCCCCTAAAAGTCCACAATATGCGTCCATCTTTCAGGGATATGGCCCGAAAGGCGCCTTCTGAAGAGCCAATGTATACTGTGCCGTCATACACGAGAGGAGAAGCTACTATAGCTTTGCCGGTTTTCAACATCCACACAAGCGCGCCAGTTTCGCCGTTTAGACAGTAGATGTTGCTGTCGGCAGAAGCAAATACAACTTTGCCCTCTGCAATAGCCGGCGTAGCATAGATTTTGCCTTTGGCTGTAAAATGCCAGCGCAATGCTCCGGTTTGAGCATCAATAGCTTTCACCTGGCCGCAAGTGTTGGCATAAACCGCCAAGCGACCAGCCACGGCAATGCCGGCGCCGATGTCGCAAGAGTCCTGCAATAGCCAAACCCTTTGCACTTGGGGGTGCTGCTCGTTTACCTCATATGATGGGCGCGCATAGACAGTAGTATCTGCAGCGTATGCCTTTTGCCCAAGCGGTATGCGATGCCACGGAGCCGCAGTAATCCCGCCTGGCTTGCGTTCGGCCAACGTGAGCACATCAGGCCATACTGTAACGACGGTATAAGCTCCTGTATCGGCTCTGGCGCGTAGGTTGGAGCGGCACATGGCCGAAGGAATGCCTTCGGCATCGAAAGCCTTGTTGGTGTGCCCGTGCCCGCAAAACGCTGCCTGGGTATTTACGCGCTTGAGCAATTCAATCACTTTGTACCAGTTGGCCAAACCAGCATCCAGCGGATAGTGATTGAAAAAAAATAAAGGTTGATGAGCGGGTAGTTGTTGTAGCACGGAATCCAGCCACCTCAGATCTTCAGCTGGCACCAGGCCGGGTGCCATGCGCATGTTAGGGCCGCTGCTGCAACCAATGAAAGCATAGTCCTTATACTGGAAAAAGAAGCGCTCATATCCAAAAACTTGCCTAAAGCTGTTGTTGCCACTTTCTGACCACTTAGTATCGTGGTTGCCGGGAATTACATACCACGGGCGGCGCAACTGGCTCAGCAAGGCATAGGCTTCTGCCAGTTCGGCATCCCATCCAAGTTCCGTCACATCGCCAGTGATAATGGTAAACGCCAGAGTAGTATCGGCATTAATGTCAGCTACTGTGCGGCGCAAATCTTCCTGGGCGCTGGCTGCACCGCCTATGTGCGTATCCGACACGATAGCAAAACGAAACGATGTTGCCTCCGGCGCAGGTTTTGACCTTTGTCCTCCTACAATGGCAGCCCAAATCAAAAGCAAGAACATAACCCAAGTATTTTGAGCGTACAAATTTCTGCTTTTTTAGCCAGCGAAGCTCACTTGAGTGGGCATTGATTCAGGCAAATTTCCGTCAGTCAAACACAAACTCCAACTCCACCCGGCGATTAAGTTGTCGGCCAGCTTCGGTACTGTTATCGGCAAAGGGGCGGGTATGTCCATAGTACTCCATGATGAGTTGCTCGCGGCGCACGCCCCGGTCAAAGAGGAAGTAGAGTACGGCCTCGGCGCGGTCTTTGGATAGCTGGAAGTTGGCTTTCTCTGAGCCTCGGTTGTCAGTGTGGCCTATGATGCGTAGGCGCCAGTCGGAGCGCTTTTTCATCAACTCGGCCAGTTTTTCCAGGTAGGGCCAGGATTGCTTCCAGATTTCTACTTGTGCGGTTTCAAAGTAAAGGTTGCGCATGGCCAGCTCCAAAATGCGGTTTTCTTCGGGCGTTACTACGGGACAGCCCTGGTTGGAGGGCGGGCCAAAGGTATTAGGGCATTTATCGGAGGAGTCGGGTGTGCCGTCCTTATCGGTATCGGTTTCGGGGCAGCCTCGGTTTACAAAAGTGCCGGGCACATCAGGGCACTGATCAAACATATCAATGATGCCATCGCCGTCGCGGTCGTTTACTGGGCAGCCATTATTTATAGCTACGCCGGGAATGCCGGGGCAGTCGTCCTGGTGATCGGGGATGCCATCGCCGTCGCGGTCCTGGGTGGGGCAACCTTGTTGGTCAGCCAGACCGGCCAGGTCAGGGCAGAGATCTAGGTGGTCAGGGATACCGTCGCCGTCGCGGTCGCTGACACTTTTTTCGGCAAAGATATCTTCAGGGCAGCCATTGTTGCGCTGAGGGCCGGGGCGGTCGGGGCATCTGTCATGTTTGTCGGCAATGCCATCTTTGTCGGTATCCGCGGGGTCACCCCACCTGAATATCAGGCTCAGTTCATGTGAGCCGGAACTGACATGGCGCAGACCGGAGGTGGTAAAGTCGTAGCTATAAGCTGCCTCGAAAAGGCGCCCAGCTGCAAAACCAGCCATGACAGCCATGGCGTCTTCCGAGCGATACAGCCCGCCTACCCAAAAGCGATTCAGGAAAATACCGCGCAGAGCTGCTTCCACCTGCAGGGGTGTGCCTTCTACCATCTTGAGCATGAAAGAAGGCTCCAGGCGGAAATCCTCATGTAGCATCCAGTCGTAGCCCGTCACCAGGTAATAATGTGCCTGCAGCCGGCTCAGCCGCTCGCCGTCGCCCAGGCGCAAGCGAGGCGAAAACAGTTGCGGAATGGAAAACCCCACGTAAAAATCGCCCGCCTGCACATGGATGCCAGCATTGAAATCGGGCGACCAAGCACCCAGCCGCGCATTGTACACCACAGGGTCGTCGAGGTCGCGTATGCTAAAACCATCCACCAGCCGATACTGGTGCATACCGCCGGCAAATCCTGCCGAAATGGCTGATTTTTCACCCAGACGCTGGGTGTAAGACAGCAGGGCAGAGCCACCGCTGCGCCGCAACGCGCCGGCTTCGTCATTGAAAAAGTAGCCTCCAAAGCCAAAGGGCACCTGGCGCAAGCGCGTACGGAAGGCTGCCAACCGCGTCACCGGCGCATCGGGAAAGCCCGTCCACTGCTTGCGATAGTAAAGGTTTACTTGCATACCGCCTACCAGGCCAGTAGTGGCAGGGTTGTAGCCGTATTGATTGAGCAGATAATTGGTAAACAGCGGATATTGCTGCGCTGAGGCCGTGCCCAGCGTCAGGCTACACAGCAGGCACGCCCCCCATGTACAAAGGTGGTGTTGTGCCAGAATATGCAAAGTAAGGGCGTAAATTTTTTTCATGATGCAGCGGATAGTTTGAAAATGGCTTTCTACTGAAAATCAATCACTCGTATGAATTTGGTAGCGGTTCATCGCAGTATGGTCACAGTGCCTTTGAGTAGCGTATTAGCCGGATCGCCCAGGTGCAGGGTGTAGAAATACACCCCAACAGGCAACTCTGCCCCATCGCTGCGGCGGCCATCCCAGGTGTTGGCATAGCCTCGGGCCTGAAACACCAGCAGCCCCCATCGGTCATAAACACTGAGCTGATTGTCGGGAAAACGCTCAATGCTGTCAATGATCCACAGGTCATTGCGACCATCACCGTTAGGGCTGAACACATCGTAAAACACCAAGCCATCGCAAAGCCGGCCAACCTCAAAATTGAGGAAGAGTTGGCAGTCATTGTCGTCGCTCACTGTAACGGCGTAGCGGCCTTTGGTCAGGTTGACCAGATTCGGGGCTGTAGTGCCGTCACTCCATCGGTAAGCATAGGGCGCCGTACCGCCACTTATATTCAGCGCAATGGCACCGTCGAGAGTACCATTGCAGCTTTCGGCACGCAGCAGCGTATCGGCGCGCAGGCTATCGGGGCTTTGCACAATGGCATCGCCGGTGAGAATGCAGTTGTTGGCATCGGCAATGCGATAGGTATATGTGCCGGGGGCCAGACCACCAATCTCTGGGCCAGTTTGCCCGTCGGACCAAGTCACGGCATAAGGCATTGTACCATTTTGAATGAACAAACTGATACCACCATCTTCCTCCTCACGGCACCATAGATCGCTGACGTTAGCGACAGCACTCAGTGGTATGACCGGCACGTTCAGCTCCAGAGTATCTATGCTACGGCACTCGTCAGTGAGCACCTCCAGGATAACGTATTTCAGCCCTGGCGCCAAGTAGCTGACTTCGGGCGGCAACAGTTCATAAGAGGCTTCTGGACGCGCCCCCAGCCCGAAAGTCCAAAATATGCGGGTTTCTGGGTCGGGCGTATCCAAGTATCGAAATACGTAGGCGCCTCCGCAAGTGTCCGAACCTTGAGGCAGCACCTCAAATCGAGCTTGCGGTGCACCTGCACAAGTAGTAGGCTGCTGGAAGCCCTGTCGTAGAAAATAGGCAGTATTCCCTACTGTGCCGGCATTAGGTGGCTGAGCGGCAGTGGCATACAGGCGGTATCCAGCCGTATTGGCACCCGAAGTACCAGTGCTGCAAACCACCCCTCTGCGAATACCCTGGCTGTACAGGGCAGCCTGGCAGAGCAGTGCTCCGGCCAATAGCAGCCCGCATCGTATGGCAGACAAGTTGCGCATGGCCAGATTCATTGGTTGTTTTTCAAATAGCCAGTCAGGATGATCTCTTCTGTATTGGGGTTGCGCAGCGTCACGCCAGAGGGAGCAATCATGGCCTTGATAGTACTACTGAAAAAGTCAATGACCGTACCGTCAAAGGAGATGGGCATAGCGGCTGTCACGCCGCTTTTAATGACGAGATAGCGGCCGTTGGGCACTTGGTAGGAGTTGCCATTATTGGGCTGGAGCACAATTACTACTGGATTGATCTGTGAAGTCTGGTTGACCAGAAATCCGGTGCAGCGGCAGTTCGACACAGTTGTGCCAGCAGGTATCAACGGCAGCGAAGGGGTGGTGAAGTGCCGGCCCAGAGCATTACCCACATTGGGCAGACGAATTTCGCTCTGGGCGGCAGTGATGTAAAAATTTCTCCCGGCAGGCACGGTGTAACTGTTGAAGATGTAGAGAAAAAAAGCGTGATCAGTGCCTTCGGGAAAGTCAAGGGTAGCGCCCGGGGCATGGAAGGGGCTGACGGAAGTGAGGGCTATAACATTACCATTGGAAATGCGGATGGTATCACGATTGATGGATAGGGTTTGCAATTCGTTGGCCGGGTCGCGGTCGAAGTCATCTACGGCCGAGCCAGCAAACTGGGCGTACTGGGCTGTGCCAGCACTATTGGCAAAGTTGGTAGTAGCGGCCGTACCAGCCACATCAGCGTATCCGGCTACCAAGGCGCCATTTGCCTGCATGGCTTGTGCCGCCATGCGGGTAGAGTCTGCATAGTCGGCATACAGGGCGCGATGCGCCAACGCAGCAACAAAGGCGCTGTCGGCCAATGTAGAGCGGAGCGCACGGGCAGAAATGGAGGTACTGTCAGCCAGCAGGGCGTGGGCCGCCAAAGCGCTAGAGGTGGCACTATCAGCCAGGAGGCTACGTCGGGCCAATTGGGCCAAGGCGGCACTGTCGGCTAAAGCGGCGCGTACAGCCTGCTGGGCTACGGCGGCACTGTCGGCCAGGGTAGCGCGCTGAGCCAAGAGGGCGCCATCGGCTTGTTCAGCGCGGGCGGCCTTGGCAGCATTTTCGCTGTACAAGGCATAAGGCACGGATAGCAACTGGGTAGCGCCTACAAAAGCATAATTGCTGCCGCCGTCAGCGTCCATGTCAATACGCAGAAAATAAGGTCCTGCACTCCAGTCAATCGCGCTAAAGTTGGGGCTGGCACCAGGTTGAGGTGCGCCTTGCCCCACAGGAATAGTAAAAAGACCGAAGTCATCGGTAACAACCTGGTGTGTTTCTACCCACACTGCCTGACCAGAAGGGCTGCTGCGCAGGATACTGGCTCGTATGCCGATGCTGCGATTGACGAGCTCCTTGCCTCGGCTGTCAGTAGCTACTGCCTGGTAGCTGAAGGCCTGAGGCGTTTGGGCTACGAGCAGGCCAGATGCCAGGCTAAAAAACAGTAGGAGAATGAGCGTACAGTATTTATTCATGAGATTTAAAGGATTACAAGTATCTGGTTATCAATGCAAAACACACAAGCTAAACAGCCGCAATACCCAAAGGGCTCTGCTGCTGCGAGCATAAGCAGATAGTAATCCAATGAGCATAAACCCAGAGCAAGGAGAAGTTGCAGTGGCCTGCTTCTACAGCCAGTTTTGAGGCTGCTTTACCGGCACAATCGGCTTTTGGACCAGTGCGTCAGACGGCTGATAGTCTTTCTTTCGGGGCGCAAATTGTACTTTTTTTGGATACAGCGCAAGAGGGGGAAGACGAAAAAACCTCGCCCAAAATGCAACATTATTGCATTTTATCCGTTTATCTGCTAAAATTACTCATCAAAAGCTTCATCCGCATGAAAAGATTTTTCCTTGCATCATGGTTGATAGCCTCACTGGCAACCGTGCTTATCCTTACGACTTCTTGCAATCGAGACCCTGAACTGCCTAATGAAGAAGAGCTGATCACTACGCTGATCTACACCCTTACCCCCACAGCAGGTGGCGCCCCCGTAGTGCTGAGCTACCGCGACCTGGATGGCGACGGCGGCAACCCGCCTGTCATCACCACTGGCAATCTGACGGCTAACACTACCTACAACGGTACGATTGTATTGCTGAATGAATCAAAAACCCCTGCTGAAGACATCACGGCCGAAGTACGCGCCGAGGGCAAAGCGCACCAGTTATTCTTCCGCAGCACCGTAAGTGGAATGACTATTACTTATACCGACACCGACGCCGACGGCCGCCCAATAGGCTTGTCAACGCAGTTGAGCACCGGCGCCAGAGGCTCCGGCAACCTGACCATTACGCTGCGTCACAATCCTAACAAAGCTGCTGCCGGAGTAGCCCAGGGTAATATAGCCAATGCTGGCGGCGAAACTGACATCGAGACCACGTTTGATATTAATGTGCAGTAAGACTGTTTACGCAGCACTACTCACGCTTTTGCTATGTTTGTCTTTGCTGGCGGCGTCTGGCCAGCCCTGCCACATCCATGTGCGCGGCCGAGTGCAGGATGTACGCACAGGCTTGCCCATTGCGGATGCCAACATCTGGCTGGAAGAAACCCAGATCGGCGCTGTAAGTGATAGCATGGGTAGGTTTCAGCTGAGTGGTATTTGTCCCGGGCAGTACCACTTGCGCGTTAGTCACATTGGTTGTGAGACGCTGCGCCTGCTCATTGCACTTCAGAAGGATACTGCTTTGCTTGTGGCTCTTGATCACTACAGCAAAGTACTGGAGGGCGTGGTGGTCAAAGGGAGTGCAGGCCCGACCACCACGCAAAAACTCCAGCTGCTCAGCGAACAAAAAATTACTGAAAATGCCCAGCTCACCCTGGCCAACATGTTGGAGGCTATTACTGGGGTCAGCGTATTGCGCAGTGGCTATGGCATAGCTAAACCGGTAGTGCATGGCCTGTATGGCAATCGCCTGCTAATACTCAACAATGGTATACCCCAGAGCGGTCAGCAATGGGGCAACGACCACAGCCCCGAAATAGATCCTTTGGCCGCCCAAAAAATCAGCGTAATCAAAGGCGTAGGTGCCATAGCACACCCAGGCGGCGCACTAGGCAGCGTCATATCGGTAGAAAGCAGTAGAATAGCTCGCGAGCCTCACTTACATGGGCGCGTGACGGCCTACGGCGAGAGCAATGGCAGGGGCCTAGGCCTACATGCGCAAGTACAACAGCACCAAAAGGCGCTAGCCTGGCGGCTGAGTACTACGCTTAAAAAAAATGGCGACCGCCAAAGCGCTCGCTACTGGCTGCGCAACACTGGCGCTGAGGAAGTCAACTTGGCACTACAACTTGAAAAAGACTTCTCCAACCGTTGGCATAGTAGCCTCTATTTCAGTTCTTTCAATACAAAGTTGGGCGTCTTGCGCGGAGCGCACATCGGCAACCTCACTGACCTTGAAGAAGCCCTCCAGCGAAAAGAACCTTTCTTCACCGAACCCAACTTCTCGGCGCGCATCGAAGCACCGCGCCAGCAGGTCAGTCACCATTTGCTCAAATGGCGCAATCGCATCACCCTGCAAGATGGCCGCTACCTGGACTTCAACTACGCCAGCCAGATCAACAACCGCAAGGAGTTTGATGTACGCCGCGGCGGACGCTCTGACAGACCTGCTCTCAGCCTTTGGCAACTCAGCCACTGGGCCAATGCAGAATACGATACCCGACTGGGCAAGGGACAGCACCTCCGTACAGGCCTGCAACTGATCTTCACCGACAACGCCAACAACCCCGAGACCGGTATCTTGCCTCTCATCCCTGACTACTTCTCTGCCCAAGCCGGCGCCTTCGCTCTGTGGCAGAAGCAACACAAGCACTCCTTGTGGGAGCTGGGTGCCCGCTACGATTTCATCCTCCAAAATGTAGCTGCCATTTCCTTCACCCTGCCCAGAGAAATCCTGCGCTACTACAACCGCTTTCACAACTTCAGCGCTTCGCTGGGCTGGAATCATCACTTCTCCGAAGCTTTCAAACTAGGCTGGAACACCGGCTTTGCCAGCCGAAACCCCGCCATCAACGAACTGTATAGTAATGGCTTACACCAGGGTGTAAGTGGCATTGAAGAAGGCTACCCAGGGCTGAAACCGGAGTTCTCGCTCAAGAATGTGATCTCCGTAGAAGGGCATCTGCGCAAAAAACTGTTCTTTGAGGCGCTTGGATATGCCCAGCGCGTGGCCAGCTATATCTATCTGGCACCGCAAGACGAAATCCGGCTTACCATCAGGGGGGCGTTCCCCGTATTTCAGTATGAGCAGACGGACGCCCTCATTCTGGGGTGCGACGCCTCCACCGCCTGGCGGGCTTCAGAGCGATTCCAGTTGCAAGTGAAATACAGCTTCATTTACGGCCAGGATGTAATACACAACCAGCCCCTCGTATTTATGCCCCCTAACAACTTATTTGGCTCCATTGCCTACGAAGTACCTCGCCTTGGCTTCCTGGAGCAACTCGAGGTAGAACTGTTCAGCCGTTACGTATTTCGCCAACATCGCCTGCTACCCGAGCAGGACTTTGCCCCGCCACCGCCTAGCTACAACCTGCTAGGGATGAAAATCTCCGCACGCCGACACCTGAGCCATTCGCATTGGAACGTCTATGTCAAAGCCGACAACCTGCTCAACGTAGCCTACCGCGACTACCTAAACCGCCAGCGCTACTTTGCTGACGACATGGGGCGCAATGTCTCGCTGGGCACCGTGTGGGTGTTTTGAAAAAGCGCAAATTATTCCTTCCTGTGCGAACGAATATTCCTCTGGCGTCGTTCCAATGGCAGAATTCATTCATCCATCAACCTAAAAACACTGCTTATGAGACACATCGCATGGAGCCTTTTGCTATTGAGTGCTATCATTGCTTTGCCCTCGTGTGTAGCCAAGAAAAAATATGTAGAACTTCAAAACAGCCAGGAGCGCATGCGCCTAACATACGAAGAAACCAAAGCTCGCCTGGACGAATGCCTCGCTGCTTCGCGCAACTACCAGGACGAACTGCGCCGCCGCGACCAGGAAATCGGCGCCCGCACAAGCGAAATCGAAGCCAAAAACCGCATGATTCAGCAACTGGAAACCCAGGTGGAAAACCTACAGCGCACCAACACCAGCCTGCTAGACCGCATGGCCGATCTCTCCGTCATCAGCAAGGAAGGCGCCGAAAGCATCAAGAAATCCTTGGAATCCATCAATGCACAAACCAAATACATCCAGGAACTCACCTCCAGCATTCAGGCCAGAGACTCGCTCAACCTCGCTTTGGTCATGAATCTCAAGCGTTCCTTGGCTGATGTAAACGACTCTGACATCCAGGTGGAAGTGCGTGGCAGCGTGGTATATATATCTATCGCAGACAAACTCCTCTTCCGCTCCGGCAGCTCTGACATCAGTCCACGCGCCGAAGTCGTATTGGGCAAAGTAGCCCGTATCATCAATGACTATAAAGACTTTGAGGTCATGGTAGAAGGCCATACCGACAACGTACCCATCAATACGGCCTGCATAGCCGATAACTGGGATTTGAGCGTACGCCGTGCCACGGCAGTCACTCGTATGCTACAGAGTAAGTACAACGTAGCACCCGAACGCCTCACGGCCGCTGGGCGTTCAGAATTCATACCCAAGGCCAGTAACAGCACTGCCGATGGGCGCAGCATCAACCGCCGTACCGAAATTGTGCTCAAGCCCAAGCTCGACCAGTTCTTCAAATTGCTGGAAACCCCAGCAGGAGGAGGCAGGTAAACCTCCTGTAACAAAGGAGATGACCGCGACACCTACTGCGGCGGTCATCTCTTTTGCCGTATCTTTCACTGTAAATACTCTATCGTTGTGCCTGCTTTTTGTCCATTTATAAAGGAAGAACTCCTACCGGAAGGCCACAAACCTGCCTCACCTTGCACGGAGTACCCCCAACGACTCTGCAGAAAGAAAAAGTGCTGCAAGAAATTTAAGAAGGGCAAGCGCTGCAAGAAGTGCCCGGCGCAACGGACGTAAGCGCTCTCAGGATGTCTTAAACCGGCTTTTTTTGGAGATTCACATGAATTTTTCGTAATTATGCCCCACGTTTCACGGCAGCGAGTTTCGCATGCCATTGTGTCATTTTCTTAACCATACGAAAACTTCGTATCATGATTGTAAAAGTAATTGAAGTCATTGCCGCTTCTGAAATTGGTATTGAAGACGCTATCCAAAAAGCGGTAACCGAAGTCTCCAAAACGGTGCGCAATGTGGACTCCGTGTATGTCAAAGACATTAAGGCGCATGTAAAGGACGGAAAAGTGACTACCTACGGCGTTATCTGCAACGTGTCGTTCCGGGTGGATAACTAAAAGTCTCCTTATACATAGACACGGAAGTGAGCCTGGAAAAGGCTGCATTGCTGCGAATTCTCCTGAAGGCATCTTCCCGTTGTTTGGCAAACACAACAATCTGGGAGGGTATTTTTTTGTTATACTGAGCAGTGCGCAAGTCTTGTGCATAATTTACACGTGTTGTGCACAAGCCTTGGCAAGCCGAGGTATAAAATATAGGAGAGTAACGAATAAATCGTTTAACTTAATGCCTCCAAAATAAATCAGACCAACGTAAATCGCCTTGTACTATGACGCGCCCTGCTGTTTTGCTCGTCCCTTTGCTTCTACTGCTTGGCAGTCTACAGGTATTTGCGCAAGGCGCGCAGATAACTTTTGGTAAAAATCGCGTGCAGTATCACCGCGACTTTGACGAGTGGAGCGAGTATGAAAGCGAGCACTTCATCACCTACTGGTACGGTGATGGGCGCAACATCGGCCAGGCAGCCGTACAGATAGCCGAACAGGAATACCGCGCCGTACAAGCCCTGATGGAGCACCGCATTAACAATAAACTCCAACTCATTGTCTATATTGACCTGACCGACATCAAGCAGAGCAATGTAGGCAGCGAGGAGGCATTCACCAATACCGGTGGGCAAACCAAAATCGTAGGCAACAAAATCTTTGTGTATTTCGACGGTAATCATAACCATCTGCGCCGACAAATCAGGGAAGGCATTGCTTCTGTCTTTGTGGACGCCATGCTCTTTGGCTCCAATCTGCAGGAAATTGTACAGAACGCTGTCATGCTCAGCTTGCCGGAATGGTTTAAGCAGGGGCTGGTAGCCTATGCCGGCCAACCCTGGAGCGTGGAATGCGACAATGAACTGCGCGACGCCATCCTGCGTGAGAACTTCCCTGGTTTTGATCGTTTTGCCGCCGAAAATCCTCGCTTGGCTGGCCATGCCCTCTGGTACTATATCAGCGATAATTTTGGTCTCAACGCCGTATCCAATCTACTCTACCTCACGCGTATCAATCGCAGCGTGGAGAGCGGCTTTCTCTATGTACTGGGCAGCCCATACAAAAACGTACTAGAGGTATGGGAACTCTACTTCCGCCGGCGCTACGCCCAAGAAGCAGAGGGGCGCGCCACGCCCATGCAGCGCGCCATGAAAATCAAAAACCGCCGCAACCTGCCCATCACGCACCTGAGCATTAGCCCTAATGGACGCAGTGTAGTATATGTAACCAACGAATTGGGGCGTTTTACGGTATGGCTGCAGGAGGCCCGCAGCACGGAGCGTACCCGCCTGCTGCGCTTCGGCATGCGCAATGCCTTTCAGGCTACCGACTACAACTACCCCCACATAGCCTGGAACCCCAACGGCAAGGAGGTGGCCGTCTTGTACGAGCGCCAAGACGTCATCCGCCTACAAAGGATAAACCTAGACACCAGGAAAAGCGAGTCCAATGCTATTACTACCCCCTACAACCGCATCCATAGCATGGACTACAGCTCGCCCAACCACTTGGTATTTTCGGCTACAGTGCGCGGCTTTACCGATATTTTTCAATACCATATTCCGACCACGCAGTCAGAGCGCCTGACCAATGATATTTTCGATGACCTGGACGCCAGTTTTGTGCGCCTGGGCAACCAGCGCGGTATTCTTTTCGCCTCCAACCGCCCAGACTCCATCATGATGCCGGTGCGACTAGACTCCTTGCTCCCCTTAGGGCATTTTGACATCTTCTTTTATGACCTCGACCGCCGCTCCAACGAGCTGGTACGCGTTACTCATACACCCTATGCCGACGAACGCAATCCCATAGCCCTGGACTCTGCGCGCTTTGCCTATCTCAGCACCAGTTCTGGCATATTCAACCGGGAAGTTGGCTATCTGGAGGAATACATTCATCACTACGACCAGATTGTGCAACTCAAAGACGGTTCAGAAATCATCCTACACGCCGATTCTTCCTTGACCGCCATAGACTCCACACAGATTGATTCCATCATTATCCGGCCAGTCATCAAGCAAAGGGCAATAACACACGCTAATACTAACTTTGACCGAAGCATCCTACGCCAGCATGCTTCGGTGCGCGCTGGCCGAATAGCCGAATTGCTTGTGCGGCAAGGCAGGCACCACATCCTGGTGCGAGACGTGACGGCAGACTCTGCGGCAGCTCCCCAGCCTACGCAATTTCGCCAGAGAAACAATCCTGTAGAAGCCAAACTTATGCAAAAGACTGAGCCGCCGGCCGCCTTGCCCCCAGCACTACCCGCCCCAGCGCCTGCCCCGCCCGTGCGCGACACCGGCAAAATAGACATAGGCAACTATCTGTTCCAAAGCGAATTTGACCCCGCAGAAAAGCCTGCCGTCACTGTACTGCAAAAGGAAGAAAACACCCCTCCCGACATCCGGTTTTTCGTACCTGAGCCAATGGTATCAGCGCTCAAGATACCGTCTGTGCAGCGAGATATGCATCGCTTTCGCCCAGGGCTGATTGTTCCTTCCCGCTTGCAGTTTCGCACCAACTACGTCACTACTCAACTGGACAACAGCATCCTGTTTGAAGGGCTGGAGAGTTTTTCGCTCAACCCGCAGCGCTTCACCTACCCTGCGCCAGGCATTTTGCTCAAAGCTGATTTTAAAGACATCTTCGAAGACTACGAACTCGAGGCCGGCATGCGCTTGCCTACTACATTCAACGGTTCGGAATATTTCATTACTTGGCACAACAAAAAGCGCCGCCTCGACCAGCGCTTCTCCGTCTATCGCCGCAACAACCGCTTCTCATCCGAGGGTTCTTTCAGCCTTAACCGCAGAGAACTCAACACAGTGCTGGGGCAATACGGGCTTTCCTATCCTTTTGATGTATTTCGCAGCGTGCGCTCTACGGCTACCCTGCGCCGCGACCGCCTCACCCAACTGGCCACTGATTTACCCAGCCTCAATACGCCCTCCCGCAGCGAGCAGCGCGTCGGGCTTAAACTGGAATACGTCTTCGACAATACTATGGACGTAGCTACCAACATCAAAAATGGCACGCGCTACAAGGTGTATGCTGACTTTTACAAGGCATTCAACCTGCAGGTGTCTAATGGTGTCTCGCTAGACTTTGACAAAGGCTTCCTAGGTGTGCTGGGCTTTGACGCACGCCACTACCTGCGCCTGGGCAAGTACCCCATACTGGCCATGCGGGCGGCAGGGGCTACTTCTTTTGGCTCGCAAAAGTTTCTTTACTACCTGGGTGGTGTGGACAACTGGGTGTTCCCAAGCTTTGACAACAACGTACCCATTGCTGACCCCTCCGCAGCTTTTGCTTTTCAGGCGCTGGCTGCACCTATGAGGGGGTTTGATATCAACATCCGCAATGGCAACTCCTACGCGGTCCTCAATGCTGAACTACGCGTGCCGGTGTTTCGCATGATTTCTCGACGGGTAAGTTCTAACTTTTTGCGCAACTTCCAGGTGTTGGGCTTCCTGGACGCTGGCACGGCCTGGGAAGGCCCAAGCCCTTTTAGTACCGACAACCCGCTCAACTCCAGCATCATTACCAACGGCGATCGGGTGACCGTCAAGCTCAACTACTTCCGCGAGCCTGTAGTGGCCGGCTACGGTATGGGCATACGCACCATGCTTTTTGGGTACTTCATCCGCGCAGACTATGCTTGGGGTATTGAAACCCGCCAGGTGCAAAAGCCCAAGCTATACCTAGCCATGGGGCTTGATTTTTAGGCCAGCAGGTCTCTCTCGGTTATTCTTTGGCGCGGCTTCGCAATACGACTTCTACTTCTTCCAATGTTACGCCTTTGACGCGCAAGAGCACCAGCAAGTGATAGAGTAGATCGGCGGCTTCATTCTTGAATAGCTCCGGGTGGTCGTCTTTGGCTTCGAGGATGAGCTCTACGGCTTCTTCGCCTACCTTTTGGGCTACCCTGTTGATGCCGAGCTGAGCCAATCGGGCAGTGTAGGAGGTGTTGCTGTTTTCAGCCAGGCGCTCGGCAATGGTTTGCTCCAACTTGTACAAGAAGCCTTTGGCAGACTGCTCGCCAAAGCACGAGGCCGTGCCCGTATGACACACAGGACCTCGCGGGCGCACTTGAATGAGGAGTGCATCCGCATCGCAGTCTTTCTGGATGCTTTGCACATGAAGAAAGTGTCCGGAGGTCTCCCCTTTGGTCCATAGCCGGTTTTTGCTGCGGCTGAAGAAGGTGACCACGCCTTCGCGCTGTGTTTTTTCAAGGGCTTCGGCATTCATGTAGCCGAGCATGAGCACTTGCAGGCTGTCGCAGTGCTGAATGACGACAGGCACAAGGCCGTCACTTTTGCCAAAGTCGAGATTCATCGCACGGGGATTTGACGGTTTTTCAGAAATTGTTTGACCTCGGGGATGGAAATCTCTCCGAAGTGAAAGATACCGGCAGCCAGCGCTGCACTGGCTTGCGTGTGGGTGAAGATTTCCTCAAAGTGCACCAATTGACCAGCGCCACCAGAGGCAATGACGGGAATTTGCACAGCAGCGGCTATTTCGCGGATGAGGTCGAGGGCAAAGCCTGTTTTGGCACCGTCGTGATTCATACTGGTCAGGAGGATTTCGCCGGCGCCAAGTTGTTCAGCTTCTTTTGCCCAATCTAAGGCAGAGCGCGACGTAGGTGTGCGCCCGCCGTGTACATACACCCTCCAGCCGTCGGTTTCTCGGCGAGCGTCAATAGCCAGCACAATGCACTGGCTACCAAAAGTATTAGCCAACTCTCTGATGAGCGGAGGATTTTTCAGTGCAGCAGAGTTGATGCTTACCTTATCGGCGCCGGCCTGAATAAGCGCAGACGCATCTGCTACCGAGTTGATGCCGCCGCCCACAGTAAAGGGGATGTGAATGGCTGCTGCTACTTTTTCTACTAAATGTATGAGTGCGCTGCGTTGCTCTACGGTGGCAGTGATGTCGAGAAACACCAGTTCGTCAGCTCCTTGTTGGGCATACGCGCGGGCTAGCTCTACAGCATCGCCGGCATCGCGTAGGTTGATGAATTGTACGCCTTTGACGGTGCGGCCATCGCGGATGTCCAGGCAGGGGATGATTCGTTTCTTCAGCATAGCCTGGCCAAGTCTTTGAGGGTGATACGGCCTTCGTAGATGGCTTTGCCAATGATGGCGCCCTCGCAGCCGGCATCGCGCAGTTGCTCGAGGTGGTTAAGGCAGGCAATGCCGCCGGAGGCAATAAGTTTAACGCGGGTTTTGGCCAGTATATCCCGATACAGTTCCAAGGCAGGACCTTCAAGGGTGCCGTCTTTCGATACATCAGTGCAGGCTACGTAAACCACCCCACGGGCAGCGTAGTCATGAATGAAATCCACTACTTTATGCGAAGTGCCCTGTGTCCAGCCATTAGTGGCAATCTTGTGCTCTTGAGCATCAGCGCTCAAGATGATGCGTTCGGGGCCGTACCGGGTTAGCCATGCCAGGAATGTCGTCGGCTGCTGAGCGGCTATGCTACCGATATTGACTTGCTGGGCGCCGCTCTCAAAAGCGATGCGCAGGTCTTCATCGGAGCGCAAGCCGCCGCCAAAGTCAATGTGCAGGCTGGTTTTAGAGGCCAGTTGTTCGAGGATGTTATAGTGAACTACCCTCCCCGACTTGGCGCCGTCCAAGTCCACCAAGTGAAGATATTGCAGGCCGGCGTCTTCGAAAGCGCGCGCCACCTCCAAAGGATGCTCGTTATACACAATTTCGGTTTGGTAATTGCCCTGGGTAAGACGCACGCATTTGCCGCCGATGAGGTCAATGGCTGGAATGATTCTCATAAAGCCAGGAAGTTTTGCAGTATTTTCTCGCCGGTATCGGCTGATTTTTCAGGGTGAAATTGCACGCCAAAAAAGTTGTCTCGTTGCAGCGCCGCGCTGAAAGGTAAAATATAATCGCACACGGCAACGGTATGCGGGCACAAGTCGGCATAGTAGCTGTGCACGTAGTACACATCCTCCGAAGGATGAACCCCCATAAAAAGCGGCCCACTGCAGTGGCTGAAGTTGTCCCAGCCCACATGGGGCACTTTGTCCAGTGGTGGAAACCGGCGTACTTGTGCATCAAAAATACCGAGGCAGGGCGTGTTGGACTCTTCGGAGTGGCGGCACAGAAGCTGTAAGCCCAAGCATATACCCAACACGGGTTGAGCCAGCGTGCAGATGAGTTGATCCAACCCTCTTTCGCGTAGGTGAGCCATGGCGGAGCCAGCTTCGCCCACTCCTGGAAAGATGACTTTGTCGGCGCGCAAAATTTGCTCCGGTATATCGGTTATGAGGCAATCCTGCCCTAGCCGTTGCAGGGCATTTTCCACGGAGCGGATGTTGCCGGCATTGTATTTTACAATGGCAATCATAGATTCGATCAAGCAAAGTTAAGCATCTGCCAGGCGTACTGCCACGGCCCTACGATGGGCTTCCAGGGCTTCAGCTTTGGCCATGGCTTGTATGGCTGGCCCGATACGTTGAATGCCTTCGCGGCTGATTTCCTGGAAAGTGATTTTTTTGACAAAACTATCCAGCGATACGCCGCTGTATTGCCGGGCAAAGCCGTTGGTAGGTAGGGTGTGATTGGTGCCAGAGGCATAATCTCCGGCGCTTTCGCAACTGTAATGCCCCAGGAATACCGAGCCGGCGTGCTGCACCAGGGGCGCATACCTGGCAGCTTGCTCAGCAGCAATGATCAGGTGCTCGGGTGCATACAAGTTGCTGAAGGCCATACAGGCCTCCATATCGGGCAATACAATGGCACGACTGTGCGCCAGAGCCTGCCGGGCAATGTCTTGCCGGGGAAGAGTTTGCAGTTGGCGGTCTATTTCCAGCAAGGTGTGCTGTACCAGGGCTTCGTCGGGCGAGAGTAGTACAACCTGGCTATCAGGGCCGTGTTCGGCCTGTGAGAGCAAGTCAGCTGCCACAAAGTCTGGTCGGGCGGTGTGGTCGGCAATGATAAGCACCTCGCTGGGGCCAGCCGGCATGTCAATGGCCGTCCCCAGGCGCTGGGCGTATTGTTTGGCTGCTGTGACGTACTGGTTGCCAGGGCCAAAGATTTTGTCCACTTTGGGAATACTCGACGTACCGATGCTCATGGCAGCAATGGCCTGGATGCCTCCCACTCTAAATACAGCGGTGACACCGGTAATGCTAGCGGCGTACAAGATGGCCGGATGCACCTTGCCTTCGGTATTGGGCGGCGTGCACAGCACGATCTGCCGGCAGCCAGCCAGCCGTGCCGGAATACCCAGCATCAGTACTGTTGAAAAAAGCGGCGCCGAACCACCCGGGATGTAAATACCTACACACTCCAGAGGGCGGCTCTCGCGCCAGCAGCGCACACCTGGGCTGGTTTCAATTACACAGGGAACTTCGCGCTGCATAGTATGAAATACCTCTATGTTGTGCGCGGCTACGGCCATAGCCTCTTGCAAGGTAGGAGAGATTTGCCGCGCAGCAGCCTGGATGGCGCCGGCTGGTATCGCCAGATCGTTCAGCACCGTACAGTCAAACCGAGCAGTATAATCCTTCACGGCAGCATCGCTCTGCTCAGCTACGGCGTTGAATACCTCCTTGACCAGTGCCTCGAGTTGAGCCGGCTCTTTTGTGGGTCTTTGCGCCAGCTCTGGCCAGGCATGTGGCGGCGGCAGTATGATTTTTTTCATCGGCTTGCGTTTGGGTTTGATGCAAGTGCAGCACGAGCCAAAGGTATTTTGCCTCAAGCACCTTGCTACGAACGTTTACCAACAGCAATCCGTGCCTGGTGGTTTACTGCCACAGTCATTGGCGGCCGTCGGGGGCAAGATTTTATTGAGTGTATTTTACATTTGAACCCGCTATTATTGTTCTTGATTTTGATTCATAGCCATCCAAACATCACACCTTATGCTGCGCTTTATCTTGCTTTTATTGACGCTGTGGTCCGCAAGCTTGCCTTGGTCAGCAGCTCAAGACCTATCCTTATATCAGTACCGTCATTTTGTAGGGGCTACCGGCGACACGCTACCTTATCGCATTCTACTGCCGAAAAACTATGCCTCTGGCAAGCGCTACCCCCTGCTGCTGTTCTTACACGGGGCTGGCGAGCGTGGCCGCGACAATGCCCTGCAACTCACGCATGGCGCTAGTCTATTTATTCGCCCCGACGTGCGCGCCAAATATCCTGCCATTGTGGTTTTTCCGCAGTGCCCCAAAGACCAGTATTGGGCCAGCGTAGTACGGGAGCCACAGCGCCAACACTGGGACTTCCCGCTTTGGGAGACCCCAGGAGCGCCTATGGCCCTGCTTCTGGAGTGGCTGGATGCTCTGGTGCAGCAAGAGCGAGTGGATGCTCGACGCCTGTATGTAGCCGGTTTGTCTATGGGTGGTATGGGTACATTTGAATTGCTGGCACGCCAGCCGCATCGCTTTGCAGCAGCTATACCCATTTGCGGCGGCGGCAATGCCCTGGCAGTGCCGCTATATGCGCGCCATACGGCCTTGTGGGTGTTTCACGGCGATGCCGATGCAGTAGTACCAGTAGCTTTGTCTCGCAAAATGGTACAAGCCATACGGGCTGCCGGAGGCCGAGTGCGCTACACGGAGTATGCCAATGTGAATCACGACAGTTGGACGCCAGCCTTTGCCGAGCCTGACTTGCTCAAATGGCTGTTCAGCCAACGCCTCAAAGGCAATGCGCGATATTAGCCACACTTACAGGCGTTGGCTAAGCTTAGCTACCATTTGATTTTTCCAGGTCAGATATTGCCCAGCTTCAATCTGTTTACGGGCCTCGCCCACTAGCCAAAGAAAAAAACAGAGGTTATGCAGGGAAGCAATCTGTGCACCCAGTATTTCCTGGTTGTAAATTAGATGCCGCAGGTATGCTTTGGAATGCGCACGGCTCGTTGGGCTGGTGCTATGCTCGTCAATGGGGCTGTGATCGTTTTTCCATTTTTCGTTTTTGATGTTGATAACCCCCTCGGTGGTGTACAACATGCCGTGGCGGGCGTTGCGGGTGGGCAGTACGCAGTCAAACATGTCCACGCCCAGGGCTATGGCCTCCAGGATGTTCACTGGCGTACCTACCCCCATTAGGTAACGGGGCTTGTCCTGGGGTAAGATATCGCACACCAATTCAGTGAAGCGGTAGAGTTCGTCCTCTGGCTCGCCTACGCTGAGGCCGCCAATGGCATTGCCGGGCATGTCGGCTGCTGCTACCGTTTCGGCAGAAGCCTTGCGCAGGTCTTCGTAGGTACTGCCCTGTACAATGGGGAAGAGCGTCTGCTCATAGCCATATAGCCCTTTGGTGGCCTTGAAGCGCTCAATGCACCTTTGAAGCCAGCGGTGCGTCATGTCCATAGAGCGGCGGGCGTAGGCGTAGTCGCAAGGGTAAGGAGGGCATTCGTCAAAGGCCATGATGATATCGGCGCCGATAACGCGCTGCACATCCATCACGTTTTCTGGGGTGAATACGTGCTTAGAGCCGTCAATATGGGAGGTGAAGGTTACGCCCTGTTCGGCAATCTTGCGCGTACCACTCAGGCTATACACCTGGTAGCCGCCGCTATCAGTGAGCATAGGGCGCTCCCAGCCAATGAAGCGATGAAGGCCTCCGGCTTCGCGCAGCACCTCCAGCCCTGGGCGCAAAAACAGGTGGTAGGTGTTGCCCAGGATGATCTGCGCGTGGATGGTGTCGCGTAGTTCGTGTTGATGCACAGCTTTTACTGTGCCTACCGTGCCCACCGGCATAAAAATAGGGGTGGCAATGACTCCATGCGCCGTGCGTATCAGCCCTGTCCTGGCCTTGGAGTGTGCATCGGTGTATTGCAGTTGGAAAGTAAACAAAACAGAAGGCGTTTTTAAAGACTGTAGCGATTGGAGTCTAACTTGAGCAATAAGGCAATCAGCAGAGTGAATCCCAGCAGCGCTGAGCCGCCCTTGCTAATGAGTGGCAAAGGAATGCCAATGATGGGCAGCAGGCCCATAGTCATGCCAATATTGACGAAGAAGTGAATAAACAGCAAGCCCGCAACGCCATAAGCATAGTACCGGCTAAACAGCGAGCGCTGTCGTTCGGCCAAGGTCAAAATGCGCAGCAGCAGTGCCAGAAAAAGCCCGATAACCGTAGCGCTGCCCACAAAACCCTGCTCCTCACCGATAGTGCAAAAGATAAAATCGGTGCTTTGCTCCGGTACATAGTTCATTTTGGTCATGGTGCCCTCCAGGAAACCCTTGCCCTGAAAACCGCCCGAACTAATAGCCATCTTACTCTGCATCAGGTTGTAGAGCGAGCCGCGCTCATTGCAGCGCTCTGGGTGTAGCCACACATTGATGCGGTCTTGCTGATGAGGTTTTAGTATTTTGTTGAAAGCATAATCAGTAGAAAAAGCCAGGCCGCTACCCATAGTCAACACCAGGATGAGCATGCCAGCCAGGCGAGTATTGTACTTGGCCAAATGCAGGAAACTGGCTGCGCCAAACGCCCCCAGGCTCAGTGCGAGGGCTACCCAAAGCTGCTTGAAAACCAGCGCAAGTACCGTACCGCCAACTGCCCCATACAATACCCAGCGCCAATGCCCTGGCTCCCGAAAGTTTTGCACTAGCACATACAGTGTATACAGCGCTATGGCTATAGGAATGTAGATCGGATTGAACAATAGGCTGAACAGCAACACCCCCACCAGGAAGAACCCCACGATATAGTATGCGGGCGATAGCCCGGCACGGTACAGTACAATGAAAAACGAAAGGAAGGTAAGAGTAGAGCCGGCATCGGGCTGCAACATAATCAGCCCCATAGGTGCTCCAATTATGCCGAAGGTAATCAACTGGCTTTGCCGAAACCGAAGATTGGTGCTGTACTGGCTCAAATACGCCGCTAAAGCCAAACAGGTACCAAACTTAGCGATTTCCGAAGGCTGAAAAGTGAATCCGCCAAAGGAGTACCAGGACGTGCCCCCCTTAATATTGCTGCCAAAAACCAGCACGCCTGCCAAAAGCAATAGCGAGGCTATGTAAATGAGCAGGCTAAAGGTTTGCCAAAACCTCCAGTCAATCACCATGACACAGGCAAAGCACAGAGTAGCAATGAAAAGCCAGATCGTCTGCTTGCCAGCCGTAGAACTAAAAAAATTAACCCCGGCTTCTAACTCTTTGTAATTGACAGCATACACCATGAGCCACCCAATAGCCAGCAAACCCAAGAAAATAGAGAAAGTGACCCAATCAATGTTTCGCCAACTGTAATGCGTAGCGCCTGCCATGTGCTAGTATTAGTAGTTGCCCAGTAATTCAGAGGGTTTCACCTCCTTATCGGCCAGCAGATAAGCGCCCGGGTAGTCCGGCTTGAGCAAGTACAGCAACCGCAGCGCCTCTAAGCGGGTGGCAAATGCACCTACCCGAATCTTGTAGTACGGGTTGTGGTGCACCCAGTCAGCAAAGAGCTTAGGATAGCGGTATTGGAAGATCTGCAATTGGCGATCCATATTCTGACGATCAGGGGTAGCCATGATTTGCACCCGCCAGCCGTCCACAAACTTTCTGGATTTGTTCGCCTGTACGTATCTGTCCATCATCTGAGTGATGAGAGGATCTTCCTTGATGTAGAGTTTGCCCTGAGCTTGGGTACTGCCCCACACCCCAAGTGCACAGCAGACGAATAGGAACCATTTTGCCATGACAATTTGCATTTGAAGAACAAAGATACGAATACTTGACAAAAAAAAGAGGCAGCACTCCGATGAGTACTACCTCAGCCCTAACCAAATAAAACCAAATTATTTTTAGCCTTTTCAGGCAATTGTCTTGTAAATCAGAAAAACCGAACGGTTGGTTCTACTTTTTTGCGCTCTCGCAAAATTCACACTGCAAATATACGCGCTTTGTGTAAAAAATACAATTACAGAGGCCAAAAAAAATTTCAAAAAAATGTGCCTCTATGATAAAAGTGCCACAGGCTTCGGGGTCATCTCATGCAAACCCACTGTACTTATGCAGATTTTTCCATAAAGAAAAAGGAAAGGGGAAGGGCTATTTTCACACCAGTCTCTAGTAAGAGCAGCAAAGAACACATGAAGTCATCAAGCCCACCAATTACCTTACTAACACGAGGCTCCCTCATATCATCTGGCCTGTTGGGCAAGTTCTGATTCTCCTACTTGACCCTGGTCTATACTCGTTGATCTCCATCCAGCAAAGAAAGCCGACCTAACATATCTCATTGAGGAAGATATAACTTCTTAAAGGCCTTTGCAAGGCAAAACAATAAGCTGACTTGCATTAATAACTGAAAATAAGACATTTACGATTGTTTTGCCAGACCCCTAACCGCATGCTGAATGACCGCGTCAGGGCATGATCTTATATTTTTTTAACAAGCTCATATCGCTGATAATCAGTTTTTTAAAAATTAAAAAAAGAGTTTTATAATAAAAAAACGAACTTAAAACCCTTGTTTTTCAGTCCGGTACGCTTGCTAAAAACCCCAATATCTTTGAATCGCTAAAACAAATCGGCAAAAACTTAGCCAGCCTGAAAGATGATAGGATTTCTATCAAAAGCATGAATCAGGTTCTGGAAAATGTTCATTGAATGTTTGCGAAAGGTTGAGATGAAGGATTGGATGCGCGCATAGTGCTGCGCACCTTTGAAGGTCTGGAAGTTGGTGGCCACCTTCTGCTTGGTTTTCAGCTCGGCCTGATTGTTGGAAAACGGGACACCTTCGACAAAGGCAAAGGCAAGCCAGCCGTCCTCTGGTGTTCGAGCAGGCGGTTGAGCAGGTTTCGGCCTTTTGAGTGCTTGGGCTTGCCTCTCTTGCCCTGTTTGGGCGGCGGTTCTTCCCGTTCGGCCCACTGGCAGATATGCCGGAACTCTCGCTCCCAACTTTGCTTGTCGGCCACGGTGGCGGTCGCTTTTGGGCTGTCACGATAAAGATCGAGCAGGAACCGGTGCATCTGGATTGCCCATTTGGAGCCATTTTCCATCAGGTTGGTCAGTTCGCGCAGCAGGTGGGCGCTGCACAGGGCATGTTGGCACTGCTTGAAGCCGAAGTAAGGCTCCCGGCAGTCGTGCGCGGCCCGGCCCTGAAAATCCTTGAGCAGCGAATAGTTGCTCGATTTTCTCCAGCGGCAGTTTGTAGTCGTTGTTCAACAGGACGCTCAGTGCCTTAATCCGGGAACCGTACTGCACTGGCTGACCCACCTCGGGCGGAAAACTACCTCGGTGCAGCCTGCCACAACAGGCCACCACACCCAACTGGTGCTCCGTCACCTCCATGCTGGGTGTGGGAGTATCGAACACCTGGCGCTTTTGAACCACTTCAACCACGTCGGCAGTGGAAAAAACCTTCGGGCAGCAGGGGCAGGATGTGGCATGGTGCACTACAACGTGGTCCGCCTTGTCCACCATCTCGAGCGTCTTGCCTTTGTGCCCCAACTGGCCACCGCTCTTTTTGGGCGGCTCTTGGGGAAGGCCCGGTTTCTTGGACAAACCATCTGACGACGGCGGCTTGTGACTGTTCTTGCCGTTCAACTTCAGGCGCGAACGCAGGCTGACATTCTCCGCCCATAGGGCGGCGTTCTCGGATTCCAATGCCTCCACCTTCGCAAGCAAGGACATGACCAAATCCTTCAGTACCGACATGTCGTTCGATAGCTCCATCAACCAGATTTGCTCGCTAAAAACAGTTTTACATTGAATTCTAAGCTTTTATAACAAATCATAACAGGTCATGAATACAGTTACACACTTGCGCAGCGAGCACACCGCCGCGCACAAAATATCCTTGTCCGCTACACAAGCAATCTGTAATGACTCCCGAAATGTAATCATTATTGACATTACAGGTGCTTAATTTCTCTTTGAGCACAATGTATAAAGTGTTATCTTTGTAATGAGCTATTGGAAAGTGTGAGTAGCTACTCATACTCTCCAATGGCGGGATAACACCTTATGCAAGAGCTTATAGAACTTACAGGGATTATAACAGTCAAAAAACTCAAAGCCTCCGGGGCGCTAGAGCGCTGGCGAGTGCAACATCCTCAGGAGTGGAATTTGTACAAGGCAGTTGCACAAGAAGGCCTACACAAGGAGGCGGAGTTGGCAGCCAGGTTATTTCCCTCTGAAGCAGCTCGCTCGGAGTTCGACGCGCTCAAGGAGCGCGTCCGCCGATTGCTTATAGAGCAGTTATACCAAGTTGAGCTAAGCCTGCCGGCCTACAATATCCGTCAGAAAGCCTACTTTGAGTGCTACAAGAAGTGGGGCGCTATCAAACTGCTGATGGGACGTAATGCCTGGGTTAATGTGGTAAGCCTGGCAGAGGAACTGCTGAAGAAAGCTGTCCGATTCGAGTTTACTGAAATAGTAGTGGACTTAATGCGCACTTTGCGCCTGTACTATGGCTCCATAGCTGGCGTACCCAGAAAGTACGAACAATACAAAACCCAAGCGGAACACTGGGAGAAAACATTGTATTACGAAAACCAATCAGAAGCGTTGTACACCGACCTGGTAGGCTGTTTTGTCAACAACAAAATGGCGCAACGCGAAGTACATGAAAAGGCTAAGGAATATTACGAACTGCTCCGCCCTGCACTAGAATCGTACCACACCTACCGGCTCCACCTGAGCGGTAGGCTGATTGAGAACTTGATCTACACTAGCATCAACGACTATCGCAATACCATATCGGTGTGTGAGCGTGCTATACATTTCTTTGAGTGTAAAGAATACCCGGCTAAAATTCCTCTGCAAATATTTCTGTACCAGGAGATGGTGTGCTATGTGCAGTTGAAGGACTTTGAGCGCGGGCAGGCAGCTGCAGAGCGCGGTCTGCGCCTGCTGGACGAAGGCTCCTTTAACTGGTTTAAGTATCAGGAGCTGCTAGTCTTCCTATCTATGCACACCCGACGCTACCAGGAGGCGTACCAGATTTTTCTGAAGACTACCGCACACCGGCGCTTCGGGTCATTGCCGCAGGCCGTCAGCGAAATATGGCGCATCATAGAGGCCTATCTTTTCTATTTAGTCGAAATGGACAAGATAAAACTACAGGCTAACGATACTGTATTTACGCGGTTTCGCATGGCGCGTTTTGTCAATGAAATGCCCATCTTCTCGCGCGACAAACGCGGTATGAACATTCCCATCCTCATTTTTCAGATATTGACGCTCATTCGCACCAAGCGCTACGATACTGCCATAGATCGCGTAGAGGCTATAGAAAAATATTGTTCCAGATACCTTCGCCGAGATGATACCTTCCGCAGCAACTGCTTTATCAAAATGCTGCTGGTCATTCCTATGCAAGGCTTCCACAAGACTGCGGTGATACGCCACGCGGAGAAATACCGCCAAATGCTGCTTTCCATGCCGATTGAGATGGCTGGCCAGTCGCACGATGTAGAGATCATCCCTTATGAAGATCTTTGGGAAATAGCGCTAGAATCGCTGGAAAACAAAAAAATAACCCGGCGAAAGTGAATGGCTACACCATCTTTTTCGCGTGCTAATGCTTGTCATCAGGTCGTCAGTGCCTATTTTTGCACTTCTATGGCCAAAAAAGACTTTATAGCCGAAGCCGTTCACATCACTAGCATTGCCGAGAAGAGCCGGGGTGTAGGCCGCGATGCCGAGGGGCGTGTTTTTTTTGTAGAAGGCGCAGTGCCCGGCGACGTGGCCGATGTACAAGTCATCAGCAAGAAAAAAGGCTTCTTCCAAGGTTTTATCCATAATTTGCGCAACCCCTCACCACAGCGCATCCAGCCTTTTTGCCAACACTTTGACCAATGCGGTGGCTGCTCATGGCAGCATCTGGACTACACTGGCCAATTACAACAAAAGCAACTCATGGCCGAAAACGCCTTGCTGCGCATTGGCAAGCTAGAGGTGGGCGAGTTTTTACCTATTCTGGGGGCGAGCAAGCCAGTCTACTATCGCAATAAGCTAGAGTTTTCCTTCTGCAACCGCCGTTGGCTCACCAAAGCAGAAATTGCCCAGGGGGGCTCCAATCTCGAAGATGTACTAGGCTTTCACCAGTCGGGCGCCTTCGACAAAGCCATTGACATTCAGCATTGCTGGCTTCAGCCCGAACCATCCAACATCATACGCCTGGCTGCCAAGCGCATTGCTATAGCCCAGAAGCTCAACTTCTGGGATGCCCGCGACAACCAGGGCTTCGTACGCAACCTCATGCTGCGCATCACCACCTTGGGGCAAGTGATGGCCGTATGGAGCTTCGGCGAGTCTGCGCCCGACAAAATCAAAAAATACCTTGATGCCGTGCTGGAGGAGTTTCCTCAGATCCACTCCGTGTACTACTGCATCAATCAAAAGGTCAACGACTACATGTTTGACCTAGATATGATACTGTACCACGGTGTGCCGGCCATTGAAGAGCAACTGGGGCACGTGCGCTTTCGCATTGGCCCGAAGTCCTTCTTCCAGACCAACAGCCACCAAGCTGCTGCTCTATTTGACACAGTAGCTGAATTTGCCCAACTACAAGGCCATGAAAACGTATACGACCTCTACACCGGCATCGGCAGCATAGCTCTGTACCTGGCGCACCAATGCCGCCAGGTGGTAGGGATTGAAGAGATTGCAGCGGCCATTGACGATGCTCGCGCCAATGCTGCACTAAACCAGATAGACAACTGCGTCTTTTACGCCGGCGATGTAAAGGATATCCTCACTGAAGACTTTGCCAACTGCCACGGCAAACCCGACGTACTCATCACCGACCCGCCCCGCGCCGGTATGCACCCTAAAGTAGTGCACATCCTGCTACAATTGGCCGCCCCGCGTATAGTGTATGTGAGTTGCAACCCCGCTACACAGGCCCGCGACCTTCAGCTCCTCTCCGCCCGCTACCAGGTACTTCGTTCTCGCCCGGTGGACATGTTCCCTCACACCCACCACGTAGAAAACGTAGTGCTTTTACAGCTCAAACCATAAAGGTATGGAAACCAACGGCCACCTTTTTCTCCAAATACAAACAGAACTGCAGCCGGCTTTCCCTACCTTGGCGCAAGCCGCCGATACCATACTAGATGCCGAAGTATCAGCTTATCCCATTTTCGTTGCCGCTCGTGTGGAGGCGCCCATCGGAGTATTGTTGGCACACTTACAACCCACCGGCTGGTACTTATATGCGTCCACACTGGAGGAGTTAGTGGCACGTCAAGTAGTGTTGGAGCAGCGCGTGGCGCAGTTCAGGGCAGTGTACAAAGATCCCCGGCAGCACTTCTGCCTGTTTATCATTCAGGAGCAAGGCAGCAATTTTTTATTTGTCCCGCGCCCGAGCAGCGGAGCGACCCCAACCCAGAGCAATTGAAGCTGTGGCAGTACAGTTGGTTCTACATCAATCAAACAACCTATCCATGCTGATGAGGCTAGCGTGTGAGAGACCGAGAGCGCAATGCAGCGTTGGCAATGAATGCAGCGGGCAATGTGATTACATAGCCTGCTAGCACTGCGAATGGGTTGATGAACCATCCGGTAAGCCGTAGAGCTACACACCGCCAGAATTAAATTGTGGAAGGCTCAGGCTCAGGATATTCCAGAAATGCTTCAAGGCAGTAATAGACATGGAGCCAGGGATGTTCATCTAAGGGCAGTTCATCCAGGAAAATGATTTTCTTGCTGTCTCCTTTCAGGGGTTTCCAAGGCAGCAACCGGATCTCGAAAGAGCTTGAAAACCAGGAATCCGGTACGGATTTGTCATCCGGGGCAGGAAAACGTCAAATGAGCACCGAGTGAAAATTAGCCCCATAGAGCTAGTTCATGAAACCCCTCCAAGTTTTTACTGACCTCCTCTACCCCATAACTCCTCTCCATTCTATTGCGATTTATGCTGCCTTTCGTTCAACGGCTTGGCGACACGACGTGCCAACGCCCGCTCACCTGATAAAGAAACAAGCTGCCTGGCGGAATGGAATCAAGGTAGAGGCGATATGCTCCGTCGCTGGGTTCGCAGCGGTACTCCGGCATTTGGTGCGGCGTAGCACCCAGCCCTCTGCGCCACCACCAGTTGCCATGTTGCTGGAACTGTACGTGCAGCACCCCGCTGGAATCTACCTCTACTTTCACGCCGTCATTGGGCGCAACCATGTTGTACTGCAGCACCTCGCGCACTGTGCCAGCAGGTTTCTTACGCGCCATATAGTACAAGGCATCATAGAGGGCAAGATCTGCGCCGGAGTAATCCCGAAACATAGGCGTCCCCTGGTAGTTTTCAGGCAGGTTGAGTACAAAGACATGAGCGCTGTCCTGCCAGCGGTAGTTCTCCAGCAGCTGATAGTACACCTGCGTACCTTCACGCCAATAGCGGTTGGAGCGCACCAGCAAAGCGGAAGATATAAGCGCCAGCAAAGTCATGGCCCATAAGGCTGGCTTGGTACCCAGGCGACCGAGCAAAATGGCCAGCAGCGGAAAGAAAAACAACGACGGCACGTAGGCATAGCGGTCGCCGTCCACATACAGCAGGTAGTTGCAGTACAAGTTCATAACCGGCCCCAGCACCATACCAAAGCCAATAAGCCAAAAGAGCGCTGCTTGCCCCCTACTTGGGCGCTGCCAGTAGCGCCAGGCTACAATCCCAGCTACCAACAGCAAGACCAGGCTTAGCCCTAGCGCAACATGCGCCTGGCTCAGGCAATTTTGTAAAGCCTCTTTGTCAGGTACAGCCCAATATCGGGCAAAGAGCAACAGCTTGGCTACATAGCGCCAAAAGTTGGCGGCCATGTCGATCAGGTTGAAACGCAGGTGTACTGCCGGGCCGTAATGGCCTATCCATTGCCCCAGCACTATTTTGTTGAGTAAGAAGTACAGGGCTATCATAACCCACTGCGGCAGCGCTAGCGGGCCAAGCCGCTTGCGCAGAGGTAGGCCGGCAGAAGGCTTCATGGCCAATAATCCTGCCATGAGCAGGCAAAGCGCCGGAATGACCAGCGCATACTCATAGGTAAACAAAGCTACCGTCGAGCCGAGCAGCGTACTCCATAGATAAGGCCACTTACCCGTTTGCAGCCAACTCATGGCCAGGTGCAGCACAGCCAGTACAAAAAAACCAGAGAGCAAAAAATTGAGGCACACCCGCCATACCAGAGGCTCGGCATGCACTGGTGAGAGTGCAAAACACCAGGTAGCAGCCAATGACAACGCGCGCGCATCAGGCAGCTCAAGGTACTCCATCACGCGGCGCGCCAGGCCGTACAGCAGCCAGGCATTGGCTATGTGAATAGTAGTGAACAATAAGTACCACGGCAATCCCTCTGCCTCAAATATTCGGTAGAATACATACAAAAACAGGTGCAGCAACGGCTCCAACGCAGGATAGCCAAAAGACAGCAAGAAGCCATGCCAAGGCTGCCCTTCCAGGCGCCATTGCAGTCCGGTGAAATCTGTGACAAAGCCGGCGTTCCAGGTGCGATGATACAACAAATGCACTGCTGCAGCCAGCAACAAGAGGTTTGTCACAGGGAAACGAAACTCGCGCATGGCGCAAAGTTGGCATCTTTACACAGGAAATCAAAACGATGATAGAGTAGAAGTGTCCCTACCTGCTTTTGTCTATTCAATCATTATTTTTGACACAGCCTCAAGGACTGACGAAGAAGAGATGCTCGCCACCTGCTGTGCAAGGCACTTCATCTTAGCTCGCCTACTCCACCCCCTATCTGTATATTACTACGACGAAGTACCGCCCTGCCTGGGTTGATGATATACCTGAGGTTTCTGGAAAGTGGCCACGAACACCATGACCCAGCCAGCCATGAACAAAATGCCGCCTACAGGGGTGATGGGGCCAAGATAGCTAAGGTTGATGGTGAGGATGTCCTGCAAAGTTAGTAGGTAGATAGACCCGGAAAACAACAGAATACCGGCTACAAACAGCCAGCAAGCAAGCACCAGCCCCCGTTTTTTGCCAAAGTGGATAAGCGTAGCCAATAGCAACACTGCCAGCGCGTGAGCGAGGTGATAGCGCACGCCAGTTTCAAAGGAGGCCAGGCGTTCGGGGCTAAGCATGGCCTTCAGAGCATGCGCACCCAGCGCGCCTAGCGCCACTGCCAAAAACGCCAGGATGCTGCCAATGCGGAGGAACATTTTTCTCATAGCAGAAAAAAGTGTTTATCTTGCGTGGTGATTAAGCGAACAAAAGTAAGACATTGAAGCGATTCAAACTCCGTTTTATAGCATTTATTGCTACGACCCTGGCTGCAGCGCTTATGTGGGTTTATTTCAAAGGAATGCCCTGGGGGCACGTCAGCCCGTGGGCAGCCTTTCCGGCTGATGTACCCGCAGCATTGGAATGGCCGTATTTTACACCCGACTCCAGCGCATGGCTGTCTGAGTTTGCCTTCACGGATGCCCTGCAGAAAGAATCGGCACTGTTGAGACGCGCATTGCGCATTTGGTCACTGAAGGCGCCAAAAACAGTAGCCTGTCTGGCAGGTATCTATGCTACGGGCTACGGCCGCTGCTCATTTTCGGTAGTACTCGACACCCCAAACGCCCACGCCGAGCTGGAGCAAATGTTAGTTCACACCGAAGTAAGCCGAGTCATCACTTCCACGTACTACGGGCGGCTGATTCACACCGTATATTTTGCCGACAAGCAGTCTTTTGCTCTCGCAGCCTATCGCAATCTGCTCATCATTGCACCGCTGCCCTTGTTGGTGGAAGAGGCTATTAGCCGCCTGGAGTGGCGCAACACCAGCCTGGACAGGCAGAAGGATTTCCGGCGAGTATTGCCCTGTGGCCCTGCCACCAGATCGAAGCCTACTCAACGGCTCTACCTCCAGGCCGCTCAATTGCCGAGATTGCTAGCCAGCGTAGCTACTCCTGAGGGCATCGCAGCGCTGAAAGAGTGGAAAAATCAAGCCACTTGGCTGCGCATAGACTGGCATGAACCACAAGGCGAGACGCAGCGCTTCACAGGTGCTTGGCTATATAGCCCATATAACCATTGGGCGAATGCCCTTACTGACCGTATGCTCGTGCCCTTGGAACAATACTTGTCAGCGATACCTGACAACATTACCTGGGCCAGCGCAGGCGCTCTATCGCAGTGGATGCCAACTGCGCAACAACGCTTCAAAAAGTACATTGCCCCCTGGGCAAAACGCGAAATGGTACTGGTACTAGGGCAGGCTAAAGGGGCAGGGTTGGAGTCTGAATGGTTTTTGGTCTTGCCCGTGGAGGATATGGCTTTGGCCGAGCAGTGTCTCGCCACACTGGCCGATAAAGACGGGGTGCTCAAAGACTATCTATATCAAACCTTTCGGGTGCGCCAACTAATGAGCGAAAACCTGGTGCCCATCGGCCCAGAAAGCAACCCTTTCTTTGTTTTTCTGGACAACTTTGCCGTATTTGCTTCTTCGCAGGCAGCTATAGAAGTTTGGATTGACTGTTTTGTGGCTGGAAAGACTCTGGCCAGCAACCCTCAGGTGCTGGCACTCCAGAGCGCCAAACTACCGCCGGCTGGCTCATTCTGGTGCTACCTTCCTGCCAGACAACTGGAGGCTCTTGCCAAGAGTTTCGTACAGCCTTCCTCGCACTTGCCGCAGCAAATGGCTCATCTGTTAGGCGGCATGATGATTCAAGGCTACAAGCGCAACTCTTTGCTGCAATGGGAAGGGTACCGAACTCCCCAGGAGGCCGAACCAGAGGGTGCCACAGTAGCTTGGAAAGCCCTCCTCGCTGCCCCTGCTATCACCCCACCGTATGCAGTGGAAGACCGGAATAGCCAGCAAACTTTTATCGCTGTACAAGATTCAACCTTCCGCCTGTTTTTGCTGGGTCCTTCGGGCGAGATACGCTGGTCAAAAGTCCTGGACGGACCAGTGCTATCGGCCATTCAGCGCATGGACTACTACTCAGACGGCAGCACAGCTATGCTGCTGAATACGGCGCATAACATATATTTACTGGATCTGAAAGGCGCCGATGTGGGCAATTTCCCGCTGCCGCTGCAGTCGCCAGCAACCAATGGTGTCACAGTAGTAAATTTTGACGGCGAGCAGCAAATCGGCTTTTTTGTGGCCTGCGCTAACGGCAATTTTTATGGCTTTGACCGGCTAGGGCGGCCGCTGCCTGGCTGGAACCCCCTGATGAATGTCGGTAAGGTAAGGTTTCCGTTGGTGCATTTCTACAAAGAAGACAAGGACTACCTTATTATGCTCAACGACAAAGGCGTGCTGCGCGTACACCGCCGCGACGGCAGCGAGCGCCAGCCAGCCCGCGCTTTGGAGGGGGTATTCTTGTCGCCGCCCTACTGGCAAGTATCCGACAAGAGCAATCGCATAGTGGCCATGAACAGTGCCGGTACGGTACATGTCGTCGGTTTGCAGCAGGAGTATTTTCGCCTGGCTTGCCCTGCAGGGGCAGGTAAAGACGTACGCCTGGCCTTTGTGTCGGCGGTGGGTGATGAACGCAAAGACTACGCCGTAGCTGCTACGCAAGAGCTGGCACTGTATGCCTATGGGGAAGGGAACAAGTTCGGGCGGGTGTTCAGCCGCACATTAGACGCTCCTTTGGACGATGTGTTTGGCGTGCAACTACCCAGCGCACCAGCCACTGAATACATTGGTGTGCTAAGCCGAACTGCTGGCAAAATTTACTTGTACGATGCCGCCGGCAACCTATACCCGGGCTTCCCCCTGGCTGGTCACACTCGCTTTTTGGCTGCCGATCTCTATCAAAATGGCCGCTCCATAATAGTAACTACTTACGGCGATAGCGTGTACGCCTACGCACTGTGATGATGACCAAACCAAGTAAGCCGTGCATTGTTTAGCTAGTGGGCACTTATTCTTCATTCAAAACCAATAAATCATGCCCTTCAGCAAATTGATTTTGGCCTACTTCTTCACGGCCGCAGTTTTTTTTGCTATTGATATAGTTTGGCTTGGCTTTATAGCTAAAGGCATGTACAACAGGCTACTAGGCCACCTATTGGCCGAGCAGGTCAACTGGGCAGCGGCTATCGTCTTCTATTTGCTCTTTATCGTGGGCATCTTCATTTTTGCTATTTTTCCAGGGCTGGAAAAGGGCTCCTGGCAGACGGCCCTATGGTACGGAGTACTGTTTGGCTTTTTCACCTACGCTACCTATGAGCTCACCAACCTGGCCACCCTAAAAGATTGGCCTATGCAGATAGTACCTATAGACATCCTATGGGGCATGGTGCTTACCGGTAGCGTAGCTACGGCGGGGTATTTCATCACCCAGGCTATCAGAGGCTGAAAAATCGCTTATCTCATGTACCTGCTCGCTCAAGCAGCCCTGCTCGTGTGGGCGCACTCCAGCGCCTGGTATCTCATTTCGCTGTGGCGCCAGCGCAACGACGTAGCCGACGTAGCCTGGGGGCTGGGCTTTGCAGCAATAGTCGCTTACCTGGCACAGCACCAGGCGCCCACGCCTGTAGCCTGGTGGATATACAGCTTGGTAGTGCTGTGGGCGATGCGTCTGTCAGTGCATATCGGTGTGCGTAATAGCGGCAAGTCCGAAGATTTTCGCTACCGGCAGTGGCGCGAGGAGTGGGGTCGCACATTCTACTGGAGGTCTTACCTGCAGGTGTATCTACTACAAGGTTTTTTCATGTTTTGCATTGCTGCACCAATCTTCGTGGCAGGTATGGCTCCAGCACAACAGGCGGCTGCTTTAGCTTCCAACGGCTTTGTATGGGCAGGCCTAGCCGTGTGGACAACGGGCTTCTTATGCGAAACCATCAGCGACTATCAACTCTTGCGCTTCGTAAAACAACGGCGAAGCAAAGACGAAATCCTGCAGACCGGTTTGTGGCGCTACAGCCGGCATCCCAACTACTTTGGCGAAATACTCGTGTGGTGGGGGCTGTGGCTCATGGTGTGTTGGCTTCCCTGGGGCTGGATGGCCATCATCAGCCCGCTACTCATCACTTGGCTGCTGACCAAGGTGTCGGGCGTACCCATGTTAGAGCAGCGTTATGAGGGGCATACAGCCTACCAGGCCTACAAAGCACGTACTTCGGCGCTCATCCCGATGCCGCCACGCAAACGCAAGATTTGACAAATCTCACTCCGCGCAACTAAGCCAGCCCCCTCTTTACCAAACGCCTCACCAGAGGGGCTTCAATCATTGAAGCCTTCCCCCATCATTTTGTTGTAAATGCCCTTGAGGTCTTCGTCTTCGGTAGCGTCGCGGATGGCTTCTACTTGCTTTCTAAGTTCAGCAGCACGGGCTTGTAGGCGGGCCTGCAGCTCGGTGTCCTGGGTATCTTTAGCGCGCACCAGGTAGGTATTACTGGTATCGAGCAGGCATTTGGCAGCGGCAAACCTGCGCCAGAGCGACTGGGCGGTGTCTGTAGCCAACGCATACATTTGTTGGAGCGCCGGCAAGGCTTGATCGGGGTCTTTCTGCTCTAGTATTTTCTGGTAGCCACCAAACGCAGAAAGTGCAGCAAAGCCGTCAACCTTCTGTATGCGGCGCTCGAAGAAGGGCATATAGGCGGGGTCTTCTTGCTTGGCATACAAGTCGGTAATGATACTCAGTAAATCTTCACTGAGGGTGTTCTCCATTTTGCGAGCATATTGCAGGGCAGCTTCCTGGTCAGTTTGGGCCAGCGCGGAAAGCGCAGCAGCCAGCACACTATATACAGAGTCTCGGTCAAGAATGTACCGAGCTACCAAGGCGGCTTCTTCATCCTCCCACTCCTGAAGGTTGTTTATAGCTTCGCGACGCACTGTGGAGTGCGGATCGGTTTTGGCCATTTGGCGGATGGTCTTGCGGATGGGTTCTTCTTCAAAGTCGCAGTAGGATACTGAAACCGCGCGAATGAGCCAGTGCTTATCATTCAGCCCCGCATTGAATACACGCGGGGCTTCGTCGCTTTCGCTGTTTACCAAGAACTGAAGGGCCTCAATGCGATGCGGTAAAGAGGGCGAGTTGAAATATTGGTATATCCACTCTTCTTCACTTCTGGATTGGGTACACTCGCACAAGAGCACGCGCTCGGGGTCAAACAGTACGAGGGCAGGCTTGGCCGGCACGTCAAATTCAAAGGTCTGGGTGCGCTGACTGACGCGAACGGGCTCGCGGCGCTTGGGTGCATTTTCGAAGTAAATGTCTATGGCGGTAGGCAGGTCAAAGATGGCGGGCATAAGTTGGGGGTCTTGGGTCTGGGTCGTATTCACGGAGAGCTTGCGGGTAGCCTCATTGTACTCGTAGCTAATTTCCATAGCAGGATGGCCTGCGGAAAGGAACCACTGATTGAAGAACCAGTTGAGGTCTTCGCCAGTGACGGCTTCGAAGGCCAGACGCAGGTCGTGCACTTCCACAGAGGAATAGGCGTGTTTTTCGAGGTAGTGTTTCAGGCTGGCAAAGAATGCTTCGTCGCCGAGGTAGTAGCGCAGCATGTGCAATACCGAGCCGCCTTTGTTGTAGCTGTGTGCATCAAACATATCTTCATTGTTGTTGTAGCTGAAGTGAATGAGCGGATGCACCGATGAAGCGGCGGCATTGAAGTAGCCTTGCCATTCGTCAAGGAGATGATAATCGGCCTCATCGCGGCCATACTTGTGCTCCAGCCAGAGGTATTCGCTGTAGTTGGCAAAGCCTTCATTGAGGGTGAGGTTGGACCAGCTTTCGCAGGTGACCAAGTTGCCAAACCAGTGATGCATCATTTCGTGGGCTACCACTTTTTCATTGGTGCGCTCATCCACGAGTTCCAGGCGGTGTTTCTGCACGTATTCGCCGAAGGTCACAGCCGTGGTATTTTCCATAGCACCTGAGACGAAGTCGCGCACTACAATTTGAGCATACTTGGGCCAGGGGTAGTCTATACCCAGCTTTTTGGAAAAAAACTCCAGCATCTCAGGAGTATAGGGGAAGATGGCTCTTGCGTCAGCGGTATATTCTGGCTCCACAAAATATTGTACCGGTATATTGCGCCATTTGTCTTCTACCACGGCGTACTCGCCTATGGCAATCATGAATAGATAAGGCGCATGAGGCTTGTCCAGTTTCCAGTAGTCCGTACGCGTACCATCGGCGTTTTTAGTGGACTTGAGCAGCAAGCCGTTAGAAAGGGTTTTGAAGCGGTCTTCCACGGTGAGATACACCTCTTGGGTACAGCGCTCGTTGGGGCTGTCAATGGTGGGGAACCAGCGCGAGTTCCAGTTGGTTTCGCCCTGCGTCCATATTTGCATGGGTTTGTTAGGGTCTTCGCCCTTAGGATTGATAAAGAAAAGCCCCTTGTTGGAAGTAATCACTGCGCTGCCCCCTGTAGCAGAGGGCTGGGCAGTGTACTCGATGAGCAAGGTGAAAGTTTCTTGGCAGGTGTAGGTACGGCCCAGTTGTATAGTGATCTGGTCGTTTTCGTAGCTATATTTGAGCGGCGCATTACTGTTGGCCAACGCTACTTTGTGAAATTCGAAGCCCTTGGCGTCCAAGGTTACTTTATCGCTGGCATAGAAGTAAGGCTTGAGCTGGAGTTCAGCCTTGCCGATGACCTTCTCCTGTGCCCAGTCAAAGCGCAAGTCCAGCTTGGTGTGGATGAGGTCGTACGTGCGTTTGTTAGTCGCTTGATAAATGGGCAATTCATTAGGGCCGTCGTAAGGGGTTAGCTCGAGGTCGTCATCCTCGTAGTTATCCTCTGCATCAGAGATGTAGAGCTCCTGCTCTGGGGGGTTGGTGTAGCGCTTTTTATCAGATGAAACACTCTTGGGAGTTTGGCAGGCAACCAGTACAAACAGCAAGACAAACAAAAACAAAGATTTTTTCATAAAAGGATGATTGTGAATGGCAAGTGGTAAAAATTGAAAAGTGAAACGAAGTTGTGGGGAGGAATGTTGCAGGGGCTGGCTGCTTACGCAGATACTTCTTTGGCCACTACTTCATTCAGAAATGCTTCGAGGTATTGATTGAAGAGTTCAGGGTGTTCCATCATAGGAGCATGGCCACATTGGTCAATGAAAACCAGGCGTGAATCGGGCAGTAGTTCGTGAAACTTTTGGGCTACGAAAGCCGGGGTAATCTGGTCATCGCGCCCCCAGATGAGCAACACTGGGGCTTTAATTTGGCCGAGGTTGTCCCCAAGATTGTGACGCACGGCCGATTTGGCAGTGGCAATGACGCGGATGGCTTTATTGCGGTCGTTCACTGTATCAAACACTTCGTCAATCAGTTCTTCAGAGGCTACATTGGGGTCATAGAACGTGCTCTGTGTTTTTTTGCGGATAAACTCACGGTCGCCCCGCTTGGGGAAACTGGTGCCCATAGCACTTTCAAACAACCCAGAACTACCGGTGAGAATGACCGAGCGCACCTTGTGCGGATACTGTAGCACATAAAGTAGCGCTACGTGGCCGCCCAGCGAGTTGCCCAATACGTGTACCGATTCGTACCCTTTGTACTCCACCAGGTCGTCCACATATTCTACCAGGCCCATGACGGAGAGCTTGCGCAGCGGCAAGTCCATGATGGGCAGGATGGGTACTACCACGTTGTAATGGTCGCCAAAATGGCGGATGATGGAGTCAAAATTGCTGAGTGCACCAAAGAGGCCGTGCAGTAAGAGCAGATTTTCCTCGCCACCGCCGGTTTCGATATACTTGAAACGCCCCTCCTGATGTACTTGCAGGTTCATGTATCAGCACACATAATGATGAAAACAAAGCACTTTGCGCCGCAGGCACCACCAGGGCATCTGCCGGTGGCAAAATTAAGTTTTTCCGCCGTTTGAGCAAACCACTTCATGGAATTGCTGTTCATTTGTTTGTTTGTTGAATAAGTACAAAAAATACCCGCCCCAAATCTTTGGGTATTTGAAAAAATATGCCTTGTTTTGCATGCTGATTAAAGGCCTGTACCGGCGGGCCGGAAACGAAAACCAAAATTTTTCTTCATTAAATTGCAAAAAACATGCGTCTCATTGCCAAGTTACTCATCCTTACCCTCGCGTTCGGCTCTCTGACGGCTTGCGTATCCAAGAAAAAGTTCGACGAACTCAAGGCATCCAAAGAAGCTGTAGACCGTGCACTGGCCGAAACCCAGGCTCGCGTGAAGGCTCTCGAAACCCAAAATGCCGAACTGGCCTCTACACTTGAAGCAGAAAAAACCCGCCTCAACGGTGAAATCGCCGCCATTCGCAAAGACCTCGACGCCACCAAAGGCGAACTGAACCAAGTGCAGTCCAAACTCTCTATGACAGAAGCTGAATTGGCCAAGCTCCGCGCTGAGATTGATGGCATCTTTAAGACGTACAAAGACAGCGGCCTGAGCCTGGAGCAGCGCGGCGGTCGCCTTTACGTAGTCACTGCTCCAGTGAACTACGCCAGTGGTTCTGCCAGCCTCAACCGCAGTCAGCGCAAAGCTCTCGATGAACTAGCCATGACGCTAAAAAATAATCCAGGTGTGAAAATTCTCGTAGAGGGTCATACCGACAACAAGCAGTATGCTGCTGGCTCCGGCATGGACAACTGGCAGCTCAGCGTCAACCGCGCTATGGGCGTGGTGCGCTACTTGCTGCGCAAGGGCGTGAAGCCCGACCAAGTGGCTGCTGTGGGCCGTGGTGAAAACAATCCTGAAGGAGACAACAGCACCAAGGAAGGCCGTGCCAAAAACCGCCGCACAGTGGTGGCACCGGATCCTAACCTCGGTAGCCTTATGCAACAGAAATAACCAAAGAGTTCCGAGGGAGTTCTTTTCAGTTCATCAAAGCCACCTCATACAGTATGGGGTGGCTTTTATATTTATTTTGCGTTCATTACAACCTTCATCCTATGCATATGCGTAATCTCACGTTCTGCTGCTGCTTGGCCATCGTTGGGCTGCTACAAGCCTGCCAAAACAAGGTAAAACCTTCCCAACCCCACGACGCAGCCCATGATCCTCACTCCTTCTCTCAGCCTTGGCTGGCGCGCACCACACATCTGGACCTAAGCCTCAAGGCTGATTTCGCCCAGAAACAATTGACCGGCGCCGCTCGTTGGCAAATCGAATACACCGGCCAAGCCTCTGAAATTATTTTTGACACCGATCAGCTAGACATCAAATCGGTGAGCCTGGGGCCAGATAATCGGCCGGCGCGCTGGTACCTGGCCGAACGCGACTCCTTGCTGGGAGCCGCGCTCCATGTTGCCCTCGAACACGGCGCCAAGGTTGTAACCATTACCTACTCCACCCGCCCCGACGCTGCTGCCCTGGGCTGGATGGAACCCGCTATGACAGCCGGCAAACAGCAGCCTTTTCTCTTTACACAAGGCCAGGCCATCCTGACCCGCACCTGGATACCCTGCCAGGACACCCCTGGAAACCGCATCACCTACACAGCGCAAATTGAAACCCCTCCTGGCATGATGGCTGTGATGAGCGCCGAAAACCCCCAACACAAAGATGCCAACGGGCGCTATGCCTTCCGCATGGAGCAGCCTATAGCACCTTATCTCATAGCGCTAGCCATAGGCGACATTGCCTTCCGGGCAGTTGGCCCTCGTACTGGTATATATGCTGAACCTGCTATGCTGGACAAAGCCGCCTGGGAGTTTGCCGACATGGAAAAGATGCTCGTCGCCGCTGAAGCACTCTATGGCTCCTACCGCTGGGGGCGCTATGACCTCATCGTGCTGCCTACGGGGTTCCCCTTCGGCGGTATGGAAAATCCCCGCCTTACTTTTGCAACCCCCACCGTCATCACCGGCGATCGCAGCCTCGTAGCCTTGGTGGCGCATGAACTGGCGCACTCCTGGTCGGGAAACCTGGTGACCAATGCCACTTGGAATGACTTCTGGCTCAACGAGGGCTTCACCGTATATATTGAACGCCGTATCATGCAGGCGCTCTATGGCGCAGAATACGCGGCCATGCCTGCTCAACTGGAATACGCAGAGTTGAAAGCCACCCTGAAAGAACTGGGGCGCGATCATTCCGATACCCGTCTCAAATTAGACCTGAAAGATCGAAACCCCGACATTGCATCTAGCAACATAGCTTACGTCAAAGGCGCAGCCTTCCTAGAGATGCTGGAAAAACTCAGCGACCGCAAGCGCTGGGATACCTTCCTGAAAAGCTGGTTTGATACACATGCTTTTCAGGCCCGCAGCACTGAGGATTTCCTGGCCTTCCTGAAACAACACTACCTGCAGCGGTATCAACTCAAAGCAAATGTGGACGAATGGGTCTATGGTACGGGGCTGCCAGCCAACAGCCCGGCGCCCTATTCTAGCCGGCTGGAAAAAGCCGCACAGGCAGCTGCTGGCATAACCCAAGCCTTGCCCGATACCACAGGCTGGTCTTCGCACGAGTGGGTGTACTTTGTGCAACATCTTCCTGACGGGATTCCCAACGCCTTAATGCAGAAACTGGATGATGCCTACGGTCTCAGTTCGTCAGGCAATGCCGAAATACGCTGTGCCTGGTATGTTCGTGCTATCGAGCAAGGCTATGTCAGCAACATCCTGCCCCAAGTGGAGGCGTTTTTGACAGGCGTAGGCCGGCGGCGCTTTCTCAGGCCGGTGTATGGTGCACTGATACAATATGGCCATGCGGCCGAGGCTCGGCGCATATTCGATAAGGCCAAAGCTGGCTATCATGCTGTAAGCCGCAACTCCATAGAAGCTATGCTACGGAGCGCAGCGAATTAAAGCAACTTGAGTATCTCGGCTTCGATAGCCTCTGCGCCACGCACACTGGTAGAGGTAATGATGCCGTTGCGGTCAATCATGAATGCGCGCGGAATGCCCGTAACGCCATAAAGTGCTGCAGGCGCGGCTTCCCATTTTTTGAGGTCGCTCACGTGATACTCCCACTCCAGGCCATCCTGCTTGATGGCTTCGATCCAGCGCTGCTTGGCGGATTCCTGCACCATTCTAATCTGGTCGGGCGTCTGCCCTAAAAGCGCTCGCGATTCTACGCCGTCAAGAGATACGCTGAATACCGTAAACCCCTTGTCTTTATATTTTTTATAGACCTTCACTACGTTGGGGTTTTCGCGACGGCAGGGGCCACACCAGCTAGCCCAGAAGTCGAGCAACACAATCTTGCCCTTAAGGTCAGAGAGAGCGTAAATTTTTCCGCTAGGGCTGGCCAGGCGAATATCAGGCGCAGGCTGACCTACCTTAATGAGCTCCATGGCTTGCTGCTGCATATACTGCGCCTCCATGTTGGAGATGGTCTGGGCGTAGCCGGCAGTGATTTCTGCTGTGGGGTACGCGCTTTGTAGCTTAGCCAGCGCCTTTTTTTGAATAGGCAGGAACTCCGGGCTACCGGCCAGCGCCTGATAGGCGAGAAAAGCGCCCAGCATGGGGTTGGAGCAGGTGTCCACCAGGGTGGTGATGTCCTGTGAGGATACGCTGCGGGCAATCAAGCCTTGTATTACGCGGATGTAGGCTTCGGTATCGGGCGCGCCGCTGACCTCCATGTTTTGAAAAGCGTCCATGGTATTGAGGTCGGCATTGAAGCGAATTTTCTTTTCATTGCCATTGAGTACCAGGAAAGTACGCTTGGCGCCAATGCGGATACTATACACGCCGGCTTCCAGCCCTTCCGGGAAGGAAAACTCAAACTTACCAGTGCTGTTGATGTCGGCTTTGCTGAGCACAGAGTTGGCCTGGCCTAGCACTACCTTGTCGAAGAAGGCCTGCAAGTTTGCGGCATTCTGTACGACGCCTTCTATGGTTGTGCCCTTCGGCAGCTCAGCGCATTGCCACAAAGATAGCATCGTAGATACGGCAAACAGGAAGGGAAAATACTTTTTCATGTTCAAAAGGACTTTTGTGAAACTGCGTGCAAATGATTGAATGAACAAAAATTGACTTACATTAGCTTGGATCGGTAGCCTTATTCTGCCATTTTATCAGAGAGCCAATGCTCGTAAACGGTTTGCCAGGCATCCAGGGCGCCAAAGTTTTCACCGTCAATTTGTATGTGCTGGCCGCACACTTCACCCAAGCGCGAAAAAGGAACATTGTGGCTGTTAAGATAGTTGACCAATTCGTCTTCTTTTGCCGGTACGACACTTACCACAACGCGGCTCTGGGATTCGCCAAACAAGTAGGCGTCCTTGCGGAAATTGGCATCGGTTTCCACTGCGAAGCCCTTGCTACCCGCCATGGCACACTCCATGAGCGTTACAAACAAGCCGCCTTCTGATACATCGTGAGCCGAACGGATAATTTGCTGGGTGATAAGCGCCCTGACGGCCTGCTGAATGGCATACTCTTCATCTAGGTCGAAGTGTGGCGCTGGCGAGTAGTGTATGCCGTGTACAATGCGCAGGTACTCCGAGGAGTTGATATCGCCGCAGGGTGTACCCACCATGTATATGACATCGCCTTCGGCTTTAAAGTCAAAAGTCATCTGGCGAGAGGCATCGTCCAGTATGCCAAGCATGCCTATGGTAGGAGTGGGGTACACCGGCTCTGTGCAGTCCTGGAAAACCGACTGGTTGTAAAAGCTTACGTTACCACCAGTTACTGGCGTATTGAACTTGCGGCAGGCTTCGCCCATGCCTTTGATGGCATAGACAAACTGATAATAAACCTCTGGATTATACGGGTTGCCAAAGTTGAGGCAATTGGTAATGGCTACAGGTTCGCCACCGGTGCATACAATGTTGCGGGCTGCTTCAGCTACGGCAATCATAGCGCCCACGTAGGGATCCGCATAGACATATGCAGAATTGCAGTCGGTGGTGAGCGCCAGGGCTTTGGAAGTACCCTTTATGCGCACCACAGCGGCATCGCTGTAGCGGTTGGTCGTTAGCGTATTAGTGCGCACCATAGAGTCATACTGCTCATATACCCAGCGCTTGGACACCACATTGGGCGAGGCAAATACCTGGCGGGCTGCAGCTACCCAGTCTTTGGGCATGCTAATCTTAGAGGGCTTAAACTGGGCAATCTTGTCCATATAAGCCGGGCGGCTATACTCGCGCTTATACACCGGGGCGCCACCGCCCAGCACAAGCGCTTCGGCGGGTACGTCAGCTACTTTTTCGCCATGCTGGTAGTACTCTAAGCGGCCGGTATCAGTGGTTTCGCCAATGCAGGCGCATTCGAGATCCCACTTGTCAAAAACTTCCATGAGGAGGTGCTCCATCCCTTTGTGAGCCACTATCAGCATGCGCTCCTGACTCTCCGAGAGAAGTATTTCCCAGGGCTTCATGTTGGCTTGGCGGGTAGGGGCTTTATCCAAATCAATACGCATGCCCACTCCAGATCGGGCGCTCATTTCGGAAGTAGAACAGGTGATGCCCGCAGCGCCCATATCTTGCATACCCACGATGGCGCCGGTTTGGATGGCTTCAAGGGTGGCTTCTAGCAGGAGTTTTTCCTGGAAGGGGTCGCCCACTTGCACCGAAGGCAAGTCTTCGGCGGAGTTTTCGGTCAGGTCAGCGGAGGCAAAGGTAGCACCGTGTATGCCGTCTTTGCCTGTGGCCGAGCCAACAATAAACACCGGATTGCCCGGAGGACCGGCGGCAGCTGATACGGTTTCGCCAACCCGGACAATACCTACCGACATGGCATTGACCAGGATGTTCTGGTTGTAACAGTCGTTGAAGTAAACCTCGCCACCTACCGTGGGCACTCCAAAGCAGTTGCCGTAATCGCCGATACCATGCACTACGCCGCGCACTAGGCGGCGGGTGTGCTTGAGGTCAGGATTGCCAAAGCGCAGAGAATTGAGCGCAGCAATGGGGCGCGCACCCATCGTGAAGATGTCGCGGTGAATACCGCCTACGCCAGTGGCCGCTCCCTGGTATGGCTCAATGGCAGACGGGTGGTTGTGTGATTCAATTTTGAAGGCGCAGGCCAAGCCGTTGCCAATATCTACCAAGCCGGCATTTTCTTCGCCAGCGCCTACCAGCAGGCGGCCCCCATTGCGGGGTAGTGTTTTGAGCCAGAGTATGGAATTTTTGTAGGAGCAGTGCTCCGACCACATAACTGAGAACACACTCAGTTCGTTGAAGTTGGGTACGCGCCCCATGATTTCGATGATGCGGGAGAACTCCTCTTCTGTGAGGCCCAGGTTTCGGGCCGTTTGCACAGTGACCTGTGGCTCGGCGGTGCTTGTCATTGTGAGTAAATACGCTTTTGCTTTTCAGGTAGCAAAGGTACAAAAAGATGCAGGTAAGTGCATGATATGTACTACAAAGGCTTCAAGATAAAGCGTACAACCTCGCTTCAAAATTGTAGCGCTAATCTAAACAGTGCAAGTTGAGCAGCCAATTTTCTATAGACAATCTCGAAGGCATGGAGTCCGGCGTTGCACTTTGATTCCGCGCTGCTACTGATACTGACGTAACCCAAAGATGATTTCTGAACTACCTGTTGGTGGGGTGGTGCAAAAAGTCAAATGCCAGGAGGCGTACGGACAAGGGGTACAGGGGCTTTTTGCTGTTATCGGGGAGTTTTTTTCACCTTTGTTGGCAAAAGAAGACATGGTGCCGGCGGGGGTCACCATGTCTTCTTCTCCAAAATCTGCCACATAAAATTGAATTATTCTGCTACGGTGATTGCGAAACGGTGATCCTTCGCAGTAGCAAAGTAGCTATATGAGTGATGCAAGGCGGCGCTGGCGGAAAAGGAGTACGAGGAGTATATGCGGGCGCAGTAGACACTTCGCCAACCCAAATCAGGTAGGGCACAGAGAGCCCTTCTGCCCAAAAACGCTTGCGCACGCAAAACTACATGCACTTCCCCAAAGCCGCCCCCCCTTTTGGAGGTAAACGAGTCCAACAGAATATGGCACCCCCGTAAAAAACTGGCACGCCTCCACAGCACAGCTCCTTTGCTAATAAACTGATAATCTGGCAGAACCATTCTTAGTTCAGCGTAGATTTGTTCAGCAAGGAAGTATCGTCTTTGTGGCAGTTGGTACAACTCATCGTTTCTAGCACACCAGCTCCTGGGTGAACGCTGCTCTTAAGCCAATCCAAAGTAAACTTGGGCATGGCCGACTGCCTAACCCAGTGAGTATCATATGCTGGTACGGCGTCCCAGTTTATATTACTCAAACTATTCACAAACTTGGCCTGAATTTCAGTGCCGGCATCTTTAGACAACACTAATGGCAACGAAATGTCGTGCGATTCAGAGCCGCCTCCAGAGTCGTGCATAGCAAAACTCAAAGCAAATTTGGCACCGTTTGGAAGCCCTGAAAGATCTACATCTCGGTTAGAGCCCGTAGAAAGTTTGCGTTTGAGCACGACTGTCCATTCATTTTTAACTGGGTCGTAAGAGCGTTCGGAGGTGATGTCGTGCTGATCAGAGTTGTAGATAAAGCCTACACTTCGGGTCACCATGGCATTTCTGCCCGAAGCCACCCACTCCTGGTGTACGGCATCCAATTTGGACAGAGCAGCAGCGGCAGTTGTGATGCCAGTTTCGGCAGCCCAGAAGTTTTTCCAGGTGTTGAAATCTGCACTGTTTACATCGCGCAAGTGCGTTGGCAACTGGCCGAGCTCGCCGGTAGCCACCCAAACCAAGTAAGCGAGGTCAAGGGCATTGACTTTGTCCACCGGATCAAAGGTCTTATCTTGATAAACGACCAAGAGGCTACGGTTGAACTTCAAATCTTTGACCTGCGGCAACTGGGTGTACGGATTAGTGAGCACAGTACCATTTTCAGCAGCCAGGAAGAAACTGGGAATGACATAGTTACCTGGCATGTTTTTACCCTTGTTGAATACGAAGCGAGGAAAACCATCTACCAACACACTATGCGCTGTTCCCGTCATAGCAGCTTGGTCTTCGCGGAGCCGGTCGCCTGCGGAGCGCATAAATTTGCTGAAATTAGTACCCTGATTATCCCGGATGCGTTCTACGTTGTTCACTGCGGCGTCTTCGGCATACCCCATGGGGCCGCTGCGACCGCCCCGCCAGTGCCAGTGATCAAGGACATTGTCGGTCAACAGCTTATGGTTTGCCATACCGGTGTGGCAAGACAAAGCACAGCCAATTTTGCCAAAGCCTTGAATAGCGCTGTCAAATTTGTCGATCATGAAGGTGACGCGGTCTTCATCCATGCGAGCACCGTCGGGTAGGCGATCGAACCGAGTGCCATTGTGTTTGAGCATATCATGAAAGTGCCCGGGATAATTCTGCCCTACATTGGCTTGCCCGGCAGGCCGGGTTTTTTTCTGGCTTTTCCAAGTAAACTTGAAAGCCACATCTGTAGCATCATAGGCTACTTGTACGCGAACCTGGTCTTTGAGCAATGGCGGTTTAGGTTCAATCACCTCATCATCATGAGTACAGAAGGTCAAAAATCCAGCGAGGAGAATGATCCCAGCTGCAATTAGATTGGTCTTTTTCATAGATTTACTTTTTATGGTGAAATCAATTATTCTTCTTTTTCCTTTTTACCCTTGCGCTTGAACATCATATCGAAGAGGTTTTCTTCCTGCGTATCGAGCAGTCGGGTGATGTTGAACCCAATAAGGAAGGCACCGTCTTCATAGTTGTTCTGATTAAGTACATTGTTGTACTGAGGCACCATCCAGCGGTAGTTGCCCAAAAACACCTGGAAGGCGTGCAACGGAGTAGCCAACTCCACACCAAAGCTGATATTGGGATTAGGATTGTTGCGCCTGTGCTTGGTGATAGGCTGGTCGTAGTTGGCTATGAATGCAAAGGCGTCGGAAACCTTGTACCTGCCCAAAAGGCTAAAGGAGAAGTGATCATTGTTCATAAGGTTTTGTTTCACTCCCTCATCATCGAGAAACCCCGGTACAGCGTTGAAGTGGGAGAGGCTGATGGAAGCCTGGGCTGAGAAGTCCCGGGTGAATTTACGGGCTACCATGAGTTGGTGGAAGTAGGTGTAGCGATCGGATGCATGGACAAAGTTGTTCTTTTTGCGGGTATCTACAGCTATATTGCCAAAATACGTCACGCTTACGGGTACGCCCTGCCCCCGGTTTTCCTTCAAGATGGCATATTTGGCGCTGAAGTCCCACAACAAGCGGTCTTTCGTAAATCCGAAGCCCACCATAAGGTTGTCAATTGGCGTATAGCCGAACCCCAAGCGAATGTTAGAAGGCGCATAAAGCCCGAAAAAGTCACTGTAGCCGTTTTTTATAGTGCCAAAACGGTGCAAAATGTCAAACTCGAAAGTTTTCTTGAGCGGGACCATCACCGTTTGGTTGTCGATAAGCCAAATACTCTCGAACGTATTGCCCACGCGCTGTAGCCCGCGGCTGTGGATGTATAGGGTTTGCACCTCCTCCTGGCTACTTTTCTGGCTATAACCAGGCTGGTAAGCCCCCATCAGCAAGATTGCCGATAGCACAGTAGCCAAAAATGTTGCACTCTGTTTTACCATTTTCATCGTTATTATTGTTTTAATTATTTAAAGCGCCTTGTTTGATCCAAGCCAGCACAGTGGCGTTGTAGTTGGCATTAGGCCCGCTAAGCGGCATAGGCAATGCGCGTTCACCTCGCATCCAGCGATACAACTCGCTTGACTCCGGGGCCGACGTACTTATATACCCCCCGTTGATAAGTGCATTGTATGCATTAGCCGGAGATAGATCCGGCCTCACCCCGCCAGTACTGTGGCAACCCACTGAATTGCAGCTCGTATTGAAAATCGGAATGATATCTCCCGAAAAACTGACTTGCCCGCTCACTTCCGGCTCTAGTACCGTGTCGTAGTAACAACCCCCCACGATGAATGCAGCGATGATACCTACAAGTAGTTTTTGATTCAAGTATTTCATGATCATAGCTTTTTTACAAATCTATGACTCCTAATACTTGATGTAGAATGAACAAAGTCATTCGAAAAAGTGACTTTTGTTGTTCTGTGCCTCTTTTGCACTTTTAGAACACCTCTCAGATGGTCAAAAATTTTCATTTTTAGACGACCCCCGCCCCCTTGAGCGGATGGCGCGGCACGATAGAACAGCATCTGTGAAAGGAAGAAGGCAGCAAATACCTGCCAAGGGCTAAGTTTTTCAAAAGTACTTGGTAGCGCAATCGCTAAAGGCTCGAAAGAAATGATTACTCTCTGTTTGAGCATTTATTTTGGGCAGGCTTTTAGCTTGTTCCGTTTTTAGCTTCAGGTTATGCTAAAAATGCGCTAGCATACAATCTCGGTAGCGCCCTTTATTTAATAACAAGACAGATTCCATACCTGTAGCCCGCCCGGAGCCCACCCTGTGGGCTAAATGATGGTCGTCTTTTCAGAAGCTAGGGAATTTCGAGGCTGAAACCAAGGCTGAGCGCCCTACCTCGCTAACCTGTATCAAGCATACTTCGACTCGCTGAGTTTTGTACATAACATTTGTTAAATCATGCACAAAACTTGGCATTGTTCAATGTAAATCTACCTCATATTTAACGCTTGTTTTGCTTATTTTTATGCCAAAATAGAAATGCGTATGAAGCGCGTGTGCCTCTGTCTCAAGTTCTTTTCTATTACCAAAAACCTTTGCTGCCTGTTGAGTTTTTCCTTTGGTATGGCGATAGAGGGGCTGGCTCAGCCTCATTTGGCGCTGATTCCTCAGCCTGCTGCCTTGCAAATGCGGGAGGGTATTTTTCAGCTCAACCGTGGCACGGCGCTGGTAGTGCAGCCAGCAGCAGTGGCGCTGATGCCGCTGGCGCAGTATTGGCAGGCGCATTGCAGGCAAAGTGCTGGCATTGACCTTACTATTTCAGCGGTGGCACCATCAAGTAATTTCATAGAATTTGCACTAGATACCACTGTGCAAGGAGAGGAGGCTTATAACCTTGAGATAAGCCCTGAGCGCATTCGCCTGGCTGCTGCTGCGCCTGCCGGTATGTTTTATGCGCTGCAAACCCTACGGCAACTACTGCCCACGGTTTTTGAGGGGCACGAAGTACGCCAACATGTGCCCTGGTGGCCTGTGCCCTGTGTGAGTATTCAAGACCAACCTCGCTTCCCGTATCGCGGCATGCACCTGGACGTAGGTCGGCATTTCTTCCCAGTAGAGTTCATCAAAAAGTACATTGACCTACTGGCCATGTACAAGTTCAACCGCTTCCACTGGCACCTGACCGAAGACCAGGGCTGGCGCATCGAAATCAAAAAATACCCGCGTCTGCAGGAGGTAGCGGCCTGGCGCAAGGAAACCCTCGTGGGGCACTACAGCCACCAGCCACACCAGTTTGATGGCAAGCGCTACGGCGGCTACTACACCCAAGATGAGGTGCGAGAGGTGGTGCGCTATGCAGCCGAACGCCATATCACGGTAATACCAGAAATTGAAATGCCCGGGCATTCCCTGGCCGCTCTAGCCGCTTACCCTGAACTGGCCTGTACGCCAGGGCCGTTTGAACCCGCCACACTTTGGGGTATTTTTGAAGATGTATATTGCCCTAAGGAAGAAACCTTCCGCTTTCTGGAAGACGTGCTCACGGAGGTCATGGCGCTCTTCCCTAGCGAGTACATCCACATTGGCGGAGATGAATGCCCCAAGACTCGCTGGAAGCAATGTGCACATTGCCAGGCGCTTATGCAGCGCGAAGGCCTCAAAGACGAACATGAGCTGCAAAGCTATTTCATACGCCGTATAGAGCGCTTCCTCAACAGCAAGGGCCGCCAGATCATTGGCTGGGACGAAATACTGGAAGGTGGCCTGGCGCCTAATGCCACAGTCATGTCTTGGCGGGGTGTACAAGGCGGAATCGCTGCTGCTAAGGAGGGCCACCACGTTATTATGACGCCCACCTCGCATTGCTACCTGGACTATTACCAGAGCGTATCGTCCGAAGAACCACTGGCTATTGGTGGATTCTTACCTCTGGAAAAAGTATATGCTTACGAGCCAGTACCCGCCGAACTGAACGCTCAGGAAGCTCAACTCATCCTCGGCGCGCAAGGCAACGTGTGGACGGAGTACATGCCCACGCCTGAAAAAGTAGAGTACATGGCTTTCCCGCGGGCACTGGCCATTGCTGAACTGAACTGGACGCCCGCCGCCCTCAAAGACTATCACAATTTTGCACTGCGCCTGGTACAGCACTTCAAGCGCCTGGATATTCATGGCGTAAACTACGCCCGCACCTTGTACGACTTGCAGTACAGCGTCGCAGCCAGCCAACCAGGGCAAGCTCTCCTAACACTGGCCTCTCTACATCCCGACGGCATCATCCGCTATACTACCGATGGAACCCCGCCAACAGAAACCTCGCCAGCGTACAGCGGCGCCATTTCTATCCTGAAACCCACTACCCTGCAGGCTGCTGTATTTACCGGCACCTACCGCGCCTCGTCCATTTTAAAAGTAATCATAGCGCCTCACCTGGCCACTGGCGCCTCAGTAACGCTGAAAACACCGCCCAGCCCAGCATACAACCTCGGCGGCGCACAGGCACTAATAAACGGCATAGCCGGCAGCGACCAGCGCTACGGCGACAAGGAGTGGCTGGGCTGGGCTGGGCAGGACGTAGAGGCTGTCATTAGCCTGGATAAGCCCGTGACAGCCCGACGGGTTCAAATGCGTTTTTTTCAAAGCCCTGGCGCCTGGATTTACCTGCCCAAATCCATAGAGATCTCCGTCTCGGCCGATGGCAAAAATTGGAGACCAGCCGGGGCATTCCGCGCCTTCCCAGTGCGTTGGACGGCCCAAACCTTCAGTACAGACATCCCCCTTTCCAAAGTGGCCCGGAAAGCCAGGGCGCTGCTGGTACGCATAGAGCGGCATGGCATCATAGCCGAGGGGCGCCAGGGTGCTGGCCATGAAGCTTGGCTATTCGTGGATGAAATTCGAGTGCGATAAGCCCAGGGATGAAAAACAGAGAAGCCGACAAGATTCTAGCTGAGTACCAGGTCTTGTCGGCTTCTTCTCAGTACTGGAGCGGACAACGAGACTCGAACCCGCGACCTCAACCTTGGCAAGGTTGCGCTCTACCAACTGAGCTATGTCCGCGTTTTGTTGAAAGCGAGTGCAAAGATAATACACTTTGCGCATCTTTGTCAAGATATCCAAGATAATTTTTTTGTGCGCAGGATTTGCTCAGCGCAAGAGTCTGGCAAGCTGTCGGCGGCGCCATCCACATTCCGGGAGTGCCACTGTAAGCTGAACAATGAGGATATATTGGCGAGGTACCCTTGCGAATCAACTCCTTACATCAATTGAAACCCCTGTACCTGGCGCTTGCAGGTATGTTGGTCAGACACCAGGTCGAGTGCTACCGTGCAATGTTCAAATTGCAGCGCGTAGGTTTCGCTAAGTTGTGAAGGCCCCAGGGTTGACGCCTTCACACGGCGCAGCCCTAGAAAGGCGCCGGCATCTTTGAGGTCAGACACCAGATCGCGTACCAGTTGTATGGCGTTGCCCTGTGGGTCAAGGTTCATGAGCGCTACTGTGAGCGCCAGTTTGATTTTTCGGATATTCATGGCAGTATGCTTATGGGCGTAAATACGATCAGTAGGAGGAACTTTGAAAACGAAACTTGTGTTGCGGAAAAAATTTTAAAGTCTTGTTAAATCGTACCTTTGCATCATGGAAGACAAGGCTCGAGTACTATTGGTCATCATGGATGGCTGGGGGCATGGCCAGGTGCCGGCTGCCGATGCCATTGCCCAAGCAAATACTCCTTTTGTGGATAGCCTGCACCGAGACTACCCCAATAGCGAACTCGTTACTTTTGGGGAGGACGTAGGCCTGCCCGAAGGCCAGATGGGCAACTCGGAAGTAGGCCACCTCAATATTGGCGCAGGGCGCATCGTCTATCAGGAGCTAGCCCGTATCAACAAGGCAGTGCGCGAGCAGGAGTTGCACACACATCCGGTGGTGCTAAATATGCTCGAGTACGTCAAAGCACAGGGTAAGAATCTGCACCTACTCGGCTTGGTATCAGATGGCGGGGTGCATTCTCACATAGCGCACCTGGAGGCACTGTGCGATATTGCCGGCGAGCATGGGCTAGGCCAACGCACTTTTGTACATGCCTTCCTCGACGGGCGCGATACCGATCCACAGAGCGGCTACAGCTCCCTACAGCGACTATTGAAGCACAACACCCACAACGGTGCTCGCCTGGCCTCGGTTGTGGGGCGCTACTACGCCATGGATCGCGACAAACGCTGGGAGCGCGTACAACTGGCCTACAATTTGCTGGTGCACGGCCAGGGCGAAAAAACCACCGACCCACTCGACGTACTCAAAGCGCGCTATGCCAAGGGCGAAACCGATGAGTTTATTAAGCCCATAGTATGCGTGAATGCCGAGGGCGAGCCGTTGGCGCTTCTCCAACCTGGCGACGCCGTGCTTTGCTTTAACTTCCGCACCGACCGCCTTCGGGAAATGACCACTGTGCTGACCCAGCAAGACATGCCCGAATGGCAAATGTACACGCTACCCCTGCACTACGTAACCATGACCCGCTACGATGACACCTACCAGAATGTGCAGGTTATTTTCCAGAAAGACGACGTCACAAAAACCCTGGGCGAGGTGCTCTCCCAGGCTGGTAAAACCCAGGTGCGTATTGCCGAAACAGAAAAGTACCCTCATGTCACTTTCTTCTTCTCTGGCGGGCGCGAAGAGCCTTTCCCTGGAGAGCGTCGCATCCTCATCCCTTCGCCCAAAGTAGCTACCTACGATTTAAAACCCGAAATGAGTGCCTTTGAGGTCACCGATGCTATTATAGCAGATATAGAGCAGCATCAGCCAGACTTCATCTGCCTTAACTATGCTAATGCCGACATGGTAGGGCACACTGGCGTATTCGAAGCCGCCATGAAAGCCGCCGAAGCAGTAGACCAGTGCATGAAGCGCCTCATCACCACTGCGCTGGCTTATGGCTACGAAGCCATTGTCATAGCCGACCATGGCAATTCAGATTACATGATCAATGAAGATGGCAGCCCCAACACGGCACACACAAAAAATCCTGTGCCCTGCATTTACGTAAGCCGACGGGCTGCGGGCTGCCGCGTATTGCCCGGCAAACTGGGCGACATAGCCCCCACCATTCTCACTCTCATGGGATTGCCCGTCCCTGCTGAGATGACAGGAAATATCCTCATTGCCCGATGAAGCGCTACATGATCGCTGTGATTTGTTGGTGCAGTTTGGCTACTGGATGCCATCAGCCCCCTGCTGCGCAGGTCACAACCGACTCCTATTTCGATCTCAAAGGCTACATACAGGCCGAAATTGAGCGCATGCAAACCCAAGACTGGACGCTTTCTAAAACCATCACCTTAAATGGAGCGTCGGAAACCCGGCAAATACGCCAGGCTGACATAGCTGCAGAACTGGCACCATTTCTGGACGTAGCCATCAGCCGGCCAGCCTGGCACGGTCGCTTTCAGGTAGATACTTTGCACCATGGCGCAGGCTACACCGTAGTGTATAAGTGTGAACAGAGGGATATCCCTGTTAGAGAACTGGAGATAAGCTGGAGCGGCGGCCGCTTGCAGCGCGTGGAGGCTTTACGGGCATTTCATTCCCTACCAGCCGATTTCACCCAGTATTTGCGCTATACCCCCGACAGCGGCTATGTGATAGAGGTGGAGCAAAAGACCCTGTGGCAAAAGACCCTGCTAAAGGCTGAAGTCGTTTTTGTGTATTAGAAAGGGCAAACCAGGGAACTCCCGATTTGCCCTTGGACAGATAATGAGTCTTGCCTATGAAGCCGTGACAGTCATTACACAGCGTCGGCTAATTCTTTGCCAGGCTTGAACTTTACGACCGTTTTGGCTGGGATTTCGATTTTGGCGTTCGTTTTGGGGTTGCGTCCAGTGCGGGCGTCGCGTTTGCTGACTGAGAAGGTGCCAAAGCCAATGAGCGTTACTTTATCACCGTCTTTGAGGGCGCCTGCAATACCGTCCAATACAGCGTTGAGGGCGTCTCCTGCCTGTGCCTTGGTGATACCGGCATCTGCAGCAATTTTGCTGATCAAATCTCCCTTGTTCATTTCAAATTGAGTTTTTGTGAAAGAATAATGGGCAAAAGTAGCGCTTATCTCAGTATCTGCAAGTTTTTTGCACCCAAAAATGCAGAGAAGCCCTTAATTTACAAGCCTTTTGGTGCGGATGAGGCGAAGTGCCTGCCAGAGAGCACATTTTTCAGCTCATTGGTAGGATTTGTTTTTCGGTAGGTTAAAGCAGTGGCGGCACGGATGCCTGTGGCAAGTATTTTAGCAATTGCCGCTCCGGGCTATGAGGCGCTCCTTCGCACATTGGCGGGCATTCACGTGCTTTTCGGGGCAGCATACGGAGGTTAGGGGGGAGGTGCCTGGTCGGCAAGGGTGTACCTGCACCCCCGCTGAATTGCATGGCCACATACTCAAGCTATGAAGGCGTGATGCTTTACCTCCTCACAATGCCCATCCGCAGGAAGATAGGAAAGCAAACTTCGCGCACCTGCCCAGCGGACCAATGCCCGGCTATCTGCTCAATAAGGTGCGGGAGGGGGTCTTTACCAGTGTTGCGACGGTAGTTGCGCAGCGCCGACCAGGTATCCAGGTATCCGGCCAGTTGGGTGAGCGTCCATTCCATACGCATTACAAACGCTGGGCACTCCAGTTCGTCAAACGGGAAAGGCAAAGTTTGGTAGCGGCTGTCCACATGAGTGCGTTCGTAGTCCCAGTGCCGGCTCAGCACATCGCGGTAATAGGCTGTAATGAGTTCGTCCACATGGGGGCCGATTTCCAGTAAGCCATAACCCCAGGCGGCAAAAAGCGCTCCAGGCTTGGCAGTACGCTGCACCTCCTGGTAGAAATGCCTGCAATCAAACCAGTGCAAGGCCATAGCGGCAGTGATGAGGTCAAAACTCTCCTCCGGGAAGGGTGTCTGCTCCGCTCGGCATACCATGTAGCGTACATTCGGCAGGGCAGGTGCATAGGCCATTTGCAAGGCGCTGATGTCGGTAGCTATGACATGCCGAAAGCGGGCGGCCAGGGCACTGGCTACCTGACCTGACCCTGTACCAACATCCCAGGCTTGGTCAAAATGGGTTAGGTGGCTATACAGAAACTCGTATAACTCTATCGGATAGGCTGGCCGGAATTTGGCGTATTGCGCGACACTTTCAGAAAACAGATCGTTGGCGGGTTGCATGATGACGTAGTTGCATTACTTTCTTCCGATACCGCCCAATATAGTCAGGTTATGTAAGTCCTCTGCACTGGCCGGGCCGATATATACAGCCATGCCGCCCCCGGGAGCCAACTCAATGGGCAGGGTGCTGCGATTATTGACCAACACTTTGCGAATAGATACCGGCGTGGGGTTGCGCTCCCAGTCGGCATCGGGCCCATCGGCGTAAATGGTGGCCACATAGGTCTTGCCAGGGTCGAGAAAGCCAAGGTTGGCCTGCAACTGACGAGCATGTTCGTCAGTGATGCTACCGATAAACCACTTGTCCTGGCCCCTGGCTTTTCGGGCTATGGTGATGTAGTCGCCAAGTTCGGCATTGAGTACTTTGGATTCGTCCCAGTCGGCTACCAGGTCTCGGATGAACTGAAAGGCGGGCTTGCCTTCGTAGTTTTCCGGCAAGTCGGCGGCCATTTGCAGGGGGCTGTATAGTACCACCATAAGCGCTAGTTGCTTGGCTATGGTAGTATGTACGCGTTCCTTGTGGCGATAGGGTCGTAGCATTACATCAAAGATGCCCGGGGTGTAGTCGCCAGGGCCGCCCAGGTATCGGGTAAAGGCCATGTTTACAGTATGGTTGGGCGGATTACCGTCGCTCCAGGCTTCGTACTCGCCACCGCGCATGCACTCGCGGGTCATAAAATTGGGCCAGGTGCGGCGCAACCCTGTATCTTTCGCCGACTCGTGGGCGTTGATGGCAATATTATAGCGGGCGGCCAGCTCAGCAACTTTTTGGTAGTGGCGTATCATGTACTGCCCATGGTGGCGCTCGCCTTTGGGGCGTATTTCGCCAGCATAGCCGGTCTTAACTACCTGAATGCCGAGGTCTTTGTAGAGTTGAAAGGCTTTTTCGATGTGCTTTTCGTAGTTTTCTACGTCGCCGGAGGTTTCGTGATGGCCTATGATGGCCACGCCCTTCTGGCGGGCATAGCGTACCACCTCGGGCAGGTCAAAGTCTGGGTAGGGCGTCACAAAATCAAAGAATCCGATGGTGTCCATACCCCAGTACTCCCAGCCGGTGTTCCAGCCTTCGATGAGCAGGCCTCGAATGCCGTTGGCTGCGTTGAAGTCAATGTATCGCTTGGCGTTTTCGGTGGTAGCACCGTGCAGCTGGCCGCCCATATTCGACCAGGAGCCTTGCACAAACTCGCGGCGCCAAGTAGTTTTGCCAATGTGCATCTCCCACCAAATGCCAGAGTAGATCATGGGTTGAATGAAGGATACATCGCTGATTTTGTTGGGGTCGTTGAGGTTGAGGATGAGGTTGGACTCCACCAGGCCACCGGCCCAATCACTGATGGTAATAGTGCGCCAGGGTGTGCGCAAGGGTAGGGTAGCTTTCACGCGGTCGCCATCGGCCCAGGGCACCAGCTCACTTACCAGTTTTAGGGGTGCATTCAGTGCCAGAGTCATGTCGGGGTAGTCCAGTTGCCGGGCTTCGTGCAGGCTGATGTACAAGCCCTGAGCGGTTTTCATGGTGATGGGCGTATTGCAGGCCTTGAAGTTGCGGATGGCACGGTCCACGCGCTCGTTTTCAGGGGCATATTTGGAAGCGTCAATGCGGCTAAGGGGCGTAGTTTCGTAGAGATATTCGTAGCTGTCCACATCGGCAGGTAGCCAGACAGCCTGGTGGTCGCCGGTAAACTGAAACTCGGTGTGCTCTTCCATGATGACAAACTCGCGGGGTATGCCCGGCTGTTCGGGGATGTAGTAATAGAAGGCCACACCATCGTCATAAGCGCGAAATACAATGTCCATCAGGCGATTAGGAGCGGCTTTTTCGCGTAGGTGCACGGTGAGTTCGTGGTAGTGATTGCGAATGCGGCTGCGCTCGCCCCACACAGTTTGCCAGGTTTCGTCGAAGGATCGCGTTTCAGATTTGTCCACTTCAAACCCACCGCGCAAAGCGGGGGCATTCTTCAGGGTGAAGCCCAAAGTAGAGGAGTCAATAACTGTTTGGTTGGCATAAAACACGGCATAGCCCGGCTCGCCCGCTGAGGTGAGAAAGAAATGCAGGCGGATTTTGCCGTTAGGAGATTCCAGATTAGCATGGGACATAAGGCGGCGGTTTTGGCAGGCCGCTCCTAGCAGGGCCAGGGCCAACAGAGCAAGAACAGCAGAAGATTTCATACCTTGTGCAATTTGAAGCAACAAGTTACGCAGTTGCCGTGCAACATTGTCTATGATAATTGTCAGTTTTTCGACATCAAATCGCATAGCCCTCTTCTGTGCATCACAATTAGCTGATACGCCCTTTTTCGATGGCGCTGACTGCCAGCCGACCAAAGTAGCGCACGGCTTCGTCCAGCGCGGCAAAGCGGGGGTCCTGGGTGTAGCCTTTGCGATAGCGGGCGTAGATTTGCTGTACGATGACGCCGATTTTGAAAGCCCCAAAGACGAAGTAGAACAGGAAGTCGTCCACAGGTCTTCCGCTTTGGGTGGCGTATCGCTCCAGCACTTGAGCGCGGCTGAGGTTTCCGGGTAGCCAGGTGAGGTTGGCAGCAGCCAGTTGAAGTGCCTGGGCTTCGCGAGGCTCCGTCCAGTAGGCTAAAGTCGTACCTAGATCCATGAGGGGGTCGCCAACAGTGGCCATTTCCCAGTCAAGTACGGCTGTTAGGTGGCCGGGGTTGTGGGCGTCCCACACGAGATTGTCGTACTTGTAGTCGTTGTGGATAAAGGCGGGCATGCTATCAGGCGGACGGTGCCGAGGCATCCAATCAGCTACGGCGTTCATGGTATCCACGGTATCAGTTTCAGCTTTGTAGTAGCGCTCAATCCAGCCGCTGACCTGGCGCTCTACGTAGCCTTCGGGTTTGCCCAAGTGCACAAGACCGGTGGTGTACACGTCCAGGCGATGCAGTTCGGCCAAGGTATCCACCGTAGTTTTGGAGATGCGCTGCATCAACGCCGGCGCGAGGGTCAGGCCCTGGGGCGGCTTATGGCGCAAGATGACGCCCTCTACGCGCTCCATAATATAAAAAGGCGCCCCGATGATGAACCTATCTTCGCAAAGGCAAACTGGTGTAGGTACCTTCGGAAAGTGCGGCTTGAGCAAAGACAGCACGCGGTACTCTCGGCTCATGTCATGGGCAGATTTAATTTGTGCGCCAAAGGGCGGGCGACGCAGCACGTACGCACCCAGGTTGGTATCCAGCAAGTAGGTCAGGTTGGAAAAACCCCCGGGAAACTGACGCACCTCATACACGCAGTCGAATCCGGGCCAGTGGTCGCGTAGCCACGCTTGCAAAGCCTCCAGCGAGAGTTCTTCGCCAGGGCGAACAGGAGCGGTCGGATCGGTCATAGGCAGCAAAGCGTATGGACTTGCCCGCGCACAAGCTGCGAAGCGGACGGCCAAATATATACAAAAGTGCCTATGCTTAAAACTCCTTATTTCTTCCTACTCTTTTTTACGCTGAGCAACGCCAAGTTTTATGCATGATTTACACATGTGTTGTACACAAAACTTGGCGAGTCGAAGTACATAATAAAATTGTGCAACATTACTGCGGACATCGCGGCCTCGCCGGAAGTGCAATTGCCCAGACATACGGTGCCATGGCAACTTAGCCGTGTACTTGTGGGTGGTAGTCGGGCATGAAATCACCTTGGTAAAAGAAGCGACTCTTACCTGAAAAGGTTCTCCAGCCAATGCCAACGGAAGGGCGTTCCTTATTGCCGGCAAACCAAGTGCGTCCTCCTATGAAACAGTTCATCCTCCTTTTGCTATGCAGCCTATTTGTGCTGTGCCTTGGGGGCAAGTACGCCTTGGACAAAAAGCACCCAACATTCAAACAGCCAAATGGGTAGCCAATGCACCCGTAGCACCCGAACTGGACCAGAAGTTTATCGTGCTGGAGTTTTGAGCCCCTTGGTGCGCACCCTGCCTCAAGGCCATACTTCGTATGAACGCCTTGTAAGAAAAATTTGCCGCCCGCAAGGCACTACTCTTCGCCTTCCATCAGTAATGAGGCCCCCGAAAAAATCCGCCGCACTTTGCAAAAAGTGGACATTGGCCCCTGGCAGCCGCTGATGAGGCTGAAAAAACCTTTCGCAGTTTTAGCATTCAAGGCGTTCTTGCTGCAGTGCTTATGGAATCAGTACACAGTGCACTGGATAGGGTATCCTACTGAGCTGAATGAGAAAATTATCCAACGATTTTTCAACGGACAGCTGAAAGGGCTAGCATTTACTACGCCTGCCGAACCTGTACAAATGTGTGTGAGGGTCCCAAACCAACGGTGCTATACCACTTTGAAGTAACGAAGGGCGATGAGCGGCTCAGTAAAAACAAAACCAGCAGCTCAAGCATCGGCCCCAAGGGCGTGGAGGTTCAGCACTATACCCTAGCAGAGATACTGACTACGCTCATGGATTTTCCTGACAAGTAGATGCGCCTGTCTGAGGGCTTTGATACCAAAGTCTTGACGGTACGATACTCAAACCCTTCTTTTTCAGACATTCTACGAAAAGCCTGAAGAAGCCATAACCATCCAACAAGCAGCCATGGAACATCTGGTCCACTTGCTACTTCATGCCTTTGCACTCGAGCAAAGGGAGGTATCTGAAGTAGAACTGGTGTGCGCATTGTGCGTATGCAATGCCTCCAAACTGCCAGTATCTCAAGACGTCATATCGCACACTAAGCATGGACAATAACTTGCCGACAGTGGGGCAATTATGCTTTTAAAAGGCATAGTAATGGGTGTTAGCCGGCTAGCTATAATGATGAAACGGGGCTTATGCAGGCCTGCGTTTTATTATTCAGGCAGGCTCCACAGAGCAATTGGAGCAAAGCCTGGCAGAGTACGGCCTGGGAATGACCCAGGAGCCCCGGCTAGTGCGCTGCCTGGTATTTGAACCCAGAAAAAGATAGCCGTTCGGGCTATCCACAAACCTCCATCTCCTTACCCATTACGATGCGCCCCTGAGCGTTGCGCACTAAGGTACAGGCTTCCACCCGAGGGTCGTGCTCAAAGATGAGTCGGTAGCGTTTGTCGCAGGCTTCGGCCAGGAGTTTTTCCTTTTCCAGCAGGGTGGCCAGCGGGCGTATGTCGTAGCTCATGATGTAGGGTAGGCCGATGTGCGCAGCAGAGGGAATAAGATCGGCGCAATACACCCAGGTATACTCTCCGGCACGGATGACGGGCAGCATCATGGCCTCGGTGTGGCCATATACGAAGCGAATATCGAAGCCTTTGAACCAAGTGGTGCCCCCTTCGTGCACGGGGATAAACCTCAACTGGCCGGCTTGCTCCAGCGGACGAAAGGTATCCTGAAGGAAGGAGGCACGCTCGCGCTCGTTGGGGTGGCAGGCCCAGTGGTAGTGCAAATGGTTGGTCCAGTACTTAGCGTTGGGGAAGGCTGGTACGGGCCGGCCGTCGTCCGTCCAGTGTACGGCCCCACCGGCGTGGTCAAAGTGTAGGTGGGTGAGCAGCACATCAGTAATGTCTTCGGGCGTTAGTCCGTGTTGTTGAAGAGAGTTCAGGAGGGTATCCTTGCCGTGCGGCTCAAAAAAGTCCAGGAATTTATCACCTTGCTTGTACCCCATGCCGGTATCTATGAGTATGTTGCGCTTGCCATGCTGTACCAGCAGGCAGCGCATAGCCCAGGAACAGAGGTTGTTTTCGTCCGGCGGGTTGAGTTTTTGCCATATCCGTTTGGGTACAATGCCAAACATGGCGCCGCCGTCCAGTTTGAAGAAGCCGGTAGATAGCGTGCTGATTTTCATGCGTCCGTCAGATTTGTTTAGAGAGTTTCTTCCTGCCTTTACTATGGTGCATCCATGTGGCAAGATAAGATATTTTGGTGTTGCAAAGGCAAAGGCCTTGCACAAATTTCGGCAACGCTTTACCTAAAGCCACAAAAGGGCTTTACCTTTGTCGAGCTATATCTTGGCTGCGCAGCTCAATTGCCCGCAAACCAGGCAAAGCGCGCAGGCTGACACCCATCACTGAGCGACTGCAGCCTGCCCAACCTATACTGCACTTCGTAGCATGCACGAACTTCCCAAGGAAAAGAAAACTTTTTTCTTCACCGATATAGAAGGCTCCACGCGGATTGCCCAGCGCATGGGCAGCGCTTATGCAGCGGCACTGGAACGCTATCGCACTATCATACGCTCGGCAGTGGGCCACTACCGAGGCAAGGAAGTGGATACGGCTGGCGATGGCTTCTTTGCCGTGTTCGATTCACCTTCAGATGCCGTACATGTGGCCATAGCCGTGCAGCGTGCTTTCCTGGTGGAGAGCATTAACAAGGAAGTGGCGTATAAGGTACGCATTGGCATACATACTGGAGAGGCTGTACCCTCGCCCAGGGGCGGATACATTGGCCTTGAAGTACACCGCGCCTCGCGGGTATGCAGCGCAGCCCATGGAGGGCAGGTACTACTTTCGGAGGCGGCGGCCAAGGCTACCGGCACCAAACTACCCGAAGGCGCTCGGCTCCTTAAATTGGGTGAATACGTGCTCAAAGACTTCGACAACCCAGAACCGCTCTACCAGTTGAGCATCTCCGGCCTGCCGTCCGATTTTCCGCCACCGCGCACCAGCCTGCAAACGCATACCATTGCAGTGCTGCCCTTTCGCAACCTGGGAGGCGAAGCCAAATGGGACAACTTCTGCGATGGCATGGCCGAGGAAATCATTGTAGCCCTCGGCAAAATACAGGGATTGCAGGTGGTGTCGCGTGCTTCGGTTTTTGCACTCAAAAACAGGGAGGATATGGACATCCAGGAGATTGGCCGACAGTTGCATGCAGGCGCTCTGCTCACTGGTGCCTTACGTGTTTCAGGCTACAAACTACGCATTACTGCCGAGTTGGTGGAGGTGGAGTCTGGTCTCAACCTGTGGTCGGGCCGATACGACAAGCAGGTGTCAGATGTATTTGCTGTACAAGATGAAATAGCCGAAAGCATCGCATCCGCCTTGCGCGCCAAGCTGGTATCGCGGCAGGTGCGCGGTATCAGCAGCATACAAACCAGCAATGTGACGGCCTACGAGTACTACCTACGCGGGCGGCGTTTCTATGCGCAGTTTAGCCGCCAGGGCGTGGAGTTTGCCCGACAGATGTTTAGTAAAGCTATTGAAGAAGACGACAGCTATGCCTTGGCATATTGCGGCTTAGCCGATTGCTACTCCTACCTCTACCTGTACGTGGAGAGCAGCCCCAAGCACCTCAATGCCGCACACCGCATTAGCTTGCGGGCGCTGGAAATAGACCCGCTGATGGCCAAGGCTCACGTGTCCAGGGGCATTGCGCTATCGCTAGACAAATACTATGCCGCGGCAGAAGCCTCTTTTGACCGGGCTACCGAACTCGACCCCCGGCTTTACGAAGCCTGGTATTGGTATGGCAGAGTATCTTTTACGATGGGCAAACTGGACAAAGCTGCTCGCATGTTTGAACGCGCAAATCGCTTAGTACCGGAAGACTATCAGTCGGCACTGCTGGCTGGCCAGGTATATGCTGGACTAGGACTGGCCGAAAAAGCCCGTGAAGCTCGCCAGCGAGGTTTGGAGAATGCCGAAAGAGCACTGCACATGAACCCCGCTGACATACGGGCGCTCTACCTCGGCGCCAACGGCTGGGCCGGCCTCGGCGAAGTAGATAAAGCCATGCAGTGGCTGCAACGCGCCCTAGTACTGGAGGCCAACGATGCTATTGTACAGTACAATGCCGCTTGTGTGTATGCCCAACTGGGCATGTCAGACGAAGCCTTCCACTGCCTGGAACAAGCTGTTGCCTTGGGACTGAGCCTGCGGGAGTGGTTTGAAAATGACAGCAATCTGGATAATCTGCGCCAAGATGCGCGCTTCAAGGCCTTGCAAGCCCAACTTCACTGATCACCTCTTATGCCCCCAACCCGATGCGTGCACCGTCAGGGATGAAGCCCCCCTTCTTGACCACCACAATGCCGTCGCGGATGCAGTAGGTAGGTGTATCTATGTCTTTGAGCGAGATGCTACCTCTGATGTACACATCATTCCCAATGCGCACATTTTTGTCTATGATGGCATTTTCAACATAGCAATTGCGCCCAATGCCCATGGGTACATCCTCTTTCATCATCTCTTCGATAGTTTCAAAGTAATCGTTACCCATCACAACGGTTTGGGCAATCTCTGTGTTCTCCCCAATTCTGGAGCGAATACCTATGATAGAGCGCTCAATCTTTTTGGCGTGCACAATGGAGCCTTCGGCCAGCACCGCTTGGTTAAACCAAGTGCCGAAAATCTTAGAAGGTGGCAGCAAGCGTGGGCGGGTATATACCAGCGTTTGATTGTCAAAGAGGTTGAACTGCGGAATGGGGTCTGTCAGGGCGATGTTGGCCTCAAAGAATGAGCGTATGGTACCTATGTCTGTCCAGTATCCGTTGAAGGAGAAACTGGCCACCCGACGACCGCTATTGATGGCGTAAGGTATAATTTCCTTGCCGAAATCCACAGCGCTGGGATTTTCGTCAAAAAGCTGCTGTAACACTTGTTTACTGAAAATGTAAATACCCATGGAAGCCAAGTAAACCTTGCCAGCCTCGCGGTAGGAATCAGGCACTGCCGATTCCCACTCCGGCAGGGCATCTGGCTTGGGCTTTTCGATGAAACGCTCGATCAACCCATCTTCATTCACTTTCATAATACCAAAGCCCGGAGCATCGCGCGCTACCACGGGAATGGTAGCGATAGTGAGATCCGCTTGCTTATTGACATGATACTTGGCGAAAGCCTCCAGATCCATTTGGTAGAGTTGGTCCCCAGACAGGATGAGCACATAGTCGAAGTCGTGATTGACGAGGTGGTGCATGCTCTGGCGCACAGCGTCGGCAGTACCTTGAAACCACTGGTCGCTGGTGGGTGTTTGTTCGGCGGCCAGTATGTCCACAAACCCTCGGCTGAACATATCAAAGTTGTATGTATTCTTGATGTGCTGGTTGAGGGAGGCCGAATTGTACTGGGTAACTACAAACATGCGGCGCACGCCGGAGTTGAGGCAGTTGGAAATGGGGATGTCAATGAGCCGGTATTTCCCTCCGATGGGTACTGCTGGCTTGGAGCGCTGGCTAGTGAGCGGATACAAGCGGGTGCCAGCTCCACCACCAAGAATCAAGCATATTATTTTTATCATAGGTATTCGGTTTTGCAGTATCGGTAGCAGAAGTCTCTCTATCAAGCGAATTGCCGGTAAATATCAATGTAATGCCCTGCGGCACGCTCCCACGAAAAATCAATATCCATATTGCGGCGGCGTACTTTGTGGAAATCCTTCAGGTGGTAGAAGCAAAACTCCAACCCACGATACAGCGCCCAGAAAGCATCTTCTACATCAAAGTGCGTAAACTGTATACCTCGACCGCGGCCATCGGGTTCGCCGATGTCGGGTACAGAATCTTTGAGGCCGCCCACTTTGCGTACGATGGGCAGCGTACCATAGCGCATGGCATACATCTGGTTGAGGCCGCAGGGTTCTACGCGCGAGGGCATGAGCAAGAAGTCGGAGCCAGCATACATTTGGTGAGCCAGCCCCTCGTTGTACTCCAAGCGGGCATCCACGCGGCCCCTGAACTCATTGCGCAGGCGGTCCAGGGCGTGCTCAATGCGGCCCTCACCAGTGCCCAGGATGAGAAATGTAGCCCGCATGCCACTGTACATGGCCTTGCGGATGAGGTCGGGCAGGAGGTCGGCGCCTTTTTCCATGACCAAGCGACCGATGAAGCTGATGAGCGGCGGTTGTCTGTCAAAATTAAAGGAGCGCTGGAGGGCTTCCTTGTTCTCGCCTTTGAAGGCATCTATATCCTCACCACGCAGGGGCGAAGCTATGTAGGCGTCATGGCGGGGGTCCCATACGGCAGCATCTATACCGTTGAGAATGCCCACGCACTTGTGCTGCTCATGCCAGAAGAGCCACTCCATGCCGTTGGAATGGTAGCGCAGCTCCTCCAAGTAGCTGGGTGACACAGTGGTGACGCGCCAGGCGCATTTGACGGCAGCGGCCAGCGGGTTGATGGTGTCGGCCCAGTCCAGCAGACCACGCGCATCGGCATCGAAGAAGGGCAGCAGGTAAAACTTCTCCCAGCTAAACGCCCCGTGGTACATGCCGTTGTGAATGGTAAACACCGTAGGAATGTGGCTCAGCGAGCGATACTCGGGGCAGTGCTTGACCATGAACGGGATAAGGCCGGTGTGATGGTCGTGGCAATGTAGTATGTCGGGGCGACCTGAGGCGTTGATCAGCCATTGTAGCACGGCTTGCTGAAAAGACAGGTAGCGCTCTACTTCGTCGCCGTAGCCCCAGCCGCCCGGGTCGTTGTAGATGCCGGGGCGGTCAAACTTGCCGGGGATTTCGGCCACAAACAGCGGAAAGCCCAGTGAATCGCCCACCTGACGCTGAATCTGAAAAGGTACATGGCCGTGATGTATGCGCACTACGCCCTGGTAAACTGGTTCAAAGCGCTGGTTGTTGAGCCAATTGAGGCGGTATTTGGGTATGACTACTGCTGTCGATACGCCAGCTTGATTGAGGTACTTGGGCAGGGCACCCACCACATCGCCCAGGCCACCAGCTTTGGCGGCAGGGTAGCATTCGGCGCTGATGTGCAGTACTTTCATGACAGATTAGTTTTAGGCTTGAAGATCGTTGCCAAAGCCTATTCCGTGGATTGGCCGGAGAGCAAGGCATACACCTTGGGGCAGTCCTTTTTCAGCGTTTCCATAATGTCGTATTGAAAACCCTCCAGGCTGCCATATTTTTTTTCCAGTTCACCAAAACATTTGGATGCCTCATCGTTTACTTTTTCGATTTCGGCTTCCAGGGGAGCGGCTTGCTGTTCGTTGAGGCCAGGCAACTCGCGTTGCGCTTTCTCGCTGATTTCAATCACAGGCGTGACGCAGGCGCAAACGTCTTTGGCCATTTGTTTGATGGGCGAAGTCTGCCCCGACGCACCATCCCGTTTGCAAGCAACTGCCGCCAGGGTGCACATCGCTACAATAATCCAGGTTTTTTGCATGATTGGTACAGTTGTGTAAGTTTTGCTTCAAAAGTAAGACTTCTGCGCAAAATGCACCCTGGTCTTTGAGAAAAACACTCAAAACAATTCGGCTTTAGCCCTTGTGCTGTACTCTGGGCATAAGTTATGTCCTTCAAAAGACAAAGCCTTTAGCTTTTCGATAGCGTATCGGCGTATCTTTGCGCAGTTTTACCGTTAAGCTAAGCATCATGCGCATGACTTTGAAAAACTTTCCGCTGGTTGGCTTCCTCTTATTTGCAGCGTTGCTCCAGGCCCAAAACGGCATTGTACGTGGCAATGTGTACGATAAAGACACTGGCGACCCCATCATATACGCCTCGGTACGCCTGCAGGCTACTACTCTGGGCGACAACACCAACGAGCAGGGTTTCTTTGCCATTGCCAACGTGCCCCCCGGCAACTATACCCTGGTGGTCACTTACCTGGGCTACGACAGCACCACCGTGGAAGTGAGCGTTAAAGCCGGCAGCATAGTATTCAAAAACATTTACCTCAAAGCCGCCGCCGTAGAACTGTCTGGAGTGGACCTCTCCGCCCGCAAGGAGCAAGCCCGTGCCGACGTACAGATCTCTAAGCTCACCATCACCACCAGGCAAATCCGCTCTCTGCCCTCCACCGGCGGCGAACCCGACATTGCCCAGTACCTCACCGTACTACCGGGTATCATCTCCACCGGCGACCAGGGCGGTCAGCTCTACGTCCGCGGCGGTGCACCCGTGCAAAACCGCATCTTGCTGGACGGTATGACCATTTACAACCCCTTTCACTCCATCGGATTTTTCTCGGTGTTTGAAACCGAAACCATCCGCAGCGTGGATGTACTCACCGGCGGCTTCAATGCCGAACACGGTGGCCGCATCTCTGCTATTGTGGACATCAAAACCCGTGAGGGCAATCGCAAGCAATTCAGTGGCCAGGTGTCGGCCAGTCCTTTTCAGTCGAAGGTGCTCTTCGAAGGCCCCATCAAAAAACTGCGCGACGACGGCTCCGGCGGCAGCACTTCTTTCCTCCTCACCGGCAAGCACTCCTACCTGAATCAAACCTCCAAGGTGCTCTACCGCTACGCCACCGATACCAGCTTCTTCTCCTTTGCCTCGGGCGATACCAGCCTGAGCCGCCTGCGCAATGCCGGACTGCCCTTCAGTTTCACTGACCTGTACGCCAAACTCTCCTTTATCGGCGACAATGGCGGCAAGCTCAACTTGTTTGGCTTCAACTTTACCGATCGCTTCAATCTGGCTCGCATTGCTGATCTGGGATGGACCAACATTGGCGGCGGCGCCAACTTCACCCTCATCCCCCAGAACTCTAATATCCTCATTGAAGGCATTGCTGCCGGCAGCAATTATCTCATCTCTCTCAAAGAAACCGACGGACGACCACGCTCTAGCGCCATCAACACGTTTTCGGCCATTATGAATTTTACCACTTTCCATCCCGGTGGGCAGATCAATTACGGCTTTGAGTTTACTGGCTTCAATACTGACTTCCGCTTCCGCAATGCCTTGGACATCAACTTTGAGCAAAAGGACTTCAACACCGAAATTGCCGCCTACTTCAAGCTCAAGCAACAACTCGGCAATCTCATCTTCGAGCCAGGTATCCGCATGCAGTATTTTGCCTCTCAGCCCGAACTGCAGATGGAGCCTCGCCTGGGTGTAAAGATGAACCTGAGCGAGAAATTTCGCTTCAAGTTTGCTGGCGGGTTGTACTCCCAAAACCTCATTAGCACCGTCAACGAGCTGGATGTAGTCAACCTCTTTGTAGGTTTCCTGGCCGGGCCGGAGCGCAGCCTGTTCAAGCCTGGCTCGCGAGAACCTGCCGACGACCGCATCCAAAAGGCCGTCCATGCCATTGCCGGCTTTGAAATTGATTTTGGCAAAAACACTGAACTCAATGTGGAGCCTTACTACAAAGGCTTTACCCAACTCATCAGCATCAACCGCAATAAGCTCTCCAGCGCCGACCCCGACTTTGAAACTGAAACTGGCCGCGCCTACGGCATTGACTTCTCGTTGCGCCACGAGGCCAAAAATCTCTACTTATGGGCCACCTACTCGCTGGCCTATGTGGACAGAGACGACGGGAAGCAGCAATACTTCACTGTGTTTGACCGCCGCCACAATATCAACTTGCTGGCCAACTACGCCTTTGGCCCAAAACGCCAGTGGGAGGCCAGCGTAAGGTGGAACCTCGGCTCTGGCTTTCCCTTCACTCGTACCCAGGGTTTTTATCAGAATGTCAACTTTCAGGACTTACTCCTCACCGACGTGCTCACCGGCAACTTTGGCGTAGGCACGATACTCTCCGATCGCCGCAATGATGGCCGCCTATCCTACTATCACCGCCTCGACCTCTCGACTAAGCGCACCTTTTTGTTATCCCATCGCAGCCGCCTGGAAACAACCCTAAGCGTGACCAACGCCTACAATCGGGCAAATGTGTTTTTCGTGGATCGGGTCACCAATAGCCGGGTCAACCAGCTCCCGATATTGCCCAGCCTTACTATGACGTACGTTTTCTGAGTACCTGGGCCAGTTTTCTACTATCCGGGAAGGCACCTGGCTGCATCAGATAAAAGAAGAGGCTACATGTCGCGCGGTGCATACCAGCCAGTATCTTCCTATCCCAACTGTACTGCTTTGGCAAGTTGATGATGGTATGCAAGCTCAAGGTGAAAAAAAGGACGACGCAAGTCGTTCTCTAAAGGCATGTACGAATGCGCCCAAAAGGAGAACCTACCCTATCATTTCGGCATTGTTCAAGAGATTAGATCACATCAAACAGCATCTACAACTGGCCTAAATCAAGGAACTGAGCAAAAGGCCAACATACATGGCATCGCCCTACCGGCAATAGGCTTCAGCGCTAATATGCGAAGCATCGAGGAATAAAAAAGAGGAGATATTGCCGAAATTTTTGCACAAAAATCAGCATCACTTATGTATGGGCGTTTATTCAAGTAGGAATACACAAAAATGGTCGCGTTCACCAAAAACATGCATTATAATAAGCTGCCTTTGGGCTATACGCTCTGGCACTTGTAGCCTGGCTGAGTTTTGCCTTTCAATGCGATGATGGTAGGCCTAATCATGATCTGCTGGACGAAAACTTTACTGCACCGATTTACACGCTGACGCCTCAAAACGGTGGCCCGCAAATAGTGCTCACCTGGCGCGGCCTAGACGGCGAAGGAGGCGAGCCTCCCATGATTGTTCGGGGGTAATCTCTCCGCCCACACCACTTACAACGGCAATATTACCCTACTGGATGAAACCCAGACACCTGCCAAAAACCTCACGCTCGTTAGTTCGCCTCAACGAAAGTGGCCATCATCTCTTCCTTTTTCAGGATAATTTTAGATGGCCTGAGGCTAATGAACACCACAATAGATGCCAATGGGTATCGCAATCAACTGATTGATTCCGCTGCCACTTCGGGCAAACTCACCACTGTGGTAGGGTACGCACCCCGAAGATCAGATCAGATGTTAGCACCTATTGACAGTTTCAATGTTGATGAACACATTGAGCTGGCAGCTGCTTTCAACGTCTGCGTGAAGTAATCCGCTGCGGCAGCTACAGCGCGCCTGCTGTTTCCTCGGCCATGATTTCCTCTGGGCGAACCCTGCCAGGATAGACTTCCAGCGCGCGCTCCAGGCAATCCATGGCAGCCTCCAGATCTTGACGATTGATCACATAGGCCATGCGTACCTCATTGCCCCCTAAGCCTGCTGTGGCGTAAAAGCCTGCTCCAGGTGAGAGCATCACCGTACCCCCATTGTACTCGAAGTCTTCGAGCAACCAGCGGCAAAAACGATCAGCATCATCAATGGGAAAACGAGCAAAGCAATAGAATGCACCTCCGGGTAGGTAGCAGGTTACGCCAGGCATCTGCTGCAAGCGGTTGAATACTGTGCGGCGGCGCAGCTCGTACTCCGATTTGACTTCTTCCAGATAGGCAGCGTCGTGTTCAAGAGCTGCCTGTGCCAGGATTTGGCCATAAGCTGGCGGGCTAAGGCGCAGTTTGGCATAGCGCGATACAGCCTCCAGTACGTCTTCATTGTACGACACTAGCGCCCCCACTCTGGCTCCACAGGCGCTGTAGCGCTTGGATACAGAGTCAATGACCACCACGTGCTCGCGGATATCGTCCAAGCGAAGAGCGGAGAAGAAATCCTGCTCGTCGTAGCAAAACTCCCGGTACACCTCATCCATGAACAGGTAGAGGTCGTGCCGGCGCACCACTTCGGCTAGTTCGCGTAGAGCAGCTTCGGGATACAGGCAGCCAGTAGGGTTGTTCGGGTTGCATAGAAAGATGCCTTTTGTCTGAGAGGTTAAAGCTGCTTCGAACTCGTTCGCAGAAGGCAGGGCAAACCCGTTCTCAATGCGGCAGGTAATGGCGCGCACCTGCAAGTCGGCCATGTGGGCGAAGCCGTTGTAATTGGCATAGAAAGGCTCTGGCGAGAGGATTTCGTCGCCCTGGTTGAAGCAGCTCAGCAGCCCCAGGTAGATGGCCTCCGAAGCGCCGGTAGTCACAATGATTTGCTGCGGTGCTACCTCCACGCCAAAGCGCTGGTAGTATTGAGCCAGCTTTTGGCGGTACGACAGGTTGCCCTCTGCCGCGCTGTACTCCAGCACGCGAAGCGGGTGCTCGCGCACGGCCTGAAGGGCGTAAGGCGGGGTGAGAATGTCGGGCTGGCCTATGTTCAGGTGGTAAATTTTAAGGCCTCGTGCTTTGGCAGCTTCGGCCAAGGGAGCGAATTTGCGAAACGGCGACAGCGGGGTGAGCTGGCCTCGCGTGGATATGTTGGGCATGTATTTGGTTTTGGACTGCAAAGGTAAGGTTAATTTGCAAAATGGCTAAGCTGCTATCGAATATTGTGCAGGCATACAATTGCTAAAGCCCTTGTGCATCCAGCATAGCCTTTTTGAGTGCGCCCAGTTTGTTGTGTACTTCTTGGAGTTCGCTTTGGGGTTGGCTGACGGCTACTATGCCGGCGCCGGCCTGGTAATACAGGCAGTGGTCTTTGCTGAAAAAAGAGCGAATAACAATGGCCTTGTTCATATCGCCGTTAAAATCCATCAGCCCAATGGCTCCGCCATATACGCCTCGGTTCTGGTTTTCATAGCGGTCAATCAGTTCGATGGCTTTGTACTTTGGCGCGCCGGAAAGTGTGCCTGCCGGAAAAGTGTCGGCGAAAATCTGCACTGGATTGGCTCCAGGGGGTAAGTCGCCTTCTACTTTGGATACGAGGTGAATGACGTGGCTGTAAAAATGGATGTGTTTGAGATCGCGCACGCGCACGTTCTCTGCGTGGCGGCCAAGGTCGTTGCGGGCCAGGTCCACCAGCATGATGTGCTCGGCGTTTTCTTTGGCATCGGCAGCCAGGGCTACAGCCCTTTGGGCGTCTTCGGTGGGGTTGCCACTGCGGCGGTAGGTGCCGGCTATGGGGTTTACCCTGGCCACGCCCGATACAATGGACATCTGGGTCTCGGGCGAAGAGCCAAAAATGCGATAGCTGCCAAAGTCGGCGTAAAACAGATAAGGCGAAGGATTTACCGAGCGCAGCACGCGATACACGTTGAAGTCGTCGCCGCGGAAACGCTGTGCGAACTGGCGCGAAAACACAATCTGGAATACATCCCCTCGATGGCAGTGGTACTTACCAGCGTCCACCAAGTCTAGAAACTGCTTGTCATCCAGGTTGCTGAATTCCTGGCCTTGCAGGCAAAAGGAATAGGTTGGCATTTTCCAGCTCCACAAGCGGGTTTCCAGGCGATCCAGCTCAGAAGGCTGCCCGGGCAGCAGGTTTTCCACCACATAAAGCTCATCCTTGAAGTGATTGAACGCCACTACAAAGCGGTAGAGGTGGTAGCAAAGTTCCGGTACATCCATACGGCGTTTGTCAGGGTCAAAGCACAGGGTATCGAAATGCTGCACACCGTCGAAGCCCGTATAGCCGATCAGCCCGTTAAAGCCGGCGTAAGGCGTCTCATACACTGGCTGGAACCCTGACAGGAAGCGATACAGTTGCTCTGGTACATCGGTCACATCGGTTACGGGTCTCTGCAGGGTAGCCTGCCCACCAATAGTTACGGAGATCAGCCCCTTTTCCACTTTGAAAGTAGCTATCGGATCCAGGCCAATAAACGAACGGCAATCCTCTAGGCTGCCAAAGTCGTTGTTCTCCAACAGCACTGGGCAGGGGTAGTAGTCGCGCAGCTTCAGGTAAGCACCTACGGGCGTTTGCATGTCGGCCAGGTGGCGGCGCACTCGGCATTGCAGGGTCAAAACTTGGGAAGTACTCATGATTCGGTGTATTTTAAAATCAAAACCGGCTTGCCGAGCGAACCGACAAGCCGATTTTTGTTTGCTGCAAGCCACGACTTTGTCACCTCACCCGGATATCCGAATGCGGGCGCCACCAACGCAGTGCTTGCAGGCTTATAACCATAGTTAATTTTTTCGCCCTCAAAGATAGGCGTGCGTGCGCTCAATACACAAATGATGCAACAAAAAATTGCGTGCAACTGAATAAACCTTTAGTTTTGTTAGCTGCTTTAAGTGTTTGGCTCCGTGAAACCATTGATAACATTTTTTTTCATAGTGCTTGCTTCTGGAGCATTGCGAGCTGCGTTCGTCTCTTTTTGCCCTGCTTCGTCGTGTACTTTTACCATTCAACCTGGCCCTGACCAAATCATCTGCACACCCGGCCAGACCTTGAGCCTGGGCACAAGCGTAAGCGGGACGTACCTGAGTGCAGTCTGGTCGCCGGCTACAGGGCTGAGCAACCCCAATAGCCCTAACACCCAGGCTACGGTACACCAAACCACCACTTACACCCTGACTGTGAGCAGCATGGGCACAACTAACCTCATCATTAATGGCGATTTCAACGCTGGCCTGACAGGCTTTACCAGCAATTATGTGCCCGGTGTTGGTGGCCCCTTCGGTTTGTTGTCGCTTGCGGGCACTTTTGCCGTAGCCACCAACGCCAACCTCACCCATACTAATTTTGCCAACTGCAGTGACCACACTGGCGGCGGCAACATGCTGGTGGTCAACGGCGCCAGTACGCCCAACCAAAACGTATGGTGCCAGACCGTAAACGTTATGCCCAACACCAACTATGCCTTCAGTGCCTGGGGGGCTTCGGTGATAGCGACCTCGCCGGCCATCCTGCAGTTTTCTATCAATGGAAACTTACTAGGTAGCCCGTTTCAGTTGCCATCTGCACTCTGCCAATGGACGCAGTTTTTCCAAACCTGGAACTCCGGCGCCGCCACCACTGCCACCATCTGCATTGTAAACCAGAATACTCAGCCCTCTGGCAATGACTTTGCCCTGGACGACCTCTTCTTCGGGCCGCTGTGCCAGGAGACAGCGCAAGTCACCATTACTGTACAGCCTGCCAACGCCGCTTGGACGCCGCCTTCCGAACTGTGCCCTCACTCGCCGCCCGTAGATCTGTACAGCCTGCTGGCCCCTAACGCCACGCCGGGCGGCACCTGGACTATCAACGGGATACCGGGCACTTTTTTCTACCCGGGTACTTTGGGGCCTGGTACGCATGTGGTGACTTACACCGCTGGCGCTGGCCCTTGTATCCAAACGCTCACCCAATCTATCGTGGTCAATCCATTGCCCAATGTACTGTGGACACCACCTTCCTGGCTTTGCACGAGTTCGCCGGCTTTCCCGCTGAACAACTTGCTGCTACCCGGCGCACAATCCGATGGACAGTGGATGGTGAACGGCACATTGGTATCGGTTTTCCAACCTTGGGTGTGGGGGGCAGGATCGCATACTGTAGTTTACACCGCTGGCACGCCGCCATGTACCAACACCCTGGTGCAACTCATAAACGTAGCGCCACCGCCCAGTGCTGCGTGGACGCCCCCTGCTGCGATATGCCAGGGCGATCCGCCTATTGCGCTCAACAGCCTGCTAGACCCAGGCGCTACCCCTGGCGGCACCTGGATGATAAACGGCTTACCAGCAGCGCTGTTCAACCCTGCGGTACTGCCCGTTGGCGCTCACACGGTAGTCTATACAGTGGGAGCACCAGGCTGCCAGAGCTCGGTTTCAGATACTATTGTTATTCGACCTAGGCCAACAGCAACTTTTTCGCTAATGCCTTCAGTGTGCATCACTGATACAACAAGGGTCACCTTCTCAGGCAGCGCTGGCCCCAACGCCATCTTCCATTGGGACTTTGCCGACGCCATAGTAGCTGATGGCAGCGGGAGGGGGCCATATGAATTGCTATGGCCTTCACCGGGTTTTCGGTTGCTATCGCTTGTTGTAGAAGACGAGGGTTGTTCATCGCTGCCTTACACGCGCGGGTTGCGTATTAGCTCCCAGGTAGATACGCCGCGCGTAGTGTGCAATGCCGCACTTACGGAGCTCGAGTTGGTGTGGAATCGCCTGGCTGACAGCAGCTCGGTGGTGGTCTATGTAATTGATGGTCCTCTGGGAATACCTACTTCTGACACTAGCTACCTCATCATAGGACTTACGCCAGGGCAACAAATCCTAGTACGCATGGTGACCGGCACGGAAAACATTTGCGATGAAGTTGTCATACTGGTAGAGTGCCAGACACAGAGTTGTGACAATATTTCAGTCCAGATTGCTCCTGTGGATACCGTATGCCTACCTATTGATACCCTTCGCCTCCAGGCAGCAGTGCAGGGCCCTAGCGGCCAAGGTATGTTGCGATGGTCGGGACCGGGCATTGTGGATAGTATCCAAGGCCTCTGGATGCCGCACGATAGCATGGCCGGCCTTTCCATACCTGTAGTGGCGACCTACTTCGACGGGCTGTGCCAGCGCGCCGATACGCTGGGGATACCGGTGCGGCAAACACCCGTAGCCGCCTTTGACATAGCTGCGCGTGTATGTGAAGGCACTACCGCCGATGCCGTCTTCACTGGTGCTGCTGGCTCCCATGCCCAGTACTTCTGGACGCCGGAAGGAGATCCTGCTATCGCTATGACCGATCCAAGAACGCTGCAACTAAATTGGACTACTCCAGGCATTTACAACCTGCAATTGTGGGTAGAAGAAGCCTCCTGCCGTAGCGATACTGCCTTAGCGGCCTTACAAGTGGATACTGCTTTGACTCCCTTTACTATTGATTGCCAAAGTACGGACACCTCCTTGCTTTTTACCTGGCCGCGCATCCCAGGCGCTATGGCTTACGAAACAACCGTACAGCCTACTGATCTTCAGGCAACCATACTACCCGACAATACCAGCCTGTACATAGTCGGGCTGATGCCTGGCGACACAGCGTTTGTCCTGGTACGTGCGCTGAGCTTGAGTGCCTGTGCTGATGTGGAGGCCGTCGCTACCTGCCACTTCAACAAATGCCCCGACCTGGATGTAGCCATACAGCCAATAACGCCCGTATGCTGGGGCGGCCATGCTGAGCCGATGGCATTGCATGCCTTTGTACATCCTGATACTTTACCCGGCACTTGGCGTTGGAGTGGTGCAGGTATTGTGGATACACTGTTGGGGATATGGCAGCCCACCGCCGACATGGTTGGCCAGAGCATTGTAGTACAAGCCACATACACTTACTTGTCGTGTGTGTATGCAGATACCCTGCACATTGCCGTACAGGCTAAGCCCGAGGCCGCCATACTGGCTGATACAGCCATTTGCCAACAGGAGGAAATAACTATACAATATGCTGGCGATACCTTGCCGGGCGCTGTATATCACTGGGATTTTGGCGCGGCCAATGCAATGCCAAGGCAAGGAGCAGGACCGCATCATGCACATCTCCATCAGGCAGGCACGTATGAATTTTCACTAGTGGTGGAAGCCGATGGTTGCCGCAGCGACACCGTCCGGGCAACTACAGAGGTATTCCCTCGGTTGAGCACTCCTGTAATCCGGTGCGAAGCAAGTACTTACACATCAGTACAATTCGCGTGGTCGCCGCCAATGCATGCTGCCTTGACAGAGGTGTGGCTGCCCGGTGGTCAAAACGGCATTCGACTGTCAGATACCTCCTTGCTGGTGGAAAACCTGATGCCAGGTGAGCGAGTGCAACTCCTGCTGACCGCTCTGAGCAATAGCCCTTGCCCAGCAGTTACAGCCTTTGCCGAATGCAGCGCCAGGAATTGCCCCAGTGTACAGATGCAGCTCGCCCAGCCGCCGCTGATATGCTGGGATGGACGTCCCGATACTCTGCAACTGACCTTGCAACTCCAGGGCGCTCCGCCATCGGGTATGCTGACCTGGGAAGGTGAAGGCATACTCGAGCCGGCTGCTGGCCTGTGGGCAAGTCAGGTCAATATGGTGGGGCGGGTTGTCTGGGCGAAGGCCATTTTCCAAGAAGATGTATGCATATTGGCCGACAGCGTGGCCATTCGCGTACAAGCAACGCCACAAATCTCGCTGCAATATGACTCCCTCATTTGCCTATCCGAAATGGCCAGTATTGTATTCAATGGCCAGGCAGACCCTCAGGCTACATACATCTGGCAAGCGCCAGGCGCTGTACTAAGCACCGGTACCGGCCCAGGACCACACTCTTTGCAATACGCCGAACCAGGGCTGTACGAAGTCATACTCTTAGTAAATAACTTGGGCTGTCTCAGCCAACCGGTCGCTGCTCACATTCAAGTAGACGCCTTACTGGACACACCGGTCATTGAGTGCAGCGCCACGTATTCGGAAGTCGTATTGTCGTGGCCGCGCATCCCACATGCAGCAGCGTACACCGTGCAGCCCCAAGGAGGTATTTCTGGCGTATTGAGCTCTGATACTGTTTATACAATCGGCGGATTGATGCCCGGCCAGCAAGTTTCGGCTGTATGGCAAGCGCACAGCCTCAATGCCTGCCCCAATGCCGTATTGCCGGTTTCGTGTAGTACGGTACCCTGCCCCAACGTGTCCCTGACTGTGCAGGCGCCCGAACGCATTTGCCTGGACCACCAGCCTGACACCCTACAGTTGGCGCTGGAACTAACCGGCGCTTCTGCTGCGGGGAGGGTGCAATGGGAAGGCGAAGGTATCCTGGACGCAAACATTGGTCGGTGGGCCAGCGAACCAGGCATGGCGGGGCGCAGCATTTGGGTCAAAGCGATTTATACCGATGACGTATGCGTGTACGCCGATAGCGCCACCATAGCAGTGTTCAACCGGCCGGAGGCCAATTTTATGGCCGATACCCTAGTATGTGTTACCTCATCAGCCATAGCGCAATACATCGGCCAAGCTGACCCCAATGCCCAATTTCACTGGCAGTTTGGAAATGCTGCCGCAATGCCAGGCTCGGGAGCAGGGCCACAAATACTCTCCTTCCCCGCGCCAGGCATATATGATATAGGGCTGACGGTAGAGGCCAACGGATGTGCCAGCGAACCTGTCTTCCGCTTCGTCCAGGTAGACGATACGTTGCTCCGGCCGCAAATCCAGTGCGAAGCGACTTACACTTCCATAGCTTTTTCATGGCCGCCCATTCCTGATGCAGGGGGCTACCAGGTGATGTTGCCGCCCGGCCTAAACTTTCAATGGACTTCCAGCACCAGTTTGCGGCTGGATAGCCTACCGCCAGGTAGCCCCGTTGGTATTGTAGTGCAAGCGCAAAGCCAAAATGCCTGCCCTAGCACGCAAAGCACCCTCACCTGCCAAACTATCATGTGCCCGGCTGTGTCGCTCCAGTGGACGGCCCCTGCAGTTGTTTGTGCAGGAGCCCCCTGCATCATACAATGGCAGGCCAATTCCCCCGCCGCCAGAGCTGCTTTTGAAGTAACCTTTACCGATGGTACGCAAACGTGGACGTTGGACGGTTTACAGGATGGCGATACGTGGAGTTTTTTACCTACTGCTTCTACCGTGCTTCAAATCCTGTCTGTCCGAAATGCAAACTTGCCCTTCTGCCCGGTAGATGTGCCAGCTGCTTTGGAGGTATCGGTTGAGCATCGGCCAAGCGCTGGCATTCCCTTGCCTGCGCTGTCGGTGTGCGCACAAAGCGATACGCTGATCGCCCTGCACCATCTGCTGCAAGGCGCGGATGCAGGAGGTCTGTGGGGTGTTGTTTTGGGAAGCCCCTCTGTAACGCCCGGCTCGTTCCAGGCCGTTGAGGGCCTTTTTAGGCCAGGTGAAAATCCGGCAGAACTGTACCGCTTTCAGTACGTGATACCCGCCAGTACAGCCTGTCCGGCAGATACGGCGGTGGCCTTGATACAGTTGCTGCCACTGCCGCCAGCCAATGCAGGCCCCGACCGCACACTCACTTGCCTGAATCCTGTGATCAGCATAGGCGGTAGCAGCCCGCAGGCGGGATTGCGCTATCACTGGACAACTGCAGACGGCCGCTTGCTAGACGATGACATACCATTAGTAGAGGTAGATGCCCCTGGCCATTATCGTCTTGAAGTCACGGACTTGACCACAGGCTGCCACGCATGGGACGAAACAGAAGTACGCTCCGAAATTGCTGTACTGCAACCTGAAGTCCTCTCCGAGCCAATTTCCTGCTACGGTGCTAATGACGCTTTCATTGAGGTGCTCCAGGTGCAAGGGGGGCAGCCACCCCTGGCGTATGCCTTGAATAATGGAACTTTCGGCGCGCAAAAGGCATTTCGTCGTCTGACGCCAGGCGACTACCGCCTGCGCATACGCGATGCCGCAGGATGCGAAACCGAGCGCACATTTCGATTTGAGCAGCCTCCGCCCTTGCAAGCAAGGCTGGATGCGCCAGGCATCCTGGCTGAGCCACCTAGCATACGCCTGAGCGATTCTTTGCGCTTGGAATTGCAGGTCAACGTCCCCGCCAGCGAGATTGCTTCTGTGCACTGGATACCCGACTTATGCCGCAATTGCCTGCAAGTATCCCTGATGCCCCTGCACACCGAAACCTACGCGGCTACTGTGACCAGCACGCGCGGGTGCACTGCTTCGGCTTGGCTTACTGTGCTGGTAGACAGGCGTCCGATGGTATTTGTACCCAGTGCTTTTTCGCCCAATCAAGACGGCTTCAACGATATACTCGCGGTATTTGCCGGGGCACAGGTGCGGCAAATACGTTCATTCCGCATCTTCGACCGCTGGGGCGAAAGTGTATTCGAGGCCTACAATTTCCCACCCAATAACCCAGAATATGGATGGAATGGCATGCACAAAGGCCAACCGGTGAAGCCGGCGGTATTCGTTTATTGGCTAGAGGTAGATACCATAGATGGTGATACCCACCTGTTTAAAGGCGAGGTAACAGTATTACGCTAAAAGACTCAGATTAACGCTGACTAGGTGCAAGACTCACTGCCAAACCCTTGATTTTGTACTTGGCCAGTAAGTCTTTGGCATATGCCTCTGCATTTTCTCTTTTCTCAAACGGACCGATAATGACCCGCCAAGGTACTTTGGCCGTGTCGCCGTCATACCTCACGAGCACGCTTTTGAAGCCTCTCTTGCGCAGTTCCGCCACGCGAGCCTCTGCATTGCTGCGTTGGGCGTAGGCGCCTATCTGTACGCCATAGCCAGATTGTATAGGCGTCAAGATGGTGGCGTCATAAACGCCCGGCTGTGCTGCAGCGGAAGTTTTTGAAACAGGTGCTGGCGTCGCAGCGGGCGTGCGAGCCTGAGACGTCTTGCCGCCCGAGTAGGAGGCAGGTACAGCCGTACCGCCTTTGGCTGCGTAGTCTTTACTCTGACATCTTTCGCCTTCGCCGAGACTAAGTAGTTCAACTTTCACTTGGGCTGATCCGTCTCTGATTAAGTCTATCTTTTCAGCGGCAGCATGAGAGAGCACGATGATGCGATTTTTATATACATTGCAGCAGTCATTTACTTTCACCTTCACCGACTTGCTGTTGTCCAGGCGAGTCACGCGCACCACAGAGCCGAGGGGAAGGTCGTGGTGAGCAGCTGTGAAGGCGAACTTGTCATACTTGTCCCCACTCCGGATCTTCTTGCCGTGCATATCGTTTGCATAGTGGGCGGCTATTCCGGTCTCGTCCCATTGAGCGTACAGCCATTGGCTTCCAAGACCGAGATGAAACAGGACAATAACAAAAAGCAGTTTGGTTGGCATGATACGTGAAATTTGAAGCAATGTAAAGGGTTAACGGGGATTTCGCAACAATATTCGTACAAAAAACAATATTCGTGCAAGTTTCCTGGGGTTTGCCGGCGCATTTTTCGCATTTTAAGGCAACGGAATACCCGTTGAAGTTTCAGCACCCTGCCTGCCGTCATGGCTTCCATTCCAATACAATGCCTTCGATGTTTAAGGCTTGTCTCAGGCGTTTTTGCATGTTGGCGGCTTCCTCGCGCGAGGCAAAAGGCCCTGCATACACTCTATGGATGGTTTGCTGTGGTTGTACAAACTCGCGCGCGAAGGCCGGTTCGATGCCTTGCTCCCGAAACCGCTGCAACAGGCGTTGGGCGTTGTTACGCGAGCCAAAAGCACCGGCTTGCACAGCCCAGCCAGCGGCAGAAGCCGGCGTAGGCTTGTTTACTGCTGCCGTGTCTTCACGAGTAGGCACAGGTTCAGGCGTTGCTGCCAGCGATAGCGCTGGGGCCTTTGCTGTGTCGGCAGTATCGGCTGGAGGTATTGCTGGGGGCGATGTCGGCCTTAGTATCGCGGTGCGTTCGGCTTCGCTCCAAAACCGCTTTCGGTCGCAGGCACAGTGACCATCACCAAGGGCTACCAATTCAACCACCACCTCGCCTACGCCGTCGTGAAGCAAATCCAGTTTTTGGGCGGCCGCCTCAGATACGTCAATGATGCGCTGGGGGCGATGCGGGCCACAATCGTTGATGCGCACTTCCACCGAACGCCCCGTGCCTGGCCGTGATACCCTGACCACCGAGCCAATGGGCAGCTCGCGATGAGCCGCCGTATAGGCATTTTTATCGTACAGTTCACCACTGGCAGTGCGCCGCCCGTGAAACTTATCGGCATAAAAAGAAGCTTCGCCAGTTTGCGTCCATTGGGCATGTGCGCTAAAAGCAGGCCATGCGCATGCAAAAAGTACGGCTAAAAGTACTGGTAGGGTACTCTGATTCATGACGATATCTTTGTTGAAGAAACGATTTTTTTCGATTTTTTCCTGTATAAGGCCTGTTAAAGAATCCTCAAAGTTTACTTTCAAACACAAAAAAAACAAAATTCAAAAAACTTAAAATTCTGAAAATAAGATACTTATTGTTTTTTATCCTCAACGTGGTCGCTCCAGTATAAAATGAAATTGTACTTCTCCATGGCTATGCATCACCTCATCTTTGTATTGCAATACAGAAAGAAATAAGACGACGCTACGACTTACTGCTAACATTATAATCCGCGAATAGCAAATTATAATCTCGTGAAAAGCTAGAGCCGACAAAGGTCGGCTCGCATTTGGTATGTAGATAGCCTCTCAAAGCTCTTGTAGGCCGGCTGATGATTTCAGCCGGTTTTTTTATTTTTGCCCCATGCGTACTCACCTTGTAGCTCCATCTTTACTAGCGGCTGACTTCGCCCACCTCGACCGAGAAGTGGCCGTGGTAGAACAAAGCCTTGCCGACTGGCATCACCTCGACGTCATGGACGGCCGCTTCGTACCCAATATCACCTTTGGCATGTTCATTGTGCAGGCCATTCGCCGGCTGGCTACCAAGCCGCTGGATGTGCACCTCATGATTGTGGAGCCGGAGCGCTACGTGGAGGCCTTTCGCCAGGCTGGCGCTGACATCATCACTGTACACTATGAAGCCTGTACGCATTTGCATCGAATTATACAGCAGATCAAGGCTACCGGCGCCCAAGCTGGAGTAGCCGTTAATCCTCATACTTCAGTAGAATTACTGGACGATATCCTGGAAGATATAGACCTGGTGTGTCTCATGTCGGTCAATCCTGGATTTGGCGGGCAGCAGTTCATTTATCGCACCATCCCTAAAATCCGGCGCTTGCGCGAAATGGCCGACACACGCAATATTCCACTCCTCATTGAGGTGGATGGCGGCATTGGGTTGCAAAACGCCGAAGCCGTACTCCAGTCCGGGGCAGATGTATTGGTAGCAGGCAGCAGCGTGTTTGCCGCAAAAGACCCCCTGGAAGCCATTGCCCAACTCAAGCGCATTGAGCGCAAAAGGGCGCACTTCGCGTAGGAGCATGGCCGGGGGCTTTCCATTTGAAAAAATGAAAGCCTTAGCTAAGCTAACGAAAGCCTACTTGCCAGCACTGCATTACAACTTTCTAGCCAGCAAATCGGCAAGTGCTTCGCTTAGGTGCGGGTGTTCAAAGCGAAAGCCAGCATCCGAAATTTTTTGCGAAGTCACGCGGGTGCTGTTGAGCACCACATCAGCCATTTCGCCCATTGCCAGGCGCAGCACTGGGGTGGGGGCAGGCAAGACAATGGGTGGCAGACGCAAGGCCCGCTGAAGCGCTACGACTAATTCTTTATTGCGTACAGGATTGGGCGCTACGGCGTTATAGAATCCAGTCATGTACTCCTGCTCCATGGCATGGATAAACATACGACACACATCGTCAATGTGAATCCAGGAGTACCACTGCCGACCACTGCCAAAATAGACGCCCGCACCCAGACGAGCTGGTATCAGCATCTTTTCCAGCGCACCACCTTGAGTGCTCAGCACAATGCCAATGCGCAGCGCTACCGTGCGCACACCAGCGTTGGCTACTTCGCGGATGGCGGCTTCCCAGGCTAAGCAACTCTCCGCCAGGAAGCCAGCACCAGAATCAGCGTATTCGTCCAAGAACTCCTCGCCCCTGTCTCCATAAATACCAATAGCTGATCCAGACAGGTAACATCGGGGATTGTGGCCAGTGCACTGTATGCTCTCCAACAGCAAGCGGGTGCTCTGCACGCGGCTGTCAATGATCTCCCGCTTTCGAGTAGGCGTCCAGTGTGTATCTGCAATACCGGCGCCGGCCAGGTTGATGATGACATCGGCTTGTCGAATAGCCTGGTGGTCTATTTTGCCTTCGGCAGGATGCCAGGTAAAGGTGGTGAAGCCGGCGTCAGAATTAGCTTTTCGACTCAGAAGCATAACACAGTGACCTTGCTCGGTCAACATAACGCTCAGGCGGCGGCCAATGAGCCCCGAGCCGCCAGCAATCAGTACAGACGCCATACCAGATGGATATTTTTGCTTATTGGAACAACCGCCCGCCTTCTTGGTTTGCTGTTTTTCAAATAATTATGTCCACGTCTTGCCATGCACTTAAATTATTGCTGTTAAATTTGTGCCAAATACCAATCTCTCTATGAAAACCTCCCATGCGTTCTTACTCCTACTAGCGCTATGCGCCCTGACGGCGTCTTCCTGCAAGCGCGAACCCAAAGTGGATTTCAAACGAACTGACAACACAGTGATCATCCGCCTGGAAGCAGACCCTGACCGGCTCAACCCCGTCCTTTCTACCTCGGCTTATGCCCGCGTAGTTTTCGAGCAAATCTTTTCCTACCTGGTGACACAAGACCCCGTGACGTTTGAATTTGTACCACAAATTGCCAAATCCCTACCCGAGCGCCGCGAGATGCCAGAGGGGCTGATTACCTTTACCTATGAAATCAGAGAAGAGGCCCGCTGGGATGATGGCTCACCAGTAACAGCCAATGACTTTGTGTTTGCCCTCAAGGCTACCCTCAACCCTCAAGTGCCCGCCGCCACCCGGCGCAACTATCTCACCTTTATTAAAGACTTACAAATAGACCCCAACGACCCGCGCAAGTTCACCGTGCTGAGCGAAAAATACATCCTGGCTGAAGAAGCCATTGGCGGCGTAGTGCCTCTAATGCAGGAAAAACACTACGACCCCCAAGGACTGCTGCGCGCCATTCCGCTAGCTACTTTTCTCAACCCCGAGGCAATTGGAGCGCTGGCAAAAACCGACCCGCGTCTGGCACAATTTGCTGAGGCCTTCAGTTCGGAAACCTTCTCGCGCGATGCCGCCGGCGTAACAGGCAGCGGCCCCTACCGCCTGGAAACCTGGGAAACAGGCCAGCGCATCGTACTAACTAAAAAACAAAACTGGTGGGGTGACAAAGCCGGCAAGTCAGCCTTAGCGCTGGCAGCCTATCCTGACCAGATCATCTACAAAATCATCCCCGACGCCGTGGCAACAATCAACGCCCTCAAGGCCGAGGAAATTGACGCCGCTGCCAATCTGGAGGCCAACGACTTTGCTGAGCTGGCCAACACGCCCTTAGTAGCAGAGCGCTACAACCTGTACTCACCAGCCTCATTGATCAATTACTTCCTATACATCAATACAACCAACCCCAAACTCAGCGACAAACGCGTGCGCCAAGCACTGGCTTACAGCATCAACACCCAGGAAATCATTGATAACGTATTCAACGGCTACGGCCAGCCCGTAGTGGGGCCGGTACATCCTTCTGCGCCGTACTATCACGATGGCCTCAACCCGATTGCCCAGGACATTGCCAAAGCCAAAGACCTACTGGCCGAAGCTGGCTGGAAAGATACCAATAACAATGGCATTGTGGACAAGGAAATAAATGGTCAGCGCATAGAACTCTCGCTCCAGTATCTTTTGGCCGCCAACAGGGAAGTCTCGCGCAATGTAGCCTTGCTTATACAGGACAATGCCAAAAAAGCCGGTATCGCCATAGAGTTGGTAGCCAAAGAACCCTCTGCTCTCCTGGATGATTTCAAAAGCAAAAATTACGAAATTGGTGCTGGCGGCCGCTCGTACAGCAACACCTTATGGGACCCCCGGCAGTCCTGGCATACCCAAGGCGACAACCGCACCGGCTTTGGCACGCCCGAAACTGATGCCCTCATTGACTCCATACGGGTCACATTAGACGAAAAAAAACGCACCCAACAATACAAAAAACTGCAGCAGATCATCTATGACGAGCAAGCCGAAATATACCTGCTGGCACCACAAGACCGCATTGCCGTGCACAAGCGATTCGAATCGCAACCCTCGCCGGTGTATCCCGGCTACTCCATTCCGCATCTTCGCCTGAAAAAATGATCGCCTATTTGCTCAAACGGCTTTTACTTTTCATCCCTACGGTGATCGTCGTATCACTGATAGCCTTTGCCTTGAGTAAAATAGCCCCCGGCGACCCCGTGGAACTGCGCAACACCGCCAGCAATACGCCAGTGGCTGCCAGCCCCATGCAGGCCGAACGCATGTATCGGGAAACCGCACACAGTATGGGCTTGGATAAGCCCGCCTTTTACTTTGCACTCTCCTCGGCAGCCTATCCCAAAGAATTATATCAGGTGCTTCGCCGCGACCACCGCCAAACCCTCCGCAAGCTTATTGGGCGCTATGGCAACTGGCCAGCCGTACAGGCATGGCATCAGAGCATTCAGCGCGTCGAAGAAGTGACTCTAAAGCTGCCCTCAATGAGTCAGTATGCTATAGCTCGCCCTGTGCGCGAACTTTACACCCTTTCTAATGAGGCGGCCATTCGCGCCCGCCTGGACACGCTGTCGGCGGTAGTTGCCAGAGACAGCGTCGTACAAGTACTTGCTGGCGCCGAGGTGGCGCATCTTGTAGAGCAATATGCCTACATGACTACCCATCCCACTCGTCACAAACTTTACTGGCCGGCGCTTTATTGGTACGGACTGGACAATCAGTATCACCGCTGGTTTGCTGGCCTTTGGAAAGGAGACTGGGGCACTTCCTACCGGGATGGCCGGCCAGTAGCTAGGAAGATAGCCGAAGCACTCCGCTGGACACTACTGCTCAACCTGATTGCCGTAGCGCTTTCGTTTGGCTTGTCTATTCCCATTGGCGTATGGTCGGCACAGCGGGCGGGCAGCCGCAGCGAGCGGGGCGTCAGTATCCTGCTCTTTGCCCTGTACTCGCTACCAGTGTTTTGGGTGGCCACTTTGCTTCAGGTGTTTTTCACTACCCCGGAATACGGCATGGACTGGTTCCCTACTACTGGCTTGAGCGAACTACCGCGCTCCGCGCCCTGGCATCAACGCCTGCTCGACCAAGCCGCTCACCTAACCTTGCCGGTATTGTGTCTCACTTACGGATCGCTGGCATTCATCTCGCGGCAAATGCGGGGCAGCATGATGCAGGCACTGTTGCAAGACTACGTGCGCACAGCCCGGGCGAAGGGGCTGCCGGAAGGCAAAGTAGTGTGGCGGCATGCGTTTCGCAACGCGCTGTTCCCCATCATTACGCTGATTAGCTCGGTGTTTCCGGCAGTGCTGGCAGGCTCAGTTGTCATTGAGGTCATTTTTGGCATACCCGGCATGGGCAAACTCACGGTGGAGTCTATTTTTGCCCGTGACTGGCCGGTGGTATTTGCTATGCTTATGCTGGGCGCCTTGCTCACCACAGCGGGGTTTTGGATAGCTGATTTGCTCTATGCCTGGGCTGACCCCCGCGTGCGTTATCAGCGCAGAGGCTAAAAAATGGTGTTGAACCCCAGCCCTATCCAGTTGCCCCTGCGAATAGGACCAACCGTTGCCTGCTGGAAGTAAGTATTCACCGTACTGCCATTGCCAGCTGCACCCGACTGGCCGCTGTGCCTGACGTAGTGAAATTGGATGGCCAGGTCGCGGCGGTTGAGGTACCAATTGATGCCGATGTCGTATGTTTGTTCGCGCCCTGCCGACATGCGGGCGCGACGTGCCTGTTCTTGCCCAGCGGCATCCATAGCCCCATCAAACCACATAATCATGACAGCCGGCTGAAGCACAAACCGCCTGAGGGGAATGTTGTATCCAGCTCGCAGGTGGCCAGTAGCCGAACGAGCCGTGTATTCATCGGAATCCGTGTTCATCGGCTGACGCTTCATCCATATCCATTCGCCGTCAATAGTCCAGGGGCCATGATTGAGCAGAAAGCCGGGGCCATAGGTCAGCGCAGCGTCAAATTGATCGGTAGCACCTTGATGGGCAATGTTAAAATCCAGGGAAATACCTTTTCGCTTGCCGAAGTAATTCATCGTGTAGGCAATACTGTACTGCTCCATTTCGGGGTCGCCCAATGCCAGCGAAGTACGCGCCACCCACAGCGGGGCATACCGGATGCCTACAGAGTTGCCACTTAAGCCAGTAAGCAAGGGGTTAAAAAAACCAGCGTTGTACAACAAAGACCATTTATCGCCCTTGGCCATGCCGCCCAGACTGATACCAGCGGCGCGCCCTGGCCCGCGCCCTACAAGCTGCAGGCGCACATAGTTCTGTGACATGGATTTCTCCAAAGAAGCTACTGACCAGGCTGGCGTAATGGCTTCGCGTTGGAACTGCGGGCGAAACCACCCGGCAGTGAGATGTAGTGCATCACTACCTAGCGGCAATCGCCATTGTACGAAAGCATCCCAAATACCTAATGCCGGTTCTGCCTGGTTATTTGGTCCTTGAGTAGCTGATAAAAGATCGTGCCCGGCCTGGTCAAAGTGCATGGACAAGTAGTAACGAAGCCCGGCGTAAGGCTCCCCACGAAACAACAGCCTCGCTCGGCGCAAGTAAGTGTTAAAGCGGTTTTCTACAGGTACATAAGCGCTCTGGTTTTCGTCGTAGAGCTCATGATTCATAGTGTAGGTTGTCCAGAACTGCAGCATGGTACCGGCTTTGAGCAGATGGCCGGACTGTAGCTGAAGCCATTTAGCTTGGGCGTGGCTACTGTCAACTTGGGCAGATACTACACTGCCCAAAAGCAACATACCGCCTGTGAGCAACCAGAAAAAAAGGATACGCATAAGGTCGGACGGTGTTGAAGAGAATAGCCGCAAAATTACGAAATGCGTACCCGTTATTTTTGTGATGTAAGTCTCAAAGGCATAATATGTAGCCAGCTCTAGCGGTGCAAAAGTTTACTCAAATATGCATTTGCAAGCCCACCCGTTTCGCACGCTGCACAAAATCCCGCCAAAATCCTGTATTTTAGCGCCCTGCCAATATATCCGGCTCCAATGCGTCCAGAATTATTTCAAATAGACAGCGTATTGCTCACAGCCCGTACCGTAATTCGTCGCTTCCGAGAAAACGAGGGCGAAAACTTTTACAAACTATTGGACGATAACCGCTCGCGCATTGAAGAACTCTCTGTTCAAAGCATTATGCCTATTAACAGCAAAGAAGAATGCGAGGCGTTTGTGCGCCGCAAATTGGCCGCCTGGTTACTGCAGCAAAGTTTTGCTTTTGGCGTATGGCACAGCAAAACAGCCGAACCTATTGGATATACAGAACTTTACAACATTGACTGGTTGGCGCCTAAGGCGGGTATTATGTTCTTCATAGACAAGGCCCACGAAGGCCAGGGCATCATGACCGAGGTAGTGCGCGAAGTGCTGCGATTCGGATTCACACAACTGAAACTCAATCGCATTGAGCTGTTCACTGCCAGCGACAACTACGCTGCCCAACGCCTCGCGCGCAAGTGTGGCATGCGCCGCGAGGGCGACTTGCGCGCCTTTCACCGCAAGCCCAGCGGAGAAATCATGGATGTGATGTTGCTGGCAGCTACCGTGTAAAGCGCGCTACATGAAAAAAGCCGCAGCGCGACGTTCACTGCGGCTTTGTGCCCAGAACAGGATTCGAACCTGCACACCCTTGCGAGCACTACCCCCTCAAAGTAGCGTGTCTACCAATTCCACCATCTGGGCAGGGTAACGTGCTTTCTTGAATGCATAACAATTAGCATTTTCAAAAAAGTTTTGCAAAGATAGGAAGTTTGCGTAAACTATGGTGCGCGGCGACCTCAAATTTTTTAGCCCGCGCCTTCAGGGCGCCAAGCGGGCAATCGTCCACCCGCCCTGCCCATCAAGAGTGTAGCGAAGCCTGTCGTGTAGCCGGCTGCGGCGCCCCTGCCAAAACTCGAAGTAATCAGGGATGATTTTATAGCCGCCCCAATGCGCAGGGCGCTGTAGGGCTTGCCCGGCCTGGTGAGCAGCTTCCCATTGCCTGAAAGCCGCCTCCAACGCCTGGCGATGTGGCAATACCTGACTCTGAGGCGAAGCGATAGCCCCTATCTGGCTGCCCACTGGACGGCTGGCAAAATAGCGATCAGATTGCTCTTCAGGTAGTTTTTCTACCAAGCCCTCCACGCGCACCTGGCGATGCAAGGTCAGCCAAAGGAAGACGCAAGCTACACGAGGGTTCTGGGCTATCTCCCGCCCCTTGCGGCTCTCGTAGTTGGTATAGAAGTCCAGGCCATTCTGGTCTATGCCTTTGAGCAGTACTACCCGCGCAGCAGGGCGTCCATCTGGCGTAATAGTAGCCAACGTCATAGCGTTGGGCTCAGGCAGGCCGGCTTCTATGGCCTCCGTCAGCCAAATTTGCAATTGCGCCAAAGGGTCAGGATGCACATTGCTTTCGTACAAAGCGTGCTTGTCGTATTCTTCTCTGAGGTGCTCTAGGTCCAGCAGCATAAAGCCTCTAAAGTTTGTTATAGCCTTACAACCCCCTACATTCGAGATTGTTGCACGGTAGGGCTGAAATAAAAAACCCTGCCAAAGATGGCAGGGGGAAACAAAAAACAAACACTATGAACAACACTAGATCTTTAACTTATTGGAGCCTGAGGGGAACAATGAGTCATCTGTTTAACTAATAGTTTTATACTTTTTTACAAATTTCTAAAATCTTACGCAACTTTAATGCATTTAAAAGATAATTTTTGCAAAAAATTAAATAAATCGTTACAAAGGCAAAATTAACTTAACCTCCTCATACTCAACGCAGACAGCCAGTGCCCCAAATCACCTGCCCAATATCGCGCAAACAAAGGACAGCAACAATACAAACCACTGATTATAAGACATTTAAAAGCCTGCCGTTGCACTCCATTTCTCCCAATCCTCTGGGGTATCCACATCTGCGCTGGCAAGTTCGCAAGGCAGTACTGCGCAATCCTTTTGGTACTGCGCTACAATACTGCGAGCACCTTGATCTTTTTCAAGAGAAAGTAACAGCGGGAAAAAGCAGCTAGAGAAAACTGCAGGAGCACCCAATACCCCTGCGTAAGCCATAGCCGCCATAGGTTGGTTGCTTTGCCAAAACAACGACTTGAGCTGAACAAAGTCTGATACCTGTAGCATGGGTAAATCTGCCGGCGTGATGCACAATCCCTCCAAGTGGGGAAAGTCGTGAAGCAGTGCCTTTAGCCCAAACTGAAGCGAGGTGCCCATGCCTTGTGCCCATACAGGGCAATGCACACATACTGCTGCGGAGTCCTCTAGCGCAGTTTCCACTGCTTCTCGGTGCGCACCAGTTACAGCATATACTGGTGAGAATCCTGCCCCCAAGATAGTATCTACCATATGTCGTACCAAAGGCTTGCCCCCCCAAGGCAGCAGTTGCTTGGGTTGTCCCATGCGTTGAGAAGCACCGGCAGCTAATACCAGCGCAGCGATAAGAGGGTAGTTCATCGGTTCTTGACGGTTATTTCATCCAACAAAGCAGCGATGCGGGCCGTAAGACGGACACTCGAGTAAGCCTCTATTGAAGTATTAAGCGGGGCTAACAGCTTGCCCGACTTCCAGGTGTGGTACCACTGCAGTACTGCCGCCTGAATACCCTGTGAGTCGTCGTAGGCAAACGCATAGCCAGCTGCTGTGTCCTCGGTTATTCGCGCTGCATCGGCCTGTGGCGGGCCGAGCGTCAGTATGGGGCGCCGTAGCGCCAGGTATTCAAACAGCTTACCTGGTATGCGTCCCATGGCGTTGGGCTGTTGGTTGAGTAGCAAGAGCAGCACAGCGCTGGATGCCGCTATTTGCAGCGCTTGCCGGCGATCCACGCTGCCCTGCAGGCGGAGGTAATCTTGTAAACCTGCCTCGCGGATAGCCTCTTGCACAGAGAAATCTACCTGCCCCACCAGGCGAAGTTCGAGGTCTTGGGCAAACCCCGGCTCCGTATTGCATAGCGCCCGCAGCGCCCGAAATAGCGCTGGCGCATTGCGGTCATGCCCCATGATACCAGTATGCACAATAGCAAATTTGTGGGCTTCAGGCGCAGGCAAGTCGGCGTAATCATCAGGATCGAACCCCCATGGAATGACTGAAACTCGCTGAGCACCAATGGCTTCTAGGTCTTTAGCCCAAGAAGGACTGACAATGGTAATGCGGTCGGCCCATCGAAAAGCCTCTTGCTCCATGCGTTCGTGCCGGCGGCGGCCCCAGGGCATGAGGCGTAGCATGGCAAAGTAGTCCACCTGGGTCCAAGGGTCTTGGAAGTCGGCCAGCCAAGGTATACCTGTGTATTGCTTAAGTAGGGTAGCAATGCGGGTATTGGTATGTGGCGGGCCATCAGAAAAGATGGCATCCACAGGGTGTTCTTTCAAGTAGCGGCGCAAAAACCGCACTGAAGGTGCAATCCAGGCAGCGCGGGCGTCAGGGATGAAAAAGTTGCTTCGCATCCACACAGAGAAGTGGTGCATCAAACCAGGCTTGTCATCTTGCACATAGAAGACGTTGTTGACGTTGGCATCCGGCGGCTTGCCAGTCAGCCGCTTGTAGATGTGGTAAGGCTCCCAGATGGGTTGGCGCAGCACGGTAGCGCCTGGTGGCACATCGCGCTCATTGGTGTAGTCAATAGAAGGATAGTGGGCGTTGGCAGCCGTGTAAATGACAGGCTCCCAACCAAACTGCCGCAAGTACTTGGCTATTTTCAGGCATCGTAGTACGCCAATACCTCCGGCGGGTGGCCAATAATAACTGATAAAGAGTACCTTTTTCAGGGCGCAGGCTTTTGGCGGTTTTTGTACTGAAGTATATCTATGTGCTCTGTGCAGTACTGATAATCCTCCTCCACGTTAGAGGCAATAACGAGCAGGCGCTGGCCGGCAAATTGTGCCAACAAGCGCTGATACCATTCCATGCCCTGGCGGTCAAGATTGGTGCTGGGTTCGTCCAGCAGAATGAAGTCGGCCTCGCTGCACAAAGCCAGGGCCAGTTTGAGTCGCTGCTTCATCCCCGAAGAAAAATGCCGGATGGGCTTATGAGCAGCTTTAGGAAAGGCCAGCAGATCTACTAGATCAAATACTTGCAAGCCCTGCCGAAAAGCCCTGAAACGCCCATGGAAGGTCAAGGCTTCCCAAAGGGTAAACTCTTCGATGAGCTCTACGTACGGGGCGGCGAGGGCGAGGTGGGCATACACTTGCTCTACAGGCAACAGCTTACCACCTTGCTCGTATTGTATGGTGCCTCTACTAAGGCTGAGGTGGCCAGAGAGCATTTTCAACAGGGTGGACTTGCCCGACCCATTGGGCCCTGTGATGGCATAAGCCTGCCCAGACTCCAGCTCAAGGTTGATGCTGCGCAGTATCCACTCCTGGCGATAGCGCTTGCCTGCGTCAAGGATTTTGATCTTCATATACTTTAAAGCCATTGACCTTCTGTACGCCTTTGACAATACCGCCTTGTTCGCGGGCGCGGCGTATAAAGTCCATGATCTCCTCTTTTTCCGGCGAAGAGGGCAGCAAGCTTTCTATTTCTTGGAGGGCATGAGAGGTATTGTAGCCCCGTACAAATAGTATGCGGTAGATATCGCTGATGCGTTCGATCACCTCCTCCGGGAAGTTGCGGCGGCTAAGGCCTATTTTGTTGACGCCTACATAAGCCAGCGGCTCGCGCGCAGCCCGGATGTAGGGTGGCACATTGGTGCGTACCAACGAGCCGCCAGCAATGAAACTGTGGCGACCAATACGGACGAACTGCTGCACGGCTACTAACCCCTCTAGTATGGCGTAATCATCAATTTCGACATGACCAGCTAGGTTGACGTTGTTGGCCAGGATGACGTAGTCGCCCAGCAGGCAATCGTGCGCTACGTGTACGTATGCCATGAGCAGACAGTGCTTGCCCACTACAGTGCGACCAGCAGCGGCAGTACCTCGGTTGACAGTGACGTACTCCCGTACAGTGGTGTGATCGCCTATTTCGGCAGTGGTGTATTCGCCGTTGAACTTGAGGTCTTGCGGAATAGCTGCAATGACTGACCCCGGAAAAAGGCGGCAATACTGCCCGATGCGTGCGCCATTGAAGATAGTCACGTGCGGACCAATCCAGGTGCCGTCGCCAATGACAACGTCTTTGTCAATGTAGCAATATGGACCTATGATCACGTTTTGACCAATCTTGGCTTCCGGGTGCACGAAGGAATGTGTGATAGGTTGCTGATTATTCATTATTTGAGCGCTTAACAATTTGGGCGGTCAATTCCGCTTCAGACACGATTTTGTTGCCCACATAAGCGGTACCCTGCATTTGGCAGATACCTCGGCGAATGGGCGCTAGCAACTCCAGTTTGAGCAACAAGGTGTCCCCAGGTACTACTTTGTTTTTGAACTTGGCATTTTCTATTTTCAGGAAGTAAGTATCCCATTGGCCAGGATCACCCATAATGGACATAGCAAGGATGCCGCCTGTTTGAGCCATAGCTTCAATTTGCAAGACGCCAGGCATGACCGGATTGGTTGGGAAGTGCCCCTGAAAATAATACTCAGTGGCAGTAACGTTTTTTACCCCTACAACATGTGTATCAGACAGCTCAATTATTTTGTCCACTAGGAGAAATGGGTAGCGATGCGGTAGCCACTGCTCTATTTGCTGTGTGTTGAACAAAGGTTCTTTGTCGGGGTCGTATTTAGGTTTGCCTTTGAGTTTGCGCTGTTCGATGAGGTGTTTGCGCAGCAGACGAGTAAACTCTACATTGGCGCGGTGGCCGGGTTTAATGGCCGTGATTCTGCCTTTGATGGGCTTGCCCAGCAGGCTGATATCGCCCATGACATCCAGTAGTTTGTGGCGGGCTGGTTCGTTGCGAAAGCGCAGTTCCAGTGTATTGAGGATGCCCTCTCCGTCCACTTTTATGCTGGGCTTGCCCAACTTAATGGCCAGGGCGTCCAGGTCGGCCTGATTGATGGGGCGATCTACAATGACGATAGCATTGTCTAGGTCGCCGCCTTTAATGAGATTTTGGCTGAATAGGTACTCTACCTCGTGCAAGAATACGAAAGTGCGGCAGGGGGCAATTTCCTCGGCATAGTCGCTGCTGCGCGTCAAGGTGGCAAATTGCTGCCCCAGCACTGGGGAGTTGAAGTCAATAAGCGTAGTAACTTCGAAATGCTCGGAGGGCAGGGCTACCAACTCAGAGCCAGTGGCAGGGTCTCGGTAGGTAATGGGTTCGAGTACCTCAAAGTACTCGCGGTCTTCTTCTTGTTCTTCGATACCCGCCGCCTGAATGGCTTCTACAAAATAGCGCGCGCTGCCGTCGAGTATGGGCACTTCCGGCCCGTTGAGCGTAATGAGCACATTGTCCACGCCCATACCGCTAAGCGCAGATAGCGCGTGTTCAACTGTGTGGACTTCCACTTCGTCGGCTTGTAGGGTGGTGCCTCGTTGCGTAGAGACTACCCTGGACACATCGGCAGGTATGATGGGCTGGTCAGGCAGGTCAATGCGCTGAAACTTGTAGCCGTGGTTAGCTGGTGCTGGGAGAAACTCCAGGGTCACCTGGCAGCCAGTGTGGAGGCCTACTCCGCTAAGCGTAGCCCGGTTTTTAATGGTTCGCTGTTTCATTGCTTCAGAGAACTGCGTAAGTACAGGCATGCAAAGGTAGAATTTTTTTTGCACTTAGCGATGCACGAAGGCCGAAGTGCCGCACCCAGCAGGAGGCCTCAGTAAGGCTTTCAGTACAGATATACTTCGACTTGCCAGGTTTTGTGCACAACATCCGCAAATCATGCACAAAACTTTGGCGTTGCTCAATACACTATTACAACTGTACCTGCTCCATGAGTTGAAATGCTAGGTATTTGATGCGCTTGCCCGCCGCCAGGTGCATATTTTCGTAGTACGTTTTGATGGTCAGTTCAGGCAGCGGAAGTTCTCCGGCGTAGAGGTCGTCGAGTTGATATACGATGCGCACCCCCGGAAAATCTGCTAGCACTTCCAGGCTGTATTCATACAACTCCGAGGAATCCGTCTTGAGATGCACAACTCCGCCAATCGGGAGCAAGCGGCTGTACATGGCCAAAAATCTTGGGCTGGTGAGCCGGCGGTTTGCCTTGCTGCTGCGCAGGAAAGGATCAGGGAAGGTAATCCAGATGGAGGCTACCTCCTGCGGGCGAAAAAACTGCTCCATCAACTCAATGCGGGTGCGCAAAAAAGCAGCATTTTTCAAGCCTTCTGCGAGGGCTGTGCGGGCGCCTTTCCAAATACGAGCGCCCTTGATATCCACGCCAATAAAATTGCGCTGTGGATACAGGCGCGCTAGCCCCAGGGTGTACTCTCCGCGCCCGCAGGCCAGCTCTAGGGTGATGGCATGGTCATTCTGAAAGTGCCGGGTAGCCCATTCTCCGGCCATAACTACTTGTTGCCCTCCAACAGTGCGAAGCACAGGCCTGCCGATGTCGAAGTTTTCATACACGTTGGGGAAGTCGGCCATCTCGGCAAACTTCTGCAACTTGTTGCGTTTGCTCATTGCGCCTCTTGCCTGTTTTTTACGTATTTGTCCAGCCACTGGTTGGTTTCCCACAACATGTGCAAAATAGACTCGCGAGCTCGGTAGCCGTGGCTTTCGGCAGGTAATACCACATAGCGCACCGTAGCGCCATGCCCTTTGAGAGCTGCATAAAATCGCTCGCTCTGGATGGGGAAAGTGCCAGAGTTGTCGTCGGCTTCACCATGGATGAGCAGGATGGGCGTTTTGATTTTGTCAGCAAAATTGAAAGGCGACATCTGGAAATATACCTCTGGCACTTGCCAGTAGGTGCGTTCTTCGCTCTGGAAGCCAAAGGGCGTGAGGGTGCGGTTGTAGGCGCCGCTGCGGGCAATACCAGCGGCAAACAAGTTGGTATGCGCCAGCAAGTTGGCCGTCATGAAAGCACCATAGGAATGCCCGCCCACGGCTATGCGGCGGCGATCAGTCACACCCATGCTCACCAGTGCATTAACTGCTGCTTCGGCGTTGGCTCGCAACTGAGGCACAAAAGTCTCGTTGGGTTCCTTGTCGCCCTCGCCAATGATGGGCATGCTGAAATTGTCAAACACTGCATACCCCTGCGTGAGCCAGTACAGCGGCGACCCCCAGCTGAGCCGAGTGAACTCATAGGGCGAGGTAGTGACTTGCCCAGCAGCATCGGCGCTCTTGAACTCGCGCGGATACGCCCACATCAGCGTGGGCAGCGGACCATCTTTGGCCTTGTCGTAGCCGGCGGGCAAGTATAGTGTGCCAGTCATTTCTACTCCATCGGCGCGCTTGTAGCGCACCAGCTCTTTGTGTACGCCTGCCAGCGCCTGGTAGGGGTTGACAAAGCGGGTAATCGGCCTGATTTCGCTGGTTTCCAGATTGCGCAGCAGATAGTTGGGAGGCTCTTGTGCAGATTCACGGCGCGTGATGACCAGCCCTTTGCTTATATCCACCACAGCAACAGGCGTTTCGTAGTACGGCGCTTGCGACTGCCACAGGCGGGTCGTGCGCCAGCTGCCGCGATCCATGCGGTCAATAAATGGTTGATTACCCTGTGGCGAGGCACCCTGGCCGAAAAGCAGGAGCGACTTGCCGCCATCGGCTAGCAACAGCACGCTACGACTATTGGCGTTGGGAACTGTGACAAAACTGCCAGGGTCGTTGTAGCGATCTTCAGAAGAGCGGTCAAATAGGGTTTGCTTGCCGGCTGTAGGCTTGGCTGGCTGCCAAACGCTAGTGATCTGACGGCGGTTTTGCCACCAGCCTTCATAGGCAATAGCCACCTCGCCGCTGCCCCAGACAACGCCCCGATAGCGCAGGGCAAAGGCAATAACCTCGCGCGGTGCACCAGAAAACGGGGCTTCCAGCATATACATCTTGTCACGAATAGCAGCTTCCTTACGGGGGTTACCCTCATCCTGGGCTTCTACCCAGTACAGGGAGGCCGGTGCATCGGCACGCCAGGTAAAGCTGCGCGGCCCAGCAGGCACAGCATCAAAGCCCTGCGGCAGGTCCTCTAACAAGGGCTTGCGGTCAATGACCCTGACTTCCTGGCCAGTGATGCTCCATATTGCTGTTGTTTGCGGAAAGCGGTTGTAAGGCACGATGTAGGAAAAAGGCTTTTGCAGCACCCTGACCAACAGATACTTGCCGTCTGGAGAAGGGCTGAAGTCGCTGATGATAGCTGGTGCACCGATCTGGGTACGCACTCCTTTAGTCACCTCCAACACAGCAAGTTGAGCGGTTGCATAGTGTTCAAACAACGCCTCGTCATAGGGGCTGCCGAGCAAGTCCTGGAAGGTGCGCACAGGCGCGGCCTTGCCTTCGTTAAACTGGACGATAGGGCCAGTAGGCGCCGAGGGGGCAGCAGGGGGTGCGCCTCTGTTGAAGGGTATCATGGCGCACACGATGCGCTCATTGTCCACCCAGGCATAGGGCGCGCCTGGCATGGCGGCATTAACTGACGGACTGGTATGCAACTGTGCCGTAGCGCGCTGTACGTCTATTGTCCACAACGAAAGCCCCTCGCTAGTGGTGTTGACAAAAGCGATACGACTGCCATCCGGGCTCCAACTCACAAATTGGATGCGCGCCGGTGCAGGTATACCCTTTATGCTGCGCTCTTGGCCGTTCTGCAGGTTCTGAAGGCGCAGGCCAGTGTAAGCCCCTGCACGGCTGGGGCCATTAGTGCGCGGGTTGAGGCGGATGCCCGCCAGGCGAAGTTCGGGCTGTGCCACCTCCTCTATAGAGGGGTAGCCGGGTTGGTCCATTAGCAGCATCCATTGGTAATCAGGGCTGAGCAACACGGCGGGCGTAACGGGAGCATCGACCAGCGCCACTATGGCTGGCGGAGGTGTTTGGTAACCAGTGGGATGCTGGGCATGTATGCGCACAAGGCCTGCACAAATAGCCACAATTAAAAGCGTACGACGCACAAAGATCATAGGCCAAGATTTTTTTAGCCAGCAAATATAGGCATTTGACGAAAGGATCTGCTGATCAGCGTAGTGATCGTTTGAATGCCAGTTATTGCTGTTGCCGACACGCTGGGGCAAGATTCCGGCAAGTTTTTAAATTTTTTTCAATGCGGTGTGTGCTAAAGCGCACATGGCGTACAGCATTGGCCGGAAGGTCTTTCTGTCTTCTGTGTGACAGCGCCGCAGCTTTTCGCTGTAAACACATTGAAAAAAACTAAATTGCCCAAAAAACCACCATGCTACGCCATCTTTACTCCATATTGACCTGCTGCACCATGCTGCAAGCCTTGTGTTGGCCAGCACCTTCTGCTGCACAGGATGACTACCTCCTCTTTCGCACCAATGTGCAGTACCTCTACCGCTTCCCAGAGGCGCTTGCGGAGTCTGACTCGCCTATTGTAGGAATGAAGCTCTCGGCAGACTCCTGCGCGCAAACCTATATGTCCTTGCGCATGGCAGACGCAGCACATGGCAACGCCTCTGGCTGTATCCCAATCATGCCTTCTTTTGCTGGTGCTCGCGTGTGTCAGGAGGAGGGGGCTATACGGCTAAGTTTGCAGTCGGATTCCATATTTATCATCCAGCACCGGCTACCATTGGGCCACAGTTGGCAGGCTGGGCGCTGCCCCACCACAGGCGCCTTAATATGGGGTCGGGTAGAGGCTGTGCAGGAAGATACATTTCTGGGCCTGACCGACAGCGTCAAGTATATTGTATTTTACAGGCTGGACGCCAATGGGCAAGTGCAGTACCTGCCAGCACCCAACCGCCCCCTGCGCATTAGCAAGCACCACGGGCTGGTGGGTGGCCCCTGGCTACGCGACCTCTGTGAATATGACCACTCGCTGGAACTATTAGGAATGAGCCAGCCCGCCGCCGGCCTGCAAAATCCCGTGCTGGAAGACTTTTTTGACCTGGCACCTGGCGATGAGTTGCACACGGAAGAACAGGGCGTACAAGGCTCCAGGCTGCGGCATGTGCACTCCATACTGAAGTTACAAACAGCTACCTTCCACACCGGAGGCTATGCGGTCAGAATGCAATTCAAGCGGCAGAGGATGCAGTTTTTCTCCTCCTGGTGGGGCGACTCTTTCCAAGATACGACCTACTTTTCGGAGAGCGATTTCGTACAGGAGTTTACCGCCTCGTCATTGGCATTTCTCAATGCTCAGCCTGGCAGCATTTTTCCTGACAGCAGCTATGGCAACAGCGCCATCTCTGTAGTTATGCTTGGCGCTTTTGGCACCTGTGGGGCATACCAAAAATTCCTGAGCGCCCCTTTCTGGATGTCAACGCCTCAGTGTGTGAGTATGCTGACCGACGCTGCGCAAGGCGGGAGTTTTGTTACTAGCCTCGCAGGGCCGTACATTGATATAATAACCTTGGGCGGACCGGTAGTGCGCCGACTCCGCTTCTACCGCAAGGGCAGCCTGACTTGCGGCGCGCCCTTCACTTTCCCTACTGCAGTACAGGAGCCAACACTGAGCGGCCTGAGCGCATACCCCAACCCATTTGACCAAAGCCTTGAGCTGACCGTACCCGCCAAGGCAGTAGTGCGCTTGTACGACCTGACCGGAAGACTCCTGGGTTCCTTCCGCTGCCCAGAGGGGCACTGCACCTTAGCGCTGCCGGAGCATCTTCCTGCTGGTATATACATGATTCAAGTGCAGACAGCGCAAGGGCGCGGCGTGTTGCGGGCAATGAAGGGTTGAGCCTTGTAACCCTACCGCTGCCATAGCGCTCCTACACCTGCTTCCCACAAGCGTCGGTTCAGTTCCGGAATGTCTTTGTCTAAGAATACCCGGGCACGCGCTTCTAGTTCGCTCCATTGCGCAGTAAGTTCAAGTAATCGGTCTTTAGAGGCTTGGTTGATCCAGGGCAGATCGCTTTCAGCGTGGTTAATGAGAAATAGGTATTCAGCAGAGAATTTGTTGGGAAAATTTTCCACATCGTCGTAGGCCTTAGACAACCGCTGTACCATTTCTTCATCCCACTGCGCTATGCGTTTGGAGAGCGCTTGCCCGTCTTGATACAAGGAAGCGAAGTGAGGTTCGGCAGCCAGCAATTTCAGCAACTCATCCAACTGGGTACGCCGGGCATGTAGCGTATTTATCGTGTGGTGTATGCGGGTCAGTTCGACTTCCATTACTGAAAGCAAACTATCATAGATGGCATACTGCTCGGGCGTGGCTTTGTACAGTGGGTTGGGCAAGACGTCTATGACGGCAGAAACGCTTTTGTCTCCTGCCCTGAGTGTGGCTGTGTATTGACCGGGCGGAACTTTATGGCCGAGGTAATTTGCTTCGATGTAAACCCCAGGCACACCGGGCATGGTAGCGTGGCGGAGATCCCAGACAAAGCGATTCAGTCCTTTACGGGCAGGGAGCACAGGTTCTGCTGGCGGGCCGCCGTCCCAGGGTTGGAAAGTGGAATCAGCCACCGAACTAAAGCTACGTACCAAGCGGCCTCGGGCATCGGTAATGTCGAGACTAAGCACCGAAGCGGTATCTGAGGAGCCAAGTTGGTAGTAGAGTACAGCGCCAGTAGCCGGATTGACGCCCTGGAGTGGTTTTGCGCCTTTGAAGTCGGGGTCAGTATGGTCTAGTTCACTACTGCCGGTGACGAGCACTGTAGGCGTAGGTTTGAAGATTCTGAGGGTGCTGGTATCAGGGCTGTATTGGCGCAGCAGGCTGAGGTCGTCCAGAATCCAGAAGGAGCGACCAGAGGTGGCGGCAATGAGGTTGCCCTGGTGAATGCGCAAGTCAGTAATGGGTGCCACGGGCAGGTTGAGTTGGAAAGGTGCCCAGCGCTGCCCAGCATCCCAGGATAGGTAAAGTCCGGTTTCTGTGCCGGCAAAGAGCAGACCTGGACGGGCGTCGTCTTCGCGCACTACCCGGGTGAAAGCGCCATGTGGGATGCCCTGGCTGATGTTGGTCCAGGTCTGGCCGTAGTCGGTGGTTTTGTAGAGGGCTGGGGTATGGTCATTGAACTTGTAGCGGGTGGTGGCAATGTATGCGGTGGCCTTATCGTGGGGCGACACTTCAATAGCGTTCACCAGGCATTCAGCCAACCCTGGCGGCGTGACGTTTTTCCAGGTGCGGCCGCCGTCGCGGGTCAGTTGCACCAGGCCGTCGTCGGTTCCTACCCAGATGACGCCTTTTTCGTGTGGCGATTCCATCACGTAGCTAATGGTGCCATAGTTTTCGGCACCTACGGCTTCGTTGGTGTAGGGCCCCCCGCCTTTACCTTGTTTGTCTTTTTCGTTTCGGGTGAGGTCGGGCGAGACCTCGCTCCAGGTTTGGCCCATATCTTGGGTTTTGAGCAGCACTTGGGCGGCATGGTACCAAGTACCTGGCTCGTGGCGCGACCAGATGATGGGGGCGTTCCAGTTGAAGCGGTATTTCATGTCTTTGGTTTCGCGGGCCAAGTACTGGATAGGAGCGGCCATGATGTTGGCGCTGGCATGGGCTTCGGTATCGAGTATCTCAATAGTGCCGAGGTAACTGCCGCCCATGACGTAGCGGGGATTGTCGGGGTCAAAAGCGAGAAATGCGCTTTCGCCGCCGGCGGAGGCTGTCCAGCTTTGGGAGGTGATACCCCAATTGCCCAACTCGCGCGAGGCGATGCGCACAGAGGTGTTGTCTTGCTGGCCGCCATAGATGCGGTAAGGGAAGTGGTTGTCCACGTTAATGCGATAGATTTGTGCGGTGGGCATGTTGGCTTGTGTAGACCAAGTGCGCCCGCCGTTGAAAGTGATGCCAGCGCCGCCGTCGTCGGCAATGATCATGTTTTTGGGGTTTCGGGGGTTTATCCACAGATCGTGGTAGTCGCCGTGGGGGCCGTTGATTTCCTCCCAGGTTTTGCCGCCGTCAATGGAGCGCAAGGCTGGCGCACTGAGTACATACACAGTGTGTTCGTGTTGAGGGTCGGCAAAGACCTCGGTGTAGTACCAGGCGCGCTGTACCAGGCGATGGTCGTTGGATGCCCGGCTCCAGTTCTGACCGGCATCGTTGGACACAAATAGGCCGCCGAGTTCTTTTTCTGAATCACTTTCTACCAGGGCATACACGCGCTCTGGGTTGGCCCTTGACACAGAAACGGCTATTTTGCCCAGTTCATTTGGCAGGCCTTTCTGGATTTTGTGCCAGGTGAGGCCGCCATCCGTACTTTTGTAAAGGCCGCTGCCTGTGCCGCCGCTAATGATCTTCCAGGGTAGGCGGCCGTGCTCCCACATAGCGGCGTAAAGGATGCGTGGGTTGGTCATGTCCATGACGAGTTCGGCACAGCCGGTTTTTTCATCCACGTGTAGTACTTTGCTCCAGGTACGGCCACCATCGGCGCTGTGAAATACGCCGCGCTCGTGCGAGTGCCCGTACAGCGGTCCTTGGGCAGCTACCAGTACAATATCGGGGTTTTGGGGGTGCACCACAATGCGGGCAATGTGCTGTGTAGCTGCCAGCCCCATGTGCTGCCAGGTTTTGCCGGCGTCAGTGCTTTTGTAAACACCGTCGCCATGGTGGGTCATTACGCCACGCACAGCATGCTCGCCCATACCTACATATATTATGTTGGGGTCGCTTTCGGCTACGGCAATAGCGCCCACTGAACCTGTGCGGAAAAAACCGTCGGAAATATTGCGCCAGGTGTGGCCGGCATCGTCAGTTTTCCAAAGGCCGCCGCCTGTTGTTCCCATGTAGTAGGTAGTCACATCGCTGGGTACGCCGGCAACAGCCACTGAGCGCCCTCCGCGGAAGGGGCCAATACTGCGCCATTTGAGAGAGGAAAACCAAGTGTTGTAGTCGGGCTTTGGTACATCGGCGGCAGGCGGCTTGGGGGCAGCGGTTGTCTTTTTTTGCTGCGCAAAAGCCGGCAGGGCAACAATCATCAAAGCGGCGAGCGCCACTAAAGCAAGGATGCGCATGAGTTCGAAATTTTTGCCGGCCAAGATGCGCATTTTCTGCGATACTTCAGTGCGGTTTGTGGCTGCCTTCGTAAAGCGAGAACTTATGAAATCCACACTCTAGTGGTCCGTTGAAGAGCGTGATCTTTCGGGTAGGCCGCAAGCCCAGGCGCTTGAGAGCTTCGCGGTGGGCACTGAGTATCCAGGCGTCGTAACCGGCAAAGCGCCGTTTGAGCGTGTCGCCTATTTGCTTGTAGAATGCGAAAGCTTCCTCTAGGGGGATGCGTTCGTTATACGGTGGATTGGTAATCAGAATACCCGAGCCCTCCGGCGGCGAGAGATGCTCAAAGGCCATTTTTTCCAGGCTGATCCGGTCTTGCAAATGAGCAGCTTCAATGTTGGCCTGGGCCGTGCGCAGGGCATTGGGGTCTTTGTCGTACCCTAGTATGAGCGGCCATTGCACGGGTGCTTGGGCAAGGGCTTGCTTGCGCACGCGCTCCCAAATGACAGGCTTGTAGTCTTTCCAGCGCTGAAACCCGAAGCACTTGCGCAGCCATTGCGGGGGAATACGCCCAGCCAGCAGGGCAGCTTCGATGAGAAGCGTACCTGAGCCACACATAGGGTCGAGCAGGGGCTGGTCGGCCTGCCAGCCAGTGAGCAATATCATGCCAGCGGCCAACACTTCGTTGAGGGGGGCAGCGCCGCCATACACGCGATAGCCCCGGCGATGTAAGGATTCGCCCGAACTGTCGAGTGAGAGCGTGGCCTTCAGCCCGTTGATGTGCAAGTGCACACGCAAGTCAGGGTTTTCCGTATCCACATTGGGGCGGCGGCCTAGCACCTTGCGGAAGCGGTCGGCGATGGCATCTTTGGTTTTGAGCGCTGGAAAGTGGGCGTGGCGCCACACCTCTGACCATACCACGGCGTCCACGGCAAAAGTGCCCTGCACATCAAGGTAGCTCGGCCAGTCTATCTGGTAAACGGCTTTGTAGAGTGCGTCGGCATCCTTGGCTGGAAACGAGGCCAGCGGCCGGAGGATGCGCAGGGCCGTGCGTAGCTCCAGGTTGGCGCGGTACAGCAGCCATTGGTCACCCTCAAAATGCACGGCGCGAGGTGTTGGGCGTATGTGTTGAGCGCCCAAGGCTTCCAGCTCGGTGGCCAGCACGCCTTCCAGCCCAGCTAAAGTTTTGGCTATCAGTTGCATATTGGCTACAAAAGTAGCATTTTACGATAATTGACCAGCCTGCTCTGGCCGAAACTTTGCATGGCAGCACTATTTAGGTACCCACAAAAGGCTGCGAGCTGCAAGATTCAAGTTAGAGCTTTCTCAACAAAATAAAATTTTTTTCTTTGACAAGAAATATAAAACATATATTCCTTGAATGAATACTCTCTTTCATTTAAACGTTTTAAACTCGTAGCCCATAGCTCTTGGCTCGTAGCTTAGTTACGCGTGGTAAGCCCCAAAGTACACCAAACTGGCTACAACTCGTTTTCAAAAACCTTTCACTATACTGAAAAAAAACTTACCTTTGCGGCGCTTTTGCGCAAAGCGATGCTGGAAAGGCCTGCGCCGAAGGCATTTAGCGGGTGTGGCGAAATTGGTAGACGTACCAGACTTAGGATCTGGCGCCGCGAGGCATGGGGGTTCGAGTCCCCCCACCCGCACTTACTCATTCAACGTTTTTTCAATCAATCATTTTACGCATTAACATGCCTGCCATTACCAGAGAGGATATTGCTCCTAACCAAATTGCCCTTCAAGTAACCCTGACCCCGGAAGACTACCAAGAGGCATACGAAAAAGAACTCAGCGAATACCGCAAAAACGCTACGCTCAAAGGGTTTCGCAAAGGAAAAACCCCGGCCAGCGTAGTACGCAATCTCTTTGGTAAGCAGGTGCTGGCCAAAATACTGGATGAGCAGCTCCAACAAGCCATTGCTCATTATCTGCGTGAAGAAAACCTGGCGCTGCTAGGCAATCTCATCCCAACTGAAGATGCGGAACGCACCGAGCTAGACGTGCGCCAAATGCAGGACTACCCCTTCCGCTTTGAGGGCGCCCTCATGCCCAATGTGGACGTCAAGGGCATTGCTCCCACCGACACCTACGAGCAGTATATCGTGACGATAACGGAAGAAATGGTGGACAAGGAGTGGCAAAAGCTGCGCAGCTATGCCCGCAAAGAAGTGCAATTAGAAGAGGGCCATCCCCCCACCCCAGAAGACTCTGTGCGTTTTGAGGTAGCTGCCACTAACGGTGCCCCCCTGTCGAAAACCTCCGAAGGGCACTCTTTTTCTTGCCCAGTTGCCGACATTCAGGATGAAAACTTCCGCCAGCAGGTACTCAACGCCAGCATTGGCGCCAAGTTTCAAGTGGACAACATCTACACCCTCTTCCCCGGCGAGCCTCGCGAGGTGTACGTCGAGCGCATGCAGTGGCCTGAAAGTATGCTGGAAGAGCTCCCTGCTGCCTTTCAATTTACCATCAAAGGATTCTTCCGGGAAAGTTACGAAATAGACCAAAACTTCCTGAACCACCACTTTGGCCCCGACGAAGTAAGCTCCGAAGCAGAAGCCCGCGAACGCATCCGACAATCCATCAAAACCTACTGGGAGCAGCGCTCAAACGAACTGCTATGGGAAGCCATGAGCCAGCGCATAATCGAACAAACCTCCGTGGACTATCCCGATGAATTTATCAGGAAACAAATACGGTATAGGGCTGAAACCGAGCTAAGCGAACAAGAAGTAGAAGAGGCTCTGGATGCCGTCAAGTCAAAATCCAAGTGGAATATTATTCTCGATACTCTGGCCAAGCACCACAATTTGAAAGTGAGTGAGCAAGACTTGCTGCAGCATTTTTTTATGCTCTACAAGAGATTCTTTGGCCAATATCGCTACTTCAGTGATGAGCAATACTTGGACATGGCCTACGAAGCCCTCAAGGACGAAAAGCGCGTTGCCGAGGCCACATCAAGAATCCTGGCGAACAAGCTCTCGCCTCTGCTCTTTCAGCAAGTGACACTCGTAACCAGGCATGTGACACCTGAGGAGTTGGAAGACATAGCGTATCAGCTACACTCCAAGGCAAGCACGCCTATAGCTGACACCGACGACGAAGAAAACACCGAACCCGCTGCACTGGAGTAAACTGACGGCCTCATTGCCCCAGCTCCCAGCGGCGGGCAGCGTTCAAAACTATGCAAAATCCGGTATAACCCGGCCTACTGTTCAACCTCCTGCGCGGTGGTGCGTTTTCATTGTCGCAATTTTTACATCACCACACAACCATGTCTATGTTTCGCAAAGATGAATTCCTCAAATATGCCGTCAAGCACCTCGGCATGAGCAGCCAGCGCGTAGAAGACTACGCACGCTACAACGTGCAGGCCCTCACCGGCGTCAAAGGCATGACCCCCTACATCATTGAAGAACGCCAACTCAACGTAGCCCAGATGGACGTCTTCTCTCGCCTGATGATGGACCGCATCATCTTCATGGGTACTGCCGTGGACGACTACGTGGCCAATATCGTGCAAGCACAGTTGCTCTTCCTGCAATCCGCTGACCCCAAACGCGACATTAACATGTACATCAACAGCCCTGGCGGTTCGGTCATTGCAGGTCTGGGCATCTACGACACCATGCAGTTTGTCACTCCCGATGTAGGCACTATCTGCACGGGGCTGGCGGCCTCGATGGGGGCCGTGCTCCTCGCTGCCGGCACCAAAGGCAAACGCTCCTGCCTCTACCACAGCCGCGTCATGATACACCAGCCCTCCGGCGGCATGCAAGGTCAGGTGTCCGATATGGAGATCACCTACAAGCTCATCAAACAAATGCAAGTGGACCTCTACAAGATTCTCAGCCACCACACCGGCAAGACTTTTCAGCAAATTGAAGAAGACTCTGACCGCGACAAGTGGCTTAGCGCCAATGAGGCCATGGAATATGGTCTGGTGGACGAAGTACTGGGCAAACCTGTAGAAGCAGCAGGATAAGCCTACTCACGGAGGGTGCCCCGCCAGCTCGCCCGCCGGAGCGCCTCCCACCCTCCTATGCAGAAATAACTAGTTGTATGCGAAAGAACAAACAATCTTATCACTGCTCCTTCTGCGGCAAAGATAAATCGGAGGCCATGCTCCTCATCGCTGGCATCGAAGGGCATATTTGCGAAACCTGCGTGGAGCAGGCCAACCAAATTATACAGGAAGAACTCTACGGTCAAAAGCCCCAAACCCATAAACCTGCCGCAGGTAAACAAAAACAAGCCCCCGGCTTCGCCCACGCAAAACCGCAGGACATCAAGGCCTACCTCGACCAGTACGTCATTGGCCAGGACGAAGCCAAAAAAGTGCTCTCCGTGGCCGTATACAACCACTATAAACGCTTGAGCCAGCTCCATAAAGATGATGTGGAAATCGAAAAATCCAACATTCTATTCGTCGGCCAGACTGGCACCGGTAAAACCCTCCTGGCCAAAACCATCGCCAAATTCCTCAACGTACCCTTCGCCATCGTAGATGCCACCGTCTTTACCGAAGCCGGCTATGTAGGTGAAGATGTGGAGAGCATCCTCAGCCGTTTGCTCCAAGTGTGCAACTACGACGTGGCCGCCGCCGAGCGTGGTATCGTCTATATTGATGAACTGGACAAAATAGCTCGCAAGGCCGACAACCCCTCCATCACCCGCGATGTATCGGGCGAAGGCGTACAGCAAGCCCTGCTCAAAATGCTGGAAGGCACGGATGTAAACGTACCTCCACAGGGCGGCCGCAAGCACCCCGAGCAAAAACTCGTCAAAGTCAATACCGAAAACATCCTCTTCATTTGCGGCGGCGCCTTCGAGGGCATTGACAAAATCATTGCCCGACGCCTCAACAGTCAGGTCATCGGGTTCAAATCTGACGACTTCATCCGAGTGGATCACGACAATATGCTGCAGTACATCAACCATCAAGACGTCAAGCACTATGGCCTCATTCCCGAACTTGTAGGCCGCCTGCCTGTGCTGGCCTACCTCAACCCCCTTGACCTCAGCACCCTGCGTCGTATCCTCGTAGAGCCAAAAAACTCGCTCATCCGACAGTACCAGCGCCTCTTCGAAATCGAAGGCATCCAGCTGCAATTCACACCAGAAGCTATTGATTTTATTGCTGAGAAAGCCCTCGAGTTTTCTCTTGGTGCGCGCGGCCTACGCTCTATTTGCGAAGCCATTATGACAGATGCCATGTTTGAGCTGCCTTCCCAAAAAGATATTCGCCGTCTAGACATCACCCGCGAGTATGCCGCTGAACAGCTCTTGCGCTCCAACATCGGGAGATTGAGAGGCGCAGCATGACGGAAGCAAAGAGCAACCCTCGCTGGCTACATCCAAAGGCGCCATAGAACGCAACAACTGTACTGGCGGCTGCCAACCCGCGGCTTGGCCGTTCACAACTCATAGCCAATGGAACTGCTGCCGCCTTGGCCGACGCACAGCATCAGTTTATCAAAAAATAGCCAACTGCCCATACTAAATGATAGTACCTGTGCGTAATTTCGCATACTGTCTGTTTTTACCACATCCCGACGATACATGGACAAAATCAAAATACTCTGGGCAGATGACGAAATAGACCTGCTCAAGCCCCAACTAATGTTTTTGGAAAAACGCGGCTACGAGGTAGTTACTGTAAGCAATGGCTACGACGCCATCGAAGAGTGCGAACAAAGCAAGGACATTGACGTAGTGTTTCTCGACGAGAGTATGCCTGGGCTGACCGGCCTGGAAACCCTCTCCAGGCTCAAGGCAGTCAACCCTCTGCTGCCTGTGGTGATGATCACCAAAAATGAGGCCGAGCACGTTATGGAAGAAGCCATCGGCGCCCAGATCACTGACTACCTCATCAAGCCCGTCAACCCTAACCAGATCCTGCTATCTCTCAAAAAAATCATTGACAACAAGCGATTGGTACGTGAAAAAACTTCCTCTGACTACCAGATAGAGTTTCGCCAGATTTTCACGCAAATCAATAGCGGGCTAAGCGCCGAAGAATGGGTGGACGTATATCGCAAAATCATCAATTGGGAAATCAAGATTGACCAGTCCAACTCTACCGAGATGTACGACATCCTCTCCATGCAGAAAGGCGAGGCCAACACGGAGTTTGGCAAGTTTATCCTTAAAAACTACCTGGACTGGGTGCAAGACGGCAATGGCCCCGTCATGTCCAACCAACTGATGCGCAGCAAAGTATTCCCCAAATTGCGCGACAGCGAACCCACGCTGTTCGTCTTGCTGGACAACCTCCGCTATGACCAGTGGAAAGTCATCGAGCCCATCATTACCGAACGCTACCGCGTAGAGGAAGAAGACTACTTCTACAGCATACTCCCCACCTCTACCCAATACAGCCGCAACGCCATCTTTTCAGGCCTTATGCCAGTGGATATTGCCAAGCGCTTCCCCGACTGGTGGAAAAACGACAATGAAGAAGGCGGCAAAAACCTCCACGAGGACGTGCTCTTTGCCGAGTTGGTCAAGCGAGCGTTCCGCAAAGAAATCAAAAGCGAGTACATCAAAATCACCAGCGTACAACAAGCCCGCCAGTTACAAGACAATATTTTCAACTTCCTGCACAATGACCTTACCGTCATTGTGTACAACTTCATTGATATGATGTCGCATGCCCGTACCGAGATGGAAGTGCTCAAAGAATTGGCTGGCGACGAAAAAGCCTACCGCTCCCTCACGCGCTCCTGGTTCATCAATTCGCCCTTGTGGGCTGCCTTACAGCGCGCCGCCGAGCGCAAAGTACAGCTTATCCTCACCACCGACCACGGTACCATCCGCGTGAATACCCCTTCCAAAGTAGTGGGCGACCGCGAGACCACCACCAACCTACGCTATAAGGTGGGGCGCAACCTCCAGTACGAAAAACGCGATGTACTCGAAATACGCGACCCTGAAAAGGCTGGCTTGCCCCGCCCTAACGTAAGTTCTACCTTTATTTTCGCAAAAGACGACAAGTTCTTCCTGTACCCCAACAACTACAACCACTACCACCAGTACTATCGCAATACTTTCCAGCACGGGGGCATCTCGTTGGAAGAAATGATCTGCCCTGTAGTCAGGCTCCGCAACAAGTAAAACTCCTATACCTTTTACGTCACTTTCTGCATCTGTAAAAATCCAACCACCATGAGAAAAATCCTCATCCCACTGTTATTCATACTGCCTTTTTTGCTCACCAGTTGCTTGGAAGTAGTGGAAGAGCTACGCCTCAACCGCAACGGCTCCGGCCAGTACTCTGTGACCATTGATATGGGCCAACTCTTTGCCAATGAGCTTATAAAGGGCATGATCAAATCCTCCCTGGAAGAACAAGCTAACCTCAACCCAGGGCAAGATGGCCTACCCGAAATGGATACCGTCATCTACTTCAAAGACCTACCCGCTGAGCAAAAAGGCACCAAACCCGAGTTCTGGAATAAAGTGTCTTCCCACGTGGTGATAAGCGAGACCAAAAGCAAATTTCTTACTACTATAAGCCTGAATTTTGATAAGCTCGAAGAAATTGCCTACCTGTACGAAAACCTCAATGACATTAGCTCAGGCTCCAGCCAACTCGGTGGTTTGGCTGATCAAGGCGGTGTACTGCCTGCTGGCGTGAGTTATGCACTAGTGGGCAGCGCACTTGTCCGCAAAAGCGCCAAGCCCGAAACTACCACTGGAGAGGAAGCGGAGATGATGAAGATGTTCCTAAATGGCGCTACCCATCGCGTCGTTTACCACCTGCCCGGCAAAGTGAAGAAGGTCTCGGTCAAAGGTGCAAAAATCAATGGCCAAACAGTAGTCACCGAAGCTGCTCTGCTGGATATCATGGAAGGCAAAACCCTCCTTGATGGCACGATCAAGTTCAAATAAAACCTTGTGTACCATGCGGCATTCGGCCCAAAAGGCTTTCACATGCTGGAAAAACTCTTTGAAGCGCTCTCTGCCGCCGCTACCTGCGTAATCCGCGACTCTGCCCCTCGGTAGGAGCCCGCAACAAAAACCCAAGAGGCAATAGAAAACTGGCTCAAGGTGCCGCCACGCTTGGAGGCGTATGATTTTCGCGCGGCACAGTTCGCGCTTTCGGTGTCTATCAACCCCATGCTAGACGCAGAATTGCGCGCCCCACATGAAGCTTTCCGGCTGGAGCGCATTGAGCACAGTACCTGGAGGAAAATCGCCAGCATGCCATCCTGCAGTTGGTGTTTCCCACCATCAAGTCAGCTTACAGCCTATACGTTGCCCTTTTGGCGGGGAGCTGAGCGTGCAGCTGCGCATGCGCAGCTCTCCCGAAATCCGCGCTACCGTTGGCGTACCTGGCACAGAAAATGCGGCCTAGCAGGGCAAGGAGAGTACCGTAGCTCTCATCGCGGCCCTGTTCATTTTTTAACCTACGCCTGCGCCTTAGGCGCAAAACTCATGGGCGGAAACTGCGGCATCTCCGAGTCTTCGATAATGCCAAACTGGCTTTCGTACTTTTTTATATTGTCAGCCATAGCCTTCATCAATCGCTTGGCATGCGCTGGCGTCAGGATGATGCGCGACTTCACTTTGGCTTTGGGCACGTTGGGCACCAGGCGGATGAAGTCTATGATAAACTCGGAGTGCGAATGCGAGATAATGGCCAGGTTGGAGTATTCGCCCTCTGCTATATCTTCGGGCAGTTCAATGTTGAGTTGGGGCGCTGCCGGTTGTTTCGGATCGTTCATGATTATTTTTTTGTTTTGGTACTTTTACTTGTTTTTTTGGTGACAGCTTTGGGCTCAAATGCATCAGGTATTTCAGCGGCAATGATGGCCTTGACCTGCTCCAGCGTGAGGGTCGCAGCGTCTTCAGCGGTTGCTTTTTTGCCGTTTTGGGCTGGAATCTTGACAGCCTTCTTTCCAAAGCGGATGAACGGCCCCCACCGCCCGGCTTCAATAGCAATGCCCTCGGCTTCCCACTGCTTTATATAACGATTGGCTTCCTTATTCAGTTTCGATTCGATGAGGGCTTTTACGTCAGCCTCACTGAGTTGGTCAAAGTTGTATGGGCGGGGCACATTGATGAACATGCCGTTCCACTTGATAAACGGCCCGAAGCGCCCTTTGCCTTTGGTCACGGGCTGGCCTTGATAGATGGCCACGGGAGCATCCTCCTCCAATTTAGCTTGTATGATTTCTATGGCGCGCTCATAGGTGATAGTAAGAGGGTCTTCTCCGCGCGGTATGGAGATGAACTTGTCGCCAAATTTTACGTACGGGCCGTAGCGCCCGGCACCTACCACCAGCTCTTCACCCTGGTATTCGCCCAGCGATATGGGCAGCTGAAAGAGCTTGAGGGCTTCTTCAAAGGTGATGGTATCCAACGACTGCCCCGGCTTGAGGTTGGCGTAGCGGGGCTTTTCGTCGGCGGAGAGTTCTTCTGGCGCGCCAATCTGGATGACTGGCCCGCGACGCGACATGCGCGCAAGCACGGTACGGCTGCTGGCGGGGTCTTTGCCCAGAATGCGCTCTCGGCTAGGGCGCTCGGCGCTTTCCGCAGTTTTGGCCACCAGGTCGTGGAAGGGCAGATAAAACTCTCGCATCATGATGGTCCAGTCGCGGCCGGTACGGGCAATGTCGTCAAACTGCTCCTCTATGCCCGCGGTAAACTTGTAGTTCATCACCTCCTTAAAGTGCTGGTCTAGAAACTCCACTACGGTGATGCCCATATCGGTGGGGAAGAGCGCGTTCTTGACTGCGCCTGCGGTTTCGGTACGTGTTTCACTGCGGATGACACCTTTCTCCAGGGTCAGCACCGTGTAGGGGCGTGGCGTGCCTTCGCGGCTTTCCTTGACTACGTATCCTCGGCCTTCTTCCATAATTTTGGATATGGTGGGCGCGTAGGTAGAGGGCCGACCTATGCCCAGTTCTTCCAGTTTTTTCACCAGCGAGGCCTCTGTGTAGCGCGCCGGGGGCTTGGTGTAGCGCTGGGTGGCAGTTATGTGGCGGAGGTCGAGCGTCTGAGCCACCTTTAGCGGGGGCAACATGCCTTTGGACTCCTCCTCTTCCTCGTCTTTACCCTCGAGGTAGGCTTTGAGGAAACCGTCAAACTTAAGTACTTCGCCTACTGCCTCCAGTGTACCATCGGGTACAGTAGAGATACTAATGCTGGCAATGGTTTTTTCCAGTTGGGCGTCAGCCATTTGGGAGGCGATGGTGCGCTTCCAGATGAGCTCGTACAGGCGCTGTTCATCGCGGTCGCCCGATACGTTTTGCTTTTCTGGATAAGTAGGGCGTATAGCTTCGTGGGCTTCCTGGGCATTGGCCACCTTATTTTTGAAGCGGCGTGGCTGGGTGTATTTGGCGCCGTATTGATTTTCTACCACTTGAGCAATGGCGGCAATAGCCGTTTCACTCAGGTTGGTAGAGTCGGTACGCATATAAGTGATGTGGCCAGCTTCGTACAAGCGCTGTGCCACCGACATAGTGCGGTTCACAGAGAAGCCGAGCTTTCGGCTGGCCTCCTGCTGAAGCGTAGAGGTAGTAAAAGGGGCTGCCGGGCTGCGCTTGAGTGGCTTTACTTCGATGTTTTTAATCTTGAACTCTGCGCCGTTGCATTTTTCGAGAAAGGTACGTGCGTCGTTTTCCTGGTCGTAGCGCAAGGGCGATTCGGCCTCAAGCGCCACAATTTTACCTTGTTCATTAGGCACGTCAAAGGTAGCCTCCAACTTGAAGTAGGGAGTAGGCTTGAACTCGTTGATCTCGCGCTCGCGCTCCACAATGAGCTTTACAGCCACCGACTGTACCCGTCCGGCGGAGAGGCCACCTTTGATTTTTTTCCAGAGGATGCTGGAGAGATCATAGCCCACCAGGCGATCCAGTACGCGGCGGGCTTGCTGGGCGTTCACTAGGTTAATATCCAGTGTGCGAGGGTTTTGGATAGCTGCCTGAATAGCCGGCTTGGTAATCTCTCGAAATACAATACGCTTAGTCTGGCGTTCGTCCAGGCCCAACACCTGGCACAAGTGCCAGGAAATAGCTTCTCCCTCGCGGTCTTCGTCGGTGGCGAGCCATACTTCTTCCACCTTGTCCACCCAGTCTTTAAGTTCTTTGACTACTTTTCGTTTATCAGGCGTGACGACGTAGCGGGGGCGGAAGTTGTTCTGCACTTCCACGGCATCTTCCCCTTTTTCCAGGTCACGCACATGGCCAAAGCTGGACTTGACCGCAAAGTCTTTACCGAGGTATTTTTCAATGGTTTTAGCTTTTGCCGGCGATTCTACAATGAGCAAGTTTTTTGGCATTGGTCTAACAGTATTGATCTAACGAGGGTGCAAAGGTAGGGGGTTTTTGATTTTATGACGCGGTTTTTCTGTTGGGCTATTCGTTACGGTGGCTTGGCAATAGGAGGGCTCAGCCCCGTAGCTCCAGTGATGTAAGTTGCGACGAATACCTGGAATACAGGCCAGTTGTGTGGGCGCTAATCTGCTATGGCCGACACGCTTGCGCGAGGTATTGGACAGGGTTGTAGCCCCGCTGGGTTGTTGCTATCTGCTGTTTTTATACAAAAGTAACTGCAAGCACACATGTCATAAATGAATCATTAAAAAATCTGCGGCTGCCTAGCGTCAAAAGTGGGAGGCAGGGCACCTGTTCGGCGAGTTCCATCCTGCCACTGTTACATTTTTACAGTTTTTGAATGCGCTTGCTCAGGCTTTTTCCAGCGTGAAACCAAAGGTGCTTCCCAAATTAGGTGTGCTGCGCACGGTGATAGTTTGATGATGGGCCTCTACAATATGTTTTACGATGGCCAAGCCCAAGCCTGAGCCGCCTTGGTCGCGCGAGCGGCTTTCGTCCACTCGGTAAAAACGGTCGAACACATGCTTGAGTTTGTCGGCAGGAATACCTATGCCGTTGTCGGCAACTTCAATAAGTACTTGACGGTCCATGTCGTAGTAGCCTATTTTAGTGCGGCCGTTTATGTTGCCGTATTTGATAGAGTTGCTTACCAGGTTCATCAGCACGTGACGTATGCTTTCGCGATCGGCACGCACGCGGCAGGAGGAGCCCAGCCCTTCCTTAAACTCCAGCTTGATGTTCTTGCGAGCCGCTTTGAACTCGAGATCTTCAAAAACTTCCTCGGCGAGTTTGCGCAGGTCAAAGGCCTGCATGTCCAGTACCAATTCACCTGATTCGTACTTGGAGATGGCCTCCAGGTCTTCTACAATAGTGGTGAGGCGGTCCAGGTTTTTGGCTGCGCGCTCCAGGTAGGGGCGGTTTACCTGTGGGTCTTCTAGTGCGCCGTCGAGCAGAGTATGGATGAAGCCCTGGATGTTGAAGATAGGGGTTTTTAGTTCGTGGGATATGTCGCCTACAAAGCGGCGGCGATACTCGGCCCAGGAGCGGTATTTGTCCAGTTCTTTCTGCTGCACATCGGCCCAGGCCTCTACCTCCTGGGCTACGTCGTCGAGCAAGGGCCGGCTCATATCCAAGTCAATACCCTTCTCCTTGGGCGTCATTTTTTGCCGGCGAATGATTTTGTATATGACCTTGATCTTGCGATAGATGTAAATCTTGAGGTAGTAGCTGGTAATGAAGTAAGTGACAATGAAAATAAAGGCCACAGCTAGCGAAATACTCAACCAAACGGGTATTCGGCCAATGCTAAAGTAAAAAAGCGCCAGCGTGGAGGCGGCCAACAGAGTGACTGCCGCGGAAGCCAGCAGCCCGATGTCCTTAGGAGTCGGGTTTTTAAGCATCAAAACTCGAATTTATAGCCGATACCTTTGATGGTTTTGATATAATTGTCGCCGATTTTTTCGCGTAGCTTTCGGATGTGTACATCAATAGTACGGTTGCCTACTATTACGTCTGTACCCCACACTTTGTTGAATATTTCTTCGCGGGTGAACACCTTGCCAGGCTTGGAGGCTAGTAGGGAGAGCAGTTCAAATTCTTTTTTGGCCAGTTCAATTTCTTCCTCGCCGCGCAGCACAGTGATGCGCTCTTTGTCAATGACCAGATCAGCTACTTCAATGGTGGTTTCTTCTTGTTCGGTGGTTTCCGAGCGGTCTAGCCGGCGCAGCAAGGCCTTGATACGGCTAACGAATACACGCGGGCGTATGGGCTTGGTGATGTAGTCGTCGCCGCCTATGTCTAGCGCGGCAATCTGGGAGTAGTCTTCATCGCGGGCGGTGAGAAAAGCGATGAGGATGTGGCTGGTATCGGGGTTGTTGCGCAGTTGGCGGCACACTTCCACGCCGTCCATTTTGGGCATCATAATGTCCAGGATAACTAGGTGAGGTCGTAGTTGTTCGGCCAGCTTAAGCCCTTCGGCGCCGTCGTTAGCAGTGAAGACTTCGCATCCTTCTTTTTGGAGGTTGTACTTGAGAAAGGCCAGGATGTCTGGTTCGTCATCCACCAGAAGGATTTTGTAGGCATCCATAAAGGGTAATAATTGTTAAGGCAAAGTTAAAGCCCTGGTGTGCCAAATTGGCAAAGGCAAGAGTTTAAATTATTGTTAACTCTATTTTTCGAGTGCAGGGTTGCTTTTTTGAGCTTTACCCAGTGCCTCCAGCCGTTTTTCTACGCGCTTGTATACTTTTTCCATCCTGTCTGGCTGTTGCACCAGCATATCCACACTTTTGTACAGGTCGGTCAGCTTAATTTGGCGTATACTGCAAGCCTGGGCAATGAATGCGCTCTTGAGGCTATCTTTATATGTGCCGGAGAGGTTTTGCACAGCAGCTTCCGCCACATGCACATCGGCGAGTACTTTGGCTAGGGTGTCGTCGGGTACAGGTAGCGGCTCAGCGCGCTGGCAAGTCATGGCAAGAGCAGCAAAAAACAAAAAGTAAAAAGCAGAAAAGGTGCTGCCCCGCACAAGAGCCAGCCATGGGTTGGCGCCTCTAACTCGTATTGCCAAACGCGATTTTACCATTTTTTTGATGTTGAATCTTTCCAACGAGCACTGTGCTATCAAGGCAGATATTGCTTAGGGAAGTAGTAAGTGACTTTCGGGCTGGCGTGTTTCTGAAAATCGAGCCAGTGAGCTACAGGCGCCTCTACTTGTACCACCCCACAGGTAGGCAAATTGGAGATCGGTTCGTCGGCAAACATATTAGCAATGGCTGTGAAGGTTGGATTATGCCCGAATATGGCCACAGTAGCCCACTCGTTGGGCAGTTGGTGCACAATGCGCATGATTTGCTCGGGCCAGGCCTCGTAGATGTCGGGATAGACAATGATGTCCGATATAGGTATCTGGAAAGAAGAAGCAAAAAAAGTAGCGGTGGTATAGGCACGATTGGCAGGACTGGAAATGATCTTGTCTAGCTTTACACCCTTGCTGGCTAGCAGTTGCGCCATGAAGGGGGCATCGCGCAGGCCGCGCTCGTTGAGGGGGCGCTCTATGTCGCGCATGCCGGGGTAGTCCCAACTCGACTTGGCGTGCCGCACAAAGTAAACTGTTTTCATCCGCCTTGCTGTTTTTCCTTTTGTTTCATTTCAAGTATGCGATCCATGACCTCCTCCAGTTGCTCGGCGCCGATGCGCTTGGTTAGGATTTCTTTCTTTCTGTCCAGCACATAAATCTGAGGCGTAGTCTTGATGCTATAAATGGTGGCAAAGCGCGAGCGGTGGTAGGGGTCCACTAGGTTGAGCCACTCGCCCATTTCGTTTTCATCCACGTACTTCCAGCAGTCAGGCACTTCGTCAGTGAACTTTACGCAAATAGAAACGATCTTGACCCCTCTGTTTTTGAACTTATCGTAGAAGGCCTTCATATCTGGCAAGGTCTTCTTGCAGTGGCCGCAGTCGTAGCGCCAGAAGTAGAGCACGATATACTCGGCGTCAATGCCGTGCAGTGATACCGTGTGCCCGCTTCGGTCCTGCAGGGTGATGTTAGGGGCTATCTTGCCAATGAGCAGTGGGCGCAATTCGGCGGCATTTTCGGCTATTTTTTTGAGTTGCTCCTCGCTGATCCAGGGCGCCTGGCCGGTAGCATAGTACTTGTCGGCCAGGTGTACATAAACGGCATCCATACCCACAATGTTGGAGCGGGCGTAGAAGTTGAGGAAGTGGATGAGGTAGTACTTGAAGGTTTCCTCGGCAGGGCGCATGCGCTCCAGTACTTCGTCAATGGCCAGAGCCAGGGTGTCCGGGTGTTGTATTTGCAGTTTATTGATGAAGTAGTCCACTCGTTCAAAGAGGAAGGGCGTACGCAGCAAGCGGGGGTCGGCCAGATTCATATTGTCGAAGAAGTGCGCCTTGGTGTAGCGCCACTTGGCTAACTGTACGGCTTCCTCATCGCCGGAGAATTCGGGGTACTCCATCGGTAGGCCGGCTTTGACGAGGGCTGCCGTGAGGCTTTTGGGGTTGTCGGCTACGAACTTTTTCTGGTAGGCCAGTACTTCGTCATTGAGCTTGTTGAGTTGGGCTTCCAGTTTTTCCTTTTTCTTGGTATTGGACTCGCGTTCTATCTGAGCGCGCAGGGTATCAGCTTCTGGGCGCTTTTTCATCAGATAGCTCAGATAGCCGTAAAACAGGTCGTTGGCCGGCGATTTTTCAAAGCGCACGTTCTCCGAAGGATTCTCCCGCTTGGCAAACACACTGAAAAATTGCTCTTCCGGCTCCACAATGACCTGAAAATACGTGTTGTTGGGCGCCAGCACGATGAGATACACACCGCCAGGTAGGGGTTTTTCGCCGGCAAAGTGAAAGAACCCATCATGGCTCAGGCGGGCTGTATCTAGCACGTATTGCTTGTCGCCATAGTAATAGGCTAAGAAGAGTTCTTGTTGGTCGTAGCCTTCAATTTTGACCTTGATGCGATGCCCATCGGCAGCATTCAACACCCAACCTATAGTTAGGAACAGCGCGAGGTAAAACCATTTTCCCATTTGATGTACGAGGTTTTTTGTATGGCAAAATTAGCGCAAAACACAACACATTTATTGTATCAACAAACTGCCTAGCGCATGGTTTCATACTGCTGGGGCCGAATGCTGTATGCGCGCCTGTGACAGAATGAGCATACCCAGCACAAAAAAACTACCCAATAGCAACACGCTGGAGCGCATACTACCTGTAAGTTGCTCTATGAAACCGAAGCCGAAGGTTCCCAACACAATGGCCACTTTTTCTAGCACATCATAAAAACTGAAAAACGATGCCGTGTCTTGCGTACCCTCCGGTATCAGCTTGGAATAGGTAGAGCGCGATAGCGACTGGATGCCCCCCATGACCATGCCCACCGCAGAGGCCAGGAGGTAGAACTGGAGTTGGGTATGCACCACGTAAGCCGCAAAGCAAATGACTGTCCAGATCAGCAGCATGAACATGAGGGAGAATTTATTGCCCCGCCACTTCGATACCAACGCAAACAAATAAGCCCCTACCACTGCCACCAGTTGCAAAATGAGGATGATAAGAATAAGTTGCGTGGTGCCAAAAGCCAACTCCTGCTCGGCAAACACCGCTGCCAGGAATAGCACCGTTTGCACCCCAGCACTATAACAAAAAAAAGCTGCCAGAAACAGTAAGATATTGCGCGAAACCGCCACCGTACGCGCCACTTGTACCAGCTCTCGGAAGCCGCGCGTCAGCAATTTGGCACGAGGGCGGTCTTTGGGATCAGCGGGCAGGCGCCGAAAGGGAATTTGAGCAAAGCCTATCCACCATAGCCCCACTATTACAAACGCTAGCCGTGTGGCCACGCCCTGATTGGCAAAGCCCAACTTCTCTGCATTCAGAATGACGCCCAGGTTGACCACCAATAGCAACACACTGCCCACATACCCATACGAAAACCCCTTGGCACTCACCGTATCGTAGCGGTCTTCGGTGACGATCTGTGGCAGGAAAGAATTGTAAAACACCAGCCCGCCAGCAAAGCCGATCATAGCCACAATGAAGCCAATAACCCCGATAGCCAGGGAGGACATGTCTTTGAACAAATATAGCGAAAGGCACCCCACCGATCCCAAAACAGTGAAAAAGCGCAGGAAAAACATGCGCCGACCGCCGTAGTCGGCTATGCCCGACAGAATGGGTGAGCATGCCGCAATGAGCAAATATGAAACCGATACCGCATACGCGTACAGCGAACTATTGGACATGCTGATGCCCAATACGCGCACCTGGTCGTCGGTAACAGAGGTAAAGTATGCCGGAAAAATAGCCGCTGTGATGACCAGCGCAAAGGCAGAGTTGGCCCAATCAAAAAAAGCCCAGGCGTTGATAGCGCGCGGGTTGTTCAGCGCAGCAGTGGCACTTTGCATATGAAAATCTTTATTTTAGGTTTTGTAGATGATTTCCTTGAGCGCAAAAAGCTCCTCGGCGCCATTGTCGTGGCGTATTTTAAGACGGCCATCGGTGGCCACCCCCGTAATGACGCCCTCAAAGCATTGGCCGTCAGGCCGCACAAACCCACTCCGGGTATGCAGACGATACAAGCGTTGAAGGTAGTCCTTCTGAATGCGTTCCACTTGGCCTTCCCGCAGTTGCTGATAGCGTGCATCCAACCACAAACACAGCTCCCGGCACAGAGAAGCCAAGTCAAACGTCTTGCCTTCGCACAAGGCCAGCGAAACAGGGTTGGGCAAATGCGCCGCAAAGTACGTTTGGTTTACATTGATGCCGATGCCGACGACAGCATGCTGAAAATAGCTGCCGCGCAGGCTGGTTTGCAGCAAAATACCAGCAGCTTTGCCCTGGCAAAGGTACACATCGTTGGGCCATTTGATGGCCACAGGGTGGCTGCTATGCGCGCACAGTAAGTCACTCACAGCCAGAGCCACGGTCTGATTGAGCAGAAAATGTGCTGACGCCTCCAGAAACGTCGGGTATAAAATAACGCTGAGCAGCAGGTTTTGCCTGGGCTCGCCCTCCCACGAGGTGCCCGCCTGCCCGACGCCGCGCGTTTGATACTCGGCTGATATCACCGTACCTTCTTCAATGCCTCCCTCGGCCAGAAGTGCCTGGGCATAGGCGTTGGTAGAGGTCAAAGTGTCGAACTCTAAGAGAACTTTTCCAATCAGTGAGGTGTTCCTATTGCGCAATTGAAGAAAATTTTTCTATTTTGTAGCCCATACGGAAATTTTTTGCAAAACTAACAAAATCACTGCTTGGAGTCACAAATCAATCTTGCCGCCCGCCCGGCCCTCACTACCGAAGCCCTCAATGACCTTATCATTGACAGCATCCAGGACATCAAAGGCAAGCGCATTATAAAACTAGACCTGCGCCGCCTGCCCGACGCCCCTGCCGATTTCTTCATCATCTGCGAGGGAGATTCCAACACCCAGGTGCGCGCCATAGCCGACAACGTGGAACGCCGCGTGAAAACCGAAGGCAAAATACGCCCAGCCTCCAAATCTAAAGAGGGAGAACGTGTAGCCCGATGGATATGTATTGACTACTATAACACCGTGGTACATGTGTTCTACCGCGAAACTCGCGCATTTTATGACCTGGAAGACCTATGGAGCGATGCAACTTTTACCGAATACGATAGTTTATAGTGCTTGACAAGTTAGGCGCAGCAACGAAATCCCATCCTGCGCGTTTATCCTTATAATATCGCCTTTTAGTAGAACTACTGAGTTACATGGAAAGAAAACAGAGTGACGACAACAAACCGGGAGGAATGGGCTTTCTCAACTCTTTCTGGATATATGGTATCATCATCGCTTCCCTGCTAGCGCTGAACCTACATGGCATAGGATACGGCAAGAAGCAACCCATCACCATCGTACAACTTCGGGAGATGATAGAGCGAGGCGATGTAGCCCATATCCTGATTGCCGAAGACAAGAGAGAGGCCTATGTCTTTATACACAAGGACCGGCTCAATGACCCCTTCCACGAAAACGCAGCCAAAAGCACCCGCAGCGACAACCGCTTCAACTACTGGCTGAAGACCGGCCCCACCGACCAGTTCATCTCTCAGTTGGACAAGATTCAAGATGCGCTCCATGTCCCTCAAGAAGAGCGCATAATACCCGACTACACAGAGCCGAGCATCTGGCCAGCGGTACTCAGCTGGCTCATACCCATAGGCTTGGTGCTCCTGCTTTGGATCATCATCATGCGGCGGGTAGCCGGCGGCCCAGGCGGCCCAGGTGCCCAGATATTCAATATTGGCAAGTCTAAAGCTACCCTTTTTGACCAAAATACCAAAGTGGATGTCACCTTTGAGGACGTAGCCGGCCTTAACGAGGCCAAAGAGGAGGTAATGGAAGTAGTGGACTTTCTCAAGAACCCCAAGAAATACACTGCCTTGGGCGGAAAAATCCCCAAAGGCGTGCTGTTGGTTGGCGCGCCCGGCACTGGCAAAACCCTACTGGCCAAAGCAGTAGCTGGCGAAGCTGGCGTGCCGTTTTTCTCCATCTCCGGCTCCGACTTTGTGGAGATGTTTGTAGGAGTGGGTGCTTCCCGCGTGCGCGACCTCTTCCGCCAGGCACGTGAAAAAGCCCCCTGTATCGTATTCATTGACGAAATTGACGCTATTGGCCGCGCCAGAGGCCGCTCTAATTTCCAAGGAGGCAACGACGAACGCGAGAACACTCTCAACCAATTGCTGGTAGAAATGGATGGCTTCCCCACCGATAAAGGCGTCATCCTCATGGCTGCTACCAACCGCCCCGATATTCTCGACCAGGCACTCATGCGCCCAGGCCGCTTTGACCGCCAGATCGGCATTGACCTGCCCGATCTACAAGGCCGCGAATCCATTTTTAAGGTACATCTCAAAGCCATCAAGCTGGCCGACGAAGTCTCGGCAGCCGCACTAGCAGAGATGACCCCTGGATTTGCCGGTGCCGATATTGCCAACGTCTGCAACGAAGCCGCCCTCATTGCTGCCCGCCGCAACAAGCGCGCCGTGGACATGGACGACTTCAACTCCGCGCTCGACCGCGTCATCGGTGGCCTGGAAAAGAAAAACAAGATCATCTCGCCTGAAGAAAAAGAGATCATTGCCTACCACGAAGCCGGCCATGCCGTGTGTGGCTGGTATCTGGAGCACGCCTCCCCGCTGGTCAAGGTCACCATTGTACCGCGCGGTATTGGCACGCTGGGCTATGCCCAGTATCTCCCTAAGGAGGAGTACATCACTCGCACCGAGCAGATCCTCGACCGCATTTGTATGACCTTCGGCGGACGCGCTGCCGAGAGTATCGTGTTTGGCAAGATTTCCACTGGCGCCCAAAGCGATCTGGACCAAGTCACGCGTATGGCCTATAGCATGGTCACTGTATTTGGCATGAATAAAAACGTAGGCCAAGTATCTTTTTACAGCCTGGCGCAAGATCAGTTTCAGCGCCCGTACTCTGAAACCACTGCTGCTATGATTGACGAAGAAGTACGTCGCCTGCTGGACGAGCAGTTCGAGCGCGCCAAAGCCCTGCTGCGCGAACGCCGCGAAGAACTCGAACTGCTGGCTCGCACCCTGCTGGAAAAGGAAGTCCTGCTGAAGTCCGACATTGAAAAGCTCATCGGACCAAGACCCACCGGACATCCCTCCACCAATACTGTACCACACGAGGTGCTCCAGTTTGGAGCAGTATAATACAGAGGACATCCCGGCTATGGCTGCCGGAAAAGACTAAGATACAAATTCACTATATTGAGAGGTCGGGGTCAGGGAGTCTCCGGCCTCTTTTCTTGAAAAAATCTCTGGACTCCCCGCTATATTTGCCGCTAAAACAAAAACTGCTATGGATTCTGTGTCACCCGCGGCTATTTCCGCTCTTATACGCCAGCGCAGGGCTATCTTCCCCAAGATGTACCTACCCAACCGCCCCATAGCCGAAGAAATCATTCGCGAAGTACTGGAAAATGCCAACTGGGCGCCCACCCACAAGCTGACCCAACCCTGGCGCTTCAGGGTGCTGCAAGGATCGGCTCTTCGACGCCTGGGAGAGTTCTTAGCCAACCATTACAAGGAAAAAAACCCGTCAGACCAGTTTTCCGAAATAACCTACAACAAACTCCTGACTAACCCACAGCGCGCTGCCGCCGTGGTAGTACTCATCATGCAGCGCGACCCTGCTGAAAGCCTGCCCGAGTGGGAAGAAATAGCCGCCGTAGCCTGCGCCGTACAAAATATGTGGCTCACTTGTACCGCCTATGGTATTGGCGCTTATTGGAGCACGCCTTCTGCCATCACTACGGCTGATAAATGGCTAGGCCTGGAACCCGGTCAGCGATGCTTGGGGCTTTTTTACATGGGCTGGTATGATCCCATAGACCTGCCCGGAAAGCGCACGCCCATAGAAGATAAAACCGTTTGGATCAACGAATAAACTTCCATCATGTTGCCAGTGAACCGACAGGCGCTCTATCTGGCGCCCAAAAAGCCTCTGGTAGACTGGGTCAACTATGTCTTTCCCGAGGAAGAAAAAATCCTCTCCGAAGAAGCCCTCTCCAACGATTGGGGCACGGTCTATCTTGTGCCGGAGTTCACTTCGGAGGAAGAATTCAGAGAATGGCTGCAGGAAAACTACCAGGCTTTTTTCGAGAACGAACTCTTTGAATGGTGCGAAGATGACACCCAATGGCCTGAGCCGCTTTCGTGGGAGCTGTTTCAGGAGTGGTTTCATGTATCGTTCCAATCGGTCGTGCTCGACACCATAGACCTACCCATAGAAAAAGAAGATGACCTGGCCGATTGGGATTTTTGAGCCATGTTTGTTCAAAAGTCATCTCCCAGAGTGATGATCGTCAATCCGCCTGAGGCACAGCGCACTTTACATTTGTAAACATTCAAAAAACTGTTTACTATGTATCTGGTTGACTGGCTTCAATCAAATCTGTTAATGGTGTTCACTGTTTTGATCATTATTGGCATACCAGTGGTTATTGGCATGGTTATCTTCTCCAACATGTCCAAAAAGAGCGATAATGGCGGCACGCCATCTGAAGTAGAGTAGGCTACGCCGTCTCGCCTGCTTTCTGGGTCAAATGCGCTCGGCGCCTGGCAGGGCTACCGAGCCAAAGGCAGTAATGCCCGGCTCTGGCTGTTTGTTTACTTTGGGCAAACGACGGGGCACAGCGCGCTTGGCCAGTAGCGATTTTACAATGGCGGCTATTTTGTCAAACTCTATCAAGAAGCCATCGTGGCCGTAGAGGCTGTCTATCGTCTCCAGGGTAGCATGGGGCAGGTGTTGGGCCAAGAAGCGTTGCTCCTCTGGCGGGAATAGAATGTCGGACGCAATAGATACCACTGCGGTTTTGGCCACAATGCGCTGCAACACTTCCTCCACCGAGCCGTACCCGCGCCCTAGGTTGTGCGAGTCCATGGCTTTGCTCAAGGTTAGGTAAGCATGCGCTTGAAAGCGCTGCCGGAGTTTTTGCCCTTGATAGCGCTGGTAGCTACTGGCCGAGAAGTCGTCTATCTTATCGTAAGTAGGGTCAAGTTGTGTGCGGTGATATGTGTGGTAATGCCGATAAGAAAGCATAGCAATGGCTCTGGCTGCCTCCAACCCGCGCGCACCAGCCTGTGGCTGCGCCTGCTGAATGGTAGGGTCGGCAAGTATGGCCATGCGCTGGGCTTCATTGAACGCAATACCCCAGGGAGAATGCCGGGCGTTGGTAGCCAACAAGGCCAGGTGCTCAAAAAGCCCAGGTTCGGTAGCCGCCCACTCCAGCAACTGCTGCCCGCCCATGCTACCCCCTATGCCGAGGTATATGCGCTTTATGCCTAGGTGAGCTTGCAACAGCCGATGCGCTTGCACCATATCTCGAATGGTGATGAGCGGAAAGTCCAGCCCGTAGAGTCGGCCAGTTTGAGGATTGACAGAAGCTGGGCCTGTAGTACCGTAGCAAGAGCCGAGAATATTAGCACACACAACAAAGTAGCGCTGCGGATCTAGCAGTTTGCCCGGCCCCACCAATCCCGGCCACCAGGCGGCGGCATCGGAATTGGCGGTAAGCGCATGGGCAATCCACACGACATTGTCTTGGGCGTCGGAAAGCCTGCCATAGGTATGATAGGCAATGTGTATTTCGGGCAGCACGGCGCCTCCTTCGGTACGAAAAGGCTCTAAAACATGCAATTGGCCTGCAGTCATGGCGTGTCGTTGGATGTTTGGATATTCAGCAAAATATGAACCTGATTTCAGGGGCTACACCAGCGCCCCGCGGGTTGCGCCAGCTTTGGCAAAAGCTTGCTCAAAATCGTCCTTGATGTCGTCAATGTGCTCTAAGCCTACCGAGACGCGCAGCTGATTGGGCCATACACCAGCGGCGCGCTGTTCGGCATCGCTGAGTTGCTGATGGGTAGTAGCCGATGGCTGGATAATGAGCGTTTTGGCATCGCCTACGTTGGCCAGGTGGCTCACCAGGCGCAGGCTGTCCACAAAGCGGGTGGCAGTTTTGCCGTCACCGCGCAAGGTAAAGGAGAGCACTCCGCCGAAGCCGTGGCGCAAATACTTGCGTGCATTGCGGTAGCCTGGGCTACTGGGCAGGCCGGGATAATTGACCGACTCCACAACTGGATGCTCCACGAGCCACTGCGCCAGGGCCAGGGCGTTATCCACATGGCGTTGCACCCGGAGGGAGAGCGTTTCTAGGCCTTGCAGCAGCAGGAATGCGTTGAAAGGGCTCAGCGCTGGGCCGAAATCGCGCAAGCCCTCCACTCTGGCGCGAATGATAAAGGCAATGTTGCCAAACGGGCCGTCGCTGCCAAACACATCCCAGAACTTCAGCCCGTGATAGCCCTCTGAGGGTTCAGTAAACTGCGGAAACTTGCCGTTGCCCCAATTGTAGTTGCCGCCGTCCACAATCACGCCGCCAATAGATGTGCCATGCCCTCCAATCCACTTGGTAGCTGAAGCTACCACCACTGCCGCACCATGCTCCAGGGGGCGAAACAGGTATCCAGCAGCGCCAAAGGTATTGTCCACAATCAGCGGCAGGTCATAAGCCTGCGCCAAAGCAGCAATGCCTTCAAAATCAGGTACTTCAAAGCTGGGGTTGCCAATGGTTTCTACGTATATGGCCTTAGTTTTGGCGTCAATGAGGCGCTCGTAGTCGCTGGGCGATTCGCCAGCGGCAAAGCGAACCTCAATGCCCAAGCGCTTGAATGACACCTTGAACTGGTTGTACGTGCCGCCGTATAAGTTGCTGGAAGTGATGAAATTGTCGCCAGCTTGCAAGATGTTGTTCAAAGCAATGAACTGTGCGGCCTGACCTGAACTTACAGCCAATGCCGCTACCCCACCCTCCAGTGCCGCCACTCGGCGCTCAAATACATCGGTGGTGGGATTCATAATGCGTGTGTAAATATTACCAAACTCCTTGAGAGCAAATAGGTTGGCGCCGTGTTCCGAGTCGCGGAAAGTATAGGAAGTTGTCTGGTAAATAGGCACCGCTCGCGAGCGCGTGGTGGCCTCCACTTCTTCCTGACCAGCGTGCAATTGCAGCGTTTCAAATCGCAAATTAGACATGGTTTTGATGATTTTTTTTAAATAAAAATTGAAGAAACACACAGTCAATATGCCGAAGCCCTTTAAGCCATAGTTGGCTACGACTTGGCCACAGAGCCGCATATATGCGTGTGCACGCCGCACATATACACCCTTGCCGCAGTCATGCCGTTATGACCAAAGGGCTATCAACAGCAACAACAACATGCAGGCATCATGCCTACAGAAAATGTGAGGAAAACGCGAAGAGGAAAGAAGACACTTTCGCTCAAGGTCTCTAGCTTGAAATGGAAAGTCGAAGATAAACGAGACATACAAACCCCAGATTTTATAGTTCCGGCTGCGCAATATGAGCACCGGCGGGATTTGGCACCTTTTGTCGTTTTCGGCAAGGTTGCCAGGGTTTCACAGAGCCCGTTCTCTCCACCCGTTCTTTATAAAATCTCTCTACAAAGCGAAAGACAGCCACAAAGGTAAGGGTATCGCAAGGCAAAAGTCAACAGAAAAGATCTTAAAAAAATGTTAAACCTATAAAATAAATAGGATTACTAAAATAACGAAAAGTGCCTGGCGCAACTGCAACTGCGCGAAGAGAAGAGCCCGTATCACCAAGTGCTATTGCAGGATACTATTTTATTGCCGGCAATTTTTGGGGTATATTAAAGATCGGTATTCCCTATTTTTGTGGCATGAGTAATGCCCAACTTATCATGAGATCCACTGCCGCTATCTTTGCCCTTGTTGCCTGGTTGTACGCCATTAGCGCTACTGCTCAGCCCGATACCAGTGCCCTTCGCTCGCATTCCAATATACACTTTAGTAACGGGCGCACCTTCTTGCACTATGCTGAAACGGTAATCTTAGAAGATAACTCCGCCCAACCCTACACACTGGAACGCCTCCAAGGCGACCCCAAAGGCACAGCCGAAGGCATTGCTTTCGAGTTCTGGCCAGGGCTGAACGGCAAGCTCTACTATGGCTTTATTCCCTACGGCGATGCCAAGCACCCGCATCCTGTGTATTTTCGTGCACCAGTGGACATCCGCGCCGGCAAGGCCAGCATCCGCATCCTTTCTATGGCTGGTACTTATGACATGGTGGGCTGGCAAAAGAAGGAGGGGGGCGTCATCGGCTACCGCGTGACTGACCAAAGCGGCCAAATACTGTACGACGGCATCGTACAGTTCAAAGGCACGGGGCCGTTTGAGGTAGTTCCTACTGTCATTGAAGGGCCATTTGTCAACTGCCTAGACCACCAGGGCGCCATTATTTCCTTTACTACCAATCAGGCAGTGAAGGCGGCAGTAGCTATAGGCGGCAAATTGTTTGTTGAAACAGAAGCCGTTACGGTGCACGAAATTCCAGTAGGCGGCCTGCAAGCTGATAGGGAATACCCCTACACCTTGCAATACGGTGACCTGAAGCTTGACTTCGCTCTGCGCACAGCCCCTATGCCCGGCAACCGAAAACCATTCACCTTTGCATACGCCAGCGATTCTAGAGCCGGACAAGGCGGCGGCGAGCGCAATATCTGGGGTGCCAATCACTACATCATGAAAAAAATCATGGCTTTGGCCACCCATAAGCAGGCCAGGTTCTTCCAGTTTACGGGTGATTTGGTCAACGGCTATCTCATCAGCAAGGACAATATGCACCTGCAGTACGCCAACTGGAAGCGTGCCATACAGCCATTTGCGCACTACATGCCAATGTATGTGACTATGGGTAATCACGAAGCGTTGGTACATCGCTTTGTCTATAAATCAGCACAAGACTCCGCCGTGTTCCAAATAGACCGCTACCCCTATGATACCGAATCGGCAGAGGCTGTTTTTGCCGCTAATTTTGTGTTGCCCCTCAATGGCCCCGACAGCGAAGACGGCGCATCTTACGACCCCCACCCTAATCAAACCGACTTTCCATCTTACAAGGAAAACGTTTATTACTACCTGTATGGCAACGTGGCCATGATAGTACTCAACTCCAACTACTGGTACGCACCCACCACCAACCGCCTTCCCCATACCAGCGGCGGTATGCATGGCTACATCATGGACAATCAGTTGAAATGGCTAGAGCAAACCATTCAACTGCTAGAGCGAGATAAGCGGGTACAGCACATCTTCGTCACGGTGCATACGCCATTTTTCCCCAATGGCGGCCATGTGCGCGACGATATGTGGTACAACGGCAACAATGACATGCGCCCCTGGGTGGCTGGTCAACCCTTGGAAAAAGGCATTATTGAACGGCGCGACCAACTGCTGGACTTGCTCGTGAACAAAAGCCGCAAAACCCGCGCCATCCTCACCGGCGACGAACACAACTACAACCGCCTGCGCCTGACACCGCAAACGCCTATCTATCCGCCGGGATACAATAAGCCCATGATCAAGCTATCCAGGAGCATCTACCAGATCAACAACGGAGCGGCAGGGGCGCCCTACTACGCCCAGGAACAGACCCCCTGGACGCCTTTCGTCAGCGGATTTACCACCCGCCATGCATTGGTTTTGTTTCACGTCAAAGGCAAAAACATTGATGTGGAAGTCATTGACCCAGACACCCTCGAAGCCGTAGACCGCTTTCCGCTCATCTTGCCGCACAAGTAGGCCCTCATTGCTTCACATCCTGCAAAAAGCAGCGGCAGGTGTCGCGTATGCTTTGTTCCATAGGGATAAAGGTGTGTCCAATGGCCTGCCTGATCTTCTCGTTGGAGAAAAAATAGCGCCGATGCGCGGCCTGGATCACAGTGGGCGTAATCAGAGGCTTTTGGCCGCTCAACAGGCTCCAAGCCTGGCTTAGCCCAAGGGCAATGGTGCCCATCCACGGAGAAACCGGCAGCGTTGGCCGGCGTACGCCAAGTGCATCGGCTATTTGAAAAAAGACATCCCGAAACACGAGGTTTTCACTGCAAAGGATGAAACGCTCACCCACCAGAGGGCTTTCCATCAGCGTGGCCATGCATCGGGCTACGTCGCGTGCATCTACAAAGCCTGTACCACCCAACGTGTAGAAGGGAAAACCGCGCCACACTCGCCATACGATAGCCGCGCTGCTGCGCTGCCAGTCGCCAGGCCCCAGCACCACTACCGGATTGACAATGACCGCTGGCAATCCCTCTGTCATAACCTGCCATACAATTTGCTCGGCTTTGTACTTGGAGTCGGCGTAGTCAGGTGCATCCGAGGCAGTGTAGGGCGTATTTTCATTGGCCAAGCCATGCTCAGACTTGCCTACAGCGGCAGAAGAGCTGACAAATACCAGCTTGCGAATACCTGCCCGGCGACATTGCGCCACCAGCTGGGCCGTGCCCTCCACATTGGTTTGATAGATGGACTGCCGATCAGCAGGGTTAAACGACACTAGCGCTGCACAGTGAAACACGCCGTCGGCACCTTCTAAGGCAGCAGCCAGGATATTGGTATCCTGGAGGTCGCCTTGCACCCACTGGATACGGGCGAGCAAAGGGTCAGGGTGCTCTGTGTAGTAGCGGAAGGTGCGGCGCACAGCATCGGCAGCGCAAGCCGAGCGGCTCAGGGCAGTTACGGCTATGCCCCGGCTGGTAAGTTCGTAGAGCAGATGAGCGCCCACCAGGCCAGTACCACCCGTGACGAAAGCGCGATAGGGCGGAGTGCACGCAGCAGCCTCGGCAAGTGATGTTGTATTCATTACAGAAGCAAAAGTAAGGCAGGCGGTGTAAAATTTTCGTGATTTATGCGCCCATATGCCCATCAGTTGCGGCAAGAGTGAAACAATCGCTTACTTTTGTGAGTAAAAATACAAAGACCGATAACCAAAATTGCTGCCATGAAGATACGCCTGTGGCTATGGGCGGGGCTTCTTTTGTCGCTAAGCGCCTGCCGCGTACACCAGCCCACCGCAGAAGAACCCATTACTTTCAACATTCTGCAAATCAACGATGTGTATGAAATATCGCCGCTGGAAGGCGGAAAATCCGGCGGGCTGGCGCGCGTAGCCACTGTAAAACGGGAATTGCTGCGCGAAAACCCGAATACCATTGCTGTGTTGGCCGGCGATTTCCTCAGCCCCTCATTCATCGGCACGCTGAAAATGGATGACGGCGAACCCATAGCCGGCCTGCAAATGGTAGAAACACTCAATGCCATGGGGCTAGACTACGCAACTTTCGGCAATCACGAGTTTGATCTGCGCAACCCCGACTTACTACAAAAACGCATTCACCAGAGCCAATTTCGGTACACTTGCTGCAACGTATTGCGCGTAAAGAATGGCCAGGAACAGCCCTTCACCCAGCTCGTCAACGGCATAGAGCAACCCATACCCGACCACCTCATCCATACCTTTAGCAGCCCTGGCGGCCAGCAAGTGCGTGTAGCCCTGGTGGGCGTGGTCTTGCCTTTCAACAAGCAGCCCTACGTCAAATATCTACCAGTAGAAACCACCTTTCGCCAGACAGTGCAAAAACTCAAAGGTCAGGCAGATATCATTATTGGCCTTACTCACCTGACCATAGCCCAGGATATGGCCTTAGCAGAGGCTACTCCAGAAGTGCCTCTTTTCATTGGCGGCCACGACCACAATCACATGGGGCACTACGTGGAGCAAACAGTCATTGCCAAGGCCGACGCCAATGCCAAAACCGTCTATATCCATCGCATCACCTGGTACCCTAGCGCCCGCGCTACCCGCGTGCGCTCCACCCTCAAAGTCATTGACGATCAGATAGCCGACGACCCTGCCACTCTGGCCGTAGTACAAAAATGGGAAGCTGATGTGTTCAGCCGCGCCGAGAAAATGGGCTACCAGCCGCGCAACGTCGTCATGTACGCTACCGAGCCTCTGGAGTGTACCGAGACCATCATACGAAGTACCCAAACCAACTATGGGCGCCTGGCAACGGAGGCCTTCCGTGCGGCTATGCCCGATGCCGATGTGTATTGGATCAACAGCGGCGCCATGCGTTTGGACGACCGCCTAGCTGGCGCAGTCACGGAGTTTGACGTGTTGCGCACCTTCCCTTACGGCGGCAAAATTGTGAAAGTACAACTGCCCGGCAATTTCCTGGAAGATGCCCTGCGCATCAGCATGACACAAAACCGGGGCGAAGGTGGGTACTTTCAATTGCTAAATGCCGCCTCAGAACCCGACGCGCAAGGTCGGTGGTTGGTAGGTGGCCAGCCCATAGACAAAGCGCGCGTCTATACCGTGGTCATGCCATTGTTTGTGGCCGAGGGCAAAGAAGCCAACCTATCCATGTTGGGCAAATTCCCATACGACGCACCTGAAAAGGTAGGCGACAGGCAGGTGCGTAATGACGTGCGAGACATTATCATTGCCTATATGAAAGGACTGTAAAAAGGAAGGCAAATTCTCTTTGTGTTGTAGCGCACGGGCGGGCAGGCACCGTTGCCACTCCCGCATCCGCGGCAAATTGTATCACTTGGCAAAGGAGGGCCTGTAAGGCCAACGCCGTCGCCGTCCTGTAATGCTTTAGATTGAAACAAAGATTTTTACACATAAACATTTTGTATTAAATAAACTACTACTTTTTTGTTAAAGTTTTGCAGAAATAATCACATGTAGTATTTTTGGCCTGCCAAGTTAGTTCGGACAAAGACAGAATAACAACTTGCACTGAGTGGAAAGCCTCCGTGCAATTCCAAAAACTACTGAAAATCAATTTGTTCGACTAATACACAGAAGGTCATGAAAAAAGAAAAGTACGTTTACAACACGCACACCCTTCGGTACGAAAAAGTGGTAGAGCCGTGGAGCAAAATCTTCTTGCGAATATTCGGTTTTGTTTGTGCCGCACTCCTTACCGGATTCATTTTCACGCTGATTTCTCACCGCATATTCCCTTCTCCTAAGGAAAAATCCTTGCTCAACGAGATTCAGCAACAAAAAGCGCTGCTTAGCAATGCTGGTGATGAACTGGAGCGCATGCGCGAAGAATTGGCAGTGCTCAAGGCCCGCGATGCTTATGCCTATCGCATGGTATTTGGCATGGATCCCATAGATGAAGCTGTGTGGGAAGTCGGTACCGGTGGCCACGACAAGTACGGTAAATTGCGCGAGTACACCTACTCGGGTGACGAAATGGCTGCCCTCCAGCAAAAAATAGACAAGATGAAGCGCCAGATGGTGCTCCAGTCCAAGTCGCTGGATACCATTATGAATATGGCCGCCGCCAAAGAAAAAATGCTGGCCTCCATGCCGTCCATCAAGCCGGTACGCGAAGATAAGCTCAACCGCGATGTGCAATTGCTCTCTGGGTTCGGCTATCGCATTCACCCCATATTTAAGGTGCCCCGTATGCATACCGGTATTGACTTCTCTGCTCCGCATGGCACCCCCATCCAGGCTACCGGCGCCGGCACAGTAATAGAAGCAGAAAATAAAGGCAACGGTTACGGGCTTTGTGTGACCATTGATCACGGCTACGGCTATCAAACCCTGTACGCTCACATGAGCAAAATAGATGTAAAAGTAGGCCAGAAGGTGCTGCGCGGCCAAACCATTGGCCGAGTAGGGGACACAGGCACTTCTACTGCTCCGCACTGCCACTACGAGGTCATCTTCAAGGGCAACAAGGTAAACCCCATCCACTATGTAATGGACGGGCTTTCGCCGCAGGAGTACCAGGCGCTGGTAAAAGCTGCCGAAACAGCCAACCAGTCGTTTGACTGATGCCTACTACTATTATACTTGACATATGAATATCCTCTTGCGCCTGATCACCCCCCTGCGTGCAAGCTTACTGCTGTTGGCCGGAGCACTCTTCCTGGCCGGAATGACCATTGAGCACTGGTATCCACAGCAACGCCAGGCAGAATACCAGGCTATACCCCTTGCGCTGCAGGATACGCTGAACCCTGCTGACACCCTGGCTCAGGAAATCTATACCGTAGCTGGTACGGGCGATATGATGCTGGGCACCAACTACCCTTCTGCCACCTACTTGCCACCCTACGACGGGGAGGACCTCCTGGCACAAGTGCGTGACATATTGCTGGCTGCTGACGTCACCTTTGGCAATCTGGAAGGTACGCTCTTCGACAGTGGCGGCACACCCAAGACTTGTAAAGACCCTTCGGTATGTTATGTGTTTCGCACGCCGGCCCGATATGTGCGCCACTTTTTAGAGGCTGGCTATGACCTTCTCAGTATAGCCAATAATCACTCCGGTGACTTCGGGGCAGAAGGCCGCATTCGCACCAAAGCCACCCTCGATAAAGCAGGCATTGCCTATGCTGGTCTCGTGGGTACAGATGAGAGCGTAGTTATTGAGCGTAGAGGTATCCGATGGGGATTCTGCGCTTTCTCGCCCAATGATGGCACCTGCGACTTGCGCAATCTGCCCCGCGCTCAGGCTATTGTGCGTACCCTGGCCGAAAAATCCGATATTGTCATTGTGTCTTTTCACGGTGGCGCAGAGGGTGCGGCGCACCAACACGTGACCCGGCAAAAGGAGGAATTCCACGGCGAAAACCGCGGCAACGTCTATGCCTTTGCCCATGCTGTAATAGATGCCGGGGCAGACATCGTATTTGGGCATGGCCCTCATGTAACCCGTGCAGTAGAGTTGTATAAAGATCGCTTCATTGCTTACAGCCTGGGCAACTTCTGCACTTACGGACGCTTCAGCCTGGCCGGCCCGGCAGGTATAGCGCCTATCATTACCGTAAGCGTGGACAAGCAAGGGCGTTTTCTGGAAGGCCTCATCACGCCTACTTATCAACAAAAACATCATGGCCCTAGGATAGACCCCCAGCGCAGGGTGATACAAACCCTGATCAACCTGACCAAAGCGGACTTCCCCGAAACGCTGCTGCACATCTCCCCTGATGGGAAAATCGCCTCAAAATAGACCCTCAGTGGTTATTTATATCACACATAAAAATGCATTTTATCGAAATAACTTGCCATTAGCATCTAAGTTAGGCCCATTTTTGCAAAAAACCGTTGACATGGAACCAGGGTTTACTGGCACTAAGGCGCGCTACTGCCCAAACTGTCACTACCCGCTGCTACAAGGCGCATCATTTTGCAGCGAATGCGGCCAGCAATATACTACTGGCAAACAGACGCTGTGGATGTTGCTCAAGGCATTGGTGGGTTCCGCTTTGAATATAGACTCGCGCTTGTTGCTCACACTACGCCATTTGTGTGTACCTGGCAAACTTACGCTGGAGTTCTTCAAAGGCCACCACCGCCGATATATGCACCCTATACGCATTTTTTTGCTTATGGCCGTAGTGCATTTTGCAGTGCTAAGCTGGACACTGGCAGAAGTTCGGGACAAAATCACAGAAGCACAAGAGACTCGCAAACTTAATTTGTACCGCCGCACTTTCTGGGCAGAACTGGACAGCGCGCAAGCTAAAGTACTGGCGTTGTTTCCACAGCCTATTGCGGCGCAAGCCCTTGACTCCCTGCGAAGCAATCTGGGGGGGTACGAAGTCACAGATTCTACCCAGTTGTTGTACTATAATCCGTCAACTAAAAAAATCGAATATCGAAGTATAGACTCCCACGATGTGCTCATGCTACCCACTGCAAAACTTACGGACAAGTACGGCTTTAAAGACCCAGTAGTGCGCTTTCAAGTAAGTCAGTGGCTAAGAATATTACTTAAGGAAGGTGGCAACTTCCTGAACTTCATCCTGGGCAACCTCGCGTGGATGGTCTTTTTGATGATGCCGGCGCTGGCATTGCTGCTGAAGCTGCTCTACATTCGGCGGGGCAAGTACTTTGTGGAGCATCTGGTATTTTCCTTTCACTACCATACTTTCAGTTTCTTGGCGTTTACATTGGCTATTTTGCTGACGCCTGGGCTGATTTCCTTATCTCTTGAAAGCACCCCATCAGAAAGCGCCCCACCGTCTGATGTTTGGGTAAGCGTGGCATTCATAGCCGTGATGGTCTATTTATTTGTTGCTCTGCGGCGGGTGTATCAGCAGGGTTATGTGAAGACCTTCGTCAAGTTTTGCATCATTAATTTTTCGTACATCTTTATCTTTTTGATATCTTTGGCACTTACGCTAGTGGTAGGCGCACTGTTGTTTTAACCCAAATGCGCCGTGCATTGCCAATTTTTCAAACGCTCAAAGCAGAGATGGTGCAAGGATACGAAACGGTCATCGGGCTGGAAGTACACCTACAGCTCAACACGCGCAGCAAGGCTTTCTGTGCCGACGACGCCTCCTTTGGCGGTGCGCCCAACACACGGGTAAGCGCCATTTCGCTGGGGCATCCGGGCACGCTGCCCATGCCCAATCGCGCTCATGTAGCCTATGCTGTGCGCCTGGGGCTGGCTTTGGGCTGCCACATCAACCTTGTAAGCACCTTTGACCGAAAGAACTACTTCTACGCCGACCTACCCAAGGGCTACCAGATCACCCAGGATAAACAGCCCATTTGCAGCGGCGGCGCACTAGACATACGGATCGGCAGTGGCGTCAGAAAAGTGCGTATTCATCACATTCATATAGAAGAAGACGCCGGTAAGTCCATACACGACCAACTACCCGATGCCTCACTTATTGACCTCAACCGCGCTGGTGTACCCCTGCTGGAAATTGTAACCGAACCTGACTTGCGCTCCGCCGAAGAAGTGGACGCCTTCATGAGCGCCATGCGCCGCCTGGCGCGCTACCTGGACATTAGCGACGGCAACATGGAACAAGGCTCCATGCGCTGCGATGTCAACGTATCGGTGCGACGCCGCGGACAACACACCTATGGAACCCGCTGCGAAATCAAAAACCTTAACTCTATGCGTTTTGCCCGGCGCGCCATTGAGTACGAGGCTGGCCGCCAGATTGCCCTGGTAGAGAGCGGGCAAGTTGTAGAGCAAAACACCCTGCACTTTGACCCCCAAACTGGCACGACCTCACCCCTGCGCAGCAAGGAAGAAGCCCATGACTATCGCTACTTTCCCGACCCTGACCTTCCGCCGCTAGTGCTGGATACTGCCTTCATCGAGTCCATCCGAAGCCAGATGCCACCGCTGCCGGAGGAGGTATATCGCCGCTTTACAGAGGAGTACGGCCTTAGCAACTACGATGCTGCCCTACTGGCCGAGGAAAAGTCGGTAGCCTTGTATTTCATAGAATTATGCCAGCATACACCTCATACCAAGGCTGCAGCCAACCTAGTCATCAACAAGTTGCTACCTTGGCGCGACGAAAACCAGGCAGACCTACACAGCTTCCCCATTGGCCTGCCCGCCTTGACAGAACTGCTGCAACTGATAGCCGACAATCAGATAAGCAACAGCGCCGCCTACCAGCGCCTATGGCCGGCCCTGCTGGTCGAGCCTGGCCAAAGCCCTGCGGCACTGGCACAAAGTATGGATCTGCTCCAAACCAGCGATGCGGAGTTCATTATTGCGCTCATAGACCAGGTGCTGGCCGCCCATCCTGGCAAAGTATCGGAGTTCAGAAAAGGCAAAAAAGGCTTGCAGGGTTTCTTCATGGGAGAGCTAATGCGCCTGAGCCAAGGCAAGGCTGACCCCAAAACTGCTACAGCCATGCTATTGCAAAAACTTCAGGCACTATGATGCTCGATGATAAACTTGATGACCTCAAACGCTACTACTCTATTGGCGAGGTAGCTGAATTGTTCGGCGTTTCACGCTCACTCATTCGCTTTTGGGAGGCAGAGTTTGACAACATCCGACCGCAAAAAAACGTCAAAGGCGAGCGCCGCTATACCAAAGCCACCATTGAGCAAATACGCTGTGTATATGAGTTGGTCAAGGAGCGCGGCTATACCATACAAGGCGCCAAACAAGCGCTGAAAGACAGACGAGAACAGGAGCAGCGCAGAGAAGAAGTTATTGCCCAGCTACAGGAAATCAGGGCATTTTTGGAGCGTCTAAAACCTTGAACAGGCTGTTCAGGAAAGCTCTACACGCACAGTGGACACAATTTTCTTCAATGCCGCTCGAACCACTACCGTCTCAGGATGCCGCACGATAATGAACCCTTCACCCTCGTAGTTGGCGCTGTGCGGGCGGCCGGTTTCCGGTATTTTAGCGTCGGTGATGAGGTGGCCTATCTCTCGGTCTACTTGCTCCAGGCCGTATACGGCCTTTACATGGCCTTGCCCCATACCGCGCAGGTAGGCTGCCCCAGCGGCATACTGGCGTTTAGGCGGGGTAAATTCCTCAAAAATAATCATGCGTGCCCAAGCGTCAAGGGCATCAAAATCGTTGGCACGCGAAATGAGCGTCATAAACTGCGCGCCGGGCGGGCGGGCGGCTATTTCCGAAATAGCAATACTGCCGTCAGGGCGGCGAAACCACTCCAGATGGCTCATGCCGGTATGCATACCCAGTACTTGTAGTGTACGGAAGGCCGCCTCACGAATATCGTCGTACATCGGGTCATCTACCTCGCGCGGCACTACCACCTGCCACTGTATCCATGGCTCGCGCATCACCTCAATAGGATTGGGGTAGTAGTGCGAAAGTGAGTGAAACACTGGTTCTGCATTGAGCGAGAAAGTATCAAAAGAGTGCTCTGTACCATTAATAAACTCTTCAAAGAGTACCTCATGCCCAGGCGCTGGCGGCATGTGGCGCAGCACGTTTTCCAGCTCGCTCTCAGAGTGTATCTTGTAGGTGGATAGCGACCCCATACCTGCTGGAGGCTTGGAGATGAGCGGATATCCACATTCCTTAGCAAAGGCGCGGGCTTCGTCAGGGTGGGTGGCGGCGCAATATCGGGCACAAGGAATACCCGCCTCGCGCAGTTTGGCTTTCATGCGGGCTTTATCTCGGAAGTTAAGGGTGGTTTCTACGTCCAGCCCTTCAATACCCAGCGCCTCGCGCACCTGGGCCAGGGGTACTTGCATGATTTCTACCGGCCCAATGATGCGGTGAATGGTGCCGTGTTGGGCTTGCATTTCGCGGGCGGCAGCTTCTAGTTGGCTGGCATCGAGGGGGTTTTGTACCTGGCGGTGAGCCGCCAGGCGGCGGCTTATCTCCTGACGCAACAGTATCAGCGGCTCCTCTGTGATCAGCCCTAGGCGCACCTCTGGTATTTGAGTCAATTTGTCCAGAAAGCGCACGGCGTTTTCTGTAAAGTTGGGCGTGGCATACACTACAAACGGCATGTCAAGCGAATTTTAATCCAATGTAAAGTGAAATATCTACTTTTTTACAGCAAAGCACCAAAAAAATTTTTGGATCCCAGGCCATACCTGCCGGGGCTAAGCGCCATAGGGTATTACTTGAAATTGAAGAATGGGTGATGCTCGCAGACGGATCGAAAAGAATCGAATAACTGAGTTTTCTTTAACTTGCGCTCTCCATTTCAGCGCGCTTTGACATAGGCGGCGCGCTGTAGCGCTCTACGAACTCCTTCATCTCGTCCACCATATTGGGCGAGCCAATAGCTATAGTGACACGCTGATGCAGGTGCTTGACTGGCACCTCCAGGATGCGCTCCAACTGGGCGGTGATGGCCTTTCCGCCAGCCTGTTCTACGATGAAAGCCAGCGGATTGCACTCATACACGAGGCGCAGCTTGCCCTGAGGATACTTGCGCGTGTTGGGGTAGAGGAAAATACCGCCCTGGAACAGGATGCGGTGTACGTCGCTGACCATGGAGCCGATATAGCGCAGTTGGAGGTTCATATCGGAGCAATGGTCAATGTAGCGACGCATTTCTAAGTCAAACTTGAGGTAGTAGCCCTGATTGACGGAGTAGTAGTTGCCGCGCGCTGGTATTTGAATGTCGCGATGAGAGAGGCAAAACTCGCCGATGGTGGGGTCGAGTGTGAAGCCATTGACCCCCCGGCCAGTGGTATAGACCAGGATGGTAGAAGTGCCGTAGAGCACATAGCCGGCAGCTATCAGGTTGATACCTGGTTGCAGGAAGTCAGCCAGTTTGCAGGGGCCTTCAGGGTCACTTACGCGGCGGTATATACCAAAGATAGTGCCCACAGAGACATTAACGTCAATATTGGAGGATCCATCCAGAGGGTCAAAAACCACCACGTACTTGGAGGTTTTGGAGGTAATGGGAGGAATGGGGATGTAATCTTCAAACTCTTCAGAGGCTACACCACAGCACTCGCCGCTGTTCTTGAGGCATTCGATGAGTTTATCGTTGGCATAGAGGTCTAATTTTTGCACAGTTTCGCCAGAGGTATTCTCGCTGCCAGCAGCACCCAGTATCCCAATCAGACCTGCTTTGTTGACTTCGCGGTTTACGATTTTAGCAGCCACGCCGATGTCGCGCAGCAGGCCGGTGAGTTCGCCCGAGGCGAAAGGAAAGTCCATTTGCCGACGGATGATGAACTCATCCAGGGTGACGATCTTGCTCATGCTTCTGCTTTGGTTATTGGTCAGGTTTTCATCAAAGTTAAGGGGGAATTTTGGCCTAGCCAATATCAGGTGCTAAATTTGTGAAAATATTGCTGCCAAGGAGCGGCTTCCACGCTTTGCCAACCATCAATTCAAGCATGCATTGAGCACCTCCGCGTACACTTCCTCATCAGAACCGCTGCGCCAGGGCACTGGCCCAGGGGTATGCGCCACTGAACTTATACAGTTTTTGCAACAAGCTCTTGCCGACAATGAGCGCCTGGAAGCCCAAGGGCTGCCCAAAACGCCGGTGTGCATTTGGGGCAAGCACGGTATTGGCAAAACAGAGATTGTGCGCGCTTTTGCGCAAGAGCGCGGTTATCGGTTGGCCTATCTGGCGCCCGCTCAGATAGAAGAAATGGGCGATGTACTGGGCATGCCCTCCATTGTAGAGGGGCGCACGGTGTTCTGCCCGCCTCGCTGGGCGCCGTCGCAGCCTGGCCCTGGCATCTTGCTTCTCGACGATATAAACCGTGCCGATGACCGCATCCTGCGTGGCCTCATGCCTCTGCTTCAGGACGGCGCACTGCTCAGTTGGGCACTGCCGCCTCGTTGGCACATCGTACTGACGGCCAACCCCGATACTGGCCAATACTCTGTGACTGCCCTCGACGACGCCATGATGACCCGAATGGCGCATGTCACGTTAGAGTTTGACTTGCAGACCTGGGTAAAATGGGCTACAGCAGCTCAGATAGATGCCCGCGGCATCCATTTTGTGCTTGCGCACCCTGAAACCATCACCGGCAAGCGCACTACGGCGCGCACCCTCACGCGCTTTTTTCGCCTGCTAAGCGGCATACCCGACCTACGCGCCGAAATAAGCATGGTGCGCCTTTGGGTCGAGGCCTTGCTAGATGCAGAAACCGCGCAGGCTTTTGTGCAGTTTATCCATACTGGTGGCGACAGGCTCCCCGCGCCGGATGCCATCCTGAGTGCCTCTAATTTTGATGAGGCGGTGGCCAAGCCACTCTACGCCATAGTAAAAGGGCCTCCTTTGCGCACAGATATTCTCTCGGCAGTATGCACGCGGCTGGCCATGCATGTGAGCCACCTTAACAAACTATCTGATACATCCCAACGCAATCTCAAGTTGTTCTTATTAATGGACTATCTGCCCCCGGCGCTTCGCTTCGCGCTGGCACGCGACCTGGCAGCTTCCTCTATGCCGAGCTTACAGGTTGTACTGAGCGACCCCGAAGTGGCAGCGCTTATCCTTTGAAAAAAAACTTGAAAATCATTGTAAACAAGCAAAATACCATTCCAAATGAAAAAGCATCTTATAGAAGGCAAAGTAGTGTACGTGCAGATAGGGCCAGGCTGCTGGGGTATTGTGGACGACAAAGGCCAGCAATGGCGCCCAGTGAATATGCCCGAACAACTCAAATACAAGGACCGCCGCGTAAAAGTAGAAGTACAGGAGGTTGAGGAGAGTTTTGACATTTTTATGTGGGGTACGCCCGTGAAAGTGTTATCCTTTGGCACGCTGATGCCCTAGACTGGGTCTATTTCTGGGCATTGCGCACCAGGTATATGGCCACTCCGGCAAAGATGATGTTGGGCATCCAGATACCAAGCAGCACGGGCATGGCTTCGCCTGTGGCAAATACCACGGCAAAGCGCGACAGCATGACATATAAAGCCCCCAGTGCAATACCCACCGCGAGGTGCAGCCCGGTGCCGCCACGTATCTTTCGCGCTGATACCGCCATGCCGATAATGGTGAGAATGAGAATAGTAAATGCCTCGGCGGTGCGCATGTGCAGTTCGCTTTCGTACTTGCGGGTATTGCCGGCGCCGCGCGCCTTTTGCTGAGCTATGTAGCGCATGAGTTGGGGGGTATTCAGCATGGCCTGCTGTTCCTGATAGTCCACAAAATCGCCGGGATGCATTTGAATGAGGGTATCCATGTCCATGCCGCGGCCGTCGAAGAAGGTCTCCCGCCAGCCTTCAAAAGTGCGGATGGTAAAGTTTTTTATCCGCCAGCGATGCGGCGGCCCGCCGAGATAGTGTGCTTGGTCGGCCTGGAGCAAGAATACTAGCCCGCTGGTATCGAAGCGCTCCAGCCGGAAATTGCGGGCGGTACTGTCAGCCTTGCGGTACTGCTGCACAAATACTTTCTCGCCGGGTGCGGTAAAGATGTGTACGTTTGTGGTTTTGCCCTTGTCGGCATTTTTGTCAATATACTTGTGCACTACCTCCAGGCGCAGCCTGTTGATCCAGGGGGCAAAAAAATGCGCGCCGGCCAGGAAAATCACCATGATAATGGCCGCTCCTGCGACATAAGGCCGCATCAGGCGTCGAAAACTCACGCCAGCGTTCAGAATGGCCAGTATTTCAGAATTGGCCGCCATGCGCGAAGTGAAAAATACTACCGCAATAAGAGTGTAAAGCGGCCAGAGCACCTTGCCTATAAACACGATGAAGCCGGGATAGTAAATCAGCAGAATTTCGCGCAGAGTGATAGGCTCAGTGATGAACTTCTCCACCTTCTCGCTGAAGTCAATAAAAACTGAGATCAAGGTGAAGATCAGCACCGTAAAAAAGAAGGTGCTCAGAAACTTGCCCAGGATGTAGCGGTCTAAGGTTTGAAGCATATTAGCCAGCAGGCGCAAAGGTAAGACAGATTCCGGCTACTTTTTCTTTTTGCCGCCTTTCATCGGAGCGGTCGGTTGCGGTTTATCACTGGCTGTAGCTCGCCCCGTGGCAATCATATTGGCCATGAGCCGATACGCCCCTGTAACCCCCGCTGGCAACTGGCGAAAGAATGCCAGCCCTGTGTAGATGTAGTACCCCTGCCCGTAAGGAGCTACCAGCAGCGCTCCATTGCTGGGTTTTTCGCCGGGGTCGTTGCACGACAGCAAGGCTTCGTAGGCCTTGTCCCACTCGTTAGGAAAATACAAGCCACGCTCTTGCACCCAGCCCTCGAAGTCTTTGCCCGTGATTTTATTGGGCGAGTTGAGCACCGGATGATTGGGCGCCAGGATGCGCATTTCGGCGTCTTCCACGGTCACGCGGTCGCGTGAGATTTTGAGCGGATAAGGGGCAATGTCAGCCTGCGGAATGCGTAGCCCGTTGTTAGTGTTGTATTGCACGATGAGATTGCCGCCGTTGCGCACGTATTCCAACAGCACAGGTTGGTGAAATTTGATGCGGTCCACTGTGTTGTAGGCGCGTACGCCCAGAATGACGGCATCAAATCGGCGCAGATTTTCGGGCGTGATGTCGTTGTCTTTCAACTCGGTTACAACATAGCCTATTTGACGCAAGGCGGCGGGTACTTCGTCGCCGGCACCCATGAGATACCCTACTTCGTTGCCAGCCTTGCGCAGGTTGATCATGGCTACCCTTGAGCGGGCGCTGCGCAGGACTGTCTGGGTGGGGATGTGGTCGTAAGAGATGGTGACGATCTCTTTGTCATATATCTTTCCGGCTATTTGAGCTTGTGGAATGAGCAACCCCTCACTTTGCTGTGCCGGCGGATACAACTGAAAGCGGAGTGTTTGCTCCTGGCCTTTGTCTTTGAGGGCAAAGGGTTGTGAAGCCGGCTCCACGCGCCAGCCCTGAGGCGTTTGCCAGTTGAGCGTACCCTCCAGCGCCGGCGCACCTGCCTTGAGGGTAACCTCCACCGTTTTGGGCTCAGGGCCGGAAAACACATACACCCCTTCTTTTATGTTGACAAACACAGGAGGCGTTACTTCAAAGGGCTGATACACCTCGCCTCGGGCGGGGTCCACCTTCTTAAACACGACCTCGGTGTCAAAGAGGAAAGGTATGCCTTCTATTAGCAACTCCCACTGCACTTTGACCTGGCGGGGCGTTTCCGGCAGTCCTACTAAGCGCTGGTCGTGTACAGTAAACATGCCCTGCTCCCAAGGTTCGTTTAGCCAGTAGGCGTTGGAAATAGGGAAATCCTCTGGCAGGCGCAGTTTTTTCTGGGCAGTGAACCGCGCGTTGTTGGCCAAGGTATACTGCAGTAAGGAATCCGGGCCTTGCGGCGTGAATCGAATAGCTCGCAACTGCACAGCAGCCGGCGAGCGATTGATGATTTCCAGGTTGAGTGTCAGTTCCTGGCCTGGGGTAGCGGAAAAGTCAGTAGCCACAGCCTCGGCAAACAACCCGGCACAAGCGCGAATGACATCCTCCAGTTCTGCTTTTTTCACCCGCTTCCAGTAGCCATCGGGTAGCGCCCGGAGGCGGTCGTAGGCTTGCATGAGCTTGGGCAAGGAGGCGTATGGGCGGTCAAAGTGGTATTCTTTTTCTGCTTCGGCCAGTAGCTTACCTACAGCCTCGCCTCCAGGCACACGGCTCCATGTAGTATTGATGCCTTCAAACAGATTATTCGAGACCTTGGGCAAGTCACCTTTGAGCAACTCCAGATACTCTATGTCTGTACCGCGCGAGCCCGCCGAGCCAAAGCCCTGGCAGCGGTGCATGCTGCGGCTTTCAGCGGCTATCTCGGGGTTAGACTTGCCTTTGAGCGGGTAGTACACGCCGAGGTCCATGGAGATGAGGTTGGACTTATCGGCCTTTTCAAAGGCCTCGCGAGAGCCATAAAACCACCAGGAGGTATTGAAAAACAGGCGACGTGCCTGCCAAGGCTGAGTGTAGGCCAGTTGGTCGGAATAGGCTTCTGGGTTGCCGCTGAGGTCGAAAGCGTCATAGGCCAGTATGGCCGAGGCGGTGTGATGCCCGTGTGTAGTGCCAGGGCTGCGGTGGTCAAAGCGGTTGATGATGACGTCGGGCTGCCATTGCCGAATAGCCCATACTACATCGGCCAGTACGGCGTCGCGCCCCCAGATGTGGAAGGTTTCATCCGGGTGTTTGGAAAAGCCGAAGTCATTGGCGCGGGTGAAGAGTTGATGACCGCCGTCAATGCGGCGAGCAGCAAGTAGCTCTTGGGTGCGAATGACCCCCAGCAGTTCGCTGATTTCAGAACCAATTAGATTTTGCCCGCCGTCACCGCGCGTAATGGACAGATAGGCTGTATGTGCCTTGACTTCATTGGCCAGGTAGCTGATCATGCGGGTGTTTTCGTCGTCGGGGTGAGCAGCTACATACAGCGCCGAACCCAGAAAGTTAAGCCGTTGCAAGGATTCGTATATCTCAGCAGGGGTCATGCGCTTGGGTGCTTGCGCCTGGAGTGTAGTTGCGGCAAGCAGCCAAATAAAAGTAAGTAGTGACAATCGGGTGTTCATGCGATGTATAGTTTAAGACTGCAAAAGTCTGGAAAAATAGCCCTTTCTCCGCAACTCTGGGCATTTTTTTGCGCCGTTACGACCAGGTCGCACTTTTCTTATGCCATCAGCAACTTCAAGGCTCTAGCGACGGAGCGATACCACTGTATAGGTCATATTTGATCCTTGGAGTTGGTGCGTCTTGGGCCTGAGGTATCTGAAAAACGAGAAGGAACACTGCCCGGAGCCGGAGGAGGCAGGAGTAGATCCCGCCCTGTTGCACTCGTGCCCGAAGCATCCTTGCATTAGCTCTCGGCATGGTGAGACTCATGGCGTTCGTCTGGTTATCAATAGGTTGCAGAATCAAGCTGGTGAAGCAGGTGGAATGAGACCTAGCTGGCAAATGCCCTTTGTGGTGGTGCAGCGAGATTTACAAGATCATCTTCTCAATGTCCACCACGAGAATACCTTGAGCGCCCAAACGTTGTAGTTCATCAATTACATCCCAGAACATATCTTCGGGCACTACTGAGTGCACGCTGCTCCAGCCCGGCTGCAGCAGCGGAAGCACCGTAGGGCTTTTCATGCCGGGCAGTATATGCGCGATGTCCGGTATAGCTTCGTTGGGTGCATTGAGCAAAATATACTTATGGGCAGCAGCCTTGCGCACAGCGCGAATGCGAAACAGGATTTTATCCAGAAGTTTGCGCTGCAATTCGTCCAGGTGGGGGTAGGCAATAAGTACGGCCTCGCTGCGTAGCACAACTTCCACCTCTTTTAGGCCGTTCATCAAAAGGGTACTGCCAGTACTTACAACATCGAAGATGCCGTCGGCCAGGCCAATGCTGGGGGCAATTTCTACACTGCCGCTAATAGCCTCAATTTCGGCGCAGATACCTTTTTCCTGGAAAAATTTGGCCAAGACGTGTGGATAACTAGTGGCCACTCGCCGGCCTTCAAAATAGGTTGTACCAGGGTAGGATACCTCTTTAGGGATGGCCAATGATAAACGGCAAGCAGCAAAGCCCAGTTTTTCCACCACTTGTACCTGCTTGTCTTTTTCCCATACTTCATTTTCGCCCAGGATACCCACATCGGCCACACCTTGCTCTACGTATTGGGGTATATCGTCATCACGCAAGAAGAGTACTTCGAGCGGAAAGTTGTCGGCTTCCATCTTGAGTTTGCGGTCGCCGCTGGCCAGTTTGATGCCGCATTCGCGGAGTAGTTCTAAGGACTTTTCGCTCAGACGACCGCTTTTTTGCAGGGCTATTTTTAACATGCTTGGTTTTTTTCCATTCTATTTGTACAAGTAGTACATTTGCCGAAAAACAATACGATGCGTGTTTGGTTGCTATTGCTGCTCTTGCCTCTGAATCTGGTTGCCCAGGTGCCCAAGCTCAAAACAGGCATTGAGGCCTTCAAAAACGAAGACTACCAAACGGCTATTTCGCTGTTGGATGGTGTCATTGCCGCCAAGGCGAAAAAACAGGAGCAAGCTGACGCCCACTACTATCGCGCCGAAAGCTACGTCAAATTGTACCAGTGGGCTGTACAAAATCGCCACGAACCCTTTCTGCACCAATACGCCGATGCGTATGCAAGCGCGGTGGCAGACTTCAGCCGCGCTGCCGAGTTGGACCGCGACGCCTGGCAAACCCACGTACAAAGAGCACTTCAAGAACTTTATCCCGATGCACTACGCGATGGCCTGTTAAAGCTGGAGCAAGCCAAAAAAGAATCTGACTCCGGCGAACGAACGGCCTTGCTACAGGCGGCAGCCCGCGTGCTCCACGCCGTGGCAAAAGTACAGCCGCAGCAGTATTTGCCGGTGGATTTGCTAGGGCAAATTGCCATGCAACAGGCGCAATATCGGCAAGCAGAGGCGTACTTCCGCCAGTCGGCGACGCTCTTTGCCCAGTATCCGCCGGCAAACCCCGACCTACTGGCAGCCTACACCTACTACCGGCTGGCTTTGCTGTACCGGCACTACCTAAATGGCCAAACTAATGCGCCCGAACCTGCACATACCCAAACGTCGCTAGAGTTTTTACGCCAGGCCAAAGGCGTGCTAGAAGCTGAATACCGGCGTGCTGCGCGTATGGCCGGCAAGCTAAGCTCTAAAGAGTTAGAGCGCTACCAACGCCAGTACAATACCATAGCGCAAGACTTCTATTACCTAGAACTCGATTTATACCTGCAACTACCGCACTTGCACGACGAAGCCCTCGTCAAGCTCCAAGATGCCCTGCGCAAAGACCCCAACAACTACACCCTGCTCATTGTGTATGCTCAACTACAAGAGGGCAAGGACATGGCGCTGGCGCTGCAAACCTACATGAAGGCAGTGCAGTTGAACCCCGAAAACTACGAAGCTAACTACCACATAGGCACCATTTATGTAAACGAGGCCGCCCGCTTGGAGCAAGAAGCCCGCCGCACCGCTGACATAGACCACTACCAGCACCTCAATGCCCAGTCGAGAGAATATATGATTAAGGCGAGGCCTTACTTACAGGCGGCTTACCGCAGCCGCCCCGACAGCCTGGAGGTAGTACAAGCACTAATGCAGATTAGCTTGCAACTGCACGCTCCACACGACTACCAGCAGTACAAGCGCCGGAAAATGGAGTTGGGGGGCGGATAAGCGCGCACAACCAAAGACGCTCGCTCTCCTGCTTAGCGGAACAACTGCGCCATGTCGGTCTTTTGGCGCACAATGCTCTCCACCTCGTGTATGCGCACGCGCTCTTGCTGCATAGTGTCGCGCTCGCGGATGGTCACGGTGCCGTCTTTTAAAGTGTCAAAGTCAATTGTGATGCAATAGGGCGTACCGATGGCATCCTGGCGGCGATAGCGGCGTCCGATAGCATCTTTTTCGTCATATTGGCACAGAAAGGCGTGCTTGAGTTCGTTGAAGACCTGGCGCGCCTTGTCGGTGAGTTCTTCTTTGTTTTTGAGCAAGGGTAGTATAGCACATTTCACTGGAGCCAGCGCCGGGTGTAGGCGCAGCACGGTACGGATGGCTTCTTCGCCCTGGGCGTCGGGAGCGGCATCTTCTTGCAGGGCGTGGCTCATCAGCGCCAGAAACATGCGGTCGCAGCCGATGGAGGTTTCCACTACATAAGGCACGTAGCTCTCGTTGAGTTCGGGGTCGAAATACTGCATTTTCTTGCCGGAGAGTTTCTGATGGTTGCCCAGGTCGAAGTCAGTGCGGGAGTGAATACCCTCGAGTTCTTTAAAGCCAAAGGGGAACTCAAACTGAATATCCACGGCTGCATTGGCGTAGTGTGCCAGGTTGTCGTGGTCTTTAAAGCGGAGTTTTTCCGGGGGCGTGCCCAGCGCGAGGTGCCACTTCATACGGGCTTCTTTCCAATATAGATACCATTTCATTTCTTCGCCCGGACGCAGGAAGAACTGCATTTCCATCTGCTCAAACTCTCTCATACGGAAGATAAACTGCCGCGCTACGATTTCATTGCGAAAGGCTTTGCCAATCTGGGCGATGCCGAAGGGGATTTTCTGGCGTGTGGTCTTTTGTACGTTGAGAAAGTTGACAAAGATACCCTGGGCAGTTTCGGGGCGGAGGTAGAGTTTGCTCTCCTCGCCGGCGATGTTGCCGAGTTGAGTGGAAAACATAAGGTTGAACTGGCGCACCTCTGTCCAATTGCGCGAGCCGGTATCGGGGTCGGCTATTTCCAGGTGGTCAATGATAGCCTTAAGCTCGCCCATGTCATTGGCGGCAGTGGCGCGAGTAAAGCGCTCCAGCACTTCGTCATACTGCTTTTGATAATCGAGTACGCGAGGGTTGGTCTGGCGAAACATGGCCTCGTCGAAGCTGTCGCCAAATCGCTTGCGAGCCTTTTCCACTTCTTTGAGGATTTTTTCCTCAATTTTGTCAAGGTAGCCTTCAATGAGTTGGTCGGCGCGGTATCGTTTTTTGCTGTCTTTGTTGTCAATGAGGGGGTCGTTGAAGGCATCTACGTGGCCGGAGGCTTTCCAGGTGAGGGGGTGCATGAAGATGGCAGCATCCAGCCCCACGATATTTTCGTGCATTTGCACCATGGCCTTCCACCAGTAGGTTTTGATGTTGTTTTTGAGTTCGGCGCCGTAGGGGCCATAGTCATACACAGCGCTAAGGCCGTCGTATATTTCGCTGGAGGGATAAATAAATCCGTATTCTTTGCAGTGGGATACCAGCTTTTTAAACTGATCGGCTTGCTGCGACATGGATATGTGGTTTTGTTTAACTTCTGCATGAACGGAATAGCCTGGGCGCCCGCGCGCCCTGCCGGCACTAAAACAGGGCGCAAAGATAATAGCTTTTGCCAAACGGCAGATACCCGCTACTTTTGACCAGGTTAAAATAAAATATGGTTATGTTCAGACGCATCCTCTTGCAAGACAGTTTTATCCTGGGGATGATTTTGCTCAATGCTGTGGTCATCTTCATTCAAGGCTTTTCGCCTGCCGAGCCTTACAGCACTTGGCTGGACCGGCTGGATCACCTGTTCACTTTCATTTTTTTACTGGAGGCTCTAATCAAAATCAGGGCCTGGGGCACCAAGACGTACTTTAGCTCGCCTTGGGATGTGCTGGATTTTGCATTGGTGGTGTTGACCATGCCTTCGTTGCTCATCTGGCTGAGCGGCAGTACGCTCAACGGTTGGGATTTTCTGCTCATATTCCGAGTGATGCGAGTGTTCAAGTTTTTTCGGTTTGTGCGGTTCGTCCCCAACATAGACCACATCATGGCTGGCGTTGGGCGGGCGGCCAGGGCGTCAGTACTATTGGTGTCGGTATTTTTCATTTTCAACTTTATTCTCTCTATGGTGGCCTGCTTCCTGTTCAAAGACATGGCGCCAGAGCATTTTGGCACACCGCTGCATTCGCTTTACTCCATGTTTAAGGTATTTACGGTAGAAGGTTGGTCGGAGGTGCCAGATGCGCTGGTAAAGGATGCCTCGCCAATGCTTGTTTTTTTTATCCGTAGTTTTTTCGTTGTGGTGTTTTTTGTGGGAGGCGTACTGGGGCTGTCTATCGTAAACTCCATCTTTGTGGATTCGATGGTCAGCGACAACAATGACGTATTGGAGGTCAAAGTCCAGGCGCTGGAGCGCAAGATAGACCTGCTGCTGAAGCACGCTGGGCAAACCTCTGAGCAAGGGAACTGAACGGCTTACTGGCTTATGCCAAATTTAGCCGTACTGCACCTTGCAGAGCAGTTGCGAAAAAGCCCTTTAGCCCAGCTGTTTGGTTTTGTGCACAACATCTGTAAATAATGCACAAAGCTTGGCGTGGCTCAGTATAGTAGTCAAATTGCTTACGAATACTGTGCAGAAAGGAAGTCATAGTATGAACGGCTTTGTTCGGTGGTTGTCAGACGGCGCAAAAAATGGCTCACAACCACCCCCTTCGCCTGAATGCCGCCAGCAACCCCAGCACGATGAGTAGCATGACGCCCAGTACGATGAAGTAGCCGTAGTGCCAGTGCAACTCGGGCATATTGTCGAAGTTCATGCCGTAAATGCCCGCGACGAAAGTCAGCGGAATAAATATGGTGGAAATAATGGTGAGTACCTGCATCACGTTGTTCATGCGATAGCTGAGTTGCGACAGGTATAAGTCGAACAAGCCGTTGAGAACATCACGCCAGTTTTCTAAAGTATCAACGATTTGTATAGTGTGATCGTAGATGTCGCGTATGAAGATGCGGGTATCCTCGCGCACCAGCGGATTGTCGCATCGGGAGAAGGCGTTGATGGCTTCGCGCAAAGGGTATATGGATTTCTTGAGCGAGAGCACTTGCAACTTGAGCTGGTGAATGCGGCTTTTGGTGTTTTCGTCAGGCACAGTGAGAATTTCCTGCTCGTGCTTTTCGAGCACCTCCTCTATGCGATCCATCACGATGTAGTAGTGATCTACGATGGTGTCGAGCAGAGCATAGACGAGGTAATCTACACCGCGCTTTCTGATGCGCCCACCGTTGTGGAGTATGCGCTCGCACACTGTTTGGAAGGTGTCGTCAGGTTTTTCCTGAAAAGAAAGTACGAAGCCATCGCCGGCATAGATGGCTATTTGCTCCACTTCGATTTCACTGTTGGCTTCGTTGAAAGTAAGAGCCTGGGCAATGATGAAAATGGCGTTTTCGTAGTCTTCAAACTTAGGGCGCTGGGTGGTATCCAATACGTCTTCAAGGGCTAGAGGATGCACGTTGTACAGCCGCCCGAGTTGCTCAATGACGGGGATGCAATGCAAGCCTTTGACGTCGTACCAAGTAACGAAATTGCCCTGGATGCATTCTGGCACAGCATCCTGGGCGGTTTTTTTCCAGGCATCTTCTTCGTTGTACTGCACTAGCGTAACCAGTTGGTTATCCGCATGCTGGTCGCCAGTGAACACCAGCGTGCCAGGCGGCAGGCCGTGCTTGCGGGTGCGTCGTCGTTTGCGTCTGGACAAGATAAACAGATTTTAAAGGCGCAAAAATGCAACTTGTATGGCGCATCCCCAAACGCCTATATACCATATTGCAATCTTTTTGCTACCTTCGCTGCCTCCAACATTAAGCCGTACTGTGAACTACCTCTCACTTGAGAACGTCAGCAAAACCTACGGAGAAAAAGTCCTCTTCTCTGGCTTGTCGCTCCAGATCAACAAGGGGCAAAAGGTAGCCCTAGTAGCTAAAAACGGCACGGGCAAAACCACCCTGTTGCGGGTGCTGGCTGGCAAGGAAGCCCCAGAAGGGGAGAACGCCTCAGTATGGGTATATAAAGGCGCCCGTATGGGCTACCTGGAGCAAGAGCCAGAGTTCTGGGAGCAGGGCTCGGTGCTGGATGCCGTATTTGAATCCGACACCGAAATCACACGTATTATCAAGCAATACGAGGCCTTGATACACCAACCCGAGGCCGATGCAGCCGCACTGCAGCAAGTACTCACACGCATGGACGACCTCAAAGTCTGGGACTTTGAGGCTCGCGTACGCGAGTTGCTCACCCGCTTCAACCTCAAAGACTGGAGCCAGCCCGTGGCCACCCTCTCTGGCGGGCAGCGCAAGCGCCTGGCACTGGTGCGTCTTATCCTGTCCGAGCCGGAGGTGCTCATCCTCGACGAACCCACCAACCACCTCGACCTGGACATGATCGAGTGGCTGGAAGAATGGCTGGCCCAACCCAACCTTACCCTTTTCATGGTCACCCATGACCGCTACTTCCTAGAGCGCGTGTGCAATACCATACTCGAACTCGACCAAGGCCGCCTCTTCAAATATGCTGGCAACTACTCCGACTTTCTGGAGAAAAAAGCCCTGCGAGAGGAAAACGAAAGCGTGGTGCTAGACAAAAACCGCAAGCTGCTGCGCCAGGAACTAGAGTGGATGCGTCGTATGCCACAGGCCCGCACAACCAAAGCCAAAGCCAGGATTGACGCCTTCTACGAACTGGAAGACAAAGTCTCCGTCAAACGCGAGCCTACAGAAATCCAGATTGACATCAAAGGCCAGCGCCTTGGCAAAAAAGTACTGGAGCTACACAACGTGAGCAAAAAATTTGGCGACAAAGTGGTGCTCCAGCCTTTTTCCTACAAATTCCAACGCCAGGAGCGAATCGGCATCGTCGGGCCCAACGGCGTGGGTAAATCTACCTTCTTGCGCTTGCTCACTGGCGACATCCGCCCCGATACCGGCAAAGTAGTACAGGGCGACAACACCATCTTCGGTTATTACACCCAGGAAGGCCTTCAACTGCCCGAAGACAAACGCGTCATTGATGTCATCCTCGACATTGCAGAATACATCCCACTGGAAAAAGGGCAAAAACTCACTGCTGCACAACTGCTGGAGCGCTTCCTGTTCAACCGAAAACAGCAGTTGGTATATGTATCGCAGCTCAGCGGCGGCGAAAAAAGGCGCCTCTACTTACTCACCATTCTCATGCGCAACCCCAACTTTCTGATCCTCGACGAACCCACCAACGACCTCGACGTCATCTCTCTCAACGTACTGGAGGAGTTCCTATTCGAATTCCCAGGCTGCATCATCATCGTCTCGCACGACCGCTTCTTTCTAGACAAACTCGCCCAGCACCTCTTCATCTTTGAAGGCGAAGGGCGCATTAGAGACTTCAACGGCGACTATACCGCGTTCAGAGAACTGCAAAAAGAGCAAGAACGCGCCCAGCGGCGCCAGGAGCGCAACGAACAGCAAAAAATTAAAGAAGCACAAAAACCCTTACAACAAGGTGGCCTGAGCCAGGAGGAAAAAAAAGAGCTCCAACGCCTAGAAAAAGACATCGCCAAGCTGGAAAGTCGCAAAAAGGAAATTGAGGCCTCCTTCACTCAGCAAGATGTGCTTACGCCTGCCAAAATAGAAGAGCTGGGCCGAGAACTGGTAGATCTTCAAAAACAAATAGCCCTCAAGGAAGAAAGATGGGTAGAGTTGGCGGATAGAGCGTAGGATGCAGAGCCTAGGGCATAAAAACCCGCTCTTTGCGCACCCCCCTTTTTCTGTGAAAATCGCCTTTGCAGCCCTTAGCACGCTCTGTGTAAACCGGCGGCCAGAACAGCCCCCCCCTTTGCGCCCCTTTTTGCAAGAACCCAGTGGCAAGGGCGCAAAATTGTTAAGCCTTCTTTGCCGCTTCATGCGCACAAAAAACCTTAGCTTTGCCCCCGGCTCGAAAAACCACCTTTAAACTGCTTCTTTATGAACCTGCATGAATACCAAGGCAAAGCACTGCTCAAGCAATATGGCGTAGCAGTACAAGAAGGCATCCTGGCACACACTGTAGAAGAGGCCGTAGCTGCCTATGAACAACTCCAGGCGCGCACTGGCTCTAACATTGCCATTGTGAAAGCCCAGATTCACGCCGGCGGCCGCGGCAAAGGCGGTGGCATCAAGTTGGTGAAGAACCTGGACGACCTCAAGGAAAAAACCGGACAGATTCTGGGCATGATGCTCAAAACCCCCCAGACACCCGGCGGGCTGAATGGCCCCGGCAAACTTGTACGCAAAGTGCTCATTGCCGAAGACGCCTATGCACCCGACTTCGACGCCTGCAAGGAGTTCTACTTGTCCATTCTCATGGATCGGGAGCGCAAGTGCAACGTCATCATCTACTCGACCGAAGGCGGTATGGACATTGAAGCAGTAGCCGAGCAAACTCCACACCTCGTACACAAGGAATATATTCATCCCACCCTGGGCCTGCAGCCCTTCCAGGCACGCAAAATCGCCTTTAACCTGGGCTTGTCGGGCAAGGCATTTAAGGAAATGGTACAATTCATACAATCACTTTACTCGGCCTTCATTGGCGCTGATGCCTCGCTGTTTGAAATCAACCCCTGCCTGAAAACTGCCGACGACCGCATCATCGCAGTAGATTGCAAAGTCACTTTGGACGACAACTCCCTGTTTCGCCACCCCGACCTGGCCGCCCAACGCGACACCGACGAGGAAGACCCCACCGAAGTGGAGGCCAAAAGCTATGGGCTGAACTTTGTGAACCTGGACGGCAACGTAGGCTGCATGGTCAACGGCGCCGGCTTAGCTATGGCTACCATGGACATCATCAAGCTCTCTGGCGGCGAACCGGCCAATTTCCTTGACGTGGGCGGCACCGCCGATGCCAAGCGCGTGGAAAACGCCTTTCGCATCATACTGCGCGACTCCCGCGTCAAGGCCATTCTTATCAACATCTTCGGTGGCATTGTACGCTGCGATCGCGTAGCCCAGGGTGTGGTGGACGCCTATCGCAATATTGGCGATATTCACGTGCCCATCATCGTACGCCTACAAGGCACCAACGCTGACCTGGCCAAGCAAATCCTGGATGAAAGTGGCTTAGCTGTACGTTCGGCCATCCAACTGCAAGAAGCCGCCGACTTGGTGAAAGAGGTACTGGCCTGATAGCACCGGTCTTTTTCCTGTATCAAATGCGCTACTACCAATGACCAAAGATATTTCCCTGCGTTGCGCAGACAACATCCGCATATTGGCTGCTGCGATGGTTGAGAAAGCCAAATCGGGCCATCCGGGCGGACCAATGGGTGGCGCCGACTTTATTCATATCCTTTACTCAGAATTTCTTCACTACGACCCCTCTGACATGCGCTGGCCCCTGCGCGATCGCTTCTTCCTGGACGCCGGCCACATGTCGGCCATGTTGTATGCCCAACAAACCTTGCTCGGCAACTACACCATGGATGACATCCGCAATTTCCGCCAGTGGGGTAGCCCTACGCCTGGCCATCCGGAGTTGGACGTAGCACGCGGTATCGAAAACACCTCCGGCCCGCTGGGGCTAGGGCACGCCTTTGGTATTGGGGCAGCCATAGCCGAGCGCTTCCTAGCGGCTCGCTTCGGCGAAACCATCGCCCACAAAACTTTTATATACATCTCTGACGGTGGCATCCAGGAGGAAATTTCCCAGGCAGCAGGCCGCATTGCTGGCCATCTCGGCCTGGGCAACATCGTTATGTTCTACGATGCCAACGACATACAGCTTTCCACGCCTGTCAGCGATGTGACCAGCGAGAACACTGCCATGAAATACGAAGCCTGGGGCTGGCACGTACTCACCATTGATGGTCACAACCACGATGCTATACGCATGGCACTGCGCGCCGGCATTGCCGAAACAGAACGCCCCACCCTTATCATCGGCAAAACCGTCATGGGTAAGGGCGTGCGCACAGCCGACGGCAAGCCTTTTGAGGGAGAGGTGGAGCTGCATGGCCAACCACTGAGCGGTGCTGGTGCTTCATTTGAAAAAACCATTGCAGCCCTCGGTGGCAACCCTGAACAGCCTTTCGAGATATTCCCCGAGGTGGCCGAGTACTATCGCGAGATCGCAGCACGCAAAAAAAGGGCAGCTGCGCGCCATAAAGCTGCGTTCAAAAAATGGGAAAAGGCCAATACTGACCTGGCGGCTCAATACCGGTTTTTCCTCTCTGGCAAACTACCTGAACTCTCCTGGAGTGACATTGCCCTCAAACCCAACGATGCCACCCGCAATGCCTCCGGCGCAGTGCTGGCTTTCCTGGCCGATAAGGTACAAAATATGATTGTGGCTAGCGCCGACCTGGCCAACAGTGACAAAACCGAAAACTTCCTCAAGAAAACCGGGCAGTTTCGCCGCGGCGATTTTTCCGGCGCTTTCCTGCAGGCGGGAGTGTCCGAGCTAACCATGGCCGCCCTGGCTACCGGCATGGCGCTGCACGGCGGCGTGATTCCGGCTTGTGCTACCTTCTTCGCTTTCTCTGACTACATGAAACCGGCCATACGCGTAGCCGCCCTCATGGAGCAGCCGGTCATCTTCATCTGGACACACGACGCCTTTCGCGTAGGCGAAGACGGCCCCACCCATCAGCCGATAGAGCAAGAAGCCCAGATACGGCTACTGGAGCAACTCCAAAATCACTCCGGTCGCAACAGTTTCCTGGCTTTGCGCCCCGCCGATGGCGCCGAAACCATAGTCTGCTGGAAACTGGCGCTGGAAAACCGGTACTCGCCCACAGGGCTTATTCTGTCTCGCCAGGCTATCAACGATCTGCCAGCCAACAACCGCCGGGCACAGGCAGTGCAGGCCACCAAAGGCGCCTATATAGTGGAAGACTGCGAGGGCAAACCCGACGTCATCCTGCTGGCTAATGGCTCGGAAGTAGCTACCCTTATGGCAGGTGCAACCCGCCTACGCAGTGAAAAAGGGTTAAAAGTGCGCATTGTATCCGTGCCGTCAGAGGGGCTGTTTCGCCGTCAGACGCTCAAGTACCAGCGCAGCGTACTGCCAGGCAATACGCCGGTTTTCGGTCTTACGGCAGGCTTGCCTGTGACGCTTCAGGGGCTGGCTGGGCCGCGCGGTAAAGTATTTGGCCTGACGCACTTCGGATATTCGGCGCCTTTCAAGGTTTTGGATGAAAAATTCGGCTTTACTGGCGACCGCGTGTTCGATGAAGTATGCCGCTTTCTCAAGGTATGAAGCCTTGCGCATTGTTCTATTTGAGCAGGCTCAACAGATACTCGCCGTAGCCGCTCTTGAGGTATTTGTGCGCTAGGCGCTCCAGTTGGGCAGCGTCAATGAAGCCCATTTGGTAGGCTACTTCTTCGATACAGCCAATTTTCAGCCCCTGGCGGTCTTCAATAACTTCGATAAACTGGCCAGCTTGCATAAGTGACTTGTGCGTGCCGGTATCCAACCAGGCCGTGCCTCGGCTTAGCACTTCCACGCGCAGTTTGCCCTGCTCCAGGTAGTGCCGGTTTACGTCGGTGATCTCATACTCGCCGCGGGCGCTGGGTTGTAGGTTGCGCGCCACTTCCACTACGGAGTTGTCATAGAAATACAGGCCCGGCACTGCGTAGTTAGACTTGGGTCTGGCTGGTTTTTCCTCAATGGAGATTGCTCTGAACTGTTGGTCAAATTCTACCACGCCATACCGTTCAGGGTCGGCCACAGGGTAGGCAAAGATGATGCCACCGTCGGGCTGGGTGCTGGATTGGAGCTGTTGTTCAAGGCCTGCGCCGTAGAAGATATTGTCGCCTAGGATAAGCGAGGCACTATCCTGCCCGATAAAATCTGCACCCAGCACAAAGGCCTGGGCCAGACCATTGGGCACATACTGGGGCACATAGCAAAAGTGGCACCCGATTTCGCTGCCGTCGCCCAGGAGTTTTTCAAAGTTAGGCAAGTCGTGCGGTGTAGAAATAATGAGAATATCCCGAATGCCTGCCGATAGCAACGTGGACAACGGATAGTAGATCATGGGCTTGTCATACACCGGCATCAGTTGCTTGCTCACGGCCAGCGTCAATGGATATAGCCGGGTGCCCAGGCCGCCGGCGAGAATGATTCCTTTCATGCGCATAGAGTAGTGAATCAGACGACAAAAATAGCTTTACCTGGCGAAAATTATCGGCTTTCAAGCGGCGCTTGCCTACCTTTGGCACGCAAAATAATGCGCTAAGGTGAAAGAGTCATGGAAAATCTGACCGGTAAAACAGCCCTGATCACAGGGGGCAGCAGAGGCATAGGATTTGGCATAGCCGCAGAACTATTGAAAGCAGGTATGAGCGTAGCCATCACCAGCCGGCAAGAAAGTGCCGCCCAAGAAGCCGCCCAGCGGTTGCAATCACTCAATGCTGGTCAGGTGCTGGGTATTGCTGCTGATGTACGCAACCTGGATGCCCAGGTCAAAAGCGTAGCGCGCGTGCTCCAGGCTTGGGGACGCCTTGATTTAGTAGTAGCCAATGCCGGTATCGGGCATTTTGGGTCGGTAGAAAGCCTCAGCCCTGAGCAGTGGCGAGAAACCATTGACATCAACCTCACTGGAGTGTTCTACACCGTCAAGGCCTCTTTGGAAGCACTCAAGGCCTCGCAGGGCTACTGCATCACCATAGCCAGCTTGGCAGGCACAAACTTCTTTGCCGGCGGTTCGGCTTACAATGCCAGCAAGTTTGGCCTAGTGGGATTTACCCAGGCAGTTATGCTAGACTTGCGGCAGTACGGCATTCGCGTCAGTACTATCATGCCCGGCTCAGTGAGTAGCCACTTCAACCAGCGCACGCCTGGCATGGATGATGACTGGAAAATTCAACCGGAAGACATTGGCCAACTCATTGCAGATTTGATGCGCCTGCACCCGCGTACCTTGCCCAGCAAGATAGAGGTGCGCCCCACCCGACCGCCAAAAGGGTAAGCACGCAAAAAAGGAACGCCTACCAAACCCAAACGCGCTTTGGGTGTTCTTTTTGCCAGATTCTCTTCATCGAAAAACCACACAAACTATGGCAAACCACAAAACAGCCGCCAAAACCTCCGGCAAGACAGCCGCCGCTGAATCCGGCAAAACCCGCATCACCATAGCCTATGGCGACGGCATCGGCCCCGAAATCATGGCTGCTACCCTTTCTATTATGGAGGCCGCCGGTGCGCAGTTAGCATACGACGAGATCAAGATTGGCCAGGATGTGTATCTCAAAGGTATGGAATCGGGCATGGAGCCTGGTGCCTGGGAGGTGCTTCGCCGCAACAAGGTGTTTCTCAAAGCGCCCATTACCACCCCGCAGGGTGGCGGCTACAAGAGCCTCAATGTAACTGTACGCAAGACGCTGGGGCTGTTTGCCAATGTGCGCCCCTGCCGCGCCTACACGCCCTACGTAGAGAGCTACTTTCCCACGATGGACCTGGTAGTAATACGCGAAAACGAAGAAGACCTCTACGCCGGTATCGAGCATCAACAAACCGCTGAAGTAGTGCAGTGTCTTAAGCTCGTATCGCGCCCAGGCAGCGAGAAGGTCATTCGATATGCCTTTGAATATGCGCGGGCGTATGGCCGTAAGAAGGTCACGTGCATGACCAAAGACAACATCATGAAACTCAGCGACGGCCTCTTCCATAAGATTTTTGACGAGGTGGCCAAGGAATATCCCGACATCGAAAGCAACCACTACATCATAGACATTGGCGCCGCACTGCTGGCCGACAAGCCTGAGATGTTTGACGTCATTGTCACGCTCAACCTCTATGGCGACATTATCTCCGACATCACCGCGCAGGTAGCCGGCTCGGTGGGGCTGGGTGGCTCGGCCAACATCGGCGACGGATTTGCCATGTTCGAGGCCATTCATGGCTCTGCTCCCGACATTGCCGGCAAAGACTTGGCTAACCCCTGCGGCCTCATACACGCTGCCTGCCTTATGCTGGTACACGTAGGGCAGCCCAAGGTAGCCGAGCGCATCATGAACGCCTTGCTCAAAACGCTGGAAGACGGCATCCACACCGGCGATATTTACAATGCAGCTCACACCCTACAAAAAGTAGGTACCAAGGCCTTTGCAAAAGCTTTGATCGAAAGACTGGGGCAAACACCCGCCAAGCTCAAGGCTGTATCTATGGGCGAAAACATTAAGCCCATAGAGGTGAAAGTACGCCCTACGCCACCCACGGCTAAGCGCCTACTGGGCGTGGATGTATTCTTGCACTGGACGGGCGAGCACCGCAACCCCCACGAGTTGGGTCAAATTCTGGAATCTCTGACCGGCGACCAACTCAAGCTCAAGATGATCACTAACCGAGGGCTAAAGGTATATCCCGACGGTTTTCCTGAAACCTTCTGCACCGACCACTGGCGCTGCCGGTTCGTCGCCCGCCAGTCTTTGCACGGCATGGCTCGCAGCCATACTCCAGAAGCTGATGTCATTTACTATGATATTATCTCACTGCTCCAGCGTCTTATGTCTGCCGGTCTGAACTTTATCAAGGTGGAAAACCTCTATGAAATTGACGGGCAGCGGGCTTTTTCTTTGGGGCAAGGAGAGTAAGCGCTCAATGCCATGCAGGAAAATGTAGCAAGCCAAAAACAGGGTAAACAGCTTATTATTGAACTGAGCACGCCCGACCTCAGCGATCGGCCAGTGTATCTTACAGGGAATTTCAACAACTGGGCCACCAACGATGAACGCTATCGCATGATGCGCATAGGCCCTGGTAAATACGAATACACTTTCACGGATGCCGATGCCTTGCCCAAGACCATCGAATATAAGTTTGTTCGCGGCTCATGGGAGGACGAAGAATTGGACCGCTATGGCAACGCCCGCCCCAATCGGCGTTGCAAATCGAACGCGGGGCACATTACCGTACACGTACCCCGATGGCGTAGCGGAGGCCTGGCCTACAACCCGGCATTCCTGCCCAAGATTGAAGTAATCTCAGAGCACTTCGAGATTCCGCAACTGATCAAGACCCGCCGCATTGCCGCTTTGCTTCCACACAACTATTACGAAACCGACCGCCGCTACCCGGTGCTCTACCTACAGGACGGGCAAAATCTCTTTGACGACTACGCACCCTTTGGCAATTGGGCAGTGGACAAAAAACTGGCAATCATGGCCGAAAAGGGTCAGGGCGACATCATCATCGTGTCTATTGATCACGCCGAACACGAACGCATTGCCGAGTTTACCCCTTCTATGAAAACCCGGCTGGGTAGCGGCGACGGCAAAAAGTACGTGCGCTTCCTGGCCGACACCCTCAAGCCCTTCGTAGATAAAAAATTTCGCACCTTGCCCGACCGCGACCACACCGGCATTGGTGGCAGTTCTATGGGTGGGCTCATCAGCATTTATGCCGGGCTGATGTACCCTGAGGTATATAGCCGCCTGATGATCTTCTCGCCCTCGCTCTGGGTGGCGCCCAATATACATACCCAGGTGGACGATTTCCCCGACCCCTATGAAACGCGCATCTATCTCTACGGCGGCCAAAAAGAAGGCGCGGGAGTGGTACCCGCCATTCTGCGATTCAAGCAAGCTATTGAAAAACAAGGCCTCTCGGATAATGTGGTCTTCCAATTGTCTATTGACCCCAAGGGGCAGCACAACGAAGCTCGCTGGGGCGAGGAGTTTCCCAAGGCTGTGGAATGGCTCTTCTTCCAATGAAAATTTTTTGGATGCGGGAAAACTCCTTACCTTGCAGCGTTTGCGGCGATTTTTTTCCTGACCCTCCCTGAAAGCACTTGGTAACGCATGGAGATTGCTATCATCAACCCAACAGACCGATTTGCCGCCGAGGCAGTCATCCCCGTGGCGCAACAGGAAGACCTGCCCAATGTACTGAACTCATGCAGGCAGGCAGGCATACAGGGTGTACCCAACAGCGCCCAATTCAAGGCAGACTGGAATGAAGTATGGCCCATGTATGCTGGCGAGCAGTGTGTTTTTTTGCTCGGGTTGGGCGCCCAACCAGGCTTTGCCGAAGTGCTCAAGGCATTTCGCAGTTTCGGCTTCCGATATCGCCAGCGGCTTTCACCAGCGCTGGCCATTAGTTTTTGTTTTGATAACGCCCCTCGTGAGCCGACGCGATTTACAGAGGCCGCTGTCAATGGCTTGGTGCTGAGTACCTATGCCATAGGCCGCTATAAAACCGGGAATAATATCGAACCTCATCCGCTGGCTTTGGCACAAACGCGCCTGAGCATTCAGTATGCTGGCGCCAATACTGATGCTATACTAGAGGCCGCCCAGCGCGGACTAACCGTGGCAGAGGTTCAAATAGGGGTATTTGACCTGGTGAATGCCCCTGCCAATAAAAAGCGACCTGAAGACCTTGCCGCCTGGGCTGTGCAGTCGGGCAAAAACTGGGGCTATCAAGTGGATGTATTTGACAAGGCTCGACTAGCACACATGGGCTTTCACGCCTTGCTGGCGGTGAACCAAGGTAGCGCCAATCCGCCTTGCCTCATCATTGCGGAGTATAAACCAGCGCATGCACATGCTAAAGTAGCCTTGGTGGGCAAAGGCGTAACCTTCGATACCGGTGGTTTGTCCATCAAGCCTTCAGCCAACATGGCTCTGATGAAAAGCGATATGGGTGGCGCAGGCGCCGTACTGGGCGCTGTGGAAGCTGCTGCCCGCCTGAAACTACCCGTACACCTCATCGGCGTAGTACCAGCTACGGAAAATAGCGTAGATGGCAAGGCTATGGTGCCCAGTGATGTGATTGGCTCTTACAGCGGTAAAACCATAGAAATCATTGATACCGATGCCGAAGGCCGACTAGTGTTGGCCGATAGCCTGTACTATGCTGTAGAAACCTGGCAGCCTGATGTGCTCATTGACTTGGCTACCCTCACGGGGTCTACAGTACGCACTCTGGGATACTCAGCAGGCGCTCTTTTTGCTAATAACAATCAACTAGCTGAGGCGTTAATTGCTGCAGGAGAACTTTGTGGGGAGCGTCTGTGGAGGTTTCCATTGTGGGATGTGTACAAGGAAGAAATCAAGTCAGATGTAGCTGACGTGCGCAACCTCGGCATGAGGCCTATGGCTGGCGCCATCACCGCAGCTAAATTTCTGGAGGTATTTATCCAAGACCACCCCTGCTGGGCACACCTGGACATTGCCGGCGTGGCGTTCAACGACTCCGAGTTCGCCTCCCAGAAGAGCGCTACTGCCTACGGCGTGCGGTTGCTGTTAGAGTATCTGCAGGCTTTAATAAATAAGTAATTCAAAACGCTGGTCTCATGTCCAAACCACTGACTTTCCTTTGCGTAGCTACCTTCTTCAAAGGTGTTGATTTTTTGCGCACGCTCAAGCAATTAGGCTGCAATGTGCTGGTCGTTACCAAAAAATCGCTAGAAAATGAGCCTTGGCCCCTCGACTGCGTGGACGAGTTCTTCTATCTGGAACACGACAACAACTCGCCCGAGAACATGCACATTCTCAAAGAGGGTATAGCTTGGGTGATGCGCAGCCGCAAAATAGACCGCGTGGCGTCTTTAGACGATTTCGACGTGGAAAAAGCCGCTTTCCTGCGAGAAGAGTTTCGCATTCCGGGCATGGGGCAAACCACAGCACGCTACTTCCGCGACAAGCTGGCTATGCGCATGCGGGCGGCAGAGGCAGGTATCCCTGTACCGGCTTTCAGTGCAGTGTTCAACGATGAAGCCGTCACGCACTACCTCAACACCGTGCCCGGCCCTTGGGTCATCAAGCCCCGCTCCGAGGCCTCCGCCATTGGCATTAAAAAAGTGCATAGCGCGCGCGAAGCTTGGCAAGTGCTCCACGAAATAGGTAGCGAGCGACATCTCTACCTCATTGAGCAGTTCAAACCTGGTGACGTGTATCATGCCGATGCCATTAGCAACGAGGGCAAACTCCAGTTCTGCCGCGTATCGCGCTACCTGGCGCCGCCTTTTGAGGTGGCTCACGGCGGCGGGGTGTTTCGCACGCACACCGTAGCGTTTGGCGGAGAGGAAGACAAGGCACTACAAGCCCTCACGGCCAAAGTAATGGACGCCTTTGGTATGCGATATAGCGCTTCGCATACAGAGTTTATCCGCTGCCACGAAGACGGCCAGTTTTACTTCCTGGAAACCTCCTGCCGCGTAGGCGGTGCGCACATAGCTGAAATGGTGGAATTTTCCTCGGGTATCAACTTATGGTCAGAGTGGGCCAAGGTGGAGTATGCCCAGGCTTCGGGTAGTGCCTACACTTTGCCCCCTGTACAGCATCAGTACGCTGGCCTGGTGGTGTCGTTGTCGCGTTACACCCATCCTGATTATTCGCCATTTCAGGAGCCGGAGCTGGTATGGCGCTTGCAAAAAAACCAACATATTGGTATGATTGTAGTGGCCGACAACCGGCAGCGGGTGCTGGAACTGCTGGATCACTATGCGCATCGCATTTTTGAAGAATACCATGCCAGCCTACCGCCCAAAGAAAAGGCCTTGAATTGAACTGATGCCTTTTAGGGATATGCTTTTGGTGCCACGCATTTTTGCTGATTTTAAGGAAGTAGCGGCTGCCCAAAGTACACGACATGGCGGTGTAAGCCTGCCACCATATGCTACGCTGAATCTAGGGCTTAACACAACTGATAACCCAAAGCACGTAGCAGAAAATCGAAGGCGTTTTTTTGCTGCACTAGGCTTTGCACCGGAGCAAACAGCCTCTTCTCATCAGGTACATGGCGCCGAGATACTACATGTACAGACACCAGGCCGCTATCACGGCTACGACGCTTTGGTCACGCAACAAAAAGGACTACTTATTAACGTGAGCGTAGCCGATTGTGTACCTGTGCTGGTGTACGACCCTGTACAAAGGGTGGCAGCAGCCATTCACGCTGGCTGGAAAGGCACGGCGCAAGGCATCGTGCGGCGCACGCTAGCCTACATGGCTGAGACCTTCGGTATGCATAGTGCAGATTGCCGAGCATATATCGGCACCTGCATTGATGGTTGCGATTATGAAGTAGATGAGGATGTAGCCGTTCACTTCGACGAGGCTTTTTGCCTGTGGGATGCAGCACGGGGCAAGTACTTGCTAAACTTGAAGGCTGCCAATGAGACGCAGTTGCGCGAAGCCGGCCTATTGTCTGAGCATATTGAGATTTCGCCATTTTCTACTGTGGCTCATAACTGCGATTTTTTTTCTCACCGGGCAGAAAAAGGCATCACCGGCCGAATGTTGGCTGCTATTGGGATAAAACCCGTTACTTTGCAGGTATAAAATATCCCATGAGCCATGCACTTGCCTTTTGTCAGTTTTCTTACCGCCTTCGCGCTATCCTACCTTGCCATACCGCCCATTATAGAGATAGCACGTGCCAAGCACTTGTTTGATATGCCGGGCGATCGCAGTTCGCACAAGGAGGCCACGCCTTCGATGGGTGGCATAGCCATATTTGCCGGGGCCATCTTCTCTATTGTACTGTGGACGCCGTTCCAGAACTTTGCCAATCTGCAATACATACTGGGGTCTTTCATTATTATATTCTTGGTGGGGGTGCGAGACGATATACTGCCCATTATGCCCTACAAAAAAATTATAGCTCAATGTTTGGCAGCCGCCATTCTCATTTTTCGCGCCGACATACGCCTGGAGGGCATGTACGGCCTGTTTGGCTTGCACGATGAGTGGGGGCAGTGGTTTTTTGTATTGGTGTCATTTTTTACCATTAGCGTCATTGTGAATGCGTTCAACTTGCTGGACGGCATTGATGGCCTGGCGGGCAGTATAGGAGCCATGGTAATGACCACGCTTGGGGTGTGGTTTTACCTGGTTGGTTTGGTGGAGTTGAGTACGGTAGCATTTGCCTGCGCAGGAGCAGTAGCGGCTTTTCTTCGGTTCAACTACTCGCCGGCGCGCATTTTCATGGGCGATACTGGTTCGCTGTTCATTGGGCTGGTGTGCGCCATACTGATTATCCGGTTTATCAGTACCAACTCAGCGTTGCCTCCAACACATCCTTACAAGTTTCAGGCCACTCCCTCCGTGGCTATAAGCATACTGATGTTGCCGCTATTTGACACCCTTCGAGTATTCTTGACACGCATTGTGCGGGGGCAGTCGCCGTTTCATGCCGACAGGAGACATATTCATCACATGCTCATTGACGTAGGGCTGACTCACATGCAGGCTACTGCCGTATTGTCTTTTGTACAGGTGGGTTTCATTGCCTTGGTATTGGCACTGCACCGCGTGCTAGATGTTCATACCTTGCTGTTGGGCGAGCTCGTATTGGCCACCAGTCTTACTTATTGGCTGCATCGAAGTGTGGTGAAGCACAAGATATTCCATTGGCCAGCGTAGGCTGGTTTACTTCCATTGAGCAGCTTTATAGGGGTATCGCACTGCGTATTGTTGCCGGATGAGCCGCTCCATTTTCTGGCGGAGTTCGTCCAGGCCTTCTTTGGTGATGGCCGACATGAAGATGTTGTCTTTGCCAAAGAGGTAGCGAAGATTGCCGCGCAAGCCTTCTTCAATTTCCTTGCGGGCTTCTTCATCCACGTAGGCGTCGTAGTTTTTCTGGCGGTAGAGGTCGATTTTGTTGAATACGAGGAGGGTAGGTTTATCCTGAGCGTTGAGGTCGCGCAGGGTTTCGTCCACGGTGCGGATGTGGTCTTCGTGCTGGGGGTGGGCAATATCCACTACATGAATAAGGATGTCGCTTTCGCGCACTTCGTCGAGGGTAGATTTAAAGCTCTCAATGAGGTGAACGGGCAGTTTGCGGATAAAGCCAACGGTGTCGGACAGCAGGAAGGGCATGTCGCCAAAGACTACCTTGCGCACGGTGGTGTCGAGGGTGGCAAAGAGCTTGTTTTCGGCAAAGACGTCAGATTTGCTCAGGAGGTTCATTAGGGTGCTTTTGCCCACGTTGGTATAGCCCACGAGGGCCACGCGGATGAGTTCGCCGCGGGTTTTGCGCTGGGTGGCGCTTTGGCGGTCAATGGCGGCGAGTTTCTCCTTGAGTTGAGCAATTTTGTCTTTGACGATGCGGCGGTCAGTTTCAATTTCCTTTTCGCCAGGGCCGCGCAAGCCAATGCCGCCGCGCTGGCGCTCGAGGTGGGTCCAGAGGCCGCGCAGTCGAGGCAGGAGGTATTGCAATTGGGCGAGCTCTACTTGGGTTTTGGCCTGGGCCGTTTGGGCGCGGCGGGCAAAGATATCGAGGATGAGGCTGCTGCGATCAATAATTTTGACTTTGAGTATTTCTTCTAAATGGTTGACTTGCTTTCCGCTGAGGTCATCGTCAAAGATGACCATATTGATGTTTTCGTGGCGCTCGATGTAGTCGCGTATTTCTTCGAGCTTACCTTTGCCGATGAAGGTGCGGGGGTCGGGGTGGGTCAGTTTTTGGGTAAAGCGTTTGACGCACTCGGCGCCAGCAGTGAGGGCAAGAAATTCCAATTCGTCAAGGTGTTCATGGAGGATCTCCTCGGTTTCATTTTGGCGAATGATGCCCACCAACACGGCATACTCTGTACTTTTGGCAATGCCCTTGACGTCTTTTTCCTTTAGTGTCCATTCTTTGCGCATCGCGTGTGGTGTATTTTATGAGTCTATTGGAGCCAGTGGGCTGGGTTGAGGCGGTTTTTCTCGCGCCACACCTCAAAGTGTAAGTCGCTTTTACCCAGCTTGCCAATGACTTGCCCGGCTTTGACAGTATCGTTTCGATTTACGTTGAGCACATCAAGATTGGAATAGACCGTGTAGTATGCGCCATGCTGTATAAGCACCATGTTGAAGTGCCCGGGAATGAATTGTACGCTGACCACTTTGCCATCGAATACGGCGGTGACGTCGGCGCCAGGCTGGGCTCGTATGTCCACACCGTTGTTGGGCACGACGACGTCCTTGAGCGTAGGATGCGGCTGAGGTCCGAATGCACGGCTGATGCGGCCTCCGCTCACAGGCCAAGGCAAACTTCCACGTCGAGCGCTAAAGCCGCTTTTGTCGGTGGCTGGAGTATCTTCGGGGCGGGGCGCGTCGCCTGGTTTTGGGGTTGCAGGCGGCGTTCGGCTTTCCTTGCGCTTTTGGTTCATCTCGGCTACGATGAGGCTTTCGATAGCGGCATTGAAGCGCTCGCGTTCTTTTTCGGTGCGTTCCAGTTCTTTGAGTAGGAAAGCCTCGTTGGCTTGCAGGGACTTTAGGGCGAGGTCTTTATTCTGTAGTTCAGTGCGCAGCAGCTCGCTTTGCAGAAGCGCTTGGCTCATAAGTTGCTGTTGCTCGGCTTTGGTTTTTTCGAGCATAGCTACTTTGGCAGCCAGCAGTTGTTGGGTTTCGAGAATGAGCTGAGCCTGCCGGCGGCGGTTTTGCTCGTATTGTTTCATAAAGCGGCGGCGTTGAAGCGCCTGGTTGAAGCTATTGGCCGACAACAGCCAGTTAGCCCAGGTTTGCTGCAAGTGCAAGCGCCAGGCGGTACGCAGGGTGCGGGCATACTCGGCGCGCAGGTGGTCAATGTTGTTTTCCAGCGTTAGCATCTCTGAGGTGCTGCGGGCAATCAGGGAGTCGGCTTCGGCTATTTCCTGGCGCAGTGTGGCTACTAGTTTTTGGCGTTGGGCCACCTGTTTTTTAAGCGTCAGATAGCTGTTGAGAGTGGCTGTTTTGTTCTTTTGGGTTTCCTGCAGTTTTCGGTTGGTCTGGTTGATTTCTTCGATGAGACGCAGGCGTTTTTCTTCCAGTTCCTTGCGCGTTTGGCCGTGCAGAAGCATCGGAGCAAGGCAAATGATGCACAGCAGGGTAAAACTCTGCCAAGCATGGGCCGCCTTGCAGGCGCGACGACGACGCTCACTTGCCTTGCACACGGGTATATCGTTCGGGTATGTCAAATTTGATATCTTTTGGTTCATTGACAATCACGTCAGAGAACTGCAAGCCCAGGGTCATGTGGCCGGTGTCGGGGCTACGCACTTCCAAAAAGCGAAGATGCGAAAAGTTTTTTTTTCCGGCAATAGGGGCGTATTCATCAAGAGTATAACGCAGTTGGTGTTGGTTTTTTTTGTCGTCAAACCACATTTCGCGCAGGCTTAGGTCTTTACCCAGTACTTTGAAGCGGCTCTCCACGCCCCCACCTTTGCCGCTGAGGATAAGGTGCTCGCCTTGCTCATCTAACTCAAAGCTAGCAGTGGACAGGAAGATGAGGTTGCCTAGCAGCAGATTCTGAAAGGTGACCAAGTCGGCGGGTATATTGTACTCGCGCTCTAACCAGGCTAGTGGCTCGGCGTAGTATTCGTTGTTGAGGCGATTGATGACAAAGACGGAGTCCCTTCGGATGAGGGCTCTACCAGCTTCAAAACCCAACTTGCGCACGCTGATCCATACCAGTTCATTCTTTTTCATACGGACAAGGGCATTGGCCCTGACCGCTTGGCTGCCATTGTTGACGTCGAGCTTGGCTTTTGCTTCCAGCCAGTCCACGTCAATTCGATTGGTGGCCATAGCCTTGAGCACTGCCTCAGCAGAGGATTTTTCTTTCAGTTCGGCGTTGCCAATCTTGCGGGAAGCACCGCATGAGGCAAGTGAGAGCGCTACTGTCAGGAGCAACAAGCTGCTGAAGGGGTGCATAATTTTCTGATAAGGATGCCAGATCATGGAAGTATTATTATTTATTGGGGGGTATTGAGCAATATATAATAGATTGATAATGATAGTTTTATAGCCTATTTGCGGTTCTTGCGCGAGGGTTGTAGGTTTCTGCCGTATACATGGACCCTACTCGGCGTATTTGCGTTCGGCAATCTTGCGCTCCAGGGTGGCCGAGCGCCCTCCCTTGGCCTGAGCTTTGGCCCACCAGGATACGGCTACATTCACATCGCCGGTTTGGTAGCAGGCATCGCCCAAGTGCTCAAGGAGGAGCGGGTCGGTTTCTTCATTGATTTGTACGGCTTTGCCCAGCAGGTTGCGCGCAGCAGGGTAGTCTTTATTTTTGAGCGCCAGCCAACCTGCTGCGTGTAGATTTCGCACCAGGTCAGGTTGGAGTTTGAGCACTTTTTCGGTCAGTTGCTTGGCCTTGTCGGGTTGTTCGTTGAGCAGGCAGAGATAGTAAGCATAGTTGGCGAGGATGTAGGGTACATTGGGAGCGAGTTTTTCTGCAGTTTCAAAATCAGTTGTACAGGCGTTATTGCTTTTTTGCAAGCAGGCGAGGGCGGCTTTCAGCCCCTGGAGCAGGGCATAAGGCAAGGATTTATCCGGAGCCATAAGCAAGGCTTGCTCTATCGTGCGGGCGGCTTCCTGGCTTTGGCCAGTTTCGAGCAGTGCAGCAGCATAAAAGTACTGCGCCATGACCTTGTTGGGGAAGTAGTCCAAAGCATCTTCGGCGGTTTTGAGCAGGGCTTTGTACTGTCCGGCTTCGTAGAGTATGGTGAGGGTTTGCTCCCAAACGGCGAAGACGGCCTTGTCGAGCTGAAGCGCCTTTTGGTACTTGGCCAAGGCCTGGGGCTTGCGGCCGGAGTGGTAGAGGAGGTCGCCAGCGGCAGCCAGGGGCTTGGCTTCGCCGGGGTGAACTTTCTCCAATATGTCGGTCAGCTTAATGACGGCATCGGCCAGGGTTGCCTCGTGCGTATCGGCCACTTGCTGGATGAAGGGCAGAAGTTTGCCAATCTTGAGGTCAATAGCGGCGGTAGGGTTTTCAAATGCTGATTTGAGCGATTGCAGATAGGCCAGGTCGTCGTTTTGGGTGTTGCGGCCGCCAGCCAGCGCTATTTGGGCTTTGGCATCGCCGGGCGCTAGGCTCAGTATTTGGCGATACTCGGCCATGGCTTTGGCTTTATCGCCAATTTGTTCGTAAAAACTGGCCAGCAAGTGGCGGTACTCCAGTCGTTTGGGGTAGGCACTGACGAGGCGTTGGAGTTCCTCGGCTGCTTTCTTATTATTGCCCATACCAATGTAGAGGGCATGCTTGCGGCGCACTGCTTCTTCATGTATGCCGTTTTGCTTTTCCAACTCGTCGTACACTTTAATGGCGCGGTCCACAGCGTTGGCTTTGACGAGGAAGTAAGCCCACTTGAAGTAATACTGCTCGTTGTGGGGTTCTTTTTTAACCAACTGCTCATAAATGGCAGCAGCTGCCAAGAATTTGCCCTGCTTTTGGTACACATCGGCCAGAAACTTCTTGTACCAGTCGTTATCGGGGGCCAGAGGTATGGCTTTCAGGAGCTGGAGCTCGGCTGGCTCGTGTTTGCCCTGGGCGTCGTACACGCGCGCCAATTCGTACATGGCGGCATGGTTGCGGTAGTCTTTTTTCAGGAGATCTTCTAGCAGGATAATAGCCTTGTCATAATTGCCGATAAGGCGCTCGCGGCAAGCGTCCACAAAAATTTTTTCCAGGCTGATTGAAGCCTCGGATATTTGCTGCCCCCTGGCAGGCTGAAGTAAAAGCACCAGATAGCCCACTGTGCAGGCAGCAGTCCAGAAGAAGGTTTTGCTCATGGTTTTCGTATGTTCATTTACATCTTGGAGTAGTCTCCCAGGCTAATTTCTGAAGCTGCCCCTGTATAATCAACGTTATTGCCGATTAAAGAGTTGACAAGATTGGCGTTGTGAATGACCGTATCATTTTGCACAATGCTACTGCTGATAACGGAGCGATGCAGGGCGGAATTGCTCCCTACCGAAACAAAGGGCCCCACTACGCTATGTCGAATGACAGCACCTGGCCCTATAGAGCATGGCGGAATAACGACCGATTGAATAATCTCGGCCTGTGGCGAGATGAGGTCTTCTTCCTGTTGCTTGATTTCCAGCATACGGCGATTGGTGGCCAGCACGTTATCTTTGTTGCCGCAGTCGAGCCATTCTTCGATTTGGGCAGGCTTGAAGCGCACCCCCTTGCGCTTGAGGTGCTCTAGCGCGGTGGTTAGTTGAAACTCGCCTTTGTCTTTGATATTGTGCTCCAGGATATAGGCCAGTTCGTCGCGCAGTTGTTCGCCGTGGCGCAAGTAGTAAATGCCCACGATAGCCAGGTCAGAGATGAACACAGGCGATTTTTCTACAAAATGAGTGATGACGTTGTCTGTGCCTACCTTCACCACACCAAAGGAGACTGGGTCGGGCACGCTTTTGACCCAGATGATGCCGTCTTCCTGTGGATCAAAGTGGAAAGTAGCACGAAACAGAGTGTCGGAAAAAGCAATGAGGCAACGGCCGTGCATGCTGTCGCGAGCACAGTGTAAGGCATGCCCCACCCCCAGGGGTTCTTCCTGGTGGTAAATAGTACAGCGAGCGCCCAGTTGTTGAGCAATGTGGCAGAGTTGCTGCTCTACCTCTTTGCCAAAATCACCTATAACGAATGCAATTTCCTCAATTTTTTCGGGCAACGAAGTGGCGAAGTCTTCCACCAAGCGCTGCACCATGGGTTTGCCAGCGATGGGCAGCAAGGGCTTAGGTACAGTTAGCGTATGCGGGCGCAGGCGCGACCCTCTGCCTGCCATAGGTATGATCAGATTCATTGCTCTAGTTTGATGCGGTGCAAATGTACATGATTTTGCATCTTTGCATACCTGTAACATGCCCTCATGAGCTTGCTAATCATTGAAAATTACATAGCAGGGCAAGGGCAGCCGCCCTGCCGCAGACAATACCTGGACAATGTGAACCCCGCTACCGGGGAGCCGTACGCCCGTATACCCCGCAGCGATACCGACGACGTGGAAGCCGCCGTGCAAGCCGCCGAGCGGGCTTTCCCTACCTGGAGCCAGAGCACCCCAGAGCAGCGCTTCCGACTGCTCAACCGCATTGCCGACCTCATAGAGCGCGATCTGGAAGCCTATGCCCTGGCCGAAACAACCGACACCGGCAAACCCTTGAGCGTGGCGCGCAGCGTAGATATTCCGCGTGCCGTGGCCAACTTCCGCTTTTTTGCTACGGCAGCACTCCAGTTTGCCTCCGAAGCACACCCCATGACCAACTTAGCCATCAACTACACGTTACGCCAGCCTGTTGGCATAGCAGGCTGTATATCGCCCTGGAACCTGCCACTTTACCTCTTTACCTGGAAAATAGCCCCCGCCCTGGCTGCCGGCAATTGCGTAGTAGGTAAACCCTCCGAACTGACCCCCGTGACCGCCTGGATGCTGGCTCGTACCTGCCAGGAAGCCGGTTTGCCGCCCGGGGTGCTCAATATTGTGCATGGCCTGGGGCCGGAAGCCGGGCAAGCCATAGTAGCCCACCCCAAGATAAAGGCCATATCCTTTACTGGGGGTACCCACACCGGCCGGCACATTGCGGCAGCGGCAGCGCCTGTGTTCAAAAAACTATCCCTGGAGTTGGGCGGCAAAAACCCCCATATTGTGTTTGCCGACTGTCGTCTGGAAGAAGCCCTGCAAACTGCTGTGCGGGCTGGCTTCTCCAACAACGGCCAGATATGCCTGTGCGGCTCGCGTCTGTATATAGAGCGCCCGCTGTACGCCCGCTTTCGGGATGCCCTCGTACAGCGAGTCCAAGCTCTAAAAGTAGGCAATCCGATGCAGAGCGATACCGACTTAGGCGCGTTGGTATCGCAGGCGCATCTTGACAAAGTGCTGTCATACATTGAGTTGGCGCAGGCCGAGGGCGGGCGTGTACTCTGCGGCGGGCAGCGGGTGCAAGTGGCAGCGCCTTGTGAGCACGGATATTTTGTAGCACCCACCTTGATAGAAGGGCTTGGCCTACACTGCCGCACTAACCAAGAGGAAATCTTCGGCCCAGTGCTTACCATCCAGCCCTTTGATACTGCAGAAGAAGCTCTGGCTCTGGCTAATGGCGTGGACTACGGCCTGGCCGCCTCCATATGGACGCAAGACCTGAGCTGCGCCCACAGGATGGCGGAGCAGCTACATAGCGGTATTGTGTGGATCAACTGCTGGATGCTGCGCGACCTGCGCACGCCCTTTGGCGGCATCAAGCAATCGGGCATAGGCAGAGAAGGCGGCTGGGAAGCCATGCGCTTCTTTACCGAGCCAAAGAATGTGTGCGTGAAGTATGCGGAGGGATGAGGCGTCGAAACACAAAAAAGCGTATTTGAGCAAATTGGCATATTTTTGTGATGTTTTGTTTGGGGGCTGCGAGCTTCAGTATTGTAAATAAGAGCCACCTTTTTATGAAAATAAATTCTTGAATCTTCCTACATACCTGGGGTTTTATACTCACGAATAACTCTTTACCCGCAACTCACAGCTCTAAGCATGCAGTTGCGGCCCTTGAGCATGCTCAAACAGTTACTTTTTGCAAAACTATCCACATTCATACACCTGCAATTTTATCACACTTTACCATGCAGCACACCATCCGCCAACTTATAGCCGAAAACCGCCTCGAAGAAGCCATCAAAGCCCTGGCCACTTTTGTGCCGGATGAGGGCATCTTGCTACAAGGGCGCCTGGCCAACCTCAACCGCCAAAACCGTTCAGGGCTGCTGAGCCACGATGAGTATGACCGAAAACTGGCTCAAATATCTGCCGCTGCGCTTGAACTACTCAAGAAAGTACCCGATACTAGCCCTACCACCGAAATCAGCAAGGCTTCTCCCCAAGGCAGCGCGGTCGCTACCCACCTGTCGTCGTTGGAGGCCGAAGGGCTGGAAAAATCCCTAGAGTTGACCACCCGTCGCCTCAACGCCGTGCGCGAAGCCCATGCCTTGGCAGTTGACGCCAGCCAGCGCTTTGCATACGAACAACAGATTGCTAATTTAGAAAAAGAAATTGCCGACCTGAAGGCCAAGTTAGGCCTCACTACTTCTACTCCTTCGCGCAGTGCCGCTCCAGACCAACACATTTATTTCTCCTATGCCTGGGGCGATACCAGCGAAAGCGGCGAAAGCAGAGAAGACATTGTAAACAAGCTCTACATCTCGCTTAAAGAAGAAGGCTTTGCCGTCAGGCGCGACAAAATGGACCTGGGCTACCGTGGCCTCATCAGTGAGTTTATGAAGGAAATCGGGCGTGGCCACCTCATTGTAGTTGCTATCAGCGACAAGTACCTGCGCTCGCCCTATTGTATGCACGAACTCAACGAAATATACCGCAACAGCCGCCAAGACAGAGAGACCTTTGCAGAGCGCATCTTTCCCATTCGGGTAGAGCGCATGGACATGAGCAAGCCTGCTGTACTCAAAGGCTATCTACAATACTGGAAGGAGCAGGAGGAGGAGTGGTCTGACCTGGTAAAAGACCCCTCGCTACCAGTAGGCGAGCAGGCGTACAGCCAGTACACTCGCATCAAGAACATCTACCAGAACTTCAGCGACCTTTTCCTCTTCCTGCAAGATATGAACGCGCTGAGTAAAGACCTCTTAGCACAGGATGATTTTGCAGTCGTCAAGCAGGCTATTCGGCAGCGGCTGGAGAAGGTCTAGCGGCCGGGCTTATTGCGATTTTCTAGTTGTAGCCTGGTGGCCTTGAGTTCTAACTCCAGGTCGCGGATTTTCACCTTGAGGTCGCGGTTTTCCTTTTCCAGTTGATCAATCCGGTTCTGGAGTTCTTGTAACTCGGAAGAGGTCACTTTTTTGAACCCTCCGCCATCGGATGGTTTATTGGAAGAAGCCGGCGAGGAAGTTTGGTTCGGTACTAGCAGGTTTTTGAGGTTTTGAATCCCGTCTTCGCCCCGGTAATAGGATGCCACCAGATAGGCCAAGGGCACGATGAACAGCATCACGATGAGAAAGCGGGCAAAGCCGGTGAGTCGAAAACGGCGTCTCATAAGCAAGTTGGGTTTTGCGGTAAAAGTAGCGAATTTTCCGCACTAAAACCCGATTTATTGGCTGAACGGCGCTGCGCTTCAGACGAAAATAAAAAAGCTCCTGCATCAGGGAGGCATTTTGGTGCAGGAGCCGGAACAATAAACATACTATGAGAAAACTACACTCATGCAAAGGTAAGCCGCCGCCAAAGGCTACCAAGCGTTATTTATGTTGTGCGCGCAAAGGTGTTGGCGCGGTCGGTTTCATTGAGTAGCCGGAGGTTAATTTTTCTTGCCTATTATTCGGGAAATGCGCTACCTTGCAAGGGCGTTCCTGCACCACGCGGGCAAGCTATATTTCGACTCACCAGGTTTTGTGCACCACTTCTTTAAATCATGCACAAAACCTGGCGTTGCTCAGTATAATATCGCCTTACTTGACTTATGAAACTTAATCTGGACATTGCCGTACCCAGCAAACCCGAATGGATTGCTGCTGTCATGGCCAATTTTGACGCCTTCTTGCAAGACCACGCCGACTGCGAGCGTAAGGCCTCTGCCACGGCCATGAGCCTGGTGGCCAAGTATCCCGACCGCTTGGAAATTATCCCTGAACTTATTGAAACTGCAATAGAAGAGCTAGACCACTTCAGGCAAGTATATGACGTCATGCAGGCCAAGGGCATACCGCTGGCGCACTCCATCCCTAAGGATCTTTACATAGACGCTTTGCTCAAGGCTATGCACAGCGGCGTGGAGGAGCGCTTCCTGGATCGGCTGCTCATTGCTTCGGTAGTAGAAACTCGGGGCGCCGAACGCTTTCGCCTCGTGGCCGAAGCCCAAAGCGATGATCATCTGCGCCGGTTTTACAAAATATTATGGACCTCAGAAGCCAAGCATGGCCACATCTACGTGAAAATGGCACTGCGCTACTTCGATGAGGCTCTGGTGTATGACCGCCTGCATTGGTGGGTGCGCAAGGAGGGCGAGATTATTGACAGTCTTGAAATACGGCCGGCACTGCATTGAGCAGGCAATATTCTGGTGTGAAAACACATGCTGTACCTGGCACTTGCACCTGCTTGGGGGGGGCGCCGGGCGTACAACCAAGCCATACCCCTTCATCCTGACAGAACAGCTACCAAAGGCTTGGGCGAAGTGAGGCCAGCGCATGCCCGCGTACCGAAAATCCACCTCAGCTCACCTTTTCAGCAATACGGTGCTCAAGCAATAAAAGCTGTAGCTTTGCTCGCCAAACACACTTGCACATGGTAAGCATCATTATGGGGTCTGATTCTGACCTGCCCGTCATGCGACAAGCCGCCGAAATCCTACAGCAATTGGGCGTGCCGGTAGAGGTGAGCATTGTTTCTGCGCATCGCACTCCGGAGCGTATGTTCGATTTTGCCCGCCACGCTCACCTGCGCGGGGTGAAGGTTGTCATAGCCGGCGCCGGCGGAGCGGCACATTTGCCAGGCATGGTGGCTTCGCTATCGCCGCTTCCGGTCATTGGTGTACCGGTCAAATCATCTAACTCTTTGGATGGCTGGGACTCGCTCCTGAGCATTGTACAAATGCCTAATGGTGTACCAGTGGCTACTGTGGCGGTCAATGCCGCCAAAAATGCCGGCATACTGGCTGCCCAGATACTAGCCGTGGCCGACCCCCACTTGCAGCAGCGCCTGATAGCCTACAAGCAAAGCCTGGAAGCAGAGGTGATGGCTAAGGCAGAGCGCCTTGAAAGCGAGACCTGGCAAGTACTTTGAGAGCCAGCACAGGTCGTTTTCTACTCTTTGGCAAGCCCAGCTAATAGCTTAGCCCAAGCAGACACTACTTCCTGCTGCGCTTGGCCAAAAGCCTGCTGATAATCGGCCTGGCTACAGCGAATGACTTCCAGGGCTTCCTCGCGGCTGTACACGTGGGTGATTTCCGCCTTGGCTGGCTCGCCAGGTAGTTGCTTGTAAGTGAGGAAATAATGGCGCAAACGGTTGATGATGGCCGCTGGCATGTCGGCCATGTCGCGCCAATGGCCATACACTTCGTCCTGTGCCAGCACGGCAATGATTTTGTCGTCGGCCTGGCCGCCATCAATCAAGCGAAGGCCGCCAATGGGGATAGCCTTTACCAGAATATGCCCATGCGATACTACTCGCTCGGTGAGCACACAGATGTCCAGTGGGTCATCGTCACCCACAATGCCGGTACGACCAGTGGCCCGGGCGCAGTACTCGCCCACCAATGCCTTGCAGTACGTCTGGGGGATGAACCCGTACAGCGCTGGCAAGATATTAGAGAACTTTTGCGGGCGGTCAATCTTAAGATAGCCGCTGGCTTTGTCCACTTCGTACTTGACCGTATCGGTCGGGATAACTTCAATGAAGGCCGTAACACAATGCGGCGCTTCTTCGCCAATGGAAATACCATGCCAAGGATGGGCCGTGTAGCGAAGGCTCCAGGCGTTCAGGAATAAGGTAGCTTGTGCTTGGTTCATACGAGTTGAGGTATTGAAGCTCAAGGGGCAGATACTTCGGGCAATTCCGGGCAAGTATTTCAATATTCAGCCGCCTTGCAGCAGGGCAAAAATAACATTCTGCATCGGCAATCTCGTACACCATCCTCGATGCTAGCCTTTGTACACGGCCACTGCCACAGCCCTGCCCGCTACAATAGTAGCAATAGCCTGCATGGGCGTACGTCCAACTGCTTACACCAAAATACGCGAACTTGAGCACCATGATGCTACAGGTGCAGGAAAGCAACCCACGCATCAACTCCATGTTGTTTGTTGTACACGAACAGAAGGAGATGACCACATCGCCTTGGGAGGAGTTGCCGGACTACCGTCTGGCGGTAAGGCAGCAGTTTGATCAGCAAATAAGGTGTGAGGCCCTTTTCACTTCCCTTGCCTTTTATACTTCGACTCGCCCCTTGTTTGAGGCCAGACAGTAGTATTTCGGGCAAATATCTGGGCTACAGAAACACCTCTCCAAAGGTCTGGCCATCATTTGGCTGGCTAAAAAGTTGTCCTATGCCTGTAGGTTCAAGATATTGCCCATTTGATAGCAGGCACGGCAGCGCGGCTCATAAAGGTCTTTTTCGCCTAGGAGAATGTCAGCATTGTCGTGTGTAAGGCGGTAGGAGTGGGTAGCCAGGTTGCCGCAGTGCGGGCAAATGGCATGTACTTTGGTGATGTACTCTGCCACAGCCAGCAAGTTGGGCATGGGGCCAAAGGGGCGCCCGCGGTAGTCCATGTCCAGACCCGCCGCAATGACACGCACGCCCTTGAGCGCTAACTCCTGGCAAACATCGGGCAACTCCATATCAAAAAACTGGGCTTCGTCGATGCCAATGACGTCGAATCCTTCTGCCAAGACGCGCAGCCGCGCAGAGTGCTCCACTGGCATAGAGAGAATGGAGTTGGCATCGTGCGACACCACCCGGGCGTCATCGTAGCGGGTGTCTATACGCGGCTTGAAGATTTCTACGCGCTGATTGGCTATCTTGGCACGCTTGAGCCGGCGGATGAGTTCTTCTGTCTTGCCTGAAAACATGGAGCCGCAAATGACCTCTATCCATCCGCTGCGCTGGCCTTTGAAGTGTGGTTCGAGAAACATAATGCTGACATTACTCCGTCAAAGATATGCAATAGCGGGTTTTAAAGACAACTCCCCCGTGCTCCTGACGTGCCATCCTCCTCGACCGGCGGAGTATTCACCGCTTACTAATTCAAACTGGACACTCACCCCTTCATTTGCGCCATACACACATAAGTTGCCGAAAGCACACTGTTAGAGAAAAATATTCCTCCCTGCTGCCCGTTTTGGTATTGTTTTTCTCAGGGAGGCACCCTCTACCCTGATACTGCGAGAAAACCACCCCAACTACACTTCTTACTAACCAGGAGAAAACCACAAGTGTGGCAGATCATCTGTGCACAGTGCGGGCAATGCTACGCTGAGCAAAGATGCATGCCATGGCGGGTCACGCAGGGCGCCATGCGTGGCAGTGCCTAACCTTTTGATGTCTGATTCCTGCAAAACGGAACGACACATACGCTCTTAGTTTACTTGCGCTAATGGCATTTCATTTCGACGGACAGACAGACATTCTTCATCCAAAAACCGATTTGCCCTATGCGAAATGTAATCGCCACCATCATCTTACTTTGCTCGGTCTTACTGACCGGCGTTGCACAAACGCCTTTCGAACTAGTACAGGAAGCCCGCCACAGCGGTAAGACCTTTACTTCAGTAGCCTTGTTTGAACGAGCTTTGGAGTCCCGAAATGATTTTCAGAGCACGCCTTTGCAACACTACACCCTGCTAGACCTGAAGAATGAGGCCTTCCAAGAGTTGACAGCCCAGGCACCAGCACACCTGACGCTGCAGTTGCCGTTTGAAAATCGCATCCTGTCGGTAGAACTGGTAAGGGTAGATACCGAACCCGTTCGCGTACGCGAATCGCAGCCCACGGCGGCCTTCGGGCAAGACTACTGGCAAGGGCTGCACTACCGAGGCGTGCTTCGGGGGCATAGCAACTCCATTGCCGCGTTCAGTTTTGCAGCAGGAGAAGCTATGGGGCTTATTTCCACACCTACCGATGGCAACCTCGTGCTGGGCAAAGTGCCCGGCCACAATGCAGGTAGCCTCCACATCCTGTACCAGGACACGCCCCTGTTGGAAGCTCAGCATCTGGCTTGTGCCAGCGACGATGATAGCGCTCCGGCGTACTTGCCGCACCAACTGATAGACCCGCTGGACTTACGCAACAGCAAATGCGCCCGCATCTACCTGGAGGTGGACAATGACATCTTTGTCAATAAAGGCGGCACTGCCGGTGCCACGGCTTACATTACCGGCTTGTTCAACCAGGTAGCTACGCTGTACGCCAACGAAAACCTAAGCATTGCCATTGCTGAAATTTTTGTGTGGACGACCAATAGCCCCTACAGCGGAACCAACCCCGCTACCTTGCTCAACCAATTCCAAACCCTGCGCACCAGCTTTAATGGCGACCTGGCGCATCTCATTTCTTACAAACCCTCCGGCGGCATTGCTGTATTATCGGGATTTTGCCACCCGCTCGCCATTGCCAAAATGGGTGTGTCGGGCATCCATAGCAGCTTCAGTAATGTGCCCACCTATTCCTGGTCGGTTATGGTACTTGCTCATGAGCTGGGGCATCAGTTTGGCTCCAAGCATACCCACGCCTGCGCCTGGAACGGCAACAACACTGCCATTGACGGTTGCGCTGGCTTTGTAGAAGGCTCTTGCCCGCTGCCACCTCTACCTGCTCAAGGCACTGGCACTATTATGTCGTACTGTCATATTACCCCGGTGGGCATCAACCTGAGCCTGGGTTTTGGACCGCAGCCTGGCGCCGTGATGCGCAACGCCTTTGCTGCTGCTAGCTGCCTCGGCACATGTACTACTGGCAGTGGCGGAGGAGGCGGCAACAGTGGCGGCGGCGGTAATCCTGCCACTTGCAATGCCAATAGGGTATTCCTGCGCATTGTACTAGACAACTACCCTACCGAGACTACCTGGCGCCTGACTAATGCCTCCGGCCAAACTATCAAGAGCGGTGGGCCTTACCTCAAAACACAAGCTGGCACCGCCATACAGGATACCTTCTGCTTGCCCAACGGCTGCTATACCTTTCGCATCTTCGACAGCTACAGCGACGGTATCTGTTGCGCTTATGGCAACGGCTCCTACACCTTGCGCAACACCGCCAACGCCGTCATTGCCTCTGGGGGGCAATTTGGTGCGGAAGAAAGCAAAAACTTTTGCGTATCTGGCCAGAGCTCTGGCAATAATTGCGTACAGATCAACTTCAACGAGCGCCCTATCGTTTCCTACGGCGGCTCAGAAGACCGAGGCACCTTTACCTTGTTGAACAACAACACCGTGCTGCGTATTCAAAATAATGCCTGGAAGGCCATCATGCTGGACTACAACGTGACGCCCAACACCGTGCTTCAATTCGACTTTGCCTCGACCATACGTGGCGAAATACACGGTATTGGCTTTGACAATGACAACGTCGTTTCGGCCAATTACACCTTCAAGTTATGGGGTACGCAGAACTGGGGTCTACCGAATTTCAATAATTACCCGGGCTTTAGCAGTTGGATGACCTACACCATCCCAGTAGGGCAATATTATACCGGCGCGTTCAACCGACTGTTCTTTGCCGCCGACCATGATGCTGCCCCTAGTAATGGCAATTCCTTCTTCCGCAACATTCGCATTTACGAAGGCAACAGTTGTAATAACCTGCCTGCTGCCGAAGAAACCTCTGTGGCCATGCTAGTAGAAGACCTGCCCGATGTACAATTGTTTCCTAATCCTGCTCGGGAGGAGATCCAACTCAAGATTTACACAACCCTGAGCACCGATGAACTATTGAATATCACTGTGTGGGATGCGGCTGGCCGGCCAGTAGATACTATGCGCCTGAGTTCATCTGCCCAACAGCACACTATACCAGTGAACATCCAGCACTTGCCGGCTGGAATGTACATCGTGGCCATCCAGTCGGGGAGTTTTCAGCACAAAACCAAGTTTGTGAAGCAATGAGTAAATAGCATGCCTGGTTAGCATTGTACAGGGGCTGTCTTCCAAAGGGAGGACAGCTCTTTTGTTTATACTCATCAACGCTCGCGAATGGCCTGCAAGAACTCAGCCCGCACGTTATCTTCCAGGAACCTGCCAGAGTACTCCGTAGTGACGGTGGAACAGTGCTCATGCTCGGCACCGCGCATCTCTACACACAAATGGCGGGCGTCAATATACACGGCTACGTCTTCCGTTTGCAGCACACGCTTGAGTTCGTGGGCAATCTGCATGGTAAGGCGCTCTTGCACCTGAGGGCGGCGGGCGTAGTATTCCACAATGCGGTTGAGCTTAGACAAGCCGATGACCTGCCCGGAGGAGAAGTATGCCACGTGTGCCACGCCCAGGATAGGCAGGAAGTGGTGCTCGCAGAACGACTTGACTGTGATATGGCGCTCTACCAGCATCTGGCGGTATTGGTACTTATTGTTGAAAAGCGATATGGAGGGCTTGTTTTGGGGGTCGAGACCAGAAAAAATCTCTTTAACGAACATCTTGGCCACGCGGCGGGGGGTATCTCGGAGCGAGTCGTCGGTCATATCCAGTCCCAGGGTATCCATGATGATCCGGAAGTGCCTCTCTATGATGTCCATTTTCTCATTGTTATCCATTACAAAGGCATCCGAGCGCAGAGGTGTTTCCAGATCGGCCTCCTGAGCGGGGCTAGAGTAGGGGGCATGGCCGTTGTGCACGCGATGTGGGGCGTGGTGGCCATTGCCGTTGAGCAGAGTCTTTGTCATTGGGTTAGATTGAAGATTTTCATAAAATAACATATGACAAACAGACGCGCAGGGATATTGTTGTAAATTTTTTTGCCGGTAGCAATGTGCATACTATACTTTGACTTTCCAAGTTTTGTACACCACACCTGTAAATCATGCACAAAACTTAATGTTGCTAAGTGTAACTTTTGCGAGTACTGATCTTACAGGCTTAAGCGCCATCAGTTCAGTATTTCCATCCGATGCTTGAACAAAAACTTGGGCGTTTGGTCGTACAACTGTCGGTATAATTGCAGTGCCTGGAGGCGGAGTTGCTCTTCATGAGGCATAAGCAAATAGCGCTCAAAGCAAAGCGCGGCCTGTTGGGCCAGGGTATGCGCCAAGCCGTCTAGCCCCTGGAGGATTTGTATGGCTTGCTGTTGATAGCCTTGCAGGTGCTGGGCTTTGGCTTGAAGGATATGAGCCTCAAAAGCCAGATCGGTGCTGTTCAAGGCATTAGCCATTGCCAGTACTTCGCCGACTACTTGATGCAGCGCTTCAGCTTGTTGGAGTTCGGCCAGCACCAAGCCCTTTTCCATGAGGCTGGTAGCGAGCACCCATTTGGCGTCAATATGGCGGGTGAGTGCTATGGCTTGGTCATAATGTTGGAGTGCACGCTGGAGTTGGCCGGTGAAGTAGAAAATATTGCCTAGGGTGTTGAGCGCTTTAGCTTGGCCTTTGCGGTAGCCAAGATGTTCGCACAGCATGAGGCTTTTTTGCAGGTAGTCAATGGCTTGGCCGAATTCCCCCATGTAACAGAGAAGCTCGCCGATGAGATTGAGGGCAATGGCCGTGCCTTGCTTGTCGCCGAGTTCTTCTACGATTTCGAGGTCGCGTACAAAATGCTGCATAGCCAGGGTGTAGTTACCTTGGCGCTCGTACACGCTGCCGGTGCAGCCAATGTTGATGGCCATGAGCATTTTGTTGCCCAAGGCTTCGCTCAGGGCCAGTCCTTCCTGGTGGCTGTGGAGGGCGCGTTCAAGATCGCCTTTTTCAAAATAAATGATGCCGAGGTTAGTGTAGAGGGAAGCCAAGCCGGGTTTGTCTTGGAGTTGTTGGGATAGGGGTATTTGCTCTTCGATAGTGCGCACTGCCTGTTCGTAGTCGCCTTGGTTCATATGAGCCAGGGCTAACTGGGCAACAGTTTGCGCACTGATGGTGCCGGAGTCGGCCTGTCGGGTAGTAGCAATACTCCTACTGAAGTATTGCTTGGCATCATGGTATTGCCCTTGGCGGAAGTATAGGTTGCCAAGGTTGCCATATACGTGGGCCATACCGATGGGTTCGTTTTGCGCTTCAAAAAGGTTAGCGGCTTTTTGGAAATGCTTGAGCGCACCAGCATAATCACCTTGTAGTAAGAGTACCTGCCCCAGGTGGTTGAGGGCCTGCCCCAGCAGTAGCGGGTACTGGGCGCGCCGGGCAGCACGCAGGGCGCGAGTATAGCTTTGACGGCATTCGTCCCAGCGGCCAATTTGCTCCAGCACCTTACCTCGGCGTATGTGGGTTTTGATAACCTGCGCAGGGTCGGCTTTGCGGGGCAGGAGCTGTATAAGTTTGTCATAGTAACCCAGCGCTTGCTGGTTTTGATAGTTTCTGCGGGCAAAATCGGCAGCTTTGAGCAGATATTCGCAAGTTTTTTCCATGATGCCAGCTTGCTCGTAGTGAAAGGCCAGGTCGGCATAGCGCTCGTGCAGGTCGTGAGCGTGCAATTGCTCGATGGCTTGAGCAATGAGGGCGTGCAGTTGGCTCAGGCGGGAGCGAAGTTGCATGTTGTAGGCGGCTTCGCGCAGCAGGGAGTGTCGAAAGATGTAGCGCAGTTCCGTTAGCGCTTGCCAAATCTGGCCGCGCTCGGCAGTTTTGATCTGCTCCTGAAGCAGCAGTTGGGTATTGCCATTAGCCTGGGCAAACTCCTCCTGGTGATTCATAACCTCGCTGAGTATAGGTACTTCAAACTCTCGGCCAATGACGGCGGCGGCTTTAACGGTTTCGCGGGTGAGGGCGGAGAGCTGGTCAATGCGGGCAGTCAGGATAGACTGTATGGAGCCGGAGAGGTCAATATCGTGGGCGGCTACGTGCCACACGCCGTTTTCCTGGCGCAACAGATTGCGCTCTATGCAATACCCCAACACCTGCTCCACGTAAAAGGGATTGTGATTGGTGTGGCGTAGCAACTGCTCGTGGAAAGCTGGTGCTATCTTGCCGTGGAGGTGCAACTCGGCAAAATGCCCAACGGCCTCTGCATCAAGCGGCAATACTGGCAATGTCAACAAAGGTAAACCCTGGTGCTCCAGCAGTTCCTTAGGCAGGAGGTCTGGCTCCCGACCGTCTTCCAGGTAGCGCGAAGTGATGAGCAGGAGTATCGGCATGCGGCTAAGGCGCCGGACCAGATCGTGCAACAATTCTGCAGACTCGTCGTCTAGCCAGTGTGCGTCCTCTATTTCCAGTACAAACGGGTGCAAGGCCGCCTCTACCATCAGCAAGTGCAAAATGGCTTGGTGGGTGTTGTCGTATCGGCCTTTGGCATCCAATTGCTCCCAGAGGGAGTTGGGGTAGTAGACCCCCAATAAGGCGGCCAGCACAGAATGCAGGCGCTGCAGTTCTCGTAGTAGCGAGGCATAACCCGGGGGGCGCTGCTGTGCCAGCGCTTGTACGAGCGCCTCGAAGCGGCTTTCAAAGTACGCGCGATTTTCCGAGGCAGTAGCCTCAAATGACTGCCCAAAGTAATTGCGCAAGAAAAACAGGAAGACGTTCAGGGGCTTGCGCAAGATTTGGTCGGCAGCCCCGGTGTACCATTGGGCTACTTTATTGTGGAGCAGTACTTTGCGCAACTCGTGGCTCAGGCGGGTTTTGCCCACTCCGGCTTCGCCCAGCAACAGTACCACACCAGCGCAGCGCCCGTCAAAAAGCGGCGTGGCAAAGTCCAGCAGCGCCTTCATCTCTTTGGCGCGCCCTACTAAAGGGCCAGTACTGCTTTGCTGGTACTCCCTGTTGCGCCCCTGGAGCAAAAAAGTAGGCACGCTATCCTTTATACCCTTGTACTTGATATTGCCTTGGTACAAGAAACGATACTGACGGTTCTTGACAATCTCGTTATCTACCAGCACTTCACCCCAGTTGGCCTGGCTCATGAGGCGCACAGCGAGGTTTACCCGATTGCCCACAGCAGCATACTGACAGCGCTCCACGCCACCTACAATACCTGTGTAGGCCGTACCTATGGTCACACCTGCCTTAAACTGCAAGGCCGACTGCGCACGGAGGGGCTCTGCCTCGGCTTGGATGGCGTACAGGCACTCCAGGGCGCGGCTCACATTGTTTTCAAACGACACGGGCGCGCCGAAAAAGATAGCCATGAGGCCGCCTTTGTCGCTGAAGTCAATCTCTTTGAAATAACCGGAAAAATTGCGGGTTTGATTCAGCACAATGGTTGCAAAGCGGTCAAGTAGTTCATGCGTATCGGTGCCGATAAACGCCAGGAAAACCGCTACTACGGTGCGAAATTCGCCCTGCTGATTGAAGCGGAGCACCTCTTCTGGCAGAAATTGCAAGCATATCTGCTCTTGGAGAGCAGGCAGCTCTGCAGGTTTACCGGGTGCAGTTTTTACTAAGGGCGTATCCAGCAGTTTTTTGTACCCTTCGCCTATGTCCTGATACACAAAGCCATTGCTCTCCACCAGACGATGCAAGGCTTTGTCCAGTACAATCTCGAGATTGCCGGCTTCCATCTGCCCATCGGCGCAGTGCTCCACTGGCGCTCCCCGAAAATAAAAAGCCCGCGGTTGCTGCCCTACAATACCCCACTCTACCGTGCCATAGGACAAGCCAATCTTAATAGAAATGGGAAACCCACCAAAATGAAAGCCCTTGCCGGCAAACCGGTTGCGAGCCATCGCTGCCGTTTGGATAAACCCTGCACCAGTAGCGCGAGGGTGATGTGCGGGGAAAATGGCCAGAAAAGCATCGCCTGCAAAGTAGGGGATAAAACCACCCCGGCTGTACACCAAGCGCACTAATGGGCTAAAGATATCATTTAGAGCAAGAGACAGTTGCTCAGCGCCGCGAGTACCCTGCGCCATGAGGTGCTCGGTGAGCGCTGTGAAGCCAGAGAGGTCGGCAAACAGCGTGTATGCTTGTAGCTGCCCGCTCGTTTTGCCCTTGAGACACTGTTCTTGTATAAAATGCGGAATGAGATTCTTCACCAGCAACTGCTCTGAAAACATGCAAAATTAGCAATACTAGCTGCACTTTTGTCGTCAACAGCAGAAAAACAGGCGCACATAATGCCACACAGAAGAGTAACGCGCACAGAAAAGGTGCCTGGCGCGCTTCCAGTGCGTTGATTAGAGAGTCATCATAAGGAATTTTTCCGTTATTTGCTATTTAGCTGTTTAAAAAGTTCGCCGCCACATTATTTGCTTAAACCTAAACATTCTGTCGTGTCCTTTACTATTTTTGGAGAATCACTGATTGACAAAGCTGCCATTAACCAACTCAAGCGTTGCCTGACCACGCCCGAAGACCGCGCCGTGCTCACCGCCGACGCTCACGTTGGCTATGGCCACCCTATTGGAGGGGTAGTAGCCTATCAGGATAAAATCAGCCTCTCCGGTGTGGGCTTCGATATCGCCTGCGGCAACAAGGCCTGCCAGACCCCCATCCGCGCTGCTGACGTGGACCTGGAAAAAATCATGGACGAAATTTTCCGCCAGATTGGCTTCGGCATAGGCCGCCCCAACCCCAAGCCAGTGGATCATCCGGTGCTCGACCACATTGCCCAGGCACCCTTCAAGCCACAGCGCGCTCTGCTTCATCTGGCTTCCGAACAATTGGGCACCGTGGGCGCTGGCAACCACTTCATTGACCTTTTCCAAGACGAAGAAGGCTGGCTCTGGATTGGCGTGCACTTTGGCTCGCGCGGCTTCGGCCATAAAACTACTACAGGATTCATTGCTCTGTCGCAGGGCAAGCGCTTTGAGGAGCATGCACCGGAGCGAGGTATGCATGCCCCCCCTATCCTCTTTGAGGCACACAGCGAGCTGGGGCAAGACTACCTAGCTGCCATACAGATAGCTGGCGAGTATGCCTATGCCGGCCGCGATATTGTGGTGGACAAGGTGCTGGAAATCCTGGGCACACGCGCCGTATTTGAAGTGCACAATCACCATAACTTCCTTTGGGAAGAAGAGCACTTCGGGCAAAAATACTACGTAGTGCGCAAGGGGGCTACACCGGCTTTCCCGGGACAGTACGGCTTTATTGGTGCCAACATGGCCGAAGTGTCCGTCATCATTCGCGGCGTGGACAGCGAGCAGAGCCGCAACGGTCTTTACTCTACTGTACATGGTGCGGGGCGCGTGTTGAGCCGCATGCAGGCCGCTGGCAAGCGCCGCTGGAAAAACGGCAAGCTGGAGTACCTTTCAGAAGGCGTGGTGCGCTGGGGCAATGTAAAAAAACTGCTTAAGCAGCGCGGTATCAGCTTACGCGGCGGCGCACCCGACGAAGCCCCCGAATGCTACAAGCCTCTGGAGGAAGTACTCGAACAGCATCGCGGTACCATTGAAGTTGTGCATCGCCTACGCCCCATCGGCGTGGCCATGGCACCGGCTGAGGTATACGACCCCTACAAGGATTAACCGTAGGCCGGAGCGTCATCTCAAAACCAGCCTTTGCCTCCAGGTCTGCCCGCGGTCAAGGCGCAGCACTGCCGCATACACGCCTGGCAGCAGTGCATGCAAGGACAACTGACGGCGCTGCAGCGGCTCTGGCCAGTGCTGCATCATGACCAAGCGTCCTGCTGCATCATAAAGCTCCCACACGGTATTTTGGGCCAGTATGGGCAATTCCGCCCATGCCTCGCCTTGTGCAGGGTTGGGAAAAATCTTCAACCTGCCATCTGCTGTGGGTACCTGGACACTCACTATACGAGAAAACTCCTCTGCGCCGTCGAAGTCCACTTGCCGCAGCCGGTAGTAGTTCATACCAGGGCCGGGTTTTTCGTCCGTCCATTCATAGTGAGTCGGCACAAAGCTGGTACCCTGGCCGTCTTGCCAGCCAATGGGTTGCCAAATTTGCAGCAGGTCATATTCACTCAGGCGCTGGATTTCGAAGCCGTGGTTGTTCGTTTCAGTAGCGGTAGTCCAGGTGATTTGTACGGCACTACCGTCCCAGACAGCTTTGAGTTCCGCTAACTCCACTGGCATAACGATGCTGCTTTTGGCACAGAGCCAGCGCTCAGGGTCAAATTCTACAGAAGAGACGAAAAAGGAGAGCTGCTGGGTAAAAGTCTGGCCATTGGCAACGGGATCAAAGATAAGAGTCTGGCTCTGGCTGCCTCCGCTGAAGCGCACTGGCACGGGTATGTTGAAAAACGACACCGATGGATGCGAAGGCGTTTGAAAGATTTGCACCGTGAGCAGCTTGGCGCTGTTTTGCGACCATTGTATAGTGTAAATGGGATGGCCCTGGCCGTAGTACCAATCGGCGAAGAACTCGTCGAGATTCTGACCGCTGACAGCTTCCAAATGCGCTTTGAAATGTTGAGTTCGGGCATAGCCGTAAGCCAATGCCGGGTCGTTAAGGTAGTTGTTTACAGCCTGGAAGAAATGGGTATCGCCCAGCTTCCAACGCAGCATGTGGAGTAGCAGGGCACCTTTGCTGTAGGTCAGTCTTCCATCAAATATTCGGCTCACACTGGTGGTGTCATTCACCCATACAGAACCGCCAGGTTGGCTAGTGACGGCGTTTATTTTGCTTTGTTTCCAGTTGGCCCAGGTATTTGGCCCCAGCCCATGCTCGTAGGTCATGCCTTCCAGGTAAGTAGCAAAGCCTTCATTGAGCCAGATATCTTCCCAGGATCCACAGGTGACCTGATCGCCAAACCACTGGTGAGCTAGCTCGTGTGCAATGAGAAGGTGCGACCAGCCCCCCATAAAACTTACCGTGGTGTGCTCCATGCCACCACCCCAGCCAAACTGCGCGTGTCCATACTTTTCATTTGCAAAGGGATATGGGCCAAACAGGTTGACAAACAACTGCATAATGGGCTGGAGTGTGGCATTGATAGTTGTGGCTGGTGTGGCGTTGCAAGGATATAGGTAGTTGACCATAGGAATGCTGCCGCTGCTTAGTGTAAGCGTAGTGGCATGTACACTGTAGTTAGACACTGCAATAGCTACCAAATAGGCCGGAATAGGGTAGCGATGCTGCCAGTGATAGGTTTTATTGCCACCTGAAGTGGTCGTGGAAACTAGCACGCCATTGGCCACGCCATAGTACGCAGCCGGTGTAGTGATATAGACGTCTATGGAATCAGCCTTGTCGTTAAGGTCTTGTTTGCATGGCCACCAGTCGCGAGCACCGTATGGTTGCGACAGCGTCCACATGGCGGGTACTGAGCCAGAGCAAACGTTCTGAGTGGCATACGAGCCAAAGCCAGTGCTGGGCGGTACTCCGGCATAGTGAACGGTAACGGAATCCAATACGGCTACAGGCAAAGTAGCCGGCAGATTGATCATCAGCTCATGGCTGGATAGCTGTGAGAAGGTGCAGTTTGTGCCGTGATACTGTACTGCACTCACTGTCAGCGCGGTGTGCAGATCAAAGTATATCTTGTTGAACCCTGCCGTCAGTGGCTTGAAGTAAGTAGTGATGGCGCCGCTGATGTGCCGAACCAGCGGCGAGACCTGCCACTCCATGCGGTGGTACTTGATGTCGTAATGAAGTGTATTGAGATTTTTGGGTACGTTTAAGTAAGAGCCTTTGTATTCTGCTTCGCGTTGCACGAGTTTTTCCCATTCCCAGGCATCTTCGAACTGGGCTTGGGCACTGACCACCACTACGGCGCATAGTATTACCAAGCGGCATCGCATATCGGATGTGTTTTTATTTTATGGCATTGTGCTGCACTCCCGATAATCAAAAGGGCAGAGAGCACCACGGGGTATTATGTTTGCCCCTCAAGGCAAAAATACGAAAAAAACAGTATTGCCATCGTTTTTAAAAAGCGCAAAAATGTAAGTTTTATGGTATTCATTCCTTTATCATAGTGCCTATGCAGGATTGTATCGCGTTGTCACGTTGCCACCTAGCTTTGCCCGCTTGCCGGCGGAAGCACATCTATGCCAGGTCTCACGCCTGGATAAAAAAAATCTGCATGTTGAATGGCTGCGGTTACTAAAAACCTGAGTTGGATAAAGTTGGATAAGAGGATTGCCGGGAGCTGCTTTTAAGATGGATTGACTGATGATTACATTTTCTAAAAGTTCATTTGCATGAGCTAGCTTAACGACCATTATGTACTGAGTGACGCAAGGTTTTGTGCATGATTTACAGATGTAGTGCACAAAAACTTGGCGGGTTGAAGTAAACCTTCCGACCTAGCAGTTGCTGTGCACTTTTCCCGTGTGCAATTCCCATTTCCTTGCGAACTTGCCGGCCCATGCATTGGAAGTACCTTTGGAGCCGGCTGCGGCAGTTGTTTTGGATGAAACTGCGCTTTGCTATGACTGGAGCAGTAGCCACTGGCGTGGACTACACCGTGTATCTATTGCTGGTTGATAAAGTATTTTCGCCGGTGGCATCCAACCTTATCTCATATCCGTGTGGGGTTGTAGTCAATTTTCTGTTACACAAGCGATTTGTGTTTGAGTTGCGCGGCAAGCCCTGGCGGGCGTTTGCGCTGTCAGTGCTGGTATCGGCGGGCGGTCTGGGGCTGAGTACACTGCTCATTTATGGCCTTTCACAACTAGACTTTTTTGCGGCGCACCAGCCTGTGACCAAATTAGTATCGGCTGGCGTAGTGTTTTTTTACAATTTCTATCTCAAGCGCCTGGTATTTGAAGGGCGCTTGGTGTAAATTTAAGAGAACAGCAAGTAGCTAAGTGCAAAAACCAGTACGGTGAGGCCTATGCCGCTGAGAAACACGGTGTAGCAAGTGCGCAGTTGGGTGTACTTTCGGCCTAGGGACTTGCCCAGGAAGAACAAGTCTCGCAGGATGGCGCTGTCCAGGCGTTTTTCGTTGTTGGCTATGTAAAGCATGCCCTTGCGGTACTCTTCGAAGGACATTTTGAAGAAATTGCCAAAGAAGAATAGGTTAGCCTGCCCCTGCTCAATGGCTTCCTTGTGGGTGTAGCCCGTCATTTTGATCGGGCGGGTAGCCATAGTAGCAAAGAACATGGAACTCAGGCAAGTAGCCAGCAGTGTGGTCATGGGCGCCAGCAAGTAATGATTTTGCTTGACGTAGGTAGCTGCCAGCGGCATGGCTATGGTGATGATGATGGCATTGATACTGAGCATGATATTGGCTTTGTTGTCGGCCAGATTGCTCAGGTCAATATGGTTGCGCAGGGCGGTTTTGAACATCATCTGGGCGCTGCGTGTGCTAGTGACGCGACCATCGTCGGCATTGGTCTCGGCACTGTGCACTTTGACCAATTTTTTGAGTGCTTTTTGGTTAGCAGCTTTCTGGGCATCCCATAACTCGCGAGCAGCATGAGTGTAATAGCTGTGGCTTTTAAGAAACTTGTGGTTGAGCTCATACCACTCCTGGTCGGTATAGTTTTCGCCCAGGAAGGTTTTCCACTCCTTGCGCAGGGTTTCTACGGCCCTGAGGTAGTCGTCGGAGGCTAGGTGAGCCAGGTCGGCGTCGCGCAGCACCATTTCCAGTAAGGTTTCGGGCTGGCTGCTGATACGGGTAGCAGCAATGCAGGCCAGTACCCGGGCGGTCTTGTCGGCAGGGTAGCTCAAGGCCCCCAGCAAGTCTTCTGCAATGCGGCAACTCACCTCTTCATGCCCCGTATAAGTTTCTGTAAAACCTGTATCGTGCAGCAGGGCAGCTAACTCCAGGATCTCCATATCTTCTACGGAGAGTGTAGCTTTGGTGCCCAACTCCAGGCCAGCGTCGCGCACGGCCAGGGTATGCTGTAGGTTGTGGTAGCAAAGTTGTTTGTCGAGTTTGTCTTTCAACAAACGCACGACATGTTTTTCCACGGAGGCCACCACTTCCGAACGCATGATTGCCGTTGATTCCATTTGCCGCTTGATTCTGTCAATCGGGCAAATGTAGGTAAGCTATGCGGTATTTGGCTCTGACGGGCGCTACTTTTATGCACCGGTGTCGGGTTTCGTCAAAAAAACGGCTATTGATTAAGGCAGAAGTTATAATTTTATCGCCCGAGCCAAAAACCTGCAAGAATCAACTTTGACCAAACATGAAACCACTTTGGGGCATAGACCTAGGCGGCACCAAGATAGAGGGCGTCGTTATTGAAAGTGCACAAAAGCCTAATGTACTGGCTCGCCTACGCGTACCCACTGAACAAGAAGGCGGCTACGAACACATCATCGGGCAAATCAAAAAACTGATGGGGTTGCTGGAAGCTGCTTCGGGGTTGAAAGCTTCGTGCATCGGCATTGGCACGCCGGGCGCGATAGATCCGCCTACCCAACTAATGAAAAACTGCAATACCACTGCGCTGAACCACCAACCACTGCATCGCGATCTGGAGGCTGCCCTTGGCATGCCGGTGTTTATGGCCAACGATGCCAACTGCTTTGCTGTAGCCGAAGCGCGGTTTGGGGTAGTCAAGCGCAAGCATCCCGATGCCAAAGTGGTATTTGGCGTCATCCTGGGCACCGGCGTGGGCGGTGGCGTCGTTATCCGCGGCAAAGTCATTAACGGCTTGCAGGGCATAGCCGGCGAGTGGGGGCATAACTTTCTGCACGAATCCGGTGGTCTGTGCTACTGCGGGCGCGTCGGCTGCGTGGAAACCATTATATCCGGGCCGGCGCTGGAGCGCTATTACGCTAGCTTGAGCGGTGCCAAGATAAAACTGGCTGAAATCGTAAGCCGCAGCCACGAAGGCGAAGACCCCGCTGCAGCCCAAACCCTAAACCGCCTCATCGAATACTGGGGCAAGGCCATTGCTTATGTCATCAACATCCTTGACCCTGATGCGGTAGTCATTGGTGGCGGCGTGGGCAATATTGACCTCCTGTACTCGCCCGAGGGCATAGAATCTGTGCGCCGGCATGTGTTCAACCCTAGGCTGGACACCCCCTTTCTCAAACCTGAACTGGGCGACAGCGCCGGCGTGTTTGGCGCTGCCCTACTAGCCGAGGAATAAAAACCCGGTATGAACCTGGAAACTATACTTTACTATCTATTTTTGGCTACCATGGCCTTGAGCATGGCGCAGGGGCTATTCATAGGTGTATTGTACTTTTTCCGGCGCACTGGTGAGCGCAGAGCCAACTGCTTTTACGGCATGCTATTGCTGACTTTTGGCGCCACCCTGGCCCACAACCTGATGGTGCTCACCGGCTTCTGTGAACGGCATCCACAATGGCATTTTCTGCCCATTTACTTTACGCTGGCTTTTCCGCCGCTGCTGTTTTACCACGTCAAGTTGTCGCTCTACCCTAGCTACCGCTTCAAACCCACTGACTTCAAGCATTTTATTCTGCCATTGATGCAGTTCATTTTTTTTGTAGTCATGTTTTTCACTGACGTCACCTGGAAAAGCCAGGTGGGCCGACGTTTCTTCAACCCGTTTTTCGGGGCGCTGGAGCAAGCCCTGTACCTGGGTACATTTTTTGCCTACCTGTATTTTGCCTGGCGCTACGTCAAGCAAAAGACACAGCGGTTGAGTAATTGCACGGAAGCCCGCCTGACGGCCTACTTGCGACAATTCATTCGCTTTTTCTTATTGCTGTTTTGCGTACATGTGGTATTTGTGGTAGCCGACTTTGTATGTTATGAATTTTTCTTTATCAATCTTAGGATAGTAAAACCCTACGCAGCGCTTGGCGCGCTCTCCTTTGCCGCTCTGCTGGTGTGGCTGGGCATTTATGGCTTCCAGGTGCTTTGGTGGGGGAGAAAATTGCTTCGATAAACTCACTCATGTACAAATTCAGCGCTGACTGCATTTTTCCCGTTGCTGGGCCGCCTGTGCCACAAGGTGTGGTCATTACCAATGAGCAAGGCAAGGTACTGGCCGTAGAACCGCGCCACCGGCACGACATTACTACTGTGCAAATCTTTCGGGGCATCATTGTTCCTGGGTTTATCAATGCTCATTGCCACCTCGAACTTTCGCACCTAAAAGGCAGGATTGCCACCGGTGTTGGGTTGCTGCCCTTTTTGCAAGACGTAGTAACTCTCCGCGACATCCCTCAAGAAGAGATACTGCACGCCATTTCCAAAGCCGATACCGATATGTACGAGGCAGGCATTACTGCTGTAGGCGACATCTCAAATAAACTGGACACAACTGCCGCCAAAGATCGCAGCCGGATGCGTTACTACACCTTTGTGGAAATGTTTGACTTCCTGCAAGACGATCATGCCGAAGCCATGTTCCGGCACTATCTGCCAGTGTGGGAAGGCCAAAGCACAAAGCACGGCAATCGCAAAAGCGCTGTACCTCACGCGCCTTACACGGTGTCGCCAAGGCTGTTTCGGCTCATTGGCCAACTGAACTCTCCCGACGCCACAGTAAGCATTCACAACCAGGAAACTCCACACGAAGATGAACTCTTTCGGTGCAAAGGCGGCGGATTCCCAGAGTTTTTTGCCGGTTTTCAAAAACCTTTGCATCACTTCCAGCCTACTGGCCAAACCTCCATTCACTATGCCATGACACACCTCAACCCCGCCCAGCGCACGCTCTTTGTGCACAATACTCTCACTCAGCAAGAGGACATTGCCGCTGCCCATGCCTGGAGCAAGCACGTATTTTGGGCTACCTGCCCCAACGCCAATCTCTACATCGAAAACCGGCTGCCGCAGTACCGCTACTTCCTGGATGCCCAGGCGCGCGTGTGTATCGGCACCGATAGCCTTAGCTCCAACTGGCAACTCTCCATACTAGAAGAAATGAAAACCATAGCCCGCTACCAGTCCTTTGTGTCTTTTGAAACACTATTGAAATGGGCTACCCTCAACGGTGCCCTCGCCCTGGGCTTTGAGGCCGACCTGGGCAGCATTGAGCCAGGCAAAACCCCCGGGCTGAACCTGCTGGAAAAACTGGCCCTCCTACCTGATGGCAGCTATGTGTTGACCCAAGACACCAGCGTGAGGCGCTTGATTTAGTGCCGAGCGACAGTGGCTGCTGGTACTGCTGCACCATAGATGACCGCATCTGCCTTGCAAGTAATTTCCCAAGCAGTGTGGGGGTCTATGTAAAGGGTGTCGCCACGCTGAAAGACACTGCCTTCGCCCGTCTGAATTTCGCCTTGAAGCACCGCCCATATTTGGGGGCTAAAGCCACTGTTATCGGCCACTCGCCGGCTGGCCTGGAGTTGGATACAAAAGAGCTCAAAATCCTCCACCGGCGCAGGATATACTGTCTTCCAAGTATTTTGTGGTTGGGGCTGGATGATATGAGGAATCACGGGGTCAAAATTCAGATGCTCCAGCAGTGTAGGCACGGCGATGTACTTTGGCGTAAGCCCTCCGCGAAACACGTTGTCAGAGTTGGCCATCAGCTCTACATTTTGGCCACACAGATAAGCGTGCAGAACGCCAGCCGCCTGGAAAATAGCTTCCCCTGGCTGTAGCCTTACCAGGTTGAGCAGATAGATAGAAAAAATACCGCGGTCGAAATGCCCCCCGGGCAGTTCAAATTGCTGGAAAGCACGCCATGCCCAATAATCAGGAGACGACTGGGCAAACCCAGCCGCGCGAGGCGCCAGTTCGTCGCGCAGCGGTTGTAGCAAGGTATCTACCTCCTCCTGAGGCAGCTCCATCACATAGCGGTACAGCGCCTCGATGTTTCCTGCCGAAAAATGTGCCAATAAAGGCCGCAAGGTTTTCCGGCTGGCCAATTGCGCCTGGATGTCCTGCGGTTGCCGAAACCCATGCAACAACCAAAACTCCGAGAGGGCTACCATGATTTCCGGCTTGTGGTTGGGGTCTTTAAATACCCGATGCGCTGCCTGGAGCGGTATGCCCAATTCGTTTTCGCGCTGGAATCCTGCCTTAGCACGGGCTTTATCAGGGTGTACCTGTATGGAGAGCATCTGCTGTACGTCGAGCAGTTTAAACAAAAAGGGCAACTGCCCGTCAAATTGCGCGGCAACCTCTTGGCCAAGATGACCAGTTAAATCCGCCTGGATGTATTCCGTCAAAGGTAGCTCTTGTGCTTTTTTGCCTAAGATAGTAGAAGGTGCAGCCGGATGTGCGCCCATCCAAAGCTCGGCAAAAGGCTGCTCCTGTGGCACGGGCAAGCCCAATAGCGCCGGCAGAAATACCCTACCGCCCCAAGCGTAGTGCTGAATGTATGGACGCAAGTGATGGATCATTGGGTTGATAATCGAAAAAAAACACCTTGGTATTGTATTGGCAAAGCACTTTCTGGCACTAGCGAAGACCCCCTTCTTCTATCCACTGTCGGATTTTTTCGGCCAGCACCTGTGCATGTGCCAGTTTGGATTCGAAGCTCCAGCCTGCTATGTGCGGCGAGAGCACCACGTTGTCGGCCTGGCGCAGATATTGGAAAGGCGCCGGCAGCGAGGGAAAATCCAGAAAGTCAAAAGAGGTTTCTTCGTATTCCAACACATCGAGGGCGGCGCCGCGCACCTGACCGCTCTGCAAATGGCGCACCAGGGCGGCAGTATCCAATACCAGGCCGCGGGCAGTATTTACAAGGAAAATGGGCTTGGCAAATGCCTCCAGAAAGTCCTCGCCGATGAAGTGGTGATTGGAAGGCATGTACGGAATGTGTATGCTCAGGATATCGCTTTCGCGCTGGAGTCCAGGCAAGTCCACGGCTTCGGCATACGCGTCGGCGTAGTGGGTTTTGTACTTGTCGTAGGCAATGACTCGGCAGTCAAAGCCTTGCAAGCGCTGGGCAAAGGCCCGTCCCATATTGCCGTAGCCCAGTATACCCACGGTCTTGCCACGGATTTCATACCCGCGATTGGGCTCGCGCAGCCATTGCCCCTGACGCACCTGTTGGTCGGCGCGAGCCAGGTGATTCATCAGGCACAGCAGCAATCCTAGCGTGTGCTCTGCCACTGTATGGCAACTACCCTCGGGCGAGGTGAGCACTGCCACGCCTTTTTGAGCCGCGTATTCGGTGTCAATGTGTTCCACGCCCACACCTTCGCGGGCAATGAAGCGCAGGGCGGGGGCACTGTCTAAAAACTCGCGGTCTATGCTCAGGCGGCTACGCACAACAACACCAACAAACTTCGGCAACATGGCCAATATTTCCTGGCGCGATGCAGTGTAGCAGGCATGTACTTTTAGCCCCATAGCAGGCAGCGCTTCCTGCAGGAAGGGGTGCGGTTCGTCTATCAATAAAGTGAATGGCATGGCAGAAAATTGTTTCAAGCGCCAATGTACACGCTTTTCCAAAGCAAACCGCGTTCAACTATGGCAAAAACGCCATACCTTTGGAAGTGGATTTATTTCTCCACTATCTCTATCGGATTTTAAACCAAATCGGCACAGGACGGGTTTCCAGGATAACTTTTAACAATAACCGCCACAATGACTGCCGATACCATAGCCACCTCCAACGCCAAAGACGTAGCTAAAATTGAGCGTATAGCTGATGTACTCAAAGCCATTGCGCACCCACTTCGCCTGGGCATTGTACAACTGCTGGATCAATATGGCCGCTTATCGGTGACAGAACTGTGCGATATGCTGCAAAGCGAGCAGTCGCTGGTATCGCATCACCTACAAACCATGCGCCAAAAAGGCATCCTTCAGGTAGAGCGCGAGGGCCGAAGCATGTATTACTCGCTGCGCCAGCTGGATGTGTCGCGCTTGATTGAGTGCGTGGAAAACTGCCCCTACGAGGTCTGACCATAATACTCAAACAGCCTCAATCTCTACAATGTCAAAGCCGGCTTCCTGCACAGCGGCTACTACCTGGCGGGCATCTACGCCTGATCCTTCCACTATCAGTATTTTGTCTGGGTTAGCAGTATCCACTTCCCAGTGTACAATACCAGGTACTTCGTTGAGAAACGCCGTGACGGCGCGCACGCAGTTGCTACAATTGATATTGGTTTTAAATTGCATGGCATTACTATAATAACTTTTGAGCCAGAACACCTATGCCCAAAATCTGGTTTACGCCCCCCGATGATTGCGTTCCTGGGCGTCCACACAGGCTATGGCGGTGATGTTCACGATGTTGTTGAGTTCTGTATCTCGAGTCACCAGGTGGATAGGCTTGTCTAAGCCTACGATGATCGGCCCAATATTTTGAGCCGTACTCAGCTTGCGCAGCAATTTCATACTAATGTTGGCCGAGTCCAGGTTGGGAAAGATCAACACATTAGGCCGCTTGGCAAGGCGGGTAAACGGGAAATGCTCGTGCAGCAACTCCATGTCCAGTGCAGTATCGGCCTGGATGGGACCGTCGCACATCAGATCAGGGCGCTGGCAATTGACCATTTCTACGGCTTGGGCTACTTTTTCGGTTTCGGGTACGCGCACCGAGCCAAAGTTGGAGAACGAGAGCATGGCAATACGTGGCTCAAACTGCATGCGCTGCACCTGGTCGGCAGTCATAATTGCGATTTCGGCCAGGTCTTCTGCCGTAGGCGTAATGTTGACCGCGCAGTCAGAGAGCACGTACATTTGGTTTTGATACTGGATGAGATACATACCAGCTACGAGTTTGCCACCGGGGCGCGTACCACAGATGCGCAAAGCAGGCCGAAGCACCTCTGGATAGTTGACAGTAATGCCCGCCACCATGCCATCGGCATGGCCTTGTTGTACCATCATGGCGCCGAAGTAAAAGTGGTTGCGCATGTCATTTTCGGCACTCATGTGGGTGACGCCCTTGCGCTGGCGCAAGCGGTGATAAGCATCCACAAACTCCTGGCGCTGAGGATACTGCCTGGGCACAATGATGTCAATACCCGTAGGATCGTGGCGCTGTTCTTCAAACATGGCCAGCACAGCCTCGCGGTCGCGGGTCAGCAAAATGGGCCGAGCAATGCCCTCGCGCATAGCCTCGGCAGCCGCCCAGATGATCTTAGGATCATTGCCTTCGGGGAAGACAATACGGCGGGGGTCTTTCCGGGCAGCAATGAAGATTTTGCGCATCAACTCGCGCGACCAGTCCACTTTGCCCAACAACTGCTCGCGGTAGGCCTCTATCTCCACGGGGCGACGCGCCACACCTGTGGCCATAGCCGCTTCAGCTACCGCCGCCGATACCCACACCAGCACCCTGGGGTCAAAGGGCTTGGGAATGATGTAGTCTGGCCCGAAGCTAAGGCTAGGGGTGCCGTAGGCGCGCTTGACTTCTTCAGGTACGTCTTCTTTAGCCAGGCGCGCCAGGGCATGGGCGGCGGCCATTTTCATTTCCTCATTGATGGTAGTGGCCTCTACGTCGAGTGCGCCGCGAAAGATGAAAGGGAAGCCCAGCACATTATTGACCTGGTTGGGGTAGTCGCTGCGGCCGGTAGCTACGATGGCGTCGGGTCGGGCGGCACGGGCGTCCGGGTAGGTAATTTCGGGGTCAGGGTTAGCCATGGCAAAGATGATGGGCCGCTCAGCCATGGAGCGCACCATGTCAGGGGTGAGTAAGTCTTTAATAGAGACTCCACAGAACGCATCTACCCCTTTCAGCACATCCTCCAACGTGCGCGCCGGGGTGTCGCGGTAGAAGCGATCTTTATAGGGGTTGCGGCCTTCATCTCCGCGGCCTTTCCAGAGCACGCCTTTGCTGTCGGTCATGAACACGTTTTCGGGGCGCACTCCCAGTGCGATGTAAAAATTGGCGCAGGCAATACCAGCAGCGCCAGCGCCGGAAAACACCACTTTGATGTCTTCGATGCGTTTACCCACCAGTTCCAGTGCATTGATAAGTGCTGCACCGGAAATAATGGCTGTGCCGTGCTGGTCGTCGTGAAACACAGGGATATCCAGTGTTTCCTTGAGCTTTTCTTCGATGTAGAAACACTCCGGCGCCTTGATATCCTCAAGGTTGATGCCGCCAAAAGTAGGCGACAGAATCTGCACCGTACGGATGATTTCGTCGGGGTCTTGTGTGTCCAGCTCAATGTCAAAGACATCCACGTCTGCAAATCTCTTGAAGAGAATGGCTTTGCCCTCCATGACGGGCTTGCCGGCCATGGGGCCTATGTCGCCCAGGCCCAACACTGCCGTGCCGTTGGTCACTACGGCCACCAGGTTGCCCTTAGCGGTGAAGCGGCGCACTGCAGAGGGGTCTTCGTGTATGGCCAGGCAAGGGGCGGCTACTCCAGGCGTGTAGGCTAGGCTGAGGTCGTGTTGGGTAAGAAATGGCTTGGTAGCTACTACTTCGAGTTTGCCTCTGCGGCCTTGCTCATGGTAACGCAGGGCTTCTTTGCGAAGCATTTCCTGCTTGAAGGCAGTTTCTGTTGTCATGGTTTTACCTGGTAATTTATTGCATACATATAAAGCTGGCCCAAAAGAGCTGATGTGAAGGCACAAGGCTACGCGCCTCGTGCTATTCTCCTTGAATAAACCTCAAATACTGCCTCAAATGTACAGGCTATTCAGCGAAATCGGCTCAAATCTGGGCGAAATTTTCGGGGTCTTTTCAACTCATACTGATAAACGGCTCTGCCCAGTTCGCCTAGGAAAGGGTAGCCCACCTGGTCGTACTCATACATACCATCGTTGTATATCTGGTTGGCATTCACGTGTATGGTGGCACTGAGCATGAACTCCACACCATGTTCAAAATCTACGATGTACGCTACGTCAGTGAGGTAGCCGTAGGCATTGCCCACTTTGTTGAAAATGCGGATGTGCTCAGGTATGCGCGTCTTGCTGTCACCGTACATCAGAAATTTGACGTACCCGTCGGGGTAGTCTTTTTCGGGGTAGCGCGGGTAGTTGCTTTGGCGAGGCAGCTCTGACATGCAGCGCCAGAGGAGCCGGTAGTCGTCAGGCGTGAGGCGAAACCGCCGCTGCGCTGGTACGTGCTCAGGAAACATGGCTGCCTGCAGGATGTGATGGAGGTCGAGCAGCGATGCAAAGTTGCGCTGGCGAAAGTCAAATGGCTCAGACACCAACTCGCCGGCATTATTGATATAACCCTTGCCGCACAGTTCATTGCGTAACGTGAAGGCGGGTCTAGCTTCGCTGTATACCTCGCCCTGATAGTAGAGCAACTCACCAGCTTGAGGTTCGTTTGGCGGCCGGAAAAAACTCACGGGGTTGGTGTAGCGGTTGGTCTCGGGGGTATAGTTGGGGGCTGCCAGCCGGTGAAGAACGCGTATGCGGCGATAGCCTTTTTCCCACAAGCGGCGGTTGAGGTACTCTTGCCCCAGAAACTCGTAGAGGCGATTGTGAGCATCGTTATCGCTGACGATGAACAGCTTGCGAATGTAATGCGCTAGGCTGGGTAAGCCATTGGCCGAGGTAGTGTCCTGCGCCACTGGCGTCTGGGGTGCGGTGACGGCCCCATGTTGCATCACGGCATGTTTGTCCAGGCCTGTAATCTGCAACTCGTTCAGCTTTTCTAGCGCCAGCAGCGCAGTGGGCATTTTCACGGTGCTGGCCGGGTAGAAGTACAACCCAGTGTCTAGCCCCCAGGTGTAGGTAGTGAAGCGGGGCTGATTGCCGGCATCGCGGTCTATCTGGGTGTAAATGATCTGCACTTGATGCTGCGGATTGGACAGCACAGCCTCAAACTTGTCGGCGTGCTGCTTGAGCAGCTTGTGCAGCGGGTTTTTCTGTGCTGGCAAGCAAAAGGGCAACATACACAGTGCCAGGAATATGCTACTTTTCATCGCTCGTAAAAAATTTTTTTGAGCCTGAAATGTAGGCATTCCTGCGCAAACACCATATCGCACACGCTCAATTTACATGCTTGGCCTCTGTAATGCTCATGGGGATATGCGGTTTCCGGGTGGCACCTACTGCGCCTTGGTGCGCAGGCAATCATCCTGAAAACAGAGGGTTGCAGCCGATTTTACACCACTTTCAGAAAATATTTCCGCTGATTTGCTCTAAAAGCCTTATCTTGTGCGCTAATATTATATTCTTTGGCGTCTTTCCTTGTTTTTGTACTTCGGAACCCCGCTTTAGATTTCCATCCACCGTTTTTACTTTCGCATGAATTTTGAACAACTGCATTTGATTGCCCCTATCCTGGACGCACTGCGCGAAGAAGGATACACCAGCCCCACACCCATTCAACAACAAGCCATCCCTCTGGTGCTGCAAGGCCATGATCTGCTGGGCTGCGCGCAAACCGGCACGGGCAAAACCGCTGCTTTTTCCGTGCCCATTCTGCAACTGCTGCATCAGCGCCCGCGCGCTGCGAGCAGAGCCATCCGGGCGCTCATCCTTACGCCTACTCGCGAGCTGGCCATCCAGATTGACGAAAGCATCGCCGCGTATGGGCGTCACACCGGCCTGCGCCATGCCGTTATTTTCGGTGGCGTTTCCCAAAAACCCCAGACCGATGCGCTGGCCAAAGGCTGCGACATCCTCACTGCCACGCCCGGCCGCCTGCTCGACCTCATCCAGCAAGGCCTCATTACGCTGCAACACATCGAAATCTTTGTCCTCGACGAAGCCGACCGCATGCTCGACATGGGCTTCATACACGATGTGCGCAAGGTCATCTCCAAACTCCCGATGCGCCGTCAGTCGCTCTTTTTTTCGGCCACTATGCCGCCTGAGATCATGCAACTGGCCGACGCTATTCTCACCAAGCCACAGAAAGTGGCCGTCACGCCGCCCTCCACCACGGTGGAGGCCATACGCCAGTCGCTCTATTTTGTAGAAAAAAGTGACAAGCGCGCCCTGCTCCTGCACCTCATTCGCCAGCACGATATTCCTTCAGCGCTCGTCTTTACGCGCACCAAACACGGAGCCGACCGCGTGGCTAAAGACCTGGTACGCGCTGGTATCAAAGCCGAAGCCATTCACGGCAACAAGTCGCAGAATGCGCGCCAGCGGGCGCTCACCAACTTCAAGTCCGGCGAAACCCGCATCCTCGTCGCTACCGACATCGCCGCCAGAGGCATAGACGTGGATAAGCTCTCCCATGTCATCAACTACGAAATCCCAAACATCCCCGAAACCTACGTCCACCGCATCGGACGCACTGGTCGGGCGGGCGCAGCCGGCACAGCATTCTCTTTTTGCGATATGGAAGAACGCGCCTACATCCGCGACATTCACAAACTCATAGCCATACAGATACCTGTGGTGCACGATCATCCGTTCGCCGCCGAGGCACCCGTGGAAGCATCGCCGCTGCTCACCGTCGCTGCTCGCCCACAGCCCAAGCTGCAAACTAACGCGCCGCAAAGCGATATACAGTGGCAGGTGCCCTCCAAAGGGCGGCGCAAGAAAAAATGGTACGGCACTCGGAAAGCCGTCTAAGCGCCCGATGAACAGCCTAGCGCTACCTAGCGCTATTGTACCTTGTCTCCTCTCAACAGACGAAAACGCTTGCGTGCCTCCACTGCCAGGGTACTGGAGGAGTATTCGATGAAGAGCTTTTCGTACAGTTCCTTGGCCTTTTCCGAGTCGTTGAGGTGAGTCTGATATAGTTCGGCCAGTTCAAATAAGGCATTGTCGGCGCGGATTTCTTCCGGGTAGCCGTCAATAATGCGTTGCAGGGTTTGAGCTTGCTTAGCGTAGTCGCGCTGCTTCTGGTAAATTTTGGACCTGAGGTAGAGCACATCGTCTTCGAGGGAGTGGGCCGGAAAGGCATTCAGCAACTCCTCCATCTTCTGGAAAGCCTCGTTGAAGCGGTTCTGGAACACAAGCAACTCCGCCTGGGCGTAGAGGCTGAGGGCTTCGGCAGTGGTGTCGAGGCCGAGGTTATCCATGATGAACACGGAGAGGTCAATGGCGTCGTTGGAGATGAACTTGGAGGTGGAAGCTTTGAGGATGTCAAACTGCGCCTGCGCCCACTGGAAGTCGCCATCGAAGTAGGAGAGGCGGGCGTTGCGAAAGCGGGCTTCGTTGCCCAGGGCATCTTCCTTGAAGGCCTTGTCCACTTGAGAGTAGAGCAGCGTGGCTTCCCAGATTTCGCCTTGCATGAGGTAGTAGTCGCCGAGGCTGAGCTTGGCATTAGCGCCTACAATGGGGTCGAGGTTAGGAAATTCGATAACCTCGGTGAGCAACGCGATGGCCTTGTCTAAGTCATTGAGGTAAAGGGCTTCCAGTTCGGCCTGTTCAGCAATGATACCGGCGGTAATGCGCGAGCGGCCAAACTCGGTGAGGAAGTTTTCGTACTGGATGCGCAGTTGGAGCAGGTCGTCGCGGGTGTAGCTTGAGCCCTCCGTGATCTTGAGGCGACGGCAGCGTAGAGCTTCGCGCTTGGACTCGAGGTAAAAAGAAGAGTTACGGCCTTTGTCTTCCACGATGTAGTCATAGGCAGCAATAGCGGAGTCGTAGTCTTTGGCGCCGGCGGCAATCTGAGCCAACTGAAATACGCGCGCGCCATTTTCGCGCAGGCGCTTATCGAGGGCGCGCAACTGGCGCAGAGCGTTGCGGTAGTCGTTTTGCTGCATAAAGGCCCAAGCCAACATCTCGGTGTAGAACACGGCATTTTCATCCGTTTGGAGGCGGGCGTAGAGTTGTTTTTGCAGTTCATTGTATTCTTCAGCCGTGAAAAACCGCTGAAAGGTGGACTGTAGGGTGTTCAGCCGGTCGGGGGAGTTGGCCAAGCTGTTGAGATAGGCGTCAATCATTTTGGGCACATCGCCTTTGCGGCGGTATAGATCGCCCAGATAGTAGGCAAAAGAGACGTTGTCCTTGAGCAGAGTAGCGCCTTTTTCGTAGGTCTGTATGGCGTAGTCGTACTTGGCGGCATTGGTAAAGGCTGTAGCCAGGCGGATGATCTGGAAGTGCTCCTTGGAAATCTGGCCGATGGCAGCCTGGTACTGCTGCTCGGCCTCGGCGTCTTTGTACTGCTGCTCCAGCAGGCGGCCCAGGGTCACATACAGACTGAGGTTGCGGGGGTCGCGCTTGAGCTGTTTTTTAATTGCCTTTTCGCAGGCCTCGTGGCGCTCCAGCGCAATGAGGCAGTCCACATATCGCTCAAAGAAGTAGTCGTTTTGCGGGTTAGCTTCATAGAGTTGCTCGAAGAGCACGGCGGCTTTCTCGTATTCGCCATTCTGAAAATACTGTTGCGCCAAGCGGGTATCTTGGGCGTACAAGCCGAAGGCTATGCCCAGGCAAGCTATACAAATAAGCAAGAGACGTTTCATAATACCAAAAAATGTACAGCATAGAAAACGCCAGGCCTGGGCAAAAGTTGTTGTCATGCACAACGGGCCAAAGGCCTCAGATAGTTAAAACCTTGACAAATCCACTGCATCCTCCCCGTCTCATCGCAGCGCCTCATGAAAAGGCGAAGCGGCAGAATCTTCGCCATCCGCGGGCTACCAACGCTGCTGCTCCTTGCGGCGCAATGCTACCTTCTTACCCCACCGGCAGGGCAGAGACGGGACAACCATCTGTTCATTAGCAGCTATCCGACTTGCTCGTGAGCTAAAGGGCCAGACGAAAGCCGACGTTGTTGTTGTTGGGGTTCGGCGGTGCGGCAGTTCTGCGGATCGTTGTTCCAGTTGCTTCCGCGGTTCACGCGGTTAGAGGCCCCGGGGGCATCCTCTCACGCGCTGCCATCCGTACTATTGTAATGTAAATTACCATGCCAGTCGTTTTAGCACTACTCCCGCACATTGCTGCTCATATCGTACAAGCCCAGTTCGTTGGGCTTTTTTGCCTACCAGATGCGTTTTACCACTTGAGTTGTCTTCTTGTGCCTGAGGCGCAAGGCGGATGCCGTCTGAAACCACCGTGATACCTCTCTGGGCACGTCAGGTCAATAGCGGGCTTACATCCACGTGCTGGGCAAAAAGCTCAATGGCGCGCTCGGCCTTCCACAAGGATCGGGTGTTGATTTTTACTTCGAGCTTACCGATTTTGAGGGCTGCGCCGTAGGTGTCCAGGGTAGTGGCAATAACGGGGATATGGTGTTTTTCGACATAGGCTTTGCAGGAGAAGTCGTCGAGGAACTGGGGTACAAACTCACCTTCTCCATTGATGATGATGCCGGCCAAGGGGCTGCCGCTGATGCCCTGGCGGCGGGCAATGTCGTCTATAATTTCAATGGTATGGTCTAAGCGGCGGTAGTTGACGATGACCAATAGGTTATGTAAGGCGCCAAACTCCCCGCGCTCCACCAGTGCCCCGGAGATGATTTGCTCGATGCGGTTGTCGAGGCGCTCTTCGTGAAAGACGACCTGCCCTTTTACTGCTTGCAAGATGGTTTCCATAATGGGGAAGGTGAGCGACTTTTCAAAAGGCAGTAGCCCCAGCATTGGGATGCCGTAGCGATCTAGCTTTTTGCCTACATAATACTTCACCTGCTCCATTTTAGCCGGCAGCACTTTGTTGACGATGACGCCCTTAATAGGAATACCTTGCTCCCTAAATAACGCCAGGTTTACGTTGAGTTCGTCAATGGTGCTACCAATGCCGCCTTCTGCCACCATGATTACCTCCGAATGGGTGAGTGCGGCCACGTCGGCGTTGCTCATATCAATGACACTACCTACCCCCGGGTGGCCAGTGCCTTCGAGCACTACAACATCGTGCATGGAGTCCAGAGCATCTACTGCACGGGTAATGCGTTCGGCAAATTGATATATGTCGGGGTTTTCCAGGTAGGCTTTGGTAAGGCCGCTGCCTACAATGACGGGGCTATGCAGGGAGGCGTCTAATATAAATCCCATAATGGTGGAGAAGAGCAAAGCGTCTTTATCCACTTTGAGGTCGCCTAGGTCCACAAATTCTTGGCCTACAGGCTTGCAATACCCCACGCGCAGGCCTTTGCGGCGCAACGCGGCAGTCAGCCCGAGGGTGCAGGTGGTTTTGCCCACGTGCTGACTGGTAGCGGCCATGTAAATGCGTTTGGTCATAGCGCGTTTATGCATTGGCGGAATCAGGCATGTCTCCCCGACGGGCTAAAAATAGATATTTCGACAATGATTTACCGAATCAAAGCCGAACTTTGCCATAAAATTGCGCAATAGATGAAAATACATCGCGAAGGACGCCGGCCAATTATCGCTGTGCTGGCAGGCTCGGCGCTGGGCATAGCCGGGCTGAGCCAGGTTTCGGCGCTTGCCACAGCGGTATTCGGCCTCTTGGCGGCGGTATTGAGTGTACTAGTAGTACAGTTTTTCCGAAACCCAAAGCGACTGATTGCCAGGGAGAGCCTCCACCTGGTGTATGCACCTGCCGACGGCAAGGTGGTAGTCATTGAAGCGGTAGAAGAACCGGAGTACATCCAAAAGCGCTGCTGGATGATTTCCATCTTCATGTCGCCGCTGAATGTGCACGCGAACCGCTGCCCCATCTCTGGCGAAGTGCGCTATGTCAAATACCATCCGGGCAAGTACCTGGTAGCCTGGCATCCCAAGTCTTCTGTTGAGAATGAGCGATTTACCACTGTCATTGGCCATGCGCGCGGCGAAGTGCTGGTACGCCAGATAGCCGGCGCCGTGGCGCGTCGCATCTGCAACTACCTGCACGTGGGGCAACAAGTAACACAGGGGCAAGAGCTGGGCTTCATTAAGTTTGGCTCCCGGGTGGACGTATTCCTTCCTCTCGATAGCGAAATAGCCGTCGGCCTGGGCGACATAGTCAAAGGTAATAAAACGGTACTGGCTACTTTGCCTTAGTCAAAGCAACAGCCGCTGCCGGCCAGCATACACGTTGAAGCGCTCCTCGCGCAAGAAGCCGATGAGCGTCATGCCATGGGCTTCGGCCAGCGCTACCGCCAAGCTGGATGGCGCACCTACGGCTGCCATGACGGGAATACCGGCCAGAAGTGCTTTTTGGCAAAGCTCAAACCCCGCCCGGCCACTCACCAACAAGATATGGCGGCGCAATGGCAACAAGTGCTGCTGTAGAGCTGCACCTACAAGTTTATCTACGGCATTGTGACGGCCTACGTCTTCCCGGAGCAGCAACAACTCGCCCTGGGCATTGAACAATCCGGCCGCATGGATGCCGCCAGTGCACGAAAACACATCCTGCCGCTGCGAAAGCGCCGTCGGCAGGCGGTACAGCACCTCCCTGCGCAATACCGGCACATCAGGCAAGAGCTGAAAACTGGCGTGCACATACACCGACTCAATGGAAGCCTTGCCGCATACACCACAACTGGAACTAACGTAAAAACGGCGCGTCAGGCGCTCCGCATCCACCTGCACACTGGGCTGAAGCTCTACCACCAGGGCGCTCCCACCGAGGGCTTCGTCTTCCTGTGATTGCACGTACCGGATGAGGGCTACATCTTGCCAGCGGCTGATCAACCCCTCGGTAAAGAGAAAGCCCACCGCCAACTCAAAGTCGTGGCCAGGAGTGCGCATGGTCACCGCAATGCTTTGCCGCCGGCGAGCCGAGCTGCTTCCCCAGGCCAATTGTACTTCCAATGGCTCCTCTACGGCCAGCACATCCTCGTGGAGGCCTTGCTGGCCTTGCTCTACGCGAAGCAATTGATGCGCCTTGGTACCTGTGTATGTCGCCTTGGCCATGTTGAATAGATGAAAGTATCAAACTTACTCGATTATTAGCAAAAACGTTTAACTTTCCTGCAAAAAATCATGCGCTGGTCTGTTTTCTATATGGTCTTGCCGGTTGTACTTCTGCTAGTATCTTGTAAAAAAGACCGCTCTGCTTCTGCCCCCTTGGAGCCAAAAATTGACGTAGCCTTTTACAACCGCATCCAGGAGCAACTACTGGATGCCAAGCCTGGCGACGTCATCCAACTGCCCGAAGGCCACTTCGAGCTGGACCGCCCGCTCTCCCTCGACGGCATACCTCGCGTTACCATTGCCGGTGCAGGTATGAACAAGACGGTGCTCTCCTTCCGCTATCAGAAAACCGGTGCTGAAGGACTCAAAATCACCGCCGACTCCGTGACCCTACGCGACTTTACCGTGACAGACACTAAAGGCGATGCCATCAAGCTGCAAAACTGCACTGGCGCGACTCTGCTGCGCCTAAAAACCACCTGGAGCAACGGCCCCGACGAACGCAACGGCGGCTACGGCCTCTACCCGGTAGCTTGTTCCAAGTTGCTCATTGACAGTTGCGAAGCCTCCTATGCCTCTGATGCCGGCATTTACGTAGGCCAATCACGCGAGGTGATAGTGCGCAACTGCTACGTACACGGTAATGTGGCTGGTATCGAAATCGAAAATTGCATCAATGCAGAGGTGTACAACAACCGTGCTGAAGGCAATACCGGCGGTATTCTGGTATTTGACCTGCCCGACTTGCCCCTGGTCAATGGCCACACCTGCCAGGTATATCGCAATATCATACAAGACAATAACCACGCCAACTTTGCCCCCGAAGGCAATATTGTGGGCATTGTACCCCCCGGAACCGGCATTATCTTGCTGGCGGCTAAAAACGTAGAAGTATTTGAAAATGAAATCATTGGCCATAAAACTGTCGGCACGGCCGTGGCCAGCTATCAGATCACAGAAAAGCCCTGGGCCGACAGTACTTACAACCCTTACTCTTTCGACATTGCCATCTACGATAATACGTACAAACGCAAGCGCGCCCTGCCCGACCTCAGCCGCGATTTTGGCAAGATGGTCAATGTGCTCTTTGCCGGCAAGCCCCAGGATATCCTCTACGACGGCATTACCGACCCTGCCCAACCTGCAGGGCTCAACCCCATGCGCCTCTGCATTCGCCAGGATACTACCCAACTCCGCTTTGCCAACATAGACGCTGCCCACGGCTTCGACAAGATCAGCAAGATCGTGGCGCCTTACTGGGGTTGCAATACAGCCGCGCCAAAAAAGCCCGGCAATTGATTTTTGCCCTACCTTTGCGCTTTCGTTTAATGTTAATCCCACACTTCATATGAAAGTGCTGAAATTCGGTGGCTCTTCGGTAGGTACGCCTGAGCGCATCCGCAGCATAGTAGAAATCCTAAAAAGCTACTACCAGCAAGGCGAAAAATTTGCAGTGGTTTTTTCCGCCTTCTCTGGCGTAACTGATGCTCTCATTGCTATGGCCAACAAAGCCGCTGACGGCGACGCTTCTTACACCGACTTGTTTGATGCCGTGCGCCAACGCCACCTCGATGCAGCTCAAAGCCTGCTCAAAGACCGCTACCTGGGACAAGTACTGCCCGAACTGGAAAATAACTTTGACGTGCTCAAAAGCCTGCTATACGGCATCTTCCTGGTGCGAGAGGCTTCACCCCGTACGCTTGACTACGTCATCAGCTTCGGCGAGCGCAACTCAGCTTTTCTCATTTCCCAGGTCATGCGCCAGGCTGGCCTGAACGCCGCTTACTTGGATGCCCGCAAGGTGATCAAAACCGACAACCGCTTCGGCAGTGCCCAAGTGGACTTTGAAACCACGAACGAAAAAATTCGCGAGTATTTTTACCAAAACCTTGAAATACAGTCAGTTACAGGCTTCATTGGCTCAACTAAAGGCGGCCTGACCACTACTCTAGGGCGCGGTGGCTCCGACTACACCGCGGCCATCCTGGGGGCTGCGCTCGATGCCCGGGTCATTGAAATATGGACGGACGTGGACGGCGTGCTCACCGCCGACCCCCGCAAAGTAAAAAAAGCCTTTACCCTCAGCTCCATGACCTACGCCGAGGCCATGGAAATGTCGCACTTTGGTGCCAAGGTCATCTACCCGCCTACCATACAGCCAGCGCTAGCCAAGCGCATACCTCTGATCATCAAAAATACATTCAACCCGTCCTTTGCTGGTACAGTAGTATCCGACAAGTCTGAGCCGAGCAACTTGCCAGTCAAAGGGCTGTCGTCCATCAACGAAGTCGCACTGCTCACTCTACAGGGCAGTGGCATCTTTGGCGTGCCGGGCATTGCCGGCCGCTTGTTCAACGCCCTAGCCGGTGGCAGCATTAATGTCATCCTCATCACGCAAGGGTCGTCAGAGTACTCCATTACCTTTGCCATATCGCCCCAGTTGGCCGCCAAGGCGCGCAAGCTGGTGGAAAAAGAATTCAGCACCGAAATTCAGCGTGGCTGGATGGAGCCAGTCAAGGTAGAAACAGGGCTTTCGGTTATTGCCGTCATTGGCGAAAACATGCGCTACCGGCCTGGCATTGCGGGGCAGTTGTTTCAGGCGCTAGGCAAAAATGGCATCAACGTGGTGGCCATCGCACAGGGTTCTTCCGAGTTAAACATCTCTATTGTCGTCAGCCGCGAAGATGAGGCCAAAGCGCTAAATACCCTGCACGAAGCCTTCTTCCTTTCTGACACCCAGGACGTACATCTCTTTATAGTGGGCACCGGCCTCATTGGCAGTACCCTGCTGGAGCAAATACGCCGGCAGGCGCAATACCTACGCGAAAAACGCGCCATGGAAATCAAAGTGGTTGGCCTGGCCAACAGCCGCAAAATGGTATTTGACCCTGAAGGCATACCTTTAAACCAATGGCGGGAGCGGCTATCTGAATCCGAACTGGCCAGCGAACCCAGTGCTTTTGTACAGCAGATGAAGTCGCTCAACCTTAGCAATACCATCTTTGTGGATAATACTGCCGGCGACAAAATTGTGCCGCACTACGAGACCATCCTTGACTCGAGCATCTCCATCTCCACACCCAACAAGATTGCCACTTCTTCTTCGTGGCTGCAGTACCAACGCCTCAAAGCCATTGCGGCTAAGCGCGGCGTACTATTTGAATACGAAACCAACGTAGGTGCCGGCCTGCCGGTCATTTCCGTACTCCGCGATCTGCTGGATAGCGGCGACCGCATCCTGTGCATCGAAGGTGTGCTCTCTGGTACGCTCTCTTACATCTTCAATACGTTCCGCGAGGGGTTGCGTTTCAGCGACACAGTGCGCCAAGCCATGCAGCTGGGCTATACTGAACCTGACCCTCGCGATGATCTCAACTGCATGGATGTGCGCCGTAAGCTGCTCATTCTAGCTCGCGAAACTGGCCTGGCTATCGAAGCAGAAGACATTGAAATACGCCCACTACTGCCTGACACATGCCTGCAAGCAGCCTCAGTGGAAGACTTCCTCCAGGAGCTGGCACAAATAGATAATCAGTACGAGCAGAAACGCGCGCAAGCGGCAGCCCAAGGACAAGTGCTGCGCATGGTAGCCAAATTGGACGAGGGCAATGCCACTATCGGCCTGGAAGCAGTGGGCGCATCGCACCCGTTTTATGGCTTGAGTGGTGCCGACAATATGATTGTGTTCACCACCGAGCGCTATAAAGAGCGGCCATTAGTAGTGCGCGGACCAGGCGCTGGAGCAGAGGTTACGGCTGCTGGAGTATTTGCTGAAATCATTAGGATTGCAAATTTCTTGTAGATTCTTCAAGCAAAGCCGTTATATTCCAGGCTACTTGCCTGTATGCTTCTGAGATAAAAGGCAGCAGTGGTGGGTGCGGTTGCTCTTGATAGTTTAGGACTTTACTTTAGTGCGCTCCTGCTAGTGTCAAGCTTGCCAGGTAAAATGTTTTGTAAAGAGGCAAGAAAGGTCAGAGCAATAGTTGAAAATGCTGTGAAAGGATTTCTGCCGGCATGCAGAGGATTTTCTCCATTACTCTGTCTTTTTGTATGGTAGTAGGTGTACCTTTGCACCGAAATTTTGAGGACGGCAACGACCTCTTGCCTTGAGCGGCGCAAGCTATCTATATTTTGGTTTACTCAAAAAATTACGCCCGGAACAGCATAAAGCACATGCAAGAAGTCAAAGTTTTTGCCCCTGCCTCTGTAGGCAACGCCATTGTGGGGTTTGATATGTTGGGTATAGCCCTGGAGCAGCCTGGCGATGAAATCATAGCTCGATACAGCGACGCTCCTGGGCTGCGCATCACGGCCATCAGCGGCGACGAAGGCCGACTCTCCTGCGATCCGCAGCGCAACACCGCCGGCTTGGCCGCCCTAAAACTGCTGGAGCATCTGGACAAATCAGGCATCGGCATTGAACTGGAGGTGCATAAGCACATGCCCTTTGGCAGCGGCTTAGGTTCCAGCGCTGCCAGTGCGGTGGGTGGTGCTTTCGCAGTAAACCTGCTGCTGGGCAGCCCGCTTTCCAAGAAGGAATTGCTACCCTTTGCCATGCAAGGCGAACAGTTGGCCAGCGGCGCCTGGCACGCCGACAATGTAGCCCCTAGTATGCTGGGTGGCGTGGTGCTCATCAGAGATAATGCTTCACTGGACGTGCAGATACTCCCTTCTCCGCCAGACTTACACGCTGCCGTAGTATATCCTCAAGTAGAGATACTGACCAAATCGGCACGCGGCGTGCTTGCTCCTCACATCACGCTCAAACAACACGTAGTGCAAAGCGGGATGCTGGGAGGGTTCATTATAAGCCTCTTCACCGGCGATTATGCCCTTATGCAACGCTCTTTGCATGATACCATCATTGAGCCGCAGCGCGCTTCACTCATCCCGCACTTTTATGAAGTACAAGCCGCTGCTACGGAAGCAGGAGCATTAGGCTGCAGTATTTCTGGTGCGGGGCCTTCCATAATAGCCCTTTGCCGAGGCAAAGACGCTGCTGCTCTTGCTGGCGAGGCCATGCAATCGGTATTTACTGCTGCCGGTATTGCCCATAAGTTGTATCTTTCTGCCATCAACCCAAACGGTGTCAAAGCCATCTTATAGCCACCACTACCATCTATGAAACTGTACAGCACCAAAAACAAATCGCACCTGGTATCGCTCAAAGAAGCGATATTTCGGGGCTTGCCGGAAGACAACGGCCTTTACATGCCCCAATACATCCCCAAAATGCCCGCCGATTTTATCACTAATCTACCGCGATACAGCTTCCAGGAGATTGCTTTTGAAGTAGCCCGTACGCTACTCGAAGGCGCTATTCCCGAAGCCGACCTGCAAGACGTTGTCTCCAAAGCCATCAATTTTCCTGCGCCAGTACATACACTGGACTATCACAAGCGCGTGCTGGAGCTCTTTCACGGCCCTTCCTTGGCTTTCAAGGATTTTGGGGCTCGGTTTATGGCGCAAATGATGAGCTACTTCAATCGAGATGAAGACAGGGAATTAGTGATCCTGGTGGCCACCAGTGGCGATACAGGTGGGGCAGTGGCGGCAGGTTTTTATCAGACGCCTGGCATTCGCGTGGTCATCCTTTATCCCTCTGGCAAGGTAAGCCCGCTGCAGGAAAAACAACTCACCTCTCTGGGGCACAACATTGCCGCACTAGAGATACAAGGCACTTTTGACGACTGCCAGGCGCTGGTCAAGCAAGCCTTCCTAGATGCTTCACTTAGCCAAACTATCCGCCTCAGCTCGGCGAATAGCATCAACATCTCGCGGCTTATCCCACAGAGTTTTTATTATTTTGAGGCCTATAAGCAAGTAGCAGACGGCAAAACACCAGTTGTCTTCTGCGTGCCTAGTGGTAATTTTGGCAACCTCACTGCTGGCCTTATTGCACATCGCATGGGGCTACCGGCGCACCACTTCATTGCCGCTACCAACATCAACGACGTGGTGCCTCAATACCTAAAAAGCGGCCAGTATCTGCCGCGCCCTTCTGTGCGCACCCTATCAAACGCTATGGATGTAGGAAATCCTTCCAACTTTACTCGCATGCTGGACTTATTCAGTAGCTCCAAATGTTCCACGTGGAACAATATGACCGCCTCTATTTCGGGCTATGCCTACACCGACCACGAAACCGCCAATGCCATACGTCAAGTACACCGCCAATATCACTACACTATAGAACCCCATGGCGCAGTGGGCTACCTGGCGCTAGAGGCTTATCAACAACAACACCCCGATACTATCGGTATCATTCTGGAAACCGCCCACCCCGCAAAGTTTCTGGAAGACATGGAACGCATCCTTCAGCAACCCATAGAAATACCAGAGCGCCTGGCTGCCCTCGCGCATCGCCCTAAAATCGCCACCTTGATGAGCACGCAGTTCAGCGAGCTTAAATCCTGGCTTATGGAATATTACGCTTAAAAATGTTCCACGTGGAACATCTAAATCTTCAACCATGCTCAATTACAAAAATCCACGACTGATAGCAGAAAGCCAGCACACCGAGCCAGGTAAGGTGGCCTGGCGAAGCCCGTCTAACTTGGCGCTTATTAAATACTGGGGCAAGCACGGTGTACAACTACCCAGAAACCCTTCTATTAGCTTCACCTTACAAAATGCATACACAGAAACTACGCTGGAATACAAGCCCAAGTCGGATAGCAACCCAGAAATACAGCTTCAGCTCTTTTTTCAGGGCCAGCCCAATACAGCGTTCCAAGCTAAAGTAACTGCATTCTTTGGATCACTCACTGACATCTTTCCCTTTCTAAAACAAATGGAGTGGATAGTATATACCCGCAACTCCTTCCCCCACTCTGCCGGTATAGCATCCTCTGCTTCTGCCATGAGTGCCCTGGCCTTGTGTCTGTGTAGCGTAGAGCAGCGCCTCTTCGGCACACTAGACGACCCTGCCGCCTTCCTGCAAAAGGCCTCCTACATAGCCCGCCTTGGCTCTGGTAGCGCTTGCCGGTCAGTGTATCCCAAACTGGCTGTATGGGGCGAAACCCCTCTCGTGGCTGGCTCCTCCAACCTGTATGCTGTACCGTTTTATGACACCCTCCACGAGGTGTTCTATACTTTTCATGATGACATTCTCCTCATTAGCCAAGAGGAAAAAAGCGTATCCAGTAGAGCTGGTCATGCCCTGATGGACGGCAACATCTATGCCGACAGTCGCTACACACAAGCCCGACAGCGCCTGCAAACCCTCATAGAAGCCATGCAGTGCGGCGACCTCGACATCTTTGGCCGAATTGTAGAAAGCGAAGCGCTCACCCTCCACGCCCTAATGATGACCTCCCAGCCGGCTTACTTGCTGATAAAACCTCATACCATCGCTGCTATTGAGCGAGTCTGGGCTTTTCGGGCAGCACAGCAAGTTCCTCTGTATTTCAGCCTGGACGCAGGGCCTAACCTTCACCTCTTGTATCCCGACCAATTTGCAGGCCAGGTACAAAACTTCATCCGCGAAGAACTGGCAGCGCTTTGCCACAAAGGCCAGTGGATTGCCGACCAGATAGGTCCAGGTCCAACTTCGCTGTAATACGCATTATTATTTCCTGGGCGCAATTGTGAAATGTACCCTATCTTTGCCGCACAAAGCGAAATACAGGAAAAGCACCCGCATATGCCAGTACCTGCCCCGCTGTGCTACCAATAGCCCAACCAAAGATAACGCCAAATACAAACCAACAAGGCTATTGCAAAACCATCAGCATTTTAATTGATAGTCATGAAAGACCTTTTTGAAAAATTCAAAGACAACCGCGGCCCGCTAGGGCAGTATGCCAACGTAGCCGATGGCTATTTCGCTTTCCCGCATCTGGAAGGAGAGATTGGCAGCCGCATGAAATTTCGCGGCAAGGAAGTAATCGTGTGGAGCCTGAATAACTACCTCGGCCTGGCCAACCACCCTGAAGTGCGCAAGGCAGATGCTGAAGCCGCTAAGGAATGGGGCTTGGCCCACCCCATGGGCGCCCGCATCATGTCAGGACAAACGCCGCAGCAAATCCAACTAGAAAAAGAACTAGCGGCATTTGTGCAAAAAGAAGCTGCGCTGCTCATCAACTTTGGCTTCCAGGGGGTGGTATCTATTATTGATGCTCTGCTGGACCGCCACGATGTAGTAGTGTACGACAAAGATAGCCACGCCTGTATTTACGATGGTGTACGCCTGCACCTGGGCAAGCGCCTGCCGTTTGAGCATAATGATATAGAAAGCTTTGAAAAGCAGATCAAAAAAGCTCGCGTTATGGCCGAACAAAGTGGCGGTGGTGTGCTCGTCATCACTGAAGGGGTATTTGGCATGCGTGGCGAGCAAGGTATTCTCAAAGAAATTGTATCTTACAAAGAAGAGTACGGCTTCCGGCTTCTTGTAGACGATGCACATGGCTTCGGCGTATTGGGCGCTACAGGCGCAGGCGCAGGCGAAGCTCAAGGCGTGCAAGACCAAATTGATATTTACTTCAGCACTTTTGCTAAGTCTATGGCCAGTATTGGCGCATTTGCCGCCGGCGATGCCGATATGATGGAATATCTACGCTATAACATGCGTTCCCAATTGTTTGCCAAGTCACTACCCACGCCGCTGGTAGTAGGCAACCTCAAGCGCCTGGAACTGCTACGCAATAGCCCCGACCTGCGCAAAAAACTCTGGCACAACGTCAGCATGCTGCGCAGCGGCCTGGCAGAGCGCGGCTTTGACGTAGGCGCTGCCAACTCTTGTGTGACGCCAGTATTTATGCACGGCTCGCCGTTTGAAGCTGGCAATCTGGTACTGGACATGCGCGAAACCTACAACATCTTCTGCTCGGTGGTGATGTATCCGATGATTCCCAAAGGTATGATTTTGCTGCGCCTCATTCCAACTGCAGCCCACACAGAAGAAGACATCAAGGAAACGCTGTATGCCTTTGGCGAAGTATCGCGCAAGCTCAAAGCTGGTGAATATGAGCACGAGCTAGATTTGCACTTGATTTCTTAGTAAGATTTTGACAATCAGCTATTTAACGCCTGTAATCAGTATTGGTTGCAGGCGTTTTTTATGATGCCCACATAGAGGCTATAACCTGTTGAGAAAAGTTTGCCCCAGCAAAGAACCGAGCAAACGCGCAGTTTCTTACATTTGTGTGTGGATTGTATGTTTTTGTAAAACCATGTAGCACTCTCAGGGTATATAACGAGACGATAGTTCTGCCTATATAGCATATTAATCACAACAAATTTACGCCTTATGGTTTGCTATTTCTTGCGCCTCGTTCTAGTAGGGGCAATTTTCTATTGCTTTTCCTGGTGGGGTATGGTTTCAGCACAGGAATACTCCCTTCGATTTTACGGGCACGGCCCTACGGATATTGACCGAGTAAAAATACCGATAGATGCGCCACACCGTCCAGCCGATGTCAGCCACAATTTCACCATTGAATTTTGGATGCGTGCCCAACCCGGCGACAACACCGCTACAGTTTGTGCTGCAGATCAGTGGTACTACGGCAACATTATCATAGATCGGGATATATTTGGGGGCGGTGACTACGGCGATTACGGCATAGCACTAGGTAATCGCCGTATCATAGTGGGCGTAGAAGTAGGCAACAACGGCACTACTGGTGTTTGCGGTACAACTATTGTAGATGATGGCAACTGGCATCACATTGCCGTCACGCGCAATGCCTCCAATGGGGTAGTAAGATTATTTGTAGATGGGGTAGTAGATGCTACTAGTTCTACTTCGTCCAATACTGGCAATATCAGCTACCGCGATGGGAGACCTACCTCGTACCCGAGCAGCGACCCCTACCTGGTGCTGGGCGCCGAGAAACACGACTACCCTGGCTCGCTCTACTACAAAGGCTGGCTGGATGAACTGCGCATATCCAACACCATTCGTTACTCGGCTAACTTTACCCCACCTTCAAGCCCTTTCACCACAGACGCCAATACCATGGCGCTTTATCATTTCAATGAAGGAACGGGGACAATAGTGAATGATGTATCTATGGCTACCGGTGGCCCTTCCAATGGAACCTTGATGGTAGGCGGCGTGCCACCTGGACCAGCATGGAGTAGCATGAGCCCATTTGCTGCACAACCCGTAGAGCTGGATGCCTTTTCTGCCTATCGAACCCCCGATGGCTCAGTGCGTTTGTTTTGGAAAACGCTTTCCGAGACCGGTACTGAATCTTTTATAGTGCAAAGAAGCACTCATACCGACTTGTCATGGAAAACCATTGGCCGGGTAGCTGCTCACGGCTTCAGCCAGGAAGTACTTCAATATCGGTTTACTGATACCGACCCCATAGCTAATATACCTCTCTATTACAGGTTAGAAATAAAGGACTTAGACGGCTCCCAAGCCTATTCTCCAGTTGTATCGGTAATAACCCAAGCAGATAAAATACTCAATATCTCGCCTAATCCATTTTCAAAAGATCTGAATTTTCAATTCGCTGATACTTCTCCCTGGAGTATCCAAATTTACAATGCCTTAGGACAATTGATTTTGACACATAGAGGCTATGGCGAGCGCGGGCAAATTTCGGGTGAACATCTTCGCCCTGGACTGTACATTGCGCTGATTGAACAAGATGGCTTTCGGTGGGTGCTAAAGGCTGTAAAAAACTGAGTTGATTTTCCCTACTTTTGCACCTGCGAAGCCGTACTTGCCCGGCAGGCAAAACCACAAAATGACATGGAAGTATCCACGCGGGTAGAACTGCGCAACCTCCGCTACAAGGACTATATCAGCCTCAAAGAAGCCATGGTGCAAGCCTACTCCGGCTTAGGCGGCATGGTATGGGAAGAAGCATCCATTCGCAAGCTGCTCAAAATCTTTCCAGAAGGCCAGCTCTGCGTAGTTGTGGATGACAAAGTAGTAGCTGCTGCCCTGTCCATCATCGTAGATTATAAAAAGTTTGGCGACAACCATACATATAGAGATATCACCGCCAACGAAACCTTTGAATCGCACGACCCCAGCGGCGACGTACTCTACGGTATTGAGCTGTTTGTACACCCGCAGTATCGCGGCATGCGCCTGGGCCGGCGCCTGTACGACGCCCGCAAGGAACTTTGCGAAAACCTCAACCTGCGTGCCATCATAGTGGGAGGCCGTATTCCCAACTACAAGTACTACGCCGAAGAACTCACCCCACGCGAGTATATTACCCGTGTCAAACGAAAAGAAATCTATGACCCCACCCTCACTTTTCAGCTCTCCAATGACTTTCACGTCAAGAAAATACTGCGCCGATACTTACCTGGTGACACTGAATCCAAAGAGTATGCTACTCTGCTCCAGTGGGACAATATCTACTACCAGGAAGACGAAGTACTCATCAATGCACCCAAACAGGTAGTACGCTTGGGTTTGGTACAGTGGCAGATGCGCTTGTTTGACAATTTTGATGCTTTAGTGCAGCAGGTAGAGTACTTTGTAGATAGCGTAAGCAATTATAAGTCAGACTTCATCCTCTTCCCAGAGTTTTTCAATGCGCCTCTGATGGCAGACTTCAACCACCTGGACGAACCGGTGGCCATCCGCGAACTGGCCAAATACACAGAACCGCTTCGCAAAAAATTCATGGAGTTTGCCCTGGCCTACAACGTGAATATTATTACCGGCTCCATGCCTGTGGTGGAAAAAGGTAAACTCCTCAATATATCTTACCTGTGCCGCCGCGACGGCTCCTGGGAAAGCTACTACAAGATACACCCCACCCCCTCCGAGGTGAGTGCCTGGGGTATGGTGGGCGGCAATAAATTGCGTGCTTTTGATACCGACAGTGGCCGCATCGGCATACTCATCTGCTACGATGTGGAGTTCCCGGAGTTAGCTCGTATCTACGCCGAACAAGGTGTGCAGATTCTTTTTGTACCTTTTCTCACCGATACCCAAAATGGATACAACCGCGTACGGCTTTGCTCCATGGCACGCGCAGTGGAAAACGAATGCTATGTGGCTATTGCCGGTTGTGTGGGCAACCTACCAAAGGTGAATAACATGGACATCAACTTTGCCCAATCTGCCATTTTCACACCTTCTGACTTTCCCTTCCCCACCAACGCCATCACTGCCGAAGCCACTCCAAATGCTGAGATGATTATCATTGCAGACGTCAACCTCGAACTACTACTGGAACTACACCAATTCGGCAGTGTACAAAATCTGAAAGACCGCCGCACGGACCTCTACGAAGTAATATACAAGAAACGAAGACGCAAGAAATCGTAGGAAAAAAGGGCGGGGGGTTATCCCTCCAAGAGTTTTTTGGTCATAGCAGCGATGGCCTTGCCCTCGGCTCTGCCAGAAAAGGCTTTATTGGCTGCCGCCATTACCTTACCCATGTCGCGAGTAGAGGTGGCACCAGTATCAGCTATGATCTGCCGGAGGGCGGCCTCCAGTTCTTCCTCGCTCATCTGCTGTGGCAGGTAGCGTTCAATGACGGCAATTTCCTCCATTTCTACGGCAGCCAGTTCAGGGCGGTTGCTTTTTTGATAAATTTCCGCAGAGTCCTTGCGCTGCTTTACTAGTTTTTGCAAGAGTTTAATGGCTTTATCGCCTTCTACTTCCTCTCCTGAGCCATCGGTCTTGGCCAATTGAATAGCCGCCAGTATAGCTCTCAGGCCGCGCTTGGAGGCTTCATCGTGGGCTTTCATGGCCTCTGCCAGATCATGCTTAATAGCAGCTTCAAATGTATTCATATGCTCTTGACTTTTTTGCCTAAGGTAATACAGTTTTGTTAAAACCATTAGCGGGCAGCCAAAGTTTCTTCGATGCGCTGTGTCAACTCGATAAACTGCTGCACAGAGAGCTGCTCCGGCCTTTGAAGAAAAAAATCGTCTTGCAACTGCTCGGGTTGGTGCTCAAAAAACGACTTGAGCGTATTGCGCAACATTTTGCGGCGCTGCCCAAATGACTGCTTGACCACCTGCCTGAACAGCACTTCATCGCAAGGCAGAGCCTGCAATGGCTTGCGCAGCAGGCGCACCACGCCCGATTGCACCTGCGGTGGCGGAGAGAAGTTGCTCCTGTCCACCGAAAACAAGTACTTGCCCTCGTAGAAAGCCTGCAACAATACACTGAGGATACCGTAGTCTTTATTGCCTGGTCCTGACACAATGCGCACAGCTACCTCGCGCTGAAACATGCCCACCATTTCGGGAATCAAATGGCGGTAGTCGAGCAACCGAAACAGAATCTGGGAGGAGATGTTATAGGGGAAATTACCAATAAGAGCAAAGGACTGGCGGGCAAAAATATCATTCAGGTCAGTTTGTAAAAAATCTGCTGCAATGACTCGAAGCCCCTCCTGCCCCTGGAAATGCTGCGCCAAGTAGCTTACCATGTCTTGGTCGGCCTCCACAGCTACCAACTCCCGGCCCTGTGTCAAAAGATGCCTGGTCAGCATGCCTTTGCCCGGCCCTACCTCCAACACGCGCGCATACGGTTGGGTAAGGCTGCTGGCAATGCGCCGCGCAACGTCATCTCTGTGCAGAAAGTGTTGACCGAAGGACTTTTTGGCTTTCAGAACCTCAAGGTTTATTGTCTGTTGGGAAATAATGGAAAGTTGCACAAAATAACACTACCTTTGCCATTCTTTGAAATAAAAAGACATGGAACTACCCAAAATAGGCATTAGCATAGGCGATATCAACGGCATTGGCCCGGAAGTAATCATCAAAACCTTGAGCGACAAAAAGCTGCTCGACTACTGCGTGCCAGTGATTTACGGCTCCTCCAAAATTGTGTCGTACCATAAAAACATCGTGGGCACGGAGTTCCAGTTTGTGCCCATCCGAAGTGCAGAGCGCATCACACCCGAGCGCATCAACGTAGTGAACTGTTGGAACGAAGTAGTAAATATCACCCTGGGCAAAGCCACCGAGGAAGGCGGCCAATATGCCTTCAAAGCACTGGAGATGGCCGTTGGCGAACTCAAAGCCGGTTTTATTGACGCCTTAGTTACAGCACCCATTAGCAAGGAAGCTATGCAAATGGCTGGATTTCCCTTCCCTGGCCATACGGAGTATATCACCCAGGCTATGAGCGCATCCGACAGCCTGATGATGATGGTAAGCGAATCTCTGCGCATAGGGCTGGCGACCAGCCATATTCCACTGCGCCAAGTGCCCGAGGCCCTGACTAAAGACCTGCTAATGAAGAAAATCCAGATTTTCCACGAAACCATGCAAATAGACTTTGGCTACGACCGCCCTACCATAGCAGTACTGGGCTTGAACCCCCATGCCGGCGAAAACGGGATGCTGGGTAATGAAGAAGAGCAAATCATCCGACCTGCCATTATTGAATGCAAAAAAAAGGGAATACTGGTTAACGGCCCATTTCCGGCAGACGGCTTCTTTGGTGCTGGCCAATACCACAAGTACGACGGCATCATAGCCATGTACCACGATCAGGGCTTGATTCCGTTCAAAGCCCTAAGTTTTGACACCGGAGTAAACTATACCGCCGGCTTGGCCAAGGGTATTCGTACCTCGCCCGACCATGGCACCGCCTTTGATATTGCTGGAAAAAACGAAGCCGACCCATCCTCCTTTCGGCATGCCTTGTTCTTAGCATTGGACATACTGCGCAACCGCCGCCAATACTTCGAGATGCGCGCCAACCCATTGCGCAAACGAGAGAAACCGGCAGAAGTAGAAGAAAACCAGATCATCGAAGAATAACCCATATCCATGACGCGGGCAAAAAAAATATGGCTGCTATCCGCCATCGTGCTCTCGGTGCTCATCATAGACCAAACGCTCAAATTCTGGGTGAAAACCCACATGAGTATTGGCGAAGAAATCCGAATCCTAGGCAGCAATTGGGCCATCATCCACTTTGTAGAAAACCCAGGCATGGCATTTGGGTTGAGTTTTGAAGGTGAGTACGGCAAGCTGGCGCTTAGTCTGTTTCGTATCCTGGCAGTGGTATTGCTCTTTTTTTACCTGCGCTGGATGCTCAAAGAAAACTTCTCCGCCTGGTTGATTGCCGGCTTCGGGCTGATCCTGGCGGGTGCGTTGGGCAACATCATTGACAGCGCCGTGTATGGCCTGCTGTTTTCGGAGTCCACCTTCCATGGGCAGCCGGCTGTATTTTTGCCTCCAGAGGGCGGGTACGCCGGATTCTTGCATGGCAAGGTAGTGGACATGCTCTACTTTCCCATAATAGAAGGATACTACCCCGACTGGTTTCCTCTCTGGGGTGGCGAGCCTTTCCTATTCTTCCGGCCAGTGTTCAATATAGCAGACGTATCCATTACGCTGGGGGTCTTGATGGTGCTTGTGATGCAGTTTATTCCAAATCGCCGTGTGATTTATGCTGATCTCCATCATCACCCAAATTATCCTATCTCAGCCCTGCCTCCTGGTGCGCAAGCACAACCCACAGCAAATACCAAAGGTGACATCGTAGAAGAACAAACCACTGACTCAGAAGCACTCCACGAAAATACAAAAGCACCTGTACAGGGTATCTCTACATCCCATACAGATGAGTCTTCAGCTCAATAGCCTGGCTGAGTCAGACCCGAAACTGTTTCTTAATCCGCCTGGGATTCGTCATTATTCATAAACTGGCGAATATGCCCCACTGTGCGCTGCAAAGTGGGGTAGTCCACCCGATAGTGAATGAATTTACCTTCGCGTTCAGTAGTTACCAACCCTACAGAGCGCAACACCTTCAGATGTTGAGAGACAATGCTCTGCTCCAGGTGAAGCGAGTTGTAAATCTTGTTTACGTTTACGCTTCTGTGCTGGTCAATGAAGCCCAGTATCTTAATGCGAAGCGGATGTGCCAGAGCACGCAGCAGTTCCAGCGAATACTGGATGCGCTCGGCGTTTAGTACAACTTTAGCTTTACTCATTGTGTTTGTTCAGTGTAGTTTTCTAAAAAGGGAGCGAAGCCGAAGCGCAAAATGCAGGTTTTGGCCTAGGCCGCCTGCAAATGTAAGACAACCTCATACCAATAAATCTTCCACTAGCTTGGAAATCTGCGACAGCCTCTCTTTATTGAGGCGATAATGAATGAATTTGCCCTCTCGTTCGGCAGATACAATACCTGCGCGGCGTAAAATAGCCAAGTGCTGGGAAGCTACTGATTGCTCGAGCCGAAGTTTGATAAAGATGTCCGTAACGGTCATACTGCCGTATTCTTCCAGCAGAGAGATAATGCGCTGGCGCAGCCGGTGGTTGACGGCCCTGAGCACTAGTACAGCCTTTCGCAGTTCGGAGTAGTCGAGTGATACGTCACCTGGCCCGTTGGTCAGTACAACGCTTTCTATTTTTTGCTTTCTCATGGTTATGTTTTGATCGTGTTTACGGCATTAGTACCTGTAAAAAGACAGGCAAATACCGTACCAGATTTTTTTTATACCGAGGCTTTATCGCTCAATAACAATAGCCTCATGCTGCAAATGTACTACAAAATGGCGAACAAATAAATATATCAAAAAATTAATTATATAATTAACTGGATTTGTACCCTGCGATTTGCACACAGGCTGTGGGATACCCTGTATAAAATGCGTGATTTATCCACATCTTTCCAGATTCGGGCTTGGCTCTACAAAATCACAACAATAAGCACACGGAGTAATGTGGAATAATGGATGTACTCTTCACACAAAATTAACATAACATAGAGCATAGCCTAAATGTGTAGGAATACAGGCAACCCCTTCCACAAGCTGTGGAAAAAGGCCTAAGCGGCTGAAAACAATTACTGTACATGCACAAATGCGTGTGGAAAACCTTCCTGAATATATGGAAAATAGATGGTAAAAATTTCAGGGCAAAAAGTTTTCTACAAATACACAAGCCTAATAATGAAACGAAATAAAAAAAAATTTTTTTTATATTCTTATAACCTAAAGTGGAGAATGTGTGCAAATCGTTCTTCGGCTGAACAAAAGCCCTTACTTTTGTTTTCCTGCCTGTAAAAGAATTGCCAGTGCACCAGCTGGCACCTGCAGATAAAAAAAAGAGACGATGCAAACGCATACGCTGACCTCTTCCAATGACCGCCCGTATCGCAAAGCCCTACGTGCCTGGCTTTTGATTGGGCTGATGATGATATTTATCCAGATTGTGGTAGGTGGCATTACGCGGCTCACCGGGTCGGGCCTTTCCATCACCAAATGGGAGATTGTGATGGGGACTATCCCGCCTATGAATGCCAAGCAGTGGGAGGTGGCTTTTGATCTGTACAAGGCCACGCCCCAGTATCAGAAGCTCAACCACGGGATGAGTATGAGCGAGTTCAAGTTCATCTACTTTTGGGAGTATATCCACCGGCTGTGGGCACGCAGCATGGGGTTTGTATTTTTGATCCCCTTCTTGTTCTTTTGGCGAAAAGGCGCCATTGAACCAGCCCTCATGCGGCGGCTAGGTATTACCGTGCTGTTGGCAGCGCTGGTAGCCACCTTTGGGTGGATCATGGTAGCCAGCGGCCTGGTCAATCGCCCTTGGGTGAATGCCTACAAGCTCACATTGCACTTATCTTTGGCTTTGGTGGTATATGTATATTTATGGTGGACTTTTCTGCGGGTATTTCCACCTTCTTCACAGTTTTTCCACATACCATTATTAAAAAAATGGGGTGGTGTACTTTCGGTACTCATCGCGCTGCAGATAGCTCTGGGCGGTATGATGTCAGGTATGAAAGCGGGCTTGTTGTACCCTACATGGCCCGACATGCACGGTGAATTGATTCCCGCTCTGCTATGGGATGCCAGACAGTGGAATGCTTACAACTTTGTGCACTACGACAGCGGCCCATTCATGAGCGCATTGGTGCAGGTATTACATCGAACTGTAGCTTATGTATTGACAATCATAGGGTTGTGGTATGTTTTCAAAGCTTTACCCTTGGCGCAGACACCAACGCTTCGTATCGGCCTGTGGCTTTTCTTAGCCTGCCTGTTGATGCAAGTGCTGTTGGGTATTATTACCGTAGTGAACTGTATAGGCACGGTACCTGTAGGCTTAGGGGTGTGGCACCAGGCAGGTGCAGTAGCCTTACTAACCATTTGGATTTACGTGTATTTTCAAGTACGTTAGGCACATACAATATCTAATATTGTGGAAAAACCTGTGGAAAACTTTTTATGGCGGTAGTATGGCTTGATCAGCGCCTGTGGTTTCCTGATGTAGAGCACTACGACAGCAGCGGCATAGTGGCTGTTGGGGGCGACCTCTCGCCAGCCCGGCTGCTGTTGGCCTATCGCAAGGGTATTTTTCCGTGGTTCAATGCCGATGAGCCTATCTTGTGGTGGTCGCCCGACCCGCGCTTCGTGCTTTTTCCGCAAGAGTTGAAGGTAGCTCGTAGCATGAGGCCGTACTTCAACCAGCGTCGCTTTACCATTAGCTTAGACACATGCTTCGAGGCAGTCATGCGTGCTTGTGCCCAACAGTATAGGTCTGGCCAGCGAGGTACCTGGATTACCGGCGATATGATTGCGGCTTACCACGGGCTGCACCAGTTGGGCTATGCGCACTCAGTGGAGGTATGGAATGAGGCCGGGCAACTTGTGGGCGGGCTATATGGCGTAGCAATGGGGGCGGTATTTTTTGGAGAGTCCATGTTTACTTACGCGAGCAACGCCTCCAAGTTTGGGTTCATAGCCCTGGTAAAACGCCTCCAAAAGCTGGGCTTCCGACTCATTGACTGCCAGCAAGAAACCCGCCATCTGGCATCGCTTGGCGCCAGAGCCATACCGCGCCGGGAGTTCATCAAGCACCTGCAGGAATACGTCGCGCTACCCGATTGGACTGGTAATTGGGGGCAAATGCCGGTGTTTCAGCAATTAGAACGCCTGGAATAAAAATGCGTATGAACCACAAACCACTACATACTTCTTGGTATGCCAAGATATTTGCGGCAGCGTATGACCCTGTCATGCGTCGCTTTGAGCAGCAAGTGCTGTGGCACCGGCGGCAAGAATTGTTTCGGGAACTTTCCAGCGGTCAGGTGCTGGAAGTAGGCGCCGGTACAGGGGCAAATTTTCTATTGTACCCGCCGGAGGTGCAGGTATTGGCCTGTGAACCCTCCGCCCCCATGCTGCAAAAGGCCGTGCAAAAACTTGAGCAATATGCTCCGCGAGCTACTATTAAGTTGGTGCATGCTGGCATCGGCGATGACGCATTGGAGGCCCATATCCCCACCCAGGGGCTAGACGCTGTCGTTTTTACCCTGGTGCTCTGTACTATACCTGACCCTGAGCAGGCCGTGTGCCGAGTGAAAAACTGGCTCAAACCCGGTGGGCGCTTGCTGGTACTGGAGCACATCGGCTCACCGCGCCTCGTAGGACGCGTCTTCCAACATGCCATAGAACCAGTGTGGAAACCTCTGGCTGAAGGCTGCCACCTCACACGCGATACCGACCGCCTGCTGCGCAGCCAGGGTTTCGTGCCAGTGTGGGAGCGATATTTCCAAGCCGGTATGCGTTTTTATCAAGCAGTACTTGTGTTTGAAGCGTAGTGCGCATCGCAAGGTCTCGTAGGGGAGGTTACTTTTTCCTGAAATACAGCAAGCCATGCCGACACCTGTAAAAAGTGCGTAACTTCGCCGCCTGTTTTGTAACACCTTCAGACACATGAAAAGTAGAACTGAAATCAAAGATGTCCTCAAAGCCCCGGCTCTAGGTAGCGCCGTGCTGGTCAAAGGCTGGGTACGCGCTTTTCGCAATAATCGCTTCATTGCCCTCAACGACGGTTCTACCCCTCACAACCTCCAGGTGGTGGTAGATGCAGATAAACTACCAGAGGGCATCCTGCGCAAAATCAACTTCCATGCCTGCATTGCCGCCAAGGGCACGCTGGCCGAGTCGCTAGGCAGCGGTCAGGCTGTAGAGCTGGTAGCCGATGAAGTACACATACTCGGTGAGTGCAATCCTGAAGAATATCCCCTGCAGCCCAAGCGCCAGACGATGGAGTTCTTGCGCACGAAAGCGCATTTTCGGCCTCGTACCAATACTTTTGGTGCCGTATTTCGCATTCGCCATGCAGTGGCTTATGCTATTCATAAATACTACAACGACCTCGGCTTCTACTATCTGCACAGCCCTATCATTACCGGAAGCGATGCTGAAGGCGCTGGCGAGATGTTTCGCGTCACTACCCTTGACCTCAACCACTTGCCCCGCACCGAATCCGGTGAAATTGACTGGAAGGAAGATTTCTTCGGTCGTTCCACTAATCTGACCGTATCCGGCCAGTTGCAGGCCGAAATCGGCGCCCTGGCCTTGGGTAAAGTTTATACTTTCGGGCCTACCTTCCGTGCGGAAAACTCCAACACGCCCCGCCACCTGGCGGAGTTCTGGATGATTGAGCCGGAAATGGCTTTCTACGACATCTACGACAATATGGACTTGGCCGAAGACTTCTGTAAGTATCTCATTCGCTACGTCTTGGAGTATTATGCCGACGATCTGGCTGTGCTCGACGCCCGCCTGCGCGAGGAGGAGAAAAACCTGCCCGCCGACAAGCGCCGCCCCATGGGGCTGTTGGAGCAACTTCATTTTGTAGTGGACAATAACTTCGAGCGTATTACCTATACTGAAGCCATACGCCTGCTGCAAAACTCTAAGCCCTATAAAAAAGGCCAGTTTGAGTTTCCGGTGGAGTGGGGGCGTGATCTCCAGGCCGAGCACGAGCGCTACCTGGTGGAGAAGGAGTTTAAAAAGCCCGTCATCGTGCGCAACTACCCCCAAGCTATCAAAGCCTTCTACATGCGCCTTAACGACCCTCATCCTGACGAACCCGGTTGTACTGTAGCTGCTATGGACGTACTCTTCCCTGGCATCGGCGAGGTTATTGGCGGCTCGCAGCGCGAGGAGCGCCATGATGTGCTGCTGCAGCGCATTCGCGAAGTGGGCATACCCGAGGAAGAACTATGGTGGTACCTAGAGTTGCGCAAGTTTGGTGGTGCACCGCATGCCGGCTTTGGGCTTGGCTTCGAGCGCATGGTGCAGTTTATCACTGGTATGGGCAATATCCGGGATGTGATCCCCTTCCCGCGTACGCCTAAAAATGCTGAGTTTTAACTGACCAAAAGTCGGTTGATGAATAGGAGGAGGTTGCGGGGCAAGGAATTGGGCACAGCTATATCTTCTTCGATGACTTAATGATAACATCGTGAAAATCAAAACTCAACTGCACGCCATCCCGCACGCGCGCTCCCTCCAGGTTAGACACGGTGATGCCCAGCAGACGCACAGTTTTGCATAGGTGCAGATGTTGGTTTAGTAGTTCGCAGGCTGCCTCGTAAATAGCGGAGGCCTCAGTAAGATCGTGGCTGTAGCTCTTGCTGCGAGTGTAGAGTTTGAAGTCGGGGGTTTTAATTTTGAGCGTTACGGTGCGGCCGTAGTTCTGGTACTTGCTCAAATGGGTGTACACCTTGTCTGCCAGCAGAGCCAACTGGGCCTTCATGTCGTCTGGGGTGTACAAGTCTTCGGCAAAAGTGCGCTCAGCACCCATGGATTTTCGCACGCGATGAGGGTTGACCGGTCGGCGATCGTCGGCGTGCACTATGCAATAATAGTGCAGGCCGGCTTTGCCGAAGTGCTGCGCCAGGGCTTCGGCCGGGTACTGCTTCAGGTCGCGGCCGTATTGAATGCCTAATGCCTTCATGCGTTGCTCAGTGGCTTTGCCAATGCCGTGAAATTTTCCGATAGGCAGACTGTCCAAAAATGCAGGGGCTTCTGCTGGTGTGATAATGGTCATGCCGTTGGGTTTGCGCATGCCGGAGGCTATCTTGGCCAGGAACTTGTTGAATGATACCCCTGCCGATGCCGTCAGCCTTGTTTCGGCCTGGATGCGCTGCAGGATTTCGCGGGCAATGAGCGTAGCCGAGCCTATGCCGCGCAGGTCTTCGCTCACGTCAAGGTAAGCTTCGTCGAGTGAGAGCGGTTCTACGAGTGGCGTGTAATCCAGAAAAATCTGGCGAATCTGGCGGGATATGGCCTGATACACTTCAAAGCGGGGCGCCACGAAGATCAACTCGGGGCAAAGTTGCCGGGCCTTGCTGCCGGGCATAGCCGAGCGTACACCATACCGCCGGGCCTCATAGCTGGCCGAGGCCACTACGCCGCGCCTTCCCGCCCCGCCTACTGCTACGGGTAGGCCTTGCAACTCCGGGCGGTCGCGCTGTTCCACAGAAGCAAAGAAGGCATCCATATCTATATGGATGATTTTGCGCTCTGTAGAATTGGGCCTCATTATTGAATCTGACTAATATTACCAAGCACAAACAATAGAACGAGAGCACTTTGTACAACCACTTCTGCCTTCATTTTGGCAGACGGCTGTTGTGCGTCCGATGTTCTTATTTCGTACAGATTGTCTGTTCAGTCTTAGAGATTGTAACAATCATATTCTTTACCAGGTTTTAGCTTGTGTATTTGTTGGTATTAATTGGTGGTAAGTGCAACTGTTATCCTTGCTGGCCTTTTTGTAGCAGATATCTCGCTCGCCTGCGGTTGGCCGAGAGAGGCGCATTTCAGGAGCCGTAAAAAGAAGAAGTTGAGCACAACTCATCATACAAGGCCCTAATTTCAGTGAAAACGCTTTGCTGCTTTTCAGTAGAACCTTACTTGACGCCCTCCTTCAGAACTTATTTCCCCCTTCCCTGTTCCATTGCAAGGTTGGGCAAAATACCCGAAAATCTTACCTTTGCGGCATGTCAATACAACAGCAGGAACAGCAAGGGCGCCCTGTTGGGCAGCCAGTGGGCGATGACGACCCCACAGCGGCTGCCCGAAAGCGCGATCATATTGAGTTGGCCTTTCGCTCCAAAGTAGAACGCGAACAGTTGGATGCTCGCTTCACCTATGAACCCTTGCTAGCTGCCCACCCGGCACCGGGTAGCCTGCATCCCTTCAATTTTCTGGGCAAGACCTTGCGCGTGCCTATCTGGGTATCCAGTATGACTGGCGGCACGGAATGGGCGCGCATCATCAACGCCAATCTGGCGCGCGCCTGCGCCGAGTTTGGTATGGGCATGGGGCTTGGTTCCTGCCGCTCGCTGCTATACAGCAACGATACGCTGCCCGACTTTGATGTGCGAGACCTCATCGGCACCGACCTGCCGCTGTATGCCAATCTCGGTATCGCCCAGATAGAGCAACTATTGCTACGCCATGAACTGGAGCGCATCACTGACATGGTAAACCGATTGCGCGCCGATGGCCTCATTATACACGTGAACCCACTGCAGGAGTGGCTCCAACCCGAAGGCGACCGCTTTGCCCGCCCACCCATTGACACCATTGTCGAGCTAGTGGACAGGCTCTCCATACCCTTAATTGTCAAAGAGGTAGGCCAGGGGATGGGGCCGGAGAGCCTACGTAGGCTATTGCAACTGCCTTTGCAAGCTCTGGATTTTGCCGCTGCTGGCGGGGTCAATTTCTCTCTACTAGAGTTGCTGCGCAGCAACGCTATAGCCCAAGAAGCGTATCAACCCCTGGCACGCATTGGGCATTCGGCGGAATCTATGGCCGCCATGGTCAATGCGCTCGTCAACGAGCTGGGCGACCGCGTACAATGTCGCCACCTCATCATTTCTGGTGGCATTCGCCATTTCCTGGATGGCTTCTACCTCATCCGCAGCGTGCCCTTGCCTGCGGTGTACGGCCAGGCCTCGGCCTTGCTACAGCATGCGCGTGGCGATTATGAGCCGCTTCGCCAATATGTAGAAACCCAGGTGCGTGGCCTAGAACTAGCTCAGGCTTTTCTTCGCATCCAACAGTAAAATGCTCTCAAAATCGCTTTATGCAGGACAAAAAGGTTGCTGGTTTTTCCAAGTGGTCCAAAGCCGACAAATTGCGTTGGCTGACGCAAAACTTCACTGCACAGGCCGATGCTGCCGATGCGGAGTTGCGCAGTTTTTGGCACGCTGACGAACGCTTGCAACGCACCCTCGACAGTTTCAGCGAAAACACGGTCAGTAATTTTCACTTGCCCTACGGTATTGCCCCCAATTTTGTGATCAACGGTAGGACTTACGCCGTGCCTATGGTCACAGAGGAGAGTTCGGTGGTGGCGGCGGCCTCCAGCGCAGCTAAATACTGGGCGGAGCGAGGCGGATTTCACTCCAAGGTACTGGGCACAGTCAAGCTGGGCCAGGTACATTTCTTGTGGCATGGCTGCCCTGAGCATCTGCAGCGGGTTTTTCCGCTGTTGGAACAGCGCCTGCGCCAGGATGCTGCCTACCTTACGGCCAACATGGAAAAGCGAGGTGGAGGTATCTTGTATATCGAGTTATTGAACCTTAGCAGTCAGGAACCCAGCTTGTATCAGCTCCGCGCCGGCTTTGAAACCTGCGACTCCATGGGCGCCAACTTCATCAATTCGGTGCTGGAGGCGTTTGAGACCTCGCTGGAAAATTTCATACAACAATGCCCCGATCTGCCCGCTAATGAGCGCAAGGTAGAGGTGATAATGTCCATCCTATCCAACTATACGCCATCTTGTCTGGTCAGCGCCTGGGTAGAATGCCCAGTGGACCACCTGGGTGAACCCGGCCGAGAAACGGAAGCTCGTGCCATGGCTGAGCGCTTTCGCATGGCGGTGCGCATTGCTCAGATAGACCCCTATCGCGCAGTGACGCATAATAAGGGTATTATGAACGGCGTAGATGCCATAGTACTGGCTACGGCCAATGACTTTCGCGCTATTGAAGCCTGCGCTCACGCCTACGCCGCCCGCGACGGGCAATACCGCAGCCTTAGCCGCTGTACCATTGAGCAGGGTGTCTTCCGCTTTCAGCTCGATATCCCGCTGGCGCTTGGCGCAGTAGGTGGCCTGACCAAACTGCACCCGTTGGCTGCCCGGACATTGGAAATCCTGGGGCATCCGTCTGCATCCGAACTGATGACGATAGTGGCTGCAGTGGGGCTGGCACAAAACTTTGCTGCGGTGCGTTCATTGGTGACTACAGGCATACAGCACGGGCATATGCGCATGCACCTGATGAACATCCTGCAACACTTAGGCGCCACCGAAGCCGAAACTGCTGCTGCTTGCGCCTGGTTTGCCGACAAAGTGGTGTCGTTCAGCAATGTCAGAGACTATCTTCAGCAATTGCGGCAATCTGTCGCTGTGCCCAAGTTATGAGTACCTGGTATGCCCGCGGTAAACTTCTGCTTACAGGCGAGTACGCTGTATTGGACGGCGCACTGGCGCTGGCCTGGCCCACGCGGCGGGGTCAGACGCTGAATTTTGAGCCTGGGTCCGACCTACTGCACTGGCACAGTGCTGATGCTGATGGCAGTACCTGGTTTGAGGCGGTTTTTCAGCCAAGGAATTGGCAAATCTTGCATACTTCAGATCAAGAAGTTGCACAGCGCTTACAGCAAATACTCATTTTTGCCTCCACAGCTAACCCTGGCTTCCGACCAACTGGGCAGGTGCGTACCCAGCTGGAGTTTCCGCGCCACTGGGGGCTAGGCAGCAGTTCTACTCTCATTGCCAATGTGGCAGTCTGGGCCAATGTGGACGCCTACGCGCTGTTAGCAGCTACCTTCGGCGGGTCGGGGTATGACCTGGCTTGCGCACACGTCAATGAGCCCATCCTGTACCAACGCCGAGATAGTTTGCCTTGGGTAGCGACGGCTAATTTTCATCCGCCCTTCCTTGCCCAACTTTGGGTAGCTTGGCTGGGGCGAAAGCAAGACAGCCGCGAGGGCATACGTCGCTATAAGGCATGCACCTCACAGATAACTCCGGAGTGGATAGAGCAGATCTCCCTACTGACGCAAGCCTGCCTGAATACCGCCGACTTGCCTGCCTTTGAAGACCTCTTGCGCCAGCACGAGCAGCTCATTTCGGCGCTGCTGGACTTGCCCCCAGTGCAGGAGCAGCAGTTTGCTGACTACTGGGGCGTAGTCAAATCATTAGGCGCTTGGGGCGGTGATTTCGTGCTGCTCACTCACCCTGGCAAGGAGGCCTCCCTACGCCAATATCTGTATGGTAAGGGCATAGAAGTGGTGTTTCGGCTGGAGGAAATTTGATACGCCGCAAAAAACTTGGGCATACTACCCAATGACTACCAAGGCGGCGGGTGCTGCGAGTGTGCCAACTGGCTTGCAGGTGCGAGACATTCACTTAACTTCTGGTATTTGGTAGGAGGAGCCGACGAACTACCTGCGATTTCAGTGGGCTAAGGGTCACTCCTTTTTTTTGAAATCACCCCGCTTCCAAGCGTCGAAAAAGCGCTTCCAGGCTACTACATTGAAGATATTCATGGGCGGCGCCTGCCCGATGGAATAGTACTGGTTGGACTGCTGGCGAAGGTAAAAACCGGCGGTTTCGGCGGGATCGCGGGGCACGTCGTTGCGCATTTGGGCTAAGGCTTCGTTGGCTACGTTGGCGGCAGCGCGCTCCTGTAACTCCGAACTTACATCCATAGCGAGGAACTCCTGCTTGAAATGCTTGCGGCTGGGCCAGGGGAATACCACGGTTTCTGGCAGGTTGATCGTATCTTGCGACATGAGTTGCACCAGCGAGTAGCGATCGTCTTTGAGATCGTAGGGGATGCGAAATTGTACGTCCTTGTAGCCAATGGCGGAGAAAATAATGACATCGCCCTTTTGCACCACAATGGAGAAGAAGCCCCTAAGATCAGAGTAAGTACCGCGATTTTTATCCTTTACCAAGATATTGGCATACGGTACCGGATATAATTGCTCGGTGCTGCCGTCCAGCACCATGCCGGAAAATTGCACCAGCGAGGTGTCGCGATTGGCTTGCCCTCGGAGCAGCGCCGGAACCAGACTGCACATCATGACCAACAGGAGAACGCCAATATGCTTCATATTCAAACGATGTTGATGCCCATATAAGACCTTCTCAAACCAGTAAAGGTTTGAGCAAAGATGGAAAAAAGTATCGGATAGTTACTTGTTTGCGCCGAGATATAGCTCAAGTATTCGTGTCTGCCAATTTTACAAACCCCGTAACGCCTTTGCTGCGCAAATATTGCAGGTAGCTTTCGGCAGTTTGCCGGCTGCTGAAACTGCCAATGGTTATCCTGTAGGTCGGCTTGCTATTTGGAGGGTTAAAGGCCGTCAATGACACTGGGCGGCGAAGGAGGCTCTCCAGGCGGTTCACCTCATTGATGGCATTCTGGTAGTCGCCAAATACACCAGTCTGTATGGTAAACGGTTGCCCAACTTCGCGGGGTGCCGGCTCGGTATCAGCTACCGGCGCAGTATGTTTGCTGGGCGAGGCCCATACTACAGGTTCGGCTCGATCTTGAGTGTCGGGGAGCAATGGGGGGCGCGACAGGCTACCCGGCGCAGGGGATTGCGAAAATGCGACCTGCGGAGGCGATATTGCAAACGCAGATGCTGAGGGAGCAGCTGGCTCCACCTGACGGTAGCGGCGCAAGAGTTCCAGTAGTTGGCTGGCATCCATGGAGGCTTCTCTACGGCTCAATAACTCCCCACGCGTATTGAATACCAGCAGGGTGGGCAGTAATTTCACGTCATAATCTTCTTTGCACTTCAGGCCATAGGGCTCGTCAATATCCATCCTGACGGCGAGGTAATTGGCCTGCACATAAGCGGCCAGTTCAGGGTCGGCAAAGGTATTCTCCTCCATCCATCGGCAGGGCATACACCATCGTGCTGTAAAGTGCACAAAGTACATCTTGCCCTCCTGGGCAGCCATATCCTTGACGGCAGGCAGAGGATGGGAGATAAACTGAACATCAGCGCACGCGTGCGGTAGCGCAAGGCTCCAGGCGAAAGCCAGAGCAGTAAGGGGGGCTAAACGAGGCATTTCTACTATGTTTAAGGGACTATAAATGTGAACACTCTACATATACGAAAAAAAAAGATGAATGTTGGGGTTGGCGGGAAAAAAATCACCTGAGCTGATTGCGGATGAGGTCTAACAAGGCCAGGTGGTCGTTAATGAGCGATTGGGAAGCTTCACGCATTTGCTCAAAATGCACCTGGATAGCTTGCTTTTCGGGGGCGTCTTCGGGTAGGGATTTGAGCTTGAATTGAAAACAGGTGTACAGGCTGTGGATGACGCGGGCTATTTCTTCTGCACGCTCGTGGAAGTAATGTAGAGCCTGGAGATTAGTGACATCTAGCGGCTTTGCCGATGTATCCTGTTGGCTAAGATCTTTGTGGGCGAGATCCACTACTGGCACGCCAAAGATTTGCGAGAGCTTGAGTAGGTTGCAGATTTTAGGTTCGGCTGTGCCATTTTCGTAAGAAGCGATATTGCCGCGGTTCAACCCTACACGAGCAGCGAGTTCTTCTTGGCTTAGGTTGAGTTTTTTGCGCAGTGCGCGTATGTTGCGGTGCAGGTACATGGCCGGCTGCGGCATGGAAGGTTCGTTCCAATATGAATTAGCGGTCATGCGAATGCTGTTTTTGGCAAAAATCTCAATATCTTTGGCTCGAAATACCTATACAATACAATCAGTAGGCCGGCTTGGTTTATTTTCGTTAAATTTTTTAACACTTTCAATGCCACTGTTGCACGTTTTTGTCGAGCCCACTACGCTTTTATCGAAATTCAGTCTAAATGGAAAAAAATTTTTGCACCTTTCGCGTAATCCCTGTAATTTTGTAAATACAAATTACAATTAATGACTTTCGAAGTGGTAAAACCAGCCCCTGCGGCATCATATAGTAGCATCCCTGAGCAACTTGAACGCATCAGCCAGACACTTCGCGCCTTTGCGCTCAAGCTCACCGGCAATGAAATGGATGCAGAAGACTTGTATCAGGACACTACCATGCGCATCATCACCAACTCCGACAAGTACCTCCAAGGCACCAACTTCAAGGCCTGGGCGGTGACCATCATGCGCAACATCTTCATCAACAACTACCGCAAACGCGTACGGCGCAACCTCATCATTGACCAAACGCCCAACAACTACTACATCAACTCCGGCGACAACAGCACGGCACAGAATGAAGGCGAATCTGATGTCATCTTCATTGAACTGCTGCGCATGGTCAATAGCCTGCCCGAAGACTTCCGCAAGCCCTTTATGATGGCCTACGAAGGCTACAAGTACGAAGAAATTGCCGAAGAACTCGGCTCGCCCCTGGGCACTATTAAAAGCCGCATTTTCTTTGCCCGCAAGAAGTTGCAAAAAATGTACGCCGACTATTACTTGGAGCGCGCCTGATTTTTCTGTTTCTTTGCGCCTTCAAAGCTAATACTCGAAACGGATATGACCATATCGCTCAACTGGCTCAGGCAGTACCTGAACTTCAATATTGGTACCGGCGTTGAGCTGACTCCCGATCAGATAGGAGAACTGCTTACCGAACTCGGTCTTGAGGTGGAGGGTATGCATGAGGTGGAGCAAATTCGCGGCGGGCTGCACGGCGTGGTCACTGGCCATGTACTCGAATGTCATAAACACCCTAATGCGGACAAACTCTCTCTCACCAAAGTAGATATTGGTGCTGCTGTTCCCCTCTCTATCGTGTGCGGCGCACCCAATGTAGCCGCTGGCCAGAAAGTCCTGGTGGCCACCGTGGGTACTACCCTCTACCCTCTGGGCAGCGAGCAGTCACTGACTATCAAGAAAGCCAAAGTGCGCGGCGAAGACTCCGAGGGTATGATTTGCGCTGCCGACGAACTGGGGCTAGGCGACGACCACAGCGGCATCATGGTGTTGCCCGAAGATACACCTGTAGGCATACCAGCAGCGCAGTATTTTCAGCTCGAAAAAGACGTGGTATATGAAATAGGCCTCACGCCCAATCGCTCTGATGCCACTTGCCATGTAGGCGTAGCCCGTGATCTGGCGGCCGCCTTGAAAATTCGCTACGGCCACAGCGGCCAATTGCACCTGCCTTCCGTAGAGGCATTCACTGTGCATAATCGCAACCTACCCATCCAGATTGAAGTGCTCCAGCTGGAGGCCTGCCCCCGGTACGCCGGTGTGTGTATTCAAGATGTGACTGTAGGCAAATCTCCAAAATGGCTGGAACAACGCCTGGAGGCCATCGGCGTTCGCACCATCAATAATGTGGTGGATATCACCAACTTTGTCCTGCACGAACTGGGGCAGCCGCTGCACGCATTTGACTACGATGCTATTGCCGGCCATAAAGTCGTTGTGCGTACTCTGCCCGAAGGCACCCCCTTCTTAGCGCTGGACGAGACAGAACGCAAGCTCAGCGCCGAAGACCTCATGATTTGTGATGGCCACTCCACGCCCATGTGCATGGGTGGTGTATTTGGCGGCTTTCACTCCGGTGTAACCCCCAACACCCGGCGCATCTTTCTGGAGTCAGCGCATTTCAGCCCTCGGTACATTCGCCGCAGCAGTATGCGACACAACCTGCGCACTGAGGCCGCCAAGGTATTTGAAAAAGGCAGCGACCCCAATATAGTGCTATATGCCCTTCAACGGGCTGCTCTGTTGATATGTGAACTCACCGGCGGGCGCATCGCCTCCGACATCATTGACATATACCCTGAACCCGTACAGCGAAAATCTGTGCTGCTGCGATACGACTACATTAACCGCCTGACTGGCTTGGACATGCCCCGCCAGCAGATCCTGTCCGTATTGGATGCACTGGACATGCCCAGCATAGCTGAAACCGATACCTCCTGCACAGTGACTGTGCCCACCAACAAAGCTGATGTGCTGCGCGAAGCTGATGTCATTGAAGAAATCCTGCGCATCTACGGCTACAACAATGTGCCCATACCCACCCAACTGCTCACTACCGCCGCTCCTGCCTCCAAACCTGACCCGCGCGCCGTGCGTCACGCCGTGAGTGAGTACCTTTGCGCGGTGGGCTTTTATGAAACTATGGCGCTCTCGTTTTCGGAATCCAGGTACTACCGTGACGTACTGCCCATTTTTGCTGAGGAGGAGCTGATATACATCCACAATACCTCCAATGCTCAACTGGACATCATGCGACCCACCATGTTGTTTTCTGCATTGGAAACCATACAGCACAACCACAACCGTCGGCAAACCGACCTGAAGATCTTCGAGCATGGCAAAACCTATCGACGGCAGCAGGGCCATATCGTAGAAAAAGACCACCTGATGCTGGCGCTGAGTGGCCAACGCACCCCAGAAAGCTGGATTGAAAAAAGCAGGCCTTCAGATTTTTTTACGCTCAAAAATTATTGCGTACAAATACTGAACCGCCTGGGTGCCGCCCCGTGGCAGGAATCGCCGCTAGAGCACCCCACCTTTGCCTATGGCATGCGCTATCATCGCGGCGAGCACACCTTGGCCGAATTGGGCAAAGTAGCGCCGAGCATAACCAAAGCCATGGACTTGCGCGGCGAGGTTTTCTTTGCTGATATACACTGGGATGTGCTTCTAGCAAGCGTTGCCAGGCAGAAAATCACCTACAAAGAACCCAGCAAATACCCCTCTGTCAGAAGAGATTTGGCTCTGATAGTAGAAAATTCCACAAAGTTTTCGGATATTGCCGCCATTGCCGGAAAAGCAGGCAAAGGCCTGTTGCAACAAGTGAATTTGTTCGACGTTTATCAGGACGAACAAATCATTGGCGCCGGCAAAAAATCCTACGCTGTCAGTTTTGTATTCGAAGATACTACTAAGACGCTGCAAGACAAACAAGTAGATACCATCATGGAGCAGCTCATTCAGGCGTACGAATCCAAGCTGGGCGCGTTGATTCGGCGTTGAGCAGGAATGGCCTGACGAGCGTTGCTCCAGGGGTCGAAGACTTGAAAAAAAGAAAGTTTTTACATCATGCGTCTGTAAAGCAGACGCACCGGGATAGAGAGGCATGACGATAAAAGACCACATGAACGACTTGACGCAAAAAATGCAGCATGTGCTCCAATGTATGCAGGCGCTGCGCCAGGAGAACAGTGCCTTGCGTCTGGCCAACCAGGAATTGACCGCCCGGTTGCACCAAGCCTCCGCTGCTCTGGCGCAAGCGCAAGCCGATCGTTTGTACTCAAGCCAGAATATCCCGCTTCAAGAGGTGCAGGACGCGAAGGGGGCCGATGCTTCAAACCCAGAGCAAAGCAAAAAGCTCAGGGAAGAAATTGAGCACTACATTGCGCAAATTGACAAGTGCATAGCATCATTGCGACAAAGCGAAACCTTATGAAACCAGGGGAAGAGCACACCAAAAGTATCACCGTACACGTAGCGACGAGGCCCTATCCCTTGAAAATCAGCGCTGCTGACGAACTTGTCATTCGCAAAATTGTGAAAGAGGTCAATGAAAAAATCAACCACTTTCAACTCGCCTACGCACACAAAGACTTGCAAGACTGTGTGGCTATGGCGCTGCTCACCTATGCGGTAGAACTCTACCAATCTTCCCTTGAGCCAACCGATATATCCGGGTTGGAGCATACTCTCTATACTATGGAATCGCTGCTTGAGCAGGCATTGACCCAGTGCCAAGAGCAGTGACATGCCATCATGCCCGTATTTTTGGCAATCAGTTCCTCCTGAAGAGGAATGCAAACTATATTTTTTCATCATTTTAAACATACTCATCTACAGATGGAACCTATAATAGGACTAATCATAGGGGTTTTGGCCGGGGGCGCTGGCAGCTACTTCGTGCTGCGCAGCCAGTTGACTAAAACCAACGCTAAGCGCCAGGAAGAAATCAAAGCCCTTGCTGAGCGCGAACTCGAAGAAGCTAGGCTCCAGGCTAAGCGCATGGTGGCCGAGGCCGAAACCAAGGCCGAGAAGATCATGTCTCAGGCTGAAATCCACAACGAGCGCACCAAGCAGCGCAAAATCCAGGAAGCTCAAGAGCGCTATGCCAAAATGCGCTCCGAGTTTGACAAGGAGAAGAACGCTCACATGGCCGAGATGAAAGAACGCGAACTGGAGGTAAAAGCTCAGGAGGCCGAACTCAAAGTCAAGCAAGATAAGTTCAAGGAGCGTGTGGAGCAGATTGAAGCCCAAAAAGCCGAACTGGACGCTAAGGAAGCTGAACTGGAAACTACACGCGAAAACCTGGAAAAGCAGCTCAAGATCGTAGCTAAACGCAAAGAAGAACTCGACGCCGCCAACGAAATTCGCATAAAAGAGCTGGAGAACATCGCTCGCATGAGCGAAGCCGAGGCTAAAGAGCAACTCCTGGAGGCCGTACGCGCCAAAGCCGAAACCGATGCTATGGCCATCGTCAAGGAATCCATTGAGCAGGCTAAGTCCAACGCCCATAAAGAGGCCAAGAAGATTGTGATCCAAACCATCCAGCGCATGTGCGCCGAGTACACCATTGAAAATACAGTGTCGGTGTTCAATCTGGACTCGGACGAAATCAAAGGCCAGATCATTGGTCGCGAAGGCCGTAACATTCGCGCGCTGGAAGCCGCCACCGGAGCAGAAATTGTAGTGGACGATACGCCCGAGGCCATCGTCATCTCTAGCTTCGACCCCATCCGCCGCGAGGTAGCCCGCCTGGCCCTCAAGCGCCTGGTAGCCGACGGCCGCATTCACCCTGCCCGCATTGAGGAGGTTGTAGCCAAAGTGCGCAAGGAACTGGATCAGCAAATCATCGAAATTGGCGAACGCACTGTCATTGACCTCGATCTGCACGGCCTCGACCCCTACCTCGTGCGCATGGTAGGCCGTATGCGCTTCCGCTCTTCCTACGGCCAGAACCTGCTCAAGCACTCTATCGAAACCGCCAACCTCTGCGCCATCATGGCCTCCGAACTGGGGCTGAACCCCAAACAGATCAAGCTGGCCAAGCGCGCAGGGTTGCTACACGATATCGGCAAAGTAGCAGAGGAAGAATCCGAACTCTCGCACGCCATCCTGGGTATGAAGCTCTGCGAAAAATACAAGGAGCATCCTGCCGTCATCAATGCTGTAGGCGCACACCACGACGAAATCGAGATGAACAATATCATCTCACCCATTATCCAGGCTTGCGACGCCATCTCCGGTGCGCGCCCGGGTGCCCGCCGCGAAATACTGGAAAGCTACCTCAAGCGCATTGGCGAACTGGAAGACCTGGCCATGAGCTACGAGGGGGTGTCCAAGGCTTTTGCCATGCAAGCCGGCCGCGAACTGCGCGTCATTGTGGAGGCCGAGAAGGTCAATGACCAATATGCTGACGAACTGTCGTTCATGATTTCTCAAAAAATCCAGAACGAAATGCAATATCCTGGCCAGATCAAAGTGACCGTCATCCGCGAAAAGCGCTCGGTGTCATTTGCTCGATAAAGCCGTGCAACACTTCCCCGCCTTGAAGTGTTGTGTGGCTTGACAAAGCATTGGCTATGACCAAACACACTGGCAAGGATGCCCACCCCAACAAGGAAGAGGATGTCATAGAGGTGATCGGTGCGCGAGTGCATAATCTGCGCAACATTGACGTGCGCATACCGCGCAACCAACTCGTAGTCATCACCGGCATCAGTGGCAGCGGTAAGTCCTCGCTGGCCTTCGACACCATCTACGCCGAAGGCCAGCGCCGCTACATGGAAACACTCTCGGCCTATGCCCGTCAGTTTATTGGCGAAATGGAGCGCCCCGACGTGGAGCAGATAACAGGGCTTAGCCCCGTCATCTCCATTGAACAAAAAACCACCGGGCGCAATCCGCGTTCCACTGTAGGTACGGTCACAGAAATCTATGACTTTCTTCGCCTGCTCTTTGCCCGCGCCGGAGAGGCTTACTCTCACTTCAGCGGTAAAAAAATGGTGCGCTACACCGAGGAGCAGATGAAGGAACTCATCATGCAGCAATTTGCAGAACGCAAAATACTGCTATTAGCACCTTTGGTGCGAGGGCGCAAAGGCCACTACCGCGAGCTTTTTGAGCAAGTGCGCAAGCAGGGCTACGCCAAGGTGCGTATTGACGGCGAAGTGCGCGACCTGGAAGCTGGCTTGCAGGTGGACCGCTACAAGGTGCACGACATAGAGCTGGTGGTGGACCGCCTGAAAGTGGACGAAACCCGCCAGGAACGCCTCGCCGCTTCGCTGCAAACCGCACTGCGCGCTGGCAATGGCCTGGTACTCGTCATGGATGCTGATACCGGCCAGACAACAGCCTTTAGCAAGCATCTTATGGATGCAGAGTCAGGCCTTTCTTACCAGGAACCTTCACCCAACACCTTTTCCTTCAACTCTCCCTACGGTGCCTGCCCCACCTGCAATGGTTTGGGTTCTATCAGCACAGTGGACATGGCGCGCGTCATTCCTGACGATACCAAAAGTATCAACGAAGTGGGCATTGTGCCCTTGGGCGAAGTGCGCGACAACATCATGTTTCAGCAACTGCGCGGCATTGCTAAAAAGTATAATTTCAGTTTTTCCACGCCAGTCAAGGATATTCCTCCAGCAGCCATGAAGGTCATTTTGCATGGTGGCGAGCACTCCTTCCCCGTAAAAGTAAGCTACGGCGAAACGGACATTTCCTGGAACATAGCCGTGGAGGGGCTACTTAACATGTTGCGCCGCTGGTATGAAAACACCTCTTCCGAAAAGGTGCGTCAGTGGGCAGAGGAGTTTATGACCATTGGCACCTGCCCCGACTGCCAGGGGGCCCGCTTGAAAAAGGAATCTCTCTTTTTCAAAATAGATGGCAAAAACATAGCCGAGCTGTCCAATATGGACATTGCTGCCCTGTACCAATGGGTAAGCCATCTGGAAAGCCGACTGGACGAGCGCCGACGCGCTATTGCCCAGGAAGTCATCAAGGAAATCCGCCTTCGCCTTGGCTTTTTGCTCCACGTCGGGCTGGACTACCTCACCCTGCACCGCCCAGCGCGCACCCTTTCGGGTGGCGAAAGCCAGCGCATACGCTTGGCTACCCAGATTGGTTCGCAGCTTACCGGCATTACCTACGTACTGGACGAGCCCAGCATTGGCTTGCACCAACGCGACAACCGCAAGCTCATAGAAGCCCTGCGCGAACTGACCGACATCGGCAACACCGTACTGGTAGTGGAACACGACAAAGATATTATGCTGGCCTCTGATTACCTCATTGACCTGGGGCCAGGCGCTGGTAAACACGGCGGCCAAGTGGTGGCTGCTGGCAAGCCACAACAGTTTCTTAAACAGCATACCCTCACTGCCAGCTACCTATCCGGCCAACGTCGCATTCCGGTACCTGAGCAGCGGCGGCCTTGCAGCGGCCATTTCCTCGAACTCAAAGGCGCCAGCGGCCACAACCTCAAGCGGGTTGACCTGCGCATACCCCTGGGCACGTTTTGCTGCATCACTGGGGTGTCGGGCAGTGGTAAGTCTTCGCTCATCAATGAAACGCTTTATCCCATACTGCGCCAGCACTTTTACAAAAGCCTGCAGCGCCCGCTGCCCTACGAATCCATACACGGGCTGGAACACGTGGACAAGGTCATCGAAATTGACCAGTCGCCCATCGGCCGTACGCCGCGTTCCAACCCAGCTACTTACACGGGCGTATTCACGGACATTCGCAAGATTTTTTCTGACCTGCCAGAATCCAAAATACGGGGCTACAAGCCCGGACGATTTTCCTTCAATGTCAAGGGTGGGCGCTGCGAGGTATGCGAAGGCTCAGGTATGCGCGTCATCGAAATGAACTTCCTGCCTGACGTGTATGTACATTGCGAAAACTGCCTGGGCCGCCGCTACAACCGCGAAACCCTGGAGGTGCTGTACAAAGGCAAATCTATTAATGACGTGCTGGACATGACTGTGAGCGAAGCTATGGAGTTCTTTCAGCCTATACCTGCCATCCATCGTAAACTGCGCACGCTCCACGAAGTTGGGCTGGGCTACATCACCCTGGGCCAACAAGCTACTACCCTCTCCGGCGGCGAGGCCCAACGCGTTAAGTTGGCCGAAGAACTCTCCAAAAAAGACACTGGCCGTACGGTGTATATCCTAGACGAACCCACCACTGGCCTCCACTTTGAAGACATACAGCACCTGCTAGACGTATTGCACAAACTCACCGACAAAGGCAATACCGTTATTGTGATTGAGCACAACATGGACGTGATCAAAACTGCCGACTACGTCATTGACATTGGCCCCGAGGGTGGTAGCCGCGGAGGTACTATTGTATGCGCTGGTACACCTGAAGAGGTGGCCAGGCACCCGCTCAGCTACACGGGGCAGTTTTTGCGGGAGGAGTTAGGTATGCCGGTGTGAATTTTTAGCTCCAAGTCTATATCCCCACATCTAGGTAGTCAGCCACTTTTGCAGTAGCTGATACAAGGCATGTACATCCTGAAAACGGTTGTACAGCGGTACGGGAGCCAGGCGTATGACGTCGGGTTCGCGCCAGTCGCATACTACACCATGGGCGGTCAAAAAGTCGAATAAACTTCGCCCCTCCGGGCCGGCTACCACGGAGAGCTGGCATCCGCGTTGGGCAGGGGCGCCGGGGGTGATGATTTGTAGAGGTAGCCCCTGCTGATTCAGTATGCCCAGCAAATATTCCAAGTAGGTGGTGAGCGCCTGGCTTTTGCGGCGCAGCGCCGGCATGCCGACTTCCTGAAAGATATCGAGTGCAGCCTTATGAGCGGCAAAGCTGAAGATCTGAGCATTACTCAATTGCCAGCCGGCAGCGCCTGGCATAGGGATGAAGCCCTTCTCCATGCGGAAGCGCTGTGTCTCGTCGTGCCCCCACCAGCCGGCAAAACGAGGTAGGGTGTGGTCGTATGCCCAGCGTTCGTGTACAAAGATGCCGGCAGGGCCGCCGGGGCCGGAGTTGAGATACTTGTAGCTGCACCAGGTAGCAAAGTCTGCACCCCAGTCGTGCAAGTGCAGTGGTACATTGCCGGCGGCATGGGCTAGGTCAAACCCCACCACTGCGCCTGCCTGATGACCGGCACGGGTAATGGCGGCTATGTCGAAGTACTGGCCAGTGTAGTATTGCACCCCGCTAAAGAGAATGAGGGCAATTTCGGGGCCGTGTTCGGCTATGGCAGTTAGGATGTCTTCGGTGCGCAGGGTATGTTCGCCTTCGCGGGGGGCTATCTCTATGATAGCCTCCTCCGGTTGGAAGCCGTGATAGCGCACCTGGCTTTCTACGGCGTACTGGTCGGATGAGAAAGCGCCGGCCTCCATAAGGATTTTGTAGCGATGGCGACCAGGCCGGTAAAACGACACCATAAGTAAGTGTAGATTCACCGTGAGGGTATTCATGGGCACTACTTCGTCAATGTAGGCGCCAAGAATTTCGGCCAGCCCTGGCTGTAGAAACTTGTGATAGTGCATCCAGGGCATATCGCCGCGAAAATGGCCTTCTACGCCATGCTGCTTCCAATGTTCCAGTTCTCGCAGCAAGGCGGCCTCTACGGTTTTGGGCTGTAGCCCCAGGGAGTTGCCGCAGAAGTAGAGTACATCGCGGCCTTCAAACTGCGGGAAATAAAATCGCTCCCGAAACGAGGCTAGTTCGTCGTTTTGATCTTGTTCAATGGCGTATTGAGCAGAGGTATCCATGCAGGGCTAATTTAACAGAGGGTAAAAGTAAGGAATTGCCAGCAAGAAGGCAGTCTTTGCAAAGGGAATCAAGGGGGGTACATTAACATGCACTTTAGGATAAGTTTAACGAAGAACTGTCAGACTGCTTACCAATAACTCCCGCCTGTTTGGATGTTGTAAGGAAAAAAAGATATTTTGCTGCCAGCGCGCCGGAGGTAAAAAAGTATCTACACTTCAACTCGCCAAGTTTTGTGCATGATTTGCAGATGTTGTGCACAAAACTTGGCAAGCCGAAGTATTCGTTTGAACATTTATCGCCTATATTTACTTTTTAAAATTTTGAAAATCAACGTGCCATGAGAGCTAATTTCCTGATCATCATCATGAGCGCCCTTCTGTTGGTTGGTGCAGCACCTACTGCCCATGGCCAATACTTTGGGCGCAACAAGCCCAATTACGCAACTTTCAAGTTTAGGGTATTGCAAACGCCTTCGTTTGAGATCTATCACTACATGAATAACCCCGAACGGATACAAGCCCTGGCCGAGGATGCCGAAGTGTGGTTCAAACTTCACCAAGCCATTCTCGACGATACCATTAAGGGTCGCAATCCACTGATCATTTACAACGACCACGCCGATTTTCAACAAACCAACACCATTCTTGGAGAGATTGGCGTAGGCACTGGCGGGGTCACAGAGGCCTTCAGAAACCGAGTGGTCATGCCCTTTGCTATGTCCAACCAGCAAACCCATCATGTACTGGGTCATGAACTGGTACACGCCTATCAGTACAACATGATCTTGAATGGTGATTCGACCTCTCTTCGCAACCTCGGCAACCTGCCCCTGTGGCTGGTAGAAGGCTTGGCCGAGTACCTGAGCATAGGCAGTATAGACCCCAACACTGCTATGTGGATGCGCGACGCCGTACAGAACGACCGGGTGCCCACCTTGCGCGAACTCAACAACCCGCAGTTCTTCCCCTATCGCTACGGCCAGACGTTCTGGGTGTTTCTCACCGGCATGTTCGGCGACGAAGTCATCAAGCCCTTTTTCGTAAATACCGCTAAGTACGGCCTTGAAATTGCCTGCCAACTGGTGTTGGGCATGCGCGAAAAAGACCTCTCCAAGCTCTGGGTGGATACCCTCAAGAGCCACTTCGGCAAGTTTGTAGACGACAAAAAGGAGAAAGCTCCCGGCTTGCTCATTGTCAGCGGCGGAGGGCCGGGCCGACTCAACATTGCGCCGGTGCTCAGCCCCAATGGCAAATACGTTATTTTCCTCTCTGAACGCGATCTGTTTTCCATTGACCTCTATCTGGCGGATGCCACCACGGGCAAAATCGAGCGCAAAATTGGCGGCACGCTTAAGGATGGCCACTTGGACAACATTAGCTATATTGAATCTGCCGGCTCCTGGTCGCCTAAAGGGGATGAGTTTGTTTTCGTGGGTATTCAAAGAGGGCGCAATGTATTGGTATTTAAAAACGCTGAAAACGGCAGAACCATTCGTACCGTAGCGGTGCCTGGTGTGCCGGCGTTCACCAATCCGGCCTGGTCGCCCGACGGGCGAAAAATTCTTTTCCCTGGCTTGGTGGAAGGCCAGATTGATCTATATACCTATGAAATCCGAACTGGCAAGGTAGAACGCCTGACCAACGATGTATATGCTGAAATCATGCCGGCCTGGTCGGCCGACGGCACGCAAATCGTCTTCTCCACCGACGAACTGAGCATGAAGCGCGGGCGCACTCATGGCAAGTGGAAGCACAATATAGCCATAATGGATGCTGTAAGCGGACGCATTACGCATATTGACGTATTTGTTGGTGCGGATAATCTCAATGCCCAGTTTGACCCTCAAGGCGACATCCTCTTCCTCTCTGACCGCAACGGGTACCGCAACCTCTACCGATACGACGTTCTGAACAAAAAAGTGTACCAGCTCACTGACTCCAAAACGGGCATTACTGGTATCACGCCCTTTGCGCCAGCCTTCAGCATTGACCGCAAGCGAAACCGCATTGCCTACACCCACTACATGAATGGGGCTTACAGCATATACAAGGCTCGGCCTGAAGATTTCCTCAACGAAGAGGTGGATCCCAGTGCTGTGGACTGGGCTGCTGCAACCTTGCCGCGCATCAATCGCCAAGCCAGCAAACTGGTGGATCAAGCCATCCGCCAGATAGATGACGCCCAGAGCCTCTCTGTGGTAGATATGATAGAACGGCCGTACCGCCCCAAATTCCGATTGGACTACGTGGGGGGCGGTGCTGGTGTAGGCGTGGGCACGAGCAATCTGTTTGGTGCTTCTACAGGTGGTGCTGGTGGGGTGGATATGTTTTTCAGCGATATTGTAGGCAACAATAAAATCTTCAGCACTTTGGCGATCAACGGCGAAATCCAGGATTTTGGGGGCATTGTCAGCTACCTCAACTCCAAGAGCCGCATGGGCTGGGGAGTGTCTGCATCCCATTTTCCGGCCTTTTTTGTCGAAGGATTTCAACGTGCCCTTGACACAGTGTCTGTTGGAGGCCAGCCCATATTGGCACTGAGAGAGTCTATTATTGCTCAGCGTTTGTTTGAGAGCCGGGGCGGCTTTTTCAGCCAATATCCCTTCTCTACTACGCTTCGGGTAGAAGGCGGTGCCAACATCATTCGATATGGGTTCAGCCGCCGGCGATACGATTCCTATTATGACGTATTTGGCCGTTTTTTGGGCGAGCAGCGCAGCCGCCTAGAGGCGCCAGAGGGCTTCAATCTTTATAGCTTCAGTGCTGCGCTGGTGGGCGATAACTCCTCTTTTGGCGTGACCTCACCACTGGCTGGCCAGCGCTTTCGCGTGGGGGTCAATCAGTTTCTGGGGGCAGTAGAGTTTACCAATATTACGATTGACTACCGCAGGTATCTGCGCGTCAAGCCAGTGACCTTTGCCTTCCGTGCCATGCATGATGGCCGCTACGGCAATGATCCTTCGCGGATTTTTCCGTTGTTTATCATCAGCCCGTGGTATATTCGTGGCTATTCTGACTTCTTAGGCGTGACCAATACCCAGGAAATCATTAATCGTTACCAGTTGGATGTGGAAGACTATCGCGCTTCCAAAGTACTGGTGGGCAATGCGGAAATTCGCTTGCCCTTCACTGGTCCTAAGCGACTGGCACTCATTCCCAATGGGTTCTTTATGAGCGACTTGTCGCTGTTTGTAGACGGTGGCATGGCCTTCAACGAACTGCGCCAGGTGTTCGGTAATGTAGAAGAAGCCCTGCGTCCGCGCCTGCTGGCCAGCGTAGGTGCTTCGCTGCGGGTCAATCTTTTTGGAGCTATGATTGTGGAGCCATTCTATGCCATACCTGTAGGGCAAAGACTGGCGCCCGGCGAGCGCAACCGGGGCTCATTTGGTGTAAACCTGATGCCCGGCTGGTAAGGGTATGGCGCCAGAAATGGCCTAGGAAGATTTCAGTTGTCGGGCGATGTGTCTGGTGCCAAGTGCATTTGAGTAGTTGCCGCCAAGAAGTGGGAGGAGTTTCATCCCACTTGCTTCAGCGCCCAGCGAAACATATCATGGTAAAACAGCGGCGCGGCCTGTGCTGGCGGCATCCAAAGCAAGTGGTGGTCGGCTTCGATTTTGCCTTCAGGCGCAGCACCCACGATAGTCAAGTGGTAAAAATAGCCTTTCTTTTCGTAGTACACTCCGTTTATTTCGTCCAGGAAATATTCTGTGGCGATGCCCAGCGGACGCAGGACTTCGGCAATCAGGCCAGTTTCTTCGAGCACTTCGCGGAGCACCGTTACTTCCGGGTTTTCTCCCGGCTCTATGCCACCGCCAGCCAAGAAGTAGCGGCCTGTGTTAGTACGCACCAGGCCCAATTCGCCTCGCACATTGAAAAATACAGCGTAGGCGCCGGGGCGGGTAACGTAAGCAACATCAGGTGGCAAGGTGCCAAAGACAGGGGTGTGTGACATAGGGTCAATTTTTCAGTGGTATATATGTCAGTTCGCAACAGTTCTGCTCGGTCAGTATGGTTTGGGCCATGCGCTGCAGGTCATCGGCGCTCACTCGGCGGTAGTGTTGGTCTTCTTCATTAATGAGGGCGGCATTGCCTAGCAGTTCGTAAAAAGCTAAAGAAGAAGCCTTGGTTGGTGCGTGCATTTCTGAGAATACGAGGTTGCTCTCCACCTTATTCTTGATTTTCTCCAGTTCTTGCCCGCCCACGGGTTCGCGTTGGAGTTGGTGGATTTCCTTCCATATCGCCTCGCGGCATTGTGCCAGGGAGACGCCTTCAGCGGGTTTGCCTTCTATGATGAACAAACCGGGGTCTATGGAGCCTGAGATGTAGCAATCAATAGATGAGAAGAGCTGCTGCTCCTTGAGCAAGCGTCGAAATAGGCGCGAGGAGGGACCGTTGCAGAGTACGTCCGAGAGGAGGTCGGCGGCGTAGTAGTCTTTGTCCAGGCGGCCAGGCATGTGAAAGGCCATATACAGCGCCTCTACCGGTACTGCCGTACGCTGGGTGCGTTGTATCATGGCTTGCTGGAGTGGTTCTTGGGGTAGTTGCCGGGGCGGAACGTTTCCAGGAGGGATATCGCCAAACCATTTTTCGGCCAAATCCCGCACTTGCGAAGCACGTACGTGGCCAGCCACGGTCAGTATGGCGTTGTTGGGGCGGTAGTAGCGAAAGAAGAACTCGCGTACGTCGTTCATGGTGGCTTGTTCTATGTGTTTGGGCGTTAGGCCTATGGTAGGCCAGCGGTAGGGATGCACCTTGTAGGCCATATCAGATAGATGATGCCAGGCGTCGCCGTAGGGCTGATTAAGGCAGGTTTCCTTGAACTCTTCCAATACTACCTTTTGCTGCACCTCCAGCACTTTTGGGTCAAAGTTTAGGCTGAGCATGCGGTCGCTCTCCAACCAAAAGGCAATTTCGAGGTTTTCAGCGGGCAGAATGTCATAGAAGTTGGTAAAATCGCTGTTTGTAAAGGCATTGTTTTCGCCACCAGCCAGTTGGATGGGGTTGTCAAAGTCGGGAATATTCACGGAGCCGCCAAACATGAGATGCTCAAACAAGTGCGCGAAGCCGGTTTTGTCGGGGTGCTCATCGCGCGAGCCTACGTTGTACAGTATGTTTACGGCGGCCATAGGTGTGCTGTAGTCTTCGTGTACCAGTACGCGTAGGCCGTTGGAGAGTTCAAATCGGGAAAAGGCAATCATGATCAACGGGCTTGTGTTTCACTAAAGGTAATAAACGTGCAAGCAGGGCAAAAGTTACAAGGCATCAACTAACATTCTTTTACAACGTTCTTTTGTTAGACAACTCTAACACGGCATGCTTAGCAAAAATGAAGAGGACTATCTTAAGGTGCTTTTTCACCTGCTCACTGGCGAGGGCGGGGATCGGGCCGGCACTAATCAACTGGCGCAGCAACTGGAGGTCAAGCCTGCCTCCGCCAACAGTATGCTCAAAAGATTAAGCGAAAAAAAGCTAGTAGAATACCAAAAATACAGCAAGCCCATCCTTACGCCCTTGGGGCGCGCTACAGCTTTGCAACTTATTCGCAGGCATCGCCTGTGGGAGACCTTCCTGTTTCAGAAACTAAACTTTGCCTGGGATGAAGTACATGAGGTGGCCGAGCAGTTGGAGCACGTACAATCCGAAAAACTCATCGAACAACTCGACCGCTTCCTGGGGTATCCCAAATTTGACCCCCATGGCGACCCCATCCCCGATGCCCAAGGCAATATGGCTGTTCGCGAATATGAACTACTGGCCAACATAGCCCCCGGGCAACGTGTGCGCATTACTGGCATGAAGGATAGCTCAACTGCCTTCCTCCAATATCTCAATGACCTAGGGCTGGCTCTGCACTCAGAGCTCCTGGTGCTGGAGCACATTCCTTTTGACAACTCCCTGCGGCTGGCTCTACCTGACGGGCTAACGGCGCAGGTGTCCGAAAAATTTGCTTTGCATGTATTTGTTTTAAGGTTAGACTAAGCTAACTAATAAAATAAACATTTGGCTAACTTATTTGTTGTAGTGTATGTGTCAAAGCGACTGCGCATGCGTTATTCATTGCCACTGTTTTTTATTATACTCCTATTGCTGGCGCTGCTTGCTTGCAATGACCAAACTACTAATAACACCTACAATGGTCCCTTGCGGGTGGTTTGCACTACGGGGATGATTGGCGACGCGGTGCAGCACATTGCTGGCAGCAAGGCAAAAGTACGCACTCTGATGCGCAGTGGCGTAGACCCCCACCTGTACAAAGCCACTCAGGGCGATCTGGAACTGCTGACTGCTGCCGACGTGATTTTTTTCAATGGCTTGCACCTGGAGGGCAAAATGACTGAGGTGCTGCGCAAGCTCTCTCGCACGAAAAGGGTGATAGCCCTGGCCGACTCGCTGCCGTCGGAGAGGCTCATGCGCCCGTCTGGCCAGCCGCATGCCTACGACCCTCATGTGTGGTTCGATGTATCCCTATGGCGCGAAGTAGTCTTAGTGGCTACCAGGGCGCTGGCTCAGGCCGACCCCATCCACCAGCAGGTCTATCACCAAAATGCCGAGGCATACCTAGTGCGTCTGGACAGCCTGCACCAATGGGTGCAGAAACGCATGGCCGCTCTACCACCTGATCGGCGGGTGCTCGTCACTGCGCACGATGCTTTTGGGTATTTTGGTCGGGCTTATCAAGCAGAAGTCAGAGGATTGCAGGGTATTTCCACAGCGTCGGAGTATGGCTTGCACGATGTGAGCGCCCTGGTGGATTTCCTGACTCAACGTCGCATTAAAGCTATATTTGTAGAGAGTTCCGTGCCAGCCAAGGCGCTGGAAGCTGTAGTGGAAGGCTGCGCCCGACGAGGTCATGTCGTTGCCATTGGAGGGCAGCTGTACTCCGATGCGCTAGGCGAAACCGGTACGCCAGCGGGTACTTACGAAGGCATGGTGCGAGCCAATGTAGAAACCATAGTAAAAAGCCTGCAATAACACGTACAAGAACATGGCAGACATTGCTGTAGAAGCCCACAACCTGACGGTGTCCTACCACCACAAGCCGGTACTCTGGGATGTGGACTTTCAATTGCCACAAGGCAGCCTTATTGGTATTGTAGGCCCTAACGGCTCCGGCAAAACTACCCTGCTCAAGAGTATTATGGGCCTGGTGCAACCTGACAGCGGGTACGTGGAAATTTTTGGTAAGCCCCTGGAGCAAGTACGCGCCAGGGTTAGCTATGTGCCGCAGCGAGAATCGGTGGACTGGGACTTCCCGATTAGCGTGCGCGAGGTGGTAGAGATGGGGCGGTATCGCCCGGGGCGCCTGCTGCGCCGCCTAGACAGCACCGATAAGGCCATCGTGCGGCAGTCTATAGCGCGAGTGGGGCTGGAGGCCTTCGCCGACCAGCAAATTGCCCAGCTATCCGGTGGCCAGCAGCAGCGGGTGTTCATTGCCAGGGCGCTGGCCCAACAAGCCGACCTCTACCTCATGGACGAACCCTTTGCTGGCGTGGATGCCACCTCCGAACGGGCCATTCTTCAACTGCTGGCAGAGATGAAGGTTGCTGGCAAAACTGTGGTTATGGTACATCATGACCTGCAAACTGTACAGGAGTACTTCGACTGGGTGTTGCTGCTCAATACTCGCCTGGTGGCTTGTGGGCCGGTGAGCAGCGCTTTTACCGAAGACAACCTACGCCAGGCCTACGGTGGTCAGTTGACCATCTTGTCTAAGGTAGCGCACCTGGTCGAGGAGCACGATTTTCCAGTACGAGACAGGAGCAAAAAACAGCGGACATGAATACTTTCTTGAGCGACCCGAATGCGCAAGCCGTCGTGGCGGGTGTCATGTTGCTGGGTGCAAGCGCCGGGCTGACTGGTACCTTCACATTGGTGCGCAAGCGCGCACTGCTGGGTGATGCCATTGCGCATGCTATGCTACCGGGGGTATGTCTGGCTTTTCTGCTTACCGGGCAGAAAAATCCGGCATGGCTGTTGTTGGGTGCGTTGGTTAGTGGCTGGTTGTCCCTGTTGAGTATGGATTTCATTGCTCGGCACAGCAAGCTCAAGCCCGATACGGCTATTGCCATCGTACTAAGCACCTTTTTTGGCCTAGGTATTGTGCTGCTCACGTATATTCAACACAGCGGATATGGCGATCAGGCCGGGCTGGATAAATTCCTTTTTGGCAAGGCAGCCTCCCTGACCATACAAGATGTGTTGGTGTTTGGGTGGGTTGCTGCATTTATTGTAGGCGTGGTATTGGTTTTCTTCCGGGCATTCAGGATGCTAGCTTTCGACTTCGATTTTGCCGCAGCGGCGGGTATGCCAGTGCGTCTGCTGGAGTTTGTGCTAGCCACCATCACGGTGCTAGTCGTAGCTACCGGCATACAGGCTGTAGGTGTAGTGCTCATGGCAGCGCTGTTGATCACGCCGGCAGCGGCAGCCCGCTTCTGGACGGATCGCCTTTGGAGTATGGCCGGCCTTTCCGCCTTGTTGGGCAGTACAGCAGGTTTGTTTGGCGTCGGGATTTCTGCGCTGGCACCAGCCATGCCCACTGGCCCATGGGTGGTAGTGTGGTTGAGCGTGGCGGCAGCAGTTTCAGCACTGGCGGCTCCGCGACGCGGCATCCTAGCTCGGAGCGCGCTGCGCCGCCGCAACGCGCGCAAAATGGAGCGCGAAAATGTGCTTAAGGCTTTTTATCAACTCCAGGAAGCCAATCCGCTCCAACTGACGGCATTTTCCAAAGAGGACATCCAGGAAAGAGGCTACTTCAGGTATTCTATACTGCGCAAGACTTTGGCCCGATTGCGTCGCTTGGGCCTCGTAGAGGTCGTAAGCCAACTTCGATGGCAGCTCACTGATAAAGGACTGGGCGAAAGCCGCCGCGTGGTGCGCCTGCACAGGCTGTGGGAGCTATACCTGAGCCACAAGTTGGGCATGGCTGACGACCACATCCACGACAGCGCCGAAGCTATTGAGCACCTACTCACCCCTGATATGGAAAAACGTCTTTTGGAGGAGCTCTGCTACCCTGCCCGTGACCCTCATCAAAGTGAAATTCCCTACGACGATCCTCTTAGATCTCAAAATACTGCCCTATGAATGCCTTTTGGATCATACTCACTGGCACGCTAGTGGCAACCAGTAGTGGCTTATTGGGTGCCTTTTTGCTCCTGCGTAAGATGTCCATGTTGGGCGATGCCATTTCGCATGCGGTGCTACCCGGTATTGTCATCGCCTACCTGGTGGCCGGCTCGCGCGAGCCGCTGCCCATGTTGTTAGGGGCGGCGGGCTTTGGCGTACTTGCCACAGTACTCATCGAGATGCTATACCGCAAAGCCCGACTCCAATCAGATGCAGCAATAGGAGTCACTTTTACTGGTCTGTTTGCTTTAGGCATCATTCTGATTTCTGCTTTTGCCGGGCAGGTAGATCTCGACCTCGACTGTGTACTCTTTGGCGAAATAGCCTATGTGCCTATTGATGTGTGGATTACCCCCAGCGGCCTGAACCTGGGGCCGCGTGCGGTGTGGATTCTTGGAGGGCTGCTGGTGTTGTTGCTGCTCTTATTGGGGTTGGGCTACAAAGGCCTGGTCATCACTACCTTTCAAGCGGAGTACGCTGCGGCATTGGGTGTCTCCGTGTCTTTCTGGCATTACTTACTCATGAGCGCAGTATCTGTCACGACGGTAGTATCGTTTGAAGTGGTAGGGGCTATGTTGGTGGTGGCCTTTATGGTTGTACCGCCTGCCACGGCTTTTTTGCTGACGAACAAGTTGCAGCATATGCTGGCTCTCACGGTACTATTGGGGCTGGGAACAGCGCTGGGCGGTTATTGCCTGGCTGCCTGGCTGGACGCCTCCATTGCGGGAGCTATGTCGGTGGTGGCGGGAGCATTCTTTTTATTGGCTTTGTTGTTGGCACCCCGCACAGGATACCGGCATCAACTTTGGCAGCGGTAGGTCATTCCAGTTTCACATAATCCGTAGGGTTCACAGGTTTGCCCTTGTGCCAAAGTTCAAAGTGGAGGTGAGGGCCATCGGTTTGGGTGCCAGTATTGCCAATGATGGCAATAGCTTCGCCGGCGCGCACGAAGCTGCCGGTTTTTTTGAGCAGCGCCGAGTTGTGTTTGTAGAACGTAATGACATTATTGGCATGCTGAATACCTATGGTATTTCCGGTTTCCAGGGTCCAGTCGGAAAAGAAGACATATCCGTCCATGGCTGACTTGATGGCGGTGTTTTGGGGCGCCACTATATCTGTACCCCAGTGTTTTTTGTCGGGGTTAAACGTCTCGGTGATTTTGCCTTTGATGGGCGGGGAGAAGTACAGTTGTTCCAGAGGCACATCGCGGGGCGAGAAGTTGGAGGTGCGTGGCTCGCGGGCGGCCATGCCGAGTTCGTCCAGGGCTACTTCTCGGCGCAACTGTTCATCCACATCCGAGGGGTCGGGCGGGCGTATGGTACTATCTGCCTGAATGTCTAAAGATTTGAGCGGCGAAACGTCTTTCTCGGTTTGAGGGGTTTCGCCCAGGCGCTTTTTCAGGTGTTCTATGACGGTATTAGCCGCCTGAAGATTTTTCTGCAGGTCGGCAACTTCCCTGTTAATGCGGATGAGTTCGCGGTCGTTAGATATCTCGCCGTAGCCAGGCACGTAGCGCTTTACTGGCGTGAAGAAGATGAGTGCACCCACGGCCAGTGCTACCAATACTACTATGGTGCTCAGGAAGATATAAACATTGAGCAAGCTTAGCTTATAGGAGCCGACTTCCTGGAAGGTTTCATCATTCATGACTACCAGGCGGTAGGTGTCGCGCAGTTTTCCCAGCCATTGTAGGTTGGCGCTTTTTATCCAGGCCATGCAGTGTGGTTAATTGTACGCAGTTGAATACTAATATTTTGCCCTCAGCAGTTAGAAGCGTTAATAAAAAACGGGTAACTTTGCCTGCTAATTGTCTGCCCCCCCCTTTTCGGAGGACACGCTCCAACTTCGCAAAGGTACGACATTGAGCGGCACAGTGGTATTTTTTTAAAATCTCGATTGCGTTGAAAACGGCGTTTCATTTACTCTGCATCTTTTTGCTTTTGGCTTTGCTCCCAGCTTGTACGGTACAAAAGAGCCACAAGGAACTCTCCTTCCTGGAAAAGGAATTTCTCAACACCAATGCGCGCTACAACGGCTACTACAACGCCAAGGAGTTAATGAAGTCCAGCATGGCCAACCTTGAAGCCCAGCACCGCGACAATTACAACCAGGTGCTGGAAATGTACAAATACATTGCTGCCGACAACCCTCAGGCCGTAGCGCCCGATCTCGACCTGGCCATGAAGAAGGTCTCTATTGTGGTAAACTTATACCGCCGAAGCAAATGGACCGACGATTGCTACTTGTTAGTAGGCCAGGCACAGTTTCTGAAAAAGGACTACGAATCGGCGGAGAGTACCCTGCGTTATCTCCTGGGCGAATTTGACCCTAACGCCCCCGTAAAGAAGAAGCCAGGCGTGTCGTCTGCTACCAAAAAGACTCCTGCACAGATCAAAGCTACCCGCAAGCAGAAGCAAAAACTTGCCAAACAAAAAGCTAAAGCGCGCCAGAAATATAACCGCCAGTTGCAAAAAAATAAGAAAAAGGCAGCCAAAGCCAAGGCTAAAGCTAAAACACCCCCGCCCAAACCCAGCCAAACGCAAGACCCCAAAGAAGCCGAAAAGCAAGCTCAAAAAGCTGCTGAAGAAGCCGCGCGCAAGGCTAAAGAGCAGGCCAAGCAAGACCAGAAGAAAGAGAAAAACCGAACGGCTACGCAAGATGCCGAGCTCTGGCTGGCCAAAACCCTCATCGAACGCGATAACCACGAGGCTGCCGTGCGCATCCTCAGCCGCCTCATTGAAAACCCGAAAACTTGGGACGACGTGCGCCGCGAAGCCCTCAAAACCCAGGCTTACGGCTTTGCACGCGCCAAAGCCTACGAGCGCGCCTTGCCCTTGCTGGAGCAAACCATTGCGCTCAGCGAAGACAAAAAAGACAAGGCCCGCCTGTCCTATATCGCCGGCCAACTGCACCAGCGCGCCGGCCGCTATGCACAGGCCATCACTGCCTATGAGCAAGCCCTCAAGCTGACCAACGACTACGAAATGGCGTTCAATGCCCGCCTCAACATTGCCTTGAGCAGCGCCAATTCTTCGGGCAGTGCTGCCGCTGCCCGCGAAAGCCTCGAAAAAATGCTCAAGGACATAAAGAATGAGGAATACAAAGACCAGATTTACTATGCCCTGGCCGAGATAGCCTTCCGCGATGGCAATAAGCCCGCCGGCGTGCAAAACCTCGAGCTGGCCCTCCTTTACAGCAAAGGCAACCAGCCCCAGAAGGCCGAGGCCTACTACAAACTAGCCGAAATTTACTTTGAAGATGAAAACTTCGTCAAGGCCAAGAAATATTACGACAGCACCTTGATGACTATGTCTAATACTGACCCCCGCTTCAAAGACACCAAGCACCTGGCCGAAAACCTCACCGACATAGCCAAATATCTCTCCGTTATTGCCGAGCAAGACAGCCTGCTGGCCATTGCTGAGCTCAGCCCCAAAGCTAGGGCAGAACTGGCCGCCAAAGTAAAAGCCGAACGCGACGAACAGCGCCGTAACGCCGCCTTGGCCGCCGCTAACAGCAGCGCCGCCTCTGGCGCCGACCGATTCAAAGGCGGCAACCTCCCTGTAGTAGAACAACGCCTGCCCGGCGATACCCGAAGCCAGAGCGGCAGCAACAGTTCCTTCTTTGCCTATAACGAACGCGAACTCCGGCAAGGCCTGCGCGACTTCCAGCGCAAGTGGGGCAATCGCCCACTAGAAGACAACTGGCGTCGCTCCGACAGAGGCATCACATCCGGCGTAGCTGCTGTCGCCGAAAACAGCACCGTACCTACCAATGGCGAGGAGACCACCTCCGGAGCCCTTTCCGAAGCAGAAATCAAGGAAATCCTCGGAAACTACCCAACCAATGAAGAGGAACTCACCCAGGCTCATATAAAAATCAAGGAGGCCATGTTCAACCTCGGCAAGCTCTACCGCGACAAACTCCAGCGCCTGGACAAAGCCGCCGATGTGCTTGAAAATCTCAACCGCCGGTTCCCCGCCAACAACTACGAACTTGACTCCTGGTATCTGCTCTACTTGCTTTTTACCGACATGAATCAGCCGGCTAAGGCCCGCGAGTACGCTGACAAAATTATACAAAAGTACCCCACCTCTGTGTATGGTAAGGTATTGCAAGACCCTGCCTACGTCAAGGAGTTGGCCAATGAGCGCCAGCGCCTCAATGCCTACTACGACCAGACCTACGCTGCTTTTCAAAGAGGCGAGTACCAGCGCGCTTACGAGCAGGCGCAGGCAGCGCGCGAGAAGTTTGGCTCCAATAACCCCCTGGCCGCCAAGTTTGCCCTACTTAGTGCTATGTGCATGGGCAACTTGCAGAGTAAAAACGCCTACGTAGCCGGCCTAAACGAAGTCATCGCCAAATACCCTAATACCCCGGAGCAAACCCGCGCACGTGAGATGCTACGCCTCATTGGCGGTACTACTGCGGCCTTGCCTGGCGGCAACCAAAGTACCCTGGTCGACGATGGCCCGCTATACACACTAGAAGATGAAGACCTCCACTACGTGCTCATCTACCTGGAACGCGACGCCAAGATTGAGGAGGCACGTATCCGAGTGTCGGACTTCAACCAGAAATACCACGATCTCGATAAACTCCGTATCGCTAATGTGTTTATCGGTCCAGCCAATGACATACCCGTATTGGTGCTGCGCCGTTTCAAAGACAAAAAAGAAGCCATGCGCTACATCAGCGGTACAGAAAAAAACAGCAAGGACTTTCTCAACCCTGCAAATGGCGCTTACACGGTGCTGGCTATTTCGCAAAATAACTACCGCAACCTCCTGCGCGACAAGCGCCCTGATGTATATCTGGAGTTTTACAACCGCAACTATCGCGGAGGGTAAACCGACTGATTCACAGGTGGCCAGCCTGCTCATGGATTTTTATTACCTTTGCCCCAGTTACATACTGGAACACTGCCACACACCATGAAGCTAAGAGTAGGCATTTTTATGGGAGGCCCTTCCCGCGAGCGCGAAATCTCCTTTGCCGGAGGGCGTACTGTGTACGACAATCTCAACAAATCGCTTTTTGAGCCTGTCCCGATCTTTGTGGACAGCCTGCGCAACTTCATCCTGCTGGAGTGGCCGTATATATACAAGGGTACCATTCGCGACTTTTACCCGCCGGTGGAGTTTTTGCCCGAATCGCCTAATGCCTTTCAGGTATATGTAGAGAGTCTGGGCCAATTGCACCCCGAAGAAATGGACGCCCTCATCTCGCGGGTAGGGCGCAGTGTGTCGCTGGAGGAACTGCCTAGCCTCATAGACGTAGCCTTCTTAGCCTTGCACGGCGAATACGGCGAAGACGGCCAGATACAACGCGAATTGGAAGCCCTAGGCATTCCTTACACCGGCAGCGGCATTCGGGCTTCGGAAATCGGCATGGACAAAGCACTGCAAAAAGAGCTATTGCCACAGTACGGATTTGATGCGCCCAGAGTGTTTACCATCTTGCGTAAAGACTGGGCTGACGCGTCGTCGGGTTCAACCCATACTTTCTTTGAGCGCGCCAGCGCCGAAATCGGCTTTCCGCTGGTGGTTCGGCCTGCCAATCAAGGTTCGTCCATTGGCGTATCCATCGTAGATGCGCCCGGCAAGCAGGAAGATTTTGAGGAGGCTGTCAATCGTGCTTTTTTCCGCGAGGTCATCCCTGTGCGGCAATGGCGAGCCAACAGCCGTTTTGAAAAAATTGATTATCTGCGCTTGCTCACCGACATCCGCGACGGACTGGGATTTCCCATCACGGTAACCTTTGCTGGCCAGCAAACACTCGTTTACCATCCCGAAAGTTTGCTCAGCCACTTGGATACTCTGGCTCGAAAAGCCTTGCCCAGCACCGACGAAACGTTTGTGCTGGAAAGCGCCATGGGCGAGCGCGCCGTTATTGTGGAGGAATTTATCTACGGGCGCGAATTTTCCTGTATTGTCATTCGCAAGGAAGACGGTTCAGCCGTGGCTTTGCCGCCTACTGAAATTATCAAAGGCAGCGAAGTATTTGACTATCGCTCCAAGTACCTACCAGGTATATCGCGTAAGGAAACGCCCATACGCCTGCCCGATGCCCAGATCAACGCTATACGCAACGAGTGCGAGCGCCTGTTTCACGCTCTGGGATTTGGGGTGTACGCCCGCATTGATGGGTTCATCACTGAGGAAGGCCGTATCTTCCTCAACGATCCCAACACCACCTCGGGTATGATGCCCTCTTCGTTCTTCTTCCACCAAGCGGCAGAAATCGGGCTGAGCCCTTCACAGTTTCTCACCTACATCGTTCGCATGTCGCTGTGGGAGCGCATTGCAGAGCATCCTGAACACGCAACCTGGCAGCACCTGATACAGCGTCTGGATAACGCTATTGAGAACATGAAAGTAGAAGCCGCTCAAAAGCGCCGTATTGCTGTCATCTTAGGTGGATATTCCTTTGAGCGGCACATCTCGGTGGAGAGCGGGCGCAACGTGTTTGAAAAACTCTCCAGCTCTGATAAGTACGAGCCTTTTCCTGTGTTCCTGGCTGGCGATGCGCATGACTTTGACTTCTACCAACTCCCCATCAATCTCTTGCTCAAGGACAATGCCGATGACATACGCGACAAAATACGCCATTGGCAGCCCCATCCTGTGGTGGAGGCTATCAAAATGCAGTGTGCCGAACTCACGGCCAAGTACGCCTCCCAAAGCGTAGTGTTTGAGCCCCAGCCATTGACCTTGGACGACATACAGCAGTGCGCCGACGGCGTGTTCATTGCCATACATGGCCGCCCAGGTGAAGATGGCCAACTCCAGAAAGCCCTGGAAGCCAGGGGCATTCCGTTCAATGGCTCGAATTCGCACTCCTCGTCAGTGACTATTGACAAATACCGTACGCTGCAGACGCTCAAGCGCAACGGCTTCAAGGTGACAGAGCAACTACTGGCTCAGCAAAAGGAATATGAAGCCAATCCAGAGGAGTTCTTTCGCCGGGTGGAGAGTCTTTTTACCTATCCTTTTGTAGCCAAACCCGTGGACGACGGCTGCTCCTCGGCTGTAAAAGTACTCAACAATCGACAGCAACTGGAGGCTTTTGTGCGGATGATGTTCCGCCCAGAGGGGCAAGAAAGCCTAGAAGCCCGCAAGGTGCTCAAGCTCAAGCCCAAGGAAGAGTTTCCGCGCAAGTCCGAAATCCTGTTTGAGGCGTTGGTCTCCCAGCAGCATGCTGCGCAGTTCATGGAAGTCACTGTGGGTCTGCTCACCCACTATCTACCCGATGGTAGTCTTTCTTACGAGGTATTCGAGCCTTCGGAGGCGCTAGCTGGCGGCGAGGTACTCTCTTTAGAAGAAAAATTTCTGGCTGGTGAGGGCCAAAATATCACTCCTGCCCGCTTGGCCTCTGACCCCGCCCAGTACCAGCACATAGCCACCCAGTTAAAATCTACCCTGGAGCGCGCTGCTCGCATCCTTGGGGTAGAAGGCTATGCGCGTATTGATGCCTTTGTGCGCATTTTTGAGGATGGCCGCGTAGAGACGCTCATCATTGAGGTCAACTCCCTACCGGGCATGACGCCGGCTACCTGTATCTTCCACCAGGCGGCTATCAACGGCTACAAGCCCTACGACTTCATTGACCAAATACTGGAATTTGCCTTCCAGCGCAGCCTTCTGAATGCAGCCCCTGCCGAAGAGCCAGCGCTGCCTCAGGAAGAACCAACCGTGCTGCCTGCATGGACGCCGCCGCCGCGGAGTGTGCAATCTGAGCACTCCTATATGGGCGACAATCCGACGGGGGCCTACCCGATGGCGGGCAGTCCAGTCACTACTGCTGCAGTGCACGACCCCGTATTTGAAGGCAGCGCAAGGCGTACGCTCACTTACTACCTCAGCGAGTTGGCACAGTTTCTTCGTTCTGGCATCTTCTTGCGTAACCTCGCGGCGCTAGCCATTTTTATTTTCCTGAGCGGTTTCCTGTTGCAAATATTGCTGCGCATCATCACCCGGCATGGCGAATCGGTGCAAGTACACGAATACATTGGCATGCCCTTGGAAGAAGCCATCCGAAAAGCCCGCAGCCGCAATTTCAGAATTGTCGTTACTGACTCCATCTTTAAAGTGGACATGCCCGCCAACGTAGTACTGGACCAAACGCCGCGCCCATTCAGCCGCGTCAAGGAGCGTCGCCGTATTTACCTAACCGTCACCAAAGCTACGCCTGACATGGTAGCCCTGCCCGATATGGTGGGCAGCTACAACTTTGATCAGTATAGCCGAAAACTGGCCTGGGTGAACGTACGCGCTCGTATTAAGGAACGCCAGTTTGACCCCAAGTTGGAAGAAAATACTATACTGCACTTTTATTACAATGGCGAAAAATACACTGAGCGCGACATACGCAACGGCCTGAAAGTACCTATGGGCGCCACCCTGGATTTTGTCGTCACCGAGCGCCTTACTGGTATGGTAGCCGTGCCCAACCTCGTGTGTAAGACCTATGAGGAGGCGGTGTTCATTATTTCATCATTCAACCTCAACATCGGCACAGTATTTGGCGGCGATGCCCCCGAACGCGACAAAATGTACATCTGGAAACAGGAACCTAACTACGCGCCGGAGCTCACCCTGCCGCCAGGCCGCCAGATTGACCTTTACCTCACAGCCGAAAAACCAGAGGGTTGTAGCGGAACCGACAACTAAAATCATGCGAAAGCCATGAGCAAACTGACCATCAAAAGCGGTAAGGCTGAACTCAAGCTCAGAAAGAGCACCACCCTGGTAGGGTTGAAAACCGAGGGCGAGGCTACTGAACAGCCATTTGTAGAGGCAGAATTGCACAAAAATCTGGGGGGCTTTGCTATCGTCACTTTGCGTACCGAGGGAGAAAGCATTGATCAAAAGCTGGATGAGGTGCGCCAGACTGATGCCGTAGAGGTGGGTACGCACGTATATTTTGCCGAAGGTAGCAACCGCCCGCTCATTCCCACCGGCGATATCTTCATCACCTTCCAGTCGGGGGTTAGCCAAGCCGAGCAGCAAATTGTACTGGAGGAGTTTGCCCTGCAACTGCTGGAGCGCCGCGCCCCTGATCGCGTAGTGGCCCGCGTGACGCCTGAGTCCCTCAACCCGCTCAAGGTGGCTGCAGCCATGCAGCGCATCTCATTGGTCAAACTGGCCGAACCCGATTTGGATACCGTGCTGGATGAATACGCCTTTACGCCGCCTGCCGATAACCTGCTGGCCCAGCAATGGCACCTCCAGAATACCGGAAGCCTGCCCGACACCAACTACGCCCTGCGCCGTGGTGCCGACGCCAAAGTTATAGACGCCTGGCGTCGCCTGGACGGCATGGGCTCCTCCCAGATCACCATTGCCATCATTGACAACGGCTTTGACCTGACCCACCCTGACCTGCGCGACAAGGTATTTAAGCCTTTTGATATCTGGAACCAAAGCACCCAATTGCTTCAGGGAGATCCTCGCTACTCGCATGGAACGCCCTGTGCTGCTATTGCCTTAGCTGCTGCTAATGGGCAGGGGATAGTGGGCGTAGCACCCAACGCCAGGTTTATGCCCGTAAGCGGTACTTCCTATGCTGTGCGCGCTACCGAGCAAATGTTTGAATATTGTATGAAAAACGGCGCCGATATTATCTCCTGCAGCTGGGGTGCCACCGATGCTGCTTTTGCACTCGGCCCAGACAAGGAAAGCGCCATTACTCGTGCGGCCCGCCAGGGGCGCAATGGCAAAGGCTGTATTATCCTCTTTGCTGTGGGCAACGACGACCTCGACTATGTGAGCTTTTATGCCGCCCACCCTGATGTAATTGCCGTAGCCGCTAGCACCAGCCGCGACGAACACGCCCGATACTCCAACCGTGGCAGGCAGGTGTCGGTGTGTGCACCTTCCAACGGCGATTGGCCCATTATCAGCGCTCGCGCCTGGTGGGATCCCGGTGTGGAGGGCGAAGTCGGCAACTACAAATACTGGCGCGACGGCATATCGCGCGGGCAGTATTACAAGCACTTTGGCGGTACTTCGGCAGCTACACCCTTGGTAGCCGGCGTGTGTGCCCTCATTCTTTCAGCCAACCCCGACCTCACCGCCCGCGAAGTCAAAGACATCCTTCAAAGCACCGCTGATAAAATAGGCTCTCCTTCAGAATACATCAACGGCCACTCTGTCAAGTATGGCTATGGCCGTGTCAATGCTGACCGCGCCGTGGCTGAGGCCATTCGCCGCCGCGACGCCGCCAAGGCGCCCACCGTAACTCCCCCTGCCACAATTTCTGGTGGTAAGGGCCTATTTCGCTTTGACGTGCGCCGCCAGCCCGCCGAAGGGTGGGGTGTACAAATTGGCGTATTCTATGACTATGCCAATGTGCTTATACAAACTGAGCGCATGCGGGCGCAGTTTGGTCAGCCTGCTATCGTGAACATCAGCGAGGTACAGGGCAAAACCGCCTATCGCGTGCTCATCGGGGTATTCTCCACGGCCAATGAAGCTCGAGCGCTCCAGCAGCGCATGAACGCTGCCGGTGTGAGCGGCTTTGCCCGGAGTTTACAAGACATGGCCTGAGCAGAGGAGCAGTGCACCCGCCTGCATTGGCGTCATTGAACTTTCCTCTGCGTATTCGGTTTTTTAACTTAACCAAAAGCCTTTATGCCCACGCCACGATGATGCAGGAAGAAGAAGAGTTGGATATCACCGAACGAGGGGGAGCGTCTTCCGATGACGAATACTCCGACTATAACGAAATTCTGGTGGACACCAACCAAAGCCCTGGCCGCATAGACAAATTCTTAATAGATCGGCTCCCCAAGGTGTCGCGCAACCGGATACAAAATGCCATTCGCGCTGGCTCCATTCGCGTGGACGGTGCAGAGGTCAAGCCCAATTTTCGCGTTAAGCCTGGTCAGCGTATCACGGTGCTGGTGCCCCGCCCGCCCGGCGAGGGTATCAAGATAGTACCCCAGCGCATACCAATCAATATTGTATATGAAGACGACGACTTGCTGGTGGTCAACAAAGCTGCCGGCATGGTGGTGCATCCAGGGGTAGGCCATTGGAGGGGCACCTTGGTCAATGCGCTGGCGTATCATTTTCAGCAAATAAAAGCTCCGGTGATTGGCAATGGTCTGGACGGCCGCGTAGGGTTGGTGCATCGCATTGACAAAAACACCTCCGGCCTGATGGTGGTAGCTAAAACGGAGTACGCCATGTCGCACTTGGCCAAACAGTTTTTTTACCACACAGTGCAGCGTACGTACCATGCCCTGGTGTGGGGCGAGCCAGAAACAGATGTTGGCACTATTCGCGGGCATGTGGGCCGCGACCAAAAAGACCGGCAGATGTTTACCGTTTACCCTGAAGGCGACCACGGCAAATGGGCTGTCACACATTATAAAGTGCTCGAACGTCTTTACTACGTATCCTTGATACAGTGCAACCTCGAAACCGGCCGAACGCACCAGATACGAGTGCACATGAAGTACATCGGGCATCCGCTCTTCAGTGACGATCGCTATGGTGGCGATGTCATTGTCAAAGGCACGGTGTTCAGCAAATACAAGATGTTCGTGCAAAGGGTATTCAACATTATGCCACGCCATGCACTACACGCTAAATCGCTGGGATTCATACACCCAACCACTGGCGAGGCCATGTACTTTGACAGCGACTTGCCCGATGACTTCCAGGAAGCCCTTGATGAATGGCGCCAGTATGTAGCACTGCGCAAAGCAGCCGTGGAAAAAGGCGGCACACCCATGGGATGAGATTTCTTCCCAACGCCGGCAAAGCGCTGTATCTTTGCAAAACCAAAAACATTGCCCACGCCATCGCATGACAAATGTACAGACGCGCATAGAAGCCCTCACGATCTTGGGGCAAAAACTCCAACAGCCCGATGAGTACCTCGAAGCAATCATCCATCGCACGCAGCATCACAATCCATGGTTTACAGCGCCCAACCAACGTCGGGCCATTGCCGCAATAGCCGAGCACATGCTACACCCCGCTAAACTTCGCGTCTGGGTTGGCCAATACGACTTGCCCGAGTGGAGGCAGCCACCGGTAGTGGGGTTGGTCATGGCAGGCAATATTCCTTTGGTCGGATGGCACGATGTACTGTGCGCGTTTGTGGCTGGCTACAAGGCCAAGATCAAACTTTCGGAAAAAGACCCCTGGCTACTTCCTTATTTGCTCAAATTGTTGCAACAGATAGACGCCCGCAGCGCCAAATACTTTGAGATCGTCGAACAACTGCGCAGCTTTGACTGCGTGATTGCCACCGGCAGTAACAACACCGCCCGCTATTTTGAGACCTACTTTGCCAAGTGGCCTCACATCATCCGCCGCAATCGGAATGGCGTAGCAGTACTCACCGGCAGGGAGTCTATGGATGAGCTGCTCCAGCTCAGCGAAGACATCTTTGCCTATTTCGGTCTGGGCTGCCGCAATGTGTCCAAAATTTACGTTCCTGAAGGATATGACTTCGAGCCGCTGCTAGAAGCGCTGCACGAGTATCGCCATATTGTGCTGCACGACAAGTACAGGCACAACTACGACTACAACTTTGCCCTCTACACGCTCAACCGGACACCCTTCCTCATGGCTGGCAGCGTCCTGCTTGTCGAGCATCCTTCTTTTCAGTCGCGTATTGCAGCACTACATTATGGCTTTTATTCAGACCTTGAGACGCTCGCCGCGGAGCTGAACACACATCAGGACCAAATCCAGTGTATTGTCAGCCAGATAGATATAGATGGCTTGCGCACGCTGCGCTTTGGTCAAACCCAACAACCCGAACTATGGGACTACCCCGATGGCTTAGACACTATGCAGTTTCTTTGCGCTCCGGCAAATACCAAAACAGCATGAGCCGGCGTTACCGATGTCTGCAATAAACCAGATTTCTTATGACGAAAAAGACCTTGTTTTTTTTGCTGCTCTTAGTGTGGATGACGCTGAATGCTTCCTGGGCTTGCGCGCAACAAGCAGATGTAGCCAAGCCTGCCGAGAACCAACAAAGCAAGCCTGCCAAGCCCAAAAACCCCTTTGCTGGGTTGAAGAAATTATCTTCTAAAACTACTTCCGCCGCTAACACCTCAAGCCAAAAACCCTCTCCAACTAAGCCTAGAACTACTACTGCCCCAGCCAGTAGAGATATAAAAAATCGGTACCAGGATGCCAAAAAAGAAGTGCGCATAGCCAAAAAGGAGCGCAAAGCGGCTCAGGCACGCGAGCAGGCGGCCCGTAGGCGAGCCGAAATGATACGCGCTGAAAAGCGCGCCCAAAGTGCCGAGAAAAGATCGGAAAAGGCCGATACGCGCGCAAAGAAAGCCCGGCAAAGGGTGGGTACGCGCCGATAAAGGAAGCGCGTAGAATTTTTTCTTACCCCTATCATCAGTAGCTACCCCATAGCTCGAAGTTCAAGATATTTGTAGCGCACTCAAGTTCTGGCATATTTTTTGCAGAATTATTCTTACTCGATTGCCTAGCATCGGCAAATCGGTTATTTTAGCAGCGCGTTGGCTCCTTCCTCCCAGGAGTAACACAAAAAACAAAAAATATGCTGAAGCAGAGCTTAAGTCAGAAGATGCTCCAGAAAATGGCGCCCCAGCAGATTCAACTTATGAAACTGCTACAAGTGCCTACGGCCATGCTGGAACAACGCATCAAGGAAGAACTCGAGGAAAATCCCGCCCTGGAGGAAGGTAGCTACCAGCAAGATCTGGAGGCCGACAGCAATCCCGCTGACGACTACTACGGCACGGAATCTGGCAATTTTGGCGATACCTCCTCTGATGCCACAGCCGAAAGCCAGGAAGATAACAGGGACTACGAGCGAGACAATCCATTAGAGTTCAGTGATTACCTCCAGGAATACATTGCCGATGAAGAAGCCTCCTACAAAACCCGCGGCGATGCCCACTACTCTGATGAGGAAGAACGCCAACTGCCCGTAGCGGTGCAAAGCACGTTTCACGACTACTTAGAGCAACAACTAGGTATGATCGAACTGGAAAACCCCGTGCAGGAGGCCATTGCGCGTCATATCATCGGCAGCATTGACGACGATGGCTACCTGCGCCGCGAAGTAGATGCCATTCTCGACGACCTCTTGTTTTCGCAAAACATCCTCACCACTAAGGCTGAAATCGAAAGTGTGCTCCAGAAGATTCAGCGATTTGACCCACCCGGCACAGGCGCCCGCTCACTGCAGGAGTGCCTGTTGCTTCAGCTCCAATTGCGCCTAGAGCAGGACAACACTGAGCCAGCCCAACAAGCAGTGCTGAAACTAGCCACCCAAATCATCCGCGACCACTTCGACGAGTTCAGCAAGAAACACTTTGATAAACTGCTCTATCGCCTGCATATCAACGAAGACGACTTGCGCGCCGCCATGGATGAAATCCTTCATCTCAACCCCAAGCCGGCCAGCGCTTTTGCCGATAGCGCTTCTGTATCATCCACCTACATCGTACCCGATTACATCATTACCAATAACGACGGCGAACTGGAGCTTACCCTCAATGTGCGCAACGCTCCCGATCTGCGCATCAGCGACCACTACAAGGAAATGCTGCGCGACTACAAGCGCGCCGCCCAAGGCCGCCGACCCAACCTTCGCGAAAAAGAAGCCATACTGTTTATCAAACAGAAGATTGACTCCGCTAAGTGGTTTATTGATGCCATCCGCCAGCGCCAAGACACCATGTACCGCACTATGTACGCTATCATGCAGTACCAATACGAGTACTTCCTGACTGGCGACGAACGCAAACTGCGCCCTATGATCCTCAAAGATATTGCCGAAATGACTGGGCTGGACATCTCGACCGTGTCGCGGGTGGTCAACAGCAAGTTTGTACAAACGGAGTTCGGTACGCGCCGCCTTAAGGATTTTTTCTCCGAATCCTTACAAACAGAAGAAGGCGAGGAGGTTTCTACGCTTGAAGTCAAGCGCATCCTCTCTGACCTCATCGCCGCAGAGAGTAAACGTAAACCACTCTCCGACGAAAAACTCACCGAACTGCTCACCGAGAAAGGCTATCAGATTGCACGGCGCACCGTGGCCAAGTACCGGGAGCAACTGGCTATACCCGTGGCTAGGCTGCGCAAGGAGTTGTAGCTCGCTTGATTGCGGTACTAGAGGAGGAGGCGCTCGGCCGAATCGGTAGGTTTGTTCCTGGTAAGCCCACTACCTTGCGTTTCGCATCGCCCTTTTGGATAAGCCTTCCAGAAGAGTTTGGCAAACAGCCAGTTAAACGGACACCAGGCAGCAGAGCCAGCATAAAGGAAGTAGTTGTACCCTACCAGAATTTCGTTTGGCACAGTTTCTATTGTTTTCCATTTGCCAACTATGCACTTTGGCCACGAAAGCCCCCTGGGGCACGCTCCAGCAGACGTTCAAAAATTGTAGAAGTAGATACGGTGAGGATCGTCACTTCAGGTTGATGAGTTCTTACGCTTCGTTTTACGGGTGCGCGCCTTTTCAGAGCGGGTGGGCTGTTGAGCATCCGCTGCTTCGCGCTGCGCCTTTTTCTCGGCGGCTCGGCGGCGCAAGGCGGCTATTTCACTGCCCTCCTCATCGGGGATGGTCATGCGCCCACCGCGCTGCCCCTCTTGTTTGGCGGCAGGTATTTCCTGTTTAGCATTGTTGGCCTGCGCTGACGTCTGGTGAGCCAAACTAATGAAGATCAATGTCCAAAACACTCCTGTTAGCAAATAAGAAAGCCGATTCATATACTTTTGCTTTTGGCGGAGCTAGTGCTTGCCGCACGCTCAGGTGGATAAAAAATGCTCTAAGGCACGGGTTACCTCGCCAGGTGCTTCAGCATGTACCCAGTGGCCTGCCTCTGGAATGGTTTCTATACGCGCCTGCGGAAACAACTTGCGAATGGCCGGCTCGTCTTCTGGCTGTATGTATGCCGAACGCTCACCTTTAATAAACAGCACTGGTCCGTCAAATGGTTCATCGCCCTGTACTTCCTGAAGAATATCTTCATAGTGACGATACAAAACCGGCAGGTTCATTTTCCAGTTATAGCGACCGTCGTGCCCGCGTGAGATGTTTTTGAGTAAAAATTGCAATACTGCTGGCGAGTCAATTCGCCTGGCCAGAAAAACTTCGGCATCCTTTCGGTTTTCTACTCGCTCGATGTCCAGATCAAGTAAGGCGCGAAAGATATTTTCATGACCGCCAGGGTAAGCCTTGGGTGCTATGTCTATTACAACCAATTTGCCCACCATATCAGGATAGTTCAGCGCAAATTGCATTGCAGTTTTACCACCCATAGAGTGCCCTACAATATGAGCCCGGTACATCCAATGCGCCTCCATAAAAGTGCGCAGGTCTTCGGCCAGTATCGGGTAAGACATTTCTTCCAGATGTGGCGAGCGCCCGTGGTTGCGTTGATCTACGATATAGACCAGGAAGCGCTCCGATAGAGCTCTAGCTATGGTTTGCCAATTGTCGAGCGTACCAAACAAACCGTGTAGGATGACAACTGGCTCCCCTTGTCCAAAGGATTTGTAATTCAGTTCCACCCTGCAAAAGTATGAAAAATCCTCGCTGCTAGCCGCCGCTCAGCATCTGTTATTGCAGCAGTTGCACGAGCGCTGGGTCTCGCAAAGGAGCTTCCTATACCTGCCTGGGGCGCACCATTCACGCCCCTGCGCAACTGCGAGTTGCCTGCTCTATGCTAAGCCCACTATCCTTACCCATGCTTAATTCACAAATAATACTTTGGCTACGGCGCGTTCTGGTCGGGCGTCAAAACCAGCCAAGCGCGGATTGCTGACAATAAAAATCAGATATACCCCAGTCTGGGCGCGGCGCCCTTCGAAGTCGCGGCCGTCCCATATTGCCTGCCCACCCAGGGCTTGGGTTTCGTATACTAGTTGCCCATTAACGTCAGTGATTTTCACAATAGCATCGCGGGTGAGGCCTTTGATGGAAATGGGGCCGTCGTACTCCGGGCGTACAGGGTTGGGGAATACCTTGATAGGATTGATCTGAAAGCGCGTGCCTTCCACTGCATCGGAGCGATAGGATACAATGCCCCTCAGCGTACCAAAATAAACCTCGCCGGTTTCATGATCAATTCCAATGGTACGCACAAAGTTGTCGGGCAGGGGCGAGTTGGAAACGTTGAAGTAGAGGAGCTCTTTGTCGCCAGATGGAGAGAGCAGATAAACGCCGCTGCGTGTACCTACCCATTTGCGATCAGCGCCATCTACAGCTATGCAGAGCACGTCTTCCGTTTCTAGTAGTCGGGCATTGAAGCCGTTGCGATTCACAACCCGTAGCGTACCTACGCAATTGGCATTGAAGGGATCACCACATTCAAATACGATGACCCCCTGGGTAGTGCCCACCCACACATCGCCCTCCAGGTCTACAGCGATGCAATTGGTGCTGTTGGTGGGTAGATTGCTGTTGGCCTGGGAGATGACGCGACACTTTTCGTCGCCGCTCACCTGGAGGTCGCCTTCGTGGAAGACCAGCAGGCCAGCCGCCGAACTGCTGGACACAAACCATTTGTTGCCGGCAAAATCAATGGCTGCTTGGTGAATTTCCGTTTGGTCGCAGGAGAGAGCAAAACTTTGCCAAGTACCATCTTTTTTCAGTACAGAGATGGGTTGAGGCGCGCGGTGGTTGGCCACCCATAGGTTGTCGTTTTTGTCAAATACCAGGCCACCTACGCGGGTTCGGGTTTCGTCGCCTACGGCAGTACGCAGCGTGGAGTTGTTTTTAGTGTAAACGCGCACGTTGGCACCGTCGTATTCGGCCAGCCCTTCGCGGAAGGAGCCAGCATAGAGCTTATTTTCCTTAGGATGAAAGGCCAAAGGCATGAAGTCGGTGAGGTCGTCGTTGGGGTCATTGGGGTTGTCGCCGCGCAAGGCAGGAGTATTATCGGGAGTAAACACATTCCAAATACCATCAATAAGAGAATAGAAGCCCAGGCGCGAGCCAATGGCCGTAAAGGTTTGGTCTACCCCTCCGGCTGTGACCCATACCTCGCTATTGCGCACCTTAATTTCATAATTGTTCACTGCGCGGGGCGTGTTGAACTCCAGGATGCGGCAGCCTTCGTTGGGGCGATTGACATAGCGAAACCCATTAAACGCATCGGCAAACCAGATGCGCCCCTGCTGATCTTCGAGTGCCCAGTTGGGTACACTCACGCAAAAAGAAGCTAACTGCCCGCTGCCGCCGCCAGGTTCAAAATAAAGCCCCTTGGCATTGTTGCAGCCGAACTGGTTACAGTTGCCATAACCAGCCAGCAGGAGGTTACCTTCGCCGTTGAGAAAGCGTAGGGCTACGCCGGGTTCATTGTGCAGGGTTTGGAGGCTCTGGCCGTCCCAGCGTACGATGGCGTTTTCTACGCCAGCTACGAGTTGGCCCTTCCACACGGTGAGGGCAGTGGAGCGGTACGCTGCAGGAAAGCCCTGAGCTGGCCCCAGCAGCGTCCAGTTATTGAAGTCGGCAATATTGGCTGTGCCCATTACCGGCGACTGATACACCCCTTCGTTGGTGGCGGCGTACACGCGGCTTTGCAGTACAGCTACTGCGTTGACGGGTATGCCAGTGAAGGTAGTAAACTCAAACTCGTTGCGCGTTAGGTTAATGAGCGATACGCCGTAGCTGGCTGCCAGGTACAATTGTGCTGAGCCAGCTACAAATGTGCCGTTGATCTGCCGCTGGCCGGATAGGTTGGTGAAATTGCGGATCTGGTTGAGCGTAACAATACCACTGGGGCGCACCAGGTCAATAACGCTATTGCTATAAATGACTGCCAGCACATCGCTGCCGGGGTGATAACGCACCCATTGAATACCGGCATTGCTCAAGCCCTCCACTTTGGTAATGTATCGGGTGGAGAGGTCGCTCTTGTCCAGCTCAAGCAGGGCTACGTCAGCGGCGTAGTAGAGCCTTGTATTGCTTTGGGTCACAGAGCGCCCGAAGCGAAAGGGCAAGTGCGAACGCCACTCGCCAATGGCCAGCGGCGTTTGGGCGCTTAAGTAATGCAGGCATAGCCACGGGAGTAAGAGAAGCCAGTATAGACGCATGGTTATGATTAAAGAGATATTTTCACAACATGCAAAAATAAACCCGCCACACGAAATAATATTGCTTTCGCTGCCTGGTTTAAGAGGGGTGGGAAGATGTCTGTCTGCCATAAGACGGAGGAGGACTTTTACACTTCGTTATGATTTTTGCCCTTGTAGCATTTGCTGAAAAACAAGAACTTTGCACAAAGCCTAAAATGTGGACTAATGAAAAAAGCCGTACTCGCCATCATATTTGCCTTGGCAATGTGGCGTTTGCCTGCTCAGCAAGCGCTGCTCGCGCTGTCGCCCAACCCAGTAGAAGTGGACGACGTGATTGACACCAGTGACCCCTTTTTTGAGATTGTAGGCTATGCCACACTCACCAATACCTCCAATGCACCCATATCGGTGCGTTGGCAACGGCAGTTGCCTAGCAACTTTCCGATGGGGTGGGAGGTGCTGGTATGTGATAATTCGCAGTGCTACCCACCTTTCGTCAGCTCCAATGTGATGCCGGATCTCGGTCTCAACCAGCCTATTGTGCTGGCGCCAGGCGCTACCTCCAACTTGGACGTACACCTGCGCCCCAACCAGTTTCCGGGCGCTGGCTCTGTGCGCATTCAGTTCTTTGCCGGCAATGATACTACGGTACTGGCCACCGGTATCTACAACTTTTCGGTGGTGTTATCCAGTGCGCGAAATACTCAGCAAGCTTTAGAAGTGAAGGTATTCCCCAACCCTGCCTCGGAATATTTCCAGCTTAGCGCTGGTAGCAAGGTCAGTCGGGTAGTCATCAACAACACCCTGGGGCGTCAGGTACGTAGCTATGACGTGTTCGATGGGCGGCGCTACTACACTCTGGCTGGCCTACCCGACGGCATGTACCTCGTGAGCCTCTACGATGCCAGAGGTCTCATCAAGACCGTGCGCCTGATCAAGCGAAGTCTAAGGCCTTGAGACAACTGCTTTCTGTTTGCGCGCTACACTGCAGCTACAGTGAAGTGCATGGTAATGAACCGTGAGAAAAAAACAGCCATTCCTGCCAGGCAGTCTCGTCAGAGCCATGCCCCTGAATCACAGGGCAGCACCACTCGGAGATGGCTGCTTTTTACAAAAAACTGCAGGCGCACGGCCTTACCATCGCCGTCCAAAAATGAATGCGCGCTCGCCGCAGCGCCGCTTGGCATAGCCACCCAGGCCAAAATTTAGCTCCATGACCACCTGGCCGCTCACCGGGCGGGTAGGCTTGTAGGCACTGTAGCGCGGCAGGCGGTAGGGCGCTGGGAAGCCAGCATCCTGGCCTTTGGTGCTTACGAAATCGGAGATGGTGTAGTCTAAGCGCATACCCAGCATGAGGACAAAGAACTCGTTGCCCAGCAGATAGCCGCCCCAGCCAATAGCCGCGCCGGTGGTCTGGTCTGCGTAGTTGCCGTTGCCAGCAATATCGAGCCCAGCGAAAGTATGTGTGATGTTTTGCAAGCGGGAGAAGCGCGGGCCTGCTTCAAAGTACACCCCATCAGTTTGCAGGCGGTACATCACATAGAGATGGAGATTTTGCCAGGCCAGTTCATTGTTGCGTATTTCGGCCAGGGTAGCGTTGTAGTCGTATAGTTGAGTGTTTTTGGCCCAGATGGCATCAAAGGTGAAGCCGTGATTGCGGCCAAAGTTCAGCCCCAACTTACCGCCATAGCTGTAGCCTGTGCCCAGGCGCATCTCGTGGTTGTTGTCTTGCATAAGGTTGGCATTCGTCAGTATGCCCAGGCCATAGCCGCCTTTGGCGCCCACGTCTATCCAAATCTGGCCATGGGCCAGCGCACAGAAAAGAGCTAGCGAAGTGGCAATAGAGAAGGTGCGTTTCATGGTAAATCGGTTTTTGATGACACTGAAAAGAGCCGCAAATCAGCGCATTCGCTGCCTGAGGCTATGCGATGCAAGCTTACTTGCCAGGCTGATACTGGCTTTACCCAGCCCAGCCCTCTCTGTCGAGGCTTCGAAAGTGGATGGCTTCGGCAAGATGCTCGGTTTGGATGTCGGGGCTGTCGGCCAGATCAGCGGCAGTGCGGGCCACTTTGAGGATGCGGTCAAAGGCACGGGCGCTGAGCTGGAGTTTTTCCATGGCTTTTTTGACCAGTGCGATGCCGGCGGGACCAACCTGGCAGATATCTTGTACCATGCGACTGGGCATGTGTGCATTGCAATACACATTGGCCATGTCCTTGAAGCGTTCGGCCTGGATTTCTCGCGCGTGAATGACGCGCTTGACGATATCGCTGCTGGATTCGCTGGGGCGGTTGGCACTAGCCAGCTCATCGTAACTCACAGGAGTGACCTCCACGTGTAGGTCAATGCGGTCGAGCAAGGGGCCGGATATCTTGCTGAGGTAGCGCTTGACTACGCCAGGGCCACACACACACTCTTTTTCGGGGTGGTTGTAGTAGCCGCAGGGGCAGGGGTTCATAGAGGCAATGAGCATGAAGCCGGCGGGGTAGTCCACCGAGGTTTTGGCGCGGGAGATGGTCACACGCCGCTCTTCCATAGGCTGGCGCAGTACTTCCAGCACGCTGCGCTTGAACTCGGGCAATTCGTCGAGGAACAGCACGCCGTTGTGCGCCAGGGAGATCTCGCCGGGCATGGGATTGGTACCGCCGCCTACCAGGGCCACATCACTGATGGTGTGATGCGGTGCTCTGAAGGGTCGGGTGGTGATGAGGGCGGCGTTGGAGGGCAATATGCCGGCTACGGAGTGTATCTTGGTGGTTTCCAGGGCTTCGTGTAGGCTTAGGGGCGGCAGTATAGTAGGCAGTCGGCGAGCCAGCATGGTTTTGCCAGCGCCGGGTGGCCCGATGAGGATAGCATTGTGCCCACCGGCGGCGGCCAGTTCTAATGCACGCTTGATGTTCTCCTGGCCTTTGACGTCGGAGAAGTCCACCTCGTAATTGCTCACATTGGCAAAGAACTCCTCGCGAGTGTTTACAGATACCGGGGCCATGGGCATGGTACCGCTGAGGAACTCCACAGCTTGTCGAAGGCTATCTACACCATACACTTCCAGGTCATTGACGAGGGCTGCTTCGCGAGCATTCTGCCGGGGCAGGATGATGCCTTTGAACCTTTCCTTGCGGGCTTGTATGGCAATGGGCAGCGCGCCTTTGATGGGGCGCAGGCCGCCGTCGAGTGAGAGTTCGCCCATGATGATGTAGCGCTCTAGGTCGGGGCAGTCCAGTTGGTCGGTGGCAGCCATGAAGCCAATGGCGATGGGCAAGTCGTAGGCAGAGCCTTCCTTGCGGATATCGGCAGGGGCCAGGTTGACCACCGTGCGCACGCGCAACATTTGGAAGCCGGAGTTTTTCAGGGCAGCTTCGATACGTTGCGAGCCTTCGCGCACGGCATTGTCAGGCAAGCCTACCATAAAGTAAAACTGGTGCCCCACGGCTACGGGGCCGCCGGTGTTGATCTCCACGGTGATGGTTTGGGCGTCCACGCCGTGTACTGCGCTAGCAAAGGTTTTTACAAGCATAGCAGGTTGAGCCGTGTAATGAATCCGGGCGTAAGGTAGCTTTTTTTGATCAAATGCGGTATGCTTCGTCAGCGGCGGCTGTAGTTGGGAGCTTCTTTAGTGATGGTGATGTTGTGCGGGTGGCTTTCGGCAACGCCGGCGGCAGTGATTTTGACAAACTGCGCTTTTTGCAACTGCTCAAGGTTGGCCGCACCGCAGTAGCCCATGCCGGCGCGCAGGCCGCCGATGTACTGCAGCATCACCTCGGCTACTGTACCTTTGTAGGGTACACGCCCTTCTATGCCTTCGGGTACGAGCTTTTTGATGTCGTCTTCTACATCCTGAAAGTAACGGTCTTTGGAGCCTTGAGCCATGGCACCCAGGGATCCCATGCCGCGGTACACCTTAAACTTGCGCCCTTCAAAGATGATGGTTTCGCCGGGGGCTTCTTCCACGCCAGCAAATAATCCGCCTGCCATGATAGTACTGGCGCCGGCGGCGAGGGCTTTCACAATGTCGCCGGCATATCGTATGCCACCATCAGCAATGACAGGCACACCAGTGTGTCGAATGGCCTGTGCTGCGTACATTACAGCAGAAAGCTGGGGTACGCCCACGCCGGCCACCACGCGGGTAGTGCAGATGCTGCCAGGGCCTACGCCCACCTTCACGCCATCGGCGCCAGCCTCTACCAGGGCTTTGGCGCCTTCACCGGTTGCTACATTGCCCCCGATGATTTGGAGGTCGGGAAACAAGGACTTGAGGGTTTTCACAGCATTGAGCACCCCCATGGAGTGGCCGTGTGCAGTATCTACGCACACGACGTCCACGCCTACTTTGACAAGAGCTTCTACACGCTCGGTCATGTCGGCAGTCACGCCTACGGCAGCCCCTACCACCAGCCTGCCCAGGCTGTCTTTGCAGGAGTGGGGGAAGTTTTGCACTTTCATGATGTCTTTGTAGGTGATAAGCCCTACCAGGGTTTTGTCGTGCTCTACCACGGGAAGTTTTTCGATTTTGTGGCGCTGGAGAATTTCCCTGGCTTGCTCTAGGGTAGTGCCCACGGGGGCGGTCACCAGTTTTTCGTGGGTCATGATTTCGCGTACGGGGCGCTCCAGGTGGGTTTCAAAGCGGAGGTCGCGATTGGTGAGGATGCCGATGAGCTTGTTGTCGCTGTCCACAATGGGGATACCGCCAATTTTGAATTGGCGCATCAATTCAAGTGCGTCGCCAACGCGGGCATGCTCGGGCAAAGTTACAGGGTCAATGATCATGCCGCTTTCGGCGCGTTTGACGGTGCGTACCTGGTCGGCTTGCTCGTCAATGCGCATGTTTTTGTGAATAATGCCGATGCCGCCTTGGCGCGCCATGGCGATGGCCAGCTTGTACTCGGTGACGGTGTCCATAGCTGCCGATATGATAGGCGCGTTGAGTTTAAGTTCGCGGGTCAGGTGAGTAGTGATGTCCACTTCGCGGGGGAGCACCTCAGAGTAGGCAGGCACGAGTAGTACGTCATCGTAGGTGAGAGCCTCGCTGAGGATTTGAGCCGGGTATGTATTTTGCTTTTCCATGCGCAAAGGTAAGACTGCGGCGGTATTTTAGGCAAAAATTTTTTCAGCGACGAGGCTTTTCTTCTACTAGTTCCAGGTCAATGACGCGCCGGCTGAGGTCAGTGCGCACGACGCGCACGCGTACAACATCGCCGGTTTTGAACTGGCGGCCGGAGAAAACGCCTTTTGCGCTGAGTTTACTTTGCAGGGTGCGGAAGGGTTCGCCCAGGCTATCGAAGGAGACCATGCCCTCGCACAGGGTGTCCACCAGGGTGATGAACAGACCGCGCTCCGACAGGCCAGAGACGACGCCGTCGAATTCCTGCCCCAGGTGTTTTTCCATATACTCGGTTTGTTTATAGCGTACCGATTCGCGTTCGGCTTCCATGGCTTTGCGCTCCTGCAGGGAGATGTGTTTGCACTGTTCTTCCAGTTTGTCTTTTTTCATGCGGAAAAAAGCATCAGCAGGTAGGTTTTGCTCGAGAATGCGGTGCACCAGCACGTCAGAGTAGCGCCGTATGGGTGAGGTGAAATGACAGTAATGGGTGAACGCCAGGCCGTAGTGGCCAATATTGTCGGTGGAGTACACCGCTTTGGCCATAGTGCGAATGGCGGGTTGCTCCAGCAGTTTGAGTGTAGATTCTTTGGCGGCGGCTTCCACTAATCGGTTGAACGAGCGCGCAATGGCTGCCGGCGAGGAGATGTCCATATTAATGCCAAACTGCCGGGCAAACAGAGCAAATTCTTCCAGCTTTTCAGGATTGGGTTCATCGTGTACACGATATACAAATGGGATTTCCTGATTCTTGCCCTTCTGGTAAATGAAGGTGGCGACCTCTCGGTTGGCCAGCAGCATGAAGTCTTCGATGAGCATGTGAGCTTCCTTGCGCTCCTTAACGAATACCTCTACCGGCGCGCCGTCGGGCGCCAAGCGAAACTGCACTTCTGGCGTTTCAAAATTAATGGCGCCTTTTTTGAAGCGCTCCTTGCGCAACTTGCGGGCTATCTGATTGAGGCACTTCAACTCTTCGGCAAAGTCGCCCTGGCCGGAGTCGAGTATTGCTTGCACTTCTTCGTAGGTGAAGCGGCGGTCGGAGTGAATGATGGTTTTGCCAAACCACCTGCGCACAATTTTGTAGCTTTTGTCAAAGACAAACACCGCCGAGAACGTGAGCTTGTCTTCGTGGGGGCGTAGGGAGCACAGTTCATTAGAGAGTTTTTCGGGCAGCATGGGCAGCACTCTATCCACCAGATACACAGAAGTAGAGCGTCGGTAGGCTTCCTTATCCAGTGGGCCTCCAGGCTTGAGGTAGTGAGTTACGTCGGCAATGTGCACGCCCACCTCAATGAAACCTTCTTCGCTTTCCAGGTATCGGATGGAGAGGGCATCGTCAAAGTCTTTAGCGTTGAAGGGATCTATAGTAAAAGTAGTGATGGCGCGCATGTCGAGGCGGCGCTGGTACTCGGTAGCGTCAATGTGCTCCGGAATTTCGGCGGCTTCCTGGAGGGCTTCATCCGAAAATTCGAGGTCAAAGCCATTGTTGATGAGGATGGCCTTCATTTCAATGTCGTGGCTACCGGCCTGGCCAAGTACTGCAGTGACTATACCTTCGAGGGTACTAAAGCGGTTGGTTTCATACTGGGTGATTTTGACGATGACCTTATCTCCGTCTTTGGCGCCTTTGGTGTGGGCCAAGTCCACGTATATATCTAGTGGTACTTTCATTTCGGGAGACACAATGGCGTAGCGGTGGTGCATCCATAACGTACCTACGAAATGGGTAGAGGCGCGCTCCAGTACTTCCAGTACTTGGCCCTCGGGGCGGGTACGGCCGGGTGGTTTCCACACGCGCAATCTTACGCGGTCTCCGTGGAGAGCTCCGTGCATATATTTGGCTGCCACGTGCACATCCTCGTGCAGTTGGTCACAGGTTACATAAGCAGAGCCTGTGCGGGTCATGTCTATGTAGCCTTCGTAGTCGTTGTATTGGTGGGAGGGTGGGCTGTCTGTGCGGAGTTTGAACTTGTAGTCTTCCAGGGGCACCAGGGCGCGGGTTTCTACCAAGGTATTGAGGGCGTGTTGTATGGAGTCCTTGTTGTTGTCTAATTTAAGCACCTGCATAACTTGGCGCGGGTTGAAGTGCTTTTTGGGGTGTTGCTTGAAGAGTTGCAGTACTTCCTGCTGCAATTGTGTGGCGCTGAGTTTGCGGTTCTTTTGGGCGCCAGGGGAGCGTTTTGGACGTTTACTCATGGATGTATTTGGGTGTAAAAGAAGGGTGTCAGGGCAATCAAATCAAGTATTCAGAATATGACCGTCGGGCGCTAGTTCCAATTCATAAGCGGTGCTTGTGGTGGCATCGTAGGCGTCGTCCTGCGCCTTGCTTTGGCCAGAGGCCACGAAGATTTCGCGCTCTTCGTTGATGGTGGCTACGGACTGGGTGATGGTTTGCCCGTTTACAAAAGTACCGGCAATGACGCGGCGGTCTATGGCTTGACCTTTGGTGGTATAGGTGGCCAAAGTGTAGAGGTAGTTCATTAGGTTGGCTTTCCAATACACGATGGCGTGGAAGCCTTCCGTCTTTGGCAGTTGAAAACAAGGTACGTACTCGGTAAACTCGTCTTCGGCGCCAGCCTCCCAAGGCACGATGAACTGCCGAATCATGGCTTCGCTTAGGGGGCTATTGGCCGTACTGAAAGTGTGATACGCTTCGTCATTGAGGATGACGGGCAGTTCAATGACTGGAAATTTGGAAAGAAATTGATGAAAGGTGGCGCTTGGTATGGTGTTCATTACAAAAGTTTAGGCGTGTGACCAGTAGGGGATTTAGTCAGTTTATTAACAGCATTGCAGCGCAAAAAGATTAATGAAGGGCGCCTCAAAACAAGGAAAAAGTACCGTATATTTTAGGCTATGCCTCAAAGGCCAAAACAACAAATGAACACGGCGGATAGCACAGACAGCGTGCACTGAAGTCAGGCACATGAGGCATACCAGCGAAATACGGTATCGCACAAGCCTCAGGCCAGGCATCATCCTGCTATTGCCTGCAAAAAACTTGCTCTCCAGGCAACTTTTAGCAACATCTTTGCACCTATTAATTTAATGGCTACAGGCCGCGATATGCACGTGGACGAACAGGAAAAAAAACTGCTGGCTGCCTGTCTGAAAGGTCAACCGGAGGCACAGCGCCAACTCTACGAGCGCTATAAAACGCCCATGTACCGCCTTTGCCTGCGCTATGCAGCCAATGCAGCCGAGGCCGAGGACATGCTGCAGGAGGGGTTCATCAGGGTATTCTCCGATTTACCCCAGTTTCGCGGCGACGGTGCACTGGGCGGTTGGATTCGGCAGGTAGTGTTGCGCAGCGCTCTGCAATGCTTGCGCAAACGCCTGCAGCAGGGCACCTGGGTGTCAGAGGAATACATGCCAGAGCAACCAGTGCTGGACTCAACGCTGGAAGCCCAAGACGAAGCTCAGTACATTGTACAACTGCTGCAAAAACTGCCCGAGGGTTACCGCGCCGTGTTCAATCTGTTTGTGATAGAAGAATTCTCCCACAAGGAAATAGCCGAAATGCTCGGCATCAGCGAAAATACCTCCAAAACCCAACTTTTCAAGGCCAAGGCGATGCTGCGCCGCTACCTGGAAAAAGTATCTGTGAACTGAAAACTACAAGGATGATGTCAAACTTCTACTGGCACGACAAAGACCCACACGACGAGCGCATTCGTCAAACCCTCAAGGAGTGGGAAGAAGCACCGCCTGCCCAGTGGGATGTGCCGCCACCCGGCCTGTGGGATAAAATCGCCTCTACTGCCCCGGCGAAGGCCTCTGCCAATGCCAGCCTGGCCGTGTGGCTCAAGTGGCTGCTGGGCGTTGCACTTGTAGGAGGCATAACAGTGACGGGAGTGTGGTATTTTACTCAGGTAAAGCAGTCCGTGCCCTCGCAAGTGCCGACAACGGCCGAAGATACTGCTCCGACGCTTCTGGTAGAGCACGCCCTAGCCGAGGCTTCAACAACTCGCCCAAACATGCCGGCTACGTCTGCTGCTTTGTTAGAACAGTCCAGGGCTTCCAACTGTGCGCCTATTGTGGCCAGTCAACCGGCATCCACCCTTGTTTTTTCCAACTCGAACCATGCAGCCTTTGCACTATCAGCACCTGCCACCTATGAAAATGAAGAAGATGTGTCTGTGCTCGTCACAATAGATGCGGAGCAGACACCTGAACAGCTACGGGAAGTTGCGCTGCCATTTATAGCAGAAAGCACCCCTGGGGATAAAGACGCCCCCGCCCAGGTGGAAACTACCTTGATGCCGCTGCCTGATGAAGAACACGTCCTGCCGGCCACCCTGTTGGCCGTGCCTACTCTTTTGGAGATGGCTGCCGTGCCGCCTATCCACCTATCATCCACCTTGGCAGGCCTTGATGCTCCGTCTGCTACGGGCTTTGCCCGCCGCTCCAGACAGCCCGTCCGCTTTTGCGCCGGTACTGCCGTAGCTGCCAATCATACCTTCCGTAAGATAACTGCCTCGGTGCGGCCAGTGAGCCAACTGCCCCCCTACTTACGCGACAATGAATTCGCTACTTGGACCGGCGAATGGGGGCTGAGATTGGGCTGGCGCCCCGCGCGGCGTTTATGGCTCGGCTCAGGCGTGAGCCTGTACAGCATTGGGCAGCAAAGCCGCCATGTTTTTCGCATACCATTTGACCCCGGACGCGAACGCCCCGGCCCCAATGGCGAACGGCAAGGCCAGTACAATCTCACCGTACCTTCCTCATATGGCGATGCCGGCGTGGTGGTGAGCATACAGCGTTCAGCAGGGCAGCATGTGCCTCCTGGTCAGCTGCTGGTAGTCCGTATGCAAACCGACCTGCACATTCGCTACGCAACCCTGCCGCTGTCGGGCTATTACTTTCCACTATGGGGGCGATTTTCAGCAGGCGTCAAAGGCGGCGTAGCACTGAACTTCTTGCAGGAGCAGCGCCTTAATGCGCGTATTAGTGTTGCCGCCAGGGGGTTGAGTGCCCGTATCGTTTCTGCGCAGCAAACCGAAGAACTCTTGCAACGTACTTTGACCGATTACCACATAGGGGCAGCGCTTTGGTATCGCCCTGCGCTAGGGTGGGCCATTGCGTTGGAACCGTCGTACCGCCACAGTCTGGGGCCAGTCATTAGGCGTGAGTTTTTCAATGTGGATCAACACGCCTGGAGCATTCAGATGGGGGTACAAAAATTTTTTTGATCAGCAGGCAACCCTGCAATACTTACTTGCACCATCATGATTGAACGTACTTCATTTGCCAAACAAAAAATCAAGCTCAAATGAAAAAACTGCTGTTCATCCTCGCAATGGTGCTCCCGCTCTCTATGCTGTTTTACGCTTGTGAGAAGGAGCAGAATCTTACCGATGAAGACCTGATAGCGGCATTGTCCACCAACACGCTGCAAAACATCACGCCAGCTCAACTGCCCTCCAAAGTGCGCCAGACAGTGGACGAACTGTTCTTCCACACCTACATGGAAGACATCCAGTACGGGCGTGGCTTGGGCTATCGTATCGTTATGGGCGATGAAACCTGCCTGTTCTTCCGCGAAAATGGCGAAATGCTGGAATTCCGCCACGACCCCAGCCCGCGCGGCGGTCGTCCTGGTTTTGGCCCCAACGGCCCGCATGGCCCGTGCTTTGACCGCCTCAGAGGCTTTGGCCGTCCGGTGCGCCCGGATTCGCTGCCGCAAACCATCCTGGACTACATTTCGGCCAACTACCCAGATGCCACCATTCGCATGGGGCGCACCAATACCCAGCACTACTTTGTGCTCATCACTGGACCACGCGTACTGAAGTTTGACGCCAGCGGCAACTTTGTACAGGAGGTGTCTCCGCTGGAAAACTGCAACCCAATGCGCTGCCGCACTGTACCCGGCAATGTGCTGCCGGAATCTATTCGCCAGTACATCCAACAGAACTACGCCTCGGCCACGTTCCGTGGAGCCTGTGTGCGCAACGACCGCATAGCCGTGTTCCTGATCAATGAGGGTGCTCGCCTCATTCTGGTATTTGACCGTGCTACCGGCGAGTTTCTGTTTTCCCGTCCGTAGCGTGCTTGCATAATTATATCGCAAGGCCTTCAGGCCAGGGGCGTATCGGGTGCCGGTACGCCCTTTTTTCGTTTAGCTTACAGGCAATACGTAGCGCTGTACGTCAGCCAGGGAGATAGGGCTACCGCCGAGGATGACCAACCGCTCAATGACGTTGCGCAACTCGCGTATGTTACCCGTCCAGTGAAAAGCTTGCAGGGCTTTGATGGCGTCTGGACTGATGCTGCGCTGGGGCATGCCGTATTCCGTACAGATTTTTTGCAGGAAGTGGTCTGCCAGCAGGGGGATGTCCTCACGACGGTCATTGAGCGCAGGCGATTCGATAATGATGACGGCCAAGCGGTGATAGAGATCTTCGCGGAAGTTACCTCTTTCAATTTCCTTGCGCAGGTCCTTGTTGGTAGCGGCAATGATACGCACGTCCACAGGGATGTCTTTTTCGCCGCCTACGCGGGTAATGCGGTTCTCTTGGAGGGCGCGCAGTACTTTGGCCTGGGCACTCAGGCTCATGTCGCCGATTTCGTCGAGAAAAAGGGTGCCACCGTGCGCTTGCTCAAACTTGCCGAGGCGCTGCTTGACGGCAGAAGTAAAAGCGCCTTTTTCGTGGCCGAAAAGTTCGCTTTCGATGAGCTCGGCAGGAATAGCTGCGCAATTGACCTCCACCAGAGGCTGGGCAGCGCGCGCGCTGAGTTCGTGCAGTTGGCGCGCGATGAGTTCCTTGCCAGATCCGTTGGGGCCAGTCACTAGTACGCGGGCTTCGGTAGGCGCCACACGAGCAATAGTTTGCTTGATGAATCGGATGGCCTCTGATTCGCCAATGATTTCTTGGCCTTTGGTTTTGGCTACGGCGCGACGCAGGGTTTTAGTTTCGTGCAAGAGGCTCGATTTGTCGAGGGCATTGCGCAAGGTGATGAGCAAGCGGTTGAGGTCGGGTGGTTTAGATAGGAAGTCGAAGGCGCCTTTTTTGACGGCCTCTACGGCGGTTTCAATGGTACCATGGCCAGAAATCATGACCACCGGCGTATCGGGGTTGATTTCCTGGAGGCGCTCCAGAGTTTCCAGCCCGTCCATTTTAGGCATTTTGATGTCGAGCAAAATGGCATCATAGCCGCGTTGTTTGGCTTTGGCCAAGCACTCCAGGCCATCGGCGGCTTCGTCCACCTCGTATTTTTCAAATTGCAGAATGTCGCGCAGGGTACGACGAATGGCACCCTCGTCGTCCACGATCAAGACTTTAGCCATGGTTATTCCACTTGATTTTCAGATGGATAGGGCGTGTAGCTGAACACGGCGCATGATTTCTACCGTAAGCTACGCACCCATAAATGCGCATGAGACAACCCTTGCCGGCTCTTTTTCAGCGTCCAAAGATGCGATATTATTTTGTAATAAGAGCATCTGCAGGGCTCAAAAATTCTACGCAAAGTGAACGTTTTGCTTTAGATGGCTTACCTTTGTACAAACAGATATTGCTCTACATATGCCCGCTGCCAATAGTAAACGAGAAAGCCCGCTGGAAAGTCAATTTCTGGATCAGCGCATACAATGGCAGACATCGCTCATAGCTGGTGCAGTACTGGCTATAATACTGTGCTTAGTTGAATGGCTGGAGCACAAGTTTTTGGGGGTACAAAGTTCTTTTTCCCGGGGGGTGATGGCCGGCTTTCATCTGTTGCTGATTTGGCTGATGGCCACTAGCACGGTGCGCACCATACACCACTTGCGCCCTCGCATATCACTGATGCGCTTATATGCAGGTGGCGCGGTAGCGGCGTTGTTGGGTGTAGTGCTCAGAGAACTATATCGAGCAATGGCAAGCAAAGGACAGGGCGTGGTATTCCTGTTCAAAAGCCTGCTATTTTACCTGGGTATAGCCGTAGTTGCTTCCACAGTTGCCGTTATCCGGCTGCGGGTGCGCAACCGACAACTAGGGCAGATATTGGAAATCGGGCTAATAGCGGGGCTGGTCGGGTTGTTTTTGGTGTGGATGAAGTAAGCGACGATATGGGCCATACTGGCGGCGCGCGTGCTGCTAATCACAGCCAGCGGTATGCGTTGTTGTTGGGCATGGCTGCGCCAAATTATAGCCGCGTGCGGGATTCATACTATTTTTTCCCTATATTGCGTTGATTTTGCCTTAACAATTACCTTGCAAATCGCATAAACTATGAGACAGACTCTGACCATTCGGGCGCTGGCAGTCTTGCTTTGGTTCGGCGCTTTCCTCGTTCAGCTTCATGCCCAGTCGCAACCCAGGCCCACCGGCCTCATTTTCGACGTGCCCAGCTATCGCGGTACGCCCTACAAAATGAAGCTGACTTCTGCCAGCTACGCCTCCGTGCCGGCCGCCGCTTCGCTGGAGCAGTACTGCCCTACCCCTGGCGACCAAGGCCGGTACGGCACCTGTGTAGCCTTTGCCGTGGCTTATCACACCCGCACCATCCTCACCGCCAAGCAGAAGGGGCTT
>CALLPI010000003.1 GCA_938015595.1 uncultured Saprospiraceae bacterium | reverse complement strand
GTATGTGTGACTGGCAACGATGACTTCTGTGGCCTGCAATCGCAGGTGAGCTTTAGCACTACTAATGGTACTATCTACTACATTCTGGTGACAGGCTTCGGCACGGCTGCCGGTAACTTTACCATGTCGGTGACCTGTACGCCGCCGCCGCCGCCCTCTACATGCAACTGCACCAATACCACACCTTATATTACAGTAACTGCCCCTTCCGGCACTGCTACGCTCAACATCAGCAGTTGTACGTATGCCGGTGAGTATAATACCATCAACGGAGCTGTAGCTGGCGCAACTTATGTGGTAACTAGCTCTATAGCCACTGATTACCTGACTGTACGTGCAGGTACGCCCAACGGTGCTGCCATTGCCTGCGGCACTACTCCGCTTACCTTTACTGTGCCTACTAGCGGTCCTATTTATCTACACGTGAATACCAACAACACTTGTAATACGCAAAGCTCTTGCCGCGCTACAACCATCACTTGTACCTCTTGTGGCACGCTACGCACGGATGCCAACAGCTCCATCCACGCATTCGGCGACCAATTGGAAGTAAGCCAGGTATTCCCCAACCCGATGGTAGGCAATACGGCCAATCTCCGCGTATTCTCGCCGAAAGAAACCGAAGCTGTAGTGCGTTTTATGGACCAACTGGGCCGCCAGGTATTGTTCCTGGAATCTGACCTGAACGTAGGTGAAAATCTACTGCAGCTCAATACGGCTCGCCTGGCTGCTGGTACGTACTTTGTGACCATTCAGGTGGATGGCCAGATTATCACCCGCCGTCTCGTGATCCCGAGAGCGTAAATCTTTCCAAACATCCACCAGAGCTGGCGTTGAGCCTCCTCTGAAACAAGTGCAAGCAGCGTTCGAAGGCTACTCTTCGGGCGCTGTTTGTTTTAACAGCCTACCTATAGTTCGACCCACCAAGTTTTGTGCACAATATCTCTGTAAATCATACACAAAACTTGGCGTTGCTCTCAATATGAAAACTGCCTACACTTTGCCGGCGTTAACCAACTTTTTACAGTGTTCATAAACCGTGCAACGCCAAAAGTGCGTTTATGAATCCAAAAAATATATCCACGTATGCGGACAGCTCTCTGGATTACTGTATTGACCCTCTTTTTGGGCTTGGCTTTCCAGGCCTGTAAATCTGGAAAAGGCGGAGGTATCAATCTGTTTACCGCTGACCAAGACATGGAACTCGGCCGCCAGGTCAATGAACAGATCCTCAACGACCCCAAGCAGTTTCCCCTATTGCCCGAGCGTGGCAACGAGGAAGTATATCGCTACGTGCGCAGCATTGCCCAGAAACTGCTACGCACTGGCAAAGTACAATACGCCGACAAGTTTGTATGGGAGGTGCGAATCATTGACGACAGCAAAACCCTCAATGCTTTCTGCACGCCTGGAGGATACATATATGTCTATACCGGGCTAATTAAATTTCTAGACTCCGAAGACCAATTGGCCGGCGTCATGGGGCATGAGATTGCTCACGCTGCGCTGCGCCACTCCACTCGGCAAATGACCCAGGTATATGGCCTCGCTGCGCTGACTTCCATCATTACCGGTAAGGCCAATCCAGGCTTGATCGAACAAATAGTGCAAGGATTGCTGGCACTGAGATTCAGCCGCAACCACGAAACCGAGTCTGACACTTACTCTGTCATATATTTGTGCGCTACCGACTACAACGCTGCCGGCGCTGCTGGTTTCTTCAAAAAAATGGACGGTAGAGGGGGCAATCCGCCGGAGTTTCTCAGTACCCACCCCGACCCCGGCAACCGCATTGCAAACATCGAAGCCAAGGCCCGCGAGTTAGGTTGCACAGGTATGCAGACCAACACTGCAGAATACCAGCGCATCAAGCAGTTGCTGAGATAGCAGCAAGGATGAAGGCTACTTGGCAAGGGAGCACAAGACAGATGAGTGTTCATGCCTCCCAGCCATTGCGGGCAAGATTCTCCTCGTGGCGTTGCTTATTTGGCGGAGCTATCCCACTCTATGCTGACGTCCTCCAACTTCGCTGCAAAATACACGAGCGGTCATGAATACGCCACACTACTCACCTGATCATCCGATACCACTTTAATACCCAAAAAGCTCCTCCAGGGTCAATTCCCGGAGTGGCCCGAAGTTAGCTAAGTAGTTCAGATTGATGCGCTCGCGGCTGCCCAGCACCAGTATGGTAAAGGCTCTGCCTTTGACAAATTGCTGCTGAAAATTTACAAGATCTTGCCAATGAGCATTTTGCAGATAAGTATAGATGTCGCGGTCAAAGTCGTGCATAATACCCAGGTCTTGCCACCTGCGCACCACCCAATACAGCCGCGAAGGCAGTACGCGCTCGGATGCCATGCGTTTGAGTACCGACTGTTGGGTGTGTACTATCTGGCCCTCCGCAATGGGCATGTCTTCCATGATGCGCAGCAAAGCTGGTATGGCATCGGCCAGTTTATCGGGCTGCGTGCCCACATAGGCGCGTAGATAATGGGCGTACTCCTTGCGCGTGGGCGAGCTGTACATGGCGTAAGTGGAGTAAGCTAATGCCTTGGCCTCCCGAATTTCCTGAAATACTATGGATGATAACCCGTAGCCGAAGTATTCGTTGTACCAGTCCTGGTGCAAAAGTTCTGTGGCGTTAAACGAAGGCGTACCTTTAGATAACATTAGTACATCAGTTTGCACGAGGGGAAAGTCCACGAAAAGCACCTGGTGAACTGGCGTGTCCAATTCCTCAAAACGCTGCAAAGGTAGCGCTGGCTTCATATCAGCACCGTATGATATATGGTGTTTTTCTAGAAGCTGGGCTACTTCGGCAGAGTCTTTCTGCCCGTAGTAGTAGATGCGATGCTCCATCTGGGGCAAGCCCCTGAGGTAGGCGGTCATCTGCTCTGGCTGCAGGGCGCGCAAGGTGGGTTCGGGCAAGCGGAAGGTAAAGGGCGATCGCGGGCCGTAGCGTGCATAGGCGCTCAGGGCTTCGCGCAAGATGACCTGGTGGTCTGACTTATCGTTTTGGCGCTGGAGCAAGATGTCTGAGATGACATTTTGCAACGCATCGGCATCTTCCTGCAGCTCGCGGAGCCATGTTTCCAGCAGAATGATGCCTTCTTCCAGCGACTCCTCCAGGCCAGAAAGCGTGAGGTAGGTGCGCTCATCTTGGCAGCGAGTGTTCAGCGCAAGCCCCAGTCCAAAGAGTTTTTGCTGTATCTGGGCAGCACTCCAGCGGGAAGTACCCAGGTAAGGCAAGTAAGACATAGCAATAGCCAGAGCGGGGTCGCTGTTCTTGCCCATTTCATATATGTAGTGCAACTGAAACAGCGGGTTGGTAGGGTTGTGCACATAATCCATCACGATGCCATTGCCTAAGGGCTGCGATTGAATGCGGGTGCCGAAATCTTCAAACCACGGGGCAATGGGCTGGGGCTGTAGCTGAAGAAACTCCTGAGCAAACGCCGAGAGGCTATCTCTGTTGAGGGGCACAGGGGTGATGGGCGGTTTTTCTACCTTGATGACGTTGGGGTCAGCGCCTTGTCGTTTGTACACTACGGCGTAGTTGTCCATGCGCAGATGCTGGCGCGAAAAATCAATGATTTCCTGTGGGGTAAGTTGCTCCATAGCTGCCGTACGCTGCACCTGTTGAGCCCAGGGTATGCCGTTGACGTAGGCAAAGGTCATACGCGCCACTCGATCGGCATTGGACTCGAGGGCTTTCCACTCGTCCAGTTTATAGTCTTTGACTACGGCTTTCAGCAAGTTTTCGTCAAAATCGCCCTGGTGCAGGCGTACTACTTGCTGGAGTAGCAACTGTTCAGCTTCTTCCAGGGTTTGCCCTTCGCGGGGTTGAGCATACAAGCCGAAGGTTGTGTAGTCAGCATTAGGCCAGCTCCAGGCCTCGGATTCCAGCACTTGCTGCATTTGGTTGAGGTGAATATCCAACAAGCCGGCTTGTTTGTTGTAGAGCATACGGCGAATGGCTGCCAACAACACCTGCTCTTCCGAAGCGGCGGGCCCCAGTCGCCAGGCCAACTGAACATAAGGCGACTCTTGCCCAAATACCTCTTGGCGAATAGGGCTCTTTATCTCTGGTTGTGGCTCAAAGTGAAGGAGTGGCACGGGGCTGGGGCGATAGTGGCCAAAGTAGCGCTCGGCCAGCCGGACTACTTCATCGGGGTCAAAATCGCCGGCCAGTAGTATGGCCATATTGTTGGGCACGTAATAAGTTTGGAAGTAGCGCTGAATGTTGACATGTGAAGGGCGCTTGAGGTGCTCTGGGCGCCCCAGCGTGGTCTGCGTGCCATAGGGGTGCGTAGGGTATAGCATGGCGCGCAGGGCATTGCCCACCTTGCGGAAGTCTTTATCCTGACTGATATTGAACTCTTCGTACACCGTCTCCAGTTCGGTGTGAAACAGGCGCAGGGCCATCATGCGAAAGCGCTCCGACTCCAGAAGCATCCAGCGCTCCAGCTCATTGCAGGGTATTTCATTGACATACACGGTTTGGTCTAGCCAGGTGTAGGCATTGGTATGGTCGGCGCCGATGGCTACAGAGAGTTTGTCGTATTCGTTGGGCACAACCAACAAGGCTGCTTCGTAGGAGATGCGGTCTATTTCCTGGTAGATTTGCGCACGCTCGGCCTCGGTAGCTGCATGGCGGTGCTGCTCGTACAGGTCAGAGATGTGCTCGAGGAGTACCTTTTCCCGCTCCCAGTCCAGCGCACCAATGCGGCTGGTGCCTTTGAAGAGCATATGCTCCATGTAGTGCGCCAGTCCAGTGGTGTCGGCGGGGTCTTGTTTAGAGCCTGCCCTGATAGCAATGTGGGTAAAAATGCGCGGTTCGTGAGGGTTCACGCTCATGAACAGCTTCAGGCCATTGACCAAGGTGTATTCCAGTACCTGGAAGGGGTCAGCGGGAACGCTTTGATAGGTAGCAATGAATGATGTAGCAGTCATGTAGTTATTGATAAAGTAGCACAAAGCTATGAAAAACCAGCGGTTTTTTTAAATAGGGCAAGGCGTGGGCGTGCAGCTGCGGGCGTATTGCTTTGCCTTTCACTATCAGAAACAGGCGCTACCCCTGCCAAGTAGTTCTAATCCTCTAATGCCTGCAGAAACCTCCTGGTCATCTCCAGGGCGACAGTGCCTGCGTATTGTATATTTTTCAGGCGGTCTTTGCCGGCTCTGATTAGGTGGGTGTGTATGCGCTCGCGGTTGCCTACAGCCATCCAGATGGTGCCCACGGGCTTTTCGGGGGTGCCGCCCTCAGGGCCGGCTATGCCTGAGACGGCAACGGCCACATCAATAGGCATGACCTGCAGGGCACCTTGTACCATTTCGCGCACAGTGGCCTCGCTCACGGCGCCGTGCTGTATCAGGGTGTTGGGTTGTACGCCCAATACACGCATCTTCATTTCATTGCTGTAACAAACAATACTGCCGCCAAACCAGGCCGATGCTCCGGGAATGGCTGTAATGCGATGGGCAATGTAGCCTCCGGTACAACTTTCTGCTGTGCCGATGAGCCAGGCGCGCTTGCTGAGTATGCGCCCCAGTACGTGCTCAAGTTCTTCATTGCCGTAGCCGTAGATGATGTCGGGTAGTAACGCCTGAAGTTCAGCAGCTTTGGCGTCGAGTGCATGTTGCACAGCCTCTTCGGTGTCGGCACTGTACGTGAGGCGAAGACGCACCTGGCCGAGATTAGGCAGGTAGGCGAGTTTCATGCCAGGAGGTAAGTGCTCTTCAAAGTCGGCCAGGCGCTCGGCAATACGAGACTCCCCTTCGCCAGCAGTGCGGATGGTGCGATGGCCTATAGGACGGCCAGGAAAATGCTGGCGAAGACGGGGTAGCACTTCGTGTTCCATGAGGTACTCCATTTCGTAGGGTACACCGGGCATGGACACCAGCACTTTCTTACCGCCGTCGTACTCAAACCACATGCCAGGTGCTGTACCCATTCTGTTGTGTAAGAGTTGAGCATTGGCAGGCATAAAGCATTGGTGGCGGTGGGCTTCGGTCAGGGGGCGCCCCAGCTGCTGTAGTAAGCGCTCAATATGCTCAAAAGTGGGCTGACTGAACGCCATGTGTACGCCAAAGAAGTCGGCAATGGCCTTTTTAGTGATGTCGTCTTTAGTAGGACCAAGACCGCCGGTCATGAGCACGATGTCAGCTTGATTAAGAGCTTGCGATATAGCAGCAATGATTTCTTCATGCTGATCGCCTACAGAGAGAATGCGCTCTACCCGTGCGCCAATGAGGTTGAGCTGCTGGCCAATCCAGGCGGAGTTGGTGTCAACTACTTGACCGATGAGGATTTCGTCGCCTACGGTGATGATGTGGACTTTCATTTTTGAGACAGTGTGACTGTGTGACTGTATGACTTGGAGATTGAGTGGTGGTTTGAAGACTTTGTGACTTGGAGAAAAGGAGACCAGGTGACTGCAAAATAGAGAGTCATGTACGTATGTTGATTTCGATTTTGCCGGATTGTACGTTAAATTCGAGGTGGTCGTAGTGAGCCAGCCAGTGGAAGATGTCTTCTCCGAGCAATTGCCTGCGCCAGCCGCGTTCGAGGTTTTCGGGTATGTCGTGCAGGCCATTTTTAAGCTTGCGTATGGTGCCTTTGGGCATGACGAAGGCCGGGGTGATCCCAGCTTCCATGCACTTGTAGCGCACCAGGAGATAAAGCATTTCCTGAAGGATTTCTTCGCGGGGATCGAGGCGCTCATCATCGTAGTTAATGGTATCCAGGAGGGCTTTTTCTTCGGGGCTGGGCGCTTCGTGGTATAGCTTAAGGAAGAGTTGGCCATACTGCTTAATGGTGCGCTCTGGCAGACGGCGATTGTGCTGTAGGGCTTCCAGGCCAGACGAGATGCCTTTGACGATGGGGGCGATGTGCTTGGTTGGCAGGATCATTTCTTTGGAGTAGTTTTTGGCTTGCGCTTGCTCGCGACGCCACTGATAAAGGCGCAACATGAAGATTTGCTCTTTAAAGCTGAGTGATTTCATAATGCTGCTGTGGAGGGCTTCGTCGTTGGGGTCTTTGATGTAATAGGCTTCGTCTTCTAGAGTGGCAAACTCCTCCAGCGCCCACTCCCAGCGCTGGTGGCGCTTGAGTTTTTCCTCCATTTGAAGCATGAGCGGATGCAGGGGTATGACGTCGTCGAGGGCATAGCGAAGGTACTTGCGGTTGAGGGGGCGGGCTTCCCAGTCGGCAGTGGTCAGGGTTTTGTCCAGTTTCAGGCCCAATTCGTTTTCGGCCAGGCGGCGAAAAGATACCGGGTGTTTGTACCCCAGGAAGGCGGCAGCCAGTTGAGTATCGAAGATGCGCTTGGGCGCTGTGCCGTATTGCTGATAAAAAATGCGGTACTCGTTTTCGCCGGCATGAGTAATTTTGAGGATGTTAGGGTTTTGAATCAGTTCCAGAAAGGGGTCGAGCGTGTGCAGGTTGAAGGGGTCAATTACGTAAACGCCCAGCGGACTGACAACCTGTATGAGGCAAAGGCGAGTGTGAAAACGCTTTTCGCCCACGAATTCAGTATCGAGCGATATCCAGTCCACTATGCGATTAGCGGTAAAGAATTGTTCGAGCTGGCGCTGGTTTTCGATGAGTATGAAAGAACAAGCAGAAGGTTGCATGATGATTTTTTGAGCAAAACCGAACCACGCCCAAACCACGCCCTGCCAGAGCAGCGTTATGAAAGGCGGAAGTAAGTACATAAATTTGCTGCAAATCTAAGAACTTCACGCACATGAAAATCGCCAAACGCATTTTGCTGTTCTCTGTTTTGCTCCTCATACTGCTGTTGGGTGCTGCTGCGGCTTTCCCGTTTTTGTTCAAAGACAGAATACTAGCTGCCGTCAAGGAAGAAGTCAATAAGAGCCTACAAGCCCAGGTAGACTTTGCCGATGTGAGCCTCTCGCTGTTTCGGGATTTTCCCAACGTAGCAGTGGGGCTAAAGCACTACTCCATCACTGGCTCGGGGCAATTTGACGGCATTACCCTAGCCAAAGGCGATCTTCTGGACGTAGGCGTAGACCTCTCCTCCTTCTGGGGCAAAGACAAACCCCTGCGTATCAACACTATACACCTAAAAAAACCCATCATCAAGATATATGTCCTGGAAGATGGCACAGCCAACTACAACATCGTCAAAACGGAAGAAGCCATAGTGATAGACTCGGTCACTGGCGAACCAATCGTCGTAGAGCCTACCCCCTTTGAAATCAACCTGGAAGCATACAGCATCTCCAGCGGCGATATCCTGTATCAAGATGCTACCTCTGACCTCTACCTTCAAATCAGTGGCCTGAATCACCGCGGCAAAGGCAATTTTACCCAGGATGTATATGACTTGGTGACTACCACCAAAATAAATGCCATGACACTGCGATATGGCACCATCCCCTACCTCAAAGACGCCCGCGTAGACCTCAAGGCCACCTTCAATGTGGAAGCTCCCACCCAAAAATACACCCTCAAGGAAAACAGCCTGCGCATTAACGACCTGCTACTCGACGCCGATGGCTATGTACAACTGCTCAAAAACGATGCCATTGGTATGGACCTCACCCTGACCACACCCCAGAATAACTTCAAGAGCTTATTGTCGCTTGTGCCCAATGCTTACATCGAAGGCTATGAAAAAGTCAAGGCCGACGGCACTTTCGAACTCAAAGCCTCAGCCTCGGGCGTGTACGATGACATGAAGGAAATCTACCCAGCCTTCAACGTTCGTCTGGCCGTAGCTAATGGCAATGTGCAGTATCCTGGCATGCCCATGGCCATGCAAAACATCCAGGCCGAAATGGAAATAAACAGCCCCGGCGAAAGCCTCGACGCCATGACCGTCAGCGTACCTCGATTTGGTCTGATGGTAGGCAAACGCCCCTTCGACATAGCGTTCTTCCTCAAAACACCCCTTTCCGACCCCGACGTGGACGCCAAAGTAAAGGGTGAAGTGCACCTCAACGAATGGGCACAAGCCTTCCCCATGGATGGCGTCAGCGGGGGTGTCATTCGCGCCAACGCCAGAGTCAAGACCCGCATGTCGTATGTGGACAACGGCCAATACGATCGCGTGGACATGAGCGGCACACTGGACGTCCAAAACCTCAAGTACAAAAGCCAAGACATGCCCACAGTATGGATCAAGGCGCTCAGCACGGTTTTCACACCACAGCGTATGCATGTGGACCGCTTCGATGCCAAATTCGGCGATAGCGACCTCCAGGCCAAAGGTAGCATCCGCAACGCGCTGGCCTACTTCTCGCCAAAAAAAACTATGTACGGCGACCTGAGCGTGCGCTCCGAGTTCTTCAACCTCAACGACTGGATGCCCCAGCCAACCACTGATGCAGAACCTGTGCCCTCCGCCGTAACCATACAAGCTGCACCCTCCGGCGAAAGTGTACAGGTTGTAGCGCCCATGCCGGTGTTTGACCGCTTCGACTTTAACCTGGACGCCAACTTCCGCGAAATCGTATACGCCGACTACCGCCTGCGCAACGTCTTTGCCCAGGGCAACATCAAGCCCAACCGCCTCGAAGTAGAAGACGCCAGCCTCCTCATCGCCGACAGTGACATGCGCGCCTCCGGTACGATCATCAACATGTTTGACTACCTCTTTGACAATGGCATACTCGGCGGCAACCTCAAGGTGCAGTCCAAGTTCATGAATCTCAACCAGTTCATGGGCAACCCCTCCTCTGATGCCCCCAAAATCGTACCCTCTTCTAGCACTACGTACGAACCCGTGCTCGTGCCTGCCAACATACGCATGGCTTTAGACGCCGATATAGACCGCATTCTCTACACCGACTATGAACTGCGTAGCCTGCGCGGCAAACTTATTGTGGAAGACCAAGCCGTCATCATTCAGGATGCCGTAGCCGGTTTCCTCGGTGGCAAGATAGGCCTCACTGGATCCTACGACACCCGCGACGCCGAAAACCCCGCCTTCAGCATTAAATACGACATGCGCGACATGTCCTTCTCCAAAGTATTCAAAGCCCTGAATACCTACAAGATGCTCTCCCCCCTAGCTGGATTCCTGGATGGCAACTTCAACACCGCCCTCATCATGGATGGCAAGCTCAACAAAGACCTCACCCCACAGTTGCAAAGCCTCAACGCACAGGGCTTCCTCGAAACCCTCAACGGCGTTATCACCGGCTTCAAACCCTTCCAGGAACTGGGCAATATGCTCAACGTGGACTACCTCAAAGACAACATCCGCATCACCAACACTAAAAACTGGTTTGAAATCCAGAACGGCATCATCGAACTCAAAGAGTTTGACTACAAACTCCGCGACATTGACATGAAAATCAGCGGCACGCACGCTATTACCCAAGACATGCACTACAAAATCAAAGCCCGCATACCACGTAAACTATTGGAAAAAAGCTCCGTAGGTGCCAATGTGAGCCGCGGCTATGACATCATCCGCAAGGAAGCTGCCAAATTTGGCGTCAATCTTCAAAAAAGCGAATTTGTCAATGTGCTCATCAACATCACCGGCGCTACCACCGACCCCCAAATAGCCCTCAGCCTTCTGGGCGCCGATGGCGAAACACCACTGGATGAAGCCGCCCAGGAAGCATTCAAAACTGAAATAGAAAAAGCCAAGGCCGAAGTCAAACAACAAACCGAGCAAAAACTGGAAGAAGGCAAGCAAATAGTACGCGAAACTGCTGAAAAAGCCATTGACTCCGTTAAAACCATAGCCAACCAAAAACTGGAAGAAGCCGAGCAAAAAGCCAAAGAAGCCGCCAAAGAAAAAGTAGAGGAAGTACTCAGCAATAAAGTGGACAGCACCACCCTCAAAAAAGCCACTGATCTTATAGACAAAAGCAAGGAAGCCGAACGCATCAAGCAAGAACTAGAGCGATTTAATCCACTGAAGAAGAAGAAGAAAGAAGAAGGAGGATAAGGGAGGGCCTTGCTAAGGGGCTGTGAACAGGGCACTATTAGGAAGGGGGGGGCAATTGAGCTCGCAAGCCCTAACCCTAAGAAACGCAGCACGCTAAACTACAGGGACACCCGCCGTGGATGATCATACAAAACTTGGCGCCGCCTGGTATGCATGATGGCAATTCTGCCAAATACACCAAATCCATACACCATCCTCAGCCCATGACGCACTTTTTGGGCTACCTCCATAAAATTTCGACTACATACGGCTACTTCTTCAGCCAAAGTGCCGGCTACTTCAGCCAGAGCTCCTGTGTTATGGTGTGTATGCTAGCCCCCATTTTTCAACCTGCTCTGCCCCCCCCACAAACCTTAGAATCCTTAGCGAACTATTTTACAACCACGCATGTACATGAGAGAAAAAGATAGCACGGTGCTCAAGGCCCAGATGCCGCCGTGGTGATGTCAGTGCTGAGGGAAGCGCTTGGCTTGCACACAACTCGGGGAGCAAGGGTTCAAAACGCTTTAAGCCCTCAACACTGATGAACTGTTCGACATCCTTGTTGGGTAAGCCACTCAAGCCCTGTCGTTGACTTTACAGCTTCAGTACACGTACCAGCTGTTTTTGATTATTGCCCATAATGCATTCCAGCAGATACACTCCGCTGGGCAAGTCACTGATATTCAAGAGCCAGGGATCGCCCTGACGCAAGCCGTCTATCTGGAGTCTAGAAAGTTCTTTGCCTAGTACATCTCGGACCAACACTTCCATAGAGGTGATTTCCTCTGATAAAGGTACGATAAAAAACTGCCCATTAGAAGGGTTGGGTACAACATTGAGCCTCGTAATATTATGGTCTAACGGGATGAAAGCGTCGACAAAATTGCATACCTCCCGCTTGCAGATCTGCCCTTCTGGCGTAATACGAACTACCTCCATACATATCTGATAAAAGCCTGGCCCGGGAAAGGTGTGGGTAACGCCACTGTTGGCATCAAATGGGCCTATGTTTATCCAAGGGCTTGTCGGAAACGACGGAAGAATGCGCCGGAAACGCCAATTTACGCGGTCGCAGGGAAGAAGTGCCGAAGGCGGCGTAAGAATATAGGTATATTGAGCGGCAGGCGGCGACTGGTTTGGAATGACAGTAAAGCCAGACTGTACAACATCGAAGAAGGTATTGTCACAACGGCAATTGATCAGATCTTTTGGACAAGCGCCGTCCGTCCATGAGGTAATACCAAAGTGATATTGTGCTCTACAAGCATTGGAATAAGTCATGCTATCGCAGCCGCAAACGGGGAGATAAATCGCCAAGCAAGGCCAAGACAAATTTATTTGGGCATAATCCACACAAAGAGCAGGGCATTCAGGCAACTTAATGCAATGACGCACATTACAACATTGTACATTCAGGGTATCGTGCATGGCAACAGTAAAACAGACTGAATCCCCGGCCATGGCAGGTGGCCCAATGGGTATGCTGAAAGGTACTTGCCCGCCAGGAGGTACAGGCGTACCGAGCAGGCTTTGATTGTAGGCCGTGAGACCAGGCGGTGAAGTAAATACTACGTTGAGCTGATTCACCGTGTAAGGCGATGTATTGTTGAAGATGCCCTGATATAGCCAACTGCCATTCGATGTACAAACTACTTCTTCATCAGAAAAGTAGCCGCAAGGCGGAAGACAGCTCAGCACCACCGTATCGCGGCACACGACTGAGTCGTCTCGCATCCACTTGACTTCCAGTATTGGATCGGCAAATTGAGCCGTATGGATACACAGTACAGGCAGGGTAGTCGCTCCTAATGGCAACGCATTGCCCAAGGGCGGTATTACATCCAGCATAATTGCGGTAGGGCTATAGCTGATAGTAGCCCAACCGGAGCCAAGCGTATTGGCAAATGCACTGAAAGTAGCTCCAGGCGTAATAAGACACAAGCCAACACCATCAAAGTAGTTGCCTGAGAAATTGTTGACCAACGTGACGTTGAAACAGCAAGGCCCCGAGCCAGTAGGACCAATGGGTCTTGCAATGACTTCTATGTCATCACAGGGCTCACAGTCTGGTATGGGAATGCAGTACAGCGTATCCAGCGCACAGCAAAGCGCCGTGTCCACTACTGCGGGGTCGAAATCGTGCGCCAGCAGGCGGAAGCAGAGCGTATCACCAAAGATGCTCGTACCGCCCCCCAGTGTTACGGTGTAGGTACGGCACTCGCCAGGTGCCATGGCAGGAGAGACATTGATGACCGACGGCGTGATCGTAGCCCCTGCAGGGCTGACAGGCTGTAGCAAAATATTGCCCACACTGAACGCGGCGTCATTGGGATTACACACAGTGAAAGTGTATTTCACCTCTTTGTCTTCGCAGTAAATACTGTCGTTGAGCAGATAGACGCAGTCAGGCTCAACCGGGCATTCCAGCAACAAAGTATCAGAGCAAACTATATTGTAAGTATCATCATACCAGTCGAATATGAGTTGTTGCGGAGAGCTGGATACATCTTTCAAACAAAATTTGAGGAAGTTGCTGAGCACGCCTTGCGGTATATTGCTACCAAACGGATTTCCCGTAAGCGCAATACTACCAGGACTTATACCCACTACCTGCAACGCCGGATTCAGGCTGCTCAGATCAAAGCCAATGTCAGCATGCTGAGTATGGATCGCCAAGCCGCTGATTGGGCCAGCATAGCTATTGTTGTAGCTCAATATCCAGCAGCAAGTATCGCCGGGTACAGGCGTTGCCGTTACATCAAACTGATTGTCGCAGCCACAGTCCATCAACTCCAAAATCAAAGTATCGCTGGTAGCTGAGCAGCCTGCCGCTGTAGTGCCAGTGAGGCTGTACGATCCGCTTTGTGTAACAACGAGGCAGGAATCATTGGCGCCGGGTATAGGCACGCCGTTGAAGTTCCATTGATAAGAAGCCAAACCTGACGGCCCACAAATTGTGTAAGGATCGCAGGCCTTGTAGCATCCGGTTGGAACCAAACACAAATCAGGCAATGGGTTGACCTTGGCAAAGGCAGAGCTACTACATCCAGTCAGCGTGTCTATGCCAATAGCGGTGTAAGTACCTGCCTGCAATACTGTAATCGAAGTACCGCTACTGCCATTGCTCCAGGAATACACCACATTGGGCTGTACAGGCGACACACTGAGCACAGTGGGCGTACCTTCACAGGCTGGGGCAGGAATGGTACTCACGCTAAAAGAAGGCGATGTGGCCACTGTCACCGTCACTGGCGGAGACACCGCCGAACAACCATTGCCGTCAGTTACAGATACTGCGTAGGCTGGTAGCAGGCTTCCTGAACAAACCGTCAAGGATGCGCTGGTTTGACCAGGGATGGGATTCACCGGATCAAGCCATTGGTAGGTATAACCCGGAGGTGCCAATAGCGTAGTGCATCCCATATCACAAATAACCGGATTGCCACTGATGACAGCCGGTGGTGGGGGCAGCACCGTCACTGTGACAGCGGGCGTGGTATAGGAGCACGAGCCAAGTGTAACTTGTACACTGTAACTACCACTGCTGGTGACAGTCAGCGTCGGACCAGTAGAGTTGTCGCTCCACAGATAAGTATAACCTGCTCCGGTAGGAGCGGTCAGTGTCACGCTTTGGCCGGTGCATATTGTTTGAGGAGTACTGGGCGAGATAGTACCCGAAGGCGTAGGTTGTACCACAATGTTTTGGGTAGAAATGGCGGTACAGCCCTCTGCATCTACGATGGTGAGAGACACAGTGTAAGTACCGTCCATGAGGTAGGTTTGCATTGGATTCTGGCTGCTATTGGTAGCGCCGTTGCCAAAATTCCACGTCCAAATGATGATGTTGCCCGTAGCGTTGCCAATAAACTGTACGGGCTGCCCGGCACAAGGTGGGTTGGGGTTGAAGGAAATACTCGGTGCACTCAATCCTGTCACCACTATATTTTGAGTGAATGTGGCCTGACAGCCACTTGCCAAAGTGACAGTAAGCTTAACAGTGTAAGAACCCGCAGCGGTATAGGTATGAGTAGGATTTGTGGCAGTAGAGGTATTCGAATCACCAAAATCCCATGAATAGCCGGAGATGACTTCGCCTGGCAGGATGCTCGTTAGATTAGTAAACGCAACCGTGAAAGGCGCTGGTGAACAACTTACTACATAACTGAAATCGGCTACTACTGGCACGCACACACTGTCTGCAAAACTTACTGGACAGATAGTTGGCGACCCATCACTGAGCGTACCTGGCGTGGTGCCATTTAGCCTTACCAAGAAGCAACCTGCTTGACTGTAGAGGTGTTGGGCGTTGGTCAGGGTACCTGAATTAACATTGCTGTTAGGATCGCCAAAATCCCAGCTGATCAAATTTACATTAGAAGGAAAACTAGTAAAGTTAACTACATTGCAATTGGGAAACTGATTAGCCACAGTGAAGGATAAGCTGTATACACTGTTGGGTGTACAAACTATACCGCCATTGCCGCTACTGCAATCCGCTTGTACAATAACGATAGAGTTGGACGTAGCCGTACAACCATTGGGGGCTGTCACCACTACCCAATAATTGAAAGTATCCACCACATAGGTATTATTATGTGTAAAGGTGGTAGCCGTAGGCGAGGGTGTAGCCTGTGGCGTGCCGTTGCAAAACCACTGATAGGTGTTGCCAGGTTGAGTCAGCGCCACCAGGGTAGATGTTGCCGGAATGGGGGGGTCAATACACAGCAACTGTGGGCTACCCGTAGAAATAGATGCCAAAGGCCCGGAAGCAGATACTACCTGATGCGACACGGTAATCATACAACCGTTGGCATCAGTAGTTTTGACAGTATAGGCCCCAGGAGTAGAAATGGTGATACTTTGGGTAGTGGCTGAGTTGGACCACATGTAGCTACTGAAACCACTACCGGCATCCAGCGTAACGGTACTGCCAGGGCATAGTGTCCCTATTTGGGTAATGGTAGGTACAGTTGGCCCATTGAGCGTTACTGCGATGGAGTGCACCTGCGTAATACCACACAAGGTCACGGCCACCGTAAGCATAGCTGTACCGGGCGTATCATTCCATTGTATGTTCACATTAGGCGTTCCCTGACCACCAACCACACTGCCTGCGGTAGCTGGCGATATGGTCCAACTGAATGTGGCATCAGGGTGCTGCATGGGGCCGGCAGAATACATTTGTGTACTGCTGGTACAGCCCGAAGGGCCACTGATGGTGAGTGGTCCCACTATTTGCTTGGGCATCGCCGTTAGTTGTATAGCTGGCGAGCTGCATCCAGGCTGCCCGGCAAGACTTTGTGAGAGCGACAAGATGTAAGGCCCCGAACTTCCCCAGGTAACCATAATCGAATTGCCACTACCCGTGGCAGGAGTACCACCGGTCACCACCCAATTCAGCAATGTACCCGATGTTGAGGTATGGCCAAAATAGGCCTGCGTTTCGCCAGGGCATATCAGTAGCGGCCCAGTGATGGAGTCCGGCGCCGGAACATCCAACACCTGAATAACCACAGAGGCACTGCTGTTGCAATAAGCAGAAGCATTTGTTGGAATAGCTGTGACTGTGTAAGTACCCGGTGCAGCCCAATTTATATTAATGACACTAGTACCTTGCCCAGTGAAGGGTGCTACCGGACTAACCGTCCAGGTATAACTATCGAAGGGCTGGGCAAAAACAGTAGATGTAGCATTGACACACCGCACACCTGGAAAAGCCTGAACAGTAAACTTGGGCTTGATTTGCACATCTAGCACGGCCGTGCCACTACAATCAGGAGGATTGTGCCCCGGTAAGCCTTGTAAAAACGGGCTGCTGTAACTTACGGTGATCAACCCTGATGACCCTGCCCCCCATTGTATAGTGACCACATTAGTGCCTTGGCCCGATATAAGTGTACCTCCCACAATTTGCCAATAGTAATATACACTTGGCCATTTGGGCAGGGCATACGTGACTGTTTCATTAGCACATACCACTGCTGGGCCACTCACTACTGCCTTGGGCGAAATGATGGGGACAACGGCTGTGGTAGGTTGGCTGCAATAGGCTTGGCTACAACCTAAAACCTCCAGCATGACGGTTCCGAACGGCCCGTTGCCCCATACCACACAAATGGTATCATTACCCTGGCCAGTGAAACTCACCGGCGCTCCATTGTGATCTAGTACCGTCCATTGATAAGAAGAGCAGTTGACCGCATCCGTCCAGTATTTACTACTATCTCCGGCGCAAAGCGTAGAAATCCAGTAGATGTTGGGCCCCTCCAACGAGTCCACCGTCACCATCATGCACATCGTATCAGTACAACAGCAAAGCGGATTGCCTTCTGGCCCCACATTATCTTTGGTTACATACAGACATACATTGTAGAGGCCAGGCGTATTGAACTGGTGTGTAGGTGAGAACATAGCCGAAGAGCTGCCATCGCCAAAATCCCAATAATAGCTATTGCCACCAGTAGAAGTATTAGTAAAAGTAATAGAACCATTGCGGCAAATGGAAGATGCCGATTTGGTAAAGGAAGCCATGGGTTTGGGCAATATGTCCACACATATATTGCGGGTGATGTTCACATTGGAGCTGTCTGTGATACTCACAATGATGTTGCCAGTTCCAGCGGAGCCCCAAGCAATATTCACTTCAGCAGGATGGCTGCCCGGCGAAACTGTACCGCCAGAAGCGCTCCAGTTGTAAGAAAATCCTGGTAGATTTGGCAGAAAAAAAGTAACTGCCGACTCAGCACACACCTTTACGCAGTTAGGAGGCAGGTCGGGGTTACCCCCACTATTCCTATCACTCAGATAACTACTTAGGTCTATGACCGAGCAATCAGGTTTGGGGCATTTGATGGTCAGTTCAATTTTTGCAAAACAACTGAGAGAGTCGCAGAGATGATACCGATAACCGAGTGAGTAGGTACCGCAGCAGTCTGGGCTGTCGGAGATGAGCTGGAGTTCGCCGTTTTCGAGTAGGCGCACGCAAGACGACTGAAATAAAGGAATGACCGCCATATTGATACCAGGTGGTATCAGGTCATTTTCTTTGACATTGAAACTGAAAGGTACACCGAGCTGAATGCAAACGGTGTCGTCCACAGCACGAACGACATTTTGCCCTAAAGCTGTTTTAGAAGAAATCAGGCAAAAAGCAGCGAAAGCCAAAAAGAAAAAAGAAGAATTGTGGTTCATGGTGAAGTGCTTTAGTTTTGGGAAAATGAAAACTGTTTAAGTTCAGAGCCTATTGGTTGTATTTTTGTTCGACACTGGCTAGATATTGAAGAAGAATATGTAGCACGCACACGTCTGTATGTAAACACAGGTACCTCGGCAAAAAACTTAGCCGCAACACAAAGCAAGAGCCTCTGCCTTTAGCTTACGCGTGACCTGCAACCGTTTGGCTACTCACAACAAAACTTAATCGAGATTTCTTGAATTTCGCTTCCTAAGTCACTTCTAAGTTTATTCAAATATAGGTTTTTTTTTGAAATTCAATCTTTCTGTGATGATTTTTTTCCAAAAAAAATGCCGTATGGTGAGAATTTCTCAAAGTATAACGACGATGACTACACTATCGCTGCTTCGCGCCCTTTCAGAATTTTAAGACCAACAGCCTGTGCTCTAGCCTATCTACTGTGGCAGTGATTCCACTTTTTTCTGTAGTTGCAGATACTTCCTGTGCAGTGATTCACATACGCAAAGGCACACCCCAAAAGTACAGCCGATGCCCATTCGCAATTTGGTACTGGCTATAACGTCTCCGAAGGTATGAAAAGATGCACCAATACTTGCCACAAAAAATAGATTCAATCTTCAATGTAAAACTTGTTGTTTAAAAAACCTTTCCCTATCTTTGCCCGCACTCAAGCACCAACTTGCAGCACACTATGGCGCAGGCAAACTATACAGAAGACAACATCAGGCATCTGGACTGGCGCGAGCACATTCGCATGAGGCCAGGCATGTACATCGGCAAGCTGGGCGATGGCTCTGCTTCTGACGATGGCATCTACGTGCTCCTCAAAGAGGTCATTGACAACTCCATTGACGAATATGTCATGGGCTTTGGCAAGCAGATTGAAGTCAATGTGGATGAAAATAGCGTGCGCGTGCGCGACTACGGGCGCGGCATCCCTTTAGGCAAGGTCATCGAATGCGTGTCGCAGATCAACACCGGCGGCAAGTATGACTCCAAAGCCTTCAAAAAATCGGTGGGTTTGAACGGCGTAGGTACTAAGGCCGTCAATGCCCTTTCGGAGTACTTCAAAGTGAAAGCCGTACGCGAAGGCCATGCCAAAGCGGCTGAATTCGCCTTCGGCGAGTTACAAAAAGACCATAAACTGCAAAAAACCGACGAACCCAACGGCACGGAAGTCATCTTCAGGCCAGACAGCCAAATCTTCCGAAAGTTTAGGTTCCGGCAAGAGTACATCGAAAATCAACTGTGGAACTACGCCTACCTCAATGCAGGACTAAAAATCGTGTATAACGGCCAGACCTTTGTGTCCAAAAATGGCCTGCTGGACCTGCTTTCACACAAGACCAAGTCAGAGCACCTGCGCTATCCCATCATCCATTTGCACGGCGAGGACATCGAAGTCGCCATGTCGCACGGCGACCACTACGGCGAGCAATACTACTCCTTTGTCAATGGTCAGCATACCACACAGGGTGGCACTCACCTCAACGCCTTCAAGGAAGCAGTAGTGGAAACCATCAACAAGCACTACAACCGCAACTTCGACCGCAAAGACGTGCTCAGCTCTATCATAGCCGCTGTGAGCGTGCGCATTGAGGAGCCGGTGTTTGAATCCCAGACCAAAACCAAGTTAGGCTCCACCGAAATAGCCCCCGGCGGATTGGGCATCCGTACTTTTGTGGGCAATTTCATCAAGGAAAAACTGGACAACTACCTGCACAAAAACCCGGAGGTCAGGTCTGATCTGCTCAAACGCATTCTCCAGTCCGAGCGCGAACGCAAAGAAATTGCCGACATCAAAAAGCTGGCCAACCAGCGCGCCAAGAAAGCCAACCTGCACAACAAAAAACTGCGCGATTGCCGCATTCACTTTAACGACCCACCAAAGAAAACCGATGAAGAACTCCGCCTGGCTACTACGATCTTTATCACCGAGGGCGACTCGGCCTCCGGCTCACTGACCAAAGCCCGCGATGTACAGACCCAGGCCGTGTTCAGCCTGCGTGGCAAACCACTGAACTGCTATGGCCTCACCAAGAAAGTGGTGTACGAAAACGAGGAGCTCAACCTTTTACAGCACGCCCTCAACATAGAAGATACTCTCGATGACCTGCGCTACAACCGCGTAGTCATTGCTACTGATGCCGACGTGGACGGCATGCACATCCGTTTGCTGCTGCTCACTTTTTTCCTACAGTTTTTCCCTGAACTGGTGCGCAACGGCCACTTGTACATTCTGGAAACTCCGTTGTTTCGGGTGCGCGACAAAAAGCAGACCTTCTACTGCTACAGCGAAACAGAAAAACAAGAAGCTATTCGCAAGTTGCGCGGCAAGGCAGAGATCACTCGATTCAAAGGGCTAGGCGAAATCTCCCCGAGCGAATTTGGCGACTTCATCGGGCCCAACATTCGTCTGGAGCCGGTGGTGCTCAGCGACGATACCGGCATCGACAAAATACTGGCTTACTACATGGGTAAAAACACCCCTGAGCGTCAAGATTTCATCATCAATAACCTGCGCATAGAGAAGGATGAAGTCACTGGAGATGTCGTGCCAGCAGAGCAAGACGAAGCACCAGCGGAGGAAGAGGCCTTGACAGCCTGATGTTTGAAAAACAACGAAACTACTGAAACATGCTCCAAAGCTGCAATCCCTAAGTAAAAATGGCTCATTTTTGAGCATAGCATCTGTCAGACTTCGGACAGGCTGGCGTTCAGGAGAACCAGGGCATAGATAATTCAGACCTTCAGATTTTACCTCTCTCTCGCGCGCGCGTTGGTGTCTGGCAGGTTCCGATCTGCTCACCGGCACGTTTCCTCCTTTTTAGTGATTTTGATACTGCCCCAAAGCATAGTCTCAACGCTTGCGGCGCAAAATTTCCTATTGGGCATCCGGCATCTTTCACTTATGTTTGCAGGGGCCAAAACTAAGCGCGCCTGTCCGTTGCTAACTATCACATGACCCACACTTTTCGCATCATCTCCGCCGGCGCTGGCAGCGGCAAAACTTACCGGCTCACCTCCGAAATGCTGGAAATGCTGCAGCAAGGTGTGCGACCTTCGGGCATCATTGCTACCACCTTTACCCAGAAGGCCGCCGCCGAACTGCAGGAACGCGTACGTGTACGCCTGCTGGGGGCTGGCATGAGCCGTCAGGCCGACGAACTGACCAACGCCCTTATCGGCACAGTGCACAGCTTGGGCGTGAAGCTCTTACAACGTTTTGCCTTTGAAGCCGGCGTTTCGCCCTCTGTGGAGATCATAGCCGAGGAAGACCAGCAAAGCTTATTCAACAACTCCCTGGCCATGGTGCTCAACCCGCAGCGCGTAGATGCCATTGACCGATTGTGTCACCGCTTGGGCATGCACAACCGCACTACCTTTGACTGGCGCAAACAACTACGCGACATCACCGACATTGCCCGCGCTAATGCTTTTGACAAGCACGTCTTACAGCAAAGCAAGATTTTTTCCTGGCAATCTTTTGCCCAATACCTGCCAGCGCCCATACCCCATACCGAGGCCGAACTCCATCAACGCCTCGCCGAGGCCCTGACCAATACTATGGCCCAGGTAGAAAAAAACGGAGACGAAACCGTAAAAACAGCCAATGCGCTCAAGGTATGGAAAGATGCTCTGCGCATTATTCGCCAAGAGGGCACCTTGCCCTGGCGAGACTGGGCCAAAATCCTCAAAACCGAAGTCGCTGCAAAGAGCAAGGACGACGTAATACCCCTGCTTGAGACGGCTCGCCTCCACGAAGCCAGCCCGGCTTTCTTAAAAGACATACAGGACTACATCTTCCACCTCTTTGATGCAGCCAGCGACGCCCTGCACGAATACGCTCAGTACAAAAAAAGTCGTGGGCTGATTGACTACACCGACATGGAAACCCACATCCTGCACTTGCTCGACCACCCGCAGGTGCGCGAGGTGCTCGCCCAGGAGCTGGACTTACTCATAGTGGATGAGTTTCAAGACACTAACCCTATCCAACTGGAAATCTTCCTCAAGCTCTCCCGCCTGGCGCCGCGCTCCATTTGGGTAGGCGACCCCAAGCAATCCATCTACGGCTTTCGCGGAGCCGACCCCCAACTCATGCAAGCCATCATTGCCCAACAGGGCGGCATTCGCCCCAACGATATCCAGCGCTACTCCTGGCGCTCACGCCCAGGGCTGGTCAAGGTGGTAAATGCATTGTTCACACGGGCTTTTCCCGAATTACCGCCCGAGCAGGTAGCCTTGCAATCCAAGCGTGAAGAAACCGACAGCCTACCCAACCCACTGATACACTGGCATTTCAGGGTAGAAAGCGACAGTAAACGAATACCTGCCGCGCCTTGGGCAGAAAACTGCATTGCCCACCAATTGCGCGACTGGCTCCAGGGCAGCGTACAGATATGGGACAAAGACCACAGCGCCTGGCGCCCAGCACGCCCCGGTGATGTGGCTATCCTGTGCCGCTCCAATGAGCAATGCCGCCAAATGGCACAAGCCCTGCACCAGGCTGGCCTGCGCGCCTCGGTGGCCCGCCCCGGTTTGCTGGCTACCGCCGAAGCCCGCCTCGTCACAGCTTGCCTCAAGTTCATCCTCCATCATCGCGATGCGCTCTCTGTCGCTGAAATCCTCCTGCTGGGCGGGCGCATGGATATTGAAGACATCATTGAAGACCGTCTAGCGTATCTCGATCAGTTGGAGCAACGACGCACCGATGGCCTCTGGGCCAAAGACCACCCCCTCATACATCAGTTGCTGCGTCTGCGCAAAGAACTGGCCGACTGCTCCAGCGCCGAAATCCTCGACATTGTGCTTGAAACCCTGGACTTGCGCCGTACCATCGCTGCCTGGGGCAATACCCCCCAACGACTAGACAATGTAGAAGCCCTGCGCCGTATGGCCCTCCAGTATGAAGACAACTGCGCCCGCCTGCACACCGCCGCTTCACTGGGCGGTTTTCTACTTTGGCTCAGCGATATGGAAAACAAAAACCAGGACATGCAAGCCGCCAGCCAAGACCCCGACGCCGTACAGGTACTCACTTACCATAAAAGCAAGGGGTTGGAATGGCCTATCGCCATTTGTCACAGCCTACATACGCCACTCAGAGCCGACCTCTGGGGGCTTGAAATAGTCCCTCAATCCGATGCAGTAAACCTAGACGACCTCTTGGGCAATCGCTTGCTGCGCTGTTGGGTCAATCCCTACGGCGACCAAGTACAGCGCACCCCGCTCATGGAGCGACTGCAGGCTAGCCCAGAACAAGCCCAAGCCACTCAGAAGGCCTTGCGCGAAGAAGCTCGACTGCTATACGTGGGTTTTACCCGTGCCCGCGACTACCTCGTGTTGCCCACTTTTGCCGGTGTGCCGCCCAGGTGGCTCAACCGCGTGTGGCACAATGGTCAGGAAGACTATCCGGTGCTAGATCCGTCCTCTAATGAGACACCCTGGACGTGGGACGACCAGGATATCGCCGTGCATACTGAAGTCTTGGTATATCCCAAAGACTTCACCCACTCGGAACCCGCTCATACGCCTTGCTTGTTCATCGAAACACGACACGGGCGCATGGCGCATGCTCCGGCTTACATAGACCTGCGACGCGAAACACTCTCTCCAGGGCTCAATACACATGCTAACCAGCTCTCTTTGTATGCCCCTATGCCTCCTGTGCAAGAAAATGCCGACCGCTACGCCGTAGCCAAATGCCTCAAGGCCTGGCTGACCGCCTGGCATCCCTCGTATCCACCTGAAGAATCAGAAGCCATGGCCACCCACCTGCTCGCGCGTTTCCGCGCCGGGGATGGGCTGAAACCCCAGGACTTGCTCAAGGTGGGAATGCACTGGGACGCTTTCCTGAACCAGACCTTCCAGCCCAAAGCCTTCTGGCGCAAGCAACCTGTGCTGTTGGACTACGAAGGCCGCCTTTTTTCTGCTGTGCTAGATCTCGTGCTTGACACGCCCAATGGCCTGGTACTTATACAAAACAGCAGCTTCGACAGCCAGGCTTATACCACCAAACTGGAAACCCGCGCCGAGTTGCTAGCACCTTGGCTATACCTAGCCAAAACAGCGCTCCAAGCCACACGGAAAACGCCCAGAGTACGCACCTGGGTACATTTTGTACTCTCGGCAGCAGTAGTAGAGGTGCATACAGCCCCATACGCAAGCACGTGAACTGCTGTTGTATTTTGGAATCATTCTAAATAAACTTTTCCAATAAAGGCCCTCGAACATCCATTGGTCAAATATGCTTAATGCAGTAGCTTTGCGCAATTGCTCTCTCGCAGAGAACGTATGCGGCAAAAAGAACGATAAAGCAAACTAAAGTATGAGTTGGGTAACCCGTTTTTTGACGTCTTCGCTGGGAAAGAAATTCGTCATGAGCCTCACTGGCCTGTTTCTCATTCTGTTTCTGGTGGTACATTTGGCTGGCAACCTGAAATTACTGCCCGCTTTTGCGCACGACCCTGCAGATGCGCCAGGTATGGCCTTCAATGAATATGCGCACTTTATGACCACCTTTCCGCCCATCAAGGTTATTTCATATGGGCTGTATCTCTTCATCCTGATACATGCCGTACAAGGCTGGATACTTTGGCGGCAAAATGCCACAGCTCGGGGCAGTATCGGCTATGCAGTCAAGAACCTACGCGCTGTGAACACCAATGCGCGCATAGCCGCTGGTATGGGCTGGCTGGGCACCATCATCTTTGTATTTATTGTACTACACCTTTACCAATTTTGGCTACAGATGAAGTTGGGCAATCTGCCTATGACTGACTACGGCGCCGGGCCTATCAAAGACCTTTACTACATTGTGGCTGAAACGTATCGCAATCCGGTATTCGTGATCATCTACGCAGCTTCCATGGTGGTAATAGGCTTCCACCTTTGGCATGGCTTTCAGAGCGCGTTTCAAACACTAGGACTCAATCACAAAAAATATACACCAGCCATTCAATTCGTCGGCAAGATGTATGCTGTGGTAGTGCCCTTGGGTTTCGCGCTCATTCCTATCCTCATGTACCTTCAATCTTTGAACGCATAAAATTCTGTATAAATATGACACTTGATGGTAAAGTACCCACCGGCACGCTTGCCGAAAAGTGGACGAAATACCGCTCTACGGTTCCTTTGGTAGCGCCGCATAATAAGCTCCGTTTGGAAATCATAGTGGTAGGCACAGGGCTTGCCGGAGCTTCGGCTGCTGCCTCGCTAGGCGAACTAGGCTACAATGTGAAGTGCTTTACCTTTCACGATAGCCCGCGCCGCGCCCACAGCATTGCCGCCCAAGGTGGCATCAACGCTGCCAAAAACTATCGCAATGACGGCGACAGTGTGCGCCGTTTGTTTTACGACACTATCAAAGGCGGCGACTACCGCGCCCGCGAAGCCAACGTACATCGGCTGGCGGAAGTATCGGTCAATATCATTGACCAGTGCGTGGCTCAAGGTGTGCCTTTCGCGCGCGAATACGGCGGCCTGCTTGACACCCGCTCCTTTGGCGGCACCCAGGTGCAACGTACTTTCTACGCCAAAGGGCAAACCGGCCAGCAACTGCTCATTGGCGCCTATCAGGCCCTCTCGCGCCAGATCAGCTTAGGCAAAGTAAAAATGTACAACCGCCATGAAATGCTTGACCTCGTAGTGGTAGACGGTAAAGCCCGTGGCATCATTGCCCGCAACCTGGTGACGGGCAAACTAGAGCGATTCGGCGCACACGCCGTGGTACTTGCTACTGGGGGCTATGGCAATGTATTTTACCTCTCTACCAACGCCATGAATTGCAACGTCACAGCTGCCTGGCGGGCTGTGCGCCGCGGCGCGCTCATGGCCAATCCTTGCTTCACACAGATACACCCCACCTGCATACCCGTATCTGGAGACTACCAGTCGAAGCTCACCCTCATGTCGGAAAGCCTTCGCAACGATGGGCGCGTATGGGTACCCAAAAAACTCGAAGACGCCCAGGCCATTCGAGAAGGACGTAAAACCGGCAACCAGATACCCGAAGAAGACCGTGACTATTTCCTGGAACGCAAATATCCGGCTTTCGGCAACCTCGTACCGCGCGACGTAGCCTCCAGAGCTGCCAAAAGCATGTGCGACGCCGGCTACGGCGTAGCCCCTACTGGGCTGGCTGTGTTTATGGATTTTTCGGCAGCTATTGAGCGCTACGGCCGTTCGCGTGCCAGCACCTTAGGCATTGCCAACCCAGATAAGCAAACCATTATTGAACTTGGCGAAAGAGTGATTGACGAAAAGTACGACAACCTCTTTGCCATGTACGAGAAGATCACTGGCGAAAATGCAAAAAAAATGCCCATGAAAATCTACCCCGCAGTACATTACACCATGGGTGGACTTTGGGTAGATTACAACTTAGAAACCAACATTCCTGGTCTTTTTGCTGCTGGCGAGTGCAACTTCAGCGATCACGGCGCCAATCGCCTAGGCGCCTCTGCGCTCATGCAAGGACTGGCCGATGGCTACTTCGTACTGCCCTACACTATCGGTACGTTCCTGGCCAATGAAATCAAAACACCACCTATTGATACCAACCTGCCGGAGTTTGCCGCTGCCGAAAGCGAAACGCGCGCCCGCTTATTGGGCTTCCTCAGCATCAATGGCAAGCAATCAGTAGAAAGTTTCCATCGCCGCCTCGGGCGCATTATGTGGGAATACTGCGGCATGGCACGCAGCGCCGAAGGCCTGACCAAGGCCCGCAAGATGGTTCAGGATTTGTACGCTGAGTTCCACAGTGATGTATTCGTGCCGGGTTCTATGGACGAGTACAACCCCGAACTGGAAAAGGTAGCCCGCGTGGCAGACTTCATGGAGCTGGGCGAACTCATGATTGTAGACGCCCTGCACCGCAATGAATCCTGTGGCGGCCACTTCAGAGTGGAATACCAAACCGAGGAAGGCGAAGCCAAACGCGATGACGAAAACTTCGCCTATGTGGCAGCATGGGCTTACCACGGTATGGGGCAGGAGCCGGAGCTGCACATAGAGCCGCTCAATTTTGAAGAAGCCAAACCTTCGGCCAGAAGCTATAAATAAATGAATTGCACAGACAGAAAATCTGTTTTATTACTCAGCAAACCAGAATTGCGTCATGAAAATCACTCTCAAAGTCTGGAGACAAAAAGACGCCCAAAGCAAGGGGCGCTTTGAAACATACACGCTCAACAACATCAACGAGCACATGTCCTTCTTGGAGATGTTCGACGTGCTAAACGAAGAACTGATCCAGAAAAAGCAGGAGCCAGTAGCTTTTGAGCACGATTGTCGCGAGGGCATCTGCGGCACTTGCAATATGGTCATCAATGGGCAACCACATGGCCCTATGCGGGGCACTACTACTTGCCAGCTACACATGCGGCATTTTAAGGATGGCGACACCATTGTGGTAGAGCCGTTCCGCGCACGCTCCTTCCCCATTATTAAGGATTTGGTAGTGGACCGCTCGGCTTTCGATCGCATCATCCAGGCAGGGGGCTTTATCTCCGTGAACACTGGCCAGGCAGTAGATGCCAACGCCATCCCCATTCCGAAAGAAGTAGCAGAGGCAGCCTTCAGTGCGGCGGCTTGCATCGGTTGCGGTGCTTGTGTGGCAGCTTGCCCTAACGCTTCGGCTATGTTGTTTGTATCGGCCAAAGCAGCACACCTCAACCAACTGCCTCAGGGCAAGGTAGAGGCCAAGCGGCGCGTACAGGCCATGGTCAAGCAGATGGATGCAGAAGGGTTTGGCAATTGCTCCAACGTCACAGCCTGCGAAGCAGAATGCCCCAAGGAAATTTCCGTAGTCAACATCGCTCGATTGAACAGGGAATACTTCTCCTCGGTGGTAGGATCGGAAACGGTAGTCTGAAGCAGCAGCACTCAATAAGATAAATTCAGAGCAAAGGGTGTTTTGCATTCGCAAGTTCGCAAGACACCCTTTTTGCGTCTCTCGCGTAGTGGGGCCAATCCTCCTGACAATAAGTTTCTACAAGCAAAGAGCCAATGATCACCTTGTATAAAATAAGCCGGTTTTGGTAATGATTGACAAAAGATGCGAAGCCCTTTCTCTCGCCTTGTTGCCAACCTGCAACCCGCGGTACAGTTCGCAACTCCACACAAACAGAATTGGCCGCTACTGGCAGCTAGCCCCCCCTTATTAAAAAAACTCTATCCGATATCCTAGTACTGGTATTATACCCAACTGATAACGAGGCGTTACCACACCCTGCTGCATATCGAAAACGTAGAATGCCAGATTGGGGCGATTAATCAAGTTTTGTATATCCAATGAAAGGATGCTGCTGCGGTTTTTACGACTGCGTTGCAAATAAACGCGCAAGTCTGGGCGGAAGTAGTCCGGCAGGCGCAGCGAAAAAGCCTCCTGGGTGCGATACACCGTAAAGCCTGAAGCCTGCGAAGCCTCTGCATCCACAGGAGTATAGCGAAAACCTCCGTTCCACAATACGCGGGCGCTCACGCCCCACAACCTACTGATGCCATCCTCTTGCTTGGCCTTGCGCCATTCTTTCCCACCGGCCAAGTTCAAAGCATAGCGGCCATCGAAGCGCGAGGAGCGTTCTACACCATCGGCAGGCGTATAGAGTGACCGATACCAGGCAGTATTACCAACAAACCACCAGTTTCGAGCCACATACCGGCGGGCAGTCAATTCCAGGCCATAATTGCGGCCAGTGCCCAGGTTTACCAACTGCGAGGGGGCGAAATCCTCCAGTAAGTTGAGCGCCGAAAATGTACTAGTCGCCTCGCTATCTACTGGTACGCGAAAGAGGTATTGGTAATAAACTTGCGCCTGAATGTGCGAAGAGGCACCCCACTGGCGATACCAACCCAGCGTCAGATGATGCGCTCGCGTAAAGCCCAGGTAGCGATTGCCTGTTCCGCCCGAATGTGCAAAATAAAGTTGTGGTACTTGTAGCTGACTGTGCAGACCATAAGCCAAGTGGAAGCGTTGCTGAGCGCTCGGCATCCAGATTAGCGTAGCGCGGGGCTCGATACTGGAGCTGCCGTTCAGGCTGAAATACATGCCGTGTATGCCAGCCTGCCCCTGCAACTTAGACGACAGGCGCACCGAATACGACAGGTATGGCTGCCACAGTCCCCCACTGCCCTTGCCCAGCGCAAGGGTGTCGGCGCCTTGCTGATGAATGGCTAAAACGTTGAATAATTGCTGTGCGTATTGGATGCCTGCCCGAAATTGGTGCCCGGCCCCCACCTGCAAACGCAGGTAAGAGTGCGCCGAAAGTTTGCTTTGCCTCAGCCAATTACGCTCCTCCAGTTGCGGCACAAGTGCGTCATCCAACTGAGCGCGCTCCCTGGTGCTACCCAGCGCTGATACCGCCAGCACGGAGTGCCACTCGCCGCGCTTACCTAAGCTTTGGGTATGAGTAAGCCCCAGAGCACCCATGCGCGCACGGAATGCAATGTCGGAGCGGTCTTTTTGAAACTGCCACTCTGCAGAATCCCGCTTAGCCTCAAAGCGATTGATGCTCTGCCCCCCCAGTCCAAATACTGTCCAGGCGCTGCGCCCACGACCTGGAAAGTTGAGGTGAAAAGACAAATCCTGAAAACGCACGTCTTCATCGCCCAGAGGGATACCCAGCGCCGACAACAGCCCCACTGTGGAATAGCGGTAGTTGACCAGGTAGGAGGCCTCCGATCGGCTAAAAATAGGGCCTTCGGCGGCCAGGTCCAACCCAATCAACCCCGCTTGAGCCGTAAACTCCCTGCGCTGGTTGTTGCCCGAGCGCAGGCGCATATCCAGCACGCCGGAGAGCGCATTGCCGTATTCTGCCGGAAAAGCTCCGCTGAGTAGGCGCGTATCAGCCAGCAATTGCGCACTCATGATGTTCACCCCGCCGCCATAGATACTGGCTTGATCGCTAAGCGTACCGGCATTAGGTAAGTGATTGGGGTTCACAATGTCCACGCCTTCCAAACGCCAGGCTATGCCATTGGGCGAATTGCCACGCACGGCAATGCCGTTGGCGCCATCATGCACATTGGCTACACCGGCCATAGATACTGCTACGCGCGCTGGGTCGTAGAAAGCAGCAGGAAAACGACGCGTTTCCTCAGTGGTGAACACTTGCTCGTTGCCGGAGCCTATCAGGGGTGCACCACGGCGGGGCGCGCGCACTACCACTTCGTCCATCACCGTACTTTGGGGGAGTAAGTACAGGTCAAGCGTTAGTTCCTTGCCTGATTCGAGCAGTAGTTCCGGTAAAATCAGGGTTCCGTAGCCCATAAAGCGCACACTCAAGTCATAGCGGCCTACGGGTATGTGCACCAGCCTGAACCTTCCGGTGCTGTCGCTTACCGCGCCCCATCCGCCAGGGTGGAGTGTAAGGGTTGCCCCTGCCAAGGGCTGCAGAGTGTGGGCATCTGCTACTTTGCCGCGCAGGGTTTGCACGGGCTCCTGAGCTATCAATAAAGCAGGAGTAAAAAACAGGATAATCGTAAAAAGGCGCATGTGACAATGTTAAATGAGGCCTTATGTGGGCATATCGGCAAGCAAAAATAACATTCCATGCAGAGACTGGGTTGTACATCTGCTACGAGGCAAAAGGCGGGGGCAACGCCGGTGTGCTTATTCTTCGTCTTCCTGGGACAGGAACTCCGAGCGGATGAAGTCTTTGTTCAATATTATAGCGCCAAGTAACAAAATGGCGAAAAGGATAATGTCCGTTTGTATGATGTGCATAATGATGGGATTACGAAAACTCTTTATTAAAAAATGGCTAAAGGGCGCTTTCTTTCGTACAAGAAATAGTAGTTTCTACTGAGCGATTAGAATAAGAACCTAACTTTTTTATTATAAATGCAAAAATATCATCTCGCACTATACGGCGCAATGGCCGCGAGTTATTTTTTCTTTAAATTCTTATCCTGGGCGGAATATCTTTGCATGTCATTTTGAATAATTTTGCCTACTCATCTGACATCTTACGACACCATTGCCGCCATAGCTACCCCACCGGGCATGGGCGCTATCGGGGTCATTAGGATATCCGGGCCAGACGCGCTACGCTTGGCCAGTTCGATATTCTCCGGCAAAGACTTGAGCGAGCAGCCATCGCACACCATTCATTTTGGCCGCATTGTAGCGGAAGATGGTCGTCTGCTGGACGAAGTGCTGGTATCGCTCTTCCGGCAGCCACGCTCTTACACTGGCGAAGATGTAGTAGAAATTTCTTGCCATGGCTCGCCTTACATCCTGCAGGAAGTGCTAACGCTGCTCTTGCGCAAGGGCGCACGCCTGGCCAACCCCGGCGAGTTCACGCTGCGCGCCTTCCTCAATGGCCGCATGGACCTCAGTCAGGCCGAAGCTGTAGCTGACCTCATTGCCTCCGAATCAGCAGCAGCACATGCCGTAGCCATGCAGCAAATGCGAGGTGGTTTTAGTAAAGACATTGAGCACCTGCGCCGCCAACTTGTGGACTTTGCCGCCCTGATAGAACTGGAACTGGACTTCGGCGAAGAAGATGTCGAGTTTGCCAACCGCGAAGACCTCAGCGCGCTCATTCGTCAGATTCGCACATTCATCGAAGACCTCCTACGCTCCTTTCGCCTGGGCAATGCCATCAAAAACGGTATCACTACCGTCATTGCCGGCCGTCCCAACGCAGGCAAGAGCACCTTGCTCAATGCCCTACTCAAGGAAGAGCGCGCCATTGTGAGCGACGTAGCCGGCACTACCCGCGATACTATCGAAGAAGTACTCCATGTAGACGGCGTGGCATTTCGCATCGTGGACACTGCCGGCATACGCCAGACACAAGACACCATCGAGGCCATTGGCGTAGCCAAGACACTGGAAAAAGTGCGCCAGGCAGTACTCCTTGTCTATGTCTTTGACGTGGCGCGCACCTCGCCGCAGATGCTGCGCGAAGACCTCGCAGCACTAACCCGCCCGGAGAGCAAACTACTGGTCGTAGCCAACAAAATGGACCTAAATCCCTACACGACCTATGAGCACTATGCTAATGAGTACTTTAGCTCCGAAGCCTGGATACCTGTCTCTGCCCTCAACCAGATGAACATCGAATACCTCAAACAAAAACTCCTGGACACAGTGCTGGAGGGCAAGGTTATTGCTGGCAGCACCGTGGTGGCCAATGTACGGCATTACGAAGCACTGCTCAAAACCAACGAGAGCCTCGATGCCGCCCTGCAGGGCATCGCCCAGGGCTTATCGGGCGACCTGGTAGCCATGGACATACGCCGCGCTCTGTTTTTCCTGGGGCAAATAACCGGCAAAATCAGTTCAGAAGATCTCCTGGATTCTATCTTCTCCCGATTTTGCATTGGCAAGTGAGCCGCGTGTACCTACGCGCCGGACACCCACAGCACCTGGTCTTCCGCCAATCCGGGCACAATACCTTTCTGGTGGGCCATCTGGAAGAGGCGCCGTACTGCCTGGCGGCCCCGCTCGCCCAGTTTCAGCGTATACTCGTTGACGTACAGCCCAATGTGCTGCTGTATTACCTCCTCATTCATTTCCTGAGCATGGGCGCGCACGTAAGGCATGGCTTGCGCCGGATGCGCAATAGCGTAGGCTACGCTGCGGGCCAGCACCCGATTGAACCGCTGCTGCAACTCCAGTGGCAGGTCCCGCCGGATGACGATGCCGCCCAGCGGAATGGGCATACCTGTACTACCTTCCCAAAATTCGCCCAGGTCGGCAATCTTGCAAAGCCCTTTTTGCTGATAGGTAAAGCGATTTTCGTGAATGATGAGGCCAGCGCCTGCCTCGCCGCGCAATACGGCGTCTTCGATATCAGAAAAGAGCATCTCTACCTTATGCGTGGCCTGTGGGCGCATTAGGCTCAGCAGAAAATTGGCAGTGGTATATCGGCCAGGAATGGCGATACGGGCGGCGTCCACTTCCTCCCACGATAGGGGCTGACGGGCAATGAGCAGCGGGCCGCAGTTGTTGCCCAAGGCGCTGCCGACATCCAGCAAAGCGTAGCCTTGAGTAAGCCAGGCAAAAGCGTGGTAGCTCAACTTGGTGACGTGCAACTCACCGGCAAAGGCCATCTGGTTGAGTCGCTCTACATCAGCCAGCACAATGTCGAATGTCAGTCCTTCGGTATCAATTTTTTGGTGCGCCAGAGCGTCGAAGATGAAGGTATCGTTGGGACAGGGCGAGTAGCCCAGAGATAATTTCATACTTTTGCGGAATGAACGTTCAGATAGTGTACGAAGACAATCATTTAATTGCAGTGAACAAGCCAGCAGGTGTGCTGGTTCAAGGCGACAAAACCGGCGCCCCCCCCTTGAGCGAAGCTGTCAAGCAATACATTAAAATTCAGTATCGCAAGCCCGGCAAGGTATTCCTCGGTGTCATCCATCGCCTTGACCGCCCCGTAAGCGGCATTGTGGTATTTGCCCGCACCAGCAAGGCACTGGAGCGCATGAACAAGTTGTTTCACGACCGTCAGGTAAACAAAACCTATTGGGCCATTACTGCCCAGCGCCCCACTCCCTTGCAAGGCAAGCTAACGCACTACATGGTCAAAGACCACGAACGCAACATAGCCAAGGCGCTGGAGCGCCCCAGCAACCGGTACAAAGACGCCAAATATGCCGAACTGGACTACGAAATGATTATGCAATCTGGTAGCCACTGCCTACTGGAGGTACATCCACTCACCGGCAGGCCGCACCAGATTCGCGCGCAGTTGGCCAAAATTGGCTGCCCCATTCGCGGCGACGTAAAGTACGGTTTTCCCTCTGCCCAGCAGCCCGAAGGCCATATCTACCTGCACTGCCGCGCACTGGCCTTTGAGCATCCGGTAAAAAAAGAACCCGTGTGCATTGAGGCTGAGTTGCCCGACGACCCCATCTGGCAGCTCTTCGCCGAAAACACTTGATTTTCTTACTCTCACGTGAACCAACTGCTCGACATGGACTTGCTTGAACGCGCCTACAGCCCCGAAATCTTCCGCCAGCAAGGCCACCAACTAGTAGATGTACTGGCCAACTACCTGGCCAAGGCATTGAGTGCCTCTCCTGAGCTGCCCGTCAACCACTGGCAAGCTCCAGAGCAGCAGTACTGCCAAGCCGCCGAAAACCTCTTGCTACCAGATACTTTAGCCTGGATGCAGCATATCCTGCACAACAGCATACACCTGCACCATCCGCGCTTCATGGGGCATCAAGTATGCCCGCCGGCGCCTATCACGGCGCTGGCTAGCATGATGACCGCCCTGCTCAATAACGGCATGGCTGTGTATGAAATGGGCGCACCGGCTACAGCGCTAGAGCGGCTTCTGATAGAGCAAGTAGCCGCCAAACTGGGCTTTGACGTCAGTATTGCTTCCGGATTTCTGACCTCCGGCGGCACCCTAGCCAATCTCACCGCCCTGCTGGCCGCCCGCAGTCACTATGCTGGCACCGATGTATGGCGCAAAGGCCACACCCAACCCCTGGCACTCATGGTATCGGAGCAAGCACACTACTGCGTGGATCGCGCCGCCCGTATTATGGGCTGGGGCGAACAAGGCACCATCAAAATACCTGTAAACGAGCGTTCTCAACTGCGTATCGAACGGCTTGAATCCGCCTACCTGGCCGCCCAGGCACGCGGCATACAGGTCATTGCCGTAGTGGGCAGCGCCTGCACGACCTCCACTGGCTCGTTTGACGACCTGGAGGCCATAGGCCAGTTTTGCCGCCAGCATGAGCTGTGGTTTCATGTGGACGGAGCGCATGGTGCTGCCGTAGCATTCAGTGCCCGACACCGGCATCTCGTACAGGGCATCGAACAAGCCGATAGCATAGCGCTGGATTTTCACAAAATGCTCATGACGCCGGCGCTGGTTACGGCATTGGTGTTTCGCCAGGGCGAACGCAGCTACCGCACCTTCAGCCAGCAAGCTGAGTATCTCTTTGGCCAAGCTGAGCCAGAGTGGTACAATGTGGGTAAGCGCAGCCTGGAGTGTACCAAGTTGATGATGAGCGTGAAAGCCTGGGCTTTGTGGCAAAGCCTCGGACCTCAGGTTTTTGAAGCCTACGTGGACAAAGTCATAGCCAACAGCGCAACTTTTGCAGAAATCATCCGGCAGCGCCCTTGCTGGGAACTAGCCGTCGAACCCCAGTGCAACATCGTGTGCTTCCGCTATCGCCCACTTGGCTTGAGCGATACTGAAACCGATGCCCTCAACGCCCACATCCGGCAGCGACTGCTTGAAGACGGAAGATTTTACATCGTCCAAACCACCTTGCACCACCGCACCTGGCTGCGCGTAACGTTAGTCAATCCATTCACCCAGGCAGAAGACTTAGAGACGCTACTGGCCTTTTGCGAAGCAATGGCCAAACGATAGATGAATTGGAAGGGGTACTTACCCCCCTCCTTTGGATGAATCGAAAGAGGCCTGGAAGGGTAAGTGCAGCTGGCGCAAAGATGCTCTATTTTATTTAGAGGATCTCTGTATGCCTTCCATTCGCTGGGGAGAATCTATCTTTGTAAGGCAACCTGCAAATGCTTATGTCGCTCATGACCAATAAAGACATTGCCAAAATCTTTCAACGCCTGGCCGACCTCATGGAACTTCACGGCGAAAACCCCTTTAAAATTCGCTCCTATCAAAACGCTTATCTTACCCTGCGCAAACTCGACACTCCGCTAGTCGAGATGCGCCGAAGTGATATAGACGCCCTCAAGGGTGTAGGCAAAGCCATTGGCGACAAAATCCAGGAACTACTCAACACCGGCCAGCTCAGCACCTTAGAGAGATATCGCGCCATAACCCCGCCCGGAGTGGAAGAACTACTGAATATATCCGGCATCGGTCCAAAAAAAATTGCCACCATCTGGAGAAACCTCGGCATAGAGAGCCCCGGCGAACTCCTCTACGCGGTCAATGAAAACCGCCTCATTGAACTCAAAGGCTTCGGCGCAAAAACTCAGGACGACATCCGCCAAAAACTCGAATACTACCTACGCCACCAGGGGCAGTACCAATACGCTACACTGGAAGCCGAAGCCCAGCCCTTGCTGCAACACCTACAAGCGCTTCTGCCCGGCACGCGTGTAGCTCTTGTTGGGCCTGTGGCGCGGGGTTGCAATGTAGTGGATGCCATGGATTTGCTCATGGACTCCCCCACTCTGCCGGAGGCATTACTTAGTTCTGACACCTTGCGCATATTGCACCCCAGCGCACACCCCATTGATGCTCGTACTGTCAGTGACCTGCCCGTGCGCATATACCTGTGCCGACCAGAGGAGTTTGGCTCCAAGCTATTCCGGCATATTGCAGCCCCGGAGTTTCTGGCAGCATTTACGGAGGCTTTCCCTGGCACAGACTTCCGCAATTTATCTGATGAAGCCGAGGTTTTTGCCAAAGCTGGCCTGCCCTATATTCCTCCCGAACTGCGCGACCTGCCTAACGTCATCAATCTAGCCCAAACCCATCAGCTGCCCGTCCTCATCGAAGCACACGACATACGTGGCGTAATTCACGCGCATACTACCTACAGCGACGGCCTCCACACTTTGCGCGACATGGCCGACTACGCCTTCAGGCTTGGCTATACCTACATTGGCATTACCGACCACTCCAAAACTGCTGTGTATGCCCAAGGGCTGCCTGTGGAGCGCGTACTACAGCAGTGGCGCGAAATAGACGCCCTCAACCAGGAATATGCTCAGGCGGGCGAGGCCTTCCGCATCCTCAAAGGCATTGAAAGCGACATCCTGGCCGATGGCAGCCTCGATTATGACGCCTGCATCCTGGCCGGCTTCGACTTTGTCATCGCTTCCGTGCACAGTAATCTACGCATGGACGAAGCCAAAGCTACTCAGCGCCTGATCAAAGCCATTGAAAATCCCTATACTACCATACTCGGACACCCCACCGGCCGCCTGCTGCTGTCGCGCCCTGGTTACCCCATCGACCACAAAGCTGTCATTGATGCCTGTGCTGCCAATGGAGTGGCCATCGAGCTCAATGCCAACCCCCACCGCCTCGACCTAGACTGGAGCTGGATTCCCTATGCCATGGACAAAAAGGTGCTCATTGCCATTAATCCCGATGCGCATAGCAAGGAGGGCATTAAGCACATTCGCTACGGCGTAGTATCGGCGCGCAAAGGAGGTCTTAACGCTGAGGCATGTCTTAACACACGAGATGCAAAGAACTTTTTGGAGTTTGCGCAGGCGCGACGAAGGTCAAAACTTTAGCGCGACAGTATCTCAATAGCTTTTTCTAACTGATTGTCTCTTCCGGTACTGAGCAGGCGGTTGAAGTCGAGCGGAAGGTTTACATCAGGCGGAAAACCATTGCCTTCATAAATGTTACCATCCAGAAAACGAAAAACCTCTTTAGCTGTTTGAACAAACCAACCGTTGGGCAAATCAAAACCTCCACCTAAAACGAGCTCATCTTCGCCCCCTGCAACAACGGGGCCATGTGCACCAAAGGTAGCTTCGCCTACTACAGTGACTTGAGGAAGCACGCTCAGAGCCATGGTGACTGCCTCGCCCATACTACGCGTCCGTTGGTCGCAAAGGACTACGCAGGGTAGCTTATTGTGGCCTCTCATAGATGGCTTTAAGCTTATAGGAATCCAAGGTCCGTAATCATACCGACCGTTGCCGCGCTTTTGGCGAGAAGCCCCATAGACAACTTCTTTGTCTGTAAGTAATCCTGCAAATATCTGCATATCGGCAACTGCACCTCCATTGTTGTGCCTCAAGTCCAGGATAATCCCCTTGTGATTGCTTCGGGGATTAGCCATGAAATTCAGCATGCCGTTAAAAAAATCAGGATTGTCGCCTGCTTTTATGGAGCTGTAAATGGAAAAGCCTGGCGTCCGCACATACTGGTATCTGCTTTGCAGTGTGCCATACATGTACCCTTGGTATTTTCGGGCTCCGGGATCAAGCCTATTGAACATGGACACCTCGAAGTAGTCCTCGTCCAAGCGTTGAGAGTTGAGAATTTTTCTGACTACTTCTGCAGGTGCAATAGCCGTGTCTCTGCCGTCTATTTCAGCGAATACTACAAAATGTTGATCTCTCAAGTCCTTGATCATATCATTCATAATGCCCAAGAGTTCTTCGTCGGTGATATCCTCTTGTTCTTGCACTTGCTTAGCGTACGTTCTGTACTTTTGATCCCAATTCACGGTGTCATACCCCCAAAATACATAATTGCGACTCATGCCGTTCCAGAAAGCTTCGAATACGCTTACCGGATCAGTTCCATATCGCTTTGGTTGCAACAATGGCTCCTGCAAATCGTAACAGGCCGACAGCGCGAGGGTCGAACCTAAGGTGGTGAATATCAAATATTTGAGAATGTTCCGCTTCATAACATCATAAAATTCATTGGTTATTAAAAGTCTTTCCATTTTGTTTAGCTGCGTGCAGGCCTGGCTTTGGAAAATGAGCGCGCATAGCCCATTGTGAACGCGAGACTGCGTAGGCTTCTGGGCTGGTGGTCCAGCGGTGCATCGCCATTAAATTTGTCCAATTGACTAAGCCCGTGATTTGCCCGAACTTCTATCCAAAGGTTTCCGAATTTAGGCCTGCTAAATTGCAAGCCTCCACCTAAATAAGCCCCGAGGTCAAAACGATTGTCTTTCCGGTTGTCCAATTCATAAGAATTGTCAAACTCGTACTTGCCGTTATAATAATCGATGATAGAAGGTTCTTCCTCTTCTTCTACAATAAAATTGAAATTAAATTGTGCAACATCCCATTTGCCACTTAGCCAGTACCCTGTGTAAAGTCCGGTTGACAAAAATCCCTGCAAGCTGGCAGTTGGGAAAGCCAGACGCAATCCGATGGGCAGTTGTAGGTAACGGGCATCAATATAAGAGTAAAAAATGCCCTCATAAAAACCTGCTCGCTCTACTCCATGATTTTTCTGGACAAGATGGAGCCCCGACTCGAGATAAAGGTTTTTTTCCCTCTGATACATGACCACCAAGCCAGGATACTGAATCCCCAGGCCGAATGTGTTACTAAATAATGCACGGTCAGAATAATTGGACTGCGCAAAAGAGCTAGTAATACCTGCATTAAGCCCTAGTAGAAGCTTCGGTTCAAAAGGCGGCTGCTGATACTGAGAATACCCTGTGAGGGCATAAATACAAGTGCTTATCAGCGCACATAGAATGAATTTTTGACTTAGCATATCCCTTTCTTTTTTTACAAATATGTGCTAAGGCTTAGTTAAGTGCCTAAGTTGTTGTGACCAAGTAGTCTTTTATTGTGACCAAACCGTATTTGCCAAACGAGGTATTTCACCCAAACCACTGGATGTCGCCTATTGTCCCATAGAAAGTCATTCAGCTTATTACCTACTCTAAACCTTTGCCGTTAGTCTTTGTTAACAGATCATAAATTTCGACTAATATGCTGTCTCCAACCATGGAAAACGCCCTCAACCAGCAGATGGCGCTTGAGGGCTACGCATCCTTCTTGTACCTTTCGATGGCCTCCTGGTGCGACCGGGAAGGGCTTCGTGGCTGCGCCGCGTTCCTGTATCGCCAGTCTGAGGAAGAGCGCAGCCACATGCTACGCATTTTCAATTACATCAATGAAGTGGACGGCCATGCCCTGGTGCCAGCTATCTCCCAGCCGCCCCATGAGTTCGAATCGGTACGTAGCCTATTCGAGCAAGTCTATACTCATGAGAAGAAAGTAACAGCCTCCATTCACGAGCTTATCACCCTGAGTTACAAAGACAACGATCATACCACACTAAACTTCCTGCAATGGTATGTCAATGAGCAGCGCGAAGAGGAAGCCCTCATGCGCAACATCCTCGACCGCATCAAACTCATTGGCGAAGGCCCCATGAGCCTGTACTACATTGATAAAGAGCTAGAAAAAATCAATAAGTCACAGATAGCAGCAGAGGCCTCAGAAGAAGAGAAAGCGTGAAGGAGCATAAAGGCTGCTTCAGCTCTGGGTTCTTGTCAAGCAGACAAAAAGCGCAGAAGGCAAATGCCACTCACTACCCAGATGCACTCATGAGCCTTTGTAAGATGGCACAGTTTTGCTACTCCGCCGAGGCAGCCACGAGCTACCAGCTACAGCACGGTTAAGAAAGGGTGCTTTTCTCCACAGACAAATATCATTCTTCCAAGACATTTTGCTCAAAGAATAATTCTTATCTCAAACGCCCGTAAATTTCAAGCGCACTCAAATCATCCAAGTACACTTCGACTGGCCAAGTTTTGTGCACAATATCCGTAAATCATGCACAAAACCTGGCACTGCTTAGCATAGAGTCATTTCTTCCCCCAGTCTTGCAGGACACACGCCCGAGCGCACAGTCTCCCAACTTTCCCCTATCTTTGCAGCTCATTTTCACGCTATGGTCAAAATCGGCAATGTAGCTATCGGCGAATTTCCCCTTTTGCTTGCCCCTATGGAGGATGTGAGCGATCCGCCCTTTCGTGCCCTGTGCAAGCGTTATGGCGCCGACATGATGTACACTGAGTTCATAAGTGCCGACGGCTTAGTGCACGAATCAGACAAAAGCCTCCAGAAATTGGATATCTTTGACTATGAGCGCCCCATTGGCATCCAGTATTTTGGCGGACAATTGGAGAGCATGATCCAGGCTGCCCACCTTGTAGAAGCTGCCAACCCCGATGTGATTGACATTAACTATGGTTGTCCGGTAGCCAAAGTAGCCTGCAAAATGGCCGGTGCAGGGCTGCTGCAAGACGTGCCTAAAATGATAGCCCTCACGGCTGCCGTAGTCAAAAGTACTTCCAAACCGGTAACAGTGAAGACCCGCCTGGGTTGGGATGAACACAGCATCAACATACTGGAGGTAGCCGAGCGCTTACAGGATGTAGGCGTGCAAGCCATCACCATACATGCGCGTACGCGCAAGCAAATGTACAAAGGCGTAGCCGACTGGAGCTGGATTGCCAGAGTGAAGGACAACCCGCGCATGCACATCCCGGTGTTTGGCAACGGTGATGTAGACAGCCCCCAGCGCGCCCTCGAATACCGCCGCCGCTACGGTGTAGATGGTATCATGATTGGCCGCGCGGCCATTGGCGCCCCCTGGATTTTTAGCCAAATCAAACACTACTTTGCCACCGGCCAACTGCTGCCCCCGCCCAGTATGACCGAACGAGTGGATGCCGCGCGCCAACACCTGCTAGACAGTATTGCCTGGAAAGGCCCCAAACTGGGCGTGCTCGAAATGCGCCGCCACTACGGGCCGTACTTTCAGGGGCTATCTGGTATCAAGGCTTTCCGTTCGCGCCTCGTTTCGCTTTCCGATCCGGAGGCCATCCTCGAGGTACTGGCCGAAATAGAGACCTCTTACCAGGACGCCAAAGTAACACTTGACGCTCTCCCCTAACACCCACTAACTGCCTGCCTGAAGATACCATGATCTTCTCCATACAGCCGCACGAACGCGAAATTTTTCGCCTCATCAGTCAAACCGCCGCTGAGCTGGGCTACCCAGCTTACGTGGTAGGGGGCTACGTGCGCGATCGCCTGCTGGCTCGCCCCTCCAAAGATATGGATATCGTGTGCGTGGGCAATGGCATTCATCTGGCACAAGAACTGGCCACCCGCTTGCACCCCATGCCCAGAGTGGCTGTATATCAGCGCTTTGGTACAGCCATGCTCCGCTGGAACGACATCGAAATTGAGTTCGTAGGCGCCCGTCGCGAATCTTACCGCCATGATTCCCGAAAGCCCACCGTAGTGGATGGCACGCTCGAAGACGACCAAAATCGCCGCGACTTCACCATCAACGCCCTGGCGGTAAGCCTCAATGCACAGGACTTCGGCACCATTATTGACCCCTTTAATGGCTTGCAGCACCTGAAAGAAAAAATCATCAAAACCCCGCTGGAACCCGGGCGCACGTTCTCCGACGACCCCCTGCGCATGATGCGAGCCATTCGATTTGCCACCCAACTGGATTTTGCCATCGCCCCCGAAACCCTGCAGGCCATTGCCGAATACCGCGACCGCATACGCATTGTGAGCATGGAGCGCGTCACTATCGAACTCAACAAAATCATTGAAAGCCGGCAGCCATCCACTGGGTTCAAGCTCCTCTTCAATACAGGGCTACTCCAACTCATCTTCCCGGAAATGGCCGCCCTGCACGGCGTGGAAAAGCGCCAGGGCAAAGCCCACAAAGATAACTTCTACCACACCCTCCAGGTACTTGACAACCTGTGCCGCACCACCTCCAACCTCTGGTTGCGCTGGAGCGCCATCCTGCATGACATTGCCAAACCTGCCACCAAGCGCTTTGAACCCGAACACGGCTGGACCTTCCACGGCCACGAAGTACTTGGCGCCGCCATGGTGCCCCGTATCTTTGCCCGGCTCAAGTTGCCACTAGACCACAAAATGAAATACGTGCAGAAACTCGTACTCCTGCACCTACGCCCCATCAGCCTTACCAAAGAAAACATCACCGACTCTGCCATCAGGCGCTTGCTAGTGGATGCTGGCGATGACCTCGAAGATCTCATGCTCCTGTGCCAGGCTGATATCACCTCCAAAAACCCTCAGAAAGTGCAGCGCTATCTCGAAAACTATGAAATGGTCAAGGAGCGCCTCGCCGAAGTAGAAGCCAAAGACCACCTACGCAACTGGCAGCCGCCCATCACTGGCGAAATCATCATGGAAGCCTTTGGGCTTCAGCCATCGCGCGAGGTAGGTATCATCAAAACTGCCGTGCGCGAAGCCATTCTCGACGGCAAAGTAGAAAACAACCTGGAGGCCGCATACGCCTACATGTTAGAACAGGGCAAGGCGCTGGGGCTAGCGCCAGTCAATGAACCCGGAAACAATCCTTAGCCAGGGCAATGACCCTCACGTTCCTTAGCGCGACGGCGCCCTGTGGCCAGTTATCTGTGCCAGGATTTCTGTGATCTGCTGCTCGCCGGCAATAAATTCTTCTTCTTCCAGGGTATCTTCCGGTAGGGACTTCCCCGACGGAGCATCGTAATGGTTCTCGCTGTACTCGTACAATTCCCATTTACCGGCCTTGTACTCCAGCGCGGTCAGGCTTTCCACCCAGTCGCCGGAGTTGAGATAGTGCACTTCTTTTTTGCCTACTACAACAGTGCGCATGATGGGCCGGTGAATGTGCCCACAGATGACGTAGTCATAGTTATCTTCGGCGGCCAGTTTGATGGCCGTATCTTCAAAATCGCTGACAAACTTGACGGCCTCTTTGACGCCATACTTGACTTTGGCAGCGAAAGACATGCGCGGCAGCCCCATAGCCATGCGCACTTTGTTTACGAAGCGGTTAATCAGTATCAGTAAATCATAGCCTTTACCGCCTAATCGGGCTATGAAAGGCGAATATTTGATAAAGACGTCAAATACATCGCCGTGAAAAATCCAGTAGCGCTTGTCGCGGAGCTTCAGCAGGAGCTTATCGCGCAGATGAATGTTGCCGCTGGAAAAGTCGGAAAACCGGCGCAAGGCGTCGTCGTGGTTGCCTGTGATGTAGTAAATCTTTACGCCACGTGCTGCCATTTTGAGTATGCGCTGAATGACTTCGAGGTGTTCCTTGGGAAAGTAGCGCTTATTGAACTGCCAGATATCAATAAAATCTCCGTTGAGTATCAGGGTATTGGTTTTAATACTTTTGAGGTAATTCAGCAATTCCTTAGCATGGCAACCATAAGTACCCAGATGCACATCTGAAAGAATTACTATGTCTAATTCACGCTTCATAGGGGAGTACGGTTCCTGATTATGATTGACTTGATAATTCAACGCAAGGTACATCTGCAGTGTAAAGTGCACGTAAATTCTGGTTTATTAAATATTTAACACTTGCTGCGATAGACACAGGAACAAAGGCTACAACAGCAGACAGGGCTTGTGAGAGGGTCAACCGATATGAAAAATCGTTCTTCCGGAAAGTTCAATGTTTGGGTATTCCATTCTGTATCGTCCGGTAGGGGTCTTTTTCTGCAAAAATGAAGTGATATCCATTGAGGCCCGCAAAAAAAGTAGTCGAAACAGTGGCTGCACTACTATACCAGGGCCAATTTACGCTGTCAACTGCATTCCTTTGCATCGTGCACAAGGCCTTGTGCCGAACAAAAGGCTGAAAGAGAGGCGAGGCGCATCGGCGTGGACAAAACGGTTGATGTAAACCTTATCGGCCCAGGTGTACCAGCAGTACTGACACATCCGCCGGAGTGACGCCGCTGATGCGTCCGGCCTGCCCGATGGTACGGGGCTTGATACGGGAGAGTTTTTCGCGTGCTTCCTTGCTGAGCGAAGGCAATTGATAGTAGTCGATATCGTCGCGCAGACGAAGTTCCTCCAGGCGATTCATTTTTTCTACCATTTCCTGCTCTCTGAGCATGTAGCCCTCGTACTTCATGTTGATTTCAGCCAGCTCAATGCACTCTTCATCTTGGCTGCGCAAAAACTCGTCTAACCCTGGCAATACCTGGCGCAACCCTGCGATGCCAATGTAGGGGCGCGTGAGGATGGTGTGGAGTTTTACCTTTTGACGAATAGGGGCACTGCCCAGGCTTTCGAGATAGGCATTGATATGGTCGGGTTCTACACCTGTCCGGCGGAAAAACTGCTCGATGGCTTCGGCAGCCTGCTCCTTGTACCGTACGCGCTCCATGCGTGCATCTGTACCCTGCACGCCAAGGCGGTATGCCAGAGGGGTGAGGCGCAGGTCGGCGTTGTCCTGGCGCAGTAAGATGCGATACTCTGCCCGCGAGGTAAACATGCGGTATGGCTCCTGCGTGCCTTTGTTGATGAGGTCGTCAATGAGTACACCGATATAAGCGTCTGAGCGTCGTAGAATAAACGGCTCCCTATCCAGCACACTGAGTGCGGCATTGAGGCCAGCCATCAGCCCCTGGCAGGCAGCTTCTTCATAGCCAGTAGTGCCGTTGATTTGCCCGGCAAAAAATAGGTTTTTCACCAGGCGAGTTTCCAGCGTGAGCTGTAGTTGCACTGGCGGGAAATAATCGTATTCAATGGCATAGCCTGGGCGGAACATGCGGGCCTGTTCAAAGCCAGGGATGAGCCGAAGGGCTTTGTACTGTACTTCCTCCGGCAAAGACGACGAAAAGCCATTGACGTAGATCTCGCAGGTGTCCCAGCCTTCGGGTTCTACAAAAATCTGGTGGCGGTCCTTGTCGGCAAAGCGGTCTATTTTGTCTTCTATGGAGGGGCAGTAGCGCGGCCCCAGCCCCTGGATACGGCCGGTAAACATGGGCGACTTGTCAAACCCTGTGCGCAGCACTGCGTGCACTGCTTCGTTGGTGTAGGTGATGTAACAGGGCAGTTGACGTTGTGGCCGGGGCGTATCGGTGTACGAAAATCGGCCAGGGTTTTCATCGCCGGGCTGTACCTCCATGCGGCTGTAGTTCAGGGTGCGCCCGTCGAGGCGGGGCGGAGTGCCAGTTTTCATGCGGCCGGCTTCAAAGCCCAGTTCTACCAGTTGCTCGGTGATACCTCTTGCGGCACTTTCGCCGGCACGGCCACCGCCCAACTGTTTTTCGCCGATGTGAATGATGCCGTTGAGGAAAGTGCCGTTGGTAAGTACTACGGCCTTGCCGGGGATTTCCAGCCCCATGCCGGTGCGCACGCCACATGCGCGCCCGTCTTTGACCACAATGCCGTTGACCATGTCCTGCCAGAAGTCAATGAGGGGGTGCGCCTCCAGCATCTGACGCCACTTGCGGGCAAAGAGCATGCGGTCGCTTTGGGCGCGCGGGCTCCACATGGCTGGCCCTTTGGAGCGGTTGAGCATCCTAAACTGTACCATGGTATGGTCGGTCACAATGCCGGAGTAGCCGCCCAGGGCATCAATCTCGCGCACGATCTGCCCTTTGGCTACGCCGCCCATAGCTGGGTTGCACGACATCTGGGCAATGGTCTGCATATTCATAGTAGCCAGCAATACCCTGCATCCCAGGTTGGCTGCCGCCACCGCTGCCTCGCAACCCGCATGACCGGCACCCACTACAATGACATCGTACTCAGGAAACATGCCACATTTTTTTGCAAAGGTAAATAACAATGCAAAGCTGGCAGATGTTCCTGTGCATTCATATTGCCAGAATGCGCAAAAAACGTACTTTCGCTGCGCTGGAAAATCGTATTATGCCATTACTGCTGCTGGAAGATATTGCACCGCGAATCCTTGTGGGGCTTTGGCACGTTCAGGAATCAGAAGCCTGGTTCCTGCAGCAGCTATCTCTTTCGGAGATAGAGCAAATGGAGTTTCAGCGCATCCAAGCCGCTGGTCGTCGCCTGGAATGGCTGGCTTCACGCCATTTGGTCAAATTGCTGGCCTGGGATCAGGGCTTGCCTTACATTTTTCAAAAAGACGGCTACGGCAAGCCGCACCTGCTGTACTCTGGGCGGCAAGTATCCATCAGTCATTCCAACAGATGGAGCGGCGCCATGCTAGCTCCTATGCCTTGCGGCATAGACATCCAGAAGCGGGTAGAAAAAATCGGGCGTCTGGCTCCCAAGTTTCTCAACCCACCGGAGATGGAATGCCTCGATGAAGCATACCCCATTGAGCATTTGCATGTACTATGGGGTGCCAAGGAAGCCCTGTACAAAGCCTACGGCCGCCGCCGGCTCGACTTCCGGGAGCATATCCATGTACAGCCTTTTGCATTAGACTTGCAGGGAGGTACCTGCCAAGGATACATTGACAAAGACGGCGTAACTTGGGGCTTCCACATTCAGTATCGCTTCCTAGATGATTTCACCCTGGTAGAGGCATATCAGTATTGAGCCTGCCACTGCCGAAATACTCGCTCAAAATCGGGATGTGCGGCCATCTGGGCTTCGATACCAGGCAGAGCGGCCAGTTGCGCCAGCAACGCGTCTTGTGCCTGACCGGCTAGCAAGGCTTCCCGGTAGGGCACGTTGCTAAACGACACCATAGAGTACATGGGCACAAATTCATGAGGGAAGCGCTCGGCCAGTGCCGCGGCAATGCGTTTGCGCAGCAGGAAGTCGGGGTCGGCCACCAGGTCGCGCATTTCCACAAAGTTTTGCAGGGCTAGGTCGGCAATGGCGTCGGCATCGGGCTTGCGCATTTGACTGAATCGCGGCAGTACCTCTGACCAGTTTTCCTGACAGGCATCCAACAAGTTGTTGAGCAAGGTGCAGTCTTCAAAACCTGCGTTCATGCCTTGCCCAAAAAATGGTACGATGGCATGAGCGGCGTCGCCCAGTAGCAGTACCTTACCACCAAAGTGCCAGGGGCTGCAGCGCACTGTGGCCAGAGCGGAAACAGGGTTTTTGCGAAAATCCTCTAACAGGGTGGGCATAAGCGGCACGGCGTCAGCAAAGTAACGCTCGAAGAATGCACTGACCTCAGCATCGGATTGTAGGGTTTCAAAAGAGTCCTCGCCTTCAAAAGGCAGAAAAAGTGTGCAGGTGAAACTGCCATCGGTATTGGGTAACGCAATGAGCATAAACCTACCACGCGGCCATATGTGCAAGGCATTCAGCTCCATGCGATGACGGCCTTCTGTATCGGGCGGGATGGTCAGCTCCTTGTAGCCATAGTCGAGGTAGTCTTGCGAAAAATTAAACCGCGGGCGGTTTTGCAGGCTATGCCGTACAGCAGAGAAAGCCCCGTCTGTACCGAAGATGAGCGGCGCCTCCACTTCGACGAGTTGGCCGTCGGGTTGGCGCTCAAAACGCACGCACCCGTGCCCGGCGTCCACATCCAGGCACTTGTGCCGAAAGTGGAAGCGCACCTGTTCAAACTGATCGGCAGCGCGCAGCAAGTCCATATTCAGCCCACCCCTGGATACAGAGTAGATGGCTTCGCCCGCTCTGCCATAAGGTTGAAAGGTGAGTTCGCCTGCCGGGCTGTGCATCATACGGCCGTACATAGGTATGGCAGCATAGTGAGCTTCATCAAGGATGCCGGCAGCAGCCAGGGCATACTTACCTCGGTAGCTCATGGCCAGATTGATAGACCTACCGCCGCTGTAGCCGGCCAGGCGCATGTCGTCGCGGCGCTCATATACATCTACCTGATAGCCGCGCCGCGCCAGAAAGATGGCCCAAAGCGAACCTACAAGTCCACCGCCTACAATGATAGCCTTTTTATCTGTCATAATCCATCAAAACATAATCCTTAAAGCAATCAACTGCGCCACGAAACCCACAGCAAAACCGCCATATACCTCCATAGGCTGGTGTGCCTGCAGCCACAAGCGCGAAGTACCTACTATGCCAGCCAGCAGTACTACGGCCGTCAGTACCAACAGCATATTGAAGTGCATGGCACCCAGCCAGGCGGTTTGTACAGTAAAAGTGTCGTAACTAAACATAGACATGGTAATGAGCACCATAGCCACCAGCCCGCCCATGCCGGCGGCATGCGCGCTGATTTTGGAAAAAATATTAATAAAAAACACCAGAAACAGCCCTATGGTGGCCCCCAGCATGAAGGTAGTATAAGCTGTAGGAATCTGGCTATTGTCCAGCAGGTTGCGAAACATCCACAAGTAAAACACTCCGGTGATGATGTATGGCCCGGTGCGCTCCTGCCGGTCGCGCATCTCCAACGAGCGAATCAGGTTCAGAAAACGCAACAGCAAAAAGGCCACCGCCGGCAAAAAAAAGGTAGAGATGAAAATGCGTAGCAGCAGCACCTTGCTCGAGTGCTCGGAGATGTGCCGCACGCCAAACAGGTAAGGATTGACGAGCAATAGCAGCGCCAGCATATAAGTGGGCATCAGTAGCGGGTGCATAAGCACAGATACTGCGTAAGCTAGGATATTGGGAGCAGTAATGCGCATACTCGGCAATCAGTGATTCGGGCTTTGCCGGCCAATGGACCGACCAACGGGGCAAAGATACGGCTTTTCTAATCTAAGAAGATGTGCTCAAAAGGCAAGCAATGCAAATCCGGCGGGAAGCAGCAGCCTAGGCGGGGGTGAGTCATCTCACAACCAGCCGCCTTGTCACCACAATCTCATCGCCAAACCGAAATCTAAGAAAATAAAGCCCTGGCGGCAAAGCCGAAATATCCACACTTACCATTTGGTGGGCAGAACTCAGCCCCGAAAAGGCGCTTTCTGAGCACAACCTGCCCTGTACATCCCACACCTGAAGGTGCACTTTACCATTTTTCGGGGTAAACCGAGCAAAAAACTCCCCGTGGGCAGGATTCGGGAAAATGGTCAAATCAACATTCTCCAGGGGGGAGACGGCCGATAACTACGTCAATGGTGCGTTTGAAGGCAGCATGCGACCAATAAACGGTTGCCTCTCCATTGAAAATATAAAGACATCCTGTTCGGCGACCTGTTCTCCGCACTGAAGCCTTTACCTACCTACCAGTTCGCGCACAGAAAACGGGGCTATGACGCCCACGAGCCACATCTTCACCAATAATCTCGCTGAGCGGGATATTCGTCCTGCTAAGATCAAGTGGAAGGTGGCAGGCTGTTTCCGCACTCTGAAAGGAGCACAGGTATATGCCGGAATTAATGGCTTTATTTCAACGCTTAGAAAGCAAACAGACAATCAACACGACAAACAAGAAGGGCAGCACACAACAGCCGTAACCGTTGCACAACCACCCAATTAACTAAGATTGCACAAAAAACAGCTTTATTAGTTGTGCACAAAACTTGGCGAGCCGAAGTATAACTCATAGCGAAGCAGTAGATTACCTGGGAGATTGTACCTGCTGATTACGCGCTGGAAGTACGCCCCACAGGCAGCGATGCGCCAGTGGCCACCTTAGTCTTGCCGGCTGAAGGCGCCGAAGACATAGTTGGGTAGTATTTGCCTCTGGTTTCGTGGGATAGTCGCAGTAGCCTTTCGAGTTGTTGGTCGCATTGCCCGGCAGTTTTGTGATGGCTTTACCCATAATTGCCCAGGTACAGATTATTCACAACTCTCCCAACTCGGCAGTGGACGTATATGTAAACGGCTTGTACACTTATAGCCTAGTGACGCCCAAAGGCGTGATGACCAGAAGGTTCATTGCAGCGAAATAAAGCCCGCAACCAAAAGGCTGAGAGAAAGTTGTACTGGGTAGCCGAAGCGACTTCCTTTTTTCTCGCCATAAGGAAATTCAGTTTCTACACCTGCGCAAAAACACTACTTTTGGATGCGATTTCGCCAAGGCCTTAATACTTGTTTGGTTTTATGTACGCATTCCGCCTGTTACCGTACCGCCTGGCTATACTCATCATAGTTGGTTTCTGTAGGCTAGAAGCCCAGACGCTGGAGGTGACCAATGCGCCACCCATTACGCCACAGAATCTCATCACTAACATCTTCCTGGGGGATGGCGTAGAGGTACTCAACGTTACTTACCAGGGTTCGGCTAGTGCAGTGGGCTTTTTCAAAAACGGACAAAATGCCGTTGGCATGGAGCGCGGCCTGGTCATGACCACAGGGCGAGCCGTGACACAGGGCGTAGCGCTGGGCGTGGCAGAACCCGGCTCGGCCCAGGCCAGTGTGGACAACGGCAGCCAGACCACCGACCCTGACATGGCAGCGATAGCCGGTACGAACGAGATTTTTAATATCTCCAAGTATATCATCACGTTTATCCCTATTGCTGATACGCTGCGCTTTCGATACGCTTTTGCCTCAGAGGAGTACCCGGAGTTTGTGTGTAGCGAATTCAACGACATCTTCGGTTTTTTCATCAGCGGGCCGGGCATCAACGGCCCTTACCAGAACAACGCCATCAACATAGCCCGCATACCAGGTACGAGTCTGCCCGTGACCATCAACAACGTCAATCCAGGCGCAGTAGGGACGGCAGGCACCATTGAGTATTGTACGCCGCCGCGAGGCTCGCTAGCCTTCAGCCAGTTTTACAACAGCAACGACGGCTCCAACAACTTTCCTGTGTACGACGGCATCACGGATGTATTTACTGCCGAAGCCATTGTGCAGCCTTGCCAGATCTACACCATAAAGCTGGTCATTTGTGATGTGGGCGATCACGCCTATGACTCCGGCGTTTTTCTGGAGGCCAAGAGTTTTGGCACGGGCTCACTGGAGGTAGATGTAGCCACGGTTTCGCTCGACGGCTCAGTCGCAGAAGGTTGCTCGCCTGGGCAGGTGATATTTTCGCTACCTCAGCCTACTGCCCACGACTACTACGTGGACTGCCGGGTGCTTGGCTCGGCCATCAACGGCGTGGACTACGTGCGCCTGCCAGACTCACTGTTCATCCGCGCTGGTCACAGTTCCGTCAGCCTGGACATCATTGCGCTGGAAGATGGCCTTGTAGAAGATTTGGAAACCATTATCCTGGATGTACAGCGCGATGTTTGCAATCGCGATACTATTACCATTCTGCTGCGCGACAACCCGCTGATCAAACCCGATCTGGGGCCAGATACCACCTTGTGCGTGGGTACGCCATTGACATTGAATGGCGCCATCCCCATTACCTTACCGCCACCGCCATCTTTTTCTAATACTAGCAATACGACCATACAACCCACCAATGCGCCGGTGTATTCCAATATTGCTGTTTCAGGGGTTGTACCCAATGTACTGGGGCCGCAGGTGTTGCATTCGGTGTGTATTGACAGCCTGTCGCATCCCTGGATTGACGACCTGGATATCTTTCTGATCACGCCGGGCGGGCAGTTTCTCGAACTCAGCACCGACAATGGCGGTAATGGCGGCAATGGCCTGGCTATGGACTACATGATTCGCACTTGTTTCACACCTACAGCCAACCGCCGCATTAACTTCCCTGGGCCGTTTGCGCCACCTTCTGCCGTGCCTTTCACCGGCGAGTGGCTGCCCGAGGGTGAGTGGAGCGATGTTTGGGGCGGCCCAGTCAATGGCACCTGGCGCTTGTTGCTTATTGACGATACCAATGGCGCCGTAGGCACATTGCACAGTTGGACGATTACCTTCAATGCGGTGTATGATATTCGGTACCAGTGGTCGCCCAACTCGGGGCTGAGCTGTACGAACTGCCCTATGCCCGTGGCTACACCCACTCAGCCGGTGGAGTACGTCATTCAAGCCGTAGATTCATATGGCTGTACGACGGCTGATTCTATACAGATACAGGCTGTACCCCTCCTGGATACGCCTGAGGCCGTATGCAGTACAGTGACTGACACGTCCATTACAATTGCCTGGACAGACGTGGTAGGCGCTACCAGTTATGAAATAAACGTAAACGGCAGTGGATGGCAAGCGCCTTCGCAAGCACTAGGGCATCGGGTGGGCAATCTCAACCCAGGCCAGGAAGTGCAGTTTTGGATCAGAGCTATTGGACAATGCCCCGGCAGCATAGACACGCTGCAATGTCAAACCCTAATTTGTAGCCCGCCTTTGCTTTCCGCTCAGGTGACAGATGCCTCCTGTGCCGGGCTTAATAACGGAGCGGTAAGCCTTTCTGTACCGGCTGGCACAGGCTCGCCGGTGTTCAGCCTGCAAGGGCAAAGTAATAGCACAGGGGTATTTACCAACCTCTCGCCTGGCTTGTATGTGGCTACCTATCAGGATGCTGCCAACTGCCCGGCCACCGTAGAGTTTATCGTGCAAGCGCCTCAAGTTCTGAGCCTTACGCCCGTGCTAATAGACTCGGTGCGCTGCCATGGCGAGCGCAATGGTTCAGTTCGAATAGAAGCTGGCGGTGGGCAGGGGCCATATACATACCTCTGGAGCAATGGAGAAACCGCTGCTATAGCCGTGGAGCTAGAAGCCGGGCCACATAGCGTACGCGTTACTGATGCCGCCGGTTGTCAAGCCGAGGTCTCCATTGACATGCCGCAGCCAGCACTACTGACGGCTATCACTCAGGCCATAGCCGTGCGCTGTCCGGGTACTGGCAATGGCTCACTGATAGCCCAACCACAAGGCGGTACAACACCCTACGCCTACATTTGGGATGCTGGCGCAAGCAACCAGCAAACAGCTGGCGCTATGGGGCTTTCTGGCGGAATCTATGAAGTCACCATTACTGATGCAAGAGGCTGTACCGCACTCGCCTCTGGTTTAGTGCCGGAGCCGGCGCCAGTGCAATGGCTGACACAGTCAGTAGATGTGGCCTGTTTTGGAGAAACTACCGGCGCAGCAACGGTGACGGTTTCAGGCGGCAACGGCGGATGGACATTACAGTGGAGCAACGGCCTGCAAGGTCCTACTCAAAACAACTTGTCGTCGGGCATCTACACCATCACTGCTACTGACGCACAAGGCTGCCGGGATTCGCTGTCTATAGCGATTGGCCAGCCGGCAGCGCCATTGTCAGTACAGTGGCAGGTAGCACACCCAGCTTGTTTCGGGCAGGCTTCCGGTACGGTCAGGGCAGTTGTTTCGGGCGGGACGCCAAGCTACCAAATCCAATGGGAAGGTTTGGCGCCCGGAAATGAAACCCTGCGCACGCAACTGGCCGCCGGTGCATACCCTGTGACCATCACCGACGCCAACAACTGCGCACTCAGCGATGTGGTGACCTTGACAGACCCGCCGCCATTGACAGCCAACCTGGCGCTGACCTCCGTGCGCTGCCATGGCGGAAACGACGGCGCGGCAACCGTTTTGACTGCCGGTGGCACACCACCTTACAGTTTTACGTGGTCAAGCGGGCAAACAACTGAGCAAATCAGCGGGCTTGGCGCTGGCGCCGTGTCGGTGCAAATTGCCGATGCCAACGGATGCCAAGCGTCAGCTGACGGCGCTATATCGCAACCTGCACCGCTGGCAGTAACACAGCAGGTGACCCACGCACGATGCTCTGGCGCTGCCGATGGTGCTGTATCTTTGACTGCAGTTGGCGGTGTGGGGGCTTACATTTACACCTGGAGCGATGGTCAACAAACCGCATCTGCTATCAGCCTTGCAGCAGGCACTTACAGCTACACGGTTACGGATGGCAATGCCTGCCAGGTCATTGACAGTGCTACAGTACAACAACCACCGGCTTTGACCAGCAGCATCACAGGGCAAAATCCCACCTGTAGCTCGCTACCTGACGGTAGCGCGCAGATAGTGGCTGATGGTGGCACGCCGCCTTACTCCTATCGCTGGGATGACGCCGAGCAACAGACTGCTGCCAATGCTACGGGCTTGCCAGCCGGAAGATATCAAGTGCAAATCCAGGATGCCAACGGCTGCACGCAGACTGATTCGATAGAGTTAGTTGCGCCTCCGCTGCCTCAATTGCAACTCCAGGCCAGAGATGTGCGATGCCATGGCGGAAGCGATGGCAGTATTTTGGCTACACTAAGTGCAGGTACAGCGCCATTCCAATACCAATGGAGTTTGTCTTTTATTGGTAACACCCTGACGCCCAATGGCTTACCAGCAGGAACTTACTCGCTTACGGTGACTGATGCGCTGGCTTGCACAGCGGTACAGCAGGTGGAGATCGCCCAGCCGTTGCCACTCACTTTGTCGGCTGCACCGCAACATATAGCTTGTGTAGGTAATGCCAGTGGCAGTATTGACCTCAACGTCAATGGCGGAGTACAGCCCTACCGCTATGCCTGGAGCCATGGTGATACGCGTGAAGACCCCAACCAATTGGAGCCAGGCCAGTACACCGTGACGCTTACCGATGCCAACGACTGCACAGCTACGCTGAGCACTACCATTCTGCAAATCAACCCTATCGAGGTCAATGTCAGTACTGTACCGGCAGGATGTTTTGGTGCGGCCACTGGCAGTGCATCTGCGCAGGTCACGGGCGGCACACCGCCTTATCAGTACGTTTGGAGCAATGGTGCTACAACAGCTGCCATCCAGCAGGTGGTAGCGGGAGACTATACCCTGCGCGTGACTGACAGCGATGGCTGCCGGGTGGAGCTCAGCGTGCGTATCGTTCAGCCTGACATGCCGCTATCGGTTAGTCCTGGGCTATGGCCACCCACTTGCGCCGGCGAAACCAACGGCCGTATAGAAGTGACGGCTTCGGGCGGTACGGCGCCGTATGCATATAGCCTGAATAGCGGTGCTTTTACTGGCAATCGCATCTTCGTGGCGCTGGGTGCCGGCGTCTATCAAGTAACAGTGCGCGATGCTGCTGGTTGCCTGGCACAAACTGGGCCACTGATATTGGACGCCCCGCCGCCTATGTCGGTCAGCCTGGGTGCCAACCGCCTTGTAGCCTACGGCGATACGGCTCAACTTCGCGCCACGGTGACCAACGGCGTGCTGCCCCTGCTCTATGACTGGCGCCCGCGCGATACCACCCTGCTGAGTTGCCTAACCTGCCCTGACCCCATAGCGCGGCCTTTGTATCAGATAGCGGTACAAGTAAGGGTTACTGACGCCAATGGCTGCAGCGCAGAAGACTTAATGACCTTGTTTGTAACCAAAGACCCCCGCGCCTACGTGCCCACAGGCTTTACGCCCAACGGCGACGGCCAAAATGACCGTTTACTGGTACATGGACGCTCCGGCACCCGCGTACTAATGTTTCGGGTATTTGACCGCTGGGGGCAGTTGCTGTACGAGGGGGGCGAATTTGAGGTCAATGACGCGACCCAGGGCTGGGACGGTACGTTCAGAAACAAACAGGCAGCCAGTGACACCTACCTGTGGACACTGACTATTGAACTACCTGACGGCACTCGTGAAACATTATCAGGACAAACGAGTTTGATTCGATAGGCAGCACAGAGCGATATATTTGTCGTTCTTTATCCTGAACGCTCAAGACACGATTTCATGCCTGGAAGACCGATGCAGACAGTAGCTATCTTTTGGCTGGCAATGTGTGTGTGCCTTGGGGAGGGATTGTGGGCGCAAACCACGGCACTGAATACTAAAGTGAGTGTATCTTTTCGCAATGCCGGTATAGAGGCGGCGCTCCAGGGGGTGTCGGAGCGCTCGGGCGTACCTTTGTCGTTCAGCACCGAAATGCTACCTGCCAAACGCATTACTGGCAAGTTTTTACAACAGCCTTTGTCAGCAATACTGGATTTTGTGCTGGAAGGTACAGGCTTGACATACAAAGAACTGGGCGGGCAAATTGTGATCTACCGACGCCCCCAGACATTAGAGCAACGGCACACCATTAGCGGATTCATGCAGGACGCCGCCTCTGGCGAGCCGCTCATCGGGGCATACATACGCGACACACACAGCGGCAAACTGGCTGTGAGTAACGAATATGGTTTTTTTAGCCTTACGCTGCCAGCGGGCGCAGTCTGGCTTCGATTTTCCTACATCGGCTACGACGCTGAAGATTTTGCCCTTGAATTGCGACGGGATACTGCACTCAGGGTGAGCCTGCACAGCAATGCCGTGCTTTCAGAAGTGGTAGTAAGCGCCAGAGAGCACAGCACCCAAAGTACAGGGAATAAGGCCATACCTATTGAACCTAGCGATATTGAAATTATGCCCGCCCTGGGCGGCAGTCCGGATGTAATACGCGCCTTGCATTTGCTACCTGGGGTACAGACAGGCACAGACGGCTTCGAAGGTCTGCACGTACGGGGTGGCTCGCAGGGGCACAACCTGGTACTCATTGACGGTGTGCCGGTGTATAATTACAGCCATGCTGCCGGTATTTTTTCGGTGTTCAACACGGCTGCTGTACGCAATATGCGTTTTTACAAAGGAGGCTTTCCGGCGCGATACAGTGGCCGTCTGGCGGCTGTATTGGATGTGCGCACCAAGGAGGGCAATACGCAACGATGGCAAGGGCAAGCTGACCTCGGAACGCTCTCTGGGCGCTTTACCCTGGAGGGGCCACTAGTGCGTGGCAAGAGTGCAGTGTTCTTATCGGGGCGTGCCTCGCTTATTAACTTATACCTGAAGCCGATATCACAGACATTCAAAAGGGAGCAAAATGAGCAAGGGCAAATCCTTTATCAATTTGACGATCTCAACGCCAAGTGGCATCATGAGTTTTCAGCCAAAGATAAGCTCTACCTGAGCCTGTATGCCGGCCGCGACCAGTTTACCAATGAAGGCTTTCGCTCGCGCCGCTTCAGTATTTTTGAGCCCGCCTTCAGCGATACGCTACGCGTGCAGTACGACCAAGCTTACCGCGACGCCTTCGATTGGGGCAACGTAATAGGCTCTTTGAGATGGAATCACCTCATTGGCAACAAACTCTTTGTGAACACTACGGCCACCTACAGCCGTTTTCGGGTCAACATCCACTATGAAGGGGCCGACTCCATGCTTCTACTAAAACCTCTGGTACTGCTAGGGCGCAGTATCAATGTAGGGCGATACAACTCAAGCATTGAAGAGCGCGGCTTGCGCACAGATATAGACTACGTGCCAGCGCCGGGGCACTACATACGGGTAGGGGCAGTAGGGGCCTTGCGCCGATTTCGCCCAGGCGCCATCGTATACAACGAACGCAACGAAGGCAACTTCAGCCAAGCCAATGCCCCTCTGGCTGCAGGAGAATTTTCACTTTATGCAGAAGACGAATGGCACCTCCACAGCCGGTGGCGCTTCCACTACGGCATACACTGGGCGCATTGGTGGGTAGAAGGCCGGCGCTATCAGTCGGTACAACCCCGGCTGCAGGTACAATGGCAAGCCAATCGCACACTGGACATTCACGCCGCCTACTCCCGCATGGCGCAGTTTTTGCACCTGCTTAGCAACTCAGACATCGGACTCCCTACCGACCTGTGGGTTCCTTCTACCGGCAATATCAACCCGGAGCAGTCCAACCAGTTCGAGCTGGGCATAGAATGGTGTTTTGCGCCTGGTTTTTTGCTGGAAGTAGAGGCCTATCACAAGCAAATGCGCCACCTACTCGCTTTCACTGAGGGCGCGGCGGTGCTCAACGATTGGCAGCAAAACGTAACCCCTGGCGAAGGCAAGGCTTACGGCACGGAGTATATGTTGCAATATCGAAGCAAGCGTACCACGGCCTGGGTTTCGTATGCACTGGCTTATGCTACACGGCGTTTCGAGCGCGTCAACCTGGGGCGGGAGTTCCCGTTCAAATACGACCGCCGGCACGACCTCAAAGTTGCCGCCGCCTACCGGCTCAAATCCTGGTGCTGGTTGTCGGCCAACTGGATACTGTCTTCGGGCTTTGCCTACAGTCTGCCGCTCAAGGAATTTACCTTCCAGATACCTGGCCAGCCCTCACCACCAGTGATCGTGCCCGACTTTGGCACCAAAAATCGCTATCGCATGCCCTGGTATCATCGCCTCGACTTGAGCGCTTACTTTCACTGGCGCTCGCGCCGACTGGGGCACTCCATTCAGTTAGGCGTGTACAATGCCTACAATCGGCTCAATCCGTTGTACTACAACATCCGTGCCCGATTAGAAAATGAAAATGACCAGATAGTCATTACCCGACAGTTTGTACAGGTGCAACTCATTCCATTGATGCCTTCGCTGGGCTATTCAGTGCAGTTTTAAGGAGAGTGATCCCTGCTGACAGAGGCTATATCCAAATCAAGTTTTTATCCTGGAAACGGATGCGTATCTTCGCCGCTTACAAAAAATTGCCCTATGATGCCCAAGGTACATTGGATAGCCTACGCGGCTGTCTTCGCCCTGATTTTTGAGGCCTGTGCGCCCAAACAACCTACCACAACCGACACCTTTATGATGAAGCAAAGCAACTTTCTGCCCCCGCCCATGGCTGCTGTCAAACCAGATACCTTTAGTGAACACGGTTACCTGCGTGTGGACAATTACTACTGGCTCAAAGACAAAACCAATCCAGCCGTAATTGACTACCTGAACGCCGAAAACGCCTACTGTGACAGCGTCATGGCACACACTCAAGCCCTGCGCGAAACCCTCTTTGCCGAAATGAAAGGCCGCATCAAGGAGGAAGACACCAGCGTGCCCTACTTCGACAACGGCTACTTCTACTACTCCCGTACTGAAACCGGTAAGCAATACCGCATCTACTGCCGCAAGAAGGGTAGCATGGAGGCTACCGAAGAAATCATGCTGGACGAAAACAAGGAAGCCGAGGGCAAGCCCGCCTTCATCCTGGCTGGCTGGAGCATTAGCCCTGACAATCGCCTGATGGCCTACGCCAGCAACTACACCGGCTCCTATGTAGAGTTCACCCTTCGCTTCCGCGATTTGCAGACCGGCAAAGACCTGCCCGACGTCATTGAGAATGCCAGCCCCGCCGCATGGGCCGATGACAACCAGACGGTATTTTACGCCCGCCCCAATGCTGCCCTGCGCTCCGACAGGATATTCCGGCACACTCTGGGTTCTAAAGCCTCTGATGCTCTGGTATTTGAAGAAAAGGACGAACTGTTTAACCTAGGCGTGTATCGCAGCAAAACTAACAAGTACATTTTCATTGCATCGTCCAGTTTTACCTCTTCGGAATACTGGCTGCTGCCAGCCAATCAGCCCAACGGCAAATTCCAGGTGTTTGCCCCGCGCGAAAAGGATTTTGAGTACAGCGTGGAGGACCATCTCACCCGCTTCTTTGTACTGGTAAAGACCCCAGAAAGCAAGAACTTCAAAGTGATGGAAGCTCCGCTACAGGGATTTCAGGATAAAAAGAACTGGAAGGACTTCATCCCCCACGACCCCAAAGTCAAGATTGAGAGTATTGAGGTGTTTGACCAGTATCTGGCTATGGAAGTGCGCACCAACGGCTTGCAGGAAATTCGCATCAAAAACCTACAGGACGGCAGCATGCAGTCAGTGGCTTTTCCCGAGCCAGTTTATACCGTTTTTTCCAGCTCCAACCCCGACTACAACGCCACCAAATTCCGCTATGGCTACATGTCGCTCAACCGCCCCAGTTCTGTATATGACTACGATATGCGCACTGGCAAGAGCGAATTGCTCAAACAACAGGAAATTCCCAGCGGCTTCAACCCCGACGACTATGAAGTGAAGCGCTTATGGGCTACCTCTCACGACGGCGTCAAAGTACCCATGGCACTGGTGCACCGCAAAAACCTCAAACTGGACGGCCAAAACCCAACGCTGCTCTACTCCTACGGCTCATACGGCGCCAGTACTGACCCCTACTTCAATGCCAATGTGTTTAGCCTGGTGGACAGGGGATTTGTGTATGCCATTGCCCAGATACGCGGCGGTAGTGAACTGGGCGAGCAGTGGTACGAAGACGGCAAATTGATGAACAAGAAGAACACCTTCCACGATTTCATCGCCTGCGCCGAGGAGCTCATCCAACAGAAATACACCTCGCCCAAGCGCTTGGCCATCAACGGTGGCAGCGCTGGCGGGCTACTCATGGGCGCAGTAGTCAACATGCGCCCCGACCTCTTTGGGGCAGTAGTAGCCCAAGTGCCTTTTGTGGATGTGATCAACACCATGCTTGACCCCAACCTACCCCTCACTACTCAGGAGTACGAGCAATGGGGCAATCCAAACGAAAAAGAAGTCTACGACTACATCCGCTCCTACTCGCCTTATGACAACATTGAGCGCAAAGCCTATCCGCACATCCTGGCTACTGGTGGCCTTAATGACTCCCAGGTGCTCTTCCACGAGCCGGCCAAGTGGGTAGCCAAACTGCGCGCTATGAAAACCGACGACAACATCCTGCTGTTGCGTACCAACATGGAGTCGGGGCACGGTGGCGCCACTGGCCGCTTCGACCGGCTCAAGGAAGTGGCCTTCAACTACGCCTTTATTATGGAATGCCTGGGCGCCAAGTAGCGCCTTGAGTTTGTCAACTTTGCCATGAACCTCCTGCGCCAGATACGATACCTCCTGCATAAAGAAATGCTACTGGAGTGGCGTTCGTTCTACGCCCTCAGCGGCATCTTGCTGTACGTGATGGCTACGGTGTTCGTGGTGTACAGAGTGCTCATAAAGCTGGAGGCAAATGTATGGAATGCCATGTTTTGGGTAGTGCTGCTCTTTGCGGCGGTCAATGCAGTGGTCAAGAGTTTTGTACAAGAAAGCGGCGCGCGGCAAATGTATTACTACATGCTGGTAGAACCCACGGCGGTGCTGCTTTCCAAAATCATCTACAACGCTGCTTTACTGCTGCTCATCAGTTTCCTGGTGTGGGCAGGCTTTACCTTTCTTGGCGACAGCCCTGTGAAGGAAACCGGCATGTTCTTATTGGCTTTACTGCTGGGTAGCTTGGGCTTTTCCATCACCTTTACTTTCATAGCTGCTATCTCGGCCAAAGCCGACAACAACGCCACGCTAATGGCTATTCTGGCTTTTCCGCTGGTGATCCCCATTCTCATGACAGTGCTCAAGCTCACTGCCGGTGCACTGCGCCTGGTACGCGACACTAGCGTAGGCAGCGACTTGCTCATTCTGATAGCCATTGACTTGCTCTTGCTGGCTGTGGCACTGGTGCTGTATCCGTTTTTGTGGCGCGACTGACCACACCTGCAACCTTTCGCTACATGCCGCGTTTGTTTTATACTGAGCAACGCCCAAGTTTTGTGCATGATTTGCAGATGTTGTGCACAAAACTCGGCGAGCCGAAGTACACTTGTGGAACTCTGCATTGCCAACCAACGCTTGCGCTTCTTGCCCCAAAGGGCGGTATTCTGGATAGAACAGCGCACCTTGCTCCTGGCCGACTTGCACATCGGCAAGGCGGGCCACCTGCGTAAAGCCGGCATTGCGCTAAGCAGTGCTGCCCAACAAAGCGACCTAGAACGACTGGCTTGGCTCATCGCCTCGCAACAAGCTGGGCAGGTCTTCATCCTAGGCGACCTCTTTCACAGCACGCAAAACCAGGAATGGCAAGGCTTTCAGCGCTTCCTGGAGCTCTACCCTACAGTGAACTTCACCCTCGTACCAGGCAACCACGACCGGTTTTTCCTACAATACAAACACTTCGAGCGTCTGCATGTAGTGACGCAAGCTATACACCACGTACCCCCTTACGTGTTTAGTCATGAGCCGCTGCCGGAAAACGCCTTGCCTCAAGGCAGTTGGAATGTGTGTGGGCACATTCATCCCGGCCTTGTATTGCAGGGCAAAGGCGGCCTGCGCGATACCCTGCCTTGCTTCTGGTTGCAACGCCAAACCCTCGTGCTACCAGCCTTTGGAGCACTCACGGGGTTGTCTCGCGTCAAGTTGCAGCCCGACCACAGTGCCATAGCCATTGCCGGCCAGGAGTGCGTTGTGTTTGAGGCAAACTTAATACATCATAAAACCCGATTCGGTTGAAAACCGGCTGACAGCCCGCAACCCACCAAAACACAAATGAAGGTGCAGGCACCTCGCGACTGCTGTTGTGTGTAGAGGTTTTTCTGATTATTCCGTCATTCCAAATTGATCAATCGCTTGTCTGCCATTTTTTTGAAGTGAGAAACTTAATTTCTTCCAAGCTGTTCCTTCAATGCCCGTTAAGGTAATTCCTTCTTTTGTCTTGGTAATAAGTGTATTGCAAGCGCCACCATTCAGAGAATCCCTCGCCCAAAGAATACCATTGATAACTAATAGTATCTTTTTTATCTAATCCAAAATGATCGGTTACAACAAACAAAAATCGGTAGTGTACTTAATTGAGTGATTCAATATCTTTATGTCAAGTTTTTGGTCATGGTAACAGAACATAAATGCTGTCACAAATGCGGTTCCGAGCACATCGTCAAAAATGGCTCGAATGGTTCGGGAAACCCCAAGTACAAATGCAAAGCATGTGGTTTTGGCGGGGTCTTCCAAACGGTTCGCAAAAGCG
>CALLPI010000002.1 GCA_938015595.1 uncultured Saprospiraceae bacterium | reverse complement strand
GTTGCCTTGATTTTCAGGTGGGGCCTTTCCGCACGAATGGGCGGCTGTACCTCATAAATAAAGGTACATATGCCAGCTGTGCATTCCATCGGATTTTAAGAAGTATGGTGTTTTTCTAACAAAGTGATAAATTCTTTGTTGAGAGACAGCTGTTAGCGTTCTATATTGCCAGATTCTTTCTGGCCTATCTTGTGTTTGCCCTGCGGCGGTGACTGTTGAGTACACCTACTTAAAGGCACTAAGTATCTTACATTCTTTTAGTAATCGGGAAGAGGGGGGTGGTGGTTCTCAAAACTGCCCATGGATAAGGGGCAGGATGACCTCAAAGTTGAGAAGCTACCGGGGGCAATCTGCCGCAGAGTTGTTTGGTGATTGATGCCAAAGAGCACGACAAGGCCCCGGCGAAGAACTGTATGGCTAGTTAACTTTGAGCGCTACTTCTTGGTACTCTCTACTTTTTTAAAGCGTTTGAAAAAACGCTGAAGCTACAAGCTCTGCACTTGTCTTGGGGGGGGCGCGCCAGATGTGAGTTTGACTTGTTCGTTTTCTGCAATGTATTCAGCACCCTATCTGGGTGGCGTTTTGCACACGTCTAATCGCACTATTACGCCTTGAGTTAGTTAATTTCTCAGCATATCTACATTGTTGAAGATGGGTAGCGGCACGGACGCAATGGGTAATCGGAAGCCTAGGAAGAAGAACGAGGCGTCGGCACCGAAGTTATAGCCCAGGCCGGTGGCGAGGTAGTCGCGCAGGAAAGTAAACTCCAGGGCGACACCAAACTCAGGTACGCTGTTGGTATCAAAATCAGTGGAAGAGAAGTTGAAGCCGAAGCTCGGGCTCCAGAACTGGTTGAAGGCTTTGCTCCGGCGGCTACCCCACTTGAAAAGCAGGCTGTACGAGGGCGCGAACTGGTACTTTCGCTCCAGGCGTACGTTAGCATTCTGGGTGAGTGGATTGGCTAGTAGCAACATGGGCTTCACAATAGAGTACAGGCCTACTTGCTGGAGGTTGAACAAGACTTCCTCCAGGCGCTTTCTGCCGGTCTCTTGGCCGTTTTCCTCCAAGATGAGTGTGGCGCGTATGCTGATTTGATCTCCGTTGGTACGCATACCAGTTTGGCGCAGGTCAATGATGCTTTCCTCAGGGATGAGATCTACGGGCAGGCGGCGCACTTTGTCGCCTATGATGTGACCGGCCTGTGCGGTAGCGCGGGCGGCGCTGAAGGTGTTGAGGATGTTGCGCCTGATTTTATGTAGGTTATCGAGGTCTTGCTGGAGTTTTTCCTTGCAATCAGTGAAAGTGGACATAGCGCTTTTGATCATTGGCTCGGCGGCTGTCCTGACGTCCAGGATACCTATTATGTCTTGCTCGAGCATGCTCAGAAGCAGTTGGATGCTGTCGGCGGAACGAGCTATTTTGCGGCTGACCTCGTCCAGAAGGTCAGGGCCTGAGGTGGCAGGATTTACATTTTTGATGCTGCTCAACTCCACGGCGAGGTTGCCAGCTACTTGAATGGGTCGCAGTACGGTAGCCTGAAGTTGGGCGGCTTTGGCAGGTATTTGCTCTTCTATAAACTGTGCTACTTCATTGGCGTTTTGTGCCAGGTTGCGCAGGCAATCATCGCTTTGCAAGCTGGTTTTGAACCAAGCTAACAGGTCAACACCTTTGGTTTTGAGGAGCATTTCGATACTGTCGCTTATGCGGGCAATATCTTGTATCATTTGCTTGTCTTCGGGGGTGAGCGTCAGTTGCCAGCGTGGCACGGTGTAGAACTGGGCTTCGTAATCGTCAAACTCGTCAGAGAGTTTGATGAGGCGATTATCGCGGGCGGTGTGCAGTGTGCCGGAGAGCATGAATTTGACCTGCCCGGTAGGGATTTCGCCGGCTATTTGGCTGGACAGGCGCCTGGCCAAAAGGCTAAACTCCTGAAGGATGAAGGCGTCGCGCGAGGGTACTTCGCCCCGAGCCACCTGTGCTCTGCGTTCGCGGGTGCGCGGGTACTGGGCGTCGTAGCGCTGTACGGCCTCGTTGAAGAAAGCACGCAGTTGGGGTGAACGCTCTATTTGTTCAAGGTAAGGCGTCATGAGTTCTTCCAACTCGTACAAGCCCTCGAGGTCGGGTGCATCGGGTTGGGTTTCGAGCAGTTGCAGGATGTGGGACTGGTTTTGAAGCAGGCTTCGGAGGTCGGTTAGGAGGGCGGTGTTGAACTCGGTGCCGCCTGCCATTTGCCTGGCTTTAGCGGCTATTTGGTTTTTGTCGAGTTCGAGGCGGAGCATGGCGTTGATGTCCACAATGGCGCCATTGGCAATGGGTTTGCGGTCGGGGTTGTTGGGGCGATAGTATCGTTCAAACTCGTAGAGCTTGATGATTTGGGCTTGCGCAGCAGATGCAGAGCACAGGCAAACAGCCAGAGTAATGGCATATAGATAAGGCGTTTTCATCAGATGTGAGTTTTTGGATTTATTGAATGGCTCTTTCCATGCGGCCGGCTTTGAGGTAGGCTTCCCGGATGGCCAGGTCGTCCACGGTATCTGTTGTCCAGAGGATATGTTTGGTTTCGTGCCAGCGCGGGCTGAGGGAGAAGGCTAGTACTTTGCCGTACTGGGCTGGCTGAAAATTGTTGAAGGACGCCAGGAGATCCAGGCATTTGTTTTTGAGCGTGTTGGGCTGAGGTATCCAGGCCACCTTGCGTTCAATTTTGCGGGGGCTGTCGTCGGCCCAATAGTCGGCTTTTTCTACGGCGGTTTTGCTGGCTGGGGTATCCCCCAGTATGACCATTACAATAAAATGGTTATCAAAAATCAGCGAGTGAAAGGTCTTGGCGTGGTTGGGATCATCGGATTTGATGACGATGGTGTTGAACAGTTCCATGGTAAAATGAGAATGAAATGAGGATTGGTGTTAAATTTATTCAAATATAGCACTTTTGTAGAAAACTCGACTATGCAACTGCATTTTACTTCTTTCAGGCTCCGGAGCAACAGTATTTGCCATCGGTTATGCACGATAATTATCTGCTTGTGTAGCTATGGCCTCTTCTGCGCGCATGAGTTTTGGATATGGCCCAGCACCTTCCGCCCCAAGCCGGGGGAAGAGGTGCTGCTCGACTTGGTAGTGGGCGAAAATTTTGAAGGTGAATTGTGGGGCAAGCGCAGCCAGCGCGCCTTGAGTCTTGACCTGTTTTCGGCTACAGATTCCGTCAGCTTGTTGCCCCAAGCGCAGCGCAGTGATTCGCTGCCCATTCGATTCATGTGTGCCAAGCCCGGCGTTCATGTACTGACCATGCGCTCGCACAACTCCTATATTGAGCTGAGCGGGGCTGACTTTGAAGCCTATCTACTCGAAGACGGCATTGAAGGTATAGCCGAGCTGCGCCGACAGCGTGGCCAAACAGGGCAATCCGCGCGAGAGCTTTACCAGCGTTGTGCCAAAGCCTTGCTACAGGCGGGCAAAAAACAAGACTATACCTGGGGCAGAGTATGTGGCATGCCGCTCGAGATCGTCCCGCTGAAAAACCCCTACGCCCTGCGTCCTGGCGCTGTACTGCCGGTACGGGTACTGTTTGAAGGCAAGCCTTTAGCCAATGTCGTGGTGCGCTCCTGGCACAAAACGGCAGCGCAACTCACGGGCTCGGAGCGGTATCGCGTCAACTCCGACGGCATAGCTGAAATACCACTTGGCGCACGAGGGTTCTGGATGCTTAGCATAGTGCACATGCTGGAGAACGCCGATGCTTCCCAGAGCGACTATCAGAGCTACTGGGGCAGTTTGACTTTTGCGTTGTAGTTTTTTTAGGTTTTTATGGCAGGCTTAGGCGTTCATCGCAGTACACATTCTACGCGGCGGTTTTGGCGGCGGCCTTCTTCAGTGGTGTTGGGCGCTACAGGCTTGGTGCGTCCATAGCCTTTGTAGCTGAGCTACTCTGGTGCTACGCCTTGTGCCAGGAGATACTCGTACACGGCTTTGGCGCAGCGTTTTGGAGAGCAAGCGGTTGACTTCATCTGTGCCCATGTTGTCGGCATGAGCGGTGGTTTCGGCTTTTTGTTCTGGATGCTGTATCAGGTATGCGGCCAAGGCTTTCAGTTCGGGAAGCGCGCTCGGCTTCAACTCATGGCTTCCAGTAGTGAAGAGTACACTTTTTAAGGTGTAGCGTCGTATGGCATTGAGCGCCTGGCTACTCTCAGCGCCGGTAGATTCTTCTTCTACGGATGTGTCGTCAATACATACGATACGTAGCTAATGCGGATGGCGTTGTGAAAAGCGGTTTTGCGGCCGGGAGCGTCCACTGCGGGCCGGAGCGAAAGAGCCACGGGGCTGTAAATGGGGGTGAGCGCTGCTTCGCGGAAGTTGCCCAAGACAAAGAACCTGGCCGGCACATCAGCTTTGAATACGGCGCTGACGCGCTGCCAGCCGGGTTGGTCAATATATATCCAGAAGGTGATGCGGTAGTGGTTGCTTGGCACCAGCGGCTGGTTGAGGGTGCCTTGGATATACTCGTGGTAGTCGAAGTCGTAGCCGGAGTCTTTCTGGGGACAATACCAGCATAGTGACGGCCTTCTCTGGGGGTCGGATACGGGCAGTTTTGTAGGGTAGAATCCCAGCGTATAAAGTCGGGCGTGTGGTCGCTGAACGAAGACCAGTGGGCTAACGCCCGGGTAAAATCATCTCCCAGACGCAGTTGTTGGCACAGGCGAACGGGAGGCGTCAGTTTTTCGAGTTGTTCAAATCCGGGGTTCAGTACCAGGTTTTGGGCTGCTCCGTGCAAAGCTACCCCCATACAGCAAAGCAGCAGGAGCCGGCAGGCATCAGTTGCAAGCATGTTTCAATTGTTTTTACAAGTATCCATTCAGGTAGCTGCGAGCCTCCGTCAAATGGCATAGCTTTATTACTCTTCTACGTGGCAGGCTACGAGCTACGAGTTTCAGTGCTACAGAATAATATTCTCCGTCAAGAGAGCGAATTTGTTTTTCTTCATTTTATTCCTGTGGATGCTCTTCACTCAGCGCTTGCAGCTTTGAGCACAACTAAACAGTTGCTTTTTCCTGTGGTATAATGCCGATATGAAGAGGAAGTCAAAAGTGAAGGGGCGAGGTACTTGTCAAGGCCCGTCGTATGTGTGGAGGCTTCGTGCAGTTGAGTAAGCAATTACTATCTCGTACCTGTGTTTTTACTTGGCGCAGTTGCCGTATATTTGTTCTAGGTTCAGCGCATGTATATGAATAAGCTTTTTTTCCTAGGGTTGGCATGGTTTGGTGCCTGGCAGGTTTTGTCTGGGCAAGAATTGATTATGTCTGAAGAAATTCCCCTTCGAGGTGATGTGTCGTACGAACTGCTGGGCGAGTTTAAAGGGCGCTTGCTCTTGTTCAGAGACCAGGTGAACAAGTACGAGGTGCAGGGGTTTGACCAAAGCCTGCGCAGCACATGGAGCAAAGTGCTCAATTTGGAAAAACGAACCCCCAAAGTACTGGGTACTACCTTTACCAAAAGCGATTTCACACTCATTTATCACTATCGTGAGCAAACCAACACCATCCTGAAGGCCGCCAAATTTGACCCAGGCGCCAACATGATAGATTCGATCTCCATTAAAAATCTGGGGTTTCTGTTTTACACCCCCGAATTTGAGATGGTACTTTCGGAAGACCGCAGCAAAGTGTTGATTTACTACGTGGAGCGCCAGTCGCTGCTCCATGCCTTTGTTTTTGACAATACCAGTTTTAAGTTGCTCTGGGAAAAAAGCATTGCGCCGGGTGGGGGTGGTTTCTTTACGGAAGACTTTCGCCAGGCCGTGGTGGACAACGAAGGCAACCTGTACCTGATTCTAGAGAGCAATCGCTTCTCGGCGCGCAAAGACGGGCACAATTACCAAGTGCTGGCTTATATGAGTGAAGAAGGACGTCTGGTACAAACCACTATACCACTGGAAGGCAAACTGACCTACGATGTGCGCTTTGCCTTCGATAACCTCAACTTTCGACTGGTAGCTGCTGGGCTGTATGCCGAGAAAGTGAACGACCGCGCCGTGGGCTACTTCATGCTGCTACTCAACCCTCAGGCAGAGGGCTATAATTTGCGCTTTGAACCTTTTGATGACGTATTTGTGTCCAGCTTGGCAGGTAAAGAAGTGGAAAAAAATCGTGGGGTGAGTGAAATTGTCATCCGTGAATTGGTGTTACGCCGCGACGGCGGTGTGCTCATGATCGCCGAGCGCGCCAAGGAGTTTGAGCGCCGGCTGGGCGCGCCCAATCGCGTCAGCTTTGATGGCATGGGGCGCTTCATCACAGATTATTATCTGGACGACATTGTGGCCATCTCCATGCACCCCGACGGGCGCACCCATTGGAAAGTTCTTCTGCCTAAAAAGCAATACTCCCAAGACGATGGAGGCGTGTATTCGTCCTTTTTTTTATTTAAAACGCCGAGTACCCTGCGCTTTTTATTCAATGATGACATCAAGCCCGAGAATACCGTGAGTGCTTATTTACTCAATGGCAACGGCCGGTTTGAACGCCAAAGCCTGCTCAATACCGAAAAACTCGAAATCCGCCTTCGCTTTCGGGATGCCCTCCAACTCAGCGGCACCTCAGTTGTAGTGCCCAGTGAACGCCGGAGCCGCCTGCGCCTGGTAAAATTTATCTTTTGATGATGCTTGCAGTCTGGTTGGAAACTTTGCCAGCGTGGAACTTTTGAATGCTGAAGGATGCAGGTTATCATGCCTTTTGTGTTTGGGCTTCGTTATACTCAGTGATCAGGCCTTTTGTAGCTTTTGCAAAAGACAGATTATCTATGTAAGAATGACTTGATTTTCTTGGAAGATTGCTGTTTATGGCTGGGCAGTCAAAATATAGGTATTCGGAGGCTACCAGATAACTATAGCAAAAGGAGATACCTGTATCGGCAAGGCCGGCTGGCATTTCGTAATAGGTCGTAAATTTGGTAGATTCTCGAGATTTGTCAAATCTCGGCGAAAATTGCAATAAAAAAATGTTTTAAAAATTGCAACAAAAAAACAAATCGTGTATATTTGTAGCATCAATGTGCATAAATACACGCGAAGATGGAAATCCAGGTTCTTATCAGTAAGAAAGGCACCAAAGTAGTAGTGGCCACCCAACTGCATCAGATGCTGCAACTGCCCCACCAGCACTATCCGGTCAATGTGCGCAAGTGGATCAAAGACGCCTACCAGTTTCATGACGGCATACGCCGGCCTGTAGCCATGAAAGATTATGGCGTACGCAAGTGGAAAGACAATCCTATTATAGAGGACTACTACTTCACTCTGGAATTGGCCAGGCTCGTGGCTCTACACTCCCGCAGCCGGGTGAAGATGGAGGTGGCGCGTCAGTTGCAGGCTCAGGAAGCCCCCCGCGGTCAGGATCATCTTCTGAGCAAGGAGCAAGTGCTAGCCGTGCTGGAACTGACCAAAGCCATGAGCCTGGTATCCTGTCAGGAAGCCTGTGAGCGCCGCCATTTGGAGGCCTATGAGGCGCGCAACGGCGGTCGTGCTACCGACTGGTGGCAATACAGGACTGACGTGCTGGGCTATTCGGTGGACGCACTTCGGGAGCAGTTGCGCAGGAGCGGGCAAAAAATCAATGGCCGAAATTGCAAGGAACTGCTCATGCAAATAGACAAGTACGAAATCATCCGCGCCGCTGTCATTGACTTGTTCATGTCCATGGGCAAGTCGGAGGCATATGCCTGCCAATTGGGCGACTTGGCCAAGACTTTTGCGCAGGAAATGAAACTTGAAATCTATAACGATCGAGCAGACATGCCGGCTCTTGACCTCGGCCCATCAGTGGACCCAAACCTCGTTGCAGAAGTGAGTCAAGGCAGCCGCCAGGCCGTGCTGGCGAATTGGTAATGAGAGTGCACCCTAAAAACAAGAGCCGCTATGTGTTAGGATACGTAGCGGCTCTTGTGTTTCAGCATTCGTCGCAGGTAGCATTCATCAATGTTGCCTTTCCCAGGCTGTTTCGGCGCTGTAAGCCAGAATAGAGCTGATTGTAGCTACAGACGGCAGGAATCCCGCCTTGGGCAGTTGGCGATAGCCGCTGTGGAGTTCTTCGTAGGCTTCGCGCAGGAAGAAATCCTTGCGCAGGGCCTCCCGGAGAGCCAAGGTTTCGACTAGTGAAGTTTCGCGGTAGATGAAGCGGACGAGGTCATTGCGCGTAAAGGTTTGCAGCATAGGAGCAATTTTTAAATGGCCGATAAGAGTTTCTCACAATCATACGTCTATAAAACCTTTGCTAGCCATGACTTATTGTTTGGGGTGTGTTAAAGTTGCAGGGAATTGAAGCCGCCACATGAAGCCTTCAAATTGCGCTCATTTGGTAAAGCCATTCCCACTCCATGACATGTGAAGGAGGAGGTAAGTTTTGGTGGAGGTCTTGTTTTTTGTGCTTTTCGAAGGGAGAGATTTTGGCCAGTTTTCGGGTGGCGTCTATAAAGTTGCGCACTTGTTGTTTGAGCTGAGGTTTGGCCAGGTCTTGCCGGTGCATATAGATGCGGTACGCTTCCAGGAAGGACAGCAGCAGTTCCGTCTGGCCGGTTTCGTAGTATATCTTGACTAGCAGGTTTTTGGCAGCCACGGCCAGCAGCAGGTCGTTTAGGTTTAGTTGGTTGAGGATGATCTGTGCTTTGTCGTATGTTTTTTCGAAGTATAGCAAGTGCGCCAGGTTGAAGTTAAAGATGTTTTCGCGGAAGGCCTCAGGAAGGAATTTTTCGTATTCGTGCATGAATTGCCTGGTCCACTCCAGGCGCCCGGTGCGTAGCCCGGTGGTCACCAGGTTGTTGAACCGCCAGGGCGGCAGGCAGCCTTCTTCGTCGAGCAACATGCCTTTTTGAAGAAGTATTTCGTTGATCTCCAGAAAGTGCCCGTAGTAAGATTTGTCGCGGTACAAGTTAATACGCCGGGTGCAAAAATTGAGGAGATACCCATATAGGTTTTTTAGTTGCATAGGCGGAAGGGCGGTTTCGTGCGTGGCTACTAAAGTGCGCAATTGCTGGAAGTGAGCTTCTTCTTCCGGGTATTTTAGCATCAGCAGCGCCGACAAAAAAAGGCGTGCAATTGCAGGCACTGCTTCATAGCTATTTTGCGCCCAGGCGATGACCTCCTCGCCCAGTTTGAGGTCGTATTTAATATCTAGTACAGCTGCTGCATTCACCATTTCGAGGCAGTAGCGCAGTTTTTCAGTGAGGTAGGCTTCGTCCAGGGCATTGGCGGCGAGTTGCAGGGTTTTCTGGTAGGTACGGTCGTATTGCTCGGAGTAGTGTTTCTCTATCTCTCTGATTCGGTAACTGTATTGAAAATAGAGGCCATCTCGATAGGGTAGGGCTTCCAGCAATCTGTGGGCTTTGCGTCGAGTTGATTCGTAATGCTTGCTCAGCCCTATGTGGGCGAAGGCCTGCATCAGGCGGAGTTGTCGTTCCAAGGGGTGGTCGAGAAAATCTGCTACGGCGAGGTAGGTTTCCAGCAGTTGCATCAGTTTGCTGGTGCGGTAGGCCAAGTCTCGTTCGCTTAGATTCCAAGCTTTGCACAAGGCGCTTTTTTTTAGTTTAGAAGAACTAAATTCGGGAGCAAAAGACTTTAATAATTGGAAATATGCCACATAGTCCTTATTTTTGTTAAAATATGGGGAAAGAAGGAATTCTTCGAAACCATTGAGCTGGCGGGAAGACATTTGCCTGAGTAGTTCTACTAATTTGCCGCTGTACATTTCTCCGAATGCCGTTTTCGGTATCAATATTACGCCAAAATGAGACATCTGCAGCTACTTAGCCTTGTTTTTTGCTGGTATGTGCTGCCAGCACAGGTTATTTTTCCTGGCGATCTGAACAACGACGGCCGGGCCAACTACCTAGATCTACTGCCGCTTGGGCTCGCTTATGGTCGTACGGGGCCACCCCGCCCAGAGGCATCTTTGGCGTGGTTTGCGCAGCCAGCGATTCCCTGGTCTTTTCAGTTGCCCGTTAGCGGCGTCAATTTTGCCTTTATTGATGCTGACGGCAGCGGCGTGGTTGACAGCCTGGATATCGCCGCCATCCCCTTCAACTACGACAGCGTACAGACGACGGCCTTTCCGCCGCCGCAACCCTACCTGCTGCCGCAGGTACTGCCTGTGCCGGTGCGTCCACACCTGCGCTACCGTTTTGAGCCTCCCGTGGCTGGCCCAGGCACCGAGGTGAGGCTAGTGGTGGATTACATTGTGCCGCCTGGCTTCCCACCCACAGCGCAACCTTTGGCCATAGCTTTCAAAATGAGAATAAACCCCACTATGATATCAGAAGGTGTGCCCATAGCTGTATTGCCCAACACCATCAACCCCAACCTGATGTTTGTGGCGGCTACCCCAACCTCTGCGCAGTTCTGGCGCTCGCCGCAGCCAGGCGTCATTGAGTTTGCGGCTTCAGGCAAAGGTATGCCGCAGTTGGGCCAATCCATCGAACCTCTGATGGAGGCTCTTATCATTATCGAAGACATGATCCTGCCTTTGCAAGATGCCGTGGAATTTGAAGATACTGTGCTCATCGATATTTTTGAGCAGCGTATCGAAATGGACGTAGTGGGCGTTAGAAGCCCAGATGAAGTAACGCTGGCGGGCATCAAGATTTTTCCTAACCCAGCCTGCGACGTACTCTACGTGGAAACCAAAGTAGTTGCTTTCCTCGCCCTCGAACTGTACTCCATAGAAGGTCTCCTGTTGCACTCGCAGGCATATCCACCGGGGAGTCTTTTTCCGTTCCAGGTATCTGGTTTTCCTGCCGGTGCGTACCTACTGCGCCTGCGCACCCCTGCTGGCGCCGCTACCCAGAAGGTGATTTTGCGATAGGCGAGCGCGCTCCTGGCCAGCTTGGGACGAAAAGTCGGATTTTGTGTACGAAATAAATGGCTTTCCAATGCGCTGATTTTCTTTTTGTTGTACTATAGCCATCTGCTTTTTTGCTTCTATTTTCTCCTGGATCTGCCCCGAAACGCTCCGATAACTGTACTTGAGAGCAGGTGTCCCAGTAGGGTAAATTTGTACCTGTAGAGCAACGAAAACCATTCTGGTTTTTTCCACCCACGCTAGCGCCGCATACCCATGCCGGTATGCCTTGGAGTGTATTGTTTCACTTTAAAAATCATTTTGCAATGAAAAAACAACCCATTTTCCGGAGTTTGACCCTCCTCTCCCTGTGCCTCTGCCTCACAGCATTGACGGCCTGCAAAAAGGAGAAAATCAACGCTGACAACAGCGTGCCTGCTGTCTTTACCGAACTGCGCGACATTGATAGCGATGGCATCCCCGAAATGATCGTCGGTTTTGAACGCAACGCCGTACGCACCCTGCCCGACGTACCCATTGTGCTGGAGGGTTTTCTCCGCAACCGGCCCATCGCCATTGAATCAGACGGATTCTTCATCCAAGAGTGAGAGCTGGCTGTCAAACTATTTTCAAACTAAAAAAAATATTGCCATGAAAATCAGCAAAATCTTAGCCGCATTGACCTTGGCTGGGTGTACACTACTGGCTGCCTGCAAATTCAAACAACAAGTGGAAGCTCGAATCAAAGGAGAAGGAGGGGAGTTGATCCTCAATGTGGAAGTGACTGCAGGGGCTTCTTTCAAAACCAGCGGTAGGCTTTCGGACAGTCAGTGTCAGGGACCCCAATTTGGCAGGGAAATCATTGTAGCAGCTTGTGATATACCTGCCCGCATAACCCGAAGGGAGCAAAGCGAGGGTACCTCAAGGGTGGTAACTCGTGACACTGTAGTACGCCTGGAGTATAAAATTGCTTGTATCCCTGGTACAACATGGGAGGTGGACTGCTCCGACCCCGTCATCATGCAAATACCCCTGGACTGGCACGTTGCCAAGGCTGCATTTGTCGGCAAAGCACACCGCGGAAACCTCGTGGTGCAAGAAGGCCGCATAGCAGCCAATGACAGCAATATGCTCTATCAAGCCGAGCCAGGGCATAAAGTGGTTTTATTGGGCTTTCCATATGGTACGCCGGATGACGATTACAGGATTGAACTTCGATTTCAAACTACTCGCCCTGGCTTTGCACGCTTGAAGGCTATTTTTGCTGGTGCCGCACGCATCACTGACCCTGTTACCGGTGCCATTAGGGCCTTTTACCCCCCGGCAGCCCCCCGCACGCATGATTTTGCCTTGGTGCAAGACGCCTTTTTCGTAGCGGATGTGGTCAGTACGCCGATCCTGGCCTGGCAATTGGGTGGGCAGGATGTAGCTGCCATGAACCTACCCCTCAGCGGCGAGAGGATTTACTTTGTACTCTCCACGCCCGGCTTAGACCTTGCTGAAGTGGATGCCCAAAAGCTCTTCCTGCGCAAGGAGTAGGGCAAATGAACCACCGGACAGGAGGCAGGTGGAGGTTGATCTGATCTCCACCTGCAACTGAAAGCTGCCCCTCGCATTTAATAAATGCCCTAAGAATCAGTATCTTTGAACATCTAAACAGAGAACCTTATACTGAAACGACTTTCCACAAAAGGTATCTCTATTTGCCATTGTATGCACCTACCTATGTTGGGCAACGCCAAGTTTTGTGCATGATTTGCAGATGTGGCGCAAAAAACTTGGCAAGTCGTCGAAGTATACATTTATGCTATATCAACTCTCGCAGTGCAAACCACACGGTCATGCGCTGGCCATTGCGCTCAATGACTACGCGCATCTTCTTGCCAGGCTTGCCATAAAATTTGTTGGTCAGTTCTTCCAGCGAATGAAAAGCCGCAGGCCAGCCATTGACGGAGCGCACCTGGTCGTTAATCTGAATGCCAGCTTGCTCGGCGGGGCTGCCAGGCACAATGTCATACACAGTGAAGGTGTCCAGCCGACGACCAGAGGCCGTGAGGTACAGGCCGCTTTTTTCGCTTTTGAACTGCGATGTAGTCTTTGAGGTGGGCATGAGGTATAGCCATTGGTTAGTGTAGTCGAAGATGACGTGAAAACGGCTGAGAATCTGATTGCCAATGATGCCGTTTCTATTAAGGAGTTGTTGCAGAGAGTCCGTTGGCGAGGGCAATTCCTGAAAGTTGGTAATCACCCCGTACAGCTCTATGCTGCCCCATTGTAAGCGGTGAATGCGCCCCATGACGCCTTCGATGTCGCCACCCAACCCCATACCTAGGCGGCTGCGAATGACAGTGGGCGGTAGCCGTAGGTTGGGGTGAGAGTTGGTATAGACCAACAAAGCCAGGCCGGCACCGGTGTCCACTAGAAACTTGTAGGGCGCCGGTGCTTCGTCGCTGATAACAGCCAGCAATTCTACAAAGGGTTTGTTGCGCTCCATGATCAGGGGTATCTTGATGAAGCGACCGCCCGGCGGTTTGAATGTGGTGGGGTTTATGAGTGAAATGACGCGCTGCTGATAGTTGATGCGAATGACGAAGCGCCGAAATAAATCTGCTCCCAGGATGCCGTGCACGTTGATGCCGGCAAACTCCTGAAAGTTGACATAATCTTCCTCTAGCACCAATATAGTGCGATTGGGCGCTACTAGCCCTTCCATACTCAACTTTACACCAATGGCCAGGTAGGCATACAGTTCCTGCCGCATGTCGGCTCCCATGATAGGGATGCGGCGCGCGTAGTTTACTTGCAGCAGGTCGGTGATTTCGCGTTGGGTGAGGATGGTGTGCTCTGCACCAGTATCAAAGATGAAGCGCAAGGGGAAGATATCGTTGAGCAATACTTTGATGACGATGAAGTGATTCTCGTATTCAAAGGGAATATCTATGCGCTCCACGTTTTTGCGGAAAATCAGATCAGGTCTTTGGGCCAGGGTGCCGTTTCCTGCCCAGAGTAGGCACAGCATGACAAAAAACAGTGATCGAAGCAGCATACAACACCTTTAGACGTTACTATAACGCCTGGAAACGAATTTGGATAAATCACAATAATATTTCGCTATTTCCAAAGCAAAAAAAAAATTAGTGCAGGTATTTTGTTTTTTAGAGACTATTTCCAGATTTTTGCCTTATCTTAGTGTGCGGAATACAAAAAGCGACTTGAAGCCTCCAAAGCCATTGAAGACCACCGATCTGTAAAATACGCACAAGCATCCCAATGAACACATAGGAGTAAACAGCTAAAAATTTTTTAACCAAAACCAGCCTAATGTATGAAACTTAGAGTCAACTACTTTTCTCGAGGGTTGCTTCTGGTAGCAGGCTTGTTGTTGTGTTCCTGGGCTACGGCTCAGCGCACCATCAAGGGCACTGTAACCGATGCAGCCACTAAAGAGCCGCTCATCGGCGCCAATATCCTGGTCATTGGTACCAGCGTGGGCACCATTACCGAGGTGGACGGCACGTACTCTGTAAATGTGCCTGCCGGAGCCACGGAACTGGAGTTCTCCTACACGGGTTACGCTTCGCAGCGCGTGACCATCGGCACGTCCAACACCATTGATGTGGCACTTTCCGCCGGTCGATTGCTGGACGAAGTAGTGGTAGTGGGCTACGGTACCCAGCGCAACAAAGAAGTGACTTCCTCTGTGACTAGTGTGAAGGCTGAAGACTTCAACCGAGGCAATGTGAACGACCCCACCCAACTCATTCAGGGCAAGGTGGCTGGTCTGTCCATTGCACGTCCAGGGTCTGACCCCAACGGTGGCTTCACGTTGCGCTTGCGCGGTCTGTCCACGTTGGGGGCCAACACTCAGCCGCTCATCATCATTGACGGGCTTATTGGCGGCTCGCTGAGCCTAGTAGACCCCAATGACATCGAATCCATTGATGTATTGAAGGATGGTTCAGCTGCGGCCATCTACGGAACGCGTGCTTCTTCGGGCGTGATCATCATTACCACAAAGAAAGGCCGCAAGGGCTTCAGCAACGTAGATTACAACGGCTATGTGTCGTCAGAATCCATTGCACGCCGCGTGCCTACGGTGGATGCCACCGAGTTTGTGCGCCTGCGCGGCCAGTCGGTGAATCGCGGTTCCAGTACTAACTGGATGGACGAAGTGACGCGCAACGGTATCTCGCACGTGCACAACCTTGCGCTATCCGGCGGTTTGGGCAATGGCAGTACTTACCGTGCGTCGCTTAACTATCGCAACATCAACGGTATCAGCAACGTCAGCGGTTTCGACCAGTTCAACGGTCGTCTCAACCTCAGTCAGAAAGCACTCAATAACCGCCTGACGATGGATCTCAACCTGAGTGCTACCGAGCGCAATGCCAACTTTGGCTTTGTGGAGGCCTTCCGCTACGCCACACTCTACAACCCTACAGCGCCAGTACGATTCGGTGCCAATTCTACCGACCCGCTGCGCAGCAAGTACGGTGGCTACTATCAGGAAGAAAACTTCGACTACTTCAATCCAGTAGCTATCCTGGAGCAGGGCGTCAATGAAGGCAGTATCAAGGGGCTTGTGGTAGGAGGCCGCGCCCAGTACAAGCTCGCAGAAGGGCTCGACGTGGTAGCTGCCTACACTGTACAGCGCGAAAACCGCCTTTTCGGCCAGTACTACGACAACGACGCTTACTTCCGCGGCTTCAACCGCAATGGCTTGGCGCTGCGCTCCACACAGGAGGACCTGTCGCGCCTTTTTGAAACTCACGCCAACTACCAGAAGAGCCTGGGCAAAGCCACCCTTGGTATCCTGGGGGGGTATTCTTACCAACAATTAGACTTCCAGGGCTTTAATGCTGAAAACGGCAACTTCATCTCCAATGATCTGAGTTTCAACAACCTCAACTTTGGTCTTGACCTGCCCAATGCCCGCGCCAACATGGGTAGCTACCGAAGCCGTCAGAAAATTGCCGCCTTCTTCGGTCGGGTAAACCTGAATGTGGACGATACATACTTCCTGCAGGCCTCCTTCCGTCAAGAGGGCTTTACGGGCTTCGGTGCCAACAACAAATGGGGCTTGTTCCCTGCTGTGAGTGCCGGGGTGACGCTGAGCAATCTGATAGACATTGGCGGCGTGGACAATCTCAAGCTGCGCGTAGGCTATGGCGAAACGGGTAGCCTGCCGCCCTTCGGCGGCTTGTCGCAGCAGCAGTTTGGTCGTCAGGGGTCATTCTTCTTTAACGGCGCCTACGTGCCTGCCATTGGTCCTACGGCCAATGCCAACCCCGACTTGCGCTGGGAAACCAAGGGTGAGTTGAATGCCGGCCTGGACATCGCCATGATGGATTACAAGCTCACAGCCAGCATAGACTACTACTCGCGTCGTACCCGCGACCTCATCTTCAATGTACAAGTGCCTGTACCGCCGAACCTCGCACCCCGCACCTGGGCTAACCTCGAGGACGTAGTGCTGCGCAACAACGGTCTGGAGCTTGCCTTGGGCTATACCATGGACAAGGGCAACTTCCGCTGGAATCCCAACCTGGTGCTCTCCACCTTCAACACTGTCCTGGATACTGTGAGCGCGCCGGATGCCAAGTTCAAGTTCTTCCAGACAGGTGGCGAACTCATTGACTTCAGTACCTCACCAGGAGCGCCGGGCTTGAACAACAACCCCACTGTAGTGGTACGCGCTGGCGAGCGCCTGGGGCAATTCTGGGGCTTGCAGTTTGAGCGAGTAAGTGATCAGGGCAGATTCGTTTTCCGAGATGTCAATGGCGATGGCCAGATCAACGAACTCGACCGCATACCCTTCGGCAATGCACTGCCGCGCTTCTCACTGGGCTTTAACAACAGCTTCCAGATGGGGCAGTTTGACTTCAACTTCTTCTTGCGCGGTGACTTCGGCCACCAACTGGCCAACATGTATCGCGTGTTCTACGAACCGCTGGGCACTGGCTCACGCAATATTGAAAACATTGTGAAGACCAAGTACTTCGACGAAAAACTGCGCGACGCTCCGCAATTCTCCAGCTTCTACGTAGAAAAAGCCGACTACATTATGCTGGACAACGCCACCCTGGGCTACTCGTTCAACCTGCCTAAGGGCAAGGCCGTGTCCAAGTTGCGCCTTTACCTGGCTGGCCAGAACCTGTTTGTCATCACGGGCTACACTGGCGTGGACCCGTCGCCGCGCTATGCTGACCCAGGCGACGCTGACAACGGCGGTTTCCAGAACCTGAACGGCAACCCGCTGTTCCCCGGTCTGGATCGCCGCAACACGTTTTTCCTGGCAAGAACTCTTACTTTTGGCGCTAATGTGACATTTTAAGTTGAACACTCCGAGGTGAGTGGCGTTATACCACTACTGGGAGATATCAAAAATTTCAAAAAAAACTGAAAAATTATGAGTAGGATTTTCCAAAATATGCTGCTGAAGTCTTTACTTCTGCTGCTGTTCCTGGCGCCGTTCAGTCAGTCTTGTACCAATTTGGACGAAGAAATCTTCGACAACCTGACGGATGCCAATTTTCCCACTACCGAGGCCCAGTTTATTGCTGCCCTGGGCGCTTCTTACACTTCGCTGTACGGCTGGTGTAATCACAACAACATTTTCTCCCTGCAGGAGGTGTCGTCCGACGAAATTATGATTCCGCATCGTGGCGCCGACTGGTTTGACGGCGGCCAGTGGCTGCGCACGCACCGCCACCAGTTTTCACCTGCCGACGAAGCTATCAACAACGGCTGGAACTTTCTTTATGGCGGTGTGAACAACTGCAACCGCGTCATTGACCTGTTCAACAAATTGGTGAGCGAAGGCAAAGTGCCCGCTACCCAGGCAGAAGCCTTCATTGCCGAGGTGCGCACCCTACGCGCGCTGTTTTACTACTGGCTGCTGGACGCTTACGGTAACGTACCCATCGTGACCAGCTTTGCCACCTCCGATCCCAACCCGGCCAATGGTGCCACCTTTGCTGCTGGCCGCACGGCAGTGTACAACTTCATCGAATCTGAGTTGAACGCCAGTGTGCCCAAGCTTACCACCGACAAAGGCGGTGCTGCCTATGCTCGTATGAACTACTGGGCGGGCAAGTTTCTTCAGGCCAAGCTCTACCTGAATGCTCAGGTTTATACTGGGACACCACAATGGGACAAGGCCGATGCTGCCTTGACGGAGATCATCAACTCCGGCAAGTACTCGCTGGAAAGTGACTACTTTACCAACTTCAACACCAACAATAGTGGCTCCAACGAGAACATCTTTGTCATTCCTTACGACGAGGCGCAGGCGCAAGGCTTCAACCTGGCGCAGATGACGCTTCACTACGCCAGCCAGGCTACGTTCAAGTTGCAACAGCAACCCTGGAATGGCTACTGCACCCTGCAGGAGTTCTACAACTCCTACAGCAATGCTGATAAGCGCAAGGGAGTATCTGGCAATCAGCGCATTCGTGGCAATTTCCATGCTGGCCCGCAGTTCTCTGCTGATGGCGTCCAGTTGCTGGATTCCAGTGCCGACGATCCAGATGGGCCACCGCTCAACTTCACACCTGAGGTGAATGCTCTGGAGCCCAATTGCTACCGCCAAGCTGGTGCTCGTGTAGGCAAGTACGAGTTTGCCATTGGTGCTACGCCCAACCTGAGCAATGACTTTCCGCTGTTCCGCTATGCAGACGTAATTCTGATGAAGGCTGAAGTGCTCTGGCGCAAGAATGCTGGCGATGCTAACGCTGTAACGCTGGTAAACCAGATTCGCACGCGTGCCGGCTTGCCCAACCTGACTTCGCTCGACGCCGACGAACTCCTTGCTGAGCGTGGCCGCGAGATGTTTTACGAGGGTTGGCGCCGCAATGACCTTATCCGCTTCGGCCGCTGGGGCGACCCCTGGGCGTTTAAGCCTGCTTCTGATGCCAATAAGATTGTATTCCCGATTCCGCAGCCGGCTCGCAATGCGAACCCGAACCTGCGCCAAAATCCGGGCTACTAATCTAAGAATATAATGACTCCTTGAGAGCAGGCGTGCTATTGAGTGCATGCCTGCTCTTTTTGTTTTTTAGTAGTACAGTAGACTTCGCCCGGAGCAAGTACTTACTGCCAGGCAAGGCGCAAAAGTGGTGGGCATAGTCGTTGCGTCTTTTGCAGTTCTTTGCTACCTTTGTGACGAACGGCCTGCCGCGCGTGCTGTCGGAAAATCCCTTGCGACTTTTTGCTTGCTTCGCATAACAAACCTTCACCGTATGGCTATCAAGCATATCCTTGCCTGCGTCTGTTGCCTGTTGTTGTTGTTGACCACCTGCCACAAACAGCGCCCTGCCCCCCCTGCAGATGGCGCCCTGTTTACCGCCTTGCCCGCCTCGCACACTGGCATTCGCTTTGTCAACAAGTTGGCACATACGGAGGAGTTTAATACCTATACCTTCCGCAATTTCTACAACGGCGGTGGCGTGGGTATTGGCGATATCAACAACGATGGCCTGCCCGATATCTTCTTTTGTGGCAATATGGAGTCCAACCGGCTATATCTCAACAAGGGTAACTTTCAATTCGAAGACATCACAGAAAAAGCCGGCCTCCTGAGTGTCGGCGCCTGGACTACCGGCGTGAGTATGGCCGATATCAACGGCGACGGTTGGCTCGACATCTACATCTGTAAATCCGGTGATCCCAACAGCCCCAAACGCCACAACGAACTCTTCCTCAACAACGGCGACCTCACCTTCACCGAAAGCGCCGCCCAGTATGGCCTCAACGACAAAGGGCTCGCCTCCCATGCTGCCTTTTTTGACTACGACGGCGATGGTGACCTGGACTGCTACCTGCTCAACAACTCTATCCGCTCCGTAGGGGGCTATGACCTCATCAAAGACCAGCGCAACATCAGAGACCCCGATGGCGGCAATAAGCTCTATCGCAACGACGGCGGCCGATTCACTGACGTGAGCGAGCAAGCTGGCATCTACGGCAGCGCCATTGGCTTTGGCCTAGGTGTTACCATTGGCGATGTAAATCTCGACGGCCTGCCCGATATCTTTGTGTCAAACGATTTTTTTGAACGCGACTACCTCTACCTCAACCAGGGCAACGGCGTTTTTTCTGAAGAACTCGAACAGCGTATGCCCGAGATCAGTCTCGGCTCCATGGGTGCCGACATGGCCGATATTAATAACGATGGCCTACCCGACATCTTCGTCACCGAAATGCTGCCCGAAGACGACGCCCGGATGAAGACCAAAACCCAGTTTGAAAACTGGGACAAATACCAGCTCAACATCCGCCAGGGCTATTATCGGCAATTCACCCGCAACATGCTCCACCTCAACATGGGCAACGCCTACTTTAGTGATATCGGCCGCCTGGCTGGGGTACATGCTACCGACTGGAGTTGGGGTGCGCTCATCTTCGACATGGACAACGACGGGCTGAAGGATATCTTCGTAGCTAACGGCATCTACAAAGACCTCACCGACCAGGACTACATCAACTTCTACTCCGACCCCGACAACGTACGCCAGATGCTCAACGAGCGTGGCAAAGGTATCAAGGCGCTCATTGATGCTATTCCTTCGGAACCTGTGCCCAACTATGCCTTCCACAATCAGGGCGGGCTGCGATTCCTCAATAAAGCTGATGCCTGGGGGCTGGCTGCGCCGAGTTTTTCCAACGGCTCGGCCTATGCCGATCTGGACAATGACGGCGACCTCGACCTGGTGGTGAACAACGTAAATATGCCACCTTTCATCTATCGAAACAATGCCGAAACCCAACGCAGCCAACATCGCTTCCTGACTTTGATGCTGCGTGGCGAAGCCCCAAACACAGGCGCCATCGGTGCCCAGGTAACGGTGTATTGCGCCGGGCAGACCCTCACGCGCGAGCTGCATCCCATGCGGGGCTTTCAGTCTTGTGTGGACCCGCGTCTCCACTTTGGCCTAGGTCAAGCAACGCGGGTGGATTCGCTGGTGCTGCGCTGGCCGGATGGACGCTACACCGTACGCAGGAGTCTGGCCGTGAACCAGTTTCTGGAACTTTGGCAGAAAGATGCTGCCGACTCCCCACCACCGCCTCCTGCTCGGCTTGCAACGATATTTGCAGAACAACAAGCTGAAATTGGGCTGGCTTTTCGCCATCAGGAAAATGAGTTTGTGGACTTTGACCGCGACCTGCTCATCTACCACTTGCTCTCGCGCGAGGGGCCCAAGCTCAGCAGTGGCGATGTGAATGGCGATGGCTTAGAAGACATATACATCGGCGGCGCCAAAGACCAGGCCGGCGCAATGCTCATACAAAGTAAAGACGGTAGATTCAAACTTGCGAGCCAGGCTACATGGGAGGAAGACAAAGCCGCTGAAGACCTCGGCAGCCTGTTTTTTGACGCTGATGGCGATGGCGACCTCGACCTATACGTGTGTAGTGGTGGCAACGAATTTCCCAGCTCTTCTCCTGCGCTTTCCGATAGGCTTTACCTCAACGACGGGCGCGGCAACTTCCGAAAATCCAACCAGATACTGCCTGCGGCCCAATACGAGAGCACCTCCTGTGTGCGCGCTGCCGATGTGGATGGTGATGGCGACCTTGACCTTTTTGTGGGTGCTCGGCTCAAACCCTTTGTATATGGCGTACCGGCAAACGGCTTTTTGCTCGAGAACGACGGCAAGGGTAACTTCCGCGATGTTACTCAGGCACGTGCGACCGGCTTACTGCGCTGCGGCCTTACTACCGACGCTCAGTGGGTGGATATAGATAGTGACGGCTTACCCGATCTCATAGTGGCTGGCGAGTGGATGTCTATCCGGGTGTATCGAAACACTGGCGGCAAACTGGAAGAAATCACCCAGGTAGCGGGGCTGGAGCAGTCCAATGGGTTTTGGTACTGCCTGCGTGTAGCCGACCTCAACGGCGACGGCCATCCCGATCTCCTGGCTGGGAATATGGGGCTGAATACCCGCCTTAAAGCCGCCGCTGATAAACCAGCAACCATGTACGTCAACGACTTTGACCAGAATGGCACTGTAGAGCAGATCATCACTGTATTCAACGGCGAGCGCGCTTATCCCCTGGCCTTACGCCATGACCTGGTGCGGCAAATTCCCTCCCTCAAGAAAAAGTACCTCAAATTTGCCAACTACCGCGAGCAAACCATCCAGGATATTTTTACGCCGGAGCAACTGCGCCCGGCAGTGGTAGCGCAGGTGTTTGACACGCGCACAGCCGTGTTCTTGAACGATGGTAGCGGGCGCTTCAAGGCAGTACCTTTGCCCATTGAGGCACAGTTTGCACCGGTGTATGCCATACTGGCAGAAGACTTTGACGGAGATGGTCGTATGGATCTGCTCCTCGGTGGCAATTTCTATCACGCCAAGCCAGAAGTGGGAATCTACGCTGCCAGCTATGGCCTGTTTTTACGCGGCGATGGCCAGGGAGGTTTTGTCTCAGTACCCTGGATGGAGTCGGGCTTTTTTGTACAGGGGGAGGTGCGCGATATGACTAGCCTGCGCGTTGGGAAACGCCGACTTGTAGTAGTAGCCAAGAACGATGCACCAATTCAGGTGTTTCAATACGGCAACTTGAATCTGAAATGAACAAGAATGGCCAGTGAGCAACTCACCGAGTTAGAAGCAAATGGCTAAATCAATCTTTGCACTATGAAGATCAATCGTTGGGCTGGTTTTTGCCTGGTGCTGGGCGTAGCTGTGGTAGCCTGCTCTGACGGCAGCGCCTACTTGCTGATGGAAAAACGCGAACTGGCGCGCGGAGTACGCTTCGACAGTTTGTTTATGGGAATGTCCTTTGGCATGGCACGACAGGACTTCTATGACCGCTGCCGTCAACTCAATGCCGAGGGAGTAGTAAAAGAAGGCCCTATGAACAACACTGTGGAGTACAAACTGGACGACGAACTGCCCCACCCAGGGCGAATGAACTTCTTCCCCGAATTTGACGATGACGACCGCATCTATCGCATGAACGTCTATTACCACTACGATGCTTGGGCACCCTGGAACAAAGCCCAGTGGTCGGATAGCCTATTGCAGGCAGTAGTGCAACTGCTCCAGCAGCAGTACGGCGGCGATTTCCTCAAAATTGAGTCTGAAAAAGCGGAAGACAAATCGCCTGCTTATGTCAAAGTGGATGGCAACCGGCGCATTTCTGTTTTCAAAGAAGACGATATGAGAGTGAAAGCCGTATTTTTGGATTTGACTTCGCCCAAGGCGCACAAAAAGAAAAAGCAATGACTTTGCAAACTACACCCATGAAAATAAATGCAACAAAAAGCAGGGTAAAGACAGGCCTAGTAGCCCGTGGCCTGGCAATGCGAATACTGCTCGTAGCACCGGCCCTGTGGATGTATGCCTGTACACGGGAGTATGCACCCTCTGACGGTAAAAACACCCTCTTTGAACTACTACCGGCCTCGGCCACTGGTATCCGCTTTGAAAATCGCCTGCGATTCGACCAGGATTTCAACATCTACACTTATCGCAATTTTTACAATGGTGGCGGCGTAGCTATTGGCGATGTGGATGACGACGGCTTACCTGACCTCTACTTTACCGCCAATATGGGGCCTAACCGCCTGTACCGAAACCTAGGCAACTTCCGCTTTGAAGATATCACCGACAAGGCCGGAGTGGCCGGAAAACGCGCCTGGAGCACTGGCGCGACTATGGCCGATGTGAACGGCGACGGCAGGCTGGATATCTACGTGTGCAACTCCGGCAATGTAGCTGGCGACAACAAGCAGAACGAACTCTTTATCAACAACGGCGATGGTACTTTCTCTGAACAAGCCGAAGCCTATGGCTTGGCTGACAAAGGATACTCTACCCATGCAGTATTTTTCGACTACGACAAAGACGGCGACTTAGATTGCTACATGCTCAACAACTCCTACCAAGCTATCGGATCCTTCAATCTACGCAAGAATGAACGCCCTGTGCGCGATCCCGAAGGCGGCGACAAACTCTATCGCAACGATGGTGGCCGCTTCACCGATGTCAGTGAGCAGGCTGGTATCTACGGCAGCGTCATCGGCTTTGGCTTAGGCGTAACCGTGGGCGACGTCAATGGCGATGGCTGGCTGGATATGTATATCTCTAACGATTTCTTTGAACGCGACTACCTCTACCTCAACAACCAGGACGGCACTTTCCAGGAAGTACTCGAGGTACAAATGCGCTCCATCAGCGCTGCTTCTATGGGCGCCGATATGGCCGATATTAACAACGACGGCCTGCCCGACATCTTCGTCACCGAAATGCTGCCCGAACCTGACGCCCGAATCAAAACCAAGACCACCTTCGAGAGCTGGGATCGCTATCGCTACGGCGTTACCAACGGATACTATCACCAGTTTACCCGCAATATGCTCCAGCTCAACAATGGCAACGGAACCTTCAGCGAAATCGGCCGTATGGCGCATGTGGAAGCCACCGACTGGAGTTGGGGCGCTCTCATGTTTGATATGGACAACGACGGCTGGAAAGACATCTTTGTGGCTAACGGTATCTACCAAGACCTCACCGATCAAGACTTTCTCAACTTTCTGGCCGATGATGAGTTCAAAGCTTCAGTCGTATCAGAAAAAGGCGTAGATTTTAAAAAGCTCATCGAAGTTATCCCTTCCGAGCCGACGCCTAACTACGCCTTTCGCAATCTGGGTACGCTCCGTTTTGAGAACAAGGCTGCCGAGTGGGGGCTGGCCCAGCCTAGCTTTTCCAACGGCTCGGCCTACGCCGACCTGGACAATGACGGCGACCTGGACCTCGTGGTGAACAACGTGAATATGCCGGCATTTGTGTATCGCAATAAGGCCAGGCAGATACTGCCGCAGCACAACTATCTTCGTGTGACGTTGCAGGGCGAAACCCCCAACCACTATGCTATTGGATCGCGTGTAGGCATTTGTAGTAATGGCCAGTGGCAGTATTTGGAGCAAATGCCCATGCGCGGCTTTGAGTCTACCGTAGACCACCGCCTGCTCTTTGGCCTGGGCGCCGCAGCTGTAGTAGATACTCTGTGGGTGCAATGGCCTGATGGCCGGCAGAGTTTGCTGACTGGGTTGAAAGCCAACGCCGAGGTCTCATTGAACATAAAAGACGCCCAGACGCAGGGCAGCTTTGCTTGGCCTCAGGCTGCAAAGCCGAAGCCTCTCTTTCGCGCGTTGCCTAATGCTGAAATCCCGCCGTTTGTACACCAGGAAAATGAGTTTGTAGACTTTGACCGCGACCGTCTCATTTATCACATGCTCTCCACTGAAGGACCGCGCCTGGCAGTGGGCGATGTAAACCAAGATGGGCTGGACGATTTCTACGTGGGCGGCGCCAAAGACCAGCCGGGGGCTTTGTATGTACAGGCTGCTCCCGGTAGGTTTAGCCACGTAAAGCTACCTGCATTTGAACAAGACAAAGCCTCGGAGGATGTGGATGCCCTATTTTTTGACGCCGATGGAGATAGCGACCTCGACCTGTACGTAGCCAGCGGCGGCAATGAGTTTCCTGGCACCTCTGTCAACTTAATGGACCGTCTCTACCTCAACGATGGCAAAGGACGATTCAGCCAGTCGCCGCATCCGCTGCCTTTAGGCTCGTTTGAACCCACGGCCTGCGTGCGTGCTGCCGATATAGACGCCGACGGCGATCTTGACCTGTTCATAGGTACGCGGCTCAAGCCATTTTTGTACGGTGTACCGGCTTCATCCTATCTTTTGCTTAACGATGGCAAAGGGCGCTTCAGCAATGGCACTACCGAGCGTGCCCCCATGCTACAAAATATTGGCATGGTGCGCGATGCCCTCTGGACGGACTACGACGCTGACGGTGATGCCGACCTTGTCATCGTAGGCGAGTGGATGGCACCCCGCATACTACGTAACGACCAGGGCCGCTTCAGCGACCAAACCCAAGCCCTCGGCCTGGATGCCTGGACGGGCTGGTGGAACTGCCTCAAAGCTGGTGACTTTAACGATGACGGCCGCCCAGATTTCGTGCTTGGCAACCACGGGCTGAACTCTAGGTTTCGCGCTAGTGATGATAAACCTATTAGCCTGTACGTCAATGACTTTGACCAAAACGGCACAGTAGAGCAGATCTTGTGTGCCTACAACGGGGAGCGCTCCTTCCCCATGGTGCTGCGGCACGACTTGGTCATGCAGATGCCCTCGCTCAAGAAAAAGTACCTCAAATACGAAAACTACAAAGAACAAACCATTACTGACATCTTCACACCGCAGCAACTGGAGCGTGCTGTACACCTAGAGGCGCGGTGGTTGAGTACTTCATTGCTGCTCAGCAAAGCCGACGGCAGCTACGAGGTGAAAGCCTTGCCTTGGGAGGCTCAACTCTCGCCCGTGTTTGGCATAGCCGTAGCCGACTTCGATGGCGATAGCCGGCAAGACATCCTGCTAGCTGGCAACTTGTATCGCGTTAAGCCGGAGGCTGGGCGCTACGACGCTGACTATGGCCTGTATTTGCGCGGCAATGGCAGAGGCGGCTTTGAAGCGCAACGCTCTACTTATAGCGGCTTTCAAACCCAAGGAGAAGTCAGAGATATCGCTCTGCTGCGCGCCGGCGCCAGGCGTCTCGTACTCGTATCCCACTGCGACGGGATGTTGCAATGGTTTGCCTTTGCAGGCGTGAAGTGAGATTTCGTGCGGCTTTCCGGCAAAAGACCACTCTCACATACTTCTATTCTTGCACCACGTATGCCTCTATCGGGGGGCAGGTGCATACTAGGTTGCGGTCGCCATAGGCATTGTCTATGCGAGCTACTGCTGGCCAGAACTTGTACCCCTGACGTAGGTAGGCTAGCGGCCAGGCAGCTTTTTCTCTGGAGTATGGCAAAGACCAATCTTCGGCAGTGACCATCTCGGCAGTATGCGGTGCGTTTACTAGTACGTTCGACTCTACATTGGCGTCGCCAGCGGCTATTTCGTCTATCTCCTGGCGTATTTGCAAGAGTGCATCGCAGAAGCGGTCTAGTTCATCTTTGCTTTCGCTTTCAGTGGGTTCTATCATGATGGTTCCTGCCACTGGGAAGGAAAGCGTAGGCGCGTGGAAGCCATAGTCAATCAAGCGCTTGGCTACGTCTTCTGCTGAGACCAGCGATTTGAATGGGCGTAGGTCCACGATGAGTTCGTGTGCGCTGCGCCCCAGGTCGCCCACATATAGGATAGAATAAGCACCCTCCAGCCTCGACTTGATGTAATTGGCGTTTAGAATGGCGTATCGGGTAGCATCAGTGAGGCCATCTGGCCCCAACATACGGATATAGCCGTAGGAAATAAGCAGGATGGAGGCGCTGCCCCAGGGAGCCGCCGACACTGCTTCGATGCCTTGCTTGCCGCCAGTAGGCACAAGCGGATGCGTAGGCAAGAAAGGCTTCAGTTTTTCGTTTACGCAAATTGGCCCCATACCCGGCCCGCCGCCGCCATGAGGGATGGCAAAGGTTTTGTGCAGGTTGAGGTGGCACACATCGGCACTGATGTTCCCTGGGCTGGTGAGACCTACCTGGGCATTCATGTTGGCGCCATCCATATATACCAAGCCGCCATTAGCATGGATGATGTCACATACCTCGTGGATACGCACCTCAAAAACCCCATGTGTAGAAGGATAAGTGACCATAAGAGCACCAAGGCGGTCGCGGTATTGTTCGGCTTTGGCGCGGAGGTCGTCCACGTCAATGTTACCATGTTCATCGCATTGTACTACCACCACCTCCATGCCGGCCATGACAGCGCTGGCCGGGTTGGTGCCGTGGGCCGAAGAAGGGATGAGCGCCACATTGCGATGGTACTCACCGCGTGCTTCGTGGTAGGCGCGTATGGTGAGCAAGCCAGTGTATTCGCCCTGTGCGCCGGAGTTGGGCTGGAGCGAGCAGGCAGCAAAGCCGGTGATGTCACTGAGCCAGGTCTCCAGTTCTTTGAAAATTTGTTGGTAACCCTGCGCTTGATCTATAGGGACAAAAGGATGCAGATTGGCAAACTCCGGCCAACTCACTGGCAGGAGTTCTGCGGCGGCATTGAGCTTCATAGTGCAAGAGCCCAGCGAAATCATGGAGTGGGTCAGAGAGATGTCCCGATTCTCCAGGCGCTTGATGTAGCGCATTAGCTTGGTCTCAGTTTGATACATGCTGAAGATGGGGTGTGTCAGGCAGGGTGTATCGCGCAGTAGGGATTCAGGCAGGCGCAGTGCTGCAGGCTCCTGAGCGCTAAAAGAAAGCGCCATGCCTTTAGCCTCGGCAAATATGCGAGCAATGCGTTCTACATCGCTGAGCAGGGTGGTTTCGTCCAGGCTGAGTTGTACGCCGCTGGTAGTCGGATAAAAGAAGTTGACTTGATGCGCAAGCGCTATTTCGCGGATGCGCTCTTGCTGTTTGCTATCGGTAGCGATAAACAGCGTGTCGAAGTAGTGTGCATGAGGCAGATGGTAACCCAAGGCGGCGAGGTTGTCGGCCAATATAGCAGCCAGGGTGTGAATACGTTCAGCGATGGCACGTAGCCCCTGAGGGCCGTGATATACAGCATACATGCCAGCCATGATAGCCAAGAGGGCTTGGGCGGTACAGATGTTGGATGTGGCCTTCTCACGGCGGATGTGCTGCTCGCGGGTTTGGAGCGCCATGCGCAGGGCGCGGTTGCCTTGTCGGTCTATCGAAACGCCGATGATTCGGCCCGGAATGACACGTTTGAATTCGTCGCGTGTGGCGAAGTAAGCGGCATGGGGCCCGCCATATCCCATAGGCACTCCCAGGCGCTGAGTGTTGCCCACTACGCAGTCGGCGCCCCACTGCCCAGGAGGGCTGAGCAGTGCCAAACTAAGGATATCGGCAGCTATGGTGACATACACCTCATGGGCGCGCGCTTTTTCCACCAGGGCGCGATGGTCCTGTACAGCGCCGTTCATGGCCGGATATTGCAGCAGGATGCCAAAGGTTTTTTCATTAAAATCAAACTGGCTTTCGTCCTGTATGACTACTCTGATGCCCAAGTGCTTGGCTCGAGTTTTCAGAATAGCAATGGTCTGAGGGAATACCTGGCTTGACACGAGAAACTCATTGGCTGGTTCGCCTTTGGCGCGCTTGTTTTTGTGCTCAAAGAACATATGCATGGCCTCAGCAGCGGCAGTGCCTTCGTCCAGCAGAGAGGCATTGGCAATGGGCAGGCCCGTTAGTTCGCTTACCATAGTCTGGAAGTTGAGCAGCGCTTCGAGGCGGCCCTGGGATATTTCGGCCTGGTAGGGAGTGTACTGAGTGTACCAACCGGGGTTCTGGAAAATATTGCGCAGGATGACCGCTGGCGTTATGGTGCCATAGTAACCCATGCCAATGTAGGTTTTGTAGAGCTTGTTTTTCGCGGCAATCCCCTTGAGTTGCTCCAGGTATTCGTATTCTGACACCGCTGGCGGTACTTGCAAAGGCCGATTTAGCCTTATATTGTCGGGCAGAGTTTCGTAGATGAGGTGATCTAATGAATCGGCCTTTACAATGGCCAGCATATCCTTTAATTCCACTTCGCTTGGGCCGATGTGACGTTTGGCAAAGCGGTCAAAAAACGCTGTTTTGCTCATGATGCGGCAGTGTGTTTGTGCTGGTTAGGAATATGCCCGAAAGTTAGCATTTTTCAGGTTGGGTATTAACAAACAAAAGTCACGGTCGTTTAAGAAAGCCTTCAAACGGCATTTAAAAAAAGTGTATTTCACTGGCACTCAAGTATGAATAAATATTAACAGCTGCAGGCTCCAAAGCTGGCAGTTAAAGTTGTCTTAATCGCAAGGGGCGCCTTCGGCCAATCATGGTTATAAGGATGTTCTTTTGAGCAGCCCAGGCATGCAAGGTTTGCACAGGGCGCCTGTCTGCGTGCAAGGGGCGCCGGGTTGCTGGCGGCTGCGCTGTGCTCTGCATGATTCTATTCACTAACTTACCAAAACCCTTGGAGCGGCCCTGCCCCGGCAGGCTGGTGATGGCTGCAAGGCGTAAGCAAAGAAAGGCGAAGACAAAGGGAGCAAGCCCGTTATCTTCGCCTTTCTTTGGCTGAATCATCTACTGCAATGCGCTAGAGCACCTGCTTGACCACTGCCGAGAAAGCCTGTGGATGGTTCATAGCTAAGTCGGCTAGTACTTTGCGGTTGAGTTCAATGTGGTTGATATTCAGCAAGTGAATGAGCTTTGAGTAGGAGAGGCCGTTTTGGCGGGCGCCAGCGTTGATGCGTGCAATCCACAGGCGGCGGAAAGCGCGCTTCTTGGTACGGCGGTCGCGGTAGGCATATCCCATGGCTTTGTCTACCGCATTTTTGGCTACGGTAAGGACATTTTTGCGGGCGCCGAAGTAGCCTTTGGCGGCTTTGAGGATTTTTTTGCGCCGGCGGCGGGAAGCGACGGCATTTACAGAGCGTGGCATATAGCTTGGTTTTTAGTGCAACGCAGGGCATCAGCTTTTCAGCTTCAGGCTCTGGCCTGCGTTCTCGTTAAAAAATAGGATGCGTTAAATCCAGAGCATGCGCTTGACCAGGGACATGTCGGCGGCATGTACGATGCCCGAGTCGCGGTTGCGCAGCTTGGCCTTGCGGCTTTTGCTAGTGAGGCGATGCGAGGTGTTGGCCTTGAAGCGCTTAACCTTGCCCGATCCCGTCACCGAAAAGCGCTTCTTGGCGCTGGAATTGGTTTTTACTTTCGGCATGGCAGTAGTTTTTGAAAACGAAGCGCAAAGGTACGGCGTTCGCTTGGAAAAACAAACAGTGTCGTCCAGGATTTTTGAGCTGGCTTACTTTTTTACTAGTTTTTTTGGCACTACTACCACGTGCATCCGGCGGCCTTCGAGGCGTGGCAGAGATTCGGGAGCGCCTATTTCTTCCAACTCTTTGAGGAAGCGCAACAGAATTAGCTCGCCGCGGTCTTTGAATACAATGGCTCGTCCTTTGAATTGCACATATGCTTTGACCTTGGCGCCTTCTTCGAGGAAGCCCTTGGCATGGCGCACCTTAAAATCGAAGTCGTGATCGTCGGTATTGGGGCCGAAGCGAATCTCCTTGAGGACGGTTTTGGCGGCCTTAGCCTTGATTTCCTTTTCCTTTTTCTTTTTGTCGTAGAGAAACTTGTTGAAGTCCACAATGCGCACTACCGGCGGCACGGCGTTGGGGGAGATTTCTACCAGGTCCAATTCGGCGGCTTCTGCCCAGTCTTTTACTTTTCGGGTAGGATATACGCCGGGTTGGATGTCGTAGCCTACAATTTCACTAATTTTATCCAGGCTATCCCCCACCAGGCGAACTTCAGGGATGCGGATTTGGTCATTTATCCGATATTGCGCCCTATTGGGGTCAGGTTCGGAAAATCGCTTTGCCAAACGAAATGTTTTTTGTGAATAAAAAGGTGATTACAGCCTGCGAAGATGAAAACTTTTTGTGAAATGCCCAATGCCTAAGTCTTGAAATCTGTGAAACCTTTAGTTTTTTGATGCGAAAGAAGGCCTGTTGAGCATCTTTAACAGGCTTTTAACAAGCATTTCACTTAGGTCGGCGTTATGACAATCAAATCAAACCAATTCGATGTACTATGCACAAACAGTTTCTTTTGTTGGTCGCATTTGCGCTGCTGGCCGCTGTTTTGCCTGCTCAAGGCGGCCTCAAAGATATGGTCAACAAAGCCAAATCGGCGCTGCCAGGTGGCTTATCAGAAGCAGAAGTAGGGGCCGCGCTCAAGGAAGCGCTTGACAACGGCGCCAGCGATGCGGTGGCTTTTCTGTCCAAACCTGATGGCTACTACAAAAGCGCCTACAAAATCTTACTACCGGAAGAAGCGCAACAGATAGTGTCCAGGTTAAAGACTGTGCCAGGCTTTGAAAACGTGGAAGAGCAGCTCATCGAGCGCATGAACCGCGCAGCTGAAGATGCTGCCGCTCAAGCCAAACCCATCTTTGTGAATGCCATACGGCAAATGACGATCCGAGATGCCATGAACGTGCTCATGGGCGAAAAGGATGCTGCCACCCAATACTTGGAGCACACTACTTACGACCCGCTCTACCAGGCGTTTCGCCCAGTGGTGACGGAGGCGCTGGACAAAGTAAACGCTCGCGAATACTGGCGCGGTGCCGTAATGGCCTACAACCGCATACCGCTAGTCAAGAAAACTAACCCCGAGTTGGACGACCACGTGACCCGCATGGCGTTAGCTGGTCTATTTGCGCTCATTCGGCAAAAAGAAGCCGAGATCAGAGCCAATCCGGCAGCGCGCACTTCCGACTTGCTCAAGAAAGTATTTGCTCGTCAGGACAGTAGATAGGCCAACCTAACGCTCATGGCTGGTGTTACAAGGGGTAGTCATTCGCATTTTATATGAATACCCGAAAACGTGCCCCCCAGCCTCGCGTGGGTTTTTGGGGAGGTCTCCGCCAGTCTGTCGTCACCACCATGTTGGGCGGCTTTGCTGTAGTACTGCCGTTGGCGTTGCTCATCGTTGTGACGAGGTTGATTTTCCAATTTGTCATGGGGTTCGTCAGCCCATTGACCAATTTGCTGGGCTTTTCAAATAGCTCGCACAAACTCTGGATCAACCTGCTGGTGCTGGCTGCTATCTTGGTGCTGTTCTTCCTCATTGGACTAGTGGTGCGTACGCGCGTGGGCAAAGTGTTGCTCGGGCAATTTGAAAACCGTTGGCTCAAACCTCTGCCTTTGTACGGCGTGCTGCGCGATACGGTGCGGCATCTGTTTAGCAAAGACAAGATGCCGTTCTCCAGAGTGGTGCTGGTGGACCCTTTCGGCACGAATGTATGGATGACCGGCTTCATCACCGATAACCTGCCGGACGGCTACCACACCGTGTTTGTGCCTACTGCGCCCAACCCTACTAATGGTTTTATCTTTCACGTGAACCAGGAGCGCCTGCGTTTTGTGAACATCGGCAGTGAGGAAGCGCTGCGTTCGGTTATTGGGTTGGGCATTGGCTCGGCCCGGCTGTTTGATCAGATAGAAGAATAGTGCTACAGCATGCTACCTGGGAAGATGGCTGTACATCAGTATCTTTTTGGGTAGAGGGTGGGCTTAGGGGAGTTCCCTTGCTTTAAGCTCAATGAGCAAAATCTCGCTCAAAGTTGCCCTGGATGCGCTCCATTGGCGGGTTGTAGTAGCCGTATCGGATGTGTGGAAACTCCTGGCGCAGCATGGCCATTAGGTTTTTGACACCCAACGGCTCGCCGGTGTCATCTACGCCTACGCGTTGCAAGTACCAGTCAGGGTCAATGTTGAAATTGCGCCATTGTATCATCTTGAGGCCAGTGCTGCGAATAGCTGCCCGCAGAGCCTCGTACTCTGCTTCGGTATCGGTAAGGCCTGGGAAAACGAAATAGTTTATGCTCGTCCAGCCACCATAGTGATTGACGATGCGCAAGCTCTCCAGGATGTCTTCAAATCGGTAGTTGTTAGGCCGGTAGTAGGCATTGTACAAGTGTGGCTGAAGCGAGTTGGTACTCACGCGAATGCTGTTGAGGCCAGCCTGGCACAGGGCCTCTACCGCTGTGGGCTTGCTGCCATTAGTGTTGATGTTGATGCTACCTTTGGAGGTGAACTTGCGGATTTGCGCAATGGCCTCGCGCAGGGTTTCCCACATGAGCAGAGGCTCTCCCTCACAGCCTTGGCCAAAACTGATGATGGGGAATGGGGCGGTTTCCAGATGGGGTACTACATACTCCACGATTTCTGCTGCGCTGGGTTTGAAGTCCAAACGGAACTGCGGAGAGGGTACAGGCTCTTCCTGGGGTTGCATGGATATGCACCCGATGCAGTTGGAATTGCAAGCGGGTGATACTGGCACAGGGCACTCCCAGCGCCCCATGAAGTAGTTGCGCGCGGCGGGGCAGTGATAGGTGAGGGCGCAGTTGTCGGCCAGGTGGGCCACAATGCGATTCTGGGGGTATGTGCGGCGCAGAGCCTCAATGCCTTGTAGTACTTTGCTTTGGTCAAACCCGGCGCACTCCTGGCGAATGTCGGGTTCGATGCGTAAGGCTGGTACGTAGTTTTTGCCGCGGTAATATCCTGCTGCTGTGTAGCAAAACAGTGGCAGGGGCTGCGCTTTCGGTTCGTTTTGAAATGCGGCAAGGTACAGCCCTGTATGGGCCGGCGGCACAAAAGCAGCTACTGCCCAGCCTTTATCACAGGGTCGTATCTGGCCAGTTTTCACATCCATACCCAACCCGCGTCGGTTGGGCAACTCGTACAGGTTGCCGCCGTCGGGTAGTTCAATCCAGTCTTCGACAGGTACAGGATCCACATAGTAGCCGCTGCGGCCCACGGCATACAACGAGGTGTCTTCAAAAACATTTCCCTGGCCGTCAGAATAGAGTAGGAAAGGGGGGCGATGGAGCAGCGGCATGTGTCACAGTATTTTGGGCTTTGCTTGGCGGCAAAGCTATGTAAAACAGCGCGTAAAGGTAGGTGTTATCGGCGTTTGCTACGCATCTGTTTTGGGAACAGTTGCGATTTTCCGCCTTTGGTGGACAATTCTCCTTTGCGGTTGGTTTTGACCTGAGCACTCTCCGTGGCGGGGCAGCCGCTCTTGCGTTGGCAGGCGCCGAAACTCAGCACCATACTAGCCATTAGGCATATCAGCAGTAATTTTTTCATAGCGAATGATTTTTACAATGGCGAAAAGACTATCGGAAAATGGCCTTTAGCTTAGGCGTGCGTTGAGCGCTGTCACTGCGCTGGGCTGCGCCAGCCTGCGGCCTGCATGAGCCGGTCGGCTGCAGGGTAGAGTTCTGCTACCTCGTTAAGCGATTTCTTGATTTCGTAAAACCCTCCGATATTGTCAATAAATTCATGCGGCAGTGTCATGGGATTGACTGGGTAGTCAATAGTAGCGCTAGTGAAGGCTGTTTGCTGTTGCTCGCTGGTGAGGAACTCCAGCAGGAGCACGGCCAGGTCGCGGTGGGGTGCATCCTTGATCAAGCCGGCGCCGGAGATGTAAAATACAGTGGTTCGATCGGCAAAAGACAAGAAGATAAAGCCCACTGATTCGGCGGGTTTGGCATAGTCAGGATTGCCACCGGCCATCATTTGCAGCAGGGTACTGGAGGGCACTAAGGCCATGTTGCCCTGCCCGGCGGCCAGTGCTTTGATGAGGTCGAAATCAGAGGCAGCGCTAAAGCCGGGTACACTGTTTTGCACCAGGCCCTGTAGCCATTTGGCGGTGGCAGCTTCGCCATTGACGGCGATGAGGCCGGCTACCAGGCCTCGGTTAGAGGCCTTGCGGGGGTCGCCCAGCAAGATTTTACCGCGCCAAACTGGAGAAGTAATATCATTATAGACGTAGAGCGTGCTCAAGTCCACCTTGCCTTTGGCAAAAGCTAGCCCCACGGCGCCTCTGTCCAAGGCTGCCCAGTGGCCAGTATTATCGCGGTAGCGAGTGGGCAGGTTGCGGTCGAGAATGGGAGAGGAGAAGGGCTGCAGCAGCCCAGCTTTGCGAGCTTCCTCAAGGTAGATGACGTCAGAAGCAATGAAGATATCGGCCTGCGGTTTGTCAGCCTCGGCTTGCATCCTGGCCAGGAGTTTTTGGTCGGTGTCTTTGACTACCTCCACTTTGATGCCAGTGTTGGCTGTGAATTGGTCGAAGATTTGCTTGTCGGTGGTGTAGTAGCGATGGGTGTAAATGCGTACTACATTAGGAGTGGCAGCGTCAGTGCTGCCCGATCGGGCGCCTTGGTCGGCCTTCGGACCGCAGTTCCCGGCCAGTATCAGCACACTTGCAAAAAGTATTACATGAAGCAGTCGCATCATAGTGTATCAAAAGGTTAAGAAATTTGGCAGTGCCGAGGCGCTGCACGGCTACACACGCTGTTAAAAACGCAAAAATAGCCTGTTTAGCGCGACTTACTGCGGTCAAAATAGCATAAACAGTCGCAAGCCAATTTTTCTGTTGTATCTTTGAAACAGTAAGCTGGACATGCCCAACCAGGAAATTTTATGATACCCTCCCGAAAAAAAGTGCTCTTTCGCATATACGAACCCTTGCTGCGCTACCTGCGTCGCTACGGGCGCGCCCGTGCCCTACCGTTGCACTACGAAGATCTCACTCGCTATGAATCATCTACGCCACTGCTGGACCAAAACGGCCGTGATACTCTTTGGGAAACCGTCTATTTTTCGGAATCTGACCGACCGGAGGTGTTCTTGGCGCTCACCAGCATGTATGCTCTGCTCAAAACCGATGGTGACCTCAGCGTGGCCGAACACCTTACTGTGGCTCGCATAGACTACTGTACCTTTGGCAATACCAAGCCGTTTCGCATTCGCATCATCAACCGGCTCAACGACAACTACGACCACTTCTACATCAAGCGCGCCGACGCCTCCCGCGTCTATGGCCTAGAGTTGGAAGAACTCCTCTCGCCCAACAGCGTCATGTATTTGGTAGATGGCATCACCATGATTGAAGAGCACATTGTGGGCATACCGGGCGATGAGTTTATTGCCGATCATCTGAGCAGCCAGTCCTTCAACCAGGTGCGCATAGCCAAGGAGTTTGTCAAGTTCAACGAGCGCTGTTTTGTACGGCTATTGGGCGACATGCGCGCCTACAACTATGTAGTGGCCGTAACACCCGACATTGAAGGCTCTCAGTTTCGAATGCGTGCCATTGACTTTGACCAGCAGTCGTATGAAGGGCGCAAGCGATTCTACTTGCCGCAGTACTTCAAGGAAAATAACCCCATCATCGAAATGGGCATGCGCTGCCTGAACCGAGAAACCGTGGCGCAGTACCAATTAGAGGAAAGAAGTCTGATAGCTATGCGAGCCAGGGCTACCAAAACCCGCTTAGATGCTTTGTGGCAGTGCATGACGGAAGATGAGATTTCTACGCCGGAGAAGACCGCCATGTTGGCCGAAGAGCTAGCTCAGCACCATGAGAACGACGCCTTTTTGAAATGCCGTACCATGGGTGAGGTGGTGATGACCAACCTCAACCTCGTGCTGCAAAAGGACTTCCGCCAGAGCATTCCAGCATAGGCCTTCATCAATGGGGCAGTAGGCCCCCCTTACGGCAGCGTTACCCGCTTGCGAATGACGCCGGTGTAGGAGTGCAACTCAATTTCGTACTCCCCGGACGACATGCGGCTCAGATCCAGCTCGTAAATAGTATTGACTGGCAGGCTGGCTACTTCATCTTTAAAAACTACCTTGCCCTGTGCGTTCTTTACCACGATGTCGCTCAGGTTTACAGAGAGGTTTTCAAAGTCAATGAAGTAGGTTTTGCTTTCCTGGTCGGTATAAAATGCTTGGTCAGGATTGCTGGCGGCAACTTTGGCCGCGGGGCCACGTTGACCGGCAAAAGTAGCCACTTCGATGGACTGGGCGCACAGGAATGGAGCGCTAAGGAGAAACAAGGCGAAGGCAACAAGCAGTTTCAGCATTGCAATGGCAGATTTTGATGTGGATATGTCATGGAAATCGGCTGCAAAGATACAACCATTAGAGGTATTTGTAAAGGGCTGCAACTGATTTTTTGATACAAAAAATCTATGTAAGTTATTGAGGTTCAGTCCGGCAAAAATTTGTGTAGCTATGCGTTCGAGTGTTAAAATCAGGTTTTAATTCGTGTCCATTCTTGTGTGAGCAATTCTGACACGCTCTCAAATGCATTGGAGCGTAGCTGGGCGAAGGATTCTGAGGTGACCCAGGCAGCTTGTTCAATATCTTCTTCGGCTTGTAGGCATAGTGTCGTTTGTCGGGCAGACATACGAAACCAGTGAGTGGGCTTGAGGGTGCGCCGGTTTTGACGGTCGCGGAAGGTGTGGTAGGTCATGCCGGCAAAGTCGTGCAAAACTAGTTCTTGCAGGCCAGTTTCTTCGCGCACTTCGCGGAGGGCGGCCTGTTCAGGAGTTTCGCCGGGGTCTATGTGGCCTTTGGGCAAGTCCCATGTATCTCGGCGAAAGATGAGCAAGATTTCCTGGCGCTCATTATAGACAATGCCTCCAGCGGCCTCCACTATCTGAAAGTGCGTACAAAAATCCTGGAAGAGCTTGGTTACATCATCGTAGAAAAGCACTACTTGCTGGAACCGGCGGCTTTTTTCCATCATATCTACATAGTGCAACAGGGTTTTAGGCTGGCCTGAATAAGGGGCTACCAACTGAGAGGTATCAGGGGTAGCGGGCGGTGCAGTGCTCAACACTAAAGGCGTTCGATTGACGTATATTTTATACATTTGCGGTCATTTTTGACAAACACATTGACATTCAAATCGGTATGAATACTGCGCACGCATTGGCGCGAGAATTGCTGCAAATAAAGGCAATTCAGCTCAGCCCGCAAAGGCCGTTTACCTGGGCTTCGGGGTTGCGCTCGCCCATTTACTGCGACAATCGGGTCATTCTCTCGCATCCGGCTCTACGCCGCCTGGTGGTAGAGAGTTTTGCAGAGTTGTCGAAGGCATGGGAGCCGTTTGAGGTCATAGCTGGCGTAGCCACAGCTGGTATAGCGCACGGTGTGTTGTTGGCCGAAGCTCTGCAGCGCCCCTTTGTGTATGTTCGGGCGAAAGCCAAAGAGCACGGGCGGCGCAATATGATTGAGGGAGAGTTGCCTGCTCACAGCCGGGTGCTGGTGATAGAAGACCTCATCTCTACTGGGGGTAGTTGCCTAAGCGCCGTAGAAGCCTTGCGCAACGCCGGAGCAGAAGTGGTTGGAGTGGCAGCCGTGTTTACCTACAGCCTGCCGGAAGCTGCGGCGGCTTTTGCTGCAGCATCCTGCCCCTGGCTAGCCCTCAGCAATTACGAAACACTCATTGAAGTAGCAGAAAAGGAAGGTAGCCTTTTGGAAAGTGATATAGAAACCCTGCGCGCCTGGAGGCAGAATCCACGTGTTTGGAGCGAGGCTCACGGGGGATAGTGCAGCACTATGCCCTAGCCAGGCAGAGCACCAACACGAAAAACCACCTGTTTTCCCACAGGTATTTGCTAATTTTGCGAGCCGTATGGAATGGACTGGCAGGGCTGCGATGGGCAGCCGTGCCAAGCCCGCCAAAACGATAACCAACTTGCTATGATGGTGATGACCGCACAATCGGAGGACTTCCTTCGTAGGTACCTCAACAATGCGTCCCCTACTGGCTTTGAAGCTCCAGGCCAGCAAATGTGGCTAGAGTATATCAAGCCTTACATCCATGACTGGCACCTGGACAATTATGGCACGGTGTACGGCATCGTGAACCCCGGCAAGGACTACCGGGTAGTTATCGAAGGCCATGCCGACGAAATCTCTTGGTTTGTCAACTACATCTCTGACGATGGCTTCCTCAGTGTCATTCGGAATGGCGGATCCGACCACCTCATTGCCCCTTCTAAGCGGGTCAATATTCATACTTCTAAAGGCATAGTGAAGGGCGTATTTGGCTGGCCAGCCATCCATGTTCGTGTGGGTGATGATGCCAACCTCGCGCCAAAGATTGAAAATATTTTCATTGATGTGGGTGCCAAAGACAAGGAAGAGGTGCTCGGAATGGGCATCCACGTGGGCTGCGTCGTTACGTATGAGGATGAAATGATCGTGCTCAACGATCGCTACTTTGTAGGTCGCGCCCTCGACAACCGCATGGGCGGGTTTTGTATTGCTGAAGTGGCGCGCCTGCTGCACGAAAACCGCATTGAACTGCCCTACTCGCTCTACATCGTCAATGCTGTACAGGAAGAGGTGGGTTTGCACGGCGCTGAGATGATTGCCCAAACCATCAAACCCCACGTGGCTATTGTTACAGATGTCACCCACGACACTGCCACCCCGCTGATGAGCGCCAAAAAACTGGGTGACGTGCGCAGTGGGCGTGGCCCTTCCGTAACTTATGCCCCCGCCGTACACAACAAACTATTGCAACTCATTATTGATACCGCCCAGGAAAAGGAAATACCTATACAACGGGAGGCAGCCTCGCGGCGCACCGGTACAGATACCGACGCCTTTGCTTACTCCAACGGTGGTGTGCCTTCGGCACTCATCTCGCTGCCGCTGCGCTACATGCACACTACTGTGGAGATGGCGCACAAAGAAGACGTGAACAACGTGATACGCCTCATCTACGAGACGCTGCAGAAGTTGGAGGCGGGGCAGGGGTTCAAGTACTTTTGACGAAGGCAAAGGCAAAAATACGCCCTCACTGCGGTATTCGGTCAGGATAATCTGTGATGATACCGTCCACGCCCATGTCAACGAGTTTCTTCATATCCTGGGTGTCGTTTACCGTCCAGGGTATGATACGCATACCTTTGGCGTGCGCCAGGTGTACAGTTTCAGCATTTACCAATTGATGATTAGGGCTGTAGATGGGCGGTATGTAGCCTAGTATCTGAAGGTTGGCTTCTAAGCCAAGGTTGTTTTCCACGAGCAAGGCGGTGGTCAGTTGGGGGTCCAAGCGATGTACGGCCTGGAGCGAGCGCACGTCGAACGACTGCACGCAGGCGCGTTTGCGTATGCCCAGGCGCTGGATTTCTTCGACCACGAGGCGGGCAAACGCTTCTGGCACTGGAGTTTTGAGGTCATCCCACTCAGGGCGGGTTTTTATTTCAATGTTGTAGGCTGGCAGGGGGCGGTTGTGCTGGCGGCACCAGTTTTCTACAGCTTGCACTGCAGCTTGCAAGGTAGGCTTGACGGTAGATATTTTTTGCTGTTCGGGAAACCGGCTGTGCCCGCGGCTGCCGCAGTCGTAGCGGGCTAGGTCATCGGCACGCAGATGGTAGATGATCAGGAGGTCTTCATCGGCTTTGCTTACAGGGCGTCCGTCGGGCCAACTGCAGATTTCGTGCGAGAGCCAGGGTTCGTGCGAGACGATAAGCTGGCTGTCTTGGCTCACGGCCAGGTCTAGTTCGAGGGTGGTAATTTGAGGAAACTCCAGGGCTTTGAGAAAGCCAGGAATGGAGTTTTCGGGCGCAAGGCCACGCGCGCCGCGGTGGCCTTGCCAGTCAAAGGAAGTGTTGGCCGACATGTAATTGGGGAGTTTGGCGGTAGTTTGTTGGCAGGCATCCAGGGCGAGCAGACTGGCCAGGCTCAAGGTGTAGGTAATGAGGGGCTTGGTTGTCATTATAAAGTGTGTTTAGAAGCTATTAACCACCGCCAGGAAATCGTCTGCCTTAAGTGAAGCCCCGCCAATGAGGCCGCCGTCCACGTCAGGCTGGCGGAAGAGGTCGCGAGCATTAGAGGGGTTGCAACTGCCGCCATATAAGATGGTAGTTGTATCGGCTATAGCCTGCCCGTACTGGCCGGCTATGATATGTCGTATAAAGGCGTGCATGTCTTGAGCTTGCTGAGGGGTAGCGTTTACGCCAGTGCCGATGGCCCACACGGGTTCGTAGGCAATAATCACCTTTTTGAAATCTTGTCCCGAGAGGTGAAATAACCCCTGACGCAATTGGGCTTCCACAATGGCTTCATGCTGACCAGCTTGGCGCATATCTAGTTTTTCGCCACAGCAAAAAATGGGCTGAATGTTGTAGGCCAGCGCTGCGTTCACTTTGGCGGCCAGTTGTTCGTCAGTTTCATGGAAGTATTCGCGGCGTTCAGAGTGGCCAATGATGACGTACTGCACTTCAATGGAGGCCAACATGCGAGCCGATATCTCACCGGTGTAAGCTCCGCTTTCGGCCCAGTGGCAGTTTTGGGCGCCGAGATATAAGCCAGCTAAGTCGCGGATGATATTGCCCACGTTGTTGAGGTGGATGAAGGGCGGGGCCAGGATGACCTTAGTATCAGTAGGCTGCATGCGGTCGGCGATCTCCTTGGCCAGGTTGCGGCCTTCTACGTAGGAGGTATTCATTTTCCAGTTGCCAGCCACTATGCGTTGTCTTGGTGTCATGTTGCAGTACTTTGTAGTTTGGATTTGCGTTGGTGATATAACTCCACGCCACCGCCCACGAGCAGTGCCGCGAGCATGATAGCCAGATTCCAGTACCAGTCTAGTGGCTTGCGGTTGGCCTCGATATAAGTGACATTTTTGGCAATGACATACCGAGAGGCTGGCAGGGTCTGGACGCGGTTGCGCTCCTTGTCTATTTTGCGGGTAATACCGGACAGGGTGTGGGCTTGGCGAGGGGCGCAGGTACCAGCGGCCACGCAGGCGGCATCGAAGCGCTGGCTCCAGGCAATGATGGAGGGATGTACTATGATGCCTTTGCCGATGCTATCCATCTGGGCGCGAGTCAGCACGGGCCAGGCCACCACAGGCTTGTAGCCGCGTTTGAGTGGAGGTGTGTGCACAAAGTCGCCATTACTCCAGGCGTCGTGTACTTCGATGTAATCAGCGTCGCCAATGCCTTTGGCCAGTACATCGTCCATAGTGAAGACACGCAACTTGTGCGTGCCGGCTACCCTCGAGATGAGACTACTGCAGCCATTGATGAAAGTTACTACGCAAAATAATACGACAACGACGCGAAAAAGCATGGTAGCATGAGTATGGAATACGGCACAAAGCTACGCAAAGCGCTGGAAAAATTGCTCACTGAGCACCTTTGGCATCTAGGCGGTCAAATTTTTTGACTTTGCGGCGGCTCTTGAGCGGCATGTATCTATAGGGTCGGCTTTGGATGTCGGTTATCAGGGAGTCGGCTTTGTTGCTCATCTGGGAGAGGTCGTAGTAGAGGCCGTCGTCTTGGAAGAGCTTGCCGAGGGAGCCTTCGCCAGTATTGACTTTTTGTACTAAGGTTTGCACGCTGCCCAGGGTTTTCTCAGTAGTTTGCAGGGAGGTTTTGAGGGCACTGACGGAGGATCGGAGTTCTTCCATGGTTTTTTTGAGGTCGGCTTCCTTGAGTTGGGTGCTTACGGTGCCAAAGTTATCGAGTAAGGCATTGATTTGGGGTTCTTTGCGCTTGAGGTTGCCAGTGATGGACTGGAGGTTGCTGAGAGTTCCGTCAATTTTACCGCCGGAGCGCTGGAGGATGCCGTCGAGTTGGTTGGTGGCAGATTCGAGGTTGGCTAGAGACTTGCGGAGGTCTTGTACGCTTTTGGCCAGGGGGGTATTGCTTTCGGCACTAAGCAGTTGTTGGTTGAGGGTGTCAATGAGATCGCTGAAGACTTGCTTAATGGAGGTTATGTAAGCATCGAACGAGCCGTCGCCGCTGAGCATGTAGCCCACAAAGCCCTGGGTTTCACCTTTGAGGTAGTCACCATTTTGGGCGCAATCAGGGCCGGAGCAGGGGCGTTCATACTTGAGGATGACGCTTTTGTCGCCCATAAAACTGGTGGCAGCAATGACAGCGCGGGTATCTTTAGGTATTTGGACGTCTTTGTTGAGATCGAGCACTACGACGATGCGGCGCTCTGGGTCGTTGGGTTTCATGTAGATGTCGGCTACTACGCCTACGGGAAAGCCGTTGATGGTCACATCGGTGGCTTTCTTGAGCATGTCTACCTGGGCATATTCCACATAGTAGAGGTTAGAGCGTTTGAGGATGTTCCTGCCCATGATGTACTTGTAGCCCCACAGAGATAAGGCCAGGGTAGTGATGGCGAGTAGGCCAATTTTGATTTCACGCGACATAGCAATTGGTCATTAATATTCGGGTGGATGAAATACTTTTATCAGTTGGACAAACGCAGAGCCTCTTCAATGCTGATGCGGCGCTCGCCCTGGTAAGCCACGATAAAGGCACCTGGGAACCCGCCTGTAATAACTTTTTGACGTATGAGGTGGGCTTGCTCGTAGGTAGGTAAGTTTCTGATCTGGTACTTGTAGCGTCCGTCTTCCTTGACCTCTTCTACTTTGTATCCCAGATTTTTGAAGTGGGGCGCGTTGAGGTCGGAGGGCGTGGTGCTGGCTGCCAATTGGATGCAGAATTGTAAGGGCACCGCTGTAGCGACGATGGGCGTTGCGTGGCTCGGATTCGGTGCAGACTGGCTGGTGTGCAGAGTGCGCTCGCTCTCTGGGCGGGTGTAGGTGTAAGTAACCGATGCCGGTGCGGTGCTAGCAGCAGGTGTGGTGCTGGCAGCAGGGGTTCGGGTTGCGGCTGTGCTAGTGTGGGTTGTTGGATGAGATTTAGCAACTGTTGTTTCAGGGCGTAGAGCGGAGGTGCGTTCTGGGGTGGGTATTGACTCTTGGGCTGCAGGTGCAGGTGCGGCAAAGGGTGTATTGGCGCGCGCGGCTACTGGCCTTGTGGTGGCTCCTTCCACCTCATTGCGATACTGCGTAAAGGCATTGAGTATGGCTTGCACAATAACAGCTTGTCCGTCTTCACCTTTGAGGAAGAGTTCTTCTTCTCGGTTGCTCAGGTAGCCAATTTCGATAAGGGCCGAGGGCATGGCCGTGCCTTTTAGTACCATGAAGCCTGCTTGGCGTACACCTCGGCTTTTGCGGCCGGCCAGGGCAAATTGTTTCTCTACCAGGTCGGCAAAGAGGATGCTTTGCTCAATGAAGGCGCTCTGGAACATACTCATGGTGATGTGCCCCTCGGGCGAGTTGGGGTCGTAGCCGTAGGTGGCTTGGTAATCGTCTTCCAGAAGGATGGAGGCATTCTCGCGCTTGGCTACTTCGAGGTTGTGCTCGGCGGTGTGCAGGCCCATGACGTAGGTTTCGGAGCCTTGTACAAAAGACTTGCCCGGCATGAAGTTGCAGTGGATGGAGATAAAGAGGTCGGCCTGGTGGCGATTGGCTATGGCGGCGCGCTCGTGCAGGGGGATGAACACGTCGGTGTCGCGGGTGAGGATGACGCGCAGGTCGGGGTGGGCGTTTTGTATGGCAGCGGCCAGGCTTTTGGCCACAGCTAGAGCAATGTGTTTTTCGCGGCTGTCGCTGCCAGAGCAGCCTGGGTCGTGCCCACCATGGCCGGCGTCTATCACTACAGTTTTCATGCGATAGTTGGCATTCTCCGCATTTGCACTAACTTCGCGCCCGGCAGCAGCCCACGCCAATGGCACAAGGATTGATAAGAAAAAGTTAAACCCCTTTTTCCAAAGGGGCGAAACAGACGCTTGGGGCGTTATCGGCATCAAGCTGGGTAATATGTTCTTCATTGTATTATAAACCACGCTCGAAGTACTTGATATTTAGCAAATTTCAGCCCTTCGACTTATGGGTGTGCAAAGTAAGCCTTTTCGCCGCTGGATAACAAAGTTCGTCACTATATTTTTATTGTGTACGAGTACTGCTTTGTTGCTCCAGGGGCAAACTTTGCCCCCGGCCGACACCCTGCCGCCGGCCGACACCCTGCAGGCATTCCTCGATTCGCTGTTTGCGCAGCCTCTGGAAATTCGACTTTCTAAAGACTCCCTGGACGCCCCCGTGGACTACGACGCCCGCGACTCTATGATCCTAGATGTTGTAGAACAGAAAATGTACCTTTATGGCAAGGCGGTGGTGAAATACACCTCTATCACTTTGGAAGCCGACCTCATTGTATTTAACTGGAAAACCAGTACCGTCACGGCAGAAGGGCTGCCCGATAGTACTGGGCAACTGGCTGGCTTCCCTAGGTTTTCAGAGGGTGAGCAGTCGTTCACTGCCAAGCGCCTGCGCTACAACTTCCAGTCGCGAAAAGGCATGGTATATGAAACCAGTTCCCAGCAGAATGACGTACTCATACACAGCGAGCGAGCCAAGTTTATCAGTGGAGTGCAATTACAGGGCGATACCGTACCCCGCGACCTCATCTATAGCTACCGCGCCTTATTTACTACCTGCAACGCTGAGCATCCGCACTTTGGCATTCGAGCCAAGAAGATGAAGATCATCCCCGAGAAGTCAGTCATTGTAGGCCCTGCCCACCTCGAAATAGCTGGCGCCCCTACGCCTCTGTGGCTTCCCTTTGGCTTCTTCCCTATACCGAGCGGTAAGCAAACCGGCTTGCTCTTCCCCAACGACTACGAGTACTCCGACCAATGGGGGCTTGGTCTGCGTGAAGTAGGATGGTACTTCCCTGTGAGCGACCACCTCAACCTCCAGCTCAAAGGCGATATTTACTTCAAGGGCAGTTGGAGCATCAATACTCAGGCCGACTACCGCAAACGCTATAAATACAGTGGCAGTCTGCGCATCAATTTTGACAACCGCCGCCAGGAAGACCTCCAGGATGCTTCCGTGCGCTGGATTCGTTCGTTTGGCATCAATTGGTCGCACAACCAAGACCGCGCCGCACACCCCAACCGCAACTTCGGCGGCAGCCTAAACCTCCAAACCAACAACAACCAGCAGCGCCGCTTCAACGACGCTGCCAACGTGCTCAACACCCAGCTCCAGTCCAACCTAGCCTACAACCAGACCTTCCCCGGCAAGCCCTACAGCTTGAGCGCCAGCTTCAACCACACCCAGAACGCCATAACCCGCGCCATGACCATCAGCTTTCCCAATGTGCAGTTTCTTACTCAGGCGCTGTATCCGTTCAAGCGCAAACAGCGCATTGGCCAGGAGCGGTGGTACGAAACTATTGTGGTACGCTACACGGGTGAGGCATCCAATCGCTTTGTTACCACTGATACTACGCTCTTTACTCGCCAGACGCTGGAGAACGCCCAGTTTGGCGTACGCCATAATGCCGACGCGGGTACCTCCTTTAAAGTGCTCAAGTACTTCAACCTCAACCCCGGCGTGCGCTACAACGAAACCTGGTATTTGCAAAGTCTGCGCCGTGACTTCATCCCCGGTCTTGAGATTGATACCATTATTGACCAGGGCGCAGTGCGCTTCGACACTGTGCGTCTGGGGCGCATCGAGGAGCGCCGGCAGAGTGGGTTTGAGCCGTTTCGCACGTTCTCGGCCAGCCTTTCGCTCACTACGCAGATTTTTGGTACCTTGCGTTTTCGCAACGGCTTTGTGCGAGGTCTGCGCCATGTTATCAAACCCAATATCTCGCTCAACTACTCGCCCAACTACCTCAACCCTCAGTTGGGTTACTTCCGCACGGTACAAGACAGCCTCGACGCGCAACGCATGCGCATGTATTCCATTTTTGAAAATGGCATCTACGGCGGCCCGCCTCAAAGCGAGCGGCAACTGGGGGTGTCCTGGTCGCTCAACAATATCTTTGAAGCCAAAGTGCGCAGCCGCAAAGACACAGTGGACCGAAAGGTCAAGCTTTTTGACAACCTCATTGTAAACGGCTTCTACAACTTCGCCGCCGATTCGCTCAAGTGGAGCGTGATCAATGCCTCCGGTACAGCGCGTTTTTTTCAGGGTATGACCACCTTCGGCATGGCTGCATCTTTTGATCCCTACATGACCAACAGCCGAGGGCAGCGCATCAACCTGACGGCCTGGGACGCCCGCCGTACGCCTCTGCGCTTTGTAGCGGCTGACATGCGCTTCAATACTAGCATGACTGTGGGCCGCATACGCGACATGCTCCGCGGCAAAAAAACGGAAGTTATTGAAGACCTGCGTGCTCCACGCCCTGCCAAAGAGGAAGAAACCCAGGAGGAGGACTTCCTCAGCCTGTTTGAAAACTTTTCCATCAATCACAACATCGCCTTTGACCTGCGCCCCGATGCCGATGGCCGTACCAAGTTCAGCGTATCTACTAATGCCATCAACTTTCAGGGCAACATCAAACTTACGCCCAACTGGAGCATCAGTGTGGGCAACTTCGGCTATGACTTCCAGCGCAAAGGGCTGTCTTTTCCGTCTTTCGGCTTCACTCGCGATCTGCACTGCTGGAACCTTTTGTTCAACTGGCAGCCTACGCGCGGCACCTATAATATGGTGATTGCCGTAAAGCCTGGTACACTCGGTTTTCTCAACATTCCGTACCAGCGCAACAATGCCGACTCGATACGGGCCTTCCGTTGAGTGCTCGCTGGTCAGTGGGCAAATCGGAACACTGCATACTGCCGATTGCCACTGCCGAAGCGATACAATACCTCGTGCGGCGCCTGTACTGCTTCAATTTTTGCTATGTAGATAGCCAAGGGTTCTGGTGCATATGCACGCGTCAGGCAGCGCCCCCGCAACCGATTGATGTAATAGACTGTAGTGAAGGATAAATGATCGTCTTGCCAGAGGTACAAGGGGGCGTTGCTGGTCAAGCGGGTTATTTCTACAGCGGCGGCCTTGTCGCGTTGGGCGTCGCTATCGTGAGCGCGCTGGGGCAAAATGGTGCAGTCAAAGGCCAGGCGTAGCAGCGCCATACTAAGTATCAGCAGGGGTAGTTCCAGCCCCTGGCTACGCCAGTACTGCCAAGCTACGCCAGCCAGCGCCAGGCCAAACCCTGCTGCCAGCAGCCAGCGCCCAGGCAAAAAGGCCAGCTCCGGTATCCAGCCGATGACAGGCACCCCCACAGCAAGTAAGGTGATGAAAATACCGGCCACCGCCCGAAAGAGTTTGCTGCGCCAGGGCTGCAATTCAATTGCATGGCGCCAGGCCCAGGCCAATACTACTAGCAACAAAGGGAACAACATGTACAGGTAGCGCTGCCGCGAGCCAGGCGAGAGCCAGTACACCGGGAAGTTTACGGCAAAGGTCAAGGCAGCAAATGTCACCCATATATTGCGTCGGATAAGCGAAATCAGCCCTCGGCGTACAGCAAACACTATCAGCAGTGAAAACGGCAACAGGTCTTTGAGTGAATCCAACGGATACAGAATCAAATGCTTGAGCAGCGGCATCCATCCTTGCTCGGCTACGGTGCGCTCGCTAGCCTGCCCTGCCCACATGCGCAATAAATCCTCTGCTGGATGTCGTAAGTTGTACTGGTACAAATAGCCGCCTACCACCGCCGTAAATACGGCTATGCCTGCTAAGTGCTTCCATGAAAATAGCCGCCGCCATTGCCCGATGTATGTCAGCCAGGCAGGTAGAGTTAATGCAATGAATACTACCGATGGCAAGCCTTTGGTCAGCGTGCCCAGCGCATGTAGGCCATAAAACCCTAAAAACATCAACAAGTAGCGCTTTTGCATGGAGTAGTGAAACAAAGCAGCAAAACCGGCCAGGCTCAGCAGGGCATAAAACAGGTCAATCTCGCCCAGATGAGAAAAAAAGAGTAGCACGCTGCCGCATCCGGCAAACATTAGCCCGCTTATCCAGCCGAATACGGCATCCACGTAGCGGCGGCCCACGGCAAAAATAAGCCACACCATAGCTATGGTAGCCAATACGGTGGGCAGGCGCATAGCCCACTCATGAAAGCCACCTAATAAGTGTGCGCTGCCGATGAGCACCCAGTTGAACAGCGGCGGCTTGTTGTAGTATAGCTTGCCCAGTTCGGTAGGCGTCCAGTAGTCGCTGCGCTCCTGCATTTCCATAGCAATGATGGCGCGGCGCGGCTCCTCCAGGTAGAGCGGCTGCTTGCCCAGGTGCAGGAACATGCCCAGCAGCAACAGCCCAGTAGCCAGAGCCAACACGATACGCTCGCGCAAATGAATTTCTAGCATGGTGTTTGTTTAAATCCAGGCTTCAAAGATTCTGTAAAGTTGCGAAACAGCCAAACACCGATTTTCGTTCCTTTGCATCTGATTAACCCAAAGCACCTTTGGCATGAACCATTCGCAAGTTTCCTTTAGCTCACTGTGCGTACACGATCCGGCCGACCCCCGTACCACCAAGCCGCACCAATTGCCTATTTACGCCACCTCGTCTTTTGAGTTTGAATCCATTGACCAAGGCATAGCTATTTTCAGTGGGCAGGCTGAGGGGCATGTGTACGGGCGTTACGGCAATCCCACCATAGAAGCGGTGGCCAACAAAATAGCCCAGTTGGAAACACACAGCCTTGGCACAGAGGCCTGCGCAGTGATGTGCAGCAGCGGTATGGCGGCTATTGCTGTGCTTATGGCAGCAACCCTCAATGCTGGAGACAAAATCCTGACCCAGGGCAACTTGTACGGCGGTACTACCGAATTGTTCCTCAAAACCCTAAGCCGACTGGGTATCGAAACCACCATGACCAACCTCAAAGACCTCGAGGAGGTGGAGCGTCTTTTGCAAAGCGATGCTTCCATTCGGATGCTTTATTTTGAAACACCCGCCAATCCTACCCTGGCTTGCGTGGATATTGCCGCGCTAGCAGCGTTGGCTCGCCAATACCGCCGATACAGTGCTATTGACAACACCTTTTGCACGCCGTACCTACAGCAGCCCTTTGCTCTGGGCGTGGATTTCGTTATTCACTCTACCACCAAGTATCTAAACGGTCATGGCAACTCTATCTCCGGTGCTGTGCTGGGCCGTGATGTGCCTTTTATGAAGGAAAAAGTGGCCAAGACGATGAAGTTGCTTGGCGCCAACTGCAACCCCTGGGATGCCTGGCTCACCAACGTGGGTATGAAAACCTTGGCTCTACGCATGGATCGCCACTGTGCCAATGCACTGGCCCTGGCTCAATGGCTGGAGCGGCATCCGGCGGTGGCATGCGTGAACTACCCCGGCCTTCCATCGCACCCCGACCACGCATTGGCTGCGCGCCAGATGCGCAAATTCGGCGGTATGCTTAGCTTCGAACTCAAAGGCGGCTACCAGGCAGCCATTGCCTTTCTGAACCGCCTCCGCTTTTGCTCGCTGGCGCCCACCCTTGGCGATGTGGACACCCTGGTGCTGCATCCGGCTTCGTCGTCTCATATTAACATTCCTGCAGCACTGCGCCTCCAGAACGGCATCACTGATGGTCTGGTGCGCATCTCGGTAGGTATAGAAGACCTGGACGACCTCGTGCAGGATGTGGAGCAGGCGTTGCAGGTGGGCTGAGGGTTGCGCCTGCAGTGGTAAGTTTGCAACGCGAAACGCGCAGCTCCTCCACGCGTCCAACGATAAATGCCGTAGATTTGCCTATTCTTTACCAATATGCGCCATGAAAAGACTTCTTTTATTCAGTCTGTTAGGGCTGGTTTTGTTGAGTGCTTGCAAGCCGAAGTCCAAAGCTGATTACGATCTCATCATACGCAATGCGCTCATCTACAATGGCAGTGGGCAGCCGCCTTTTCAGGCCGACATTGCCGTAAACGCCGATACCATTGCAGCCATTGGGTTATTTGACACACTGGTAGGCCGGCAGGAGCTAGACGCCAAAGGTTTGGCTGTTAGCCCAGGATTTATCAACATGCTGTCTTGGGCCACCGAAAGCCTGCTGGCTGACGGCCGCGCCATGAGCGACATCAAGCAGGGCGTTACCCTCGAGGTCATGGGCGAGGGCTGGAGCATGGGGCCGCTCAATCCTGCTATGAAAGAGGAGATGAAGCGCTCCCAGGGCGACATTAAGTTTGACGTGACGTGGACTACCCTCGGCGAGTACTTGCAGTTGCTAGAGCAAAAAGGTGTATCGCCCAACGTGGCTTCCTTCGTAGGAGCCACCACTGTACGCATCCACGAGCTGGGCTACGAAGACCGCAAGCCCACACCAGAGGAACTGGCCCGCATGCAGGAGCTGGTGCGCCAGGCCATGCGCGAGGGCGCCATGGGCGTGGCCTCTTCGCTGATCTATGCGCCCGCTTTCTATGCCGATACCGAAGAACTCATTGCCTTGTGTCAGGCAGCCCAAGAATACAATGGCATGTACATCACCCACATGCGCAGCGAGGGCAACCGTTTGTTGGAGGCTGTAGATGAAGTCATCCAGATTTCGCTGAGGGCTCGTATTCCGGCGGAAATTTACCACCTCAAAGCCTCCGGCAGCCGCAATTGGGATAAGATGCGCCAGGTAGCGTCCAAAATTCTCGAATCCCGCGAGCGTGGTATTCCTATTTCTACCAACATGTACACCTACACCGCCGGTGCTACCGGTCTGGATGCGGCCATGCCGCCCTGGGTACAGGAGGGCGGCTACGACGCTTGGTCGGCCCGCCTCAAAGACCCTGCCATTCGCGCCCGTGTCAAAGCCGAGATGAAATCCGACCCTGACACCTGGGAGAATCTCTACGCTGCTGCCGGTTCTGCCGACAAGCTGCTGCTGGTGGAGTTCAAAACTGACTCCTTGAAAAAATATACTGGCAAAACCCTGGCTGAAGTAGCCCGCCTGCGTCAAGCAGACCCCGAAGATACAGCCATGGACCTCGTGATACAGGATGGCAGTCGGGTGGGCACGGTGTATTTCCTCATGTCGGAGAGCAATGTACGCGCTCAGATTGCACTGCCGTTTATGAGCTTTGGCTCCGATGCGGGCGCGCCAGCGGCAGAGGGGGTTTTCCTCCAGTCGGGTACGCATCCGCGCGCTTATGGCAACTTTGCCCGCCTGCTGGGCAAATACGTACGTGAGGAGAAGGTTATTCCCCTAGAGGAAGCCATCCGCAAACTGACCTCCTTGCCGGCTTTTAATCTCAAGTTGCACAAGCGTGGCTACTTGCTACCTGGTTTTTATGCCGATATCGTCATTTTTAATCCGGCTACTATTGCCGATAAAGCCACCTTTGAGAATCCGCACCAGTACGCCGTAGGTGTGCAGCACGTGTTTGTAAATGGAGTACAGGTATTGAAAAACGGAGAGCACACCGGCGCTATGCCAGGGCGCTTCCTGAAAGGTCCAGGATATGGGCAATAGGGGGGAGCTACGGCACCATTCTTCCTATTATTATGCGCGCATGGCCTCCACGGGATCCATACGGGCAGCTTGCCAGGCTGGCAACATCCCGGCCAAGACTCCCACTACTGCCGACGTAATCACTCCAGTCAGGATATTATGAGCTGATAGATACAGGTCGAAATCTATGACTTTAGACAATATGGCCACCACTACTTGCACCAGTAGCAGCCCCATCAGGCCACCCAGTACTGACAGTACTACCGATTCTATGAGAAATTCCAGTAGTATCATGAAGCGCTTGGCGCCCAGGGCCTTCTTAATACCAATAATGCTGGTGCGCTCCTTGACCGATACAAACATGATGTTGGCCACGCTGAACATACCTACAAAGATGGCAAAGCCGCCAATGACGATGCCCAACATGTTCAGCACGCTAAAAAAGTCGTCCAACGCATTGCTAATGATGGAGAGTGTGTTCAGCGAGAAGTTGTCTTCTTCCAGAGGTTTGAGCCGGCGATAGGCGCGCAGTACGCCTGTGATTTCGTCTTTGAGGTTATCAATACTTACACCATCTTTGGCCTTGACACTAATCGAGGCGTTGCCAAAGGGGTTCTCAGGGCGGAGGTTGGCCACCTTGCGCCCGAGTTCGTAGGTGATTATGGCCGAATTGTCGAAGCTGAAGATGTTGATAAGACTTTTGCCGGCTGGCGCCAGCACGCCAATGATGTCAAATTTATACCCCCCCATCTGGATGGTGCGGCCTACGGGGTCGGTGTCGCCGAAGAGTGCTTCGGCTACTTTGGCACCAATAATGATCTTGGGGGCGCCGTAGTAGTACTCCGAGGGCGAAAAGTAGCGCCCGCTCTGGAAGTCTAGTTTCACAATCTGGTCGAAGCTGAAAGAGACGGCCTGAAATTCCACATCCCGTACATTGAGGGAGCCGAACTTGAAGGTTTTCAGGCCAATGAACACGCCGTATGAAACGGCTTCAGCCGACTTGACCTTGGATTCTACCGTGGTAAAATCTTTGTAACTTACATCGGGCCGGCGCAGGTAGCGCTGCCAGTTAGGGCCGGGGTCGCCCCACATGAATTTCTGAATATAGACCACGTCATCGCCGAGTTTGTCAAAACTGCCGCGTACGTTGTCCTCCAGTGAGTCCACTGCTGCTGTGACGCCAATAATGCAAAAAATGCCGATGGAAATGCCCAATAAAGATAAAAAACTGCGCAATTTATTGGCGCGCAGTTGAGCCAGCGCTTGCGAAACACTCTCCAGGAAAACTTTGAACAATACCTTCATAGCCTACGATGGTTCATAACAAATGCACAACAAAGACAGCCGCATTGCGTTTGACGGGCTGATTGTGCATACAATGATATTATGCCCACACAAGTTGAGCACAGGGAGCGGAATCGTCCAAAATCTTGGATGAACGGCGGTTTTTGCTCTGCCAACTCGCTGGAAATAAATTTTTTACCACGGGGTTCAATCGCTTTTTTTGTGCGTATCTTTGCGGCCAATTTTTTGAAAACAGGGTACGTGCATGAGAACCAAACTTTCGCAATTTGATTTCGAACTTCCCAAAAAGTTAATTGCTCAATACCCGGCTCCGGAGCGTGACCAAAGCCGCCTCATGGTCGTGCATCGCCAAAGTGGAAAGATAGAACACCGCATCTTCAGAGACATTCTGGAATACTTTAGCGAAGGCGATGTGATGATTTTTAACAATACGCGCGTATTTCCTGCCCGTATGTACGGCCAAAAAGAGAAAACCGGCGCCAAAATAGAAGTTTTCCTCCTTCGCGAACTCAACCACGACGCTCGCCTCTGGGACGTACTGGTAGACCCCGCTCGCAAAATTCGTGTAGGTAATAAGCTCTACTTCAGCGACGAAAATGACAATGAGGTACTGGTGGCAGAAGTCGTAGACAATACCACCTCCCGTGGGCGCACTATCCGCTTCCTGTACGACGGGCCGGAGGAGGAGTTTCAGCAAGACCTCTACCGGCTAGGTAATACCCCGCTGCCTAAGTACATCACTCGGCCGCCAGAGGAATCTGACCGAGAGCGCTACCAAACCGTGTACGCTACCGAAACCGGTGCCGTGGCAGCCCCCACTGCTGGCTTACACTTTAGCCGAGAATTGATGAAGCGCTTGGAAATCAATGGCGTAGAGTTTGCTAATATTACCTTGCACGTGGGCTTGGGTACGTTCAGAGCCATCGAAGTGGAGGACCTCTCCAAGCACAAAATGGATGCAGAGTACTTCAAAATAGCCCAAGAGGCAGTAGATCTGGTGAACCGCGCCAAAGACGTCGAAGGTAGCAAAATTTGCTCCGTTGGCACTACCACCATGCGTGCATTGGAAACCTCCGTATCGGCAGAGGGCTACCTCAAGCCTATGGAGGGATGGACCAACAAATTCATCTTTCCGCCCTACGATTTCAATATCGCTAATTCCATGGTTACTAATTTTCACCCGCCCAGGTCCAGTTTGCTCATTATGGTGTGCGCCTTTGGCGGCTTTGACCTCATCATGGAAGCCTACCAGGAAGCCATCAAGGAAGAGTACCGATTTTACAGCTACGGAGATGCGATGTTGATTTTGTAAGCAGGGAAATGAGGGCATAGAATAATTGGCAGCACAGCCTTTATGACACTCTGCGTCTTTCGCCTCCTTTGCACAAATCTGTGCAAGTACAGCATATGCATTTGCTTTGTGAAAGCCCGGCGCGCGCACAGCCCTCACGGCAGTTTTCATAAAGTGGCGGGCGGGCGGTTTTTTATGTTTTAGAGTCCACAGCAAATGCCCTTATAATTATCACAAAGCAAGGCACATCGTGTCTGGACATGTAGTGTGAGTATAGTTTTTGTATTATAAAAATCTCCTCATTTACCCGTCTCCAAGTCACTCCGTCACCCTGTCTCCAAGTCTCCAAGTCTCAAAGTCTCAAAGTCATCAACTCTATCTTATTCCTGCCTAGTTTTACCATGCCATCATGTTCTAGTTGCTTGAGCAAGCGCGAGACAGCTTCCCGTGAGGCGTTGAGGTCGTAGGCAATTTCCTGGTGGGTGGCGTGCACCGTTTTGGAGCCACTGATCTCGGCTTTTCGCTTGAGGTAGCTAAGCAGGCGTTCGTCCATTTTTTTGAAGGCGATCTCGTCAATAGTGTGGATGAGTTCCTTCATGCGCTGGTCATAGGAGGTCATTACAAAGTTTTTCCAGCTTTGGTAGCGCGTCATCCATTCGTCCATGTAGCGTATAGGAATAGCTATGAGCAGGGTATCTTCCTCAGCTTGGGTACGTATTTCACTGCGTTTGTTCATCATGCAGCAAGTGAAGGACATGGTGCATGATTCGCCTGGTTGCAGGTAGTACAGGAAGATTTCCTGCCCGTCGTTGCCTTCGCGGCTTACCTTGATGCTGCCAGACACAATGAGCGGGATATACTTGACGTATGCGCCGAAATCCATAATAATTTCGCCGGCCTTGAAGTCCATCAACTTGCCGTGGTGAGCAATTTCTTCCTGTAAACCCGGCTCGGCAATGTTGGGATAGTATTTGCGCAGGTAGTCTTTTATTTGGTGGACTTCTGTGAGCATACTCATTTGATTTCAGTTTTGGAAGGGTCGTACTTGACCACTATGTGAATCCAGATGGAGCGTGCCAGCCGAAATACATACACGAATAAAAGGGCGCACACAGCAATAAGCAGAGCGAAAGAACTGGGGATGCTCCAATCCAACACCCAATGGAAAAACATAATGAAGAACAAGCAGAACCAGCCCATGAAAATATAGGAAATGAACATGGAGCCGTAATAAAACCCTGGCTCAGGCATGTAAGGCTGGCCGCAGTGCGCGCACTGTTCTGGCATGGCAAAAGACCGGCGAAAGGAAAATGTAGGGGTATAAAACAACTTGCCCGTGCGGCAACGGGGACAATGCAGGCCGAACATACTGGAAAGAAACGAGCGTTTGTGAAGTAAACTCATGGAAATTTGATTGCTGTTTTATGGAGGTAGGTTATGATTTTTCATCTACTTGAATACTGCCAGATAACGTTGCTTGACTTCCATGTAAATATTGGTACGACTCTGCCAGCAATAAGCCCATAGCGCCTAGCAATAACGCGGCGAAGGTAGCGGCTGCCACCAAGATACTGCGTCTAGGTCTGGACTTGACCACTGGTGGCACAGCAGTATCTACTAAGAGCACTGCCGGCGCATTGGACTGGTTGGCGGCTAGCCATTGTTTGAGTCTTTCGCGGTCTTCGCCTAGTACCTGGTTGGCTTCGAGATATTGCTTTTCGAGGTTGTAGATGATGGCAATACCGCTGTTGAGGCGGTCTATTTCTTGCTGGATGGTTCTGACTTCCTGTCTAAGGCCAGCTACTCGCCCTTCTAGCAGGTAGATGGTATCGCGGGGTACTTTGCCGCTGGCACGATACACTTGCAGGCGTATGCTATCGCGCACGTACTGCCCCAGTGCCTCAGATTTTTGTGCAGTTAGCGCTTCGGTTTGAGCCACTACGTTGTAGGTTTGGTACAAGGTACGCATTTTGGCTACGGAGTCGCCTAGTTCTAAAAGTTGTTTTTCCTTGCGCGCTATATTTTCCTGAAAGGTGCGAATGGTACGCCGCTGGCTTTCGTGAATCACGCCCCTAGCCATGGCGTCAATGCGTTCGCGGGCGGCATTGGCCAGACGAGCAGCCATGAGGGGATCTGTATCTTCTACAGACAGTTCAATGGCATCACGTTTAGTTTTTTTGACGTTGTAGAGCTTTTTGAAGTGCTCTCTCATCCAATGGGGCGCCTTGTGGCTGGTAGAATCAATGCCGTAGTGCTGGTAGAGCGAGAAAGAATCCACCAGAAAGTCAATGAGTTCGTTAGATTCTGCGATGGTGAGCAGGCGGTCTATATCGTTATTTCCCCCGTAGTACTCTAAGCGCATGCTCATCATACGGTTGAAGATGAGTTCGGGCTTGGTTTGGTCGGGGCTGGCCGCAAAAAAAGTAGTGGTAGCGCGATAGTAGTTGGGCATGAAGAGGCTGATGACTGCCACGCCCAAGCCGGCTATGCCGCTCAGCCACAACAGAGCACGGCGGCGGCGATAAAGCACACCCAACAAGCCCAGCAGATTGTCCTGGTTTTCCATGGTGCGCAAAGGTAGCAACTTCGAGCAATTGTAACTATATAGAGTACTCAAAAGCTGTGAGTCATATGCTACAAGTATTAACTTCATGGAGGGTAAAATCTTATTGATTCACACAGAGGGTACAAAATTTGCTTCTTCGCTCCGGAGCAGCATCAATTGATCATCCTTAAACTTGTAGCCCATGGTAATAACACGGCTATGACATTCCACAAGGCCCATCCCCTGAATAAGTACTAAAAAACAATCATCTCCCCCTATCCCCGTCTCCCTGCCTTCAAGTCCCAAAGTCTCCGTATCATTACAGCCTGAAAAAATCACGTTTATGAATGCAGATTCTCTTGCCTCCACCCGCTGGTACAAGCACAGCATCATGTATGCCCTGCATGTGCGCTCGTTTTACGATAGCGACGGCGACGGTATCGGCGACCTACAAGGCCTGATGGAGAAATTGGACTATATCGAAGATCTGGGCGTAGATTGTATTTCGCTCATGCCCTTTTACCCCTCGCCTTTGCGAGACGATGGCTATGACGTGGCAGATTACAGGAACGTACACCCCGACTATGGTACGCTGGAGCAGTTCGAGCAATTGTTGGCCGAAGCGCATCGTCGAGGCATTCGGGTTATTATTGACCTGATTCTCAACCATACCTCCACAGCGCACGAGTGGTTTCAGAGAGCGCGTCGTGCGCCTGCCGACTCGCCCGAGCGCCACTTTTACGTATGGAGCGACAACCCCGACCACTATGCTGGTGCTGACATTCTCTTCTCTGACTTTGAATCCTCCAACTGGGAATGGGACAATCAGGCCCGCGCCTACTATTGGCATCGATTTTACCACCACCAGCCTGATCTCAACTATGACAATCCCTTGGTGCGCGAGGAAATTATAAAAATAGCCGACTTCTGGCTGGATAAAGGCGTGGATGGCCTGCGTCTTACCTCCGTGGCGTATCTCTTTCAACGTGAGGGTACCACCTCCGAAAACCTCCCAGAAGTGCACGACTTCCTACGCGAACTACGCCGCCACCTGGACGAACGCTACCCTGGCCGTATTCTCTTGGCCGAAACCAACCTCTGGCCCGAACAAGCCGCCGAATATCTCGGCGCTGGCGACCAGTGCCACCTCAACTACCACTACCCCCTCATGCCGCGCCTGTACCTGGCCTTGCAAACGGAAGACCGATACCCCGTGGTGGACATCCTGGAGCAAACCCCCGCTATACCTGCCTCTACCCAGTGGGCATTGTTTTTGCGAAACCACGATGACCTCACACTTCATATTGTCACAGAAGAAGAACGAGATTATCTCTACAAAGCCTTAGCCATAGAACACGGCGCCCGCATCAACGAAGGTATCCGAAGACGGTTGGCCCCTTTGCTGGGCAACGACCGCCGCAAAATTGAACTCATGTACTTGCTCCTGTTTTCCTTGCCGGGCACGCCCGTGCTGTATTATGGAGATGAAATTGGCATGGGTGACAACATCTACCTCGGCGACCGCAAAGGCATACGCACCCCTATGCAGTGGAACGACGACCGCAACGCCGGGTTTTCTAACGCCAACCCTCAGAAACTCTTCCTGCCCGTCATCACTGACCCTCAATATCGCTACGAAGCCGTGAATGTAGCAGTACAACACCGCAACAATGCCTCCTTGCTTTGGTGGCTCAAAAACCTCATCGCCCTGCGCAAGCGGTACAAGGCCTTTGGCGAGGGTCAAATTCGCTTCCTGGATGCCCGCAACACTAAAATTCTGGCTTTTCAGCGCTTGCACGAGGGTGAGAACATCTTGGTAGTGGCCAATCTCTCTAAATTTTCCCAGGCTTTCTCGCTCCAACTTGACGGGCTGGAAGGTGTAGAGCCAGTCGAAATCTTCAGCCAGAGCCGCTTCCTGCCTATTGGTACAGCCCCTTACCCTATTACCCTAGGCCCCTATGGCTACTATTGGTTTCAGTTGGAGAAAAACGAGAGCACAGCCTATACCTCTGCTGAACGCACCATACCGGAGCTGCAAGTGACCGGCAACTGGATGCAGGCCCTCGAGCAGTACAACTATCGCCGCCAGTTGGAGCGGAAAATACTGCCTGCTTACATGCAGGCCAACCGCTGGTATGGCGGCAAATCGCGCAATGCCTTATCCTTTGAGGTCAATCGCCGGCCAGGTATATCATTTGGCAGTAACACCGCTTGCCTGGCGCTCATTGATGTACGCTATAGCGAAGGCCTGCCTGATACCTACTTCCTGCCCCTAACCTGGGTGTCACAACCCGAGCGCATGGTGCATTTTCTCAAAAACGAGCCACGTAGCGTGGTGTGTTACCTAAGTGTTGACGGTAAAGAAGGCATACTCATTGACGCCATTTATGAGGAGGCTTTCCGCAATGAGTTGCTCGGCCTCATTCGGAACAGCACTGTGCTTGCCTTGCCAGGTGGGGCACTTCGCTTTGAAGCCGGCCAAGTCCTTACCGAAGAACCCGCCTTGCCCGATGCTGACGTGCGCTCGGAAGTGCTGCGTGCCGAACAAAGCAATACCTCGGTGGTCTATAACGACCGGTACTTCTTCAAGATTTATCGAAAACTAGATACCGACATCAACCCCGACCTGGAGCTGGTGCGGTATCTCTCCGAGCGCACCCACTTCCGCAACGCGCCTCGCTACGGTGGCGGCATACAGTATGAGGAGCGCGCTGGCCAGTCGTTTACCATTCTTGGCTTGCTCCAAAATAAAATACCCAACCAGGGCGATGCCTGGACGCTCATGCTCCAAGCACTAAGCCAATATTACGACAGGGTAGCCGCCTGGCTCAAAGACCAGGAGCAACTCGACGATATATCGCCAATTTTGCCTGATGACCTGATCCATGCTCTGGTTGGGGCCCCCACCCTGCAAAAAACTGGCCTCCTGGCGCAGCGCACTGCAGAAATGCACATAGCCCTGGCGGCAGAGGCGCAAGATCCGGCCTTTGCCCCTGTACGATTTACCCCACACTACCAGCGCTCTGTGTATGCAGCCCATCGTAAACTAGTGGCTGAAAAACTGGATGCTCTGGAAGCTAAACTACCGCAGTTTGACCCCCATGTGGCTGTTGATGCCCAGGCCGTGATTCAATTGCGCCCAGCCATACTGGAGTGTTTCCATAGTATATGTAATACGCCCATTCAGGCCGTCAAGACCCGCATTCACGGCGACTACCACCTGGGGCAGGTACTCTACAATGGAGAGGACTTCTTCATCATTGATTTTGAGGGCGAACCCATGCTTTCCATTGGTGAGCGCCGCCTCAAGCGAACCCCCTTCAAGGATGTAGCCGGCATGATTCGCTCTTTCCACTATGCCGCCTATGGCAAACTCCTGCTAAATTCCCAACTGCGCCGCGAAGAATTGGGCAAATGGGAACCCTGGGCAAGATTGTGGTACCAGCAAGTGAGTCGTCGCTTCCTGGATACATGGCTGGCCATCACTGCCGGGCAGGCATTTGTGCCCCAAGACGAAGCCGCTACGCGTTTGTTGTTGCGCGTTTATCTACTGGAAAAAGCCATCTATGAGGTAGGCTACGAAATGAATGTTCGCCCCGACTGGCTGCGTATCCCGCTCAAGGGCGTATTGTTTGAGATCGATGGCACAACGGCGTGGTAAACGGTACAGGTTGGATACAAAAAATTTACCCCCGCTTATCACATATACAGGCAGGGTACTGTTCCCTGATGATGAAGCCCCTCGCTTCTTCTATTACCTTGTGCCTGAAAAAAACACCCCCACGTCCTGTGGAATTCCCTTGTGCCCTGCGTCTTGTGTATCAGAACATGGAAAAGAGAGCAGCATGAAAGAGGAGTTTTTGCACTATTTGTGGCGCGCCCGCCGGTTTGACGTAAAAGACTTGCGCACTACCCGTGGCGAACCAGTAGAAATCATGCACTGGGGCGAGTACAACCGGAATGCTGGACCCGACTTCCAGCAGGCCCGCCTGCGCATAGGCGATACACTGTGGGCCGGTAGCGTGGAGATGCACTTGCGCTCATCGGAGTGGCTCAAACACAACCACCAGTCTGATGAAGCCTACCGAAATGTAGTATTGCATGTGGTACTGGAGGAGGATGAGCCCATACGCCGCCTAAGTGGCGAGTACTTGCCCTGCGTAGAACTCAAGCATCGAATAGCACCCGCATTATCAAGCACTTACCTTAAGCTGTTGCACAATGAGCACTGGGTACCTTGCCAACACCATTTATATATGGTACCCGATATCACACGCCGCTTGTGGCTGGATCGCATGATCGTAGAGCGTCTGGAAAAGCGTACCTTCTACATTGAGCACTTGCTGGCCGCCAACCGTTACGACTGGGAGCAGACTCTCTACCAGATGCTGGCGCGCCACCTGGGCGGTGCTGTGAATACCGAGGCCTTTGAACAATTGGCACGCTTGGCGCCGCTGCGGCTACTCATGCGCTACCGCGAAAGCCTGCTCAAATTGGAAGCCTTGCTCTTTGGGCAAGCGGGTATGCTGGAGGGGGTATTCCAGGATGCTTACCCGCAACGCCTACAGCAGGAGTATGCCTACATTAGGCAAAAACACCGGCTCACGCCTATGCTACCCAGCCAGTGGAAGTTTTTGCGCATGAGGCCAGCTTCCTTTCCCACTATTCGCATTGCGCAACTGGCTGTCATGGTCTTTCTCACTGAGCATTTGTTCAGCAAAGTCACGGCTGCGGCCAACGTCGAGGAGCTACACAATCTGTTTATGGTAAAGGTAGCGCACTACTGGCAAAACCACTACACCTTTGACAAGGAGTCTAAGCCCAAAGTAAAAGCCCTGGGCCGCAACGCCGTACATATACTACTCATCAATGCCATCATTCCCTTGGTATTTTGCTTTGGTAAGTTGCAGGGCCATACTGCTTATCAGAATAAAGCCCTCCAGTGGCTGGAGCAACTTGAGCCAGAGCATAATCACATCATTCAGCAATGGTCGGCGCTGGGCATACCTCCTGCTTCCGCCAGCGATAGTCAAGCACTGCTGCAACTCAAGCAGCACTACTGCGATGCCAAGCGCTGCTTAGAGTGCGGCATTGGTGCTGCCATTTTGAGATAGAGTGGCGATCTTGCCTGTCTGCAGGCTTGGATGAAAATTATAGTGATATATTCTATCTGACGACATTTATTTTACTCCCAATGTCTTACCTTTGCTTTGCCTGCGGCGCTCTCAAGATCTGGCCTGATTTTGAGGGGTAACAGGGAATCCGGTGCAAGTCCGGAGCAGTCCCCGCTGCTGTGAGCCTCATTCGAGTGTTTCCGGCTTTCTTTGAGCCACTGCCACGCTACCAGGCGCGGCGGGAAGGCGCCGGGAGCGAGGCAAGCCAGAAGACCTTCCGCAGGCGGTTTTGGGGGTTGGGTTTTCGGAGGAAAAGCCCGCCCGACACGGTAAATGCTTCGGACATGATCATCCGATGGTGCTCTGCATGGGTGCGTGTAGCACTAGCATGTGGCCTCTGTGGTTTCCAGTCTGGGTTTTTGCTTGGGCAAGCGGATACCTTACTGATTTTTCCTCGGGCAGAGATCTCGGCCGCCCGATTGCGTCTTGAACCTTCCGGAGCGCATATTGTGCGCCTGGACAGTGCCTTGCTAGCTAGCACGAGCGCTCGCCATGCAGCCGACCTTTTGGCTGTGCACACTGGTGCATATATCAAGAGCTACGGACTGGGTAGCTTAGCTACTACCTCTGTGCGGGGTGGCAGCGCGGCGCACACTAGCGTAGTATGGAATGGCTTACCTTTGCACAGCCCCATGTTGGGGCAGTTAGACTTTTCATTACTACCCCTGTTTTTGGCCGATGAAGTAGCCCTGCAATACGGCGGGCGCAGTGCCGCCTGGGGCAGCGGAGCAGTGGGCGGTGCCTTTCTGCTGGATAACCGACCGCATTACCTTCGAGGCATCACAGCCCGAGTAGAGGCTGGCCTGGGTAGCTTTGATCGGCGGTATTGGTCTGCCGCAGTGCGCTATGGCAACGGCGAGCTGGTGGGTGCCACTCGTCTGCTTGTAGAGCAAGCCCAAAACGACTTTCCTTTTCGCCCGTTGCCCAACTTGCCTAAACAAGTACGGCAAAACGCTGCCCTGCGTCAGATAGGTCTGCTGCAGGAAGTGTACTGGAAAATCCACCCCGCTCAGGAACTTTCTGTGCGGCTGTGGCGGCAGGCAGTATTTCGCGAAATTCCGCCTACTTTACTACAAGCCCGCAGCGAGGCCACTCAAGCCGATACCATTACGCGGGTGATGGCACACTGGAAGCTGACTGGTCGTAAAACAGTATGGCAGGTACGCGCGGCATACTTTGCCGAGCAACTCTACTATCGCGACCCCCTCATTCTCTTGGAATCACCCAGCCGGTTCAGGGTGGCTATTATTGAAGCAGAAGTAGCCCGTGCATTGAGCAGGGACCTTCGCCTTCAGACCATCTTTACTCACAATCGCGCCACTTCACTGGCTAAGGCTTACGCCACAGAGGCCTGCCAAGATCGGAGCGCTGCCTATACTGCCTTGCGCTGGACACACAGTCGCTGGCAAGCTCAGGCCGACACGCGCTTGGAGTTGGCCGATAGTCGCTGGACGCCGCCCACCCTAGCGCTTGGCCTGGAATACAATGCCCTGCCCAGTTTGCAACTGCGTGCCGCTGCTATGCGCAGCTATCGCCTGCCCACCTTGAACGACCTGTACTGGCAGCCTGGTGGCAACCCTGATCTACATCCTGAAAGCGGCTGGAGTACCGAAGGCGGCCTAGTGTGGCGCATCCGCAGTGAGCAGGCTAGCCTTCAGTGGATAAGCATGGCCTACACCCGCCGCATCCGCAACTGGATAATGTGGGCGCGTAAAGACGGGCAGTTCTTCTTTAGCCCGCAAAATATAGCCGAAGTATGGAGCCGCGGGCTGGAGCTTCGCCTGGATGCTGCCCTGCGCTATGCCCGCAGCGAGTGGTGCCTTAGTGCTGGCTTTGATTACACGCGCTCCACCAATGAGCGTGCGGTAGCCAGCCCCCGTATTGAGACTGGCTCGCAGTTGTTTTATGTACCCCGATACAAGGGCTTTTGGAGGCTTTCCCTTCAGCGCAGTAGCTTGGCTATGAGCATTCACCAGCAACTTGTTGGTGCGGTGGTAGGGCTGAACGAACCGGTAGCCGCTTTTGCCTTGGTTGGTGCGCGCGCTCAGTGGGCACCAGCCAGCAAGCACGGCGCTATTTTCCTGCAGCTGGAAAATGCACTGAATGCCTCTTATCAGATCATTGAGCGCCAGCCCATGCCTGGCCGGCATTTCCTGGCTGGCATTCGCCTGGAGCTCAGACATACAAAGCCAATTGAAATTGCTTTACCATAAAAATTCCTATTGCTATGCGTCAATTTTGCCTTTTCGTGCTCTACTTTGCCTTTGCCAGTGTGCAACTTGCCGCTCAAACGGTGGCAGACTTTGAGGAGTTCAACCTCCCGCCCAATACATTTTTGAACAATGCTGGCCCGGCAGGGGCCTTTAGCAGCGGTCCGCTGGTGTTGCCCAACAATTACAATCCACAATGGATGAGTTGGGACGGCTGGGCCATCTCCAACCGCCGCGATACGCTCACTCAAGGCTTCCTCAACGAGTCCAGCGCCATAGCGGGTGGCGGCGCTTTAGGTTCGGCCATATATGCTGTTAGTTACGTGTTCAATTCTACCATCCTGCGTCTGGCACCACACGTAGCCGGCAGCATTGTGCAGGGCATGTACATTACCAACAACGCCTATGCATACTACAGCATGAAAAATGGCGACGCCTTTGCCAAGAAGTTTGGCGGTATCACTGGCAATGACCCTGACTTTTTCCTACTGACTATCAAAAAGTACCTCGGCGGCCAACTCAGCGCTGATAGTGTAAACTTTTACCTGGCCGACTACCGCTTTACCAACAACGCCCTGGATTATATCATCAAAGATTGGACTTACGTGGACTTGAGCAGCCTCGGCCCCGCCGACAGCCTGCAATTTACCCTCTCCTCCAGCGACGTAGGTGCTTTTGGTATGAACACGCCAGCTTACTTCTGCATGGATCACGTAGTGGTGCAGCCAGTATCGGCTTCTAGAGACTCGTACAAGGAGTTGATAACGTTCAGGCTTTTCCCAAATCCAGCTACCGACTACATCGTGCTATCATCTGACTACTTCAGCCAGTACACTCTCCAAATAGCCATTTATGACCTGAAAGGAAAACTCTGGCTAACGTCGAACCAACCATACATCGACATCAGCATGCTGCCCAGTGGCATGTATGTGGCGCACTGCCGGCAGGCTAATAGCTATGCCGTTCTGAAGTTTGTAGTGCGCTGAGGACTAAACAGCAAGGGAGAGGAGGGGGGGGCAGTAGTTTCAGTTGGTAAAATAAAATAATAGTCATTGGGCTGGCTGCAGGCTACGGGAATCGCTGCGATGCAGAGCATAGTCTTTATCATGCCTTACTGTTAGCTATATGTGCGATGCACTAAAGCGCCATCTGCCATAGTCACGCGCCAACAAAAAATTTGTTGGTTACTTAATGTGTTTGTATCTTTGCTGTTGTGATGACAAGATTTTATGCCACCAGTCTGTTATTACTTCTCTCTTGGCAACTACTGCTTAAGGGCGGAGTTCTAATTTGGTACTGGGCAAATCAAAAGTACATCGCCGCCGAGCTTTGCGTCAATCGCGATAAGCCTAAAATGCACTGCAATGGCCAGTGCGTACTTATGCAGCGCTTAAAAGCTGCCGAGCAGGAGCAGCGCAATGCTATGGAGTTCCCTCTTCGTATTGTGGAAAAACTCGAACTGACACACTTTATTACACCATCAATATGCCGCCCGGCTGTTCTTCAAGAAACGGTCATTGGCGTTCTTTGGGTAAAAGACATCTTTAGCCTCAGCGAAGCCCATCTTTTGGCTCTTTTCCAACCGCCGGAAACTGCCTGAACACACGAGAGTAGTTTTTTCTCTAATGCTTTCTCGCTTGAGAAGCAATAATTCAGGCTTTTATGAAACATGCTATTGTAGCAGTAGCCCTCTGGGTTTGTGTATCGTTGCCTACACTTGCCTGCGATGTGTGTGGTTGCTCCGTAGGCGGCAATTACTTTGGCATTTTGCCACAATTTCGTCGGCATTTTGTGGGAGTACGATACCAGTATCGCAGTTTCCAGTCGGAGCATCCGGCGCTCTTCGGGCATGAAACTGGAGCGCCTTCTAAAGAGTATTTCCATACTGCTGAAGTATGGGGGCGCTGGACGGTGCGCCGCAACCTTCAACTATTCGGATTTGTGCCCTACAATCACTACCTGCGCCAGGAGAGTGGCCAAACCTTGCCGGCCAACGGCTTGGGAGATGCCTCGCTGATAGCCAATTGGGTGGTGTTCAATACCGGCGACAGTGCCAAACTCAACTGGAAACATGCGCTCCAACTGGGCGGGGGCATTAAGCTGCCCACTGGCAACAGCCAGAAAATTGCTCCAGATGGTAATCTGCTGTTGCGCAGTATGCAACCAGGTACTGGCTCATGGGACTTCCCGCTGCATGCTGTGTATGTGGTGCGCTACAAACGCTATGGCGTAGCTGCAGAGGCCAACTACCGCGTGCAAACCCACGATGCCGAAGGCTATCACTTCGGCAATCGCTTGGGTACTTCTGTGCGTGTTTTTCACTGGCGTCAGGTGCGGCGCAATGCATTTTTGCCCAGTGCCGGGCTAATGTGGGAGCATGCCGCTGCCGACCGCAGCTATGGTAGCGTACAAGACCTCACCGGCGGGCACAGCCTATGGACTACTGCCGGAGTGGACGTCTTCTTGTCCAGGGTATCACTTGCCCTGCTATATCAATATCCGCTATCGCATTATCTGGGCAGCGGCTATATCCAGCCCAGGCCACGCATTTCCGCTGGTGCCATGGTGCTTTTTTAATCTTTTTCATTTTTTAAATAAGACACAACAATGAATTTCAAAGCATATTTTTCCATCATTGCTGTAGCAGTGCTTTCTCTTTTGTTCATCACTTCTTGCGATAAAGAAGAGTTTAATGTCAATGACAAAGGCAATCTCGTCATTGAGTTTGACAATATCGTTGGAGATAAAGACCTCCAGCTCGATACAGGTACTTATGTCAATGCTGCTGGCGAAACCTTCTCGGTGTCCCTGTTTCAGTACTATATCAGCAACATTAAGCTCAAAACCGAGGATGGCCGTGAGTATGTAGTGCCCCAAGACCAGAGCTACTTTATGATTCAGGAGCACAAGGCGCATACTCACTCTATTACAATACCAAACGTGCCGGCCGGCAACTACACCGAGATGAGCTTCATCATCGGCGTGGATAGCCTGCGCAATACTATGGACCCCTCTCAGCGCACCGGCGTACTAGACGTAGCCAACTACACTGGCGAAGAAAAAATGTACTGGTCTTGGAATAGCGGCTACATTTTTGTCAAGATTGAAGGCTCATCTCCGCAGGCGCCACAGGGACCGGATGGCCAGCGCAAATTCCGCTATCACATAGGTGGCTTTGGCGGCTATAGCAGCCCCACCATCAACAACATCAAGACTCGGGAACTCTCTTTTGGTAGCCAGGTAGCTAAAGTACGCAAGGACAAGACACCAGAAGTACACCTCAAAGTGGATGTGCTTAAGCTCTTTAACGGCAGCTCTAATATTAGTATTGCTTCTAACCCGACGGTACACTTTGCGCCATTCTCAGTGAATATCGCCAACAACTACGTGCACATGTTCAAGGTGGACCACATTCACAATTGATAGGCGTAATTCTTTTTTTTGCTGGCACCTGAATGCCGCCCGACGCATGGCCTGCATCGGGCGGCTCCTATCTGCTTTCAATCACTTACTTATGCATACACTATCCTTTCTGCGGGCTGCGCTCATGTTGAGCGTCATGACGGCACTCCTGGCCTGCCAACCGGAATCAATACAGCCATCCCGAACTATTGAGTTCAAAGTACCAGCTAACTTCCCGCCACCAGTGTACGACCTGTCGCGCAATCCGGTCACGCCTGAGGGGTTCGAACTAGGGCGCCGGCTGTTTTACGACGGCTTGCTTAGCCGCGACGGTTCCATCAGTTGCGGATTTTGTCATCAGCAGTCCTCGGCTTTTACCCAGCATGGTCATGATATCAGCCACGGTATTGACGACAAGCTCACCCTCCGCAATGCTCTACCCATTCAAAACCTGGCCTGGGAGAAAGAATTCTTTAGGGATGGCGGCGTCTTCCATCTCGACTTGTTTGCTGTGGAGCCTATTCAAAACCCTAATGAAATGGATGAAAACCTACCCAATGTACTGGAAAAATTGCGCCGACATGCAGAGTATCCGCGTTTGTTCACTGCCGCATTCGGCTCGCCAGACATTACTACCGATCGCTTCCTGAAGGCGCTTTCCCAGTTTCAGCTCATGTGTATCTCTGCTGACTCTAAGTACGACAAGTACGTACGCAACGAAGGTGCTACCCTCACCGATACGGAGAAAGCCGGCTTAGCGCTGTTCAGGCAAAAATGCGCCTCCTGCCACAGCGGCGAGTTGTTTACTGATCACAGCTATCGTAACAACGGCCTGCCCGTGGGCAACCCCGAGGATACCGGCCGCCACCGCATCACCCTTAATGACGCCGACCAGTACAAGTTTCGTGTGCCCAGCCTGCGCAATGTCGAAATCACACGCCCTTACATGCATGATGGCCGCTTCCGAACCCTCGAAGACGTGCTGCATTTCTACGCCACTGGCGTGGTGGACAGCCCCACTCTGGACACCCTGCTCAAAAATAACAGCGGCGGCCAACCAGGCATATCTCTTACCCTGGTAGAACAGCAGCAAATTATTGCTTTTCTCAAAACATTGACCGATCGCGACTTTCTCAATCGCAAGGAACTCTCGGAATTTCGATAACCTTTAAAAATTACTAATTATGCAAAAGACTATCTTCTTCGCATTGCTCTTGCTGGCACTGTGTACCACCATGATCTCTTGCAATAAGGATGATCACTCCCCCGGCGAGGTAGAAATCAAAATTCTCTCCCCCTCCGCAGGCCAAACTTTCTCTCTGAATCAGGTGGTGCCGCTCCAGGCCGATATCACCGCCAAGGAGGAACTCCACGGCTGGGAGATCACCTTGCGTAAAAAATCTGATAACTCCATACTGCACTCTAAAAGCAAACACACACACGGGAAAGTGCTCAAAATCAGAGAGGAGTGGACCAATAACGTGGCACATCACACAGATGTGATTTTTGAAGTAAAAGTAGAACTCAATCACACTGGTGCCGCACCCAAAACAGCTACGGTGCAGTTTCACTGCCATCCTAACTAAATAAAAAAGTAAGCCAAATCTGGTAATACGTCCGCCGGTACAGCTCGCACCACCGCTGTGCCGGCTTTACCATTTTGAGAGCATACCGCCCTCACGCTTGTAGCAGGATACATACTGCCTGCTATGCAAAAAAAAATACAGGCCACCTGGAGCACTGACTGGATTGGCAGTAGTGGTTGGTAGCGCTGGGCCAACTTGCCTACCAATTCAGCCCTGGCATAGCGCGTTGCACTTGCTGCATTTCGGCTAAAATGTAGTCGAGGTATTCGGTGTGGCGGCCTTGTTTGCCACCTTGTTGCATCCAGGTTTGAGCGGGCGTGCTGAGCGTAGCCTCGCGTAGCACTTCAGCTACCTTGCTGTCGTATAGAGGTTTGATGCGTTGCAGATTAGCGCCGAGGTCTGCTTCGAGCATGGCAGTATCCAGTGCGTCAGGGGTGCAGAGTTCGCCGCTGTACATCCAGAGCTCGTTTATGGCGTCTTGCATTTTTTGGTGGCTGAGGTCTGTGCCATCGCCCAGGCGAATCATCCACTCGCTGCTGAAGCGGAGGTGGTAGGTGACCTCTTTGAGCGATTTTTCGGCCATGGCCTTAAGCTGGGCGTCTTGGCTGTGGGTGAGTTCCTGCAAAAGGTAATAGTGAAAAGCATCAAACAGAAACTGCCGCACGATGGTATGCCCCCAGTGCTCGTTGGGTTGTTCTACCAGCAATACGTTGTAGAACTCCTGGGCGTTGCGAAAGTATGCCAAGTCGTCTTCTGAGCGGCCGCGACCTTCTATTTCGCCGGCGTAGGCAAGTACGCTTCGTGCCTGGCCTACCAGGTCAAGCGCGATGTTGGTCAGGGCGATGTCTTGTTCTAGTACTGGCCCGTGGCCACACCACTTGGAGAGGCGCTGCCCCAAGATGAGGGCGTTATCGCCCAGGCGGAGCAGGTAGTTGAAGTAGCCGTCGGGAAACTGCGTCACGTTTATGAGTAGTTTATTGGGTTAGGGTACATCTATAGGCTGCTTGTTGGAAGGCTTAGATGTGTTTTACTTCATCGGGGAGGTGATAAAAAGTTGGGTGGCGGTAAACCTTATCATCTGCCGGATCGAACAATGAATCCTTTTGGTCAGGGCTGGAAGCAGTGATGTACTTGGATTCCACCACCCAAATGCTGACCCCCTCGCTGCGTCGGGTATATACGTCGCGGGCATTCTCGATAGCCATTTGCGCATCGGCGGCATGCAAGCTTCCCACATGCTTGTGGTCGAGGCCGTTTTTGGCGCGTATAAACACTTCCCAGAGCGGCCAGTCTTGGTTAGTCATATTTGTTTTATTTGTCTGTTTAGGCATCTTCGATGCTATAAGCTGCAAGTTTTTAGCGCGGTAAGAAGAGGAGTGTGGACCTTCGCGGGCTATGCTCGCTGCTCTATACGTTCCGCTCTTTGCTTTCTCTTCTCGGCATATGCCATGGCTGCTTCTCGCACCCATGCGCCTTCCTCATGGGCTTTGCGTCGGGCCTTCATGCGTTGGAGGTTGCAAGGGCCATTGCCTTTGACCACATTCCAGAACTCCTCCCAGTTGATCTCGCCGAAGTCGTAGCTGCCGCGCGCCTCATTCCATTTCAGTGCCGGGTCGGGCACGGTGAGGCCGAGAAAGTCTGCCTGTGGCACAGTCATATCCACGAATTTCTGGCGGAGTTCGTCATTGGTAAATCGCTTGATGCGCCAGCGCATGGATTGTTCAGTGTGGGCCGATTCTTTGTCGTTGGGGCCGAACATCATCAAGGCAGGCCACCACCAGCGGTTAAGGGCGTCTTGCGCCATAGCCTTTTGCTCGGGCGAGCCTTTGGCCAGCGTAAGCATGATTTCATAGCCTTGGCGCTGGTGAAAACTTTCCTCCTTACAAATGCGCACCATGGCGCGGGCATACGGGCCGTAGGAAGTACGACACAGCGCTACTTGATTCATGATGGCGGCGCCGTCCACCAGCCAGCCAATGGCGCCAATGTCGGCCCAAGTCAGGGTAGGATAGTTGAATACGCTGCTGTATTTAGCTCTACCGTTGAGCAATTCTTGGATGAGGGTTTCGCGATCCACGCCCAGAGTTTCAGCGGCGGCGTATAGGTAAAGACCGTGCCCTGCTTCATCTTGTACTTTGGCCAGCAGGGCCACTTTGCGGCGTAAGGAAGGCGCGCGGGTAATCCAGTTGCCCTCCGGCAGCATACCTACAATTTCAGAGTGTGCGTGCTGGGATATTTGCCGTATAAGCGTTTTGCGATACTGGTCTGGCATCCAGTCTTTTGGTTCTATTTTTTGCTCGGCATCAATGATGGCCTGGAAATCCTGCTCTAAACTGCGCGCTTGCATATAGGTAAGGTGGATTTTGCGTGGCAAAAATACATTTTTTTTGATTACAAAACTAACATTTGTTCGTGTTGTTCATGATTTTTGCGCATTTATCGTATCAGCCATTCCGGCCGGCCAAAGATACCCATGTAGATGAGTGCCGCTGCCACAGGTGCCACCGCCGAAACTAACATGAAAGCGTAGTACCACCGGGGTACTTTGGAAGGCTCAATCCACTCCACTACCAGGGAAACAAGGAGCAAAAACAAGAAAATGGCTCCGAAAATAAGGCTAAACAGGGAGGCAATGTATTCGTCCCATATCCAGAGCAACAGGTAAATGGCTACCTCGGCCAATGCTGTCTCAAGCCACCACCAGCGGCGCATGGTTAGCTCAGAGTGATTTCAGTTCGGCCACTAGTTTACTGAGGGTGTCTTTGGCATCGCCAAAGAGCATGCGGTTGCGCGGGTGGAAGAACAGCATGTTTTCAATGCCAGCATACCCGGAGCGCATACTGCGCTTGAGCACGATGACGTGCTTGGCATTCCATACCTGCAGCACTGGCATGCCGTAGATAGGGCTGGAGGGGTCATTTTCTGCAGCAGGATTGACCACATCGTTTGCGCCCACAATCACAGCTACATCAGCATTGGCAATGAAGGCGTTGGCTTCTTCCAGATCCAGCAGTTTGGGGTAGGGCACGTCGGCTTCGGCCAGTAGCACGTTCATATGGCCAGGCATGCGACCTGCCACAGGATGGATGGCGTACTTCACATCCACGCCGTTTTTCTCCAGGATGTCGTCCACTTCTTTGACCACTTTTTGTGCTTGGGCCACCGCAAGGCCATACCCTGGTACAAATACTACTGACTGCGAGTAAAGCAATTGAATGGCTGCATCATTTAGGCTCACCTCGCGTACTACTAGGTCGCCTTTTTGCCCTTTGGCTGCTCCGCCGCTACTGCCGCCAAAACCGCCCACCAGTACGTTGAGCAGGGAGCGGTTCATGGCTTTGCACATGAGCAATGTCAGGATAGTGCCCGAAGCGCCCACCAGGATGCCACCTACCAGCATGAAGTTGCTGGCGTAGATCAGGCCTGCTGCCGCCGCTGACAACCCGGAAAACGAGTTGAGTAGAGAGATGACCACTGGCATGTCGGCCCCGCCAATGGGGATGACAAAAGAAAACCCGTACAGCAAGGCCAGCCCCATGAATACCAATGCCCATGCCATGCCTGCCGAACTGCCTTGAAGATAAAGCCATACGACCAGCCCCAATAGCATAGCCAGTAATGCGATGTTGAAAATATTGTGCTTGGGCAGCGTCAGGGCGTTGTCTTTGATCCATTCTTCCAGTTTCCACCAGGCCAGTATGCTACCCGTGAAGGCGATGCTGCCAATGAGCAGGGCCAGCAATGGAATGATGATCTGGCTATCAGTCATGGGGCGTGTGCCATGGTAGTAGTGGTTCAACTCTACAATGGCAATGACCACCGCCGATGCACCACCCAGACCGTTGAGGATAGACACCATTTGGGGCATGCCAGTCATTTTCACACGGTAAGCCATAAGCAAGCCCAGCCCGGCACCCAGCGCCAGCCCACTTATTATCCAGGGATAGTTTCCGGCGCCGCGCTCCATCGGCTCTATGAGAATGGACAGGATGGCCGCTGCCATGCCAGTAGCGGCTATGACGTTGCCCCGCCGCGCGGTATCGGGCGAAGACAGGAGTTTTAGCCCCCATATAAAGGCTACGGAGCCTACGAGAAATCCAATCTGAGAAAGGAACAGTAAGTCCATGATTTACTTTTTCTTTTTCTTGAACATTTCCAGCATGCGGTCAGTGACGGCAAAGCCGCCAGTAGCATTGATCATGCCCAGCACGATGGCCACCATGCCTAGTGCCAACGACAGTACGTCGCCAGGCTCCGACTGGCGCACCAGCAGTATGCCGCCGATGACCACCACACCGCTAATAGCGTTGGCGCCCGACATCAGCGGCGTGTGCAACACCGTAGGCACTTTGGAAATGACCTCGAAACCCAGAATTACGGTGAAGATAAGCAAGTAAATGAGCAGCAAGTTGCTCTGGAAAAATTGGATGAAGCCCTCCATCGGGTAAAATATTTGGTTAAGCAAGTAGTTTTGTACTTCGAGGGGAGCCTATGCCGTCAGGTATGCCCCTTTGATGATTTCGTTGTTCAGATCAATATTTATCTCGCCCTTTTTGACGAACAGCTTCAGGAAGTTGAGTAGGTTGTTGCCATAAAGGAAGCTGGCATCCTGCGGCATTTCGGAGGCCAGGTCGGAATTACCCACAATGGTAATGCCTTGGTGTACAATTACTTGACGGTTTTGGGTTAGCTCGCAGTTGCCCCCGGTGGAGGCAGCCAAATCAATTACCACTGAACCGGGCTTCATGCGCTCCACGGTTTCTTTGGTGAGCAGGATGGGTGCTTTGCGGCCTCGCACCTGAGCGGTGGTGATGACAATGTCAGACTTTGCGGCGCGGTCGGCCACCTCGGCACGCTGGCGCTGGAGAAACTCCTCGGTTTGCTCTACGGCATAGCCACCGGCCGAGGATTCGTCGCGTGCGCCGGGCACCTCCACGAAGCGTGCTCCTAGGCTTTCTACTTCCTGCTTCACTGCCTGGCGGGTATCAAAAGCCTCTACTGTGGCCCCCAGGCGGCGCGCCGTAGCAATGGCTTGCAGCCCTGCAACCCCGGCGCCCAGTACCAGTACTTTGGCGGGCTTGATGCTTCCTGCGGCCGTGATCATCATGGGCATGTAGCGGGGCAGCCGCGATGCTGCCTCCAGCACAGCCTTGTAGCCAGCTATGGAAGCCATGGAGGAGAGCACATCCATGCTTTGTGCCAAGGTGGTGCGCGGTATGACGTCCATGCCAAAGGCGCGCAGGTTCATACCCTTGAGCTTAGGCGTCACGCTGTTGTCCATAAAAGATTGAAACTGTGAAATGACCACCGTTTGGGGGCGCAGTTGGGCTAGGTCTTGGTCGGAGGGAGGCGCAATGCTCACCACGATATCGCTTTGCTGTAAAACCTCCTTGCGCGATAGTACGGTGGCGTGCTCGGCATAAGCTTCGTCGGGGCAGAAGGCTTTGTCGCCGGCGCCGGTTTCTACGTAGATTTCCAGGCCCAGGTCGTTGAACTTGCCCAACAGCGCGGGCACAATAGCTACTCGGCTATCATTTTGTTCTTTCAGTATTCCCAGTATCATTGGTTACTTCGTTTTCAGCCGTGAAAATAGGATAATCGGCTGGAACTGCAAGCGACATTCGTCTTATTCTGAGCGAAAGTTTATTTTTGGGGCAGTTCCTCAAGAAGAAGGGAGCTTGGGCTTGTCTTTGGATACACCGCACATTTCCATGTTCAGAGAGCTAGCGCGCGGCTTGCGCTGGTCGGCGCTGATCACCGCGCTGAGCCATGCAGGGCAATTGGCCACCCTGCTCGTCCTGACTCATTGGCTGCCACCCGAAGCCTTCGGATTGCTGGCCTGGTGTGTAGCGTTGTTAGGCTTTGCTCTACTTTGGGTGCAAAATGGCTTGCCAGAGGCTGTGTTATTCTTGCACGAACAAAAAACCTCGGCGCTATCGGGGTTGTTTTGGCTCAACTTCGGCCTGGGCGCTGTAGCGGGTATGCTCCTCTGGGCACTGCGATTGCCCTGGGCTGCTTTCGGGCAAGATGTGCGCCTTGTGCCCTTGTTGTCGGGTATGGTATGGCTACCAGCCATAGTAGCTGCCGGCACTATATACAAGAGCATACACTTGCAGCGCCTGGCCTATCGTCAAGTAGCTGCTGCAGAAATCATCAGTACTACTACTGCCGCAGCCACGGCACTTTACTTAGCCTGGTGCGGGTATGGCTACCAGGCGCTATACGGGCAGGTAGTTGTTCGACACACTGCACAAAGTATCTATTACGTCTTCAGTGGGTGGGGGCATTTCCGCCCAGGCCTCCAGTGGGCTCGCCGCGATATTGTGCCTCACTTGCGCTTTGCCTGGGCACGCCTGGGCGAGCGGCTCACCATGTTCTTGTACACCCAATGGGATACTTTGCTAATAGGTAAACTCCTAGGCGCCGAGTGGCTTGGCATATACGACGTATTTAAACGCCTCATTGGCCGGCCGATATCTGTGCTGGGCGAGTGGATAGACCGCTTTGCCTTTCCGCTTATGGCGCGTGCTGCTCACAATCGCTCGCAACTGGCTGCACTGTACCTGCACCTGTTAGGATGGACGGCCATGTTCTTGGCGCCGTTGGCCGCTTTTGGCGCAGCCTTTGCAGCCCCCCTGTTGTCGGCCTTTGCGGGGCAAGCCTGGGCTGCTCACGCTAATGCATTCCGGCTATTGCTCGTGGCTATGTGTGCTGCTGCTTTGCTACATCCTGCCGACGGGCTGCTTTCGGCTGTAGGTCGCATCGTTCGGTTGGGCTATGCCAATATATTATGGACAATAGCTACGGCGGCTATCATGTGGCCAGTTAGCGCATGGGGCTTGCCATGCATGATGGCGGTTTTGTTGAGCGCCCACGTTGCGGCGCAATGGGGTATATTTCGTTGGCTGCTCCAGCCAGAGCTGGGTGTTTCTGCCAGGCAATACTTTGCGGTGCCGCTAGCGCAGGCGGGCATAGCTGCAGTGTGTTTGCTACCAGCATGGTTGGCGTATGAGGGGGTATCACTTTGGCGGCCGGCCTCCGCCGTATGGGCTGCAGGGCTAGGGTATGGCCTGACTTGGGCTACCTGGCATTGGCACAGAAGGCAGAGCGCATAGCCGTGCACAAAAGAGCTACACGTACTTGCTGCAAGATTCTCTTGCGTCAGTACTTGAGTGCATTTCCTGGCCGATCTATTGCGCTCTAAAAAAACGCGACTTGATCTAATTTGACGAATTTTCAAAATTTGTCAAGTTTACGGCCTATTTCACCACTATACTGGCAGTGCGCAGTTCTCCCTTGTCTGAGCGCCACACCAGCCGATAAATGCCCGTTGGCAATGCACCTGGCGAAATTAACCACTGATGCTGCCCAGGCGCGCAGTGGCGCGTGTCTTTCCACACGGGACGGCCCAGGGCGTCAAGGAGGGTCAAGTATGTTCTTACACTTTCGGTTACTTCAAATTGTGCTATGAAATCACCGCGAGTGGGATTGGGGAGTACCCACAAGCTGCTTTGCTCCAGAGCGGGCGGTGCATCGGGTGCTACAACTCCTGTAGGGGTGTCAGGGCAAATGTTATCGAGCAGCGCCTGGTATTTAGGTGCAGTTTGGAGGTAGGGTGGCATTATATCAATGTGGTTGAGTACACCCCAGGAACCATACACGCTTTCCTGACGGGAAGCCAAGCTGAAATTGCCAAACATGCGGCTGCCCCAAGTGCGAATGGTATCGAGCATGTCATTGTAAAGATGATAGATAGCTAGGCTGTACTGTGCATCCCACATGGCTTGCTGGTAAGGATACGGAATGCCAAATACATTGCCTACGAAGTGCTGACCACCCTCATAGTTTACCACTTCCTTGCCAAAAAGTTGTACGTTGTAATAGTCTTGCCGTAACACAGGTCTGAACACTGCCCAAGCGTACCGGGCATTGGCAATGATGTCATCTGGAGTACTACCGGCATGTAGTACAGGGTTGCCTTGGTCAGAATGGTCAAGGCCAATGTAGCTGGTAGGCGAGCCATAGTCCCATTCGCTGGGGTCGAGTTGTGCCAGGATGTGCTCGTTGAGGTAGTTGAAGCCAGCTTGCAAGCCCAGTACTCGCTTGACGCGATGCTTGTGTTGTGGCCCAAACACCTCGTGCCAGATGCGAAATACACGGCCTGCCTTTTCGGCCATGGCACGGCCGTAGTTTAGGTTGGCGGGGCGGTTCTGGTCATTGTAGTGGGCTTGCTCAAATATCCAGTTCCACACTTCATTGCTGTATTCCAGCCAGATGGTTAGGGTAGTATCCAATTGATTGCGAAATAACTCGGCCATTTGCCGGAGGTAATCTTCATCGGCGGCATGTGGTACGCAGATCCACACGTCTTTGCGGGTATGATTTGCCAGGCGGATCATCACTTCGTAAGGTACGCCCTGCGGGGTAGCGTAAGTGAAGTAGCTCAACGGGGTGCGCTCGTGCCAGTGTCGCACAGGATTGTGGTTGGTAGCGCCCCAGTCCATGAAACGCAGGGCTTTGAAAGGGGCAATTTTATCCAAAAACCCCTGGTAGAAGGGGTTTTCGTCCAGATTGGCCGATTCGTCTTCCAGACGCAATAAGCGAAAGTTTCGTACAGGGTTAGCTTGTAGGGATGCTTCTATGTTGAGTATGACGATATCCGTTCCCGTTACGTTGAAGCGCAGGCGCCCGGGTGTGCTTTGTACAGTGGCTGCATTGCCACTGACGGTGATTGTACCTTGCCCATCGTACAAAAGTACATACTGCCCTGGAGGCATATTGGCGCCTTCAGTAGATACCACGTAGCGCACCTTGTTGGCTACACCATTGATCATTTGGGGTATATGAGTAGGGTAGCCGTTGGGGGTGAGGCTGATGAGGCTTGCATTGCCGTTGCTCCAGCAGAAGCAGGTATCATGATAAGCCACAATATCGGTGCGTACATGCTTCATGAGGTTGCGCAGCGGGCGTTCGGGTGCCCAGTCTGCAAATCCGCTCAGGTTAGTGGCTATGGCCATGCTACATTCGTGGGCTTGCCAGCCTGGGCAGGAAGTGCTGTCCAGCGGCACGTGCAGAGGGTAGCGGTCGGCACACCCTTCGGGGCTGCTGGCTTCATACAGATAAACGCCTGGGGCAAGGTTGGCATACTCGTTGCCGGTGGGTGTGAGTACGGCGCCGGCAGCATTGCGCAGTAAAAACGCTGGCGGGTGATCTTCAATGCGAATGACACCGCCGCTGCCTTGGCAAGAAGCCGGCCTGACCATTGAGAAGCGGCTTTGGCATGGGAAGGTATGGTCGGAGCGGCGCACCGTGATAATTTGCGTGACTGTATGCTGCTGACCAGAGGCGTCAGTGATGGTCAGGCGCACTGGTAGCCGGCCCAGCGCATTGTAGGTATGCGTGTACACGGGGCCGGACACCGGAGGCGAACCGTCGCCCAGTTGCCATTCATAATTGGTCAGCGGTAGCCCCTCGGGGTCATAGCTTGCTGTTGCCGAGAGTGTTACAGTGAGCGGTGCTACGCCATCGTTAGGAGTAGCATTGAGTATAGCCACAGGGGGTAAGTCCAGGCTTACGGTACTGTCGGGTGCGGCACAAGGGTAAGAAGCTGTCAGGCGGACTTCATCAGCAGCACCATTGTTGGCACTGTTGCCCAGGTATAGATGCAGGCTGCGAAATTCAAATGGTGCAGGGGTGTTTTGTGTCAGAGTTGGTGTTGGCGGTGGTCCTGTCATACCTAGTTCAGTGGGATTGATGAACAACTCCACCACGGTGTGCTGCTCTAAGAAGGTCAACTTGAGCACAAAAAATGCTGCTGCTCCCACCGTTACTGGTATATTGCTGGGATAATATGCCTGCCCGATGCGCAGGGTCCAGCGGCGCTGGCCACCTACATCGCTTTGGTCTCCAAAGTAGCCAAACTCCACTCTCTGCTGGGTGCAGTTATTGCACCAAGCCAGCCCCTGATTGTGCAATCCGGCAAATACCCACTGGTTGTTGGCCTGGTTTTTGCGCAGCATAATGCTCATCCATAGCGTGCCGGTTTTGCTAGAGCCTACAGCATCGCTGTTGGTGGCCAGGTACGGGGCGAAAGGCCCGTTAGCAGCCGTGTTCAGGCGTCGGCCTACAGTGAGGTATTCACGACCGCCGCTGGCTTGGTGGCCGCTATGTCGTAGGTTGCCAAAGGTCAGCGAGCCTTCGTTAGATTGATATCCGGGCAGTTGTACATTGGAGCCCTGTACGTGCCAGGCTTCTGCCCAGCCAGACCCCCCCTGCTGCCCATGTAGAGGTTGGTCGGCGAAATAGTTGAAATCTTCGGAGGCCAACAATCGGCAGGGTTGGGCATGCAGTTGAGCGCCAGCTAGCAGTAAGAAAAAGCAGATTGCCAAGTTTTTCATATTGTTTTAGCAAAAATTTACAAATTTCCATGTCGCCATATTGCTATGATGAGCCGCAGTGCCAGTAGGCCGGCCACCAAGAAGCCGGTCAAACCCAGTGCTGAAATATGCCCAATAAAGGGCGGTATTTCTGCCTGGATGAGCCAGGAAGACCCCAGGATGATGGCTGCTAGCATAATGGCCATGGCCAGCCGGTTAGAGGCTTGGTCTATCTTCTGGTAGAGCCCCTCCAATCCTTTGTGTTCAAACTCTGTGCGCAGCTTGCCCTCGCGCAGTTTTCGGATGATAGCTTCTAGATCTTCGGGGAGGTCAGAGGTCATCTGGGCCAATGCTGCTAAAGACTTGACCGCACGCCGCGCTATTTTTTTGGGGTTGTATTTGTGCTTTACTAAGCGCCGCACATAAGGATCTATGTTGGCGATGATGTTGTAGTGCGGATCCAGAAACAAGCCCACTCCTTCGATGATAATCAGCGCTTTGAGCAACAGCAGCAAGTTGGGCGGAATCTTGATCTTGTAGGTAAAAAACATGGCATTCAGCCCTTCAATAATTTCTTTTCCTTCCAGCTGATTTATACTAATATCGCTGTATGTATCAAAGAACTCAATGATGTCGTATTCTAGCTCTTTTTCGTTATCCACTTTGCCATCGGGTGTAAAGCGCAGGAGGGCTTGCTTGAGCTCATCTACATCGTGGTTGGACACGGCCAGCAGCAAGTCGGCCAGCAGTTCTTTGTCGCTGTCCACGATAGTGCCCATCATGCCATAGTCAATAAAGCATATCCTGCGGTTGGGCATCACAAAGATATTGCCTGGGTGAGGGTCAGCATGGAAAAAACCGTGATCGAACACCTGCTCGAAGTACAGGTTGATGCCAGCGAGCGCCAGTTCGGGGCCGGTCCAGCCTATCTTGCTAAGGGCTTCCAGGTCAGTGATTTTGCACCCCTCGATGTACTCCATGCAAATGATGCGCTCGGAGCAAAACTCCGGGAATAGCTCTGGCACATAGATACGCTCATTGCCCTCAAACTGCCGGGCAAATCGCCGCAAGTTATTGGCTTCGATGCTGAACTTGAGCTCCTTGCGTATACTACGTTCAAACATCTTAACCAGTTCCATAGGTTGAAAAGCCTGGTATTGCGGGAAGTAGGTTTCAACCAGGGAGGCCAGTTGCTTGAGGATGGAGATATCTTCTTTTATGGTCACATCTATGCCAGGGCGCATGATCTTGAGCACTACCTCGCGGCTGTTTTTGAGCTGGGCACGGTGCACTTGGGCAATGGAAGCCGAAGCCAGGGGCGTAGCATCAAAAGATGCGAACAGCACTTCGGGTGCATTGCCCAGGTCTTCCAGAATGACAGAGAGTACATCCTGGGCAGGAATGTACGGGGCATGGTCGTGAAAGCGTTCCAACTCGCTGATCAGCCCGTCGGGCAGTACGTCAGGGCGGTTGGCAGCTATCTGGGCAAATTTGATAAATGTAGTGCCCAACTCCTCGCACACCATGCGTATGCGCTCGTAGCGAGTGTATTCCGTCACTGGTTTGCCGCCTCGGCGCGGAATGTATTTCTCAATTCTGGGTAAAAAACGACTGAATGGCGGATGCGCCACCACATCCTCAAAGCCATACTTGATCAATACGGCGATGACCTTCTCGTAGCGAGCCAGTAGAGAAGGGCTTTGTCGGTGCAGGGGAGGATTTGCCAATATCTGCGTATTTGATAGAGTTAACCTCTACTCAACTCCTTGAGCTCGTATATAGTTGAGGGCCTATACCAAATTGCCCAGGCGCAAGTGCACTTGCAATATCTGCCCGCCAGCAGCTACTTGCCGAACGAGGAGCACCCACACCCCCCCCACGCTATGAAGTGCGCTGTCAACGCTGATTGTGCTGTATGAATTCATACAAATGCGGCCGCCAGTGCTCGCCCACAGGTAAGATGCCCTTAGCGGTAGAAATACTGTTGCCCTCCACGTACTGCACGTGATTGATGGATACAATATACGACTTGTGTACGCGGACGAATTGATCCGATGGCAGTAGGGTTTCCATGTCGCTCATAGTTTCTCTGACTACTAGTAGCCCATTGGTAGTGTGTATTTTCAAATAATTGCTGAGGCCTTCTATATATACGATGTCCGAAAGAAATACTTTGTGCAGTTTTCGATCTGCTTTCAGAAACACGTATGTAGGGCTAGTAGTTGCCTTGCCGCTGCCAGTTGCGTTTTGTTCATCTACTATCCGACTAGCCTTGAGCACCGCTCGTGCGAATCGCTCAAAGGAAATAGGCTTGAGTAAATAGTCAATAACATCCAGCTCATAGGCTGCAAGGGCATACTCATCAAACGCAGTAGTCAGAATAACTTTGGGCGGATGCCTGAGCTGCTGCAGCATTTGCAAGCCGTTAATTTCTGGCATTTGTACATCCAGAAACATAAGGTCTATCTTCATTTGCTGCAGTATGTTCAGCGCTTGAATGGCATTATAGCACTTGGCAGACAAGGTCAGGCCATCTATTTGCTGGATATATCTTTCCAGAATGTTTTGCGCAGGAATTTCGTCTTCTACAATAATGCACTTCATGGTTTCAGCAGAGTTTTATGTAGAGATTCATTACGTATTTATCTTCGTCGTGGTTGATGTCCAATTCATAGCGCTCCTTGCCGTAGAGCAGCTCCAGGCGCCGTTTTACGGTGGCTATCCCTTGTCCTGGCTCTACTGGACTTGCGCTGACTGCGTGAGGTTGATGCCAAGGCTTACTATTTTCTATGTAGAAATAAAGTTCATCTTCCGTTACTTGAGCTTTTATTTCTATGTGGCCGCCCCAAGAATCTTTGCTGACACCGTGTTTAAAGGCATTTTCTACAAAAGGAAGTAGTAGCATGGGGGGTATGGTGTGATGACTTGGATCGCCGTTTATCTGCATAGTAATCTTCACCTTATCGCCAAGGCGAAGGCGTTCTAATGCTATGTAATACTCAAGGTACTCCAATTCGCTTGATAGCGGGATCTGGTCTTTGTCATTCTGGAGCATATAGCGCATCAGGCTGGCCAGCTGTAGTATAACTTGAGGGGTTTTTTCTGATTTTTCTATAGCCAGGGCATACAGGCTATTGAGTGTATTGAACAGAAAGTAAGGCTTGATTCTATACCGCAGTGTGTTCAGTTCAGCTTGGGTCTGCACGTACTGGAGTTCTTCGGTTTTGATTTGCATCTCATACCATAATCGGGCTAAGGAGATACTAGCTACTACCCCCATAAACCAAAACATCCCAGTAAAGTAATTTATGAAATAAAATTGGTGCTCTTGTACTCTTTCCGGATAGTATTTCCACAGTATAAATTGCTCAAACCTCATGTGTATCCAGGCAAAAATCAAGCTGCTTAGTAGTATGCCAGCCAGCCAGATACCTTTGGGGGATCCTGGGCGAGTCAAACGAGGCATGAAAATTTCGGCTACCAAATAAAAAACCATTACGGATAGTGCAGTATTGCCCACTACCAGCCCCCAGTTTACCTCTATCAGGTTGAATACCAGCCTAAACAAGTCAGGCGATAGGTACAACGACCAAAATAGCGCATAGATGACGAATTTTCGTTTTTGCATGGCTCTTACATCCGTTGAGACAGCCTCATGTGCAAATTCACCGCGTACTTGTCTTTGTTGTTGACAATTTCTAACTTATAACGATCCTTGCCGTAGAGCAGCTCCAGGCGCCTTTTCACTGTGTTTAAACCCTGGGCTTCGTACTGAACTCCGTTCAGGGTTATATCCTTTGCCACATAAAGCGGTTTGCTGTTCTCTACATAAAAGTATAGCTCATCGTCTTTAATGTGTGCCTGAATCTCTACGTACCCTTCCCAGGTAGCTCTGCTCACGCCGTGTTTGAACGCATTTTCCACAAAAGGCAATAACACCATTGGTGTAATGTAAAGACCATCGGGGTTGCCTTGCACATGCATGGTAATGCCAATAGAATTGCCCAGACGCAGCCGCTCCAAAGACAAATAGTGCCCCAGATATTCCAGTTCGCTTGCTAAAGGAATTAATTCTTTTTCGTGGCGAAGCATATAACGCATCAGCCCTGATAACTGGAGTATGATCTGGGGTGTTTCTTCTGACTTTTCAAGTGCAAAAGCATATAAATTATTGAGGGTATTAAACAAAAAATGCGGATTTACCCGATAGCGCAGCAGACTCAGCTCAGCCTGAGTCTGTAGATGTGCAATCTCTTTGGCTTTGAGTTGCGTCTCGTACCACCAGTGGCCGAATGAAACACCCGCTGTTGATACCATGAACCAGAAGGACTCTAAAAAATATTCAAAAAACAGCAAGTAAGGATTGGAGTCCTCTATCTGAGAGCGAAAGTCCTGCAGTATTAAGAGGTGAAACCCCATGCTCCCCCCTGCAATAAGCACACAGGTAAGTATCATGCCTACAATCCAGAGCCATCTCAGCCGGGTTGACTGCAAAATGCGCGGCATGAACCCCTCTGCCACCAGAATAAAAAGTACTACCGACAAGAAGATTTGCCCAGTTGCAAGAAGAAGCATGTTTGCGCTCTGTCCCGCCTGGGAAAAACTCAGAATGGATAGCAGATAGATTACCCAGTATATTCCATACAGAATGGCCTTTCTTCTTTTCATGCTATGCAAAGTACTTCACAAAGGTATTGCGCCTCAACGTCTTCACTAGGGCGTGAGGTGCCTTGTTCGTACCTGAAAAATCGGATTTCATCACTAACTCGTCTTACAGAACGTTCTAATTATCGATTATTAAAAGTTAAAGAGGGCATACTCTTGCCTCAAGCGCTACTGCGATCCCTCCGTCTTAGAACCTCACCTGCCTTTAAAGAGATTTCAAAATAACAAGAGGGGCTAAGCAAAGATCGATATCGAATTGCTCTTTGCTTCAATGTTGATTGCTCGCTTATTGGTGATGCTTGCAAATTGTCATCGCATTAGCGCTGTGTCAGCCGAAGCCAAGCCTACCGGGGGCACTTCCACAAACCCCAGCCGCTGCTGTAAGCTCCTGGGTAGTATGGGCAAGTTGCGCCGCTCAATGAGGAACGTTGTCAGCGCCGCAATTTCCTGGAAGATGTAATGCCGATCCAGTGCTGCCTTGAGGTAGTCTTTACCCGTACTTCCCCCGGTACCAGTGCGCAAACCTATGATGCGGTTTACCATATTCATGTGCCGGAATCGCCAGGTGGAGAGTAACTCGTCCATGTCGAGCAGTAAGCTGAGATACTGGTACGGCAAGTGCAGCAGCGGAAAGTCGCGATATAGCATGATGAAGAGTGCATTGCGACGCGCCTCAAAGCTCAGTTGGCCTGCTGATGCGTCGTTGCCTATGAAAAACTGCTTAAAGCGCTCCAGATTGGAGCGTTCATTGGGTTCAAGGCTTTGTGCATAGAGCTGGTAGTAATCTGACCAGAATATGTGCAGCGCCGCTTGCTTAGGGAAAATCGGCTCGTAAGATTGCCACAGCGCTGCATCCCGAAAGAAAGGCATGCGCTCTAGCCAGGCATTGGTCAGTTCTAATAAAGACATGCGGCGCTCTCGCTGCTGAATTTCAGCCACATGCTCAGGGCGCAGTTGCGAAATATAGTATAGCTCCCCATGCCGGTTTTCCTGCTTGAGGCCGAGGGCTGCTTCGATAAGTTTGAACTGTACGCTCTGAAAGCCCGACGCCGGCCTGAGTAAATTGCGAAAATCTAGAAAGTCTAGTGGGGTCATGGTCTCCATCACATCAATTTGCTTGACCAGCAGTTGTAAGATGATTTTTACTCGGCTCAGCCGGTGAAATATGGTGTAAAAATCGGGCGAATTGTCAGGTATAATGGGTTGTTCAAAAAGATCAAGTATCGAATCCAGCTCATGCAGCATCTGCCGAAACCACAACTCATACGCCTGGTGGGTCACGATGAAGAGCATTTCGTCGTGAGCTGGCTTGCCCGTCTTGGCGCTTTCAGGGGCTTGCGCCTCAAGTATTTTGTTTAGTTGGAGGTAGTCTCCGTAGTAAATGCCTTGGTCAGAATGGCCTTGCATAGTAGTCTTTGGTTAGGAAAACGATATGTCGTGGTTCAAACAATAAGTAAAAGTACAAAGATACAACGTGCAAAAGTGCGTAGAAGGCAAGATTTTCGGGCTTAGGCGTCGTACATTCGTCGTCTTTATGGCAAAATTCTCCCAGCGGCAGACGCCAGGAATTCGCACCTTTGCATCGGTTTTCATTGGCAAATTTCCGACCATTTTATGTTTGGCATATCCCGACAACTCATCTTTGGCACCATGCTGGCAGGCACGGTGCTGGCAGCAGCTCGATGGACACAGTACGCCCCTCCCAAATTCCATACGCCGCAGGAGCGTCAGGCGTTCAAGGCCATGATGCTCGAGCAGGTGGATCCTAGCATCATTTTTCCTACCGTCTCAGCTTGCGTAGGCTGCCACGGCAGCGATGTACACGGCCGCGCATCGGTAGACTTGGCCGGCAACGATATTAATGTAGTAGATGACTGGAGCGCCACTATGATGGCCAATAGCGCCAAAGACCCCTTTTGGCGAGCTAAGGTCAGCCACGAAATACTGCTATACCCTATGCACAGCGCTGCCATACAGGATAAGTGCACCTCTTGCCATGCCCCCAATGGACGATACACAGCTCACTACCGAGGCCACGGCCCCTACGCCATGGCCGATCTGCTGCGCGATACGGTCGGCCTGGAAGGCGTCAATTGCGCCACCTGTCACAAAATCAGCGAACAAGATTTGGGGCTCAACTTCTCTGGCGAAATCAACTTTGATACCTCTCGCGTACTCTACGGCCCGTATGTCAATCCCTTTGCCGCCCCCATGATTGATTTTGTAGGCTTTGAGCCTATTCACAGCCCTCATATCAACGATGCTGGCATCTGCGCCCCTTGTCATACTCTGATCACTCATCCAGTCAATGTGGCCGGGCAGCCCTTGGGTACTTCATTCGTAGAGCAGGCTACCTATCACGAATGGCTCAACTCCACCTACGGCCTCCAGAATATCACCTGCCAGGAATGCCACCTGCCCCGCATCAAAGACCCTGTTGTCGTTTCTTCCAATTACATCTTCCTAGAAGGCCGCTCTCCCTTCGGCCTCCACGAAATGGCCGGTGCCAATACCCTCATGCTCAAACTAATGAAGCAAAATCGTCAGGCATTGAACATTTCAGCGTCACCCCAGAGCTTCGACAAAACCATCGCCGCCACGCTCTCCATGCTACAAGACAAAACCCTCAGCCTGGACTTGCGCCTGGAAGAACTCCGCTCCGACAGCGTGACCTTTGCCCTGCAAATCTCCAACCGTGCCGGGCACAAGTTTCCCTCCGGCTATCCCAGTCGCCGCGCTGTGGTCAGTTTTGTAGTGCTTACCCAACAAGGCGATACCCTCTTCCGATCAGGCATACTTGACGCCAATTTTGAAGCAGAAGGCCAGGATGCTAGCTTTGAGCCTCATTATCAACTCATTACCCGCCCCGACCAAGTGCAAATCTACGAAATGGTCATGAGCGATGCCGTTGGCCAGCCCACTACCGTACTCTCCAGAGCATATGCCCCGCTCAAGGACAACCGCTTGCCACCTATTGGCTTTACCACCCAACACAGCGCCTACGACACTACTCGTATCTATGGCCACGCCCTGAACGACCCTGACTTCAACCAAGCCAATGGTCAGCAAGGCTCCGGTGCCGATGTTGTGCACTATCGCGTCGGCATTGGGAGCTACCGAGGTTATTTGCACGCGCATGCCACGGTGTATTATCAGTCTCTGCCACCCAAATGGATGGAAGAAATGTTTGCCGATAGCACCCCAGAGATTGAAACGTTCCGCGCCATGTTCCAGCAAGCTGATCGCTCGCCCGTAGCCGTAAAGTCAACCCAACTTTCCAACGTATTTGTAGATGGCACAACAGCCCTGCACGAACGCTGGCTTTCCCAGGCTGTGCAGGTGTATTCGAACCCAGTTGCATCCAATGGTATTTGCTTTATTCAAGCCGATGCTTCCTTAATCATTCGCAGCGTGCAAATGCTGGATGTCAAAGGCCGCTTGCTGGCTACATGGCCCGCTGGATCCCAACAAATACAAATACCGGCGCATGTTGGTCGGGGAGTGTACCTGTTTAGGATTACGACTGACAAAGGCGTTGTGTCTAAGCGCGTTATCGTACCTTAGCAAAGGTGCGAGTTTTTTACTCCAAGTACAAACATGGTAGCTGTGCGATAGACGCCAATTGGCCAAAAGACTGCCAGAGTACAATGGCGCAGCAGGTTGTGCGTATGCTTCTTATCTATCCAGAAATCTGCGCGTCGCCTGAGCTACGTTTTGCCCATCCATGGCTGCTGAAATGATGCCCCCTGCATAGCCAGCGCCTTCGCCGCAGGGGAACAAGCCCACCACCTCTGGGTGCATGTATGTGTCTGACTGGCGGGGTATGCGCACTGGTGCACTGGTGCGGCTCTCAGTGCCCACTACAATAGCTTCTTCGCTCAGGTAGCCGGGCATTTTGCGGGCAAAATCCAACATGCCCAGCCGCAGGCGCTGATATACAAATGCGGGTAGCAATTCGTGCAATGGTGCAGATACCAAACCAGGTATGTATGATGATGCTGGCAGTGAGTCAGAGTGCCTGCCTTGTACAAAATCGGTAATGCGTTGTGCTGGTGCGCGCTGGCTGCCATCTCCCCAGGCAAACATGGCTCGCTCTACCGATTTCTGAAACTCCAACCCAGCAAATACGCCATGCGCCGCCCAAGGCACCAAGTCTTCCCACTCAATAGCCGTCACTGTGCCGGAGTTGGCATACGCCGAGTCACGGCGAGACATGGACATGCCGTTTACCACAATTTCGCCAGGCGCAGTGGCTGCTGGCACAATAAGCCCGCCTGGGCACATACAGAACGAAAACACACCTCGGCCTTGCGCCTGTGTGACTAATTTGTAGCTGGCGGCGGGTAGATGCGGCTCACGGGGATTTTGCTTGTACTGCACTTCATCTACCCAGACTTGCGCATGCTCTGCGCGCACGCCCAGGGCAAAGGGCTTGGCTTCCAGCCGAATGTCACGCCGGTGTAGCAGGGCATACACATCGCGCGCCGAGTGACCAGTAGCCAGGATGACGGCATCGGCTAGCCATTCTTCCTGGTCATTGACAATAACCCCTAGGATGCGCCCTTTGCGTAGTACCAAATCGGTGACATGGCTATTGAAATGCACTTCGCCGCCGTAGTGCAAAATGGTCTGGCGGATGTTGGCCACGATGTTGGGTAGTTTGTTGGAGCCAATGTGCGGGTGCGCATCAATTAAAATATCGGGTTGTGCGCCGTGCTCCACCAGTAGGCGCAGTGCTTTTTGAATATCGCCTCGCTTATGCGATCGAGTGTAGAGCTTACCATCAGAGTATGTACCGGCGCCGCCTTCGCCGAAGCAGTAGTTAGAATGCGGATTTACTATACCTTCTTGCTGTATGGCGCGCAGGTCGCGGCGGCGATTGCGCACATCCTTGCCCCTGTCCAGCACAATGGGCTTAATGCCGGCTTCCAGCAGTTCCAGGGCGGCAAAGTAGCCCCCTGGCCCAGCCCCTACAACAACTACGCGCTTACCAGCTTCTACGGGTTTGAATGCGCTTAGTATGGCCGGCTCTGGGCAAAAGGCTTCGTCTATATGAATGTTTATACGCAAGATGACCACTGGCCGATGTCCTCTGCCATCAATAGAGCGGCGCACTACCTGTACCTCTTGCACCCGCTGTGGCGCTACTCCTACTTTTTGTATGGCGCGTACCTGCACTAAGTTCGCATCAGCAGCTTCGGCAGGCAGGAGTTTCAGTTCTACGGTTTGAATCATTAGGCTGTGGCGGGTAGTCTTTTTTCAAAAAGTAGTCATCCCTTTCGACGCCACTGCTGCGGGCCAGCTTGCTCAAATGTATCGGGCAGCATGATGCGTATAGTGACTTTTTCTGTGCAAATCCCTTTAGCAGTTTGAATAATGGGGCGCTTCATATCTTTTGACTGCAATCTCAATACTTGGCCATCGAGCAGTGTGCCTGTCACTTGGTAGCGGCCTTTTTCGATGAAGTACTTGAAAATGGCATCCGGAGCATCAGTTCTTCCCAGGACTTGTTCCTCCCACATATGCACGGTAGTCTCCACCAGGAGTACTGTACCAGCCCAGGGTATCACCTCTACAGAATCGTTGAGCGCAAACTCCACCGTAGTGATGTCGTTCAGTTCAAATGCTTGATGTAAAGTGCGCTGTTGCTGAGCCAACAGCGAGGAGCTGGCTGCCAATAGAAGGGAGGCCAGCGAAAAGTGTAATGTCCGGTACATGCAAGTCCGCATAAAATAGCAGCGCGCAAAGATACGCCCTTCAGGCCTGAAAACGCATGCAGACCTGAATTGTTGCCTTCTGCCAGCAAGCTACCTGTGCCCATAGGGCATTAATTACATGGGCTTGAGTACAGCAGCACCTTCAGCCAGTGCTTCCGGTTTGGTGTTGCTCAAGGTGACGGTTATGCCTTCAGGGGCAAACACCGTGAAGGTGATGCGCTCGGGCAGCAGGTTGTCGCCGGAGCGCAAGGACTTGCGCAAGCCTGGTGCTGAAATGCCAAAGATTTTGCCTTGCACTTCGCCTTTGAGGTTGTAGCGCCCCGAAGTCACCAGTGTTTGGAGTAGGCTTTCCTGTACGTTGTCTAAGGCAATTTGCATTTGCACGCGTACGCAAGCGGTGTTCCAAGTCTGTACCGTCACAGCGCCGTTCAGGTCAAGCATAATCTCGTTGGCAGTGCCAAGGTCAAAGGAGCGCACCAGCGTTTTTTGCACTGTCTGGGCTGGCAGGGATACTGCACACACAAGGAGGATAGCGGTAGTGAATGGTAGATATAGCTTCTTCATAGGGACCTCCTTTTTGATAAATGAGAGACAAGACCTTCGAAACCCGCGATAATATAAGACTTTTCAAGCAAAAAGTCAAATTTTTGCTTAAAAAAGCACAAAAAACTTACAAATATCTTTGGGGTGTCTCTCAAAAATCGGCGCGAGACGTTGCAACAGGGTAGATGCGCGAAGACTCGCGTCTCTACCCGTTGCTATATCACTACTGCTGTATTACCACCCGCACAGCGCGTTCTGGCAATCCTTTTGTTTTCACCTTCACCACGTACATCCCTGCTGCGTACCCCGACAGGTCGAGCGGTTCTATGGCAGTCTGTATCTCGTCTATCTCTTGGCAGTGTAGCAATCGGCCCTCCATGCTATATACCTCCACGCGTATGGCACGCCCCAGGTACTTCGACAACTCCAGCGTAATCTCTCCGTTGCTGGGGTTGGGATACAGGCTGAAATCGGGTAGGTCTTGGGCCTGGGGCTGCGAGGTCGGTACAGGCGAGGCCGGAGCCATCAGTGGCAAATGGGTGCCTGTAATAGATAGGTTGTCAAAAGTAGCGGTAGCCGTACCCGTGGCAGTGGTATTGGTCGTTACCAGCCCCATCACGATGCAGTTGGGCATATTTATGGTAGCTGTCATGGCGAAAAACCAGGCTACGCCGTTGGGCGAGGTGTAGGCTGTAAATTGGTTGCCCGTACGCACAAGACGCAGCCAGTAGTGGCCATTGGCCGGTAATTGCTGGAGGGTGGCTGCGCTGTTGGTCACTGTGCGTATTTCGCGCCGGTGCAGATTGCTTAGGTTGGTCATCAACTGGATTTTGCGGGCACCAGGAGCGTTGCTCTCGCGCATGACGATGCCAGCCCAGCCTCCGCCCAGCGGACTGATACCCGCAACGCGCACCGTGATACTGCCGTTGCCGCACAAGGTGCGCTGAGTGATGCTCATGGCGTCGGCTGTGAAAGAGGGGCCATAGAAGCAGTTGGTAGCAGTTTGCGTCCAGGTTCCTATGCTAGGTTGGAAGTCCACAGTACTAGAGCAGCCTATGGCGCTGGGGGTATGGCTCCAGTTGCAGGGCAGACCACCTACTGTGACATTGGCCGTACAGGTGCTCACGTTGCCACCTGCATCCGTAACGGTGACGATTACTGGCACGGTCTGGCCCACCTGGCTACAGAGGATGACGTCGGGCGATAGCGATATAGAGGCTATGCCGCAATTGTCAGAGGTGGTAATCAATAGCGTATCTACCAGCGCAATGCTGGGCTGCCCATTGAAGGTGACAGTGATATTTTGACAACTAACTACGGGCGGTGTATTGTCAACACCAGTCGGTATAGTAATAGAAGCGGTAGCTGTACAACTGGCAGCATCGCTCACCGTGAGCGTATAAGTGCCGGCCGGCAGACCGGGGAATGTGCCTGTTTGATTGCTCTGACTTACTGGCCCAGCGATGCTGTAAGTGATAGGCATCGCGCTGGAAGTTGCTGTAGCCGAAAGGGAGCCGTCGCTGCCACTCGGACAGGTTGGCGCTGCAGCCGAGGTGCTGTTGATAGCGAGATCGCAACAACCTTCATCCACATTGCCATTACAGTTGTCATCAACGTCATTACCACAAACCTCGGTAGCCCCTGGATTTATATTAGGATCATTATCGTTGCAGTCACCGCCGCCTGTCACAGTGGTCACGTACTCTGCACCAGGCGAAGTACAACTACTGATGGGGAGCCCAGTGTAGTATCCATCACCGTCGCCATCCAAATACCAGTTAACAAGTAGGCTATCAGCTACGCCACAGCCGCAAGTGCCTGGTGCCACCTTGTTCGGGTCGTTGGGACAGCCGTCGCAGGCATCGCCTGTGCCGTCGCCATCAGTATCGGTTTGTGGCAAGTATGTGGGGTAGGCTTGCTGGCCGTGATTGACCCAGTTCACATTGGCTGCACCAGTGGGATTATTGGTGGGGTAGGTGGACCACACAAAATTGCCAGCGTTGTTATTAGTCCAAATGGAAATTTGTACCATTCCGCTTCCGGAGTTCAGAGAACCAAGCCAGGATCGCGGTATCCGGACTTCGCTGATTGGATTGCCACTCCAGCCGGCAAAATGCTGCCATTGGTTGGGGCCTGGTGTGCCTACTTGCTGGCAGGTGTAGGGTGCATTGAAGGGATAATAACATATATCATTAGCAGCAAAAAAAGTAATAAGGTAGGTATAGGGCGCTACATTAAAGTTCACACCCCAATTGGCGGCAGTAGTGCTACCATCATTGTTTCGGAAGGCGATGTGGATGTTGTCATTGGCAAGATTGACGCCGGTGACACCCACGTAAAAATAGGTATTATCAGCTGAGAAGTAGTAGTTCACGCCATTGGCGCCGTTGGCAATAGCCGGGCCAAAATCGCTGATGCTGCCGTCCACTGTGATGGTGCGGATAGTAGCATTCGGCGTATTGGGGCAGTTGTCCACACAATCCAGCAGCCCGTCGTTATCGGTATCCACATCGGCTTGGCCACAACCGCAACTGCCCGGTTCGGTTTTGTTTGGGTCAAGAGGGCAGTTATCGCTGTTGTTGGATACATATCCTGTACCGCATACACCAGGGAAAGTCTGGCTGGTGTTGGGATCTCCGAAACCATCGCCGTCTTGGTCGGCATAGCAAGTAATGATAGGACTGCCCTGCAGGAAGACAGCATAAGAATAAGCGGGTAAGTCAATGTACAGGGAGTTTGGTACGCCATTGGGGCTGTTTTCCACTACAGGATTGTTGAAGTTGGCTTGCCCGGCAATGAGGTTGAACTGCGTGCCTAGCGGGGCATTGGTGGTGTTGATTTCGTGATTTACGCGTAGAGGCTGGTTTTCGAAGTTGATGGCTACAATCACATCCTTGCCGCTGGGGCCACCTTGTATTTGGTACAGTAGCAAGTCAAAGGGTCCTGACTGCAAGTAGGCGCTGTTGTATGTAGTGCCAAATCGGTTGAGGTAGTGCACTGTAGGTGCTCCGGTGATGTGGTTTTTATGCACCTGCATGAGCTGGTCAATCTCTGTTTGCAAGGACGGAATAGGGTGAGAGGGGCCATAGATGTTGATGCCATAGTAGTCGGGGTGAAAAACGCTAGGTATGCCTATCCTATTGTTAGTCAGGATATAGGCGTAGGCTAGCATCATGCGGTTGAGAATGTGCTCGCCGGGGGTGCGATAGTCGTGGTTGTTAATGAAAGTCACGGAATTGAGGCCGCTCATGCCGGCGCCATCTACAAGACCTGACTGGAAAATATTGCGCGTATCGTATAGGCCATTGTCACAAGCCTGTTTGAGCGCTGCTCGCAGTTCAAAATCGAAAGCGCGCACTTGAATGGCCGAGGCAGCGCTGGGGGTCATGGCCGCGTACACAGCGTCAATCCAGTTTTTGAGCGCAGCAGCACTTACTGTAAAATGCTCGCCCACTACCATCGGCGGATCAATGCCGGCGGCGTGAAGGTCGTTGAGCAGTTGTGCTACAAACCACGCAGGGAAATGCTTGACAGCATCCATGCGGAAGCCTCGTATGCCCAGGCTGTTCCACAGCCACTGGTTCCAGGCGTCATACACTTGGCGGGTGGACTGGCCGCCCATGCTGCCGTCGTAAGCCTGCTCCACGTCAAAGAAGAAATAGGGGAATTCCTCATCACCGGTCATGCAGGTAGGATTGACGCCATTGGGCTTGAAATGGCGGAAGTTCATCCCTCCCAGACCACTGGGCAGGCTATTGAAGTTGGTGCGAGTTTGTACAGCCAGGTCGGCCATGATGTCCATACTACGCGGTGCTGACCAGATACCATAGATACGCTGGTCAATACCTGTGCCATCGCCGCCTATCTGCTCGATGTAGATTTCGAGAAAGTCGCCAGAGGCAATGAAGTCGCCGGGGTTGAGCTGGAGATAAAACTCGTCGGTATTACAGCCGCCCCCCACTTCCTGGACAGCAAAGACATCTCGCCCGAGGAAGACCTGGTTGTTGGGTTGGCCGCAATCGCCGCCACCGTTGGGTTCTACTTCATTGATTGGGGTAGGATTGTGCACGGTGTTTTGCGTGCGGAAGTAGAGCTTGTAGTTTTTGCCATTGAAGCCAGGGTTAGCAGAGGCAGAGGAAAATTTGAAGTAATATGCCCCCGCCCCGTTACTGCTGGCACCACCCAAAGGGATGCGATAGCGCATTTTGCCGTTTACGGGGTAGGGGGTGGCTGGAAAACCTGTGCAACCCGCACCAGTAGGGTAGTTGAGAATGTAGGAGCGCACCGCGGGGTTGTCTTCCCATTCGCCGCCATCGCGGTGGTTATACACTACGTCTGCCACGGGCAGGATGTTGTTGGCCGCCAGGGCGGCCAGCCAGGCTTGTACCTCAGCACCTGTACCTAGGCCGGTTTGACCAGTGATTTGCCCGTAGTCGTAGAGGTCTTTGGGGTCATAGCCATTACTGCAATCGCCAAAGCTAGCCTTGGCCATGGGGGGGAGCCACATCATGGTAAAGCCGGCATTTTTTTGCGCCAGTGCCCGAGTGGCCATATCGGCGGCCAGCGAAGGGCCGGAGTAGCTGTTGCAGCCAGGCTTGGGGTAGTCCCAGTACCAGCCTTGCATCATAAAGTTTTGAGCGGCAAGATTAAAGGATAGCCCTATCAGTAAGAGGGTTAGGCAAATGAGTAGTAGCTTGTTGGTCGTAGCTTGGCGAAGCGAAGGCGGCAGTGTATTTGTTTGCATTAGAAAGAAAAATTTTATTTGGTAAAAACAGAAAGGCTCTGTGTGATTAATGCGCAAAAATAAGGATTTTGTCTTTTTGTACAGCAGTGAATTCGTCGGATTTATGACGTATTTCGGTTGGCTCATGGCACGGCGCTTGGGCTTCTGTAGACTGCACTGCCATCTGGGATTTGCCTCATCATTTGTCACCATGGCATGGGCGTATCTTGTTTGTCAAATCCAATAATACTACCTCAGCCGCATTATTGAAGCCGACTTCCTCCTCAGCGCTCCAGCCTATGCCTTTGAGGCGCTACGGCGCGAAGGCAAGGAATGTGGCCTTGTAACGTCATTGTACAGCGGTTGAACGACAGGCAGGTAGAGGTAGCTACCGTCAATCCGGTAACATCCACGGCGGCAGTACCTAAAGACGTGCTTATGGAGTTGGCGCAACAGGCGGAAGTCCTGTTGGAGGAGGCCACAATAGCTTGCTGAACCGCAAGCTCTGGTCAGAGCGTGCGGGGATTGTAGATGATATTGGGCAACCGGCCCCTGCCTATGGGCTTGTTGAGATTGTACTGCAGGACAATCTCGTGCGAGCCAGTATTTACGGGTTGCAGCCCTGACACAATCATATCGTAGGCGTAGTTCAAAGAAAGGTTGTTGCTAATTTTAACGCCCCCCATGAGAACGAGTGCATCCTGGGTGTCGCCGCTGTATCCCCTAAACCCTGCACCGAGGAAGAAGTTGTCCTGGAAGTTAAATCTTGCCGCCACATTAGTTTGGGTTTGGATCATATCGGTTTGCACCAGTAGAGCAGGCGCTAACAACAGCTTACGCCCCAGGCCAAATTGCATACCGAGTTGCAAGAAAAACGTGCGCGTCAGGGGCTGGCTAAAAGAAGGCAAAGATATGCGGTTAGCTACCAGATGGCGTACACCCACACCCGCATCTAAACTGGCCGAGCGAAAGAACGCCCCGGCATGTAATACTGGCGTCGAGCCAGCTTCTATGCTAGAGGGCAGTTGAGGATCGTTGTGGTTGGGGCTGGCACCAGGTTCGTACACGCCGTCGGGAGTACGTATCTGAGCGCCATCTATGACGCGCTGCAGCAGGCCGGCGGCAACCCCCATCGCCAGTACACTATTGCCTAATACGCGGTGATGGCTGTAGTGCACTTGTGCGGCAGTCCATCTGCCGGCGCCTAGGCGGTCATTTTCCAGTTGTATGCCCCAGCCGCCTCCGATCAAGGCTGCCGGCGCCTGTACGGAGATGTACTGCCCCTGCGGACTGCCAGGCAGTTGCGCCCACTGCTTGCGATAGCCAGCAGTAGCCACCAGCGAGTAGTCCATGCCGGCAAAAGCAGGATTCCATTGCTGAGGGTTCAGCATGAAAAGGCTATACTGTGCCGGTTGCTGCGCCTGGAGTAGCAATGTTGCCCCGATGAGAAAGCAGAAAACAATATATCGCATGGACTAAGCTGATTTGCTGAAAAATTGTAACAAAACAATCCTGGGGGAAGTTTGGCAAGTCGCCAACAGCTTTGCACTCAATTTGACTTATCGGAATTTTTTATCCACAGGCTAATTCGGGCAAGTGGTGTTCTTTAGGTATTCAAAATGACTGCATTAGTACAGGATTGATTTTTAGTTAACACCCACTTAACCTTATCCACAGGTTTTCCACATGCTTACAGCGCTTTATCCACAATAGTGGAAAACCTCGCTTAACTTTTACGCCCCTCTTTTCCAAACCATATTCTTATCTTTACATCGAGGATAGCTGTTGGCAGCGCACACCATGCAAGGGCACTCCCGCAGCGCCCCTGAAAGAAAGCTTTCTCATACCGCGATGTCAGATTTTAAAGACAACAGCAAGCCCGTGTCTGCAGGGCAAAATCGGCGCCTGGGCACAACGCGCAAAGGCGAAGATCTCTCGCACTACGTCTTTGGCAAGGTGCAGCCCCAGGCACTGCCGCTGGAGGAGGCGGTACTGGGCGCCATCATGCTTGATAAAAATGCCATTACCATTGTTATAGATATCCTCCAACCGGAGAGTTTCTACACGGATGGTCACCAGGCAATCTACCGTGCCATGCGCAGGCTCTTTGAGCGCTCCCAGCCCATTGACCTGCTCACTGTGATGGAAGAGTTGAAGAAAGCTGGCGAACTAGAAGCCGCCGGCGGCCCGGCTTACCTGGCCGAACTAACTCACCGGGTAGCCTCTGCTGCCAACATTGAGTACCATGCCCGCATCATTGCTCAAAAGTACATCCAGCGCGAGCTAATTCGCGTATCCACTAAAACCATCCGCGACGCCTTTGAAGATACCTCCGATGTATTTGAACTCCTGGACGAAGCCGAGCAAGGCCTCTACAACATCGCCCAGAACAACATGAGCCGAGGCTACGAAAGTACCGGCACCCTAGCCAGCAAAATGCTCAAGCAAATTGAAGAACTCAAAGGTAAAAAAGACGGCCTCACTGGCGTACCCACCGGCTTCACCGACCTCGACCGTCTCACCTCTGGCTGGCAACCTTCCGACCTCATCATTATTGCTGCACGCCCCTCTATGGGCAAAACTGGCCTGGTGCTCTCCATGGCACGCAATACCGCTCTGGACTTCAAAAAGCCTGTAGCCATCTTCTCCCTCGAAATGTCCAACCTCCAATTGGTGCTGCGCCTGGTATCTATGGAAGCTGAAATTTCTGGCAGCAAACTGCGCAACGGCCAACTGGAAGAAGAAGAATGGAAACGCCTACACAAAGCCGTAGAGCGTATCAGTGAAGCCCCCATCTTTATTGATGATACTGCCGGTATCAACATCTTCGAGTTGCGCGCCAAAGCCCGGCGCATGAAGCTCCAGCACGACATCCAGCTCATCATCATTGACTACCTCCAACTGATGAGTGGCGGCAACAACACCCAGCGCGGCATCAACCGCGAGCAAGAAATCAGCTCCATCTCCCGTTCTCTCAAGTCGCTGGCCAAAGAACTCAACGTGCCCGTCATTGCTTTGTCGCAGCTCAGCCGAGCCGTAGAGGTGCGCGGCGGCGCCAAGCGCCCCCAACTCTCAGATTTGCGCGAATCTGGAGCTATTGAACAGGATGCAGACATTGTGGCCTTCATTTACCGCCCCGAGTACTACCAAATTTATGAAGACGAAAACGGCCAAAGCCTCAAAGGTGTGGCAGAAATCATTGTGGCTAAACATCGCAATGGTGCCGTTGACACCGTTAAACTTCGCTTTACCGATAAGTACGCCCGTTTCTCCGACCTCGACGACTTCAGCTTCGACGCTCTGCCCTCCGGTGTTTTTCACGATCCCTCGCCTGCAAATGTCATTATCCGCCCTTCGCGCATGAACGACGACGAGGATATTCCATTCTGACAGAGCATTGAAACAATCCAGGCTGACATTCGCCGAGTGTTATGAAACAGGCACTACATAGCTACGTTGCATACGGCCTAACTACTTGTATGCATGCTCGTTGTAATGTCTGCGAAGTGTCCTATTGCCAGCGCGCCAGTGCGAGGTTCCCACAGTACCCTCCCCCACTTCCCAGGCCGATTATACTTAGCAACGCCAAGTTTTGTGCATGATTTGCGGATGTTGTGCACAAAACTTGGCGAGTCGATATATCTAAGTTAAGCTAAGTTTTTTTTAGAAAACTAAAAGGCTCCCCGCCCGTGCTGCACACTGCGGGAAGCCTTTCCTTTTTTTTTGGGGGGGGGTAACTTTGCGCTACCGCAGCAAAGTTACGTTGCCTTTCTTCTCAAACTTCTGCCCGCCGGGGCAGCTCACCACCAGGTAGTAGCCATACACATCGGGCGGGAGTTCCTTGCCTTTGAAGGTACCATCCCATTCATCGTTGAGGCTCTTGCCCTCAAATATCTTCTGCCCCCAGCGGTTGTAGATCACCCAGTTGACGTCTAGCACCAGCGCTGGGCGGGCGCGTACGCGCAGCACGTCATTCTGGCCGTCGCCGTTGGGCGTGAAGGCAGTCGGGAAGAAGATGTAAGGCTCTTCGCATAGGTAGTTCACCGTCACTGTGCCGCGTAGCGTCACACTGCAGCCGTCTTTACTCACCACTACGCTGTACTCTGTGGTGCGCTCCGGCGAAGCCACCGGATTGCGGGCAAACGGGTTGTTCAGCGATTCTGCTGGCGACCACAAGTAGGTGCAATCCGTACAGCCGGTCACTTCCAGTTGCGAGGATTCGCCCAGCAAAATCTGTGGCGGGTTTACGTTCAGGCGCACTGCGCTGGGCAAATCCAATATGGTCACGCGGGTGCTCAACGTATCGCGGCAACCGTATTGATTGGTCAAGACGACACCGAAATCGCTGGCTTGCGAAGCATTCACCGTCACTACTGGATTGCCAGAGGGTGGTGTTACCGCTGAAGCCGGCAACCAGTCGTAAGTCAGCGTTTGGTCTGGGCGCAAGTTAACTACGCCCAGCGTTGTCGTATTTTGTGGTACGCACAGCACCACGGGCGGTGTGAGGGTGGCTGAAATCGGAAAGTTGTTCACTGTTACTGGGCGCACTTCGGTACAGCCGTTGGCATCAGTAGCGCGCACGTAGTACACACTTGCGCCGTTGGGCGGCGTTACGATGAAGATGTCGCCTGTGCCCAGTACCGGTACGAAGGCTGGATCATCTGCCCAGGCGTAGCTGGACGGTATGGCGCTGGAAGCCGTCAGGGTGGCCTGCGCACCGGGGCGGCATACTGGCACTTCTGCTGCAGTGGAGAGTTGTATAGCTGGATACACTCGTACGGCAATTTGGCGCTCAATGCTACAGCCCAGCGCCGGGTCGCTAATGGTCACGGTGTAGGTACGATCTACGTTAGTGGTCACCACCGGATTATGTGGTGGATTCAAGTTCAACCCCGTAGTGGGCGACCACACGTAGTTGTAAGCTGGGTTGCCGCCAGGGTTCAGCGGTGTGGGGGCATCTATACACACTCGGACCGAATCGAGCAGACCAGTGTTCAGCAAGAAGATAGACACATTGACCGAAGCCGTATCACGACAGCCGTTGACGTCTTCAGCGATGACCAGATAGCGCGAATTGCCTTCAGCAGGCGTCACTGTGATGCTGACGTCTGTGCCTACTGTATTGCCATTGAGCAACCAGCGGTAGCCCACGGGCACTGCAGCCGAGGCGGCCAGGGTTATTGGGGCTATTTCGCACAGCAGGGTGTCGCGGCTGGCACTCAGGTTGATGAGCGGAAATACATTGGCCTGCACCGAGCGCTGTTCACTACAACCGCTGGCCGGGTCAGTAACTGTGACGTTGTAAGTGCTTGGGCCAGTAATAACAGCTACAGGGTTGGATGGAGTGCTCAGGTTGAGCCCAGTAGTGGGCGACCAGATATAATTGTAGGCTGGATTGCCGCCAGGATTCAAAGCAGTAGGCGTATTGGCACACACTGTTTGCGGCGAGGCCAGTGGCCCGGGTTGGAAATTGACCACCCGCACGTCCACGCGGGCTGTATCGCGGCAGTTATTGTCATCTGTGGCAATGACCGTGTAGGCGTAGTCGCCAGGCGCATCGGTTGTGATGGTCAGTTGGCTGCCCGTTCCTAATGGATTACCTGCACTGAACCACTGTAATGTAGCTGGCACCTGACTGGAAGCACTCAGCGTATGCGCTCCCAATGAGCATACTGTTGTGTCGCCCGTAGCACGCAGGTTGATGGCTGGGAAGGTGTTGACTTGTACCTGCCGTTGCACGCTGCAGTTGCCCACCGGTTCTGTCACAGTTATGTTGTATGTTCTTGGCCCAGAGACCACTGCTACCGGATTAGACGGATTGCTCAGGTTCAAATCCGTAGTGGGCGACCAGGTGTAGGTATAGGCTGGGTTGCCGCCCGGATTCAGCGCAGTGGGCGTATTGTTGCACACAGTTTGCGGCGAGGCCAGAGGGCCGGGCTGGAAGTCTACAGCAAGTACATTGATCGTTGCTGTATCCTGGCAACCGAAGTTGTCGCGGGCAATGACCTGCACTGGATAAGTACCGGCCTGTACGGCATTGAAAGTCACCGGACTGCCTGTAGCAAAGGTTTGCCCAGATACCGACCAGGTAAAGGTGGCGGGAGTGGATGCAGAAGCTCGAAGCGGTACCGCGCCGAGTTGGCATACTGTTGTATCAGCAGTGGTGGTCAGGTTGATGCTTGGCGTCACTAACACCCGTACCGTGCGCTCTGTCTGGCAGAAGAAGCCGTTGGAGTTGTCTGTTACCGTCACGTTGTACACTCCGCCTGTTGTGCCCCGATAAATAGGATTAGACGGGTTGCTCAGGTCTAGGTCAGTAGTAGGCGACCACACGTACTGGTAGTTTGGATTCAGCCCCGGGCTTATGCCTGCTGGCTCTCCAACGCAAATGCGTACTGTGTCGGGGATCTGCACGTTAAACGGGACGATGTTTACGTTAATATTTACAGTGTCTGTGCAGCCAAACTGGTTAGTGACAATTCCCCTGATGGCGGCTCCGCTGGCGCCGATCATAATAGTGGGCGTAGCCGTGCCAGCACCGGCAATTACAAGGTTGGCTGGTTCCCACTCGTACATAAGTACGTCGAGAGTGTCTAGGTTAGTTACTCGTATCTGGAAGGCTACATCTTCGCAGGCGTTGAGGTCGCCCGAGGGTGTTGCCTGTATATCTACGCCTTGGTCATTTACAATGACACTGGCCGATTCTGTGCAGCCAAATACATCTGTAGCGGTAGCGGTGTAGGTTTCTATGCGGAAGGGGTCCACGGTAATTGCAGGGCCGCCAAGTACGACGCCCTGGCTGTTGCGCCACACAATATCCGTCGGAGTAATACTGCTGGCACCCAGTGTTACCGGCCCACCGCAGGTCACTGCATCGTCAGGTGTATCCAGGCCGATGGCTGGCGGTACAAAGGCGCGTACCTGTTGAGTGTATGAGCAGGTATCATCGCCAAATGCCTGAATGCGCACCGTATAAATAGTGCTTTGTGCCGGTGAAGCAATGGGGTTGGGCGAAGTAGGATCGCTCAGCCCGGCTGCCGGCGACCACAAGTACTGGTAGGCCGGATTGCCGCTGGGGTTGAGCGCAACCGAGCCACCAGGGCAAATACGCACCGAGTCAGCAATATTGATATTGACCAACTGTACATCAAAGGTGCGGCTCACAGTGGCGGGGCAGTTGTTGGCAGTATTGATGGTCAGTGTAGCTGTCAGCGGGCCGCTTTGCGTCACAGTGATAACGGGATTTTGCTGATTAGAGGTCTGGCCGTTGCTGAAGCTCCAGTTCCACTGGTTAGTGTTATTAAAGGAGTTTAGTGAGCGGTCAAAGAAAGCTACTTGGGCGCTGCCGTTGTTGCAGGCCGAGATGTTGAAATCAAAATCAGCAATGATCTGCGGGTTCACTACGTTGACCACCTGCGAGAACGTATCAGCACAACTAACGGCGTAGCCGATGGTTAAGCGCACGGTGTAAGTACCGGCAGTGACATAGGTATATACTGGGTTGGCGTCGGTGCTGGTATTGCCGTCGCCAAAGTCCCACACAAAATTAAATGCGTTGACGCTGGTATTAGTAAACTCTACCGTAGCGCCATTACATTGCACCAGGTGCGTAAAGCCCAGTTGTAAAGCCGTATCTACCACTGCCGTTGGAATGGCACCTTCAAAGGAGCAGCCAAATTGGTTGGTCGCCCGTACTTGTACGGTGCGCTCGCCTACAATTTCGAGGTAGTCAGGTACAGCGTTGACATTCGTACCAGGTGCGAAAGCGCTAGCTGGTGTCCATAGGTAAGTAAGGGTATCGTTGGGGTCATTGTTTTGTATGAACAAGGTCAGCGTCTCACCCAGGCATACGGCAGCCACTGGTGGCAGGGTTACATTGACTGGCCCACCGGACAACTGTACTTGCTGGGCTTCATTACAGCCAAACTGGTCGGTGGCTGTCACAGTATAGACGGCTACGCCTGATACCGGCACAGTCAGGGCGTTGTCATTGGAAAGTACTTCGCCTGATGCGTTTGTCCACACAAAATCTACTGGCACTTCGGCGCTGGCTAGTAGCGTAGCCTGTGGGTCGCAGGTTTGCCCGCCGCCCGACACGAACAACTCCACCGCCGGCGGCACTACTACTATCAACTGGTAAGTAGAAAAACAAGTATCTGTTCCCACTGCCCCTACTCGCAAGGTGTAGGTGGTGGTTTGCGCCGGGCTGAACACCGGATTGTTCGAGGCGGGGTCATCTATGCCGTCGGTGGGCAACCACTGATATATGTAATTGGCGTTCAGCGGTGTCGGCAAGAAGGCGGCAGCGTCATTGCATCGGATCAGTTGAGTTGGCAAGCCGCTGAAGTCTAGCGGATTCACCAGGCGAATGGCTATTGGCTTGGTCATGGTGTTGCTGCAGTTGTCTGCTGCGGTTACGGTGGAGGTCACGTTTAGGTCTGCATTGGCTAAGAGGGTGATTTCCGGGTTCTGCTGAGTAGAGGTCTGACCGTTGCCAAAATCCCAGGCCCAGGCCACAATCGGGCTGCCAGTGCTGACAGAGCGATCCAGAAAGCGTACCCGTACGCTGTCAGGCGAGCAGGAAGCATACTCCACATCAAATTCAGCACTGAGTGATTTGGTCAGTACAGTCACTGGGCGGGTAATGGAGTCGCGGCAGCTCAGGTTGTCGGGCACTTTGAGTGTCACCAGATAGGTGCCCACCTCCGGGTAAGTGTAGGAAGGATTTACCTGAGTAGAGCCGGCAGAAGGGTTATTGGGGTCGCCAAAGTTCCATTCAAAAGCAGTGGCACCTGTACTGGTATTGTTGAAGTTGATAGTTAGACCATCACAATCCGCTGTGGTGTCAAAATCCAATACTGGCAGCGGGCTGCTGGCTATTGTCACGGTTCTTACAATCTGGCAAACTGCTCCAGGCGCGGTAATGGTTACAGAATACGCACTATTCAAGCCGGCTATGATGCGAGGGTTGACGGTGTTGGACGGGTCAATCAGCCCTGTAGTCGGCGACCACTCGTAGCCAAAACTAATGCCTGGTGGGGTATCGGGGTTCAGGAATAGCGTATCGCCATTGCAGGCACTCAGGTTGGCGTTGATATAGCTGCCCGGATTGTCCAGTCCAGTTTGGAAGTTAGCCTGGAAGGTCTCTGTACAAGTGTTTGCATTGATGACGGTCAAGCGCACTGTACCGCTGACGCCTAGCGGCAGGTTGAACCTTGGGTTTTGTTGCGTAGAAGTCAGGACGGTGGTGTCATACGTCACCGTCCACTGGCGTTGGATGATTTGGACGGCGCTGTCTGCCGAGCGGTCTTGTAATTGCAGTACGGCAAAGGTGTCGCAGTCGAATACGTCCAGTTGGAAGTCTGCCTGCAATGTGCTGTTCACCAGGCGAACCTCTTGGCAGAAGGTATCCACACAAGTGCTCAGCGGCTCTACGATGAGCGCCACTGTGTAGCGTCCAGTGTCTGGAAAGGTATGCGCCGGATTGGCCAGTGTAGAGGTAGGGGTAGTAGAGGGGAAGTTGAAGTACCAAATGAACTCATCGGCGTTGGTGCTGGTGCTGTTGAACTGTACGGTCAGGTTGTCGCATTGTACCGAAGGGGCATCAAAGTTGGCAGCTACCTCCAGGCAAGGCCCTACGTTGTACTGGAAGTCGCGGCGTGTGGTTGAGAGCAGGATGTCAGTACCGGGGATGTATTCATCAGCACAAACCCCCACCACAAACTGCCCCTGTATGGTAGGCGTACCGGTGAGCAGACCAGTTATGGGGTTTATCTTGAGAGAGTCAGATATAATGGTGTCTGAAGATGTGCATCCGGTAAGTACCAGAGACGTGTCGCCGGTATTGCCCAACATATTGGTTAAGCCATACAGGGGTGTTTTCCATTCTACATCCGACCAACTAGAAGGTGGGCTTTGCGGTGGTATGGGGCGCGGGCGGGCGAGGGTGCCACCGGATAGGGGTTGGCACAAGCGATATACGATAGAGTCGCGCGTAGCTGCCATCTGAAAGGTGTCTACCGCTGAGTGGTCGTACAAAATAGGATTGTTGACACATATAAAGATAGGTGGCCAGGAGCGGAAGCGCGGGCTGCTGTTGCGGTACTGTATGGCCGTAGTAGTCAGTACAATATCATATACTGCCCCTGATTCGAGGGGGTCTATGATGTTAGTGATGGTTTCGTTGCGGCAGCAGCGTACATAGGCGAAACGATATCCGCCAGGGGGCGGGTTGGAGCTGATTGTGAAAAAGCCTCGGTACTGCGTACGCGATACGCATATGTTGGCTGGCACGAAGAGGCATTCGTCAAAGAGTATAGCATCCAGGGTATCCGCACCCATGAACGGCATAGAGATGTTCTGAATCCAAGTGCCCTGGAGATCATAGACGCCCACGAAAGCCGTAGGATCGAAGGGTTCATTAGCGGGGTTGCTGCAATCCCGATAGACATCCAGAATGATCTCATAGGTGTTCCCCGAAACCCAGCGATAGCCAATCTGCCCTCCTACGATGTGCGTGGCCTTCAGTTGAGATAGAAATAATGCGCTAAACAGCCCAACAAGCAGAGCGCTTCGGATGAGAATGGTCGAGTGTTTCACGATATTTATACTTTGGATAGCCATGGAATTTTTAGAGTCGTATGTTACTGGTTATCAGAGGTAGTGCTTTGCATCCTTACATCTACAATTTGTACCCGCCGGGCTAAGCAAGCCTGGGTGCTGAACACCGATCCTTTGAGATCGTCGTAGCGATCACTGGCGCGTATGGGGTCGGGAGTTTCTTCCCCGAAGCCGATTTTGCCAATGCGCAATTTGCCGTTGCGGATGTAGGGCATGAATGCGCCATTTTTATAACGATAGAAGTAGTTGGCTACTGAACTGGCGCGCCGGCGGCTCAAGTATAGATTATAGGAGTTAGTGCCACGCGGGCTGGAGTAGCCCCGCAATTCAATTTCGATGGCACTACCTTCTTGCAAAAACTCCAACAACTTATCGCTAAAGGCTTGCAAGTCTCTGTATCCGCCTTTTAATGAGCGCTCAAAGAAACGGATGTATGACTGCTCAATAAGGAAGCGCTCTTCGTCACTGAGTTTTTCTCCTTTGGTAAACTCGTCAATATATTCTTGCTTACGAGCATAATAGCGATCGAAAGTCTGGCCGTAATCAAGAGTGGTGGTGCTGAGCGTAGTACGCGGATTAGGGTGGTCGTTGTCAAAGTACAAAGACAGCGGCAGCAATTCATCAAAGTTTTTCTGGCGCAAATACACCTTCACAGTATCCAAACGCTGATTAGGATCATTCGGGATGCGAATGGTGTCAGTGACGGGCCGGTATCCTGGTCGTTCGGCGGTGAGTAGATAGCGTTTGTCGGGCAGTACAGGGAAACTGAAATCATTACCATTGGGGTTTTCCTTAAATACACTGCGCGGACGGATCGCATCCAACTCCATGAGTTCTATTCGCACCCCTGCTAAAGGCGTGCGCAACTGGGCATCGAAGGTCTTCACCGGAAGGGGGTGTTCAAAGAGCAATTCCTTGCGCAGGGTTCCCGAAGCTGCTGTAGCTGGGTCGCGGAGGTCTATGCGCTCCTCTGCGGGATGGTAGGAGGGGTGGTCGCCGCGCACAACATAGAGCTTACCGGGTGCCAGCGGGAAGTTGAAGTTATTCCCATCGCGATTGGTACGAGATGCAATCAGAGTTTCTTTTCCGTCCGGACCAACTTCGTAGAGGTGTACAGTAGAGCCATTGACTGGTGCGCGGTCAGCGCGACGCAAGGCTACAATTTCTAAATTGACCTGCGCTGGCGTGAGGTAAACAGGTTTTTTGACTACTGGTAGATTGCGCAGGGCGGGGTCGCGCATATCCAGTAGTTCAGTGGCAGGTATATAACCAGGGCGGGTAGCGCTGATGAGATATTGCTTGCCTTGCTCTATGGGGAAGCGCACGGTATGGCCGTCGGGGTTGAGGCGGCTAGTGATGAAGGTACGCTCTCCAGCAGAGCTTACTTCAAAAAGTTCTACCTGTGCAGCTGGCAGGGGCTGGTTGTCTGGACGCCGGAAAGTGGCAACTTCCAGCTCTCGCTCGCTGGGTTGTAGGAACAAGCGCGCGTTCAGCGGGCTGGCACCGTTACGCAAGTCCACGCGCTCTTGCGCAGGAGCATAGCCTGGGCGCTCGCCCACTACTTCATACAGGTAGCCCGGTAGTAACTCAAAGCGATAGTCATTGCTGTTGGGGTTCAGATCCGTGGTGACTACTTCTCGGTTGCCATCAGGATTAATGCGATATACCGTTACCCGTACGCTGTCCAGCCCTTGGCTCGAGCGTGCGTCAAAAGTAGATACACTCACTACGCTGGGTTGCTGGCGGAAGATCAACTCCTTGCGGATGACGTTACCCGGCGGTATTAGTTCGGGCTTGCTCAAATCCAGGCTTTCAGTAGCTGGCAAATACCAGCTATGTGTTCCCTTGATGAGATAGTTTTTACCAGGAGCCAGCGTAAAGGTAAACGAGTTTCCGGTATCGTTACTGCGTTCAGCCAAGGGGCGTTCTTCATCATTCAGCGCTTTTTCTGAAAGGGCCACAGTAGCGCCTTGCAAGGGTTGGCGGCTCTGGGTTAGGGTGATTACCTCCAGCGTGAGCGGGGCGGGGTCTAGGTAAAGCTTTTTTTCTATTGCGGACTTGCCGGCCAGCACCGGGTCATTCAGGTCAAGAGATTCTATAGCCGGGCTGTATCCTGGTCGTTCAGCTTCTATGCGGTACTTTCTTCCAGGCGTCAGAGCAAAGTTGAAATCATTGGCGGTGGGGTTTTGCTTGCTGGCTACCAATTGCTCTGAGCCGTTGGGCATGATTTCATAGAGCTTTACTGTGGCAGCGTTGAGTGGCTGGCCGTCGGGGCGGCTGAAGGTGAAGGCATTGAGTTGCACTTGGGCTGGTTCAAGGTACAACTTGACTTCGCCCTCGTCTTTGTCGGCAATGGCTGGGTCGTTGAGGTCAATGGTTTCCGAAGCAGGCAGGAAGCCTTCTCGCTCGCCTTTGATCAGGTAGCGTTTACCTCGCGCCAAGAGAAAGGAAAACTCATTGGATGCAGGGTTAACCTGCGTAGCTACAAGTTTTTGGCTGTTGTCGGGCATCAGCTCGAACACTCGCACAGTTACGTCAGCCAGGGGCAAGCTATCTAGCTTATTGAAGGCAAACACGTTGATACGGAAAGGTTGGGCCAGTTCTACCCTCCAGATATCATGGCAGCAAACATCGGATTTTTTATCCAGCAGGGTAGCGCCAGGGCGGTTTGACGACAGCAAAGCCAACGTACCGCTTTCGTTGATCGTGTAATATACGTCGTGGAAGGACGAGTTGATACCGGCCCCTAAGTTTTGGGGCGTTTCCCAACCTATGCCGCGCATGGCCGCGCGGAAAATATCGTAGCCGCCCAGGCCAGGGTAGCCATCTGAACTGAAGTATATTGTCTTAGTAGGGTTGTGAAAGAATGGCGTCACGTCATTGCCTGTAGTATTGAGCGCTGTCACATTCACAGGGGTAGAGCAAGCACCGCCGGGCGAGGTTAGTTGAGCGCTCCAGATGTCCAGTTTGCCGCGCCCACCTGGCCTGTCTGACACAAAATACAGCGTTTCCACGCCGGAGTCAGGATCATAAGCTATAGTTGGCTGGGTGGTGGTGTATCCTGGTACATTTACGCTCAATTTTTGGGCAGGCCCCCAGCCTTGGCCGGTACGCTCGCGCTGGTAGAGCTCGCAGCGGATATCGGTATCGCCGGTGCCAATGTACTCGCATAGGGTGTAGTAAATGCGGGAGAAGTCGTGGCTGAAAGCTGTATGTGCCACGTGCTTGTCGGGCTCATTGAAGTATTCTGGCAGCGGTTTGCCTGCAGCGCCGCCTACGGAAGTCATAATTTTGTGGATGCGCCGGGGTGGTTTACGGGTGTCTTTAGGGAAGTTGAACTGGAAACTACTATAATATAAGGTATCGTTGTGGTAAATAGCGCCAAACTCCGAGTAAGGAGTGTTGATGCCTTCGTCCAGGCGGGATACTTCCAGGTTGCCAGGGTTCTGGAGGATTTGCCGAGTATATTGAATATCGCGGATGCCCTTGTCGGCGGCAGCCAGATCTTCAGCAGCGGCGCCAGGCTGCTCGTCAATAAATCGCTGGAATAAGAGTGCTGCCTGATCGTAGTTGCCCAGTATTTGGTGGGCCTGCGCCATGCGCAGCACTGTGCGCGGATAGTTGGCTCGCTGGTTGCTGTTCAGTACTCGCTGGTATCCGTGTATGGCGCTGGGGTAGGCCTGAAACTCAAAAGCTGACTCAGCATACAGGTACCATAAGTCAATCCGGGTAGTATCATAACGCAGCGCGGCATCCGCATATTTAAAAGCTGAGTGAAAGTCTCTCTTGGCAAAGGTAGAATCGGCTGCAGCAATCCACTTGCGCAGCGGTTGAGCATGGGCGCTGGTTATAATGAAAAGTGCAGCAATGAGGGCGAGTAGATGTCGGTAGTTCATAAAGTCGGTTCTTTGACTCGGTTTTAAGGATGGAGCAGTGATAGGCAGTTGGCCTTGCTGGTAGCTTATATCAGCGGGCAAACTTTGAACGGTAGCGTGGGTACTCGGGTAATTATATATCGCACGGAGAGTTCGGGGCCTCCTCGGCGCAACGTGGCCACATTGAATGGCGACAAGTTGACGTCGTAGGTAAACCCAGCCTGCCAGGCATTGTAGCTCAATTCGATGCCCGGTATGATAGCGTCGCTGATTTCATGAAAGCGATAGCCTATGCCCAGTTGTAGTGCCAATTGTTTGCCAGGCGTTCGGTTGACATACGCCCTGGCGCCCAGCATGCCCACCATTTCGCGGTATGGCCCTTGAAACTGCGCGCTGAAGTTGCCCACCAGGTCTACATCTTGCCCTAGCATGAGCACCCCCATCACGTAGGGGCTGAAGCGCATGAACAGTTCGTCGTTGGGCGCATCTTTGATAAAACCCTGGTCGGGGCGGTTGAAGTGGTACAGCCCTAGACCTACATCCAGGCGGGAGCGCTTGACCAGTTCGTCCACCAATTCGTATTCATTTTTGCTTTGAATACGCAGATTCAAACCTGTGCCGAAATTAAGAAAGAATCTGGCCATATTGGTGAAGTTCTCACCATTGGCAGCGCTGGGGTCAAACTGGCCGCGCCCGGGATCATACTGGCGATCAAAAGTTAGGTCGCCAATTTTAAAGCCGCGCTGGTTGATACCTGCTAGTAGGCCTGCCGTAACAAAAGTCGTCTGGCTGAGCTTGTGGGTGTAGGAGCCGTTCAGTCCCAGAGTGGTAAGGTGCAAACGCGACAGGCCGGCTTGGTCGTAGTTGAAGTTGAACCCTCCGGCAAAGAAACCATTTCCTTCGCCGCGCTTGGCAAACTTGTGGTCTACCGCGCCAGTAAACGTCATGTAGTCCACAGGTACGGCGGCCCATTGGTTGCGATAGTTGCCCGTGAAGCGGGTGTTGCCCTTGAATACCCCGGTGAGGGCAGGGTTGAGGTTAAAGGGCGAATTCCAGTACTGCGAGTAATGAATATCCTGGGCAGTTAGATAGGTTGCAACTGTAAGCATGGCGCACAGCGCCCACGGAAATTTTATGTTCATGAAGGATTGTACTTGTTTTCTCATAATCTTCTTTCTTTAGCGAAGTTATGAATGGTTCTAAAAATGTAAGCAAATATATAGATTTCGCCTCGGTAAATCCAAGCCCGAAACCAAATAATATCGCTAAAAACAACGAATTATGCTAAAATAGCCTTTTCAACCACAAGACAAGACCGGAAGATAGCCTACAAAAATGGGACGGAACTGAGAGGTATTCAAGTAACTTTTAATAAGTCCAATAATGCAAAATTATACTCTTTTAGACTAAAAGTCCAGAGGCGGAGCTCACTTTTCTTCTTTTTCAATTTTTTTTTTTTAGGGCTTGCTTTCAATTAGAAAAAAACTATATATTTGCACCATTCCTGTGTTTTAAAAAGAGCTACGGCTCAGTCCAAGTCCGCAACATCTCGTTTGGCCCCCCTCCCGGGGCGGGTCGGGTATCTCAACGCCTGTTTCCGAAAAGGAAAATTTTTGTTACCGACTTCAAAACGAGACAGTGTGAAAAAGACAAGTTTACTCATTACTCTCGCTATCCTATGCTGCAATTGGATTGCAGTACAGGGGCAAATCATACACGTAAAACAAGGTGCTCAGGGCGACGGATCCTCCTGGGAAAATGCCCTTGGTTCGCTACAACAAGCCCTTGCCTACGCGCGTGCACACAAAGGTGCGCATATTTGGGTGGCCGCTGGCACTTATGTGCCTTGTAATAACGGCGATCGCAATGCCAGTTTCCACATTCCTGACGGTACGGTGATGCTGGGAGGATTTGCAGGCTATGAAACTTCACCCGACCAGCGCAATTGGGAACAGAATCGTACCATTCTCAGTGGAGAAATCGGTTCTCCTGCCGTCAATGACAACGCTTATACCGTTGTTTACACTCATCATGTCAGTTCAGCTACCATTGTAGATGGTTTCATTATCACTGGTGGTATGGCCAATGGTATTTCCCACCACACAGGGGATCTCAAGCGCAGTGGTGCGGGCTGGTACAACGATGGCTCTAAGGGTTATTCCAATCCTACCGTTCTCAACTGCGTATTCACGCTCAACCGCAGCCGCGATGGTGCAGCCTTCTACAACAACGGCACGAATGGCGTAGCCAATCCACGCATTGAAAACTGCCGCTTCATCAGCAATTACGCCGACCTGGACGGCGGCGCCGTGCTGAATAACGGCAGTGAAGGCATGGCTTCGCCTTTATTCTCCAATTGCTTGTTTGAAGAGAACGAAGCGCAATTTGGCGCCAGTATCTTCAATCTGGCCGATGGTGGCGAAGCTCGCCCCAGGGTAACCTACACGGTCTTCCGCCGCAACCTGGCGTACACCAGTGGCAGTAGCGTTTACAATGCTCGAGAAACTAGCGGTATCAGCGATGTGCAAGTTGACTATCCTACTTGCATCTTCCATGAGAATCGCGACAAAGTAGGGCAAACAATATGTAGTACTACCAATAACGAGGGTGCTTCACACAGCAACAACTCCGCTATAGTGAAAACAACGGGGTATTGAGAGGTATGCCCTGGGCATGAGGGCAATTGAAATAGGAAAAGCCCTTCAGGATTAGATTCTCCTGAAGGGCTTCGTTTTTTGTCTTTTTTGCGAAAACTTGCCAGCGAGCACAGGGGCTTACCTGTATGGGCGATCATTCGCAACAGCTGCCGAGGGGCATTTGGGGTATCAACTATACGGGCTTGCTACTTGTCTGGTGATGTGTTCGGGGTTTTACTTTTTTTGTATAAATTCTTCCCTCTCGCATTTCATATTTCATATTACCTGGAAGCCCTCCCTAAACGGGCAGTCCTCATCAATAAAAATAGTATTGATGCCAATCACTTTGGCCCAACCCTCAATACTGGGTATGATAGCAGGGTAGGGGCCTACCTGGGCGTACCCTTTCACCTTGCCGATGAAACGGCTGCCGATGATGCTTTCATGCACAAATTCCTGGCCGGGTTGCAGCCAACCGCGCTGCACCCACTGGGCCATGCGTGCCGAGGTACCCGTGCCACATGGCGAGCGGTCAATGGCTTTGTCGCCATAGAATACGGCATTGCGGGCGGTAGAGCCTTCGTGCAAGGGTTTGCCAGCCCATAGTACATGCGATACATGGTTGATAGCCGAGTTTTCGGGATGTGCCACTGCATAACGTTTGTTGATACAGGATCGTAGCTCGCGGCTGAATGTAATCAGCTCCGAAGCGGTGAAATGCTCTAGCCCCGGGAATTGCTCCTGTACATCCACAATGGCGTAAAAATTGCCGCCATAGGCTACGTCAAATACCAGCCGCCCAAGATGAGGCGACTCTACTTCGGCATCAGAGAGAATGACAAAGGATGGTACATTGACCAACTGGACGGCGCACACCTTGCCATTGTCTTCCGAATACGACACTTGTATCAAGCCCGCCGGTGTTTCTACGCGTAGCCAGCCGGGCGCGCGGGGTGTCACCAAGCCGTACTCTATGGCTACAGTGACCGTGCCGATGAGGCCGTGCCCGCACATGGGCAGGCAGCCGGAGGTTTCGATGAAGAGTACCCCTACGTCGTTGGCGGGGTTCACAGGCGGATACAGCATACTACCTGACATCATGTCGTGGCCACGGGGTTCAAACATCAACCCCTTGCGTATCCAGTCGAAGTGCTCGAGGAAATATTGGCGGCGCTCGAACATAGAGGCGCCTTGCAAAAAAGGTGCACCGCCGATGACCACGCGTACGGGGTTGCCGCAGGTGTGCGCATCAATGCACGAGAAGGTATGTCGCATGGACTCAATTATTATTATTTTATAGTTTCGGCAGCGTTGGGCGCGAGGCTAGCGCTTGCTCAATAATGGCAGCCACTCTATCGCGTTCGGCGCCTTGCAGCGGTTTGCGCGGTGGGCGTACGTATTCGTTGCCCAATCCAGTATAGGCTTCGGCCAGTTTGATGTTTTGTACGAGTTGCGGGCTGACGTCTAGTTCTAGCAGCGGCATAAACCACTGGTAGAGTGCTCTGGCTTCGGCTATGCGGCCGGCTTTGAGCAAGCGGTACAGCACCGCTGTTTCCTGAGGAAAGGCGCACACCAGGCCAGCCACCCAGCCATCGGCACCCAACAGGATTTCCTCCATAGCAAGGGTATCCACACCACACAAGATGCGAAAACGCTCGCCAAAGCGATTGCGCATTCGTATTACATTGGAGGTTAGTCGGGTGCTTTCTTTCACAGCAGCAATATTAGGTACCTGAGCCAGTTGGTCGAAAACCTCTAGGGTAATCTCCACCTTGTAGTCTACTGGATTGTTGTACACCAGTATAGATAGCGAGGTGCTGCGCGCTACATCCAGGAAGAAATCGGCTACCTCGGTCTCTGTAGGCTTGTACATCATGGGTGGCAGCAGCATGATGCCATGTGCGCCAGCTTGCTCAGCCTGCTGCACCAGGGCAATGGCACGCGCAGTACTGCCTTCCGCCACATTAAGTATCACGTCTGTCTGGTTGCCATGGGTATCCAGCACGGTTTTCAGCATTAGCAAACGTTCTTCGTGCGTGAGGGTGCTACTTTCGCCCAGGGAGCCGCCGATGATGATGCCTGTGGCGCCAGCTTCTACCTGTGCGCGTATGTTGTGCAAGAAGGCCTTCAAGTCTAGAGTGCCTTCGGGCGTAAATTTGGTAGTAACGGCGGGATAAACGCCCGTCCACAGTGGTGTCCTATTCATTTTTTGCGCTTTACAGACAAATGTATAAAAGCGCTGGCATAGCGCGTGTACGCCATGCGTTAGATGCCCGAATTTCTTGAGAAAACCGTATCTTGCTGCCCTAAAATAAGCTGCCCTGTAGCCAATCGGGGTATATAAGTTAAAAAAAATGCCTGACTTACGTTATGTCTTCCAGCATTATACAGGGATATTGAGAGGCTGGAAACTTACTTACATCTTGCACAACTTGCTCAATGCCAGGAAGCTGTGGCAAAACCGAGCGCTGTATCGCCGTTTCGGCTTGCGCAAGAGTGTATTCAGCCCCGTCAGCAGCAGCGATTTTGCTACGCACAGCCCGCACATACCCTGGCTAGACCAGCCCAACGCCAAAGAGCGACTGGTGGCCGACCCCCAGTTTCACCATTTTCCTCTGGCCTGGCAAAAAGAATTGCTTCGCTTTGTGGACGAAGGCTATATGATACTGCCTGGGTTCTTTACCAAGGAGCAGGTACAGCGCATGAATGCAGAGATAGACGGGCTGCTGGCACAGGCTAAGGTGAGTTTCAACTACACTGGCCGCAAGATTATGGACGCTTTTCGGCGCTCGCCCGTAGCCGACAAGGAGTTTTTTCGCCACCCTGACATGCTACATCTGCTCACCTTTATTATGGGCCGAAAGGTGGTTCCGTTTCAAACCATTCACTTTATGGAAGGTAGCGAGCAGCGCGCCCATGCCGACTTCATACACATGACCACCGAACCGCAGGGCTACCTCATAGCTACCTGGACGGCGCTAGAACCCGTACACGCCGATAATGGCCCCCTGTTTTACTACCCAGGCAGCCACCGGCTTCCCTACATCACCAGCGAAGATTTTGACTCTGGCAATACGCGCTGGACGCTGGGCAAGGATCGCAATGAACATTACGAAAACAAGATCGAGGAGTTGATCACAATGCACGCCTCGCCGCGCCGGGAGTTTCATGCCCAGCCGGGCGATGTGCTCATCTGGCACGCCAACCTCCTGCATGGCGGCAGCCCCATCCGAAAGCCCGGCGCTACGCGGCGCAGTATGGTGGCACACTACTTCTGCGAGGGTGTCATTTGCTACCACGAAATTTCGCAGCGCCCAGCTATACTGGATATTCAACACACTTGATTGATGCGACATTGGTTGCGACGATTGTACTACCTACTGCCGCCAACTTGGCGCTTCGTCGCCCGTCGGGTATGGTATGCGCCGATAGATATATGGGAGCGTTTTGCTGGTCGCCGGCTGCTACTGACCCCGCCGCGCGGATGGATTTTCACCGGCAGTGGCGATTTTCATCGCTCTGGCCAGCAGATAGTGAACCTTTGCCACGAACTAGCTAACCTCCAGCCTTCGCATTGCGTACTGGATGTAGGTAGCGGTATCGGACGCGTAGCTGTGGCACTGACCTCTGTACTAGATGCCCGCCAAGGGGGCCGCTATGAGGGCTTCGATGTGGCATCATTGGGCGTGCGCTGGTGTCAAAAGCATGTTAGCACTAGATTTCCTCATTTTCGGTTTCAGTGCATCCCGCTGGCCAACGACCTGTATCGCACCCAGGGTATGGCAGCGGCTGATTTTACCTTTCCCTACCCAGATGCCGCTTTTGACCTGGTCATCGTCAACTCGGTATTCACGCACATGCTTCCACAAGAAATTGCACACTACTTGCAGGAAATCAGCCGTGTATTGAGTCCGGGGGGGTGCTGTTGGGCTACTTTCTTCCTGTATGACCCAGATGAAGCATCTGTTCACTTTAGAAATCCCAGATTTGTCTTCCCGTACGATTTTGGATACTACCGTCTGATGGACAAGCAGGTTCAGTCGGCCAATGTAGCCCTGAGCGAAGGTTGGCTTATGGAACAGGCTTTCCGTGCAGGCCTTCGCACTCTGCATGTGCGATACGGATACTGGCGCTATGGCTTCAGCGAGGCGCCCGATCGCTTTTTTCAGGACATCGTGGTGTGGACAACCGCCTGAAGCGTACCTACACCACACTCCTGTACACAAGATACATCAGCAAGATCAGGATGATAGTGGCAATGCCCACAATGAGGTAAAAGCGTTTGACGGACTGCTGCTCATGGAGGATTTTCCGTCTTTTGCGTTTGGAGAGGCTCATAATCTTGACCTGAGTTTTGATGGTTTAACAGTCGCTTTGCGTTTCAAAAGTACAACGCCAGCAGCAAATCCTGGTAAAGAAAAATGAGCAGGCCGCCCGATTGCCTCTGCCGCATCCCTCAGGCGCTAACTCTGGAATGAAAAAATACGAGGTTGCGCTGTTTTATTAGTTTACATGGCTTGTTGCACCCTCCCGGCATAATTACTTTTTTTGCCTGCTATTTCGTGCTCAATGGGGCCTCCTTGTACTTGGGGGGGCTTCAGCCAGGCATTTGGCAATTTCGATAGGGCAGTTTTGCTCCAGGAGGCTGTGGGAAAAAACTCCCACGGCCAACAGCTTTGGTTGTCAAACTATTTGAGGGGCTTTTACACTTTTGGCTGTTCTGCTGCAAACCCTCCCACCCCGGTCACCGTAGTATATTTGAAACTGAGCTTTTTGTCCGGATTCACAATCTTGAAGGCTGACTGGCACATGAGCGTGGCCTCGTGAAAGCCGCAAAGGATGAGCTTGAGCTTGCCAGGGTAGTAGTTGATATCGCCAATGGCAAAGATGCCGGGCACGTTGGTCTGATAGTCAAAGGTATTGACTTTGATGCCGTTTTTGTCAATGTCCAGCCCCCAGTTTTCGAGTGGGCCGAGCTTGGGTGTGAGGCCAAAAAGTGGCACAAAGTGGTCAGTGGAAACAGAGAACTCGCCCCGCTCATCGTGCGTGATGATGACCTCGTCCAATTGGCCGTTGCCGTGTAGCCCGGTCACTTGAGCATTAGTAATGAGGGTAATACGGCCTTCGTGGGCCAGGTGCATGACTTTTTCCACGCTGTCGGGTGCTCCGCGAAACTCGGTGCGACGGTGCACTAGGTATAATTCCTTGGCCACATCGGCCAGGTAGATGGTCCAGTCCAGTGCGCTGTCGCCGCCACCGGCAATGACTACGCGCTTATTGCGGTATAGTTCGGGGTCTTTGACCATGTACTCCACGCCGCGGTCTTCGTAGTCGGCAATGTTGTCAATGGGCGGCTTACGGGGCTCAAACGACCCCAGGCCGGCGGCAATGGCTACTACAGGCGCGTTGATCTGCGTACCTTTGTGGGTAGTGAGCAGAAAAGAGCCGTCTTCTAGGCGCTCGAGCGTTTCGGCGCGTTCGCCGAGGGTAAACCCTGGTTTGAAAGGGGCAATTTGCTGCAGAAGGTTATCTACCAGTTCGTGTGCCAGTACCGAAGGGTAGCCCGGTATGTCATAGATAGGCTTCTTGGGGTAAATCTCAGCTAGTTGTCCGCCCGGCACGGGCAATATGTCCACGAGGTGGCAGCGCATTTGCAGGAGGCCAGCTTCAAACACAGCGAACAACCCTACCGGCCCGGCACCTATAATGGCAATATCTGTTTTGATCATTTTTTCCTCACATATTTGGGCGAACCTGCGCTCCGTCTTAGTGGCACATGGGCATTTGCCCGGCCGTTTCCCAAAAGCGAAATTCCGCTGGGACGGCAAAGTGCAAGCCGCGTATCACAAAAAACAGCGCAAAAATAACAAGAAAAGCAGGTAAGAGTTTCCTAGCCCGCCTGCGAATATCCATGCCAATGAACTGCCCTGCCATAGCCACTGCGGTCATTAACGGCAGTGTGCCCAAGCCAAAGAGTATCATAAATGCTGCTCCTTGAGTTGTGCTGCCTGCTGTAACCGCCCCTGCCACAGCCATGTACATCAGGCCGCAGGGTAGTAGTCCATTGAGCATACCTATGCCAAAAAGTGTAGCTGTGCCGCGTTGTTGTATCAGTGTGCTCAGTTTTTTTTGTACCCAGTACTGCAGGTGCTTCAGCCCAGGCAGGCGCACCAGTTGGCTTTCAATAGAAAAAGAAAAAATTGCTGCCAGCAAGAACGCTACGCCCAGCCCTATCGAAAGCCAAGCTTGTACACCAGCCATGAACAGGCCGTGCCCTGCCAGTCCGATCAACATACCGAGTATCGTGTACGTCAGCACCCGCCCGGCGTTGTACACCAACACCTGCCCCACGGCATGCAGCCACGACCTCCGCTGATAGGGCAAGGCCAAGGCCAGCGGCCCACACATACCTACGCAGTGCAAACTACCTGCCAAGCCCATACCGAATGCCGCCCAAAGGATCATATCGTAATGATTACCTCCTTGAAAAAAGCCTTCCCGCCGGCTTGCCAGTCCACTTTTACCCTCCAAATACCGGGTTTCAGCCCAGCCACTGGCACGATCTGGCGGTTGTCTTGGTCGGGTTGGATGGCTACGCGAAAATCGCTCTTGCTGTCGGAAGGGCAGAAGAACACGATTTCGCCGGCAGGTTTGCCCACTTGTTCAGGAAATCGAAATTCTACCTTGCCCTCGGCATTGTCTAGTGCTACCTGGAGGTCTTGCGTCAGGCTCAGGCTATTGCTTAGCTTGTTGTACTGCGCCTGGTAGTTGAGGTCGTCGGCATAGTATTGCTCCGATACCAGGCTGTGATCAATGGTAGTGCTTTTGATGACAACAGCTACCAGGCTGAGAGCAAAGATGCCGTAAAAGAAGGCGATGCCAGTTCCCCAGTTCAGTTTCATGGTCGTTTTGATTTTTTAATGATAAAGCCAATGCTATCGCTCTGGCGCAAAGAAGTTTGTCTTGGTTTTATCAATGAGCTTGCCGTTGGAGTACACTTCGATGTGGAGGGTGTTTTTGCGCCCCGACACCTTGTCGTTGGGCATAATGATGAACATAGCGCCTTTGGCTACCTCTCCGGCTTTGGCCATTGGGAGTTGCCCTACCAACTTGATTTCGCCGTCTTCTTGGGCAAGGCGCATTTCGATGGGTAAGTCCTGATTGGTTTTGTTGATGATCTCGTAGTTGTACAGGTTGCTGATGTGGCCGTCATCCACTTTTTGGAAGAGCAGGCCCGGGGTACGTAGTATGAGGATTTCTACCTCGGTACGGCTACCAAGAAAGGCAAAGTTCAGCCCCAGCAGGATCGCCAGGAAGATGGAGTAAGCAATGACGCGCGGCGTGAATATGCGGCGGCGTTTTTCTACGATACCGTTGTAGCTGTCATAGCGAATGAGGCCGCGCGGACGTCCTACCTTGTCCATCACTTCATCGCAGGCATCAATGCAGGCAGTACAGTTGACGCACTCCAGTTGGGTGCCGTTGCGAATGTCAATACCAGTAGGGCAAACTTGTACGCAGAGTTTGCAGTCTATACAGTCACCCAAGACCTTTTCGGAAGCAGCAGCTGCAGCAGTGCCGTTACCTTCAACCTTGGAGGTTTTGCGAATTTTTCCGCGGGGCTCTCCGCGCACATGGTCGTAGGCAATGACGACGGAGTTGCGGTCGAGTAGCACTCCTTGCAAACGGCCGTACGGACAAATAGCTACACACACTTGCTCGCGCAGGTAGGAAAACACAAAGAAAAATGCCCCTGAGAAAGCCAACATGGCAATGAAGCCGCCCAAGTGCTTCGATACTGGCTCGGTGGCAATACGAATGACTTCATCCACACCTATAATGTAAGACAGAAACGTGTTGGCCACCAGCACGGAAATAAGGAAGAAAATACTCAGCTTGGCGGCGCGCTTGAGTATTTTTTCGCTCGTCCAGGGTGCAGCAGCCAGTTTGCGCTGGGCGCTGGCATCGCCTTCGATCCAGTATTCAATTTTGCGAAATACCATCTCCATGAAGATGGTCTGGGGGCAGACCCAGCCACAAAACAAGCGCCCAAACACCACCGTAAACAGTACAATAAATACGATGAGCGTGAGCATGGCCAAGCCAAAGAGGTGGAAATCTTGTGGTGTGAACAGGATGCCGAAGAGAATGAATTTGCGCTCCACTACGTTGAAGAGCAGGAATGGCTCGCCGTTGTATTTCACGAAGGGCATGCCAAAAAGGAAAGCCAACAATGCCCAACTCAGCCAGGTGCGCATATTGGTGAAGCGCCCTTTGGGCTTCTTGGGGTAAATCCATACCCGCTTGCCTTTTTCGTCCACTGTGGCGATGCGGTCGCGATACTCCTCGGTATCGTAAATGGCTTCTATCGGATCCATGGTCAGTATTTTTTATTGCATCAAAGGTGCAAATACAGGCATTGGGTGTTTCTTAAGATTCGGAGGGTATTGTTGGGATGCTCTATCAAGGCATGAATGATCTAGCCGTAGTGTGGATTAATCGCAAAAAAAAGGGGGGGGGACACTTGGCACTTTGCCTGATGAAAGGGGAGGGGGGCGATTGCCTTGGGCTATTATCATGGGCTGGCTCCCTCCCCACCTTTATCGGCAGTCTTCTGCCTTGTCAGTTACCTTGTGTTTCACTTCCACCCGGTGCTTCAGCAGGCTGTTCTTGCGATGCTTCTGGTTGGTATAGTTGACCCTGCGGCTCTTTAGCGTTGGGCGGGTTGGTACCGTGCAACTTTACCAGTATATAGCTGGCCACGCGCTGCATATCTGCCGGGCGCAGTTGGTTGCCCCAGGCCTGCATACCTTTTTCTAGCACCCCGTTTTTGATGATTTTGAACACGTCTTTTACGCTGCCGCCGTGTATCCAGTAGTCGTCGGTCATGTTAGGCCCCACGCCACCCTCGCCAGCCATGCCGTGGCAGGCCACACAGTTGGCATCGTATACGGCTTTACCCAGGGCCAGTTCTTTTTCGTCTTCTAGGATGGTCACAGTATTTTCGTCCACCTTGTTGGCTTGGCGTGCCAAGTAAGCTTCTTTGGCTTCTTCGGCCTTAGCCATCTGGTATTCGTATTCCTCTTTGGAGCTTGGACCAGCACCAGTGAAGTGGTAGTAGGTCATGTAGATAAGTGAAAATCCGATGGTGACATAGAAAAGCGCCACCCACCAGGGCGGAAGGCTATTGTCCAACTCGCGGATGCCGTCGTAGTTGTGATCCAGCAGCACATCTTGCTCCTTGCCCACTGGCACGGCTTTAGTCCAGCGCTTGATGAGGCGCTCCCACAGCGAGCCTTCTTCTTTCTTTACTTCTTCCAGGTAGGCTTCAATGCCATGCGCTTGGTAGATTTTCAGTTGTTGTACTTTGACCACCGAGTTGAGCAACTGCGTGATGGCAATGACAGCTGCCAGCGCTAAAATGGCCGTGGCAATCAGGGTAGTGGAGGCAAACAGTTCGGTAAAGATACCGGAACTGGCAGCGGCAGCAGATTGTGCTGTGGCAGCCCCGGCTGGCAGGAGCGCTGCTGCAAATACAGGAAGGACTTTGGTGCGAAAATTATTTTTCATGGCGGTTGGCAATTTCTGATGTTGGGTAAATGGATTGAGAACCGTCTTCTAGCGGCATGCGCGACATTTTGTGTATGTACTCCGGCTTGCGGCGCAGTATAGCTATTGCCGAGATGACAAAAATGGCAAAGAAAGTGATCAGGGCAGAAATCCCCATCCAGTTGATGTCGCCGGCTCGTTCGAGGATATATTTAAACATGGCTTTGCTTGTGTTGGAGGCGCCATGCAGTGCTGGTGTTCAGCGTTGCATGGCTGCCTAGTGAAGAGATGATTATTTTGATTCTGCTCTGGCTTTGGGTATGATGTCGGTGCCGAGGCGTTGCAGGTAGGCCACCAGGGCTACAATTTCGCGTTGCTCCAGCTTATCGTCCTGTACGCCGTCCTTGCGCATGCTTTCGGCTATTTGAGCCGCTTGCTTTTGCAGGTCTTGCACAGCTATTTGCTCATAGCCTTGGGGGTAGGGCGTGCCGAGCATTTTGAGCACCTTGATCTTGTCGGCTGTACGCGAAGTATTCAACTCGTTTTTTGCAAGCCAGGGATAGGCCGGCATGATGGAGCCGGGCGACATGGTCTGCGGCACTACCATGTGATTGTAGTGCCAGGCATCTGACTTGGAGTTCTTGTTGCCACGGCCTTCGCGGTGCAGATCTGGCCCTGTGCGCTTGGAACCCCACAAGAATGGACGGTCGTAGATATACTCACCCGACTTGGAGTACTCGCCATAGCGCTCAGTTTCGGAGCGGAAGGGTCGCACCATTTGCGAGTGGCAGCCCATGCAGCCTTCGCGGATATAAATATCGCGGCCTTCCAGTTCGAGCGGCGTGTAGGGCGCCACCGATTCTATCTTAGGTACATTGCTCTTGATGAGCGCCATTGGGAATATTTCGATGATGCCGCCAATGACCACTGCTACCAGGCTGACCAACAAGAACGGCACTGGCCTGCGCTCAATCCACTTGTGCCAATATTCACCCTTATGTGTCACGTGGGCAGCCAGTGGGGGGGCTTCGGCGTCTTCATGTGCGAGAAACGAGCCAGCACGCGCTGTTTTGATCAGGTTGTAGGCCATGATAAATACGCCGCTGAGGAACATCAGGCCGCCCAGTGCACGCGCAATGTAAAACCAGCGCAACTGCGTCACGGTTTCCAGGAAGTTGGCGTACTTCAGGTAGCCGTCGGGCGTAAACTGCTTCCACATCAGCGCTTGCGTCCAGCCCGACCAGTACATGGGTATGGCGTAGAACAGAATACCCAGCGTACCGATCCAGAAATGGGTATTGGCCAACTGCGTAGAGTACAACTTAGTGCGGTACATTCTGGGGATGAGCCAGTACATGATGCCAAAGGTGAGGAAGCCATTCCAGCCTAGTGCGCCCACGTGTACGTGGCCGATAGTCCAGTCAGTGTAGTGGCTGATGGCATTGACGGATTTCACCGAGAGCATCGGCCCCTCAAACGTAGCCATACCATAGGCCGTGATGGCCACCACCAAAAACTTGAGCACGGGGTCCTGGCGCACGCGGTCCCAGGCGCCGCGCAGGGTGAGCAGGCCGTTGAGCATACCGCCCCAGGATGGCGCAATGAGCATTACAGAAAACACCGTACCTAACGACTGTGCCCAGTCGGGCAAAGAGGTGTAGAGCAAGTGGTGCGGCCCTGCCCAGATATAGATGAAAATGAGCGCCCAGAAGTGAATAATGGACAGCCGATAACTATATACCGGGCGATTAGCCGCCTTGGGCATGAAATAGTACATGAGCCCAAGGTAGGGCGTGGTCAAGAAGAACGCTACTGCATTGTGCCCATACCACCACTGTATGAGGGCATCCTGCACCCCAGCAGCTACCGGATAGCTCTTCCATAGGCTCACCGGCACTTCTATGTTGTTGCCCACGTGCAGCATGGTCACCGTTACCCAAGTGGCAATGTAAAACCAGATAGCTACATACAGGTGTTGCTCCCGACGCTTGAGGATGGTCATAAACATGTTGAGGCCAAAGGCAATCCACACTACAGCAATGGCCAGGTCAATCGGCCATTCGAGTTCGGCATATTCGTGCGCACTGGTAATGCCCAAAGGCAAGGTGACCGCTGCTGCTAAAATAATGGCTTGCCAGCCCCAGAAGTGGAAATTGCTCAGCGCTTTACTCCACATGGGGGTTTTGAGCAAGCGTGGCAGGGAGTAATACACGCCCATGAAGATGCCGTTGCCCACAAAGGCAAAGATTACCGCATTAGTATGCAACGGGCGAATGCGGCCAAAGGTGGTAAATGGAATGCCGAAGTTTAGATCTGGCCAAATGAGTTGCAAGGCTACCCACAAACCCACTATCATGCCGATAATTCCAAACACCACCGAAGCAATCAAGAACTTTCGGACAATGTCGTTGTCGTACTGAAACTTATCTACTTGTGCCATCTGGTAATGATTTTTAATAAATTTACTGTTTTTCGTTTGTTACGGATGATTTCCCGGTAGTGTCGTCATCAAATAGTATGCGCACCGAGGGAGTGTAATCGTCGTCGTACTGGCCGCTGCGCACTGCCCAGAAAAAAGCTGCTAAAAATCCCGCCGCTAAAATCAAACTAAGTATGATGAGCAAAAAAATGGCCTTCATGGGTGTATGCTTGAATTTTGTTGCAAGTTATCGGCGCGTACTTCCAGCGTTGTATGATAAGCATCAGAGAGAGAGGTGATTTTTGTCATGGAAGTGTCAAAAGGAGACTTGGGGACTTGGTAACTGGGAGGGAGGGGAGGTAGGGTGATGCAAAACTTACCTTGCATACCATACGTAAAAAAAGTATGTTGTGTCTTCTGGCAGTAGTACATGAGCGCCCTGTGCCTTGTTTGCTTTGCCCTCTTTTCTGCAGTCTCTTTTCTCTGGTATTTCTCCCCTGCGCTCTGTCTTTTGCTCCACACCCCTATTTGGGTATTTGCGCAATATACTGCATCTTTACTGCCAGTTTTCCGCAATAATAATGGAGTGCTAATGCTTTACAGATCAAATTTTTTGAGTCAAACCAATCAAACTACAAAACAAAACGCATGAAGACCACGACTTACCTTCAACTTTCTGCCATGATGTTTCTGGAGTTTTTTGTCTGGGGCGCGTGGTTTGTAACGCTGGGCACTTTCCTGGGTGCCAACCTGGGCGCTACAGGTGCGCAAAAAGCGGCGGCATTCTCCACCCAGTCGCTGGGTGCCATCATCGCACCGTTTATCATCGGGCTGATTGCCGATAAGTATTTCAATGCGGAGCGCATTCTTGGTATTTTACACCTGTGCGGCGCAGGGCTGATGTACCTTATGTACAAATCGGAAAATTTCGGCGTGTTTTATCCTTATGTGCTGGGCTACATGGTGCTGTACATGCCTACGCTGGCGTTGGTCAATTCCGTGTCGTTTTATCAGATGAAAGACCCAGCCAAGGAGTTTTCGGTTATTCGGGTGTGGGGCACAGTGGGTTGGATCGTAGCAGGACTGGCCATTAGCTATGCATTTGGCTGGGATAGCCAGGAGAATGTAGCGAAAGGTATGTTGAAAAATACGTTTCTGATGGCGGCTGTAGCATCAGGGTTGTTGGGAGTGTTTAGTTTTACGCTGCCAGCTACGCCACCTAAGGCTAAAGGCAAGTCGGCTGGTCTGGCCGAGGTATTGGGGCTGGATGCTCTGCGCTTGTTGAAGGATCGCAACTACGTCGTGTTTTTTGTGTCCTCTATTTTGATTTGCATCCCGTTGGCGTTTTACTACCTGAATGCCAATCCCTTCTTGTCGGAGATAGGTGTGCCCAATCCTACGGGTAAAATGACCATTGGGCAAATGTCAGAGGTGTTATTCATGCTACTGCTGCCGGTATTTTTGCTGCGGTTTGGTATCAAGAAGACGCTGCTGGTAGGTATGTTGGCCTGGGTGCTGCGCTATGCGCTCTTTGCGCTGGGCAATGCTGATGGCGGGCTGTACATGCTGCTTATCGGTATTGCTTTGCACGGGATATGCTATGATTTCTTTTTTGTATCAGGGCAGATTTACACTGATTCCAAAGCTGGCGATACCTACAAAAGTGCTGCTCAAGGGCTAATTACGCTGGCTACCTATGGTGTGGGTATGCTGGTTGGCTTTTGGGTGGCTGGGCTGGTGGCTGATGCTTACTTAGTTGAAGGTCAGCATGTTTGGTCAAAAATCTGGTGGATTCCCTCTGCCATTGCGGGTATTATTGTGTTACTTTTCTTACTGATTTTTAAGGATGAGCGTATAAAAGTATTGGTCTGATTATTTTTTCTGTAGGGGATTACAGTACTTTGTAAACAATAACCATTCCTTGGTACGACATGAGAATAGTCGACAGCAACCGCCAAATCTGGCTAAATTTCTTTCGCGCGGCAGAAGTATATAGAGATCTCAAACCCTGGGAATGGATGTATGACTCCGACCTGTTCGGTGTACAAGACCCCGCTACGGGCAAGGTCGGCTATTGTTGTGTGCTGGGCAACCTGGGCGAGCATTGCGCGCTCAATGTATATATGGGGCCAGGCGGGCTGAGTTCTTACTATGAGATGCTAGAGTTTGGAGAGGACGATCCCATGATGGCCGGTCTGCGCCAAAATTGTATTTCGGTGTCGTTTGAAGACAGGGAAGCACTGAGCGACCAAGACCGTAAACTCATTAAAGAATTGGGACTGAAGTACCGCGGTGCAGGCCAGTGGATCATGGGGCGGGAGTACCTGCCCGGCTGGTTGCCCTGGTACATCTCCACAGAGCAAGCTAAATACCTCACCTATGCCTTAGAGCAGGCTGTAAGTATAGCCATACGGGTAGAAGAAGATCCGGACCTCCTCCATTTTGATGAAGAGCAAATACTAGTGCGTGTGCCCAGGCAAACATCTGACAGCTTGCAGTGGGAGGACCAAATTATGGAGCTGCCCACTTGTGAGTATAATTTAGCTATACCCGTGCCGAATACTGTCATTGAAAAGGGCCGGCAGTTGCCTCAAAAACGTACTACCCTTATGCTCATTTTGAGCTTTGGGCCACAGCCAGTTCGAGACGACAAAGCTGACAGGCGACCCTTCTTCCCCACTATGGCCATGATGCTGGACAAAAAGAGTAAGGCCATCCTGTCCTTCGATATGTTTGCCCCTAACGATATTGAAAAACTGCCTTATTGGTTTGTACATACTCTGGAACAATTCGGAGGACGCCCAGCCAATATCATTGTATCCAATGGCTTCGGTGCAAGTATGATTGAACAACTAGCAGAAATGTTGGATATTAAACTGGAGATCAGACCGGACGACCCCGTTTTCCAGGAGGTGACCGAAATGTTGTTCCAGTTTATGGGCTGAGTTGACAATGCGGCGCTTTGTACTACATGAATGAGCATCACTTCTCCACTGTCCGTACAGCCCGGTACTATATGCTGGGCGAGCCTACCTTTGCTACGCGCTGGTGCTGGCTGGCTTTGCATGGATACGGTCAAATGGCGCACCACTTTCTGCGTCGCTTTGATGTAGTAGCAGACAACCAGCACGTGGTGGCTGCACCGGAGGCATTAGCTCGCTTTTATTTGGATAAGGAAGGTACTCATGTAGGCGCTGCTTGGATGACGCGCGCTCACCGCCTAGACGATATTGCCGACAATATGGCTTTTCTCGACGAAGTGTATCGCCGTCTTCACCTGAAGTTACCTCCTGATACCTTGTACATAGCTCTGGGCTTTTCTCAAGGGTGCGCCACTCTCATGCGATGGCTTTTGCATGCCCGGCCTCCATTGGCAGGGCTGGTGCTGTATGCTGGCAGTATTCCCGATGACTTGCCCTATGCGCAGTACCAAGTTTACCTGCAATCTTTTCCCACGCTGATAGTCTATGGCACACAGGATGAGTTTCTCACGCCTGAACGCGTGGCCGCTTATCGCGAGATGCTGGGGCTGACTGGCCTGCGCCTCCAGTACTATGTATTTGAAGGTGGGCACAGCCTCACGCGCGAGGTACTAGCTGCTATTAAACAGCCATGGTGGTACTGAATCCCGACTTTGCACGTGCTATGCAGGAGCGGCTGGGCGCCGAGTGGCCTGCCTTTGTGGAAGCCATGGCGCAGCCTGCGCCAGTGAGTATCCGGATCAATCCATTTAAGTATCGCAGTACGCCCGAGCACGATGGTCAAGTGCCCTGGTGCGCCCAGGGGTATTACTTGGCCAAGCGTCCTGCTTTTATACTTGACCCGCTCTGGCACGCCGGAGCTTACTACGTACAGGAGGCTTCCAGCATGGCCATTGCAGAGGCTGTGCGCCAGTGGGTTGGTACCGATCGCCCGCTGCGCGTGTTGGACCTAGCGGCTGCTCCAGGTGGGAAATCCACGCTGATGGTAGCCTTGCTTTCTGCCGATAGCCTCCTGGTAGCCAATGAACCCATACGCAGCCGATACGACATCTTGCGGCAAAACCTCGTGCGCTGGGGGCTGCCCAATGTTTTGTCTGCCAACCACGATCCGCAGGATTTTGCCCCTCTGGCTGGCTGGTTTGACGTAGTGCTGGTAGATGCGCCCTGCTCTGGCGAAGGGCTTTGGCGCAAGGATGCCCAGGCTATGCTGGAGTGGTCGCTCCAGCAAGTAAACTTTTGTGCTGCCCGACAACGCCGTATCCTGGCCTATGCCATTGACTTGCTGGCGCCTGGCGGCACGCTTTTGTATAGCACCTGCACCTACAATGATACAGAGAACAGCACCAATGCTCGCTGGCTACGCGATGCCTTTGACCTGGAGCCTCTGCCCCTGCGCTGGCCTGCCAAATGGGGTATCGTCGAGCAAGACTTGGGCTACCAGTTTTATCCTCATCGGGTGCGCGGAGAGGGGTTTTACTTATCGTGTTTTCGGAAGAAGATAGCGAGTAGCCATGTAACTGCTCGCGTCCATTCGGTATTGCGCAGCAAAAATCGCCCAGCGTCGTTCGGCAGATTTCAGCGAGTAGCCTCTGCTGGTTTACCTGCATTGAGCCGCTGGGTACAACGCCCTGAGAAAGTACACCTATGGCAAGATCGCCACGAGATACTCTATGCCGTGCCCCAGAGTGTAGCTGCTGATGCGGAGACCGTGTTGGCTGCTCTACCCCGCGCTGCCCCAATGTTGGAAATCGGCCAGGTACTCAAAGGCGACCTCCTGCCTGCGCATTCCCTTGCGCTCAGTGTTTTGCGTGCCGGCCAAGTGCCATATTTGAACTTGGACATAGTTCAGGCTACGCGCTACCTCCGCAAAGAAGACCCTCAGGTAGCTGGTGCTCCCAAAGGCTGGTTTTTGGCCTGCTACGAAGACTATGCCCTGGGTTGGGCCAAGGGGCTTGGCGGGCGGGTCAACAACTATCTACCCAAGGGCTGGCGGGTCATGAATACTGGGCATAGCTGATAATGCCATGTGCAACAGCAGCATGGTATGCTCAACTGCTAAAAAAGAGTGGCCGCCCCCCAGTACGAGGAGCGGCCATTGTGCTGAACGTCTTTAAACCTTGCGGCTTATCGGTCTTTTACTTCTTCAAATTCTACGTCAGTTACATCTGGAGTGGTACCATTATCGGTAGCCGCGCCGTTGCTAGATGATTGGCCTTGCTGTTGCTGCGTAGCCTGATACAACTCTTGGCTGGCAGCCATCCAGGCTGATTCAAGCTCTTTGGAAGCGCGGTCTATGTGGTCGAGGTCTTGCGCTTTGTGCGCCTGGCGCAAGCTTTCTACTGCTTTTTCGATGGCCTCTTTCTTGTGCGCCGGTATTTTGTCGCCGTATTCACGCAGTTGTTTGTCCGTTTGGAAGATGAGCGAGTCGGCGTTGTTGAGTTTCTCGGCACGCTCGCGGGCCTTGCGGTCACTTTCAGCATTGGCGGCAGCCTCGGCCTTCATGCGCTCCACTTCTTCTTTTGATAGGCCGGTAGAAGCTTCTATACGGATGTTTTGCTCTTTACCGGTGCCTTTGTCTTTGGCTGATACATGAAGGATGCCGTTGGAGTCAATGTCAAAGGATACTTCAATTTGCGGTACGCCACGCGGTGCGGGTGGGATGCCATCCAGGATGAAGCGACCTACGGTGCGGTTATCACGGGCCATCTGGCGTTCGCCCTGCAAGATGTGGATTTCCACTGAGGGCTGGTTGTCGGCAGCCGTAGAGTAGATTTTCGACTTTTTCACCGGAATAGTCGTATTGGCCTCAATCACTACGTCATAGACGCCGCCAAGGGTTTCGATACCAAGAGAGAGGGGCGTTACGTCGAGCAGTAGCACATCTTTGACGTCGCCGCTGAGTACGCCGCCCTGAATAGCTGCCCCTATGGCGACTACTTCATCAGGGTTGACGCCTTTGTTAGGTTTTTTGCCAAAGAATTCCTCTACAGCTTGTTGGATGCGCGGTATGCGCGTGGAGCCACCCACCAGGATGACTTCGTCAATATCGCTCTTGCTGATGCCAGCGTCGCGTAAGGCCAGTTCGCAGGGTTTGAGGGTGCGCTCGACTAGGTGGTCAATGAGTTGCTCAAATTTAGCGCGCGACAGTTTCATCACCAAGTGCTTAGGTACGCCATCCATGGCAGTGATATAGGGCAGGTTGATTTCTGTTTCCATGGAGGAAGACAGCTCAATCTTAGCCTTTTCGGCGGCATCCTTGAGGCGTTGCAGCGCCATGGGGTCTTTACGCAGGTCTATGTTTTCCTGTTTCTGGAACTCTTCAGCCAGCCAATTGATGATAATCCGGTCAAAGTCGTCGCCGCCCAGGTGGGTGTCGCCGTTGGTAGATTTCACCTCAAACACGCCGTCGCCCAGTTCCAGTATGGAAATATCAAAGGTGCCACCGCCGAGGTCATACACGGCTATGGTCATGTCTTTGTGGCGCTTATCGAGGCCGTAGGCCAGAGCTGCAGCCGTAGGCTCATTGATGATGCGCTTGATGCTCAGGCCGGCTATTTCGCCGGCTTCCTTGGTGGCCTGGCGCTGTGAGTCGTTGAAGTAGGCCGGTACAGTTACCACTGCTTCGGTTACAGGCTGCCCCAGATAGTCTTCGGCTACTTTCTTCATTTTTTGGAGAATCATGGCCGATATTTCCTGCGGGGTGTAGTGACGCCCGTCAATGTCCACGCGGATGGTGTCGTTGTCGCCTTTGGTTACTTTGTAGGGTACGTGGGTAGCTTCGTCCACGCGTTCGGAGTAGCGCGTACCCATGAAGCGTTTGATGGAATACACAGTGCGTTTGGGGTTGGTAATGGCTTGGCGTTTGGCTGGGTCGCCTACCTTGCGCTCGCCATTATCCATGAAGGCTACTACCGAAGGGGTAGTTCTACGTCCTTCATCGTTTGCAATTACCACCGGCTCGTTGCCTTCCATCACAGCTACGCAGGAGTTGGTGGTTCCCAGGTCTATGCCGATAATTTTGCCCATAATTATTGTGAGTTGTTTTTTAGATGATTCAATTCAAAGTGTCAACTTTTTCTTACAAGCCTTGTGCCAAAGCTTACACAGGTCAATATTACCTGCCAAAGCGGGCGGGTAGTCTTTCTGGCGCACAACATATTGGCAGAAAAAGAGAAAGTACTGACAAAAAGGCAGTTGAAAAGATGGCGATGAGTATGACAGCAATAAAATTAGCGAATTTTCGCTAAAAAAGCGCACCAAGACTTGTTTTTTGCGTTATGTATTGTAAGTTTGTAGCGAATTTTCGCTAACTATTCATCTCAAAAAGGGAAAAGCCATGACCAATACCGCAGTCCAGAAGTCGCAAGTGCTCAAAGGTGGCGAATTTCTTATCAAGCCTTCCTTACCTGAAGACACCTTCATCCCGGAAGAAATCAACGAAGACCAGCGCATGGTCTATCAAACTGTAAAAGACTTCTTGCACCAGGAAATTCTACCCAACTACCAGCGTATCGAAAAACAGGAGCCCGGCTTCACCCCCTCTCTGCTGCGCAAAATGGGCGAACTCGGCCTGCTCTCTGCCCACATCCCAGAAGCCTACGGCGGTATGGGGCTAGATACCAATACCAATACCCTCATCGGCGATGCCCTGGGGCCGGCTGGCTCCTTCACGGTGTCGTTCGCCGCGCATATCGGTATCGGAATGTTGCCTATTTTCTACTTTGGTACGGAAGCTCAAAAGCTCAAGTACCTACCCCGGCTTGGATCTGGCGAAATGGCTGCTTCTTATTGTCTGACGGAGCCCGGCTCTGGCTCTGACGCCTTGGCCGCCAAAACCCGCGCCGACCTCAGCCCTGATGGCAAATACTACATCCTCAACGGCCAGAAGATGTGGATTTCCAATGCTGGTTTTGCTGACATTTTCATCGTATTTGCCCAAGTGGATGGCGATAAGTTCACTGGCTTTATCGTAGAGCGTGACACACCCGGTCTCATCCTGGGTGCTGAAGAAGACAAACTCGGTATCAAAGGCTCTTCTACCCGCCAGGTATTTTTTGAAAACGCGCCTGTACCTGTGGAGAACGTCCTGGGCGAAATTGGCAAAGGCCATCTTATTGCTTTCAATGCTTTAAATATTGGTCGTTTCAAACTTTGCTGCCTCAGCCTGGGCGGTGCCAAGATGGTCAATACTCGCTCCATTCAGTATGCCAAAGAGCGCGTGCAGTTCAAGCAGCCCATTGCCAACTTTGGCGCTATTCAATACAAACTAGCCGAACAGGCCATCCGCACCTTTGCCGCCGAGAGTGCTCTGTATCGCGTGTCTGACTTGTTGGAGGATATGAAAAACTACTTCCTCGAACAAGGCAATGACTACGCCCAAGCCCAGCTCAAAGCCGCCGAAGAGTATGCCATTGAATGCGCCATACTCAAGGTGATTGGCTCTGAAGTACTGGATTACGTAGTGGACGAAAACGTGCAGATACACGGTGGCATGGGCTACAGCGAGGAAGGTACCGCCGCACGTGCCTACCGCGACGCCCGCATCAACCGCATCTATGAGGGCACTAACGAAATCAATCGTTTGCTCATCGTGGACATGCTCTTCCGCCGTGCGCTCAAAGGCGCTATTGATATCGTAGGGCCGGCATGGGCGGTGCAAAAAGAGCTGGCATCCATGCCTTCGATGGAAAAGGCCGAGGGGCCTTACGGCGAAGAACTCCGCGCTTTGGCCGATTTTAAAAAAATTGTGTTGATGACCGCAGGGGCTGCCGCCAAAATGCAAATGGACGGTAAGCTCAACCTCAAGGAAGAGCAAGAAATCGTGATGAATGTGGCCGATATGATCATCGAGACCTTTGTGGCAGAGTCCCTTTTGTTGCGCGTACAAAAACTGGCGCACACTGACCAAAAACCTATGCCGCAGGAGGTGTATGATGCTATCTTGCACACTGTATTCCACGACACTACCGCCCGCATTCAAAAATACGCCACCGATGCATTGGCCTCCTTCGCTGAAGGCGACCTGCTGCGCACCTTTATGATGGGGTTGAAGCGGTTTTCCAAGTATCCGCCAGTAAATGTGCGTAATACCCGCCGCCTGGTGGCCTCTAAGCTGATTGAAGCAGGTGAGTATTGCTTACAGCCTTGAAACAAGGTACTGAGGAGCGTTTTTTTGGGGGGGGAATTGCCAAAGGGTGGTGCAAAGCAGAAAGCAAAGCAGCCTCTCAGGCTATTGTCAAGATAAAAGCCAATCCTGTGATAGGGCACATCCCACATCTCGTCAATGGAGTCATTTATTCCCTTGATGTTGTTTGGCCTGATAATGTCGAGCCTAAGTTTCAGCAAGTCTTCTATAGGTTGAAGTCGCAGAAGCTCAAAGGCCGTACACTGCATCTGTGCTACATCGAAGGGCAAGCCGCCAGAGGGTGTATCTGCAAAGTACAGTTGACAACAAAGCAATCTACAAAGCGGCAGTTTTTTTGTGTTGTATGCTATTATGGGTGCTATTGAATACATCAAAAAGGGTAGCCACTACAACATCCAGTGCCTGTGGCACTATTCCTTGCCAAGGCGAAGGGCTATTCTGGTGCTGGTTCGCGTGGAGTAGCGACAAGACTATGCTCTACTCACTGCCAACTTCTAGCCTCTGATGTTCCTATCACTACTCATATCGCAAAGACTCGATGGGGTCTAGGCGGGCAGCCTTCAGCGCTGGATACAACCCGGAAGCCAGCCCTACCAAGGAACAAGTGACAATGGCAATGCTGATCCAGCCCCAGGGCAGTAGGAAGTTGCCACCCAGTAGCAGGGTGACGCCGTTGCCCACCAACACACCCAGGAAGATACCCACCAGCCCACCCATAAGAGAGATGACTATCGCCTCGGTAAGAAACTGCACCATAATGGTTCGGCGCGTGGCGCCAATGGCTTTGCAAACACCGATTTCGCGGGTGCGCTCGGTGACGGATACCAGCATGATGTTCATCAGGCCAATGGCTGCGCCGAGTAAAGTGATGATGCCGATGCCCACTGCAGCGAAGCGAAAATAGCGGGTATTGTCTTTGATGATACCGATGAGGCTGTCGCTTTTGGAGATTTCAAAATTATTGTCCTGGTAAGCCTTGAGGCCTCGGATATTGCGAAACAGGGCGGTAGCCCAGGCCACGCCGTTGTCAATCTGATTGGGGTCGTCCACGGCTACCAGTATGCGGTAGTTGGTGTTGGCTGTACCGTAGTATCGCTTGGCGGTTTGCAGTGGGATGAGCACGCGGCGGTCTTCGCTTTGGTTCATACTGGAGCCTTTACTTTTGAGCACCCCCACCACGTAGAGTTTGATATTGCCTGCAAAGATGGCTTGGCCAATAGCTCTTTCGGCTTTTCCCTTAAAAAGCGATTGGCAAATATCAGCGCCAATGATGGCTGCATAGCTGCCCTCCAGGGCTTCCTTTGACGTGAAGTTTCGCCCTGCTTCCAGATCAAAACCTTTGCCGGCCAGGTAGTTTTCGTCTGCACCAACGATACTCACATTGGGGTTGGTTTTCTTTTCTTCGAAGCGAATGGTGGCTGTACTAGTGCATGACATGGAGATAGAAGTGCGCGCCGGAAAGTCATAGCGTGATTTGAAATCATGTGCTTGCCGGTAGCTCACGGGTTTATCTCGTTTTTCCTGGCGGCCTCGGCGGCCTCCTCTGGCACGCTCGCCGCCGGGTTCTATTTCAAAAGTATTGGCGCCCAGGTAGGAGAGGTTGTCATTGAGAGAGTAGATGGCGCTATCAATAGCTGTGAGTATACCTACCAGCGCCATGATGCCAAAGGAAATGATGAGCAGTGTGAGTACGGCGCGCAGCATGTTAGCGCGCACGGCGCGAAGGGCCAGGCGGATGTTTTCAATCAGTGTCATAAGTATCGCAGCCGCTTGATAAGGCAAGCCGAAGTTGATAAAAATAACACCTTGGGTGCACTTTTGTTAGATAAATCCCCTGGTTGCTTAGACGTAAGTGCGTTATCGTTTGTCTAGTTCAAGAACCATGCCAGCCAGGCTTTTACCTTGGGTTTGTGCTTCAAAGGCTATGGTTTGCCCGGCTTGAAACCCAATGTTGGTCATGCGCTGATTGCCCATGGCCTCTTTGAGCTTGTCGGCATAGGTGCGTTGTCGGCTGGCATTGATGGCACTGTTGAACTTTCGGAAGTCCATTGCCTGTTTGCTCACTACAATGGCTATGCGGTCTTTGGTACCTACTTGGTCGGCGGTCATGGAGTAGTCTTTGGGGAAGAGGCGCGTGCCAGTGATGCCGCAATAGGGCGAGTGCTTGTCGGTGTAGGGGAAGAGCACGTAGCTGGAGCCGTCAGTTTCTTCGCCGAATACATACACGTAGCACTCTACAGAGTTGGCAATGAGCACTTTGAATTTGTCGCCTTTGCGGATGGCACTTGCCGATTGAAACACAATATCTTCTTTTTGCTTGAGCGGAATGGTTTTTTGAGTAGTGACGTCCAGAAGGCCAAACTCCACAGCGATGCGGTCGTCGGCGGGTTTGTCGCCGGCCTTGCCCATGGGGTAAAGGCCATACGCCTCTTTGGTAAAGCGCTCGAAGTCGCGGTAGCGTACCCAGGCAAAGCCTTGGTCGCCCCATTCTTCGCCCCAGCTGTTCATGATCTGGAAAGCGCCGCCCTCTAGGTTGTCGTCGTAGCCTACTACGCACATAGCATGGCCACTGTAGCCCTGCATGGCGTAGTCGGCAGGGCCAGGATACCATACCTTTTGCCCTACCATGCGGCTCATGAAACTGCCGCCTACCATCATGCCGATGACTACGGGCGAGCCTTGCGCCAGATGTTGCTTGATACCCTGTATGTCGGGGCGGAAGTCGCGCTCGCCGTATGTGAGGCGGTTGTAGCCCCGTATGCGGTACTGGCGGCCGGTTTGTAATTCGGTGCTACGGGGCACAGCAGCGCAGGAGCGTTCGTCATAGGGGAACTGCCTGAACGGCACGGCGCCATTTTCGAGCATAGCGCGCATGGCATCCTGCATATAAGCGCCCTGGCACCCTTCTAGCGCAATCTGGTTGTACAAGTACGCAGGGCTGAAGGCGATCTCGTTGGGGTTTTGCCCGGTGGCTTGGGCTTGCAGGATGGTACGCGCTCCGTAGGCGCTGGCCCAGCCCACACAAGAGCCCTGGCGGCCTTGCTGCATCCGTCGGGGGGCATACTTGGCCAACGATACTGAGGCCGGCAAGCTGTTGAACTGCCCCAGCGCCAGCGGTTCAAATACATCGGCCTTGTAGTATTCTTCTTCTTTGAGCATGGCCCCGAAGGCGAAATCCGAAATACCGCCGCCGCCCAGCATCTCTTGGCCGCCCAAAAAGAAGTACCACACCCCCGCAATGAGCAGCAGCGGGATGAGTAACTTGGGCCGCTTGGCCACAAACATAACGATAAACGGCAGTATCTTCAGCAGCATTCCGGCACCGGAGCCTCCCCCTTGACCACCGCCGCGCTGGCCGCGGTTAGGCTGTTGTACAGGGTCTTGTTCCATTCGTATTGGCATAGCGTGCAGTTTGATGCAAAGATAGGGCTTTTGTCGGATTGATATTAGATTTCTCCATAGTAGCGGGGTGCGCAAAATATTTTTCAAAACTGAACGGTGCTCTGGCGGCGTCTTTCGCCAAGAGCGCCCTGCTTTTTTCCCACCTTTCTCCACCGCCTGGTTGTTGGGCACATAGCTGGGAGGGCTTGGGTGTCGAGTAGGCGCAACAGCTGCCTAAATTGGCATCAAAAAAGTGAATGCGCTACACTTTTTTGAAGTCAAGAAGTGGGAGAAAAGCTTCAAAATAGACTTGACAAAAAGTTTTTTTTGAAAAAAGTGGTAAAAAGTGGGAATTTGTGTGCAAAAGTTATTAATTTTGAAGCCTCAAAACCATTGTAAGCCGTTCTATGCAACTGATGGGCGAATACGAATGCAGGTTGGACCCGAAAAACCGCCTGCGCTTACCCTCCGAACTTCTCAAGATGATCGGAGAGCGGCAAGGCCTGTCTTTTGTAATCAACCGAGGTTTCGAGCGCTGCCTGACCTTGTATCCGCACACGGTATGGGAGCAAATATCTAAGGAGGTCAACGAACTGAGCCAGTTTGACCCCGACAGCCGCGAAATGTCACGTTTATTCTTGCGAGGGGCTACCCCCCTGGAAATGGATAGCGCCGATCGAATCCTCCTGCCGAAAAGACTGCAGGAGTGGGCCGGTATTGAGAAGGATGTGGTGTTGGTAGGTATCATCAATCGCGTCGAAATTTGGGGTAAAGACCAATATGACGATTACTTGAACGCCTCCACCAACAACCTCTCCGACCTGGCCAAAAAGGTAATGGGCAACCGCAGTACTGCTTTGACATGATTGCGTCTTACCATCAGCCGGTGATGGGGGCTGCCTGTGTAGAGGCCCTAGCTATACAACCCAACGGGGTGTATGTAGATGCCACCTTTGGTGGAGGCGGGCACTCCAGGCTTATCTTGCAGGCACTGGGAGCTTCAGGGCGTCTGTTTGGGTTTGACCAAGATCCCGACGCCGCTGCCAATGTGCCACAGGATGCGCGCTTTGTGCTGGTATCGCACAACTTTCGGCACTTGCGGCGTATGCTGCGTCTGCATGGCGTACAAGCAGTGGACGGCGTGCTGGCCGACCTGGGCGTATCATCTCACCAGTTGGACAGCCCCGAGCGCGGGTTCTCGTACCGTTTTGACAGCGCACTTGACATGCGCATGAACCCCGCCGAGGAGCGGAGCGCCGCCATGGTACTCAATACCTATACCGCAGCACAGCTGCAGCAGGTGTTCAGTGCATTTGGGGAGGTACGCAACGCCCGTACGCTGGCCGAGCAGATTGTGCAGGTGCGCCAGGGAATGCCATTGCAAACTGTGGGTGACTTCATCGCCATCATGGAGCCGCTCATCCGGGGCAATCGCCTACGCTATCTCTCCCAGGTGTTCCAGGCGCTGCGCATGGAGGTCAACGACGAGATGGGCGCCCTGGCTGAAATGCTCTCCCAGGCTTTAGAAGTACTCAAACCTGGTGGGCGGCTGGTAGTGCTCACGTACCACTCGGTGGAAGACCGGATGGTCAAACGTTTCTTGAAAACCGGCAATCCGGAGGGAGAAGTAGCGCAAGACTTTTACGGCCACATCCGGCGCCCGTTTGAGTTGCCTAAGGGGTATCCGGCGCAGCCTTCCGAAGCGGAGATCAGCCGCAATCCCCGCGCCAGGAGCGCCAGGCTAAGATTAGGCATCAAGCGCTGAAAAAAATAATTGCATTGAGAAAATTATAAACACGACAACCATGCCCGCAAGAAAAGGACTCGATTACTACTTGAAGTTGGGGTTTCTGAACCCTGACCTTGTACTGGGCAATCTGAAAACCATTAGCTTTCTGGCTCTCTTAGCCTTGCTATACATTGCCAATAGCCACTATGCAGAGCGCAATGTGCGCCGCATTCAGTTGCTCCAGAAGGAGATACACGAATTGCGCTGGCGCTACACCTCCGCTCGCGCCGAAGTGATGTACAACGGCCGTCAGTCGTCCATAGAACAACAACTGCGCGAGCAAGGCTTGCGCCCGCTGCGCGAGCAGCCCAAAAAAATTGTGGTACCCCGCAAATGACAAGCGTATGAGCTACACCTTATATATCTTATACACAATAACTTTGACAACCAGAGCAGGGCATTATGCACCGCTTGTTTGCAAATATTGAAGCGTATGAACGTCAAGAACGAAGTGCTTTACAGGGTTTATTTCATTTTTTTCCTGGCGGTTATTCCGGCGGCGTTGGCGCTTATTTACAAGACGGCCTACATCAACTATGTAGAGGGCGAGTACTGGCGTAAGAAAGGCAAAGACACTTTTGTGGAGAAACGCAGCATTGAAGCTGACCGAGGCGATATCTTGGCAGCCAACGGCAGTTTGCTGGCTACCTCTATTCCTTTTTTTGACATTTACTTCGACCCCAACTCTACGGGCATGTCAGAGGAGGATTTCAACAAAAATATTGACTCTCTGGCTTACCTAATCACACTGTATGTGGACAATACCTATACCCCTGGTGCATATAAAGATTTTCTGATTCAAAAGCGCAAAGACAACGCCCGATACGTGCTAATCAAGAAAAGAGCTACCCTGAGTGAGAAGCGCTTTATCGAAAAATTCCCGCTCTTTCGTCTGGGCCAGATGCGCGGAGGGTTCATTGCCCAGCAGTCCAGTGAGCGTGTGCGGCCTTTTGGTGTACTAGCACAACGCACAGTGGGGTATATCCGGGAGGGAGCCAAACCTGTAGGGCTGGAAGCAATATATGACCAGGTGTTGGGCGGCCGCCCAGGGGTGCAGGAGATGTTTTGTGTGGATAAGGCCAAAGATATCTGGCTACCACTTAACTCCTTGACTGCTGTAGAGCCTCGCCGCGGTGATGACCTCAAGACTACCCTCGACATTAACATTCAGGATGTAGCCCAAGAAGCGTTGCTACGCGCCGTCAATTACCACAATGCTGATTGGGGCACCGCTATCGTCATGGAAGTCAAAACCGGCGCTGTAAAGGCCATGGCCAACCTGGGACGCACCGAAAAAGGCTGGTGGGAAACTTTTAACCACGCCGTAGGCACAGCTATAGAGCCAGGCTCTACCTTCAAGCTTGCCACTATAATGGCTATGCTGGAAGACGGCTACTTCGACCTCAATGACACAGTATCCATTGAAAACGGGCGTACACGCTTCTATGAGGAAATCATGGAAGACTCCTCGCCGTACAGCGCTCGGCTGGACAGCATCACCGTTAAACGCGCTTTTGAGATTTCCTCCAATGTAGGCTTGGCCAAACTGGCTGTGCAGGCCTACGGCCAAAACAACAGGAAAAACAAAAACCAGGGCGCAGCCCAATTTATCAGCCGCCTTAAGGAGTTCAACCTGCACCTATCCACGGGTATTGAAATAACCGGCGAAGCTGAACCCTACATCAAGGAAGCCTATAGTGCCCAGCACGAGTGGAGTGGTACCACCCTACCCTGGATGGCCATAGGGTACGAACTGCGCCTAACACCGCTCCAAATACTTACCTTCTTCAATGCAGTAGCTAATGGCGGTGAGTTGGTGAAGCCTTATCTGGTGTCGGAAATCCAGCGCGACGGTAAGCCGCTGCAAACCTTCAAGCCAGTGGTGGTCAAGCGCCAGATTGCCTCCAAAGCCACCATCAGTAAGGCTAAAGAGCTGCTAGAGGCCGTAGTGGAGCGCGGCACTGCCGAAAAACTGCGCCACCCGGACAGCCTCTACCGATTTGCCGGCAAAACCGGTACCGCCCAAATCGGCTACCGAAAAGTCAATAACAAGACTTTGATCAAAGGCTATCAAGCCTCGTTTGTGGGGTACTTCCCCGCCGATAATCCCATGTACTCCTGTATTGTGGTCATCAACAACCCTCGAGCCAACGGTTTTTATGGCAGTGACGTAGCTGGGCCGGTATTCCGCGAAATCGCTGACTACTGCTATGTCATGGCCTACCAAATCCACACCGCCTTCAATGCCCAGCCACCGGCGCCACTACCCGCCCGGCAGTTGCCCAACAACCAAAACGGCTATGCGCCCGACATGACCTACCTGCTGCGCGAGTTGCGCCTGCCCTACTACGGCCAGGCCAATACCGACTGGGGCGTGCTGCGCGTGCGATCCGACAGCCTGGTGTGGGAAAACCGGCAGATGGCCGCCAACGTAGTGCCCAACGTAGTAGGTATGGGGCTGCGCGATGCGCTATTTCTCATGGAAAACCGAGGGTTGAAGGCCTCCGTAGTAGGATATGGCAAAGTAGTGCGACAGTCTATCAAGCCCGGTACGCGGGCCAGAGGGCAAACCGTACAATTGTATTTGGACTAAAAAAATACCGAGCCCTTATGCAGTTGCGCACCTTACTGAATGCCATAGCGCCGGTGCAAATAGCCGGCCATATCGAACAGGACGTTACGCAAATCGCGTTCGATTCTCGCCGGGTTACTCCAGGTAGCCTTTTTGTGGCTATTAAAGGCCTCCATAACGATGGACACGCCTATCTTGACAATGCTTTATCCAACGGCGCATGTGCAGTTGTCGTGCAAGAATGGCCTGCCCGAGATCCCGATGGCCAGGCTACCTTCATCCAGGTGCAGGATAGCGCCGCTGCCTTAGGCCGGTTGGCAGATGCTTTCTATGGGCACCCCTCTCGTCAGTTGAAGTTGGTGGGCGTCACTGGCACCAATGGCAAAACTACTACTGTCACGCTTTTGCACGGGCTGTGTACGGCGTTGGGCTACAAGTGCGGCCTACTCTCTACCATTGAGAACAAGATAGGTGCTGAGGTATTGCCCTCCCAATACACCACGCCCGATGCTGTAGCCGTCAACCAACTGCTGGCTCAAATGGCGGAGCAGGGATGTAGCTATGCCTTTATGGAGGTCAGTTCGCATGCTCTGGAGCAAAAACGTGTGGAAGGATTGTGTTTTACCGGGGCGGTGTTTACCAACCTCACTCATGATCACCTGGACTACCACCTGACTTTTGACAACTATCTGCGCGCCAAGAAGAAGTTGTTTGATGGGCTAGACCGACAGGCGTTTGCATTGGTCAACGCGGACGACCGCCGAGGCATGGTTATGGTGCAAAATACCGCTGCTAAGGTGTACCGCTACGCCCTGCGCCAAGCGGCTGACTTCAAGGCCAAAATCTTAGAAAACTCGCTCCAGGGGCTGCACCTCCTTCTGGATGGGGTTGACGTACATGCACGCCTAGCCGGCACTTTCAATGCTTATAACTTATTGGCAGCGTATGCTACGGCAGTTCTGTTGGGGCACGACAAAACCCAAGTGGCTACTGTGCTGAGCAATCTGCGCGCTGCTGAAGGCCGCCTGGACTGGCTCTTCGACCCTCAGCGCCAGATCACCGCTGTAGTGGACTACGCCCATACACCTGATGCCCTGGAGAAAGTGCTGGATACGCTGGGCAAACTCCGCAACGGCCAAAGTCGTATCATTACCGTGACCGGCTGTGGCGGCGACCGCGATAAGGCCAAGCGCCCCCTCATGGCCAAAACTGCTTGCCTGGGCAGCCAGCAGGTGATACTGACCTCCGACAACCCGCGCAGCGAAAAGCCAGAAGATATTCTGGCCGACATGCAGCAGGGCGTGCCCATGGACCAGCGCGCCAAAGTTTTGGTCATTAGTGACCGACGGCAAGCCATTCGCACGGCGTGTGCGTTAGCCCAGCCGCAAGACATTATCCTGGTAGCCGGAAAAGGCCATGAGAAGTATCAAGAAATTCAGGGGGTCAAGTACCCCTTTGATGATAAAGCCGAACTGCGCAGCGCCTTGGGGATAGAGGAGCGCCCCGAAACCCCGTAAAACACCATATAAACACTAAAAATATACCTAAGACGATGCTGATTAACCTGATAGAATGGCTGCAAAAAGAGTTGGGCGATATACCCGGCGCTGGCTTGTTTCAATATATCACTTTCAGGGCTGGCTTGGCGGTGATTCTCTCTTTGGTCATCTCCATGCTTTTTGGAGGGCGTATTATTGGTGTGTTGCGTCGTCTGCAGGTAGGCGAAACCGTACGCGACCTCGGCCTTGAGGGGCAAAAACAGAAAGAAGGCACACCTACCATGGGTGGCATCATCATTCTGATGGCTATTTTGATTCCTTGCCTACTGGTGGCGCGGCTCGACAACCTCTACATTATTCTCATGCTAGTAGCCACCGTGTGGATGGCCATCATTGGGTTCATAGATGATTATATTAAAGTATTTCTCAAAAACAAGGAGGGTTTGTCTGGCAGGTTCAAAATCCTAGGACAAATAGGTCTGGGGCTGATCATTGCCATTACTATGCTGGTAAGCGATGAGGTAGTGGTGCGCATGAATACTGAAACGGCCGAACAAATAGGCTTCGGTGAACAGCAAATGGTACACCCGCCTTTTTACATTGACGAAGCCAATACCGTAGTAGAAAAGGCTGACTACAAGGCTAGCCTTACAAATGTGCCTTTTATGAAAGGTAACCGCTTTGACTATGCATGGATATTGCCTGTGCACAAGGGCGATGCCGAGCGCTGGGTGTGGATCATTTTCGTGCCGTTGGTCATTTTTGTCGTTTCGGCAGTGTCCAATGCGGCTAATCTCACCGATGGGATTGACGGCCTGGCTACGGGTGTTTCGGGCATCATTGCTTTTACGCTAGGGGTGTTTGCCTATGTATCAGGCAATTCTATTGCTGCCAACTACCTCAACATCTTACATCTGCCGGGCACGGGCGAGCTAGTTATTTTTGCAGCGTGTCTGGTAGGTGCCTGCATCGGTTTTTTGTGGTACAATGCCTTTCCGGCGCAAGTATTTATGGGGGATACTGGTAGCCTCACTCTGGGTGGCATCATTGCGGCCTTGGCCATTGTGCTGCGCAAGGAGTTGCTCATTCCGGTGCTGTGTGGTATTTTCCTGGTGGAGAATCTTTCGGTGATGTTGCAGGTGGCCTGGTTCAAATATACCAAACGCAAGTATGGCGAGGGCAGGCGTATTTTCCGCATGTCGCCGTTGCATCATCACTATCAAAAGCTGGGTATGCACGAGAGTAAGATCGTTACCCGCTTTTGGATTGTGGGCATACTACTGGCTGTCATTACTATTATTACGCTCAAAATCAGATAGGTCAATATCATGCGCATTGCCATCTTAGGAGCCGGAGAAAGCGGAACAGGAGCTGCACTGCTTGCACAAGCCAGGGGGCACGAGGTGTTCGTATCAGACCTGGGCGAACTGCAGGTGCATTACCGTCAGGAACTTGAGGCGGCGGGTATCTCCTTTGAAGAGAGGGGCCATACCTGGGAGCGCATTCTTGGCGCCGACGAGGTAATAAAAAGCCCTGGGATACCCGATAAGGCACCCTTGATAAAGGCCTTACACGAACACGGTACGCCTGTAATCTCCGAAATTGAGTTTGCTGCCCGCTATACCAATGCCTATATAATAGGTATCACTGGTAGCAACGGCAAAACTACCACTACCCGTCTTACCTGGCACTTGTTGCATACTGCTGGCCTGAATGTTGCTCTGGGTGGCAACGTAGGCTACAGCTTTGCCCGCCTGGCGCTGGAGGGCAAAAGCGATTACTACGTACTGGAACTGAGTAGCTTTCAACTGGATGGGGTGCAGCGCTTTCGCCCCTACTTGGCTATGTTGCTCAACATTACGCCCGACCACCTGGATCGCTATGAGTACAAAATGGAGAACTACGTGGCCTCCAAGTTTCGCATTGCCATGAACCAGCATCCCGAAGACTTCTTCCTCTACAATGCCGAAGATGCCAACATAGAAGCCTGGCTGAAGCAACACCAGATGGCAGCCCAGGTACGGCCTTTGAGCGAAACTACACACATTAGGGAGGGTAAGTTGTACCTTGACGGCCATAGCTTTGATCTGAGCCAAACCCCTTTGAAAGGGCGCCACAACCAGATGAATGCCTTGTTTGCCGTGCAGGCTGCCCTGGAGCTGGGGGTGTCGCCCCAGGCTATTCAGCAGGGCTTGGATACATTCGTCAATGTACCGCACCGCATGGAGCTATTGGGCGAAATAGCTGGTGCTCGGTACATCAACGACAGCAAGGCTACCAATGTGGATGCTGTGTACTACGCCCTGGAGGCCATGCAAACTCCTGTGGTGTGGATACTGGGCGGCCAGGACAAAGGCAACGACTACGCCCCGCTGCTGCCCCTGGTGCGCCAAAAGGTGCGTGCCATAGTATGCCTGGGCCTGGACAATACCAAGATAGTCGAAGTATTTGGCCCTCACGTAGCCCAAATAACCGAAACCCGTAGCGCTGAAGACGCCGTGCGCGCCGCTGCCGGCCTGGCTCAACCGGGCGATACGGTACTCCTTTCGCCGGCCTGTGCCAGTTTTGACCTGTTCAAAAGCTACGAAGACCGCGGCGATCAGTTCAAGGCAGCGGTGATCAAACTCAAAACAAAAATTGAATCCACCAAAATATAGCAAGTGCCATGTCATTACTCAACAGAATCAACGCAGAACTGAAAGGCGACCGGGTCATCTGGGCGGTGGTAGCTCTGCTGTCCATTATTTCTGTACTAGTGGTGTATAGTTCTACTGGCCGGCTGGCTTGGACGGAGCGCAACGGCAATACCGAGGCTTACTTGTTCAAGCATACTTTGATTCTAGCTTTTGGCTTGGCGCTTACCTATTTGGCCTACCTGACACACTTCCGCAAGTATGCCAAGGCTGCTCCTTATCTGTTGGTCATTGCCGTGCCGTTGCTGTTGTTCACTATCATGTTTGGCACAGAGATCAATGATGCCAAGCGCTGGCTCGAGATTCCCTTTATCGGGTTGAGCTTCCAGACCTCTGATTTTGCCAAGATTGCGCTCGTTGTATATGTAGCGCGCGAGATCACTCGTCATCAGGACTACATCAAAAACTTTAAGGAGGCCTTTCTACCTATTATTGTACCTGTTTTGCTGGTGTGTTTGCTTATTGCGCCGGCCAACCTCTCTACAGCGGTACTGCTCCTGGGGGTGTGCATGTGCATGATGTTTATTGGGCGGGTATCGGTCAAGTATATTTTTTTATTGTTGGGATTAGGGATTGTGGCGTTTGCGCTGCTGATTTTTATAGGCGAATACTTCCCTGACTACGTGCGCGTAGGCACTTGGGCCTCGCGCGTGAAGGACTTTGTGGAAAACCCCCAGGGCAGTTTTCAGGTGCAGCAGGCCAAGATTGCCATTGCCAACGGCGAGTGGTTTGGCGTTGGGCCGGGCAATAGCATCCAGCGCAATTTTCTGCCTTCTCCTCATGCCGACTTTGTGTATGCCGTCATATGTGAAGAATACGGCTTTCTGGGGGGCGCTTTCGTAGTGATTTTGTTTGTGCTGCTTTTTCACCGCGTCACGCGACTAGTGACCAAAGGCTCCAAAACTTTCGGCGCCATGATGGCTATGGGTCTGGCGCTGCTCATTGTGATGCAGGCTTTTGCCAATATTGCAGTGTCCGTGCACTTAGTGCCAGTCACAGGCTTGTCATTACCCATCATCAGTATGGGGGGTACTTCTGTGATTTTTTCTTGTATCGCCTTTGGTATGATCTTGAGTGTAAGCAAACACGTAGAAGCCACTGGTGAGTAAACACGATTGAAAACGAACTGAATGCGTAATACAACACCACAAACCAATCGCGCGCAGCGCGCAGCGCGTATCCTCATCAGCGGAGGCGGTACCGGGGGGCATGTTTTCCCTGCTATTGCTATAGCCGATGCTGTCAGAGAGCGTCTGCCCGATGCAGAAATTTTGTTTGTGGGTGCAAAGGGGCGTATCGAAATGGAAAAAGTACCCAAAGCTGGCTACCGCATCGAAGGGCTTTGGATCAGCGGATTCCAACGCCGGCTCACCTGGCAAAACTTGCTCTTTCCCGTAAAACTGCTCAGCAGCCTTTGGAAAGCCCGTCAAGTTGTGCGTCGTTTTCGCCCGGATGTAGTAGTAGGCGTAGGCGGCTATGCCAGCGGCCCAGTGTTGAGGGTGGCTACCAGCATGGGCATTCCGGCACTGATACAAGAGCAAAACTCCTGGGCAGGGGTCACCAACCGGCTATTGGCTAATCGCGTGCAGCGCGTATGCGTAGCTTATGAAGGCATGGAGCGTTTTTTCCCTGCAGAAAAAATCGTACTGACTGGCAACCCAGTGCGTGCTGACTTACTAGGCAATTCCGTCAGTAAGGTTGAAGCAGCAGCTCATTTTGGCTTATCAGCAACAGCGCCAACGATATTTGTATTTGGCGGTAGCCTGGGCGCCCTGGCGCTCAACGAAGCCGTAGCAGCCAGTGCTGAAGCCATAGCTGCCCACTCCGAGCTACAGGTGTTGTGGCAGGTAGGCAAGTTGTACGAGGCGCGCTTCAGCGAATGCGATACAGCGCGCCTGCCCAATGTGCGCGTGCTGCCATTTGTAGACCGCATGGATTTGGCATATTCATTGGCCGATGTGGTGGTTTGCCGCGCCGGGGCGCTCACCATTTCCGAGCTGTGTGCAGTTGGCAAGCCGGCCATTCTCATCCCCTCGCCAAACGTAGCCGAAGACCACCAGACGCAAAATGCCCTGGCTCTGACGCGCAAAGGTGCGGCTGTAATGATACCCAATGCCGAGGCCAGGCAGCAACTCTTCGCTCAAGCGCTAGCGCTGCTCCAAGATAAACCACGCTGCCAAACCCTGGCGGGCAACATCCGCGCCCTGGCGCGCCCCGATGCTGCAGCGCGAATAGCCCAGGAAGTGATTCAACTTGCCGGATGGGCAGATGCAACTGCCAATGCCACCAACCTGCTGAGCCTGGATGCCATCCGCAAGGTGTATTGCATTGGCATTGGCGGTATTGGTATGAGTGCTCTGGCGCGCTACTTCCAGGGGCGTGGGGTGCAGGTGTGGGGCTACGACAAAACCAAAACAGCCCTGACCCAGGCCCTGGAGCAAGAGGGTATTGCTGTGCACTACGACGATACACCCGAGCGCATCCCACCGGGCATAGACTTGGCCATCTATACCCCTGCAGTACCAGCCGACTTGGGCGAACTGCAATACTTCCGCCAGAGTACCACGCCGTTGATGAAGCGAGCTGAGGTGCTGGGCGTCATCAGCCGGGGCATGAAAACCATTGCCATAGCCGGTACGCACGGAAAGACTACCACATCCTCGCTTACTACTTGGCTGCTGCGCAGCAGTGGAGTAGATTGCAGTGCTTTTCTTGGTGGGATCGTGAGCAATCTGGGTTCCAACTTCGTACAAGGCCACAGCGAATGGGTAGTGGTAGAAGCTGACGAATACGACCGCTCTTTCCTGTACCTCGACCCTGACGTGGCAGTCATACTCTCCATGGATGCTGACCATCTGGATATTTACGGTAGCCCTGAGCAAGTGGTAGAAACTGGCTATAAGGCTTTTGCGCAAAAATTGAAGCCAGGGGGTATGCTTTTTGTACAGCATCACTGGGCTGATGCTTTTGCCCAGGCCACTTCCTTTGGTGTGCAGCAGGGCGAGTGCTCCGCCGAACAAGTGCGCGTAGAAGAGGGCTTCTTTGTATTTGACTATGTAAGTCCTGTACAGCGCTTTGAGGGGCTTCGCCTGGCTATGCCAGGGCGTCATAACGTGGAGAACGCCATAGCGGCCATTTCAGCGGCGCTGTGCGCTGGCGCTACGGAAGCCGGCATACGCCTGGGGCTACAAACGTTTGGCGGCATCAAGCGCCGGTTTGAAATCCTCCATCGGGATGCACAGCACGTATATGTGGACGACTACGCGCACCATCCTACTGAACTGGAGGCCGTGATTGGTGCAGCGCGCGAGTTCTTCCCAGGGCGTAAAATTACCGGCATCTTTCAGCCGCATTTGTACACCCGTACGCGTGACTTTGCCAGGGGCTTTGCCCGGGCACTGGACATGCTGGACGAAGCGTGGCTACTGGATATTTACCCCGCTAGGGAACTGCCCTTGCCGGGTATCACTTCCGACACCATTGCCGTACAGATGCAGCGCAAGCCACTGCGCCTAACCAAAGAGCAAGTGCTGGATACGCTGAGCAAGCATCCAGTGGAAGTACTGCTCACCTTGGGCGCAGGGGACATTGACACCCTGGTAGATCCCATTAAAGCGTGGATGACGGGCGCCACTGTACTGGAAAATCAGAAGACTCACACTTTATCATAACCAAAAAACAACCGCACCATGGAAAAAGAAAGATGGAAGGAATCCTCCAGGCGATTAGGGTGGTCAGCCGCCTTACTGGTGTTGGCCTTGGTGGTCATTGCTGCGGTAAGCAAAACATCAACCCGGCTTTCTACAGGTGTAGAGGTACATATCAAAACATTGCCCGACGGCAATACCTTGCTCAACAAGAAGGAGGTGCTCAACCTTATTGATAAAGTGTATGGGTATAATCTGGATGGTAGGCCGCTGGGCCAGATAGACCCCAAGCGCATCGAACGCATGTTGGAGCGCGAGCCGTTTGTACGCGACGCCGATGTCTATCTCGACGGACGCGGCAGAGTCAATGTTGTCGTTCGGCAACGCGAGCCAGTACTTCGTATCATAGATGGCAATAACCAACAATACTACCTAGACCACTCTGGCGTGCGAATGCCTTTGTCGCCCCACTATGCTGCACATGTGCTGGTAGCTACGGGCAACATTCCGCCTTACGACCCAGATTTCCTCGAGCGCCGGCGCTACTTGCTCAAGGATGTATTCCTGCTGGCGCAAATGCTGCGAGAAGACCCCTTCATGCATGCCCTCGTCGAGCAAGTATATGTATCGAACCTAGGGGAGTTGACGCTCATCCCTAAGTTGGGTGACCAAAAAATCTATTTTGGCAAACTGGCAGATGCCGCTCAAAAAATAGACAAACTCAAAATCTTCTACAAGGAAGGCATTCCTTACGAGGGGTGGCGCAAGTATAAGAGCATTGACTTGCGCTACGCCGGCCAGATTGTGTGTAAAAAACGTTGAATCAATAATATATGTAGTCACCGGCGCAAGCCTCCCTCGAGTAGGAAAAGCGTCAAAAATACTTTGTAACATGGAAAACAAAATCAATCAGTCGGATGTGGTACTCGCACTGGACATTGGCACCACCAAGGTGTGCGCCATGGCTGGGCGCAGAAACGAGTACGGCAAAGTGGAAGTCCTGGCGCACAGTAAAGTTGAGTCGGAAGGCGTGCTGCGGGGCGTAGTCACCAACATTGAAAAAACAGTTAATGCCATAGCAGAGGCTACGGTCAGCGTACGACGCGCCACCAACATTGATTTCAAGCACGTGCACGTGGGTATTGCAGGCCAGCATATTAAGAGCCTCCAGCATCGCGGTATGCTCATGCGCGACAACGACCACACCGAGATTAGCCGACGCGATATTGACCGCCTCATCAATGACATGTACAAGTTAGTACTGCCGCCCGGCGACAAAATTATCCACGTCATTCCGCAGGAATATACCGTGGACAATGAGCAGGGCATCTCTGACCCCATCGGCATGTCGGGCGTGCGCCTGGAGGCTAATTTCCACATTATCACTGGCCAGATTTCGGCCTCCAACAACATCCAACGCTGTGTAGAGCGCAATGGCTTGCGAGTGGTCAACATGACCCTCGAACCCATTGCTTCGGCCATGGCCGTACTCAGCGAAGAGGAAAAAGAAGCCGGCATAGCCCTGGTGGATATTGGCGGCGGTACTACTGACATCACCGTATTTCACGACGGCATCATCCGCCACACGGCAGTCATTCCCTTTGGCGGCAACGTCATTACCCGCGACATCAAAGAGGGCTGCAATGTGATGATCCAACAAGCCGAAAAGCTCAAGGTCAAATTTGGCGCTGCCCTGGCCGATGAAGTTTATGACAACCGCATCATCACCATACCCGGCCTCAAGGGGCGCGATCCCAAGGAAATTTCCGAAAAGAACCTAGCGCGCATTATCCAGGCGCGGGCAGAGGAAATACTAGACTACGTCATGTGGGAGATCAAGCGCTCTGGCTACGAGCGCAAGCTCATTGGCGGCCTGGTACTCACTGGCGGCGGTGCATTGCTCAACCACTTCGACAAGCTGGCCGAATACCATACCGGCCTTAGTACGCGCATTGGTGTGCCAGTGGAGCACCTGGCGCATGGCTACCACGAGCACTTGTCTAGCCCGATGTTTGCCACGGCCATAGGCCTGGTCATGCACGGTATCCAGGACCTGGAGAGGGGGCTGGTGCAAGCCATAGAGGAAGCCAAACCTGCCGAAGCAGATACTGCCGCTGCCGAGCAACTTGGCGGAAGCAAATGGTACGAAAACCTATTCCGCAAAACCAAAGAATGGTTTGAAGCGGAGCCAGATACGGATTTTTAAACGCTTTTTGACCTCGGGCGCTGCCAAAGGGTGGCGCGCACTTACTGATACTTACTTTTTTAATCATCATCGGACATACAACAACAGCAGGAAGTCCGGCTAAAACACTTTGACTATGTTATTCGACCTTCCCAAGCAGGAAAGCCCGATCATAAAAGTTATCGGCGTAGGCGGTGGCGGCAGCAATGCAGTTAACCACATGTACAGGCAAGGCATCGTCGGCGTTGACTTTGCCATTTGCAACACGGACTCCCAGGCTATGGAGCTCAGCCCAGTGCCCACCAAGATACACCTGGGGCCGCACCTCACCGAGGGTCGGGGTGCTGGCTCTAAGCCCAATATTGGCAAGCTGGCCTGCGAAGAATCCATTGACGACGTGCGCAAGTACCTGGAAAACAACTGCCGTATGCTCTTCATCACGGCCGGCATGGGCGGAGGTACAGGCACTGGAGCGGCTCCGATCATTGCCAAAACCGCCCAGGAAATGGACATCCTCACAGTAGGTATCGTAACCCTGCCATTCGCTTTTGAAGGCCGCCGGCGCACCGATCAAGGTGCAGAGGGCCTTGCCGAACTACGCAAGTACGTGGATACCATCATCGTCATCTCCAACGACAAGTTGCGCCAGATTTACGGCAACCTCTCTTTGCGCGATGCCTTCTCCCAAGCCGACAACATCCTTACCACTGCCGCCAAAGGTATCGCCGAAATCATCACCGTGCCCGGATACGTCAACGTGGACTTCGAGGACGTCAACACCGTCATGCGCAACAGCGGCGTGGCCATTATGGGCACGGCTGCCGTGGGAGGCGATGACCGCGCCCGCCGCGCAGTAGATGAAGCCCTGCACTCGCCGCTGCTCGAAGATAATGACATCCGCGGTGCCCAGCACATCCTACTCAACATCAGCTCTGGCAGTAGGGAAGTGACCATGGATGAAATTTTTGAAATCACCGAGTTCGTACAGGAGGAAGCCGGCTATGGCACTGACCTCATCTGGGGCAACTGCTATGACGAAAACCTCGGCGACAAACTCAGCGTCACCGTCATTGCCACTGGCTTCCATCACGTGCAACGCACGCAGTCGCGTCGCATGCCACAGGAAAGCAAGATCGTGGTATCTCTTGACGACGATGACCAGCCCCGCCAGGAAACCTACTACAAAAACCTACGCGACATCGGCTTTGAATCTGACGACAATAGCCCGCGTACTATCGAGTTTGATGACATCAACCCCCATGCCGACCGCCGTCGCCGAACCTCCCATGTTGAGGAACCGAGAGCACAGCGCTACACCCCTCAGGACGACGACCAGGACGCGCGCGCGCGCCAAGCCGCAGAACGCGAGCAAAAGCGTCGCGAGCATCTGCGTAATCTTAATGTAAAACTGACCACACCTAAGAACATCGTGGAAATGGAGAACGAGCCGGCCTACTTGCGCAGGGGTATTCTCCTGGACGACGTACCCCCAGCCGATGAACAGCCAGAGTCGCACTGGAGCATTTCTGAAGATGAACCGCAAATCAGGCAGAACAACACTTTCCTGCATAAGCGGGTGGACTGAGCGTTCCGACTGTTTACCATACAAAGTGTTTTTGATTACCTTGCAGCGACCTCTTGGTAGGATCGCTGCTTTTTTTTATTGAGCGGCGACTTGCTTTATCGGCGCTCTGGGCTAGAAGGCGCGGCCCTTTGCTTGCTCATTGTTCTACAAACCGGTACGGCCCCGGCGGCAGGCGAAAGTACCGAGGGTTGAGCATGGTATCTCTACGGGGGCCAAAATCAGACAAAAGCCGGTCTTGCTGGTTGATCTCCGCCTCAAATGCACTGAAGTCTGCGCGCACCAGCAAGGTCTTGGCAGAGTCAGGGTGTTTCATAGCAGTGAGCGTCAGTGTTTCGTAAGGTACTGACCAAGTGATGATTAGCGTATCCTTCAGCGCCGGAGTTTCGCGCAACAGCAATCGGCTGCTACCAGTTTGCTGTCGGCCTTCGGTGGCTATTCTTTTTATGCAGGCCATGCGCTCGGCATAGGGCTGATGGTGCAAGGCTATGGCGGCTATGCGCCAGAGAAGCAATACGGCCAGCCCAGCACGCAGCCAACGCGAGCTTCGGACGCCAGGTACCACATCGCACCATAGCGGCAGCGCGGCGTAAATGACCAGGGGCATGTAGTTGACTTCCGCATAAAAGCGATACGGATGCTCTACCGCCGCGATGTGCAGCAGCGTCACATGCCCCAGCCCGAACATCCACATTAACATCAGGGGCTTCCAGTGTCGCCGCAGTAGATAAAATACTGTGACGCCGCCCCACAACAAAGGCAGGAAATACCAGTGCGCTATGCACCACTCGGCAAACTGCCCGTGCGCCGGCAGGTGGAAGTAGTTGGGGAAGAGCCGGCTCAAGTTTTCCCGAAAAGCGCGGTATTTGTCGTCGTCATACCAGTTGCTCGAAAACTGCGCCTTGAAAACCAGTATTAGCCCCATGTACACGGCCAAGCCGTCGTACCTTATGTGGCGGCAACGCGCATCGTGCAGGCGATAGAATATCCATAAAAAATAAAACGGGATAAACACCAGCGGATGGTAATACGCCAGTACGGGCACAAATAGCGCAGCTACGCCCAGTGTCCAGGCTGGCCTCAGTGAGGGATACCGCTGTACAAATGCGAAAAACAACAACAGAAAGGCCAGCCCCTGTTGCTGCTCTGACGACGGCCAGTAAAAGGCATCATATACCATGAGTGTGAAAAGCAAGACCAGCGTTAGGCCCAGTGCCTCCTGGCGCAAAACTTGCACAGCAAGCGCATACACTCCCCAAAACAGCAGTGGAAATGATAATGAGTACAGCAGCGATACAACCCAAAGTGGTGCTTCAAGTCGTATGGCCAGCAGCGGCAGCGCCTGTACCAGCACTACTCCAAACCGGTTGACCATAACCTGGAACGCTCCCTCGCTGCACATGAGTACCGTCTGGAAGGCCATGTCGGCAAAGGCTGCGCGCTCGCGGAAGAACACTGCAGCCAGCAGGGTGAGTGCTGTGAAAGCCAAGTGTCCTTGCGCGCGCGGGGAGGGAATCATACAGGCAAAGATAGGGAGGGTGCACTACAGCTCAGTCCTTTCTCTTTGCGTCAAATTGCTCTAGGTAATCTCCTATCCTACGCAGGAAGGAGCCGCCGAGTGCGCCGTCCACTACGCGGTGGTCGTAAGACAGTGACAGGAACATCAGGTGGCGTACAGCAATGAGATCGCCATAGGGCGTTTCTACCACGGCGGGTTTTTTGCGAATGGCACCAGTAGCCAGGATGGCCACTTGCGGCTGGTTGATAATGGGCGTACCCATGACGTTGCCAAAAGTACCTACGTTGGTGAGGGTGAAGGTACCACCCTGGATTTCCTCGGGTTTGAGTTGGTTGGCGCGGGCACGGGCGGCCAGGTCGTTCACGGCTTTGGTCAGGCCGGGCAGGTTGAGCAAATCGGCATTTTTGATGACGGGCACGATGAGGTTGCCATTGGGCAGCGCAGTGGCCATGCCGATGTGGATGTCTTTTTTGAGGATGATCTTGGAGCCCTCCACCGAGATATTGACCATGGGGAAGTCGCGCAGGGCTTTGCATACCGCTTCGATGAAGATGGGCGTAAAGGTAATTTTTTCCCCATAGCGGGCTTCAAAATCTTTCTTGACGCGCTCGCGCCATTGCACAATTTCGGTGACGTCCACCTCCACAAAGGAGGTGACATGGGGCGAGGTCTGCTTGGACATGACCATGTGATCGGCAATGAGTTTCCTCATGCGATCCATCTCAATGATTTCTACGTTGCCGGATAAAGGCTGCGCTGCGGTTGAGGCTACTGTGGGGGCAGCAGGGGCGGCAGCGGTCAAGGGTGGCACGACAGCGGCGGGGGTGCTGCGTTTTTGCTCTACATAGGCCAGTATGTCTTTTTTAGTTACTCGACCTTGCAGACCACTTCCGGGCACTTGCTCCAGTTCTTGCAGGCTGATGCGCTCCTGCTGGGCAATGTTGCGCACCAGGGGAGAGTAGAAGCGCCCTGCTTCGCCAGTTCGTGTGGAGGAGCTAGCGGCGGGTTGAGGCGCTTGCTGCAAGGTGGGTTCGGCCATGGCGGGAGCATCGCGCATTGCGGCGCCGTTGGATAAAGTTTTGTCGGCTATTGCTGGAGAAGGAATGGGGGCGGTGTCTTCTGTATCGGTTTGTATGATGGCAATGACTTTGCCTACCGGCACAACGTCGTTTGCGTTGAAGAGGGTTTGAGCAATGACTCCACTTACAGGGGAGGGGACTTCAGTATCCACTTTGTCAGTGGCGATTTCCAGTATGGGTTCGTCAGTTTCTACTCGGTCGCCAGGGTTTTTCACCCATCGCAGGATAGTGGCCTCCATGATGCTTTCGCCCATTTTGGGCATTATGAGTTCTACCTGAGCCATGGTTTAAGCATGCAGTTTTTATTTGGCATATTTGGTTTATTGGGGCAAAGGTAGCAAACCTCGTGCGAAAGGCGCACCGGAGGAGCAAAAAAAGCGCGTCGGATTCGGCGTGCTAAGCTGCCGAGATCTGGTTTTCAGCGGCTTCTTTGAGCCCCAGGTACATTTGGCGCCAGTTTTTCCAACCGCCTATGTAGGAGAAAGAGCTGTTGTGCCACAGGGTGCAGAAGATGCCTCCTGTCTTCTGTACTGTACGAAGCAAATGCAGGGCGCGCTCCAGCGCAGCTTCGGGGCTCAGCTTCAGGTATTGTTTTAGTGTCACGTCCATTATGACAAAGGGGTGAATCATGAGTTCGGTGGTGCGTTCGGCCTTGAGGTCGTACCAGGGAAACGGGCAGGCTAGCCCTGCTCTGAAGCCAGGATGTTCGGCAAAGCCCATACTGTGGTCTTCATGGATGTGAGCCAGCAGCAGTTGGCGATACGTGTCTGGCAGCAGCAAGCGCAAGTAGTGCTGGCGGCTGCGCACGGGTGCCTGACCGGTGATGTCGCAGAAGCGACGGATTTCCTCAGCCAGTTGGGAGACTTGCCCGCCAGCTTTCCAGGAGGGGTGTAGCCCCGTGCGATGGGCTTTGTGCAAGCGGCGAATCAGGTCTTGCAGCATTGGGTGCTTGTAGGAGGTGCTTTTGTCCAGCTTTCCATAATCGCCGAGGTGGAAGAAGAAGATGGGGTCGGATGCAGGCTGGCGATGCCACTCCTCAATGTCGGCAAAAGTAAAGAAGGGGTCTTCTGCTCGCCCTTGCAGTACTAGTTTTCGCCTTTTTAGGGCTTGTGTGTCTTGGGCGAGCGCGTCTTTGAGCCAGCCAGCCCATTGTAGGTGCAGTGGCTTGTAGCGATAGGCCCAGGCTTGGTCTACATCAAAAGTGGGCTGAAATTGGAAGGGTAGAGGTTGTATTCTACCACCTGGAAACATAGCCTCCAGCCGCTGCGCCATGCGTAGCACCCACAACTGTGCCAGAGGTATTTCCAGGAATCCCTCCCGGAGGGCCATGCTGTGCTGGGCCTCGAAGCGCCCGTAGGCATCGCGTGGGCCGGGCAGGTACTCTTCATAGCGAGAGGCCACAAAGAATACCAGGCTGAACAAATCAAAGGGCAGATGCGCCTGTGCGCCTTCTACAAAACAAAAAGCAGGCAACCCATCTACCACTTGCACCGGCAAGCGCTGGGGCTGGAGGCCGGTTTTGCGCAGTAGTGGATGTGCCGGAATGCGCAGTTCACTGCCTGGGGTAGCTGGTGCACCGTAATTGATGCGCGGGCCTTCGTAGCTAAGGTAGGTGTCCAGATGGGTAGTGATGCGGTAGTCGCATCGCAGCACATGTCGGAAAACAAGCTCCAGTACATAGCGTAGCCTGGGCGTATCCAAGGGGCTGTAGATGTACACCGTTTTAGGCATGTCGGGCCTGATTTTGCGTTTTTTTGGTTAAAGCGAGGACAAAATGCGGGTGTGCCGGCGTATATCCAAATCTTTTGCCTTAATTTTATTTGAACATTTGAAATATTGCAACTGTATTAATCCTGTTCAACTTGCCGGCTATGATCAGAGTGCTCTTCATCATACCTTTGCTCCTACCTTTGACTATTTGCGCACAGCCCACTATCCCGCGCATCAAGAGCCTGGAAGAGGAGGCCAAAGGTATTGTGTACAACAAAGAGTTTACCGTGCAGTTCCAACTGCATACACAGGGACTAGGTGCCGGCCTCCAATTCGGCCGCTTGGCCACCTACTACCGCACCCGATTTTTTAGCTTTGACCTCGCCGAGATCAGGCACCCCAAGGAATTTCGCCAGAGTTTTGACTTTCGCACCCCTACTGCCGGTAGGATTTCCCGCTCTTTTGTGTACGGCAAGCAGAACAGCCTCTTTGTATTGCACGGTGCCATCGGAGAAAAGCGCTATTTTTCAGACAAGGCCCTCAACAGGGGGCTGGCCATTGGCATAAGCTACTCAGGTGGGTTAGCACTCGGCTTGCTTAAGCCCTACCACCTCGACATTATTCGCTATCGGGAGCCGGATTTCACTACTTTTTTTGTGCGCAGCGAAGCCTTCTCTGCCGACAATGCCGATAGGTTTCTGGATTTGAACAGCATATACGGTGCTTCCGGCTTCTTTAAGGGTATTGAGCAAATTTCCATTGCGCCGGGCGCCCATGCTAAGGCAGCCGTTCACCTGGATTGGGGCGCTTTTGAGCGCTTTGTCAAAGCTGCTGAAGCTGGCGTCATGGTGGACTTTTTCTTCCGCGATATGCCCATCATGATAGAATTGCCCCAAGCGCCCAATATCGAGAACCAGCGGGTCTTTGTCAACCTTTTTGTAAATTTGCAGTTCGGTAAGCGAACCTGACCTAACATGATCGAACTCAATGTAGTGGCCCCTCAGCAAACGCCCGCCACCTCGCGCCGACCTGAATGGTTGCGCGTTAAGCTGCCCATTGGCGAAAACTATCGCCAGGTGCGTCGCCTGGTGGACGACTACAAGTTGCACACCATCTGCCAGAGCGGCAACTGCCCCAACATGGGCGAGTGCTGGGGCGCTGGCACGGCTACTTTTATGATACTGGGCAACACCTGCACGCGCTCCTGCTCTTTTTGCGCTGTGAAAACTGGACGCCCTACGGAGTACGACGAAGACGAACCCCGCCGCGTAGCTGAGGCCATCCGCCTCATGGGCGTGAAGCACGCCGTCATTACCTCCGTAAATCGCGATGAACTACCTGACCGGGGCGCTGAAATCTGGTATCAAACTGTGCGCGCCGTTAAGGAAAGCACTCCGCACGTCACCATTGAAACCCTCATACCCGATGTGAGAGCCACCTGGTCTGCCCTCGAACGCATGATTGAGGCTGGCCAGGAGGTAGTGTCCCACAATATGGAAACTGTGCAGCGCCTCTACCGAAAGGTGCGCCCGCAAGCCAAATACGAGCGCAGCTTAGAGCAAATACAGCGCACTAAAGCCTATGGCAAGCGCACCAAGTCGGGTATCATGGTAGGCCTGGGCGAAACCGAGGAAGAAGTCTTTCAAACTATGGACGACCTGCTGGCTCACGGCTGCGATGTGCTCACCATTGGCCAGTATCTGCAGCCTACCAAGATGCACCTGGAAGTGGCAGAGTTCATCCATCCTGACCAGTTTGCCAGGTATAAGGAGGTCGGTTTGGCCAAGGGCTTTGCTTTCGTAGAAAGCGGCCCGCTAGTGCGCTCTTCCTACCACGCCGAGCGGCATTTGTAAGCTATCAAGAATAAATAATGCAATAACTGCCTGAGCGTGAGCTACACCCTACTTTTCCTATGGCTGAGTACTGCCGGCCCTAGCTGCGCCCAAACCCTTTAGCCCTGGAAACTCAACCTTCCTGTCGGACAGGCCTACTTCATATCCTGCACTGTAGATGACAAGATCCAAAAGCAGGTGACGAGCCTATGTATGGACTTAAGCAGCACAATCGTCATGGAGCTAGTATTTACTGTGCAATCTGCAGGTGCCGGAGGTTTCTGGGTGGAGCAAACTATTAGCCATTCAAAGGGATATGTGGCGATTATGGGTATATCGAAGTCATACGATTTCAACACTTGGCATATGGATAGCCCCATAGCTGAGCGGTTCAAAGCCATGCTCAGTTCCAGTATGGAAGGCATAGTTGCACCCAATGGTAGGGTGACCGTTCTGAAAAACTTTGAGATGCCCAGAGATTTCAGTGCAGGTCCTGCTAGGATTGACCATACTACTCCTTTGTCCTTTTGCTTTGTAGCGCCGCCACCCAAGCCCATTCCCAGCAAAGGCACCTAGACGCAAAAAATTGAGTAAGGCCCCACGATAATGCAGATCACTTACACCTTCCTTTGGCACGTCAAACGCAAAGGCGCACCTGGCATACAAAATGAGCCTTGATGTCAACGGTGCAAGTATTTCCTACAATGGTATAGAGGCAAAATACAAATTCCAGGCTAAAGGCAAAGGCAGCCTGGCACTGGAGTTGGCTACCGGCCTGATACTGGAGCACCGCTACGAACTCACGTTGTCTGGCGTCAGCGAAGTTGTGGGTACACAAGTGCCCGAAGTGGGCACAGGCAAGATAGTGATCCTGGCGACAAAGAAACAGTAAGGCATAACGCAAAAGTCTTCTCAGCATGGCTATGCTCGTTGGTGCACAACGCTGCATCTTGGCAAGATGTAAAGCCAAGGCATAGTGCCATCATCATCATATTCATTAGCAGGCGCATCAATATGCCGGCTTTCACTACGCAAGCTATGAAGTACAAATAGCTTAACTTTGCTGCCGACATGAAATCCATTTTCACACACTTGATGCGGCAGTTGGACGATGTGCTGCCCGGCCAATCTCCTGAGGTCAAGTATGGGTATGCCTCGCTGGCCGCGGCTACATGGCTGAGCTTTTTTGCTGCCGTCTTGGTAGAGGCGTGGTGGATGGCGGTATTGCCGGCCGTGGTCTTGCTGGTATATGTGACTATACTGGACTATCGAAAGGTGTTTTATCTGCTGTTGGTCTGCATTCCGCTTTCTACAGAGTTAGAACTACCGGGTGGTTTTGGCACAGACTTGCCCACTGAGCCGCTCATTGTGGGGCTGATGCTGGTGTTTATCCTGCAGTTGGCATTCAGAAGGAGTGTTTTGCCTCAGGGCTTCATGTGGCATCCTATTACTTTGCTGCTGTTGCTGCACTGGGGCTGGATCATTGTACCGCTACTGACCTCCAGCGACGTATTTGTGTCGGTAAAGTTCTTCCTGGCGAAGACTTGGTATATCATTACCTTTTATTTTTTGGCCGGTAGTCTGCTCCGCACCATCCAAGACGTAGCGCATTTTTTCTGGGCGGTGTGCATTCCGCTGATGCTCACGGTAGTATACGTACTGGTAGGCCATGCGGGCTATGGTTTTTCATTTGAAGACGTGCATCGGGTGTTGTCGCCGTTTTACCGCAACCACGTAATCTATGCCTGCATCATGGTGGTGATTGTACCCTTTGTGTGGTTTGTGCGGCAATGGTATCCGACCTGGAGCTGGCAGCGCGTGGGGTTAGGCCTGGCACTTATCGTATTGGTGGTAGCTATACAATTGAGCTATACCCGCGCCGCCATGGGCACGCTGATATTGCTGCCGTTGATATATGGGGTGATACGATTGCGGTTGGTGAAATCAGCTTTGTTGATGGTAGTACTGGTGGTTACGCTGGGCTTCTGGCGGCTGGCTTTGGACAACTATTATCTGGACTTTGCGCCGGATTATGATAAGACAATCACCCATACGCGCTTTGATAATCTGCTGGAGGCCACCGCACAAGGCGAGGATATCTCTACCATGGAGCGATTTTATCGCTGGATAGCTGGTTTTTATATGGTGGGCGAGCGATTGCTCACAGGTTTTGGCCCGGGGAACTTCCTGGAGCAGTACAAGCCCTATGCCGTCAATAGTTTTCGCACGTATGTAAGCCACAACCCAGAGCGCTCCGGCATCCACTGCTACTACTTGATGGTGCCGGTGGAGCAAGGGTTGCCAGGGTTGTTGTTTTTCTTGTTTATGGTGTTTGCCGTGCTGATTTATGGCGAAAAACTATACCACAGGCTCAAATGCAGGCGCTCGCAGCAGGCAGTGATGGCGCTCATGCTGTCGTTCATCAGTATATTGATACTGTGCATTATCAACGACCTTATCGAAACTGACAAGATCGGCTCGTTTTTCTTTATGCTCATGGCCATGCTGGTCAACTTTGACCTGGCTTCGCGGCGCCCCGTGGCAAAGCCGGACTGATGCTGAGTAGCAAATTTGCACAATAGCGTACTGAAGGCATGCGGTTGTCGGGTTTCTGGTTGCAAGGCTAGAGAACCTCAAAGATTACACGGATCAACACCAAGTTTTGTGTAAGATTTACAGATGTTGTGCACAAGCCTTGGGGAGTCGAAGTATAAAGAAAGCTACCTCAACATCTTCTTGCAAAAAAGACCAGCCGGACTCCTCTTTTACGAAGAAGCCCGGCCAGTATCGCATCAGTAAGTTGGTTTAGCTGGTTTTTCGCCAAGTATGTTTGGTAAAGACAAAAAGCAAGTATCGGTTGCGCCGCTGTATGGCACTATGCGCTGCACGCCAGGCAATCCGGATCATCCAAGCTACAAGCCTTGAGTGCCATTTCCTCCTCGGGGTTACCAGGTTCTAGTTCAGTAGCATTATTGCTGTGATTTTTTTTGTTCTTACCAGCAGCGGCGACTTGCTGCTGTACGTCTTGCTTCACGGTGAACTTAATGGGGTCCACTGCTGCTTTAGAGCGCAGGTAGTACATGCCAGTTTTGAGGCCCTTTTGCCAGGCGTAGAAGTGCATGGAGGAGAGCTTACCAAAGTTTGGGCTTTCTACAAAGAGGTTCATGCTTTGGCTCTGGCAGATGTAAGCGCCGCGGTCGGCGGCCATGTCTATGATGGCCTTTTGGCTCAGTTCCCACACTGTGCGGTACAGTATCTTGATATGGTCAGGTATGCCAGGTATGTGTTGTACCGAGCCGTTGGCGGCCAAGAGCTGATGTTTCATTTCTTCATTCCACAGGCCGAGGCCGATGAGGTCTTTGAGTAGGTGCTTGTTCACTACAATGAACTCACCGGAGAGGGTGCGGCGGCTGTAGATGTTGGAGGTATATGGCTCGAAGCACTCGTTATTGCCCAGTATCTGCGAGGTAGAAGCTGTAGGCATGGGCGCCAACAGGAGGCTGTTGCGCAGGCCGTGCTTGGCTATTTCGGCTTTGAGGGCGCTCCAGTCAAAGCGGGAAGTGGGCGTCACGTCCCACATATCGTACTGCAAGATGCCCTGGCTGGCTGGCGATCCGGCATAGCTTTCGTAGGGGCCATACTTGGCTGCAAGGGCACAGGACTCCTTGAGCGCACCGTAGTAGATGGCCTCGAAGATGTCGCGGTTGAGTATGCGGGCTTCTGGGCTGTCAAAAGGCATGCGCATGAGCAAGAAGGCATCGGCCAGGCCCTGCACGCCGATGCCGATAGGCCGGTGGCGTAAGTTGCTGTTGCGAGCTTCCGGTATTGGATAATAGTTGATGTCAATGATGCGGTTGAGGTTGCGCGTTACCACGCGGGTGATCTCCACAAGGCGGTCAAAGTCGAAGGTACGATCTTCGCGTACAAACCTGGAGAGGTTGATGGAGGCAAGGTTACATACGGCCACTTCGTCGGGCGCGGTGTACTCAATAATCTCCGTGCAGAGATTGCTAGAGCGGATGGTGCCAAGGTTTTTTTGGTTCGACTTTTTGTTAGCGGCATCTTTGTAGAGGATGTAGGGTGTGCCCGTCTCGATCTGCGATTCGAGAATGGCAAACCAAAGATCTTGTGCTTTCACTGTGCGGCGGGCGCGGCCTTCCTGCTCATAGCGGTGGTAAAGGGCTTCAAATTCGCCGCCGTAGCAGTCGTAAAGGCCAGGGGCTTCGTGCGGGCAGAAGAGCGACCACTCGCCGTCGGCTTTCACGCGCTCCATGAAGAGGTCTGGAATCCACATGGCATAGAACAGGTCGCGGGCGCGCAGCTCTTCCTTGCCGTGGTTTTTCTTGAGGTCGAGAAACTCGAATACGTCGGCGTGCCAGGGTTCGAGATAGATGGCGAAGGCGCCTTTTCGCTTACCCCCGCCCTGATCCACGTAGCGTGCGGTATCATTGAACACCCGCAGCATTGGTATGATGCCATTGGATGCCCCATTTGTTCCTTTGATATAGCTGCCCGTAGCGCGGATGTTGTGGATGCTGAGGCCAATACCTCCAGCGCTTTGGCTGATAAGGGCACAGCGTTGCAGGGTTTCAAAGATGCCTTTGATAGAGTCTTCTGTCATGGAAAGAAGGAAGCAACTGCTCATCTGCGGCTTTGGCGTACCTGCATTGAAAAGCGTGGGCGTAGCGTGTATGAACCACTTTTCCGACATAAGGTGGTAGGTTTCAATGGCGGCTTCAATATTTTCACCATGAATCCCTACTGCCACGCGCATGAGCATGTGCTGCGGGCGCTCCATTACCTTGCCGTTCATTTTGAGTAGGTAGGAGCGCTCCAGGGTTTTGAAGCCAAAGTAGTCAAACTCGTAGTCACGGTCATAGATGATAGACGAGTCCAGCTCGTCGCGGTATTTCCAGATAATTTCAAAAGTTTCGTCGCTAATGAGGCCGGCCTTTTCTCCTGTCTTGGGGTCAATATAGTGGTAAAGTTCCTTCATTGTGCGCGAGAAGGACTTGTCGGTGTTTTTGTGCAAATTGGACACGGCAATACGTGCGGCCAGCAGGGCGTAGTCGGGATGTACAGCGGCCATGGAGGCGGCGGTTTCGGCGGCGAGGTTGTCCAGCTCAGTGGTGCTCACGCCAGCGTACAAGCCCTGGATGACTTTCTTGGAAATCTCAATGTAATCCACGTACTGGGCATCCAGCCCGTAGCAAAGTTTTTTGATTCTGGCGGTGATCTTATCGAAACTTACTTCTTCTTGTTTACCGCTGCGCTTTATTACATACATGGCATTTATTGGTTTGAATTCGATAATCTGGTTATTGAAATCCACAGCGCATAGAGAGTGGGGGTAGCTCCGTGTACTACGCTAAAAATCTTCCTCCAGGGTAAATACCTGCTTTTCACGTTGTGCCATGACGCCGGCCTTTTGGTAGTCTCCCACGCGCTTTTCGAAGAAGTTGGTCTTGCCCTGCAGGGAGATTAGGTCCATCCAAGGGAAGGGGTTTTCTACGAGGTACACCTTGGGCTGATGCAGGGCTGCCAACAGACGATCGGCCACAAACTCAATGTACTGGCACATCAACTTTGCGTTCATGCCAATGAGGTTTACTGGCAGCGCATCCGATACGAATTCCTTTTCGATGCTGACGGCGTCGGTGATGATGTCGCGTACAGTGTTGGGGCTTAGTTTTTGCTTGAGGTGGTCATTGTACAGCAGGCAGGCAAAATCGCAGTGCATGCCTTCGTCGCGCGAGATGAGTTCGTTGGAAAAGGTAAGGCCGGGCATGAGGCCCCGCTTCTTGAGCCAGAAGATGGAGCAGAAGGAGCCAGAGAAAAAGATACCCTCTACGGCCGCAAAAGCAATGAGGCGCTCGGCAAAGGAGCCATTGCTGATCCAGCGCAGCGCCCAGTCGGCTTTTTTCTTCACGCAGTCCACATGTTCGATGGCGCGCAGGAGGTAGTCTTTTTCTTTTTGGTCCTTGATGTAGGTATCAATGAGCAAGGAGTAAGTTTCGGAGTGGATGTTCTCCATCATGATCTGAAAACCGTAGAAAAACTTGGCCTCAGTGTATTGCACCTCATTGACAAAGTTCATGGCCAAGTTTTCATTGACAATGCCGTCGCTGGCGGCAAAGAAGGCCAGTACGTGCTTGATGAAATGGCGCTCATCGTCATTGAGCTTGTGATTCCAGTCCGCAAGATCGGCGGACAAGTCAATTTCCTCTGCCGTCCAAAAATTGGCTTCCGACTTTTTGTAAAATGCCCAGATGTCGCTGTGCTCAATAGGGAAGAGCACAAAGCGGTTGGGGTTTTCCTGGAGGAGTGGTTCGATTTCAGTTTGCATTTGGTGTTCTAATTTATATATGTGGTTAAAGTGGAGTGCTAAATTATACCGAAAAGTGCATCTTGGGTAGCAATAATTATCCACACCTTGTGGATAATTAATCTAATTTGCTCATTTTCAGCACTAAGCTAATGTGGAATAACTTTTCCACACTGTGGAAAACTCGCTGTGAAATAGTCTTAATATTGTCACTAATTTGGTTTGTAATGGCCTTAAAATAATTACAACAAGAGTATTCCCCTAGCGTGTAGGCTGTTGAGTGGGTTCTGCCTCAGTGCTGAGCTATTTACTTCAGCCTGGTCAGGTTTGCACGCCAAAATTTTAAATACCTTTGCTGCGAGCATTCTCTCGCAATTTATCACTGCACGTATGGCATCCCGATACATTAGTATACGCCACTTGAGGTTCCTGTTGTATGAAGTATTTGACGCGCTGGCACTTCGGCGTTTTCCTGCATTTGAGGCTTACGACCAGGCTGCCTTTGATATGACGCTGGATGCCGCCCAGCAAATCGGCGACACTTACCTCTTCCCCTACTATCGAGAAATGGACCGCCAAAAGGCCGTGTACCAGGACGGCGAGGTACGCGTACACCACAGCATAAAGACGGCCATGCAAGTATTTGGCGAAGGCGGATGGATAAGTGCCACCGATACCTTGGAGGCTGGTGGCCAGCAAATGCCGCTTACCCTGTTCAATGCCGCGCTTATGATCTTCTATGCAGCCAACTCCAACACCCCGCCCCATGCCTTCCTCACGCAGGGCGCTGCCCGGCTGTTGCGCAGTTTCGCTTCAGAAGAACTCCAAAGCCGATTTGTGCCTCATATGTACAGTGGTCGTTGGCAAGGCACTATGGCACTGACCGAACCGCAAGCCGGTAGTTCACTGTCAGACATACTGACCACCGCCACCCCCCATCCTGACGGCTACTACCTGATCAAGGGGCAGAAGATATTTATCAGCGGCGGTGATCACAATGCTGTGGACAACGTGGTGCACCTCATGTTGGCCCGCATCGAAGGCGCTCCGCCTGGCGCCAAGGGCATTTCCCTGTTTGTTGTGCCCAAATACCGGCAAGAAGGCGATACCATGGTATTCAATGATGTGACTACTGCCGGCATCTATGGCAAAATGGGTCAAAAAGGCTACGTAGCTGCTCACCTGCAAATAGGCGAGCACGACGACTGCAGAGGCTGGTTGGTGGGCGCACCTCACAAGGGCCTGGCCTACATGTTTCAGATGATGAACGAAGCCCGTATCGGTACAGGCCTCATGGCATCGGCTACGGCTTCCGGCGCTTATTATGCCGCGCTGGAGTATGCTCGCCAACGGCCGCAAGGTAGGCATCCCTCCAATAAAGATCTGAGCCTGCCTCAAGTGCCCATCATCGAACATGCTGACGTGCGCCGCATGTTGTTATTCCAGAAATCCATCATTGAAGGCAGTTTTGCTCTGCTGCTCCAGTGCAGCCTCTACGCCGACCTGGAAAAACATGCCCAAGGCGCCGAGCAGCGCAAAGCTCACCTGCTGCTGGAGTTGCTTACCCCTGTGGCCAAGAGTTTTCCTTCCGAAATGAGCAACTTGGCCGTGAGCGCTGGTATGCAGTGTCTGGGCGGTGCCGGCTATTGCGACGACTTTCCTCTGGAACAATATTACCGCGACATCCGCGTCAACTCCATCTATGAAGGCACCACCACCATACATGGCATAGATCTGCTGGGGCGAAAGGTGATGATGGAAAACGGCGAGGCTGCTGCGCTGTTTGCCCAGGAAATCAGCGAAGCAGTTCAACAAGCTATGCCCTACCCCGCACTCCAGCCACTGGCCCTAGCCTTAGGCAATGCCGCCGGCCAACTCCAGCAGGCCACCCTGCACCTCTTCCAGTTGGCCGCTAAAGAGCCAGCAGAAGTATTCCTAGCCGACGCTACCCTTTACCTGGAGTATTTCGGCTATGTAGCCATAGCTTGGCAGTGGTTGCTCATGGCTACTGCTGCACAAAAAGCCCTGAACGAGGGAGCTCAGCATAGGGACTTCTACGAAGGAAAAATCCTTACGGCACAATACTTCATGGAGTACGAACTACCCAAAACGCAAGGGCTGCACCAGCGCCTGACCAGCGATGCCCGCATTACCACCCGTATTCAATCGCCTCATTTTGACTGATATGGCTATTCATACCATAGACCTCCAATTTCAAGGACAACGCAACACCATAGCTGCCTTTCTGGTGGAAACCACCGCTGGGCCGTGCTTGGTAGAAACTGGCCCGCACTCCACGCTGTCTGCCCTGACCACCGGCATTCAAGCACTAGGTTATCGCCCTGAAGAAGTGCAGCACGTGTTGCTCACTCACATCCACCTCGACCATGCTGGTGCCGCTTGGGCTTTTGCTGCACAGGGGGCTACCGTGTATGTCCATCCTGAAGGGCACAGGCACTTGTTAGACCCTTCCAAGCTGCTGCAGTCGGCCAAAATGATTTATCAGGAGCAGATGGATGTGCTCTGGGGCAGCCTTGAGCCTATACCGCACAGCCGGCTACAAACCGTAACCCATGGTGAGCTCATCCACATAGGTGACAAGACCTTTACGGCCTGGCATACTCCCGGCCATGCAGTGCATCACATTGCCTGGCAACTGGACGACAACCTGTTTGCTGGTGATGTGGCTGGCGTTAGGATACACCATGGTCTGGTAGCTCCGCCCTGCCCGCCGCCAGATATTTCCATAGAGCATTGGCAGGCGTCGCTCGCACTTATTCGCACCTTGCCTATCGGGCAACTGTACTTGACGCACTTTGGCTGTGTACGCGATATACTACCTCACCTGGACGAACTGGAAAAACGGCTTCTCGCATGGGCCAACTGGATGCACCCCTATTATGAGGCCGATACACCCGCAGAGGAGGTTATACCCTTGTTTGTAAAATTGGTGGCTGATGAGCTCAGCGCATCAGGATTGAGTAAAACCGACATTGTAGCTTATGAGCACGCCAATCCGGCCTGGATGAGCGTAGCTGGGCTACTGCGATACTGGAAAAAGAAAAATATCCCTCAATGACCTGTAGCAGGCAACAGACGCCGCACCGCCGACATTACCTTTTTCATCACTACCAGTTCCAGCAGGTGCTCGCCCTGCTTACGCACTTCATCCTGCTGTTCCTGGCGCACTTGCGGCGCCGTTATCCAAACGTGCTCCGATTTGGCGCTCGGGGCGTCTTTTTGAACTATCAAATATACATAGCAGCACAGGCTGAGCGCAGCCAGCAAGACTAAAAGCATAGGTGGGGAAGAAGACTTCTTCATGACAGGTGCAATTTGGGCATGGCATCTTGACCAAACAAATATAATATATAAACGCCACTATGGCGAATTTGCTCGGCCAAAAGACATGTTTTTTAGATAGACTACTCAAAAGACAACCCACGTTGGCAAAAATTGCACATAAAAAATACGAAATATGGCTGAATTTGCTCGCCCCGCCCACGAAGATGACCTAATGATGGCATTTGCCCCGCTTAAGCCGGCCATGCACGCCACCATGGCCCAGCAAGAGAGCGCGCGCTGCCTGTTTTGCTACGATGCACCCTGCACTAAGGCTTGCCCTACAGAAATTGATATTCCGCTGTTTATCCGACAAATTCACACACAAAATCTCGAAGGCGCAGCTCGTACCATCTACATGGCCAACTACTTTGGCCAGGCCTGCGGCCAGGTGTGCCCCACCGAAGTCTTGTGCGAGGGCGCTTGCGTGTACAACTACCAGCACGCCAAACCCATAGAAATAGGCCGCCTACAGACCTACGCTGCTTCAGCCGCTATCAGACAAGGGACTGCCCTGTTCTCTCCTGGCCAACCTAATGGCAAAGCGGTAGCTGTAGTAGGGGCCGGGCCTGCTGGCATATCTGCTGCCTGCGAGTTACGCCGCCTCGGCTACCAGGTGGACGTATTCGAGGCCAAAGCCCAAGTATCTGGCCTAATCCTCTACGGATGCGCACCCTATAAAATCAGCAATCAGGAAGCGGTAGAGGAAGTAGATTGGCTTCAGCAACAGCTTGGCTTCCAGATACATCTGAATCACCCTGTGCGAGGTGCCTCGCAGTGGCGCGAGCTGGAACACCGCTACGACGCCATTCTGCTAGCCATTGGTTTGGGCAAGGCTAAATACCCGAATATACCCGGCGCACAACTTGATCAGGTCAAAGACGCCATACAGTTTATCGAAACTGTGAAAATCCGACCCTTGCAAACTGCCGTGGGCAAGCACGTGGTAGTCATCGGTGGCGGTAACACCGCTATGGACGCCGCCTCGGAATGCGCGCGCCTGGGCGCAGAGGAGGTCATCGTAGTCTATCGGCGTGGCAAGGAGGCTATGTCAGCCTACACCTTTGAGTATGAGCTGGCTAAGTCTGTCGGCGTGCAGTTTCGCTTTCATTTGACTCCGGTAGAAATCCTCGGTCAGCTTTCCGTAGAGGGCGTGTGCTTTTTGGAAAATACCTCGTCAGCAACTCATAGCCACGTGCTCATTCCCTGCGATATGGTTATCATGGCCACTGGGCAAGAAACCATGCAAGCGCTTTTGGCTGAAATTGGCCATATAGCCACTCGAGAAGATGGGAGCATAGCTGTAGATGCCCATACCTTCCAAACCAGCCATCCCTGTTACTTTGCTGCTGGCGATGTCGTCAATGGTGGCGCCGAGGTAGTCAACGCCGTATCGGAAGGCAAGCGAGCAGCGCAGGGTATCCATCAGGTTTTATCGGTATAGCCAAATAGTGGTTACCACCAGCCAATGCGCCAGGGTTTCCAGCGCCAGGGCGCCAGTGTTGCGCGTACTGGATGCTTGAGTGCTTTTCGAAAAAACAACACGCCCAAGTGAAACAAGTCTGCCGAACCTGTCACCTGGGGCAGCACTTGCATGGTTTGCCAAGCCTGCCACATATCTTCCGACCAGTGGATGTCGGCAATGACCACCACGCTTTGCTCGTGCAGGAAAGGTAGGCAAGTACGGAGGTAGCCAAGCACGGCACTACCTCGGTGGTCGCCGTCTATGAAGAGCAAATCCACTTGTTGAAGTTGATGCAATACCTCCGGCAAGGTATCGGCAAATGCGCCATTCACGACCCTGACGTGGTTCAGCCCCAGTTCATGGAGATGCTGCCGAGCCTTCTCTGCCAATGGCCAGTGGCCTTCTATCGAAATGAATGCAGCGCTGGCGCGCCCAGCGGCTAAGTAAGCAGTGGAAATACCCATGCAAGTGCCCAACTCTAACATAGTGGTCGGCTGCTGCCACAAAGCCAATCTAAACAGCCGCCGCCCCGTCTCTGGACCAACGGAAGAGCGCTGTAGTAACTTGCCGGCCTTGAGCTGTCGGGCTGCATAGCCCATCGAGCCGGCGCCAAAAAGCGAGGCCTCCACTGGCGTCTCGTCGCAAAGCCATCGCTTGCGGGCGGTCTCAATGGCAGAGAATGCGTAAAACCAGCGCCGGTCTTCTAGTACCTGTGCCACAAAGTCTGATAGGAAAGGAGAGTGTACATCAAAGCGTGTATGCGCCGCCAGGAAAAACCGGATGCGGGTGGTGATGAAAAAGTACCAGTAGCGAAGTCTGTGCATAGACATGGTTTTTACGGCTGAAATCCAGATGGCCATTTGCACTTCTTATAGAAGACCTTCCTGGAAGGACGGGATCGAGCATGTCGCTTCCTTTGATAAGGTGCAAAGATTGTCACAGTCTAGTTCCAGTGCCTGGTCAGTTTGGTCGTAGTACTGCAAGGTCACCTTTGTTTTAGAGGGCTACGCCTTCTGTAATGAATACTTGTATTGCTTGGGTGCTTTGGGCATAGGCAATATGGTCGGCCTTTCACTGCAGGTCTATCCATAAGTTGCTCATAATTTTTTTTCATTGATTAAATAGAGTCAATGCGCAAACTTGCGAAAGATATAACGCCTGTCTCAGTTTGCCCCATGAATTGCTAAAGTTTCTTTGTCCTGCTGCGCTACGAAAGATGAGTCTGTCGAAATCCAACCCTACTGCTGTGCTCGTATGTAGAGTAAAAAAAATGACAATACCATGACAAGTAAATGGTTTCTCAAAAGCACAGGCACAGCAGCGGCATTATCCTCTCTGGTGCTTTTTCTCTACGCCAACCTGCGGCAACCTACTCTGACGGAGCAAATGTTGCCAGTGCATCTCAAAATTTTCGAGTTGGACCGCACGCCACAGGCGCACGAACAGCAGGCTGTGCTTGCTGTGCTCAAGCAACAGCTCGGTGTTACGGCAGTTAGTTTCAGCCAAGAGGGCAAGACTTTCAGCGTCACCTACTGCCCAGATAAGATCACTGCCGAAAAGCTCCGGGCAGCAGCCTCGCTGAATGAAGCCTTCAAGGTGTCAGAGAAGACTTTTCCGCCCAGCCCCGCTTGCCCAGTACCACCCTTGGATGAGGTGAAACACAAGGTGCTGGGTGTACTCAGGATTTTTTAACCTATCAAATACCATTCATTATGAGGAAGTTTGTTTTGTATTTTGTGCTGGCGCTGGCCGTCGGGATGTCGCTAACGGCTTGCAACGACGACAAAGTCTTGTACGAAATTGACCCTAACTCCCTGTACTCCAGGTTGGGCGGTTTCGATGCTATCAGCGCTGTGACAGACCAGTTCCTAGCTAATGTAGCCGCCGACAATGTCATCAACGCCCGGTTTGCCGCTACGGTAGCCAACCCAGCCCGATTGCAACTGCTGCGCAACAACCTCGTGGACCAAATCTGCGAAGCCGCCGGCGGCCCATGCAGGTACAAAGGCCTCAATATGCGGGCGGCTCACACCGGCATGAACATCACCGAACAGGAGTTCAACGCTCTAGTGGCCGACCTGGTGGCGGCGCTCAACCGATTCAACGTACCGGAGAAGGAGAAAAATGAACTCCTTGGTATCCTGGGCCCCATGAAGCCAGATATTGTAGGCAGGTAAGTGGCTCGCCATTTCCCTTTCAGAGAAAGCTCCTCTGCGACAAGACATTTGCGTGGAGAGAGCTTTTTCATTTTTATGGCGTCTGCGCCTCCTTTGCGCGTTGCGCATAAAATTCGCGGCTATTCGCAGCATATCGTCTAAGTTATAAATGAAATTGTTCTGCAGGCACCAAGTTTTTGTGCATGATTTGCAGATGTTGCGCACAAAACTTGGGGAGTCGAAGTATAATGCCATCCTGCCCTAACCTCGCATTGCGGCAGCAAGCGCCGGATGAGATCCACTGCTTTTGGCGAGAGGTGGTGTGCTTGCCCAAGCTCCAGTACGCGCAGATTTTGCAGGTGGCCAATGTTGTCGGGGATGTATTCAAGGGGGTTGCTCCAGAGGTAGAGTTCTTCCAAGCGTTGAAGGTTTTTCTATGCCTAGGGGACGCTGGGGCCAAGGAGGTGGTTTTGCGGAGGAGCATGTGGTGGCAAGGCAATGCGAGACCCCGCTTCTAAAGCATGGGCTATGAGCTGGTTTTGTATCCAGGATACCTCTGAATAATCAAACCCTCCAAAAGCGCAGCAATAGTACCTCTATTGCCAAGAATACCAGCGCCGCTACTACAAACCACCGCCACAAGCTGATGCCCTGGCTGCGCTCCTCTATTTTGGAAGTGAGTACAGCTTCGTCCTTTACTGTCAGTACTTTAATGCGTGCCCCCACAAGAGTCTGTAACTCATCAGGCGGGTAGCACGCCAGATCAGATTCCTTGCGGTCAAAGTTGAAGGCCAGTTTGCCCAGCACTTCTTCCGAGTTGATGAATAGGTCGTAGATGCCAGCTTGGGTCACTTGGTTGCCCGGGGTGAGGTACAGCCTCGAGCCCACGATTCGCTGTTCAGGGATAAACTCGCCCGAGGGACCGCGCAACTTATATACAATTTGCGAGCCGGGCGCCTTGTGGTCGGTTTCGATCAACTCACTGCGGCCAATGGTGTAGGCTATGCGATTATTGCGGGCCGACGAAATAGCCGTTTTGTACAGCATCGGAATGAAAATTTCGCCATTGCGCACCAAATCACTGTAGTTTTCATCTAATGGGGCAGTGCATACATACACATGGCCTTGCTCAACCTGATACTTGGACAGGAAGGGGCTACCGTCGCGGTAGGTCAGCAAGATTTCCTCGGCGCGGGCGTTGCTCCTGTTCGTGCGAAAATTGCCTTTAGTAGAGGGCAGTCTAAGGTTGGCGTTTTTGTTGTCAAACACATCCCGAAACACAAACTCCTCCATGTTGACGGAGCCAATACTTCTGGGTGTTTCATCAAAAGCGACAAATGGATTGGCGCCCAAGCCTTGCAGGAATGCATTATAGCCCTGCAGCCCGGCATTGCGCGATGGAAACAGCAGCACATTACCACCGCTGCGTAGGTATCGGTTGAGTTCTGCCGCTAAGCCGCTGGAAATTTCGCGCGCTTGGTCTAGCACAATAAGCTGATATTGTGGAAACTGCGAAAACTCCAGATTGCGCACTGGCATAGGCGTGGCCTGAAAGTAGGGCATACCGGCAAAGGCAGCCATTAAGAAGCGGTTGGGCGCTTCGTCGTGTATCACCAGTACTTTGACCTGCTCGGCCACATAGAAACTGAAGTAGTATCTATCGTCAAACTGCACGGGATAGTCCGTCACTGATAGCTCTGCCTCGTGTAAGCCCGTACGCAGTATGGTAATGCTGACGGTATCGGTGGCCGTAGCACCTGGGGCTATGGACAGCGTCCCCGCTGGCTTGGTCTGGCCGTCGTATTTGATGGCCAGGCGTATATTCTCAGCAGGGGCGTTGCTGTAGTTGCGTACTTTGACTATCAATCTGTTGGTTTGGCTGAGCATTTGTACTGGCGCTTCAAACCATGCTGTGTCTATGGCGATGTTGCGTTCCTGCACCGATTGCAAGGGTATGAAGTTGATTTCGGGTACGGAGTCCGGCCAGTTGCGCAAGTCGCTGATGTTTTTTTGGAAATCAGAAATGAGGTAGGCCACTTCCACTGGCTCTGGGCCAGATGCCAGCGCTTGCTTCTGGCGAGCCACCACCTCAGAAAGGGTGCGCACTGCTGGCGAGATTTTCACTTCGTCAATGAGTGCCAGGGCTTCCTCCTTACTCACCAGGCGCTGGTGGCGGCCTTCAAAATCGTTGGTTAGCACCTGGAAGCGGTCAGTTTCAGCATAAGCCTCTACAATTTCGCGGGCGCGTTGCCGGGCTTTATCTATGAGCGGTACATCCCGGCTTAGTGCGTTCATACTAAAGGAGTTGTCTATAAAAATGCCGACGGCTTTGTTGCCTGTTTTTACCTCTGCATCCAACGGGATAAACGGCTGCGCAAAGGCAAAGACCAGGGCGGCCAGGGCCAGCATTCGAGCCAGGAGCACCAGCAGATTACGCAGTTTGGAGCGGGCGCTGGTTTCTTCTTTCACCTCTCGCAAGAAGCGCACATTGGTAAAGTATATCTTCTTAAACCTGCGAAAGTAGAACAGGTGTATGATGACTGGGATAGCCAGGGCAGCCAGGGCAAATAGGAAAGCAGGAAACAAAAACTGCATAGTGCGTAGTGCGTATCGTAATGTTGGTTCATGGGCGCCGGCGCAATGCGCTATCAGCGTTTTACACAACCACAAAGTTAAGCAAATAGTTGACTTGCGCCGTTATCCATCCAACTGAAAGCCCACGCCATGCACAGTTTCGATGCGGATGTTGGGGTCGAGCGCCAGGTAGCGCCGCAGCCGCGAGATGAATACATCCAGGCTACGGCCTAGGAAGTAGTCGTCTTGCCCCCAGAGTTTTTCCAGGATGTCGGAGCGCTTTACCACTCGGCCGCGCTGTTGAGCCAGCATCAGCAGCAGGTCACTCTCGCGCTGGGTGAGCCGGCGGGTGTCTTGCTCGTGTTTCAGCGTTAGGTTTTCAGGATGAAACTCATAGCTGCCAATGCGATATACCGTCGGCGCGGCCACAGTAGCGCCCATGCTGCGCCGCAAGAATACTTCAATCTTGAGAATCAGCTCCTCAATGCTAAAAGGCTTGGTGATGTAGTCATCGGCGCCGAGCTTTAGGCCGTGGATGCGGTCTTCCTTGAGCGATTTAGCCGTCAGGAAGATGATAGGCGTGTGTTGATCAAGGCGGCGAATCTCGCGGGCAATTTCAAAGCCGTCCATTTCGGGCAGCATCACGTCTAGTATGCATAAGTCGAAGGAAGACTGGCGCAGCGTTTCCAGTGCCTGCCGGCCATTGCTGCAGTGCGTGATACGATACCCTTTCATCTCGAGGTTATCTCGGGTGACGAAGCTGAGGCTCTCGTCGTCTTCTACATAGAGTATGTGGGCATTCATGCGGCCAAAGATAGAGAAATTTGTACTGTGGTGCCTTTACCCGGCTCGCTCCGCATCTGTATGCGCCAGCGGTGGGCGTGGCATATGTTGCGTACGTAGTATAGCCCCAGGCCAAAGCCCTTGACATCGTGTACATTGCCAGTGGGTACGCGGTAGAATTTGCGAAACACGCGCTTGAGTTCTCTGGCCGGTATGCCTATACCATTGTCCTCCAATAGGAGGGTCACTCGCTGGCCAGTGCAATGGGTACGTACATGCACCGCGGGTGCGGTACGGCAATATTTAATGGCATTGTCCAGCAGGTTGTTCAGTACGTTGGTCAAGTGAAGGCGGTCGGCCTGGATGAAGCAGCCCGGCGCTCCCGGGTGCAGGGTAATGCGCCCGCCTTGCTGCTCGGCTTGCAGTTGCATACCCTCAATGGCTTGCTCCAGAAAGGCATCCAGCTCAATGCGCTCGGGTTTGATCTGGAAGTTGCCTCGCTCAATGCGGGCCAACTGCAGCACTTTTTCTACCTGATGATTAAGGCGCTGGTTTTGCTCCTTGATAATGCGGGCGTATTGTACCAGCCGCGGCTCTGCCTGAACTGCTGCGCTTCTTAGCAGAACATCAGCTGAGATGCCCATGGTAGAAATAGGCGTTTTGAACTCGTGTGTCATGTTGTTGATGAAGTCTTTCTGCGTTTCAGAAAGTTGCTTCTGTCGCAGGATGATGAACATAGAGTATGCAAAAAACACCACCGTCAGTAGTAGGATAGCCGAAAAGATAATGGACAGCTGTATGCGGGTGAACAAGTAGGCAGAGCGCGTGGGAAACTTGACGCCAAAATAGTAGGTAAACTCGCTATGTTTGGGTAGCTCGCCTCGCTTGCCCTCGGTTTTGCTGTCGGGCAGATAGCTCACGTAGTTGCCGTATACCATCTCGTCGGTATCGCAGTCAAACACAGCATACTCAAAATCAATATTCAAGGCGAGCGCCTCCAGTTCTTTTTGCAGGAAAAACTCCAGGTCGTCAGTATTTATTTCGTAGGCTATGTTCACCACCCAGTAGTTGCCGCTGCGCTGGTGCACCACGTTGCGTGCTGGCAAGGTATGCCCGTTGAGGTCAGCCAGGCTACGTGCTGTGTTATAGAGTGCCAGGTTCACTTTTTTCTGAAATTCATCTTCGTTAAGATTCCACGAACTGATGACCCAATAAGATTGAATGGTAATGATGCCCGCAATGGACACCACACCCAACAACATGACCCGGAAAATGGTGCTGTTTTTCATCTGCAAAATCTTGCCTCACTCCATACGCTTTTGTCCGCCAAAAAGTTTTGGGTTGCATCCGAGACACCTTAGCCTACAGCGCAAAATTGAACAAAATGCACCATTTTGCCTTTTTATGCCCAAAATAGTCTAACTTGGCCTGATAAAAGCATCACAAACACCACGCTATGGAAAACCAGTCATTGTGGTATCTCGAAAATATTGATCTGAACGGCATCTTTTGCCCTCAGAAGGTAGGCCGAGGCGATATGAATAACCACCCGCATCGCCAGTACAAAAAGGGCGAGCACATCTATCTTCAAGAAGAAGATGCCGATAAAATTTACCTCATCACCGAAGGACGTATCAAAATAGGCTATATTGACAGCGAAAGCGGTAAGGAAATCACCAAGGCCATCATTGGCTGCGGGGAAGTATTTGGCGAACTGGCCGCGCTGGGCGAAGAAAAACGCCGCGACTTTGCCTACGCCATGGAAAAAACCACCGTGTGCATCCTCGACAAGGAAGGTATGCAGGCCCTCATGCGCGAACGCAGCGCTTTCAACATTTTCATTCTCAAACTCATCAGCGCCCGCATCATAGAGCTGGAACAACGCCTTACCTCCCTGGTTTTCAAGGACTCGCGCACCAGGGTGCTGGAGTACATCTACCAGTTGGCACTGCGCAAGGGGCGCAAAGTGGGGTTTGATACTCTGGTGACTAACTTCCTCAATCAGGAAGAAATTGCCATGCTCACCGCTACCTCCCGCCAAACAGTCAATGCCGTGCTCAACGACCTGCGCGATAAAAATATCCTCAAGTTTGACCGCCGCCGATTGCTGGTACACGACATGGAGCGCCTGGCCCAAGAGTGCAGCAGCAGCATGAGAAGCCAGCAGCCTGCCAAACCCTGATCTTAGCCTCAGAGATCATCCGGTAAGTTGACGGCGTGAAAACGTTCCGGGCCGTACTGTACCACCTCCCGATTGCGCATCCTTATCCAACGGTAAGCAAAAGCCTCGCCTAGCGGCACTTCTGCGTCTGCTGTCCACCAGGGATAATCTGAGGGCTGAGCAGGTATGGCCAGCTCTAGGTTCCATTTCCCCAGCGCCTCGTTGCTGCCAGTAAGAAATACCGTTTCGCCAAATGCTGTGTGCACGTGTACACGTAAGCGAAGGATCCGGGTTGCCACGGGTTTGACAGATTCGACAGGCTTCAGCCAATATACCCCATAGCCGGGCAATACGAGTTCGCGGCTGCTGAACTGAAGCGGCAAATTGCGCAGCACATCTACCAGTGTGACCTGGCGCCAGCGCGCTGGTAAGATGTTTAGCGAGGCTGCTTGTGTCTGCCGGCTAAAGTTGGCCGCCAGTAGCAGCATTTCGCCGGCATAGACGCGCTCGCATAAAAACAGGTGGTCGTTGTCAGGTGAGATAATATGGTCGTCGGAGCGACCGTGCAGGGCAGGTTGCTGGGCGCGTACTTTAGCTAGATGTACATGCCAGGCAAAGAGGCGTTGCTCTACCGTGCCGGGCTGGTGTCTTAGGTTGGCCTTGTGCCAGTTCATAGGCGGGCGATGCACCCAGCGATTGTCGCCAGCGCGTTCGGGGTCGGTTAGGTAGGAAAAGTCGTTCAACTGACCAATTTCATCGCCGGAATAAATGAGCGGGATGCCCCGCATGAAAAAGATGACCCCGTTGAGCAGGCGTAGGCGATTCAGTGCCTTTTCAATGCTGGTAGGTTCAGCTTCTACCTGAGCTTTTTGCAGGCCGGCCAGGGCAGCGGCTGTGCCCGATACGCGGGCTTCGCCAGTGTGGCGGTCGCGCTGGAACACATAACCCTCGGCATAGCTGCCGGGTAGCGCGCCGGTATAAAAATCGGTACAGAAGTTGCGCGTAGCTCGCCCATCCTGCTGCACGGCAGCGGCATTGGCATCGGAGATGCCCCAGCCTATGTCGTCGTGGCAGCGTATGTAATTAAGCCAAGTGGCCTCTTTGGGTATAGCAGGTAAGTAACTCAGGGTGGTACGTAGTAGATGGGTGTTTTCTGAAGCCAGGGCGTGCCACAGGTGGTTCATCAGGGTAGCGTTGTAGCCTATTTCACATACCTTGCCGTCCAAGCCGCCGGCACCCAGGTACTTGATCACATCGTCGGGGGCTACAATGGCTTCTGATTTAAACAGCACGCCCGGCGCTGCCATGCGCGCCAGGGCCCGCAAGGCAGCCAGCAGGTGTACGGCTTCGGGGCGATTCTGGCAGTTGGTCCCCATTTCTTTCCATATAAATGGTACAGCGTCCAGTCTGAGCACATCCACGCCACAGTTGGCTATGAAGAGCATCTCGCTCAACATGGCGGCAAACACCTCTGGGTTGGCGTAGTTCAAATCCCATTGGAAGTCGTAAAAGGTCGTCCATACCCATTTGCCTATTTCAGGCACGAAGGTGAAATTGCCCGGCGCAAAATCCGGGAATACCTCTGGCAGGCTTTTCTCCCAGGCGTTGGGCATGGTGCGGTCGTCGTATAGATAGTAGTAGCGCTGGTAGCGCGGGTCGCCCTGTAGCGCGGCTTGCGCCCAGGCATGTTCGCGGGCTGTATGGTTCATCACTACGTCCACTACCAGAAGGATGCCCTGTTGGCGCAGTTGCTCAGCCAGGTCGCGGAGTTCTTGCAGCGTACCCAGTCGGGGGTCAGTGTCCCGATAATCGGCTACGGCATAGCCGCCGTCATTGGGGCCTTGCCGAGGCTTGAGCAAGGGCATAAGGTGCAAGTAAGTGATGCCCAGTTCCTTGAGATAGGGAATGTGAGCTGCTAGCCCGCTGAAGCACTCACTGAACAGGTGTACATACAGCATCATACCCACGTGATAGGGTTGCTGAAACCAGTCTGGATTTTTTTCGCGGGTGCTATCCAGTTGGCGCAAGGGTTGGGCGCGCGCCTTCCAGGCTTCGTGCACTATATGCAGCAAGGCCTGCACCTCGGCCTCGCCAGCATGAGGATAGACGGCAAAGTAATGCTGTTGGAAGTCAGACCAGTGAGCGCATATGCGTTTTCGTATCGAAGCAGGTAGATGAGACAGATCAGGTAGCATGTGCAGTCGCTTGGCGTGGTTATGTCAGCTGGCTCCTGTTCCGTGCACGAAAGGACAGGAGCTCCACGGAAGTCTGAATGTGCGGGTTACAGGCAGTCAGGTTGATCAACTCTTGTGAGTACAAACAAGAGACAGCGCCATTGATGCCTCTTCCCCTTCTTGAAACTTTGCCTATCCATTCATCGAAGCCAGGAACTCCTCATTGCTGCTGGTGTGCTGCATATGCTTGAGGAGGAACTCCATGGCCTCGTCGGGCTTCATGTCGGCCAGGTGATTGCGTAGGATGAACATGCGCTGCAGGGTGTCGCGATCCAGTAGCAAGTCGTCGCGGCGGGTGCTTGACTTGGTGAGGTCCACCGCCGGGTACAGGCGCTTGTTGGCCAGCGAGCGATCTAGTTGTAGTTCCATGTTGCCTGTACCTTTGAATTCTTCAAAGATCACGCCGTCCATCTTGGAGCCGGTGTCAATGAGGGCAGTAGCCAGTATAGTGAGCGAGCCGCCACCTTCAATCTTGCGGGCAGCGCCAAAGAACTTTTTGGGCTTTTGCAGAGCGTTGGCTTCCACGCCGCCGGAGAGCACCTTGCCACTGGCTGGCGCCACGGTGTTGTAGGCACGCGCTAGACGGGTGATGGAGTCCAACAGGATGACCACGTCATGGCCGCATTCTACCATGCGTTTGGCTTTTTCGAGCACCACGCCAGCTACGCGCACGTGGTTGTCGGCGGGTTCGTCAAAGGTAGAGGCTACTACCTCGGCGTTTACGCTGCGCTTCATGTCGGTTACTTCCTCCGGGCGTTCGTCAATGAGCAGCACGATGAGATAGCATTCTGGGTGGTTTTTGGCAATGGCATTGGCCACGTCCTTGAGCAAGAAGGTTTTGCCCGTCTTAGGTTGTGCCACAATAAGGCCTCGCTGCCCTTTGCCTATGGGCGTAAAGAGGTCTATCATGCGGTTGCCGAAGTCCTTGCCGGTAGGCGAGGTGGTAAGCTTAAACTTCTCGTTGGGAAACAGCGGCGTCAGGTAGTCAAAAGGTACGCGCTCGCGCACATCTGCAGGGTCTAAGCCGTTAATCTTGGACACCCGCAGCAGAGCAAAGTATTTTTCGCCTTCTTTGGGCGGGCGGATGGCGCCGCGCACGGTGTCGCCGGTGCGGAGGCCAAAGAGCTTGATCTGAGAGGGCGACACGTAGATGTCGTCGGGAGAACTAAGGTAGTTGTAGTCGGAAGAGCGTAGGAAGCCGTAGCCATCTGACATCATCTCCAGTACACCTTGGCCCTCTACAATGCCATCCAACTCTACGTCAAACTTAGGCGCAGGCGGTGCATCCGGTTGGCGCTCCGCTATTACTGGCTGGGGAGTTGGCGTTTCGTCGGCTATTGGCATAGACTTTTTGTGCGGCACCGAAGACACTGGCAAGTCATCTTGCTCCAGCAAGCCCGGCTCAGGGTTGCGGAAGCGGGGCATGTCAAAGCGACTATTGCGCTCGGGCGCAGTCTGCGGGCGTTCAGGGCCTCGCTCAATGACTTTGCGGGCGCGTCGGCGTCGGTTTTCTGTTGTTTGGTCGTCCATTTTGTCTTCGAGTTCCCTGGTCAGGCTGCGGCTGCGACGCAGAAATACCTCTTCCTCATCAATGCCGGGCGGCAATATCGAAGGCAGTACCGAGGGAATATCTTCAATGGACTTGACCCCTGGGAGCGCTGCGGGTTCGTGTGGCGGCAGTTCATCCGGCGCAGTCTCCTCTGCCGATGGGGCAAAGGGTGCGTCTGCAACCAGCACCTCTTGCGGGGAGGCATCGGATTGCTGGTGTAGAATTTCTTTGATCAGGTCTCGTTTTTTGAGCTTACGGAAGTCCTTGATGCCGAGTTGGTCGGCAATGTCCCGCAATTCCGGAACGAGCATGTCGCTCAATTGCGAAAGTTCATACATATATCAGTCGGTCATTAAATATCGTCTAATCGAAGGTTTCATAATGCCTTCGGAAAAGGTGAAGCACCTACAACCTGAAGCGGGAACCAACAGAAGCGTGATGCAAAAATAAGGTGAATAATAACGCGGAGGCACCGTTTAGCAATTGATTGACGGCTTGCGTTGGTGCAAAGATAACAACTTTTGTCAGTATGTAGTATCTTTGCCCTACAAAAATAACAAAACTTTTAGAAAATTACTCGTCGAACACTATCGGCGATACAAGTCTCGGTAGCTATCATGCTTCAAGTCAACTTTATCCGTGAGAACAAGGAAACTGTATTGGCAGGCTTGCGTAAACGCAATTTTTCCGACCAACAGCTCCAAATTATAGATCAAATCCTTGATTTAGACAACGCCCGCAAGCAGATTCAGTCCGAACTCGACACTCTGCTAGCCCAGCGCAATGCACTATCCAAAAGTATAGGCGACCTCATGAAGCAAGGCCAGCGCGACCAAGCCGAGCAACTCAAAGCCCAGGTAGCCGAAGCCAAAAGCCAGGCTGATGCTCTAGAACAACAACTGGCCGACACCAAAAAACAATTGGAAGACCTGCTCTACCAAGTGCCTAATATCCCTCATGCCTCTGTGCCTCACGGCATAACTGCTGATGATAATGAGGTGTACAAGCCCTGGCCTAAGCCTCTGCCCCAACTGCCTGCCGATGCCTTGCCCCACTGGGAGCTGGCTAAAAAATACCGAATCTTCGATCTCGAACTCGGCGTCAAGCTCACCGGTGCTGGCTTCCCCGTGTATCGAGGCAAAGGCGCGCGCCTGGAGCGGGCGCTGATCAATTTCTTTCTGGATCGTGCTACTGCTGCGGGCTACGAGGAAATTATGCCGCCTCACCTGGTCAATGCCGATACCGCCCGTGCTACCGGTCAATTACCTGATAAGGAAGCCCAGATGTACCACGTCACCCTCGACGACTTTTACCTCATCCCCACTGCCGAAGTACCCGTTACCAACATCTATCGCGAGGCCATCCTTGATGAAAAAGACCTGCCCGTGAAGATGACTGCCTACACTCCGTGCTTCCGACGAGAGGCTGGCTCCTACGGCGCACACGTACGCGGCCTCAACCGCGTGCACCAGTTTGACAAGGTAGAAATTGTGCGCCTCGAACACCCAGAGTGCTCTTATGCCGCACTGGACGAAATGCTGGCGCACGTATCCGGCCTGCTCGACGATCTGGAACTGCCCTACCGCATCTTGCGCTTGTGTGGGGGCGATATGGGCTTCACCTCTGCCCTTACCTTCGACTTTGAAGTGTACTCCGCTGCCCAGAAGCGCTGGCTGGAGGTTAGTTCGGTCTCCAACTTTGAAACCTTCCAGAGCCACCGCATGATGCTGCGCTTTCGCGATGGCAAGCAGCCTCGGCTGTTGCATACGCTCAATGGCAGTGCGCTGGCTTTAGCACGCATCGTAGCCGCCCTACTGGAAAACAACCAAACGCCCGACGGAATTGTTGTACCTGCTGCTTTGAGGCCTTACACGGGCTTCGAGCGCATAGATTGAATACTCATTTGACACCTTTAAAAACAAGCAAACCATGTTTTTTGATCCGCTGTATATGATTATTGTGGGAGGCGCTACAATTGTAGGCTTTATCATTCAGCAAACCCTGCAGGCCAAGTTTCGTAAATATGCCCAGGTTCCGCTGCGCAATGGCATGACGGGCGCAGAAGTGGCGGAGGCTATGTTGCGTCACTATGGCATCCAAGATGTAAAAGTGGTGGCAGGCCAAGGCTATCTGACCGACCACTACAACCCCATGACCAAAACCGTCAGCCTTAGCGAACCAGTCTATCATGAGCGCAGCATAGCGGCGGCGGCTGTAGCCGCACACGAGTGTGGTCATGCGGTGCAGCATGCTCATGCGTATGCTATGTTGGGGCTTCGCTCGGCTTTAGTGCCAGTGGTGCAGCTCTCGGCTGGGCTTCAGCAGTTCATTCTCATTGCGGCGTTTGTCACTATCAATACCATGCCACAAATTATGCTCATTGCCATAGCTGTATTTGCCGTGACGGCTCTGTTCAGCCTGGTGACGCTGCCGGTGGAGTTTGATGCCAGCCGTCGTGCGTTGGCCTGGTTGGACCAAACCGGCGTAACTCGCGGTGCTGAATACGATGGTGCCAAAGATGCCCTTAAGTGGGCAGCTATGACTTATGTTTCGGCAGCCCTCTCCGCGTTGGTGATGGTGCTCTATTTGGTACTGCGCTATTTGGGCGCGCGCCGGGATTGATATACTGAGCAATGCCAAGTTTTGTGCATGATTTGCGGACGTTGTGCACGAAAATCGGCGAGCTAAAGTTATGTTATATATATTATATGGTGTGCACATTCGTTCGCCCCATGTTGCACATCTGTGCGCCATGAAAAATTTAACTCAATACTACCAGCATGTGCTGGACGATCTCCACTCGCCCAGCGAAGAGCTTGTCAATGTGCTCACCCATGCCATCGGATTGGTATTGGCCCTTGCCGGTGCGGCGTGGTTGCTGCTGCGTATCTTCCTCCACTCGCCCGATGCATTTCAGATAGCTGGCGGCTTAGCTTTCGGGTTGTCGCTGGTCATGGTCTATGCCAGCTCTACCTTGTATCACGCTGCCAATCGGCCACGCTTGCGTTACATCCTCAATGTGCTGGATCACATTGCTATTTACTTCCTTATAGCGGGTACTTATACACCGTTCATACTGTTGTTCATGCGCACGCCACCAGGCTATACGGTGCTTCTTGTGTTGTGGTGCATTGCTGCTGTGGGGTTGGTGTACAAGATTTTTGCCGTGAAGAAGCATCGCTTGCTTTCCACCTTGCTATACCTGGCTATGGGCTGGGCGGCAGTATTTATTTTTCAGCCCATGCTCAAGTCAGTGCCCTTGTATATCATGGGCTGGATAGCTGCTGGCGGGCTTTGCTATACTCTAGGTACTGTATTTTACATGGCCCAGAGGTTGCGCTATCATCATGCCATCTGGCACTTATTTGTAATGGGTGGCAGCCTTTGTCACTACTTTGGTGTGTTGGCGGCTGTCAGCCAAGGCTGAGTTTCTTTCGTTGCTCCGCAAGCTATGCTGAGCAATGCCAAGTTTTTTGCATGATTCACAGATGTTGTGCATAAAAGCCGGAGAGCCGAAAGACGCTCAGAATAATCTCAACTGCGCCTGCGGAGCGGAGGAGTGCCTGCCGATGGGAATTACCGGCCCGCGGGTTTGAACATCTGGCATCATTTTTATCTGCTCATGGAACCAAGCGGCTGCCTGCGGGGCGCGCAGATTGCCAGGCTCGTGCACAAAGAAGTAGGCCTCCTGCAAGCCGAGCGATTGCCATAGTGCCAGGCGTTGTGCCCAGTGGCGCAGGCGGTCAAAGTCGCTGGGATGTAGATCATTGCCTACAAATCGCACCAAGGCAAACGGCGCAGTGATACGGCCATGCAGCACGTCGCGTCGGCCAGCTACATCGGTGATGACAGCGCCGGTATGGTGACGAGCCAGTAGTTCGAAGAGACGCTCCTTTTGTAATGCTTGGCCAAACCAATCGGGGTGGCGCAATTCCACCGCCAGGGGCAAGGCTGGGGCATATTGCGCCACAAATTGCTCCAGCAAGGGCATGCGATCTGGCCCGAAATAGGGCGGTAATTGCAGGAAACACACGCCAAGCTTCTCCCGCAACTCCTGTATGACCTCCACAAACTGCATCATTTGCCCCTCGCCCAGCCCCAAGTGGCGGCTATGGCTGACGGACTGGGGGATTTTGGGGCAAAATCGAAAATCGGGCGATGCCTCTTCGTACCATTTGCGTACGGTATCGGCATCAGGTATGCGATAGTGTGTGGTATTGTGTTCTATGGTGTTGAATTGCGCGGCGTAATGGCGCAAAAAATTTTTGGGTCTGGCGTCGGCCGGATACACACTGCCCACCCATTCCTTCATACCCCAGCCGGTGCATCCGATGTACAGACGCATGCAGTTCCTTCCGGTGGCATAGCGAGCCAGCAAGTGGGCGTTGGCCTCCGGTTCGGGCGGTAGCCTAAAGTCCACGTCATCTACACAGGTGAGCTTGCCGAATTCCATTAGAGGGTGCTTGGTAATTTGTTTTGAGCAGCGCGCTGGGTCAGCGGTAGCAGTGTACGGTTTACACCACCAGTCGCAAGGCCTGCTCCAGGTCTTCCAGGAGGTCTTCTACGTCTTCGACGCCGATGCTCAGGCGAATGAGCGAATCGCTTAGACCTACCTTGAGGCGTTCTTCCCGCGGTATGGAAGCGTGGGTCATGGTAGCAGGATGACCAATGAGCGACTCCACGCCGCCGAGTGATTCGGCTAGCGTAAAGAGTTGAGTGCTGCTGAGCACTTTCAGCGCATCCTCTACGGTGTCTTTTTGTAGAATGAATGACACCATGGCGCCGTAAAAACGCATTTGTCGCGAGGCAATCATGTAGCCCGGATGGGCTTTGAGGCCTGGGTAGTACACGTGTTTTACCTTGGGGTGAGCCGCCAGTGCCTTGGCAATTTTTTTGGCATTTTTGCAGGCGCGCTCTACACGAAGGTGTAGCGTTTTGATGCCTCGCAGCACCAGGAAGCAATCCTGTGGGCCGGGTACAGCGCCAACGGCATTCTGCAAGAAGTAGAGCTGTTGGGCTAATTCCAGGTCTTTAACCACGACTGCGCCGAGAATGACGTCCGAATGGCCGCCGAGATATTTGGTAGCCGAGTGCATGACGATGTCAGCGCCAAAATCGAGCGGCGTTTGCAGGTAGGGCGAAGCGAAGGTATTGTCCACACAAGTACGAATGCCGTGCGTGCGTGCCAGTTTGCAAACAGACTCTATATCAATGATATTGAGCATCGGATTAGTGGGTGTTTCTACCCAAAGTAGCTTGGTGCGCGCATTGATGCACTGGGCGATGTTGTCGGTATCGGTCATGTCCACAAAGTGGGCTTTGATGCCGTAGCGCTCATACACTTTGGTCAGTAAGCGATAGGAGCCGCCGTAGAGGTCATTGGTAGCAATGATTTCATCGCCGGGGTTGAGCAGGCGCACAATAGCGTCCATGGCTGCCATACCACTGCTGAAGCAGATGCCGTGGGCACCGTTTTCGAGTGCAGCCAGGTTAGCCTCCAGTGCATGGCGAGTGGGGTTCTGGGTGCGGGCATATTCGTAGCCTTTGTGATGGCCGGGGGCTTCCTGGGCGTAGGTAGAAGTTTGGTAGATAGGCGTCATCACTGCGCCAGTAGAAGGGTCAGGCGAAACGCCGGCATGAATAGCTTTAGTGCCAAATTGCATGGAGTGGAAACAGTTTTTTGAAAGGTGTGGTTAAGGCAGTCGCCCCTGATAGTGCAGAGGGCTTCTTATTCGTCTTCTTGCTGTTCTCTTTTATGTTTTTTGGTATTAGCATGGTGTAGTGTTAGTAGCCAGTTGCCAATGAGTTGGCGCTGGGCCTCGGTAAGCCGAGCCTCTGGATGTCCTAATTTGTAAGATTTGAGGGGCATCCAGCCGGTAGTTACTGCTTCGTGGCTTTCTTCGGCCACTTCTTCCTTGTCTTTAGCGGAGAGGCTGCCGTACAAGGAGTAGTTCAGGTGTTGGCGGCCTTCGTTGATGTGGCCTTTGAGCCACCAGGATATTGGCGCTACGTTGGCATACCAGGGGTACCGGGTTTCGTAGGAGTGGCAGTCGTAGCAAGCAGCGCGCATGAGCGAGGCCACCTCGGCAGGCGGTTGCATGACGGTCAGAAAGTCGCCGGCAGGGTCGTAAGCTGGTGTGCTTTTATCAATGCGGAAGAACTGCATGACCAAGAATATACTACCTACCAAAGATGCGAGAATAATGCGAGGGCGCTTTTTCATGAAGCAAAGGTTGTTTTGTTATACGCAAATTCGCAGCGGCAAAGGTAGATATTTTTAGGCTCCCACAAAAAAGCTTCTAGCTTCGAATTGGAGTCTTTTTCATAGAATAAAATTTTTCATTTTAAATAAAATTTAAACAAGTATTTTGTAAGGAGTGAATGCTCTTTCTCATTTGAACGTTCTAAACTCATAGCGTATAGCCCGGAGTTCGTAGTTGCCAAACCTAAATGGTTGCAATCTTAAAGCCCCAAAATGCCCATATATGTATGCACACGAAGTTGAGCAAATATGCTGGATATTGCTTCCGTAGCTCCGCAGTACCAGGCTAACCCAATCTGGCTGCGGTACTAAGTTTGGATAATACCGCATCGTACCTGGCGTAAGAGAGTATGCGTTGATACACCAAGACATGCGCAGCTTCGCGGTATGGCCCATAAATAGGCCGGCGGCACCTGGCTGCCCCAGGATCATGAGGGCGAGGAATCCACTGCCGTTTTGCACCCCATTAGGATTGCCCTGTGCACTGCGTGGATCTTCTGGAAACGCAGCCGAAATATGCTCTTTGCCGGCTCAAAAATCTGCCTCTACCTGGTTGCGCAGCAAGTCCTCCATGGTTTCGCGGTGGCGTATCAGGTAGGGCTTACCTTGGTAGATCATCACTTCTGCCGGGCGGAGGCGCGAATTGTAGTTGGATGCCATTACGTAGCCGTAAGCTCCAGCATTGTGGATGCAGAGAATGTCGCCCTCGCGTATTTCAGGTATGCGGCGGTTTACGCCAAAGGTGTCGGTTTCGCAAATGTAACCTACCACAGCGTAAAACCTAGGCTTGCCTGTAGGGTTCGATACATTGCTAATGTAGTGATAGGCATTGTAAAACATGGGGCGCAGCAGGTGATTCAGCCCGGAGTCCACCCCGGCAAAAACGGTAGAAGTAGTATATTTGATGACGTTTACCTTTACAAAAAAGTATCCAGCGGCACTAACTAGGAACTTGCCCGGCTCGAACACCATCTCCAGGTCGCGGCCGTACTCGGCGCAAAATTCCCGGAAGCGCCTGGACATCTTCTCGCCCAGTTCTTCTATGTCGGTTTCTACATCGCCGGCTTTGTAAGGTACTTTGAAGCCACTACCAAAGTCCACGTAGTCCAAGTCTGGAAACTCCGCTGCGTACTTGAGCAGCACGTCTGCCCCAGCCACAAATACGTCAGGGTCGAGAATATCCGACCCCGTGTGCATATGGATGCCCTCTATGCGTAGGCCGGTGGCTTCCACTACGCGATGTACCATAGGCATCATGTGTATGGAGATACCAAACTTGGAGTCAATATGCCCCACGCTGGTTTTCAGGTTGCCGCCAGCCATGATGTGCGGATTAATGCGGATACACACGGGTACATCGGGTCGAACCTGGCCAAACTGCTCCAGGATGGAAATGTTGTCAATATTGATGCGCACGCCCAGATTCACTGCTTCCAGCAGTTCGTCCAGCCCCACGCAATTGGGCGTGAAGGTGATATCTTGTGGCGCAAACCCAGCGCGCAGCCCTAGTTGTACCTCCTGAATGGACACTGTGTCCAGTCCTGCACCCAGCCGCTTGAAAAAACGCAGGATGCTGAGGTTGCTCAGAGCCTTGGTGGCATAGTTGATGCGTAAGCGCGGCGCGCTGAACGCCCTGATCATGCGCTGGTACTGACGCTCCATCACGGCGGTATCATACACGTACAGGGGGCAGCCGTATTGGGCTGTCAGCTCCAGGGGGTCTATGCCGCCAGAGAGTACAAAAGGTTCGGATGCTATTGCGGTCATGGCAGGTATCTTAAAAAAAAAGCACTGCGTTTTGCTTCGGGTGTGCAAAGTTATGTAGTTGCCCGGAAAAAAATACCACACTTTCCATACGCCAAAACGACGCACCGCTGCATCTTTACTGCTGAAAGCAAATGGCGTGTGACGGAACAAGAGCTCATACAAGCCGGCCTGCGGCAAGACCCCAAAGCCCAGCAGGCACTCTATGAGTTGTACGCGCCTGTGGCAATGGGCGTATGCAGGCGCTACCTCAAAAGTGAGGACGCCGCGGAGGATGTATTGATCGAAACCATGTACAAGGTGCTCACCAGGTTGGCAGACTACAAGGGCGAGGGCAGCTTTGAGGGGTGGGTGCGCCGCATCGCTATCAACGAGGCGCTCATGTACCTGCGCAAACACAAAGCGCTGGAGATGAACGACTCGCTACAAGATTTTGACCAGCCAGTGTTCAACGCTGCCACCGAAACGCTGACCATGGCTGAAATACTCCAGGCACTGGACTGCCTCCCGGCTGGGTACCGCGCCGTATTCAACCTCTATGTAATAGAAGGCTACAAACACCGCGAAATTGCCGATATACTGGGAGTGAGCATCAATACCTCCAAATCGCAACTGGCTCAAGCCAAAGAACGCATGCAGGCGCTGTTGACCCAAAGAGGCTTCGCGCCGTAGTCCGTTCTTGCTGTGCCCGTTTTTTTTATCGTTTTTAAAAGAAAGGATAACAACAATAACCGTACCATGCGCAACGATATGTGGCATCACATCAGGCAGGAAGCCGAGCAGTACCGAATCAGCCCCAACGCATCGGCATGGCAGCGCCTGCGCCGCCGCCTTGATAAAGTTCCCACGCGCCATGTGCGGCTACTCCCCCTGCCCACCTGGGCAATGGCTGCCGCCATAGCAGGGCTGATTGCCATAGCCGCCTGGCAGCTCTACCACACCAACCGGCAGGACAATCGCACGCTCCATTACGCCCATCAGCCTATGAAAATGGAAATGCTCAATCGTCAGGACGCCGACACGGTGGCGCGTATGGCCATAGATTTTACCCACTACCTGGAAGAACACTACCCCGAAATGCTGCGCTGATGCACCCTAGCAGCAACGGGGGGCTTGGTGTGCACTCCGCCCAACTCAGCAATCTTTTTCTTTGGCCACAATAGTACTGGCTTTCTTATTTCTGGTGCTTGCTTGTGCACCAACGCGCAGAAGACAATAAAATACCCCCTCTGAAATCAACAGCAGCCTGCTTGCGCTCAAATGCTCAAAGAAGATTAGTCAAAGCAACATCCAACATTCACAGGTGCGCTGACATGCAAGATAGCGAATGCTTGAGGCTGATTGCATAATCTACTGGGCCGCTTTTTCCACCGCCCGCCACACCCTGCGCAGGTTTTTGTAGCAGATGCGGGCAATGTCGTGGCGGGAGTAACCGCGCCGGAGTAGCACATAAATAAGGTTGGGATACTGCGACACATCCTTGAGGCCGGTAGGCAGAGAGTCGCCTACACCGTCGAAGTCAGAGCCAAAACCAATATGGCGTATGCCAGCCACCTGGCGCACATGATCTATGTGGTTGGCTACCATTTCTACGTCGGCATAAAGGCGAGGATGCTCTTTCTGGAAGGCTTCAATGATGGGCTTGGCGGCTTCGTCTCGCCAGGAGAGTTGATGTTCGCGCAGGCGTTCCAGCAGCAGGGCGCGCATTTCGTTTTCATATTCGCCAATTTTAGAGTCCAGAAAGCTGGAGCCAAAGTTGATCATCACTACGCCGCCATTGCGAGCCAACGCACGCAGCATGTCATCGTCCATATTGCGTTCAAAGCCAGGCGTGAATTTCCGGGCAGAAGAATGCGAAGCGATGACAGGAGTTTGCGTTATGCGGAGCGTTTGATAAAAAGTGCTGTCTGACACGTGCGAGACGTCCACCATGATGCCTACGCGGTTCATTTCGCGCACCACCTCGTAGCCAAAGGGGCTGAGGCCGTTCCAGGTGCGGGTAGTGTCGTAAGAAGAGTCGCAGATAAGATTGTCGGTGGCATGAGTGAGGGTGATGTAGCGAATGCCCCGGCGCTGAAAGTAGGCTACATTGGCCAGGTCGTCTTCTATGGCGGCCCCGTTTTCCATACCCATAGGCAGCGAAATGATGCCCTTGCGAAAGTTGCGCTCTACAGCTCGAGGTGAGGTTGCTACGGCAAACTTGTCGGGATGCACCTGTGCAATGCTGTTCACCATGTCAATGAGTGAATCGGCCAGGGCTTTGGCGCCACCACTTTGCTGGTAAGACGAAGGGATGTAGATGGACATGAAGGGCGCGTCTAGGCCGCCTTTTTTAGCGCGTACATAGTCAAAGTCGCCCTCTGTAGTCTCAATTGGGATGCCGATATACTCACGGGTCAAGCGAAAGTTTTGCACCTTGAGGCGGTAGGGTAGGTCCACGTGCCCATCAGCAATGATGTAGCGATGCGCCAGACGCTCAGCTAAGCGGCGCAATCGGGCTTCCGACAGGTCAGCCTGCCCTTTCTGGGTAAGTGCCGGTATGCTTAGTGCGATAAGAAGTACTACCATGAAAGCTATTCTGAACATAATGTGGTAATTTGCGGTGTCTGCAATAGATCTGTGCCCTCTGGCAGCCTATCGCGCAGATATACTGTAGTGGCCTGCCAGTAACCACAAATATACATCGTAGGCGGATAGGTTCTGAAACTCCGCCGTGCCGCTGCAGGGTTTTTATCGGGAGGATATTTGAGCAACCCCAAGTTTTGTGCATGATTTACAGATGTTGTGCACACAACTTGGCAAGTCGAATCATAATGATACAATTTTTACCTTTACCTTTATCTTTTGTTCATCAAATCTTTTTCTGCAAATGAAAAACCGCTTGTACGTGCATCTGCTAATTAGCCTAGGCCTATGGTGGATGCTACCCTCCTGCCAATCGCCGGTTTCCCAGGCTTGGAATGCCTTTGTGAAATGCGCCAGCAACGACTGTGTAGCCGAAGCGCTGGCTGTCAAGGACGCGCTTTTGAAAGACCCTAAGGCCATGCTAACCCAATTTGACAAAACCTACGCCAAAGGCGAAGATCACGTAGTGGGCTGGCTCCATATCCTCCAGGACAGCGTGCTGGGCAACCCAGCCTACGAAACCGAAGCCGTGCCCAATGACCTGCGCCAAGCCCTCATCAACTCCTTGACTTCCTGGGAAAATGACCCCAAGCTAGGCGAAATGGCCCGCAGCATACTCAGTTTCTTACGGGAAGGCGCCCAGAAAGAAGCCTTCGAAACCGAAGAACTCATGCCCGTAACAGGCACGTATGCCTATGAATTGCCTGACAACCAGGGCACAGGATCGCTGGAGGTGAGCCGCGCCTCTTCAGAGGCCATCCGGTTCAAACTGCTGATAGTAGGTGGCGCCCCAGCCTTCAACCACGGGCTACTGGAAGGCGAAGCCCGCCTTACTGCGCCCAATGTATATGAATATGCCACCAAACAGTATGGCGGGCCATGCCGCATCAGCTTTACCTTCCGCTACGAAGAAGTAGAGGCTTATCTCGAAGAAGGCAATGCAGCCAACTGCGGTCTTGGCAACGGCATCAGTGTGGACCAAAAGCTCGCCCGCAAGAGCTTTGACGACCCCTTCCTGCAGGGCAAAGATGCTCAAGTCGCCAAAAACCTACAAGGCGAATGGGTAGCCGTGGATGACCCGCAGTCTTCCATAGTTATGAAAGACGGCTCCTTCTTCTACTTTTACGGCACAGAACCACAGGGTAGTTTCCCTTACCAGTACTACCCAAAGTGCCCAGGCGAATGCGCCGCACCAGCAGCAACCCCCTGCGTTTCGGTCATTGGCCAGGATATACTTTGCTATGCCGTAGTAAAAGCCGACGGGCAAAACCTCGAACTCTCACTCATCAGTGGCGCCGGCAAAACCCTAGTCTATAAGCGTAAGTAGCAGAGCAGCTAATCTAAAAGTAGATTGGGCAACAGCGTTGAGTATAGAGGTTGTGAAAAATTAGCGCCCAGCTACTCGACATTCAAGTATTTTGTGCATTTGTGGCTATTCACTATCTTGGCAAATGTAAAGGGACAGAACTAAATTTTTGCGAAATCCGCATCAGCCCCTGCCTGTGGCAGCAAAAAAACTTGCACGCGCCAAGAAAAAGATATATATTTGCAGCACAAAAGCCCGAAGTCTTACAAGAGGGAACGCCAAAACGTTCCCTCTTTGCATTGTAAAAAAGACTGATACACAATGATGATTGAGAGTAAAATAGAGGAGCTGCTGGCGCAGCGCTTTCAGGAAGCCGACCTGGCCGACTGCTTCACCATAGAGGTACTGTTGCGCCCTGGCAATCGGCTCGAAGTCGCTTTCGACAGCGACTCCGGCGTCACTATTGAAAAATGTCAGATCATCAGCCGCTTTCTCGAAGCACATCTCGACAAGGAAGGCTGGCTGGGCGAGCACTACACACTGGATGTATCCTCGCCAGGGGTAAGCCGCCCGCTCAAATTTCGGCGGCAGTACCCGCGCAATATCGGCCGTATGGTTGAGGTCATCCTCCACGACGATACTAAGCGCAAGGGCATCCTCCGCGCCACTGACGACTACGCCATCACTATTGAAGAAAAAATGCAAACCGAAATCAACGGCAAAAAGAAAAAAGGCTTCGTGCAAACTGCCATACCTTTCGATGCCATTAAATCCACTACTGTCAAAGTGACTTTTTAAAAGCAATTTATTATGGTTAATCTCGTAGAAACCTTTTCCGATTTCAAAGCCGGCAAAAATATTGACCGACCAACTATGGTGCGCGTACTCGAAGACGTGTTCCGAACTCTGATACGCAAGAAATTTGGCTCTGACGAAAACTTCGACGTCATCGTCAATACTACTAAAGGCGACCTTGAACTCTGGCGCGTGCGCCAGATTGTACCCGACGGCGAAGTCACTGACGACCGCACCCAAATTTCCATCTCCGAAGCGCTCGCCATTGACGAAGACTACGAAGTGGGCGAAGAATGCTATGAGCAACTGCAACTCGAGGACTTTGGCCGCCGCTCCATCATGGCCGCCCGCCAAACCCTCATCTCCCGCATCATGGAGCTGGAAAAAGACGAAATATTCAAGCGATACTCCGACCGCGTTGGCGAACTCGTACTAGGGGAAGTGCATCAAGTACTCAAAAAAGACATTATTATCCTGGATGACGTGACCGGCAACGAACTCCTCATGCCGCGCAGCGAAATGATCAAAGGGGACTTCTTCCGAAAGGGCGATATGGTGCGCGGCATCATTAAAAAAGTAGAAATGAAAAACAACAATCCCGTTGTCATCGTCTCCCGCACCGACAACCTCTTCCTCGAAAAACTCCTCGAACAGGAAGTACCCGAAATCGAAGACGGCCTCATCACCATCAAGAACATCGTGAGGCTGCCAGGCGAACGCGCCAAAGTAGCTGTAGAATCTTACGACGACCGCATTGACCCCGTAGGCGCCTGCGTGGGTATGAAAGGCTCCCGCATTCACGGCATCGTGCGCGAACTGCGCAACGAAAACATTGATATTATCAACTACACCAACAACACTAGCCTGTACATACAGCGCTCCCTTACCCCAGCTAAAGTGACCAGTATTGAGCTGGATATGGAAAAACGCCATGCTGATGTCTTCCTTGACCCCGACCAAGTATCCCTAGCCATTGGCAAAGGCGGCTCCAATATCAAACTGGCCAGTCAGCTCACCGGCTTTGAAATTGACGTGTATCGAAACAACGCCCGCTACGAAGAAATTGATGACGTGGACCTCGATGAGTTCCGCGATGAAATCGAAGACTGGATTATCGAAGCCTTAAAGAGTATTGGTTGCGACACCGCGCGCAGCGTGCTCTCCCTGAGCGTAGAAGAACTTCTGCGCCGTACCGATCTCGAAGAAGAAACCATCCGTGAAGTGATGAGCATCCTCGCGGCAGAGTTTGAGGAAGAATAATGCCACCCGGTGTGGCTGTATCGCAGCGCTTGCCGCTGGCAGCCATGCTGGGCAATACTAATTTTTGGGCGCGCCGTACACAAGCATTAGTGTTTCGTTGTATCTTTGTGCCCGAATTAAAAATGCCGACTATCCGGCATTCAATTATTCGTACACAGGTAAATGCTTTTTTCGATGCACCTTTTCAGTTTATCATGTTCACTAAAGTGATAGCTTTTATGTAAAAGGAATACTCAGCCGGATAAAGCTTTGGCCTGTCTGCTAACGTTGCCGAATCTTTCAATACCATATATGGAGAAACGTTTAGTCAAGATAGCTAAAGAACTGAATGTGGGTACTCAGACCATCGTAGAGTTCCTGCATAAAAACGGCTATGATATCGAAAACAAGCCCACAGCCTGGATTAGCGATGAGATGCACCTCATTCTGGTCAAGGAGTTCCAAAAGTCTATAGATATTAAGGAACAAGCTGACCAGCTCGTCATTGGCGCACGCCCCGCCCTCAAAAAAGAATCGGCGCCAACTTCCAAAACGGAAAAACCGATACTATCCTCTCCCTTGCTGGATAAGCGCGCCGACCCCCCCGTACAACCTGACGTGGAAAAGCCCGCAGAAGAAGAAAAGCCCAGAACCAGCCTGCTACAAAACCGCCTTAAGGTACTAGGTAAAATTGACCTTGATCCCAAACCCAAACCCCGTACGGAAGCGCCGCCATTGGAGCCAACTCTCGCAAAGCCTCAACCCACAGAACCCGTTGTGCCACCCTCCGAGCCCATCCAACCCGCAGAGCCGCTGGCTGCACCCACACCGGCAGCCGAGCTGACGCCCACACCACCGCCTGAAACTACTACCCCGCCAGCGCCCGCCAAACAACCTGAAACGCCTGCTGCCCCGCCTGCCGACGATGAGATCATTCGCGCCGAAGCGCCTGGGTTGAGGGGGCTGAAAATTATGGGTAAAATTGATACCTCCAAACTCGCGCCTGAACGCAAAAAGAAAAAAGGCAAAGAACCAGAGCGCAAGCCTGCTTCGGCTGCGTCTGCCCCAACCCCCGAAAACAAACCAGTCAAGCCTCTGCCTGCCTCCGCCGCCGAAACCGATGCCGATGCCAAAAAGCGCAAGCGCAAGCGCAAAAAGGTGGCCACTGAAATGCCCTCAGATACCGACAGGCAGCAACCGCGCCGCCGCGACAACGAACCCACCCCCAACGTAGGTGACTTCAAGGAGGTGTCTCAAAAAGAAATTGAAGAAAAACTCAAGGCCACCATGGCCCGTCTGTCGGGGGGCGGTAAGAAAAAACGCCAGAAATTTCAGCGCGACAAACGCGAACGCCTGCGCGAACGCCAGGAACTCATCGAACAGGAAGCCCAAACCGGCAAACTGCAGGTCACGGAGTTCATCACCGTTTCTGAACTGGCCAGCTTAATGAATGTCTCGCCCGCTGATGTCATCATGACTTGCCTCAATGTAGGTGTCGTTGTGGGCATCAACCAGCGCTTGGATGCCGAAATCATTGACCTCGTCACCTCCGAATTCGGCTTTGAAGTAGAGTTCATCGGCGCTGATGCTGGTCTCGAAACCGAAGACGAACAACCCGATGACCCCGCCGACCTCCAACCTCGCGCACCTATTGTCACCGTCATGGGCCACGTGGACCACGGCAAAACCTCCTTGCTCGACTACATCCGAAAGTCAAAAGTAGCCGAAGGTGAGGCCGGCGGTATCACCCAACATATCGGTGCCTACGAAGTGGAACTGGCCGACGGAAAAAAGGTCACTTTCCTGGATACGCCCGGCCACGAAGCCTTCACCGCCATGCGAGCTAGGGGTACCAAAGTCACCGATATTGCCGTCATTGTGGTAGCTGCTGATGACAGCATCATGCCCCAAACCCGCGAAGCTATCAGCCATGCCCAGGCTGCTGGCGTCCCCATTGTCTTTGCCATTAATAAAGTGGATAAGGAAGGCGCCCAACCCGAACGCATCAAGCAGGAGTTGGCAGCCATGGACTTTCTCGTCGAAGAATGGGGTGGCAAGTATCAATCACAAGACATCTCAGCCAAAACCGGCCAGGGTATTGACGAACTACTCGAGAAAATCCTCCTCGAAGCCGAAATCCAGGAGCTAAAAGCCAACCCCAACCGCAAGGCCGTGGGCACAGTCATTGAAGCCTCCCTGGACAAAGGCCGGGGCTACGTCAGCAAACTACTTGTGCAAAACGGCACACTACACGTAGGCGACCCCATGGTGGCTGGCGAATACTCCGGCAAGATCAAGGCCATGTTCAACGAGCGTGGTAAGAACGTCAAGGCGGCTGGCCCCTCCACCCCTGTGCTGGTGCTAGGCCTCAATGGTGCGCCCACTGCTGGCGAGCGGTTCAAAGTGGTAGAGCACGAATCGGAAGCCCGCGAAATTGCCAGCCGCCGCGCCCAGATCGCCCGCGAACAAACCAGCCGCGCCACCAAGCGCATCAGCCTCGACGAAATTGGCCGCCGACTCGCCCTCGGCAACTTCCGCGAGCTCAATCTCATCGTTAAAGGCGATGTGGACGGCTCCGTTGAAGCCCTCTCTGACTCGCTCATCAAGCTCTCTATTGAAACGGTGAACGTAAACGTAATACATAAAGCCGTGGGCGCCATTACCGAATCCGACATCCTGCTGGCCTCTGCCTCCGATGCCATCATCATCGGCTTCCAGGTGCGCCCTACCAGCGGCGCCCGCAAACTAGCCGAGCGCGAAGGCGTGCAAATCAAGCTCTACTCCATCATCTACGAGGCTATCGAAGAAATCAAAATGGCCATCGAAGGGATGCTGGAGCCCAAGCGCGAAGAAAAAATACTTGGCACTATCGAGGTCAAAGAGGTGTTTAAAATCTCGAAAGTTGGTACAGTGGCTGGCTGCCAGGTCACCGAGGGTAAAGTGCTGCGCAACAACCACATCCGCCTCATCCGCGACGGCATCGTCATCTATCCCACCAAGGAAGGTCAGACCGCTGAGATCGCCTCGCTTAAGCGCTTCAAGGAGGACGTCAAAGAGGTGCGCTCCGGCATGGAATGCGGTATTGCCATCAAGAACTTTAACGATATCAAACCCGGCGACATCATCGAAGCCTACGACATCATCGAAACTAAGCAAAAACTCTAAGTTTTTTAGCTTTTGCCAGCCTTTGGCGCTGAGCCAAATCGCTTTAGTAGCTTCTTAGAGCTCGTTATCCAAATCATCAACCTCTTTCGCAGACAGACAGTACACAGATTGTGATGCAAACGATAAACATCAAGTTCCCCGACGGTCAAATCAGAACTTACGAGAAAGGAGTTACTTCCATGCAAATTGCTGAGTCTATCAGCCAGGGCTTGGCGCGCAATGTGCTTTCTGCCAAGGTCAATGGTGAAGTATGGGATGCCACCCGACCTATAAATGAAGACGCCACCTTGCAACTCCTTACCTGGGACGACAAGGACGGCAAGGCCACCTTCTGGCACTCCTCCGCCCACCTCATGGCTGAAGCCTTGGAAGCACTCTTCCCCGGCACTAAGTTTGGCATTGGCCCTCCCATTGAAAACGGCTTTTATTACGATATAGATCCCGGCGACCGCCAACTCTCCACCAATGACTTTGCCGCCATTGAGGCCAAAATGCTCGAACTGGCTCGCAACAAAAGTGAATTCAGGCGCCGTGAAGTAAGCAAAGCCGATGCCATCCAATACTTTGAAGCCAAAGGCGATGAATACAAGGTAGAACTCCTTCAGGAACTGGCCGACGGCTCCATCACTTTTTACGAGCAAGGCAACTTTGTAGACCTGTGTCGCGGGCCGCACATTCCTAATACCGAGAAAATTAAGGCGGTAAAACTGCTGGCGCTGGCTGGTGCTTACTGGCGTGGCGACGAAACCCGCAAGCAGATGACCCGCATCTACGGCATCACCTTCCCCAAACAGAAAGAGCTGGAAGAATACTTGCATATGCTCGAGGAGGCCAAAAAACGCGACCACCGCAAAATTGGCCAAGAACTCGAACTCTTTATGTTCTCCGAGCGTGTAGGTGCCGGGCTGCCAATATGGCTACCCAAGGGTACGCAACTGCGCGAGCGCCTGATGAACTTCCTGCGGCAAGAGCAGGAAAAGCGCGGCTACAAGATGGTCGTGACGCCACACATTGGAAAGAAAGACCTCTACGTCACCTCTGGGCACTACGAAAAATACGGCGCCGATAGCTTCCAGCCCATCCATACGCCCCGCGAGGGCGAGTCGTTCTTACTCAAGCCCATGAACTGCCCACACCATTGCGAAATCTACGGCCACAGGCCTCGCTCATACAAGGAACTACCCCTGCGCCTAGCCGAGTTTGGCACAGTGTATCGCTACGAGCAGAGCGGTGAGTTGCACGGCCTGTCGCGCGTGAGGGGCTTTACGCAAGACGACGCCCACATCTTCTGCACCCCCGAGCAAGTCAAGGAGGAGTTTCTCAACGTGCTTGACCTCACGCGTACCGTGCTGGCCAAAATGGGCTTCGAAAAATTCACTGCCCAGATTTCCCTGCGCGACCCCGAAAATCCCTCCAAATACATCGGCTCCGAGAAAAACTGGGCTATCGCCGAGCAGGCCATCATCGAAGCAGCAGCCGAAGCCGGCCTCGAAACCGTTACTGAACTGGGCGAAGCCGCCTTTTATGGTCCTAAACTGGACTTTATGATCAAAGATGCCATTGGCCGATCCTGGCAGTTGGGCACCATCCAGGTAGACTACAACCTGCCCGAGCGCTTCCAACTGGAATACATCGGTGCTGACAACCAGCCGCATACGCCGGTTATGATTCATCGGGCGCCTTTCGGCTCTATGGAGCGCTTCATTAGCATCCTGATTGAAAATACTGCCGGCAAATTCCCCCTTTGGCTGGCCCCCGAGCAGTACGCCTTGCTACCCATCAGCGACAAGTTTCACGACTATTGCCGCGAGGTGGAGGTGCTTCTGAATCAATACGATATACGCGGCTATTTGGACGATCGCAACGAAACCATAGGCCGCAAAATCCGCGATGCCGAGGTCAAGCGTGTGCCGCTCATGCTCATTGTAGGCGAAAAAGAAGTGGAAAACCGCACTGTGGCGGTGCGCCGCCAGGGTGAGGGCGACCAAGGCGCTATGCCCGTGGAGGACTTTGTTGCTTACTTCCGGTCGCTTTTGTAGAGCGCCGATAGTGACTTTATTACCTCCGTTTCGTTAAAATTTTGATAAACCTAGGGTGTTATGCTTGCATCGCCCAAACAATTGGCGTATTTTGCGCCTTTGTTATATGCTTGAACAATGTAGTCCGCATGAAGAAAACTCTACTTGCACTCTCCTTCTTGTTTATTGGCTTGGCCGCCCATGCCCAATTGGCCTACAGTGGGGGCGATAGTAGCCGCAACAGCCGCAGCGCTGAAACTAGTATCCTCCAGGTTTTCCCTAATCCGGCGGCAGATTATTTCAGCATTACCAGCCAGCAAAACATTGATCATATCACTGTATATAACCTCCTGGGCCGCCAGTTGAAAACCTTTGCCTATGCAGAAGGCGAGCGCTACTTCATCGGCGATTTGCCCAAAGGCATGTATCTAGTGCAAATCATGGGTCGCGACAATCGCTTGCTCAGCACTCAGCGGCTATCAAAGCGCTAGAAAACGCTACTCACGCCACTGGCGCTTCGAAAAAACTGGCGCCGGCTCGGGCACTGAATCGTTTTGACCAGCTATCCTATCTAAATAAATTCGCGCCCTCGCGCTAAGCGATTTCTCCCACCTTTTACGAGTTACGCCCTCTATCAAACCAATGCTGCACGCAGGTTTTCTGTAAAAATCAAAAATTCTTTTCCATATAGGGGTATGCTGCCAGGGATTGCATCTTTTTCTGGGAATTGAGGGATACGCAAATCACTGACTAATTTGCCAAATACGTGGGCAAACTCCTCGCCGGGGAAATCACCCCCGAGGAGCACAACCAATTCATGTACTAGGTGCAGGCCACCTCGGCCCGTCAAAAATTCTTTGAAGATGCGCAAAAACTTTGGAAACACATCATACCGCCCAACTATGCCCGCTGCTTGGCAGCGCCTGGATACCGCTACGGCTGCCAGCTACCCTGCCTACAAAGCGCGTCGCATCTGGCTGCGCTTTGTATGGCACACTGCAGCAGCAGCACCCGTACGGCGGGTAACTATAGAAGCCCAAGGTAAGCCTTTGTATAAGGTGCTGGATCGCTTGTTTGAAAACCAGCCGGTGCAGTATGCTGCGCTCAACGGCCAGGTGGTGCTCAAGTCGGAGCGCCTGCGCAAACCTGAATCCGCCGGCATCTTGCTGGAGATACCCAAAATCAAACCGCCAGTACAAGCCAGTTCGTTATATCCGCCCCAAGAGTTGAAAAAGGAAGAAATGGCTGCCCTGGAACACCAGAAAGCACACTGGGCGAAAGTAGCCGCCCTGGAACAATGGCGTACCCGCTGTCTGGAACGGCCGGCCGAACCAATACAAGCGCCGCCCAAAGAGCCAGCGTGCACCGACCCGTTTTATGGCAATATAGGCCTGACGTTTGGTGCGTACAATTTCAACATTGTGCAGGCGCTTGCACCTTGGGACTCATGGAGCAGCCATCGCATCCGGGGGTTATCTTGGGGCATTGGCCTGCAGATGGCGTCTCACTTCAGTATCTTTGGTGGGCCATCGCTGAATCTGGTACTGTTGCGGCGCATAGGCTCCGACACTGGCCTCGCCGGTTCCAGTCTGCCGCCAGATAGCTTTTGGCAAGGGCGCTCGGGCTCGGCTCATGCTAAGGCCTGGGCAGGATTTGCCCTGGGGATTAGGATTTGAATTATTAAAATACTCGACGCCAGCTACTGATCTGGCAGTGATCAGGTTGGCGGCGCTTAATTGTAGTCATCATCATAAAACTTCAAGACAACATGAAAGCAATATTTTTAGCTGCGGCCCTTTTACTGGCCTGTTCGGCAGGGCTGCGTGCACAGCACGAAACCATCTTTGGCAAAGGCCGCGTAGTAGGTGGCTTTGGCGGCCCCATCGTAGAAATGGGCTTGCGCAAGGGGTTCGGTACCAGCTTTGGTGGTGGTGGCGGCATTGTGTTTGACCACTTCTTTCTGGGTGGCTACGGCTCCGGCACAGCGGATTTGAGAGCCGTGCTGAAAAACAACAACATTGATCGCCTGGAACTGGCGCATGGTGGCTTTTGGTTGGGCGTTACAACGCCTACTCATAAGGCCGCCCACCTGTACGGCAGCGCGCGAATGGGCTGGGGCGCGCTCAATATATTGCTAGACCGTTCGCGCAATACCGAAGTGGATCAGATTTTCGTTTTTACGCCAGAAGTAGGTGCTGAACTCAACCTGTTGCACTGGTTTCGGATAGCTGGCTCGGCGGGCTATCGCCTGGTGAACGGTGCCAACGCGAGAGCTCCGTACAAGGATGCCGACTTTAGTGGCCCAACAGCTACGCTGACCTTCCGATTTGGCTGGTTTGGCAATGGCCGTTAACATTTCTTTTTTCAAAAAAAATCTCAACACCGTGAAAAAAATACAATGGCTCATTGGAGTACTAGCCATCACCGTACTGGCATCCGGTTGCTTCTTCGATTTTGACGATGACGACATCCTCAGTTGTGTCAACGGTAGAGGTGGTATCGTATCGCAAAATTTCACGCTGCCCGCGTTCGACGCCATTCAGCTCAACATGGTTGCTGAGGTCATCATTACCCAAGGTGCTCAGCAATCAGTCACTATCGAAGCTCAGCAAAACATTATAGATCGCGTGCGCCTCACTGTGCGCGAACGCGAATGGCGCATTGAGCCCGACCGCTGCCTTCGCGACTTCAGCGATGTGCGCATCTTCATCACTCTACCCAACATCCGCAAGCTGACGCTGAATAGTTCAGGCCGCATTTTTGGCGACAATACCTTTGATGTGGACGACATTGAGCTGCACCTGCCGGGCTCGGGTACTATTGATCTGGGGTTGAACTGCAATGACGTGAATGCCACTATTTCCGGCTCTGGCACCATGGCGCTGGAGGGCATGGGCAATAAACTTGACATGCTTATCAGCGGCTCCGGGCGGCTCAAGGCTTTTGGCCTGGACATGCGCGAAGCGGACATTACCATCAGCGGTTCGGGCAGCGCCGAGGTGCGAGCCAATAGCCGCCTCAATGTGCGCATCACCGGTACTGGCGACGTACTCTATCGCGGCAACCCCTCGTTGTTGGTCAACATTACCGGCTCCGGCAGGGTTATAGATGCCAATTAGGTATCATTGTTGCTATGCCGCTACCCGATTTTCAGATGCTGGCCAACCGCCTGCTCAAGATGCAGCGCCACCTGGCCAAGTGGGCACGTCGCGAAGATGTGAGTTGCTATCGCCTCTACGATGCCGATATACCAGAGTTTCCGCTGGTGGTGGACTGGTACGAGGGGCGCATTCATGCGGCAGAATATGAGCGCCGGCATCCTCTGGACGAAACTGAATACGAGCTTTGGCGCAGGGGATGCCGGCAAACCCTGGCCGACACTTTTGGCCTTCCGCACGAAGCCGTATTCTTCAAAACCCGAAGCCGGCAAAAGGGCAACGCCCAGTATGAAAAATTGGCTGACCAGCACGCTGTTTTTACGGTACGGGAGGGGGGGCTGCAGTTTAAAGTCAACCTAAGCGACTACCTCGACACAGGGCTGTTCTTAGACCACCGCATCACTCGCCGTATGGTGCGCGAGCGCGCCAATGGCAAAACGCTGCTCAACCTCTTTGCCTACACTGGTTCCTTCACAGTGTATGCCGCTGCCGGAGGCGCTTCGGGCTCTACTACCATAGACATGTCGGCCACTTACTTGCAGTGGGCACGCGACAACCTCCGCCTTAACCACCTGGAAAACCCCGCTCACCGCTTCATCCAAGCTGACGTTACAGAGTGGCTCAAACAAGCCCCTGAAGAAAAATATGACCTCATTGTGCTGGATCCGCCGACCTTCTCCAACTCTAAGCGCATGAACTATCCCTTTGACGTGCAAAGAGACCACCCCTACCTCATTAACCGCTGCCTGCGCCGCCTGAAGCCGGATGGCGTACTGTATTTTTCTACCAACTCCCGCAAATTTCGTCTGCAGCACGAGGCCATCTGGGCTGGTGCCCGCATTATGGACATCAGCGCACAGACTATACCACCGGACTTTCGCAATGCCAAAGTCCACTACTGCTTCGAGATATGCATTGGCTGAAAGTTTTCTTTTTTAAAAATTTGCCTGAATGCGGAGCGTTAGCTACCTTTGTGCCCGCTTTTTTTGATTTTTTCACTCTTATGTCTGATTATCAATGAGAAATTACGAGGTTACTTTCATCGTGGATCCAGTGCTGTCGGGCGATGAAATTGAAGCGACAGCTCAGACATATGTCAATTACCTGGAAAAGGTAGGTTGCCATATCGTACACGTAGACAAAATGGGCTTGCGCCAGTTGGCCTACGAGATCAAGCGCCGTTCGTCGGGGGTTTATTTCTGCGTGGAGTTTTCTTGCACCAGCGCAGAGTTCCTGACCGAATTTGAACTAAACATGCGCCGCGACGAACGCCTGCTGCGCTTCCTCACGGTGGCGCTAGACAAGTTTGGCGTCAAGTACAATGACGACAAGCGCAAGGGTCTCATCGGCAAAAAGCGCAAGGTGGCCGACAAGGAAGTTGCAGAACCCGCCCAAACTGCCGCACTAGCCCTTGACCCGGTATCAGCAGCCTCTGGCGCAATCGAAGCAGAACCTGTTGCTGCCTCTGTAGAAGCTCCCGTAGCTGAGCCTGAAGCAGGAGAGCCACTGCCCTACACTGCAGAAGATGCTGCAGAGGCTATGTTAGCTGCTGAAGACGATACTACCCAAAACTGATTGAGTAATCACTACCATTTTCCTTTAACTGAAAAATAAGCAAGACATCATGGCTACGTCCAGAGACGATATTAAGTTCCTGAGCAACCCTAAAATTGGGCAGAATCGCAAAAAGTACTGCCGCTTCCGCAAATTCGGGATCAAATACATTGACTACAAGGATGCCGATTTCCTGCTCCAGTTTGTCAATGACCAAGGTAAACTACTGCCCCGCCGGATCACCGGCAACTCGCTCAAGTATCAGCGCAAAGTGGCTACTGCTGTAAAGCGTGCTCGCCACCTTGCTTTGCTGCCGTTTGTCACCGATATGCTGAAGTAGTCTGTTTTACCATCAAATCAATCAGAAAGTCATGGAAATTATCCTGTTGCAACATATCGAAAAAGTAGGCGAAAAGCATACCATTGTCAAAGTACGCGATGGGTACGGCCGCAATTACCTCATTCCCAAGGGTATGGCTATTGTGGCTAACAAGACTAACCGCAATCGTCTGGAAGGTCTGAAGCGCCTAGAAGAAGCCAAAGAAGCTCAACTCATAGGAGAATACCAAGCTATTGCTAATGCTCTGGAAGGCAAGGTGTTGCAAATCGGTGCAAAGGCCGGCACCAGTGGCAAGATTTTTGGCAGTGTCACCACCGTACAGATTGCAGCAGCGCTAAAGGAGCAGTTTAACATAGATGTGGACCGCCGCAAAATACAACTGCCCGAAGAAGACATTAAAATGTTGGGAGCTTACACTGCCAAGTTGCTGCTACACAAAGAAATACAACCTGACTTAAACTTTGAGGTGGTGGCAGAGTAAAACTGCGCTACTGGCATTTTGCACTTTTGCTTTACAACAGACAAAAGTCACTGTAGAAGCTGCGCGGGCACATTGCACTGGGCAGCTTCTCGCATTATTTTACCAACTGCCGCCGGCACCGCCACCGCCAAAACTGCCGCCGCCAAAGCCACCAAAGCCGCCTCCTCCACCGCCCGACCAGCCGCCACCCCCTCCGCTTGGAGGAAACATCACCCATCCGCCGCGCGGCCCCATGTCGTAGCGCCCACCACGCCAATAGCCGCCATCATCATCGTCGTCGTGGCGATGATAACGCCCCATGCGACCAAGATAAGAGAAAAAGATAATGAGCGCTATGAGCAGAAGAAGGGTTATCCAGGGGAAGCTTTCGTCTTCAGGGCGAGGTTCGGCGGTGAACTCGCCTGCCCCCAACTGCATGATGACGCTGGTAGCCTGGTCTAAACCCTGGTAGTACTGTCCTTCTCGAAAAGTTGGCTTGAGTATATTTTCAATGATGCGCTTGGCCATAGCGTCAGGTAGGAAGCGCTCGGCACCGTAGCCAGTATGGATGTATAGTTTTCGGTCTTGAAGAGCCACATAGATTAGCACGCCATTGTCACTCTCATCCTGGCCGATGCCCCAGGACTGCGCCAGGCGAAGCGAGTAGTCAAACACATCGTCGCCTTCCAGGCTGTTTTCAATCACTATGGCTATCTGTGTGGAGGTGGAATCGTTGTAGGCTACCAGTTTTCGCTCCAGCGCTTCCATTTCGCCAGGCGATAGCAGGCGGGTGTAGTCGTTGACCAGGCGGGGAGGAACAGGTCGAGGCGGCGTCTGCTTAGCTTGCGATACTACTGTGTCTGCGAAAAGCAAAAGCACTACCCAGGCCCACAGCCAAAGCACGCGCCCCAGCCTATACCTGCGTGGCACTCTGGTGTAAGAGTGGATCGCTTGCTCAGTCACTGTAAGATACTTCATTAGGTAATTCATCGGCGTCATTTGGCTGTACAGGGAAGTGTGCCTTAAGTTTTTCGCCAACAGCAGCAATGGCAGTGCAGATGCCTTGGGCGGCTTGGCCTTGGCGAAAGCCTTCAATCATGAGGTCGCGCTCGGCATCCCAGAAGCCCGGTGGCGCTACGGCATGTATGCCAGCGTCGCCTACAATGGCCAACTCGCGTCGTTCTGGTGCAATGAAGATGAGCACGCCATTGCGATTGGCAGTGCGATGCATGCCCAGCTTTCGGAAGGTGCGTATTGCTGCTTTCATTATGTCGCCGCGGCAATTTTTCTCAATATGTACGCGTACCTCGCCGGAGGTCTGCGCCTCGGCGGCCTGGATAGCCTTCACAATGGCAGCTTCTTCTTCAGCGCTGAACAGTTGGATCATGGTAGGGCTTCATCAAAACTTGACCTCGGGTGCTTTTTGGGCGCTCTGCTCTGCTTCGAACTGGGCCTTTTGCGAAAAACCAAACATGCCGGCAAAGAGGCTACCCGGAAAGCGGCGTACGCTCTTGTTGTAGGCCGTGACCACATCATTGTAGCGGTCGCGCTCCACTTTAATGCGGTTTTCTGTGCCTTCCAATTGTGCCTGTAGCTCAATGAAGGCTTGAGTGGCTTTGAGCTGGGGGTAGTTTTCGGCTACCACCAAAAGCCGGCCCAGGCTTTGCGACAGCTCGCTCTGAGCTTGCTGGAATTCCTTGAGCTTTTCCGGCGTCACGTTGGCCGGATCAATGTTGATGCTGGTGGCGCGAGCGCGGGCATTTACTACGGCTTCGAGGGTTTGCTGTTCAAACTGCGCAGCGCCTTTCACCGTGTTCACCAGGTTGGGTATCAGGTCGGCGCGTCGTTGATAAGCGCTTTGCACTTTGCTCCAGGCGTTTTCTACTTCTTCTTCCTGGTCTACAAAACTGTTGTATGAGTTGCAGCCTGCCATAAACAGGATCAAGGCAATCACAACCAGTACAATGCCAACAGTAAGCGATCTCATAGACAATGGTTTTATGATGGTGATGAAACAAATATACAGTGTTTGTCAATGCATACAGGCGCATAAAAACGTCGAATGGCTTGCTGCACCCGACCAATCACCTCTTATACCCCTTCAAAAGGGCTTAAGTTCAAATACAAGACGCAAAAATCAGGGCGCGGTATCGCCGTATCCCATAAAAACTTCTAATAACTGCTTTGCTGCAGCCGATGGCGCAAGCCTGCCACTTTGTACAGCGTTTTCTACGCTGGGAAGTTGCTCAAGCACTTTGGGATGCCGGCTGAAAGCCTCCCACAATTCATGCCGGAGGTACTGGTGCATCCATTCTAAGTCTTGCTGTTGGCGGCGTTGCACCAAGGCTTCCGATGTCATGCTTTGCCGGTAGTTTTGCAGGGCATTCCATACTTCGGCCATGCCCTCGCCAGTAGTTGCTGAACAAGTGAGCACCTGGGGTGTCCAGCCGGTATCTTTGGGTGCAAACAGGTGCAAGGCGTTGCGGTACTCCGCCTGTGCGCGCTTGGCCAGGGGTACGCGGTCGCCGTCAGCTTTGTTGACGGCCAGGAGGTCTGCCATTTCTACAATGCCGCGCTTGATGCCCTGGAGTTCGTCGCCGGCGCCAGGCAATAGGAGCAACAGGAAGCAGTCCACCATATCGTGTACAGCAACTTCAGACTGGCCTACGCCTACGGTTTCTACTAGGATAAGGTCGTATCCGGCGGCTTCGCACAGTAGGATAGTTTCACGAGTGGCGCTGGCTACCCCCCCCAGGGTGTTGCCGGCTGGGGATGGGCGGATGTAGGCATGGTCAGATGCTGCCAGGGAGGTCATGCGGGTTTTGTCGCCTAGAATACTACCGCCACTGCGCTTGCTCGAGGGGTCAATGGCTGGTACGGCTACTCTATGACCCTGTGTAATAGCGTACTGCCCCAGGGCTTCGATGAAGGTGCTCTTGCCGGCACCTGGGGCTCCAGTAATGCCTATGCGAAAAGAAGGCACGCGGCAGGGAAGGCAGGCATTGAGAATTTGCAACCCTAACTCTCTGTGGCGAGGCAGGCGGCTTTCCAGCAGGGTAATGGCTCGACTGAGCAGCACGCGGTCGCCCTGGCAGATGCCTTGTGCAAATGCCTCCGCTGACAATGCGCTCAGTGCAGCCGGACGCTTGGTCAGTTTGGGATTAAGGTTGGCAGCGACGACGGTGCTGTGCGAGCGCATGATTTCAATGTTGGTTATTTGCCCACATAACTGATTCGATAAATGGCGTCGGCGTAGTCGTCGGATACGAGCATGGAGCCGTCGGGTAGTAGTTCAATATCCACCGGACGGCCAAATACCTCGTCTTTGGCGGTGTCGAGCCAGCCCTCGGCGAAGGGTTCATAACTGACGACTTTGGCACCTTCGAGCCGTAAAAGTACAACGCGGTAGCCAATTTTTTTACTTCGATTCCAGGAGCCGTGTTCTGCTACGAAAATCTGGTTTCGATAGGCCTTGGGAAATTGCTTACCAGTGTAAAACTCGATGCCGAGAGGGGCGGTGTGCGGGCCGAGTTTTTGAGCGGGTGGGGTAAATTCGGAGCAGGAGCGCTTGGCGCCAAACTCTGGGTCGGGCAGGTCGCCCTGGTGGCAGTAGGGGTAGCCAAAGTGCATAAAGTCGTGAGGAGCGTGATTGACCTCGCAGGCGGGTAGGTCGTCGCCCATCCAGTCGCGGCCATTATCGGTGAACCAGAGCTCGCGGGTTTCCGGATGCCAGGTAAAGCCTACGGTGTTGCGGATGCCGCGCTGCACGATTTCCAGGCCTGTGCCATCGGGGTTAAGGCGGGTGATGGTGGCATAGATTTCGTTTTCCTTTTCGCAGATGTTGCAGGGTGCGCCTACGGGCACGTAGAGCTTGCCGTCAGGGCCGAATGCGATGTACTTCCAGCCGTGGTGAGTATCGGTGGGGTATTTATCAAAGACGATCACTGGCGCGGGTGGATTGTCCAGGCGAGTTTCAATATCGTCGAAGCGAAGGATGCGGCTCACCTCGGCCACGTAGAGGCTGCCGTCTTTGAAGGCTACGCCATTGGGCATTTTCAGGCCTTTGGCAATGACGAACATCTGATCGGCATAGTAGTCTTTGTTGGTATCGCGCAGGGCATACACAAAGCCTTTGTCGCGGGTGCTTACAAAGAGGGTTCCATTGGGCGTCCATTCCAGCGAGCGGGCATTGGCTACGTTTTCGGCATACACGTCAATGCGGAAGCCTTCGGGTAGGCGGATGCGTTCCAGGGGTAGTGCCGTATTTTTGCGAAACACTTGTGGCTTGGGTGGGTTAATCTGCTTGCAGGCCAGAAAAGCCAGTGCCAGGCAGGGTAAGAGTACAGCGATTTTCATGGTAGGAGTGCGTTTTGATGAGCAAGTTGAGCGCAGGCTGAATGGGTATCTTAAAGCGCGGCATAAGATTTTAATTTCCATGCAAAACGATTGTTACAGCATACTTTCATAGTGGCCAACCCTTGAAAGGTACATGCTTGCGGCTCTTGTTGGTCAAACAGAGGCAAGTTATCCAAGAATTTCTGAACTGCCAAAAAAAACGTCAAGTATAGATTTGCGAGACATGGAGGATTCCATACGCTATAGTGTCAGAATAGGTATGGGTGGTACAATATTGAGCAGGTAGTTTTTTGGGAGGGTCATGTCTAAGTTTTATTTTCAATCAAACACTGCTACGCTTACCCCCTCGGTAGCAGATTTCCAGTTGGGCACAAACAACTTTCGGCCATTGAACTCTAGTTTTACCGAAGCTGGTGTGGCAGTAGGAATGGAGAAGTCCACTCCAGTAAGGAAAGATTGTAAAAACTGGAAGTTGGCATGGACGTTGCCGCTGGTTTGGCCATCGTTGTTGTCGTAAAGAAACATGGCGATGACGGTTTTGCTGGCGGGCGTTAACTGGGCGGTTGAGAGAACAAAGTTGTCGGCGCTGAGGTTGTCACGGCCATGGATAACTGCCCTGGACGCACTGAATACCGCGAGTACGCTTTGGTCGTCGTTCCGAGGCAAGCCGGCCAGCAAGATGCCTGCCAGAGAGCCAGGTCCAGGAACGGTACGCAAATACACCAGTTGGTTGGAGCGCTGAAACGGCTCGCGGTAGTAGTGCAGCGGGCGGTCATTGGTGTTGGCGGTACGCACAAAGAACTCGTAGTAGGTATCAGCTTTGGCTAGCCATGGGCCCCAGTTGCCGTTGGCATCGGTGGTGAGGGTAGCCGTGGGTTGGGTTGTTTTGCGGCGACCATCATCAGGGTTCACTTCGTAGATTTCTACGGTAGCACCTGCTTGCGGGCTATTTTCGCCGAGGGTGAGCACCTTGCCGGAGAGGCGGATGTCCTTATCACGCTCAATACGGGTGCTGGCGGGCTGCTTGTCCTGGTTAAAGAAGGCATACATTTCAGCAAAGACTTCGGGCGCAGTGGCAATCTGGTAGTGATCCAGGCCAGTGTAGCGCTTGTTGATAGCGCCTGGAATGTCTGCACCCGATACTACGCGGTCATCGGCAGAATAGAGGTTTAGCGTAGGAATTTCGCCGTTGGGGCCAGCAGGTTTGCTGTGGGCCCCGCTGCCCAGGTGTACGTAGTGGGCTACTTTGGCTGCGCGCGCGGCGTCGGCCAGGTAGGAATATCCCAGCCCTCCGCCGGCGGAGTGCCCTACCAGGTTGATCTTGGCTGCACCGGTGGTAGCCAGCACGCGATCTACAAGGGCATCCAGTTGAGCCACGGCAGCAGTAGCACTAGCCAGGGAGTTCCAGTCGAAGGCGTAGAGCCTGTCGGGGCAGTAGCGATTCACCTCAAAGCGCATGACTTGGTCGGCGTAGGTGTCGCCAGAGGCCAGAAAGCCGTGCACAAAAATGACAGGTGTAAGCGCAGGGTCACAGGCCGGCTCTATGGGTTCCTGGCGGCAGGAGCTGACGGCACTGGTGGCAAATCCCGATGCAGTAATAGCGAAAATAGCGAACAGAGATTGGCCGAATAATCTCCAGGGTTTGAACAGTTGCATCATCGGTTTGTCGCTTTAGGTTGTGAGTGATAACAAGTAGTCTGTGAAGATGTGATGTAGCGCCATCAGATGGCTTTAGCTCCTCACTAGAGTGAAATTTTATACTTTTTGGAGTATAAGCAACAACAAACCGACAATAGTTGGGTTCACAACTAATTGCTTCTATTCCAAGAACGATTGCAACTTCATAGCCACGCTCATATCGCCCTTGACCTTGAGCTTGCCGAACATGAAGGCCGTCATGGGGTTGAGTTTGCCCTGGAGGAGTTCCAGCATGTCATTGGCGCTGACATGCACCACGCAAGCAGCGTCTTTGTCGTCCTGAGTCACGAGGTTGGTATCGCCTGTACCATCAACGTGGATGACCTGGCCGTCGCCAAAGTCGAGTTTGATGGAGGAACCGATGGGGGCATTGTGGTTTGCCCGAGTCTGGATATTGTCCAGGATAGTTTGCACGCTCATTGGATATTGAATTGATGGATGCGATAGGCAAAGGTTGGTTTTTTAGCAGCGCCAGTCAAACTGGTTGGAGTAGGGCCATACTGAACAGCGCCAAGTTTTGTACATGATTTGCAGTTGTTGTGCACAAAACTTGTTGGATCGAAGTATAACATCCCACCCCGCAACACGCTTTCGATGTGCAAAGATAGTTGGCCTGGCACAAAAAATTATTACTTTTGTAAATTCGGCGCAAAAACCCGCTGGCACCTGCTCATGAGTGATAAGGAACGCAAGATACCTGTACCCAAAATTCTGACTGAGGGGCATTTGCACCCTCAGGCCGAGATGCTGGAAATACCCATCAAGCGCGAAAAACTCTACATTGGCATCCCCCGCGAGATCACCCTGCAGGAAAATCGCGTGGCGCTTATACCCTCTGCAGTGGCCACCCTCACTGCACATGGCCACCGAGTGGTGATAGAAGCTGGTGCCGGGCAGAAAGCTAACTATACTGACCATGAGTATGCTGAAGCTGGCGCCGACGTGCTCTACACCCCCGAGCAAGTGTATCAGGCCTCGGCCGTTATCAAGGTGGCGCCACCTACGCCGGAGGAGATCGAGATGATGCACCCCAACCAGATTCTCATTTCGCCGCTGCAGCTACCCACCCTGAGCGATGAGTACATCTACAAGTTGCGGCAGAAGCGCGTCATTGCTTTAGCCATGGAGTACATCAAAGACAACTCCGACACCTTCCCCATTGTGCGCATTATGAGCGAGTTGGCTGGTATCAGTGCCATGCTCACAGCTGCCGAACTCATGGCCAATACCGGCGGAGGCCGCGGCATCCTGTTGGGCGGCATTTCGGGTGTGCCTAGCCCCAAGGTGGTCATTCTCGGTTCGGGCATCGTAGCGGAGTATGCCACCCGTACCGCGCTGGGGCTGGGCGCCGAAGTGCGCATCTTCGACAACAACGTGTATAAACTCAAGCGCTTGCAAAACCTCGTAGGCCGCCCGCTATTTACTTCCGCCATTGACCCCTACATCCTAGAGCAGGAGCTGGTCACTGCCGACGTAGCTATTGGTGCCATGCACTCCAAAACCGGGCGCAGCCCGATTATGGTAGGTGAGGAGATCGTGGAAAAAATGAAGCCCGGTGCCGTCATCATCGACGTGAGTATTGACCAGGGCGGCTGTTTTGCCACCTCTGAAGTCACTTCGTTGGAGCACCCCACTTTCGTTAAGCACGACGTCATTCATTATTGCGTGCCCAACATTGCTTCGCGCGTAGCACGCACGGCTTCTATGGCAGTGAGCAATATCCTATCGCCTATGCTCATCCGCGCCGGTGGCGCTGGCAGCCTAGAACACTACATCCTGGCCAACTCGGGTATGCGCCATGGGGTATATGCCTACAAAGGCTACCTGACTAATGAGTACCTTGGCAAACGCTTTCAAATCAAGTACACTGACCTGGACCTACTCCTTACCTCTAACTTGTGAGTTTTAGCGCGGTATCAGCACGGCTACAACTCTAGCAACAACAGCCCAGGATCTTCCAGCAGTTCTTTTACTTTCACCAGAAAGGTTACAGAGGTACTGCCGTCTATGATACGGTGGTCGTAAGAGAGCGCCAGGTACATCATGGGGCGGATAACCACCTGGCCATTTATTGCCACAGGGCGCTCCTTGATGGCGTGCATGCCTAGTATAGCTGACTGCGGCTCGTTGAGAATGGGCGTACTCATGAGCGAGCCAAACACCCCGCCGTTGGTGATGGTAAACGTACCGCCTTGCATTTCTTCCAGCGAGAGCGTGCCGTTGCGTGCCTTTGCCGACAAGTGCTTGATGGCGTGCTCTATTTCGGCAAAACTCAGGGACTCTACGTTGCGCACTGGTGGTACCACCAGCCCGTTGGGCGTAGAAATAGCGATGGATATGTCCACGTAATCGTGATACACAATTTCGTCACCTTCAATGCGGGCGTTCACATCGGGCATTTCCAGGAGTACTTTGGCACAGGCTTTGGCAAAGAGCGACATAAAGCCCAGTTTGATGCCGTGTTTTTTCTCGAAGCGTTCGTTGTAACGGCTGCGCAAAGCCATGACTTCGCTGAGATCCACCTCATTGAAGGTGGTGAGCATGGCGGTTTCGTTTTTGGCTTTCACTAAGCGAGCGGAGATGGTGCGCCGCATACGGCTCATTTTCTTGCGTTCTTCGTGGCGGCTGAAAGCAGGGGTATGAGCTGTGGGCGCAACCGGTGCAAGCGTGGCAGGTGGCTCTGCAGTTGCAGGTTTTGCGGCAGGTGGCGCGGCTACGGCTTGCAAGGCATCAGCCTTGGTGATGCGGCCATCTCGACCTGTGCCAGCTACGGCAGAGGCAGGCACATTGGCCTCTTTCAATATCTTGGCTGCGGCCGGAGAAGGGTGGCCAGTGGCATGAGAAGTAATATGAGCAGGCGGCTGGGCAGCAGTGGCTTTGGCAGGCTGGGCATCGGCGGGGGTGGCCTCTTGTTGTATAGGGGTGGCCGGTTGGCTGGCTGGCTTGGCTGCTGCCGTATCAATGCGAGCTACCAGGGCGCCAATGGCTAGGTCTTGCCCTTCTTCTGCTACATGGTGCAATACGCCGGAAGCCTCTGCCGGAAACTCCAGCGTGGCTTTGTCGGATTCAAACTCGCATATCGGCTCATCTATGTTGACATAGGCGCCATTGGGTTTTAGCCATTTGGATAGGGTCACTTCAGTTACTGATTCGCCTATGACAGGCACTTTGGCTTCAATCATGCTCATGCTCGCTTTGTTTTGGGGGCGAAAATCTGCTTATTAATGCAATAAAACAACAATTTTTTGCGCGGATTTGCGCGCTTGGGCACTGCGCAACTTTCCATGAGGAGGCTTTCGTCCGGGTATTCGAACACAACCGCCCAGGAAAGAGTGGTTTGTACGAGTTTATGATGCCAAGCGCCAAGAGTACGTGCTGTCTTGCTTGGCGCAAAACATAAATATGCTGTCGGCCATTCTTAGGGGCATTCTTTTGTGCTTTGCCTTATGGCAACAGATCAGCGCGAATTATTGGTTTGTCAAGGCGGGGCTTTTGTCAGCAACACTTTGCCGCGCTTATCTCAACCTGCCATAGCAATGGTAACCATGCTGATGCGCACGTCGGGCAGCGTATGGAGCAGGGTGTGGGCGCAGGCCTCTAAAGTGGCACCAGTAGTGACTACGTCATCCACCAGCAGGATATGCCTGGATTGCAACGCGGCAGCTTCGCCCACTACAAACACCTCCTCCACATTGCCGAAGCGCTCCAGACGACTTTTACGGGTCTGGCTTTCGGTAAACTGCTGGCGCTTCAGTCCATGCTTGTACCAGGGTACGCCCATGGACATACTAAGCCCTTTGGCAAATACATCGCTTTGGTTGTAGCCGCGTGCGTGCTCTTTTTTGGGGTGCAACGGCACAGGTACAATAGCTTCTACTGATTGGAAAAACAGTGATTGGCGCAAGTCTCTTCCAAACCACTCACCCAGTTGCACGCCGATTTCGGGCTTGCCGCCGTACTTGAGTTGGTGGAGTAAATGTTGCACGCGGCCGCCTTTTACAAAGTGAAACATGGCGGCCCCGCTGTACAGAGGCGTTCGTGCCCAGAAGCGCTCGGTAAAGGCATTTTCCTGGTGCTGCCAGTGGTCGGTACGCGGTAGTTGCAGCCGGCAGGAGGGGCATAGCAGGCTGTGTTGTGGCGGATGCTGGCGCGTGCAAGCTAAGCACAGGCGCGGATAAAACAGCCCTATCAGATGATGAAGCCACAAACTCATGCGCTTTGGAATTGTCTGGGCAAAAGTAAAAGAAAACGCCTGCTTCTGGCGAGAAACAGGCGCATCAAAACAAAACGAAAAACCAACTTTAAACAAGTCTATTATTGTACATACCAACCTTTGAGAGGCCGGATAAGTTTCGTGATAATTGTTAAAATTTGACCAAAAGTCATTTGGCTGGGCGCAGCGTCACCGGCACCTCTATTTCCTTACCTTTGCGAAGGATGGAAATGTTGAGTACATCGCCGGCTTTTGCACGGCTTACCATTTCTTGTAGTTCAGGGGTATTGCGGATGGGGCGGCCATTTACGCCCACGATGATATCTTTAGGTTGCAGGCCGGAAAACTGCGCGGAGCCGCCATCCACCAGGCTTTCGATAACCACACCCTGGGTGATGTTAACCTTGAGTTCCTCGGCGGCTTTGCTGTCCAAATCATAAATATTGATGCCCAGGTAAGCGCGCTGATAAGTACCAAACTCGATGAGGTCGTCCACAATACGGCGCATGAGGTTGGATGGGATGGCAAAGGAATAGCCGGCGAAAGTGCCCGTTTGGGTAGCAATAGCAGTATTGATACCCAGCAGTCGGCCTTTGTCGTCTACCAGGGCGCCACCGCTGTTGCCGGGGTTTACAGCTGCATCGGTTTGGATGAAAGCTTCGATGGCGTCGCGGTCTTGTAGTAGCTTGATGTTGCGGCCTTTGGCGCTGATGATGCCTGCTGTGACGGTCGAAGTCAGGTCAAAAGGGTTGCCTACAGCCAGCACCCAGTGTCCTACCTTAGCCTTGTCAGAGTCAGCCAGTTCTAAGGTAGGTAAGTTATTGGCTTCGATTTTGAGCACGGCCAGATCGGTTTTAGAGTCTGCTCCAACCAGTTTGGCCTTGAATTTGCGGTTGTCGTAGAGCGTCACCTCAATGGTTTCGGCAAAATTGACGACATGGTTGTTGGTGATGATGTACCCGTCGGACGAGTAGATGACCCCAGATCCAGTGCCAGACTGCGGCCCGCCAAAGGGGTTGCCAAAGAAGAAATCATCACCAAAAAAATCTCTGAAAGGATTGAATGGCTGGGTACGCCCGCGCGAGACTGAGGGTTTGGAGCCAGTGGCCGAGATGTGCACCACAGCAGGCATAGCTTTTTCAGCGGGAGTGGTGAAGTCAAAAGGCGTATTGGAGGTGCTGCCCGGCGCGGTGTTCCACAGGATGTTTCGGGTCGGAAGCGCATGAGCATCAGCAGCAGGTACGCCAGATCTGGGCCAAAGCAGATATGCACCACTTAGCGCCAGGACAGCGCCTAGGGTAGCAGCAGCCAGCAGAGAGGTCCATTGCTTCATAGGTCTGAAGTTTTTTTAGCTTAGAAAACACCAAAAACCTCTGCATTGTTATTGGCCCAGAAGGTATTAACGAGATATTAATGCTTGCTGCTCGTTTTTCGGATTACTTGCCTTACTTTTGCCCCAAACCAATAAGATCATGACTGCTATCAAATTCGGAACCGACGGCTGGAGAGCCATTATTGCGCAAGAATACACCGTAGACAACGTGAAGTGCGTGGCAGAGGGTACGGCTCGCTGGATGCTGCAGCACCAACTCAAGCAGGTAGCCATTGGCTATGACACCCGCTTTGCCGGGCAGTTGTTTGCCGAAACCTCCGCCCGCGTATTTGGTGCGCTGGGCATCAAGGTGATTCTAGGCAAGGGCTTTGTATCTACGCCTATGGTATCGCTGGCTACAGCTCGCACTGGCTCCGGACTGGGCGTCGTCATCACAGCTAGTCACAACCCCCCTTCTTACAATGGGTTCAAACTCAAGTCGCACCTCGGTGGCCCGCTGGCGCCTGCGCAAATCTCAGAGGTAGAGGCGCTCATCCCTGATATTTGTACGCTTGAGCTACCCGACCTGGACACCCTTCAGGCGCAGGGCCTGCTCAAATACCTCGATATGGAACAGATGTACCTGGAGCACATCAAGGCTAACTTTGACCTGGAGGCCATTTACCGCTCTGGCATTTCTATTGCGTACGACGCCATGTATGGCGCTGGCCAAAACATCATGCGCACCTTGCTACCCAATGCTCGCTTGCTACACTGCGAATACAACCCCTCTTTTATGGGGCAGGCACCCGAACCCATACATCGCAACCTGCGCGAACTGGCCGAGCTGGTGGCCTCTAACCCTGATATCGCCCTGGGCTTGGCCAATGATGGCGACGCCGACCGCATCGGTATGTACGACCAGGATGGCCGCTTTGTGGACTCACATCACATCCTCCTGCTTTTGCTCCTGTACATGCACCGCTACAAAGGCGAAAAAGGCAAGGTGGTCGTTACTTTTTCCGTGACTGACAAGATGCGTAAAATGGCTCAGATATTTGGCCTGGATTTCAAAGTGACCAAGATCGGCTTCAAGTATATCGCCGAAATTATGGCAGAGGAAGATGTCATTGTGGGTGGTGAGGAGTCGGGAGGCCTGGCAGTAAAAGGGCACATTCCCGAACGCGACGGCGTGTGGATTGGCCTGATGATCCTCGAGTTTATGGCCAAAACCGGCAAATCCCTCCAGCAACTCATTCAAGAAGTGTATGACTTGGTAGGTCCCTTTGCCTCCGACCGCGACGACCTCCACCTCAAGGAATCCCAAAAGCAAGCTATCATTGCCGCTTGCCAAAGCGGAGCCTACAAGGCTTTTGGCACTTACGCCGTAGAATCGGTAGAAGACCTAGATGGTTACAAGTTCAATCTCGGCCGAGAGCAGTGGGTCATGATTCGGCCCTCCGGCACAGAGCCAGTGTTGCGGGTGTATGCTCAGGCTGCCGACTCAACTACAGTACGCGCTATCTTGGATGCGACGCGGGAGACGTTGCTGGGGTAGGGTAGTGGGCAGTGCCTATTAGTTATAGAGCATAGGGCTACCAGTGGCAGCACACTTCTGCGGCCACCCACTCACTCCTTTGCAGGAACCGACGCCAGCACAACCTCGTCGAATCGCCTTGTTGCCTTTACAAAAGAACCTTTCGCGCTTGCATCTTCTATTTCAAACCAATAACCATGCATAAATATTTAATCATTAGTGTTTTGATCTCGGGAATGACTACAGCAGGGCTGAATGCTCAGATGCGAAAGATCCCTGTAGATACCATGGTGACCACCCGCCACACTGTGACCATCAACGGCGCTCTGGTGGATTACACAGCCATCACTGGCACGCAGCCCGTATGGGACGAACAGGGCCAGCCCATCGCCGCGCTACACTACACCTACTACCAGCGCACCAACGCCAAAAATAGCGAAGAGCGCCCCCTCCTCATTTCCTTCAACGGCGGCCCTGGCTCTGCTTCGGTATGGATGCAACTAGCCTACACCGGCCCCCGTTTGCTCAACATTGACGACGAAGGTTACCCCGTACAACCCTATGGCATTCGAGAAAACCCCTATTCCATACTAGATGTAGCCGACATCGTATTTGTCAATCCTGCCAACACCGGCTACTCGCGCACCATACCTCCGGCCGGTAAAGAGGTGGACCGCAGCAAGTTCTTTGGTATCAATGCCGACATTGCCTACCTGGCCGACTGGCTCAATACCTTTGTGACTCGGCACAACCGCTGGCGCTCGCCCAAGTACCTCATCGGCGAGAGCTACGGTGGCACGCGCGTGTCGGGGTTGGCCCTCGAGCTCCAAAACCGCCAGTGGATGTACCTCAATGGCGTTATTCTCGTATCGCCTGCCGACTACAAGGTCATCCGCGAAGATGGCCCTGTATCTGCTGCGCTCAACCTGCCCTACTACACTGCCACGGCTTGGTATCACAAGGTATTGCCTTCGGCTCTTCAACAAAAAGACCTCTTGGAAATACTACCCGAAGCTGAAGACTTTACCATCTACACCCTGATACCGGCGCTGGCCAAAGGTGGCTTCCTGCCCGACGCCGAAAAGCGCGCTGTAGCCCAAAAGATGGCTTACTACTCTGGGCTCTCCGAAAAGGAAATCCTCGATCATAATCTGGCCATACCTACCCGGTACTTTTGGAAAGCCCTTTTGCGCGACAAGGGCGGCTACAATGTGGGCCGGCTTGACTCTCGCTATCTCGGCCTGGACCGTCAACTGGCTGGTGAAGCCCCCGACTACGCCGCCGAACTCACCTCCTGGCTGCACTCCTTCACCCCGGCCATCAACTACTACATGCAAGAAGTACTCAAGTTCAAGACCGACATGAAATATTACATGTTTGGTCCTGTACAACCCTGGGACAATAGCAACGATAATACACGCGACAACCTCCGCCAGGCCATGGCTCAGAATCCTTACTTGCACGTCATGTTCCAGTCGGGCTATTACGATGGCGCTACTACCTACTTCAACGCCAAGTACACCATGTGGCAGATAGACCCCAGCGGACGCATGCGCGAGCGCTTTAGTTTCAAAGGCTATCGCAGCGGCCACATGATGTACCTGCGCCGCGACGACCTCAAGCAGGCCAATGACGATCTGCGCGCTTTCATCCTGCGCACTTCGGCTACTGGTAAGGCTGCCAAGTATGAGCGGTGATTCTGATTGCTGTCATGCCAAAAGCCGGCTTTGAACAGGGCTATCGCTTGTTCGAGTTTTCAGCTACGCCCCCATTGCCTTCAATATCTGCTCGGCATGGTCGCTGGTTTTTACTTTGGCGAATATCTGAGCGATGATACCGTTTTCGTCAATGACGAAGGTGCTGCGGTTTACACCATCAAAGATTTTGCCGTACATGGACTTTGGCCCCCAGGCACCATAGGCCTTGAGTACAGCCTTATCGGTATCGGCCAGCAAGGGAAAGGGGAGGTTAAATTTTTCCTTGAACTTTTGGTGAGAGTCGGCGCTGTCAGGGCTTACCCCTAGCAACTCAAAGCCTTTTTCTTTGAGCAGCTGGTAGTTGTCGCGCAGGTTGCAGGCTTCGGCGGTGCAGCCGGGCGTGTTATCTTTAGGATAAAAGAAGAGAATGAGTTTCTTGCCTTTGTAGTCGGCCAGGGAAATGTGCTTGCCGTTTTCGTCTGTGCCAGTGAAGTCAGGTGCTTTATCGCCGGGTTGTAGCTTGATGTTTGCCATAGTATTTTGAAAATTAAGTTTAATGACAGCAAAAACGCTGGCAGGAAAGAATGGTTCAAAGCCAGGTACGTAGTCTTTGGCATTGGTACGGACTGCTGGCTGCGGAACACACGGAAACTGTTTACCCAAAAATCCTGCACGTGAGTATGGTGAAATCATCGGGGTAGTTCTGACTGCCTTTGAAGCGCTCAATTTGCTCCACAAGGCCGAGGTTAAACTCCACGGGCAGTTTGAGATAGTTTTCGCGTACGTACAGGTGTAGCATTTGCTCGTCGAGGAAGCGGCCAGAGGGGTCTTTAATATCGGTCAAGCCATCAGTATAAGCAAATATAGAGGCATGGCCGTCAATATGTACGCGGCCGATTTCTACCTGAGGAAGGGTTTTGAAAGATCCAAGGATGGTGCAGCCTTTGTTGAGGAGAAGGCACTGATCGTCAGAAACGAGCAGGGGTGGGTTGTGACCGGCATTGACATACTGTAGCGTGCGGGTGGCGGGGTCGTATTCTGCAATGAAAAAGGTGATGAATTTATCGCCATCGGTCACGCGGTTTACCGTTCGGTTAAGGTCGTGGATGAAGTCGTCGAGAGCTTCGCGCTTGGCAATAAGGGTATGGAAGTTAGCCTGGAAGTTGGCCATAAGCAAGGCGGCGGCTACGCCCTTGCCGCTGATGTCGCCAATACAGAAGACGAGCTTGCCGTCGTCAAACTCCATGTAGTCGAAGTAGTCGCCGCCTACGCCGATTTGAGGCCGATATACACCAGCCAGGTCGTAGTGGGCATTTTGGGGTAGCCCTTTAGGAATGAGCATGCGCTGCATTTCACCCGCCAGTTCTACTTCACGCTTGAGGCGTTCCTGTTCAAGTTGGCGTTTGAAGAGGCGTTTGTTTTCAATGGCTACGGCAATGACGTTGGTGATGGCCGTGATGAACTGTACCTTGCCGTACATGTCGTCTTCTTCACGGAAGCCGCCGATGAACACATAGGCAATGGCGCGGTCTTTGTGCTGCACGGGTATCACGATGTCGAACTCCTTCAACAAAGGGTGTTCGGCACCTTCCACACTCTTGAGGCGGGTGTATTGAGGCAGCAGGGGGCCGATGTCCAGTTGCAGCAGTTCATCCTTAATGCCAATTGAGCCAGCACAGCGCCAGCCTTCATCATCTTCGCGCACAAAGAGCGCCATTTTTTTGACGCCCAACTCCCAACCGAGGAAGGACTTGTACATATCGTAAAGTCCATCGGCAGGCATGTTGTTGTTGATGGCCTGAGTAATGCCTAGCAAGCGGTTGATCTGCAATTGCTTGAGATTCAGCTCGCGCTCCAGGGCTTCGATACTGGAGAGGCCTTTCTTGATATCGGAAAAATTGGCCATGCGTGCGCTTGCGCGTTTTTTGATGCGCTAAAGGTACGGAAAAAAGAGTGTTGTGGAGTAGTAACCTTCGGTTGCTTTTGAGCAGTGGCAGGTTCTGTACTACAGCATGGTCGTAGTTCATAGCTTGCGTTCCATTCGATAGATACCATATTTATCCAAGAGCAGGGGCAAAGTCGGTTAGGCTTGTCCTGTTTTTGGTAGATACAGCAGCATTAGGCAAAATACTAGATGCGGGCCACATTTATGGCGATGGCGCTGCTGAAACTGGCCATAAAGTAGGAGCGCAATTGATGCATCATGCCAAGCCAGTACTCAACTATCAGTGCGTGCTGCCGCGAGGACACGCCTCATCTCCCTCTCCTTCGCTGTACGGCCTCACCACGTGCGCCGAAGCAATAACTTCTGCCCGCTTGCCAGCTATTACATTGCCCACCACGCCAGTGGCAATGAGTGCCATGGCTGCGATATTGGCCAGGGTGATGCGCTCCTGGAATAGCAAAACACCCCACAGCGCTGCGTACAGCACGCCCAGGAAATTCATACTGGAGGCAGTACCCAGTTTTTCGGTTTGTAGTGCTTTGGTTAGGTGCAGTTGCCCTAGTTGGGTCAGTAGCCCTACGCCCAGCAGCATGGGCCAGTCCCAGGGCTGGGGCGTCTGAAAGTCAAATGCAGATACCACCCCACCTGCTACCGTACCCACCAGCTGAAAGTGCAGTACTACCACCACAGGATGCTCGCGGCCTTTGAGCCGGCGTACCAACATGTAAGCCAGCGCCGAAAATACTGCCGACCCCAGCCCTAGCAGCAGGTATCCTACCGGTATGCGCGCGTCAAAGCCCTTGAGTGCCGCCACACCTGCCAACGACAGGGTGATGAACCCCCACTGTGCTGCACTGAGGCGCTCTTTGAGCAACCACGCACCCAGCATGGCTGAAAATACAGGGGAGGTGTAGGCCAGTGTCACTGCCCCAGCAAAGGGTATCTTCTTTAGGGTGATGAAAAACAGCAGCAGTGCTGCAGTGCCACAAATGCCCCTGAAAAATAGCAGCGGCCGGTTTTCGCCCAGCCAGCTTACTCCTGCTCTATGTAGCAGGTAAAGGCATATCAGCAGCGAAATGGAGCAGCGAAAAAACACCAACTCCATGGGCGGAATGTGAGGCATGAGTTTGACCAGTAAGTTCATGGTGGAAAAACTCAACACAGCCACCAGCATGTGCCGGATACCAAGGCTGAATATTTGACGGGCAGTCATGCGTTTTGCAGCATAAGTTTACAAATAACAAGCCCGCTAAGTGCCAAAGAAAATGATACGGCCATGCGCCTCCATACGATAATTGATCACGTGGGGCCAGGCAGGAGGAGGTAACTGCGCCTTCCAGCGCTGGAGTTCATCCAGCAGGGCGTCTCTGAGTTGGGGCGAGGCGGAGGGGTATAAATCTATTTGCTCGCCAGGGTCATGGGCAAGATTGTACAAAAAGATGGCGTTGGTGGATTCATCCAGCACTGCTTTGTATTCGCCCTGGCGGATGGCCTGGTTATACCCGGAGCGCCAGAAGAGTGTTTGGGAGGGTAGGGGCTGTGCCTTGTTGACCAGCATGGGCAGCAGATTTTGCCCGTCCAGGCGGTCGGTAGTATCGGTACCAGCAGCAGCTACGATGGTAGCGCTCAAATCCAGGTGGCTACTGATGCGCTCCAACTTTTGGCCAGGTGTAATATACCCCGGCCAGTAAGCTATGATGGGCACGGCAATACCACCTTCAAACATACTCAGCTTGCCGCCTTTGAGTGGGGCAGCGCTCAGGTGACCGGTGTAGGTGGCCGTGCCGTTGTCGCTGGTGAATAGTACAAGGGTGCGTTCTTCTATGCCATTGGCTTTCAAATGGCTAATAATGCGCCCTACTGCTTCATCCAGAGCAAGGATCATGGCAGCATACACGCGCTGGTGGTGGTCTTGGATGTGGTTCAGCTGGTCATACAAGTGGCGGGGCGCCTGCCAGGGCGCATGCGGCGCGCTAAAACTGAATATTGCCAGAAAAGGGCTACTCGCTGAAGTCTGTTGTATGAACGCCAAGCCCTCTTCTGCAATGGCGTCGGTCAGGTAGCGATTCTCTTTGATGGGGATATAGCCTCGCAGGATGCGCCTGGGGCCTCTACGCTTTTTCCACTGTATTTTATCGGCGAAGATGCCGGCCTTAGCATTCACTACGCGAGGGTCATTTCGGCGCGGCACATACATGGAGTATGCCTCCAAGAAACCATAGAAAACATCGAAGCCGTGCTGTTGAGGATGATGCTGGGGCGAATAGCCCAAGTGCCACTTGCCAAACAAGCCAGTGCGATAGCCCTGCATCTGCAAACGCTCGGCCAGGGTGAAGGCCTCGGTAGGCAGGCCGTGCTGGCGGGCTTGGGCTTTGGTGGGCACAGGCGCCTTGTGCTGCTCCGGCATCCAGCCGTCGGGTGCCATGAGGTGTCGAGCTATCCAGCGTTGCAGACCATTGCGGGGGTAGCGCTGGTGCGGCTGAAAGTCATAGCCATAGCGCTGCTGGTACTGCCCGCTGAGTAAGGCCATACGTGACGGGCTACAGATGCCAGCGGTAGCGTAGCCTTGTTCAAAGTATGCACCACTGCGCGCCAGATTGTCTATATGAGGCGTCTGTACCAATTGCCCGCCATACACGGAGAGGTCGTACTTACCCAGGTCATCGGCTATAATGAGGATTATGTTGGGGCGCTGGCCGGCAGGCACAAGAGCGGCCTGCTGGGTCATGCCGGGCCACCACCCCCCCACCATTGCACACCCTACTGCCAAGCACTTGAGCCAACCCATACTGCTGTCATTATACTGTTGCCTCATGAGCAACGCAAGCCAGCAGGGACTCAAACAAGCCGCGCCCGTCTGTATTGCCCAGTGCTTCCTCGGAGGCGCGTTCTGGGTGAGGCATCATGCCAAATACGTTGCGCGTACTGTTGCAAATGCCGGCAATGTGCATGGCAGCGCCGTTGGGGTTGGCCTCATCGCTGAGTTGTCCGTCCGGCGTGCAGTATTTGAAAAGTATCTGGTCGTTGTCGGCCAGGGTTTGCAGCGTAGCTTCGTCGGCATGGTAGCGTCCTTCGGCATGGGCTATGGGAATGCGCAGTACCTGACCTGGCATAAGCGAAGCTGTGATAGGCGATTGAGTTGTCTCTACGCGCAGCCAGGTATTTTTGCAGATGAACTGCTGGTTGCTGTTGCGCAAGAGTACCCCCGGCAGCAGACCAGCCTCGCAAAGTATTTGGAAGCCATTGCAAATGCCCCACACGTAGCCACCGCTGCGGGCAAAGTCCATGACTGCCGGCATGATGTGTGCAAAGCGAGCAATGGCGCCGGCGCGCAGGTAGTCGCCATAGGAAAAGCCGCCAGGCAGTATGATGCAATCGCCAACGTCAAAATGATCGAGGCTATAATCTTTGTGCCATATTTTGACCACCTCCTGCCCCATAACTTCGCCCAACACATACATCATGTCGTCGTCGCAATTGGAGCCTGGAAAAACCACTACGCCAAATTTCATAGTTCAGCAATTCTTTGAGTGTGCGGGCGCAAAGATAGTTATTACTTGATAGTGAGCATGTCGTGGATGATGTGCATCACCTCGTTGATGTAGACGTCCTTAGACACGCTGGAAATGAAATCCTCGTTGCGGGCCTTCTTGGAGTCATCGCCTTCCATGCTGGGCAGGTCAGCTTTGAGGTTATAGACGCCTTTATTGATTACGGTTTTAAAAAGATTGTCAAAGCTTTCCGAGGCGGTTTCGCGCTCTTTCATCAAAGCGCGATAGGCCTCCAACTGCAAGGGATAGCGGCTTTGTTCGCGCTGTTGCTCAAAGCGGCGGGCGTTGCGATAAATCTCGGCAAACATCTGGCTCTTTTCGGTGCGGGCCATACTGCGCGCTTTTATTTCGCGCATCTTATTCAGGGTGTACACCTTTTGCTGATAGGATACTGCCGGAATCTCCGACCACTCCATGGGATAGTCTTCTTCTTTTTCGCCCACCTTGGTGTAGTGGTAGGCGTCGGGCAGGATGATATCGGGCGTGACGCCGCGCAACTGCGTGGAGCCGCCGTTGATGCGATAAAACTTCTGAGTGGTAATTTTTACTTCGCCCAGCGGTTTCATTTCGTTGAAGCCATTGACCGACTGGTCGAGGTTGTAGAAGCGTTGTACGGTACCCTTTCCAAAAGTGGACTTGCTGCCCACAATGACGGCGCGGCCGTAATCTTGCAAAGCAGCAGCCAAGATTTCGGAAGCGGAGGCACTCATGGAGTTGACCATAACTACCAGCGGGCCGTCGTACTGCACGCGGCCATCAGTATCGGAGAGGATTTCGGGCGCCGAAGCCTTGGACTTGACCTGCACAATAGGGCCTTTTTCAATAAAGTAGCCAGTCATTTTGACCACATCGCGCAGGGAGCCGCCGCCGTTGTTGCGTAGGTCTAGGATGATGGCTTGTACGCCTTCAGCTTTGAGCTTGTCCAGTTCAATAGCTACGTCGGTAGCACAGAAACGGCCATCGCGGTTTTCAAAATCGGCGTAGAAGCGCGGCAGGTACAGGTAGCCGATGCGCTCGCCAGGGGCTATGCCATCCAGGATGAGCGACTTGGCAAAGCCTTCTTCCAGGATGACTACGTCGCGTATGATTGGAATGACTTTAACGGAGCCATCTTTCTTTTTCACGGTGAGGCGCACCTCAGTACCCTTCTCGCCACGCACCATGGAGACAACCTCATTGATATCCATGCCATTGACGTCCACGGGTTCTTTGTTGCCTTGAGCCACCTTCATGATGATATCTCCTTCTTCGAGTTCTTTTTGTTTCCAGGCGGGGCCGCCTACTACCACCTCTACCACTTTGGTAAAGTCGCCATCAGTTTGCAGGCGGGCACCAATGCCTTCCAGGCGCCCAGAGAAGCGGATGTTGAAGTTCTGCTTGTCAATGGGTGCCAGGTAGTCGGAGTGGGGATCAAACAGGTTGGTGATGGTGTTGAGGAAATGGCTGTAGCGGTCGGCACGCTTCACTTTGGCCATGCGCTCAAACCACTGATTCATGCTTTTGAGCGTTTCGGCGCGGGCGGCTTCTTCAATGGCTTCCATAGAGAGTTTCTCGCCGTCAAAATCAGGCTTTTCCTGTTGGTCTAGTTTGTCGGCTACACGGGTCATGACTTCATAGCGCAAATATTTGCGCCAGTAGTCATAGAGTTCGTCTTCGCTGGTGGCCCAAGTGCGTTTTTTGCCGTCGAGTTCAATGGTTTCGCTTTCTGCTATGGAGAAGCGCGTGCCGCTAGTTCCAGTGGGTTTTTCTTTTGCGGCCAGCTCTATACTGCTAGTGCTGAAGTTGAAAGGCTTAGCCAGGATTTCTTTGTAAAATCCAGCAGCGCGTTTGATGCTTGCATCCAGAATTTCTATCGAGAGGTCGAAGAAGGCGACATTGCCAGCGCGGATTTGGTCGTCCAGTTGGGTGCGATAGGGCGCCAGACGATTTATATCTTGTTGAAGCAGGAAGCGCTTATTACCATCTATGCGCTCCAGGTATAAGTCGTACAACTTCTGAGAGAAGTCGTCATTGAGCGTTTTCGGTTGGTAGTGGAGTTGCTCCAGATGGGAGAGAACAGAGCGGATGAGCAGGCCGTCTTTTTCAGTTTGTACAGCGGCTTTGGGTATGAAGGCAGCTACGACTACTATGGCTACGGCTGCAATGGAAAGCATGATGTGATTTCGCCTCATGGCTGTCAAAGATATTTGATGATGGTTGGTATTTTTTGCCTCGCATGCCTGCCTTACTACAGGTGCATTGATCTAAACGCAAATTAAGCATAAATAGATGCCACCAGCCCTTAAAAAGTTCAGTTAGGAGCCCTTACGCCTGTAAAAACAGTGCCATAATCGTGCCAGAAGTACGTTATTGGGCCACATCAGGGGGTGTTTTTTGTACACAAATGGCCAAGTGCTATGTTTGCCGATCGTTCGAGGAAGGGCTGTTTACTGTAAGTTTTTAGAGGGATAGAAGATGTGGTTGGGCGCTTCCGACCGCTGTAGCTTGCTGTAGCCTTGCGTCTGTTTCACTTCGTTGCACTGTACTTTGCTGGGTTGTAAGTAAATGTTAACCAACAAGTTGAGTTGGTTTCATTTGTATAATGCTTGTGTGCGAGGCGTATATAGCTACAAGAAAGTTATGAAGGTTAGGATTTCCATCTTGTATTGCCTAAGGGGTGGTTGTGTCCTGTCGGCTGGTCTGCTAGTTTTGTAGGAATCTCCCTTCTCCTCTGGCAGATTTTTGTAATAAATTTTTTCGTTGGCTCGCCGAACTTTTTTCCGCTGCTTCCGTTACCTTTGCACAAATAATTCCTTTAGATTCAATCTAAATAAACTTGAAAATGCACAATCGTTGGATATACCTCGACAACAACGCCACCACGCCTACCGACCCTCGCGTAGTGGATGCTATGTTGCCCTTCTTCTATCAAAAACCAGGCAATGCCGCCAGCCGCAACCACCCCTTCGGCTGGGAAGCAGAAGAAGCCGTGGACTATGCCCGCGAGCAGATAGCCCAACTTATTGGCGTGGATGCCAAGGAAATTATCTTCACTTCGGGGGCTACCGAGTCAGACAACCTGGCGCTCAAGGGCGTATTTGAAATGTACCGCCGCAAGGGCAACCACATCATCACGGTGAAAACTGAGCACAAAGCTGTACTGGATACTTGCGCCCACCTTGAAAAAATGGGCGCAGAGGTTACCTACTTAGGCGTAAAACCTGACGGCCTCATTGACCTGGCTGAACTGGAAGCCGCCATCAGACCTACCACTATCCTGGTGTCGGTCATGTGGGCCAATAATGAGACCGGCGTCATTCAACCCATGGCCGAAATAGGTAAGATTTGTGAGAAACACGGCGTGCTCTTCATGAGCGATGCCACTCAGGCAGTGGGCAAAATACCAGTGCATCCCAAAGAAGTAGGTGTACACCTACTGGCCTTTACTTCGCACAAGATGTATGGCCCCAAAGGCGTCGGTGCCTTGTATGTAAGCCGCAAGAATCCGCGCGTAAAGGTAACTGCGCAGATGGACGGCGGTGGCCACGAGCGCGGTATGCGCTCCGGTACACTCAATGTGCCCGGCATTGTGGGCTTTGGGAAAGCCGCCGAAATTGCCCGCCTGGAAATGGCTCAGGATGCCGAACGACTGCGTCGCTTGCGCGATAAACTAGAAAATGCACTGTTGCAACTAGAAGAAGTATATGTGAATGGCAACCGCGAGCACCGCATGCCTCATGTCACCAACATGTCGTTCAAGCACGTGGAGGGGGAGGGGCTGATGATGACTTTCAATCAAAACATCGCTGTTTCCTCCGGCTCTGCATGCACTTCGGCTTCACTAGAGCCCTCTTACGTACTGGTTGCACTGGGCCTTGGCGACGACCTCGCGCACTCCTCCATCCGCTTCAGCCTGGGGCGCTTTACCACAGAGGAAGAAATAGACCTTGCCATTGAAATGGTGACCAAAGGCGTAAACCACATGCGCGAACTCAGCCCCATCTGGGAAATGTACAAAGAAGGGGTGGACTTGAGCACGGTGCAGTGGCAAGAACATTGAGCGCCGAACAATCAGTGGCACGATCAGAGCTTTATGGGCAATCCAAAAATAATTCATCATACAAAAACAATATCACAATGGCATACTCGCAAAAAGTACTTGATCACTTCCAGAACCCGAAGAATGTAGGTACACTGGACAAGAACAGCCCGAATGTAGGCACCGGCCTGGTGGGCGCGCCGGAGTGTGGCGACGTCATGCGCCTGCAAATTGAGGTGGACCCAGAAACGCACATCATCAAGGATGCCAAGTTCAAAACCTTTGGATGCGGTTCGGCCATAGCCTCTTCTTCTCTGGCCACAGAGTGGATCAAAGGCAAAACCTTGGATGAGGCAGCATCTATTGATAACATGGATATTGTGGAAGAGTTGGCCTTGCCGCCGGTGAAAATTCACTGCTCCGTACTAGCTGAAGACGCCATTAAGAGCGCTATTAGAGATTACAAGCTCAAAAACGGCTTCCTGGAAGCTGAAGCTGCTAAGGCTGAGACCGAAGCCATGGCGTAAGGGGCATCTATTTATTGTTTTCATACAAACCGCGTACCACATGCTTTTTGTAGCAGATAGTGCGAAGTCTAAAATACAGGAAATCAAGTCTAAGGAGCAAATTGGCGACGACTACTTCGTACGCGTGAGCATTACAAGTGGCGGGTGCTCGGGGCTGACGTATAAGATGGATTTTGACAACGAACCCAGGCCCAACGACCAAGTATTTGAAGATAACGGGGTCAAGATTGTCACCGACCTGAAGAGTTTTCTCTACCTGTTTAACTCCACCCTGGAGTACTCCGATGGATTGGAGGGCAAGGGCTTCTATTTCAACAATCCCAACGCAGCGCGCACCTGTGGTTGCGGCGAGAGTTTTGCTGTGTAATTTTCCTTAAGATCTAAAAAAATAGTAAAAACTCCTGTGCGAGGCACTACTTCGCATGGGAGTTTTTCTTTACCTTCACTTCCATAAGCAATACATTCGCACATGTTTCGCATCGGATACGACGCTAAACGACTCTTTACCAACTTCACCGGGCTGGGCAACTACAGCCGCACTTTACTGCGTAATCTGGCTTCTTTTTATCCAGACAACGAGTACTTTCTCTACACGCCGCGCATATTGAAAAGCCCTGAGACCACCTTTTTTCTCAATAGTCCGCTCTTCAGCGTACATCGGCCCAAGCGGGGTATCGGGGCGTGTTGGCGCAGCTTCTCGGTGGTCAATGACCTGAAACGTCACAAAATCCAGCTTTTTCACGGGTTAAGCCATGAGATTCCCGTTGGCGTTCACCAGGCTGGCATTCCTACCCTTGTGACAATGCACGACTTGGCCTTCAAGCGCTACCCGAGCTTTTATCCCTTCCTCGATCGGCAGGTGTACGACATCAAGTTCAGGTATGCCTGCCAGAAAGCCGATCGCATTGTGGCCATCAGTGAGCATACCAAACGCGACATCATGGAGTTCTACGACATAGCGCCGGAGAAGATCGCCGTCATTTATCAGTCTTGCCACGAGCGGTTTCAGCAGGAAAAATCGCAAAAGACCATTGACTATGTACTCAAGAAGTATCAATTGCCGCGGGATTACTTTCTGTTTGTAGGCTCTTTGAACGAGCGCAAAAACCTGCTGGCCGTACTGGAAGCCATGGTGCAACTACCACAAGGCCTGCAGTTGCCGCTGGTAGTCATTGGCGAAGGGCAGCCCTACAAAAAAAAAGTGCTGGACTTCATCCATCGGCATCAGTTAGAGCGCAAGGTATATTTTGTCAGGCCGGAGTTTGAGGATATGCCTGCCATTTACCAGCAGGCCGATGTGTTTATTTATCCTTCTTTCTATGAAGGTTTTGGCATTCCCATTTTAGAGGCGCTGTTCAGTGAAACCCCGGTAATCACTTCTAAGGTGTCGTCCTTGCCGGAGGCTGCCGGGCCGGATTCATGGTTAGTACAACCTGACCGCCCAGAGGAAATAGCTGCCGGCATCGAGAAAATTCTGGGCGATGAGGCCTTTCGCCGCCATATGATTGAAAAAGGCTACCAGTACGCCCAGCGCTTCCAAGGCGAACTGCTTACTGACCAAATGATGGAATTGTACGAAGACGTATTAAGCATTGACGCCGTGGCTTGAAGCAGGCTGCCCAAAACTAACTGACCGCCATGCATTCACCTTCTGTTTTGCTGCTTTTTTTTCATCCGCGCTACGAAGACAGCCAGGCCAACAAGGTCTTACTGGAGCACGCTCGTACCGTAGAGCGCGTGACTATCAAGGACATGTACGAGCTATACCCCCTTTTTGACGTGGACGTAATGCGCGAAAAAGCTGACCTATTGAAACATTCTGTCGTTGTGTGGCAGCACCCGCTGTACTGGTACAACTGCCCGCCACTGATGAAGCAATGGCTGGACTTGGTGCTGGAGTATGGCTGGGCTTATGGCAAGGGCGGCGACAAACTGGCCGGCAAGCGGGTGTTGCAGGTCATCACCTCTGGCGGCAGCATGGAAGCCTATCAACAGCATGGGCGCAACCGCTACACACACCGGGAGTTTTTGCGCCCGTTTGAGCAAACCGCCCAGTTGTGCCAGATGCGGTATCTGCCACCGTTCATTGTGCCGGGCGTCAATAGCATGAGTGCCGACCAATTAGATGCCTATGGCCTCCAATACGCCAATATATTGAGTGCATTGGCACAGGGAGATGCAAGCTATCCCGCTTCGGATGCCTGTCATTATATCAATGAAATATATACAGTTTAGCTATGGAAGGTAATTTTCTGCAGGACGCGCTCATCTATTTGGGTGCAGGCATTGTGTGTGTGCCTATAGCCAAGCGCCTGGGCATAGGCAGCGTATTGGGCTACCTCATAGGTGGTATCATTGTAGGGCCGTATGTGTTGGGGCTGGTAGGCAAGGAGGGCGTGAAGGTGATGCACGCTAGCGAGTTTGGGGTGGTTATGATGCTGTTTCTCATTGGGTTGGAGCTAAATCCCCAGGCGTTTTGGCGTATGCGCAGGATAATACTGGGCATGGGCGGCCTGCAAATGGTACTCACGTCGCTGCTGTTGCTACCGGTATTGTGGTATGGATTTGCCCTGCCTTTGAATACAGCCATCGGGGTTTCGCTAGCCTTCGCTATGTCTTCTACTGCTATTGTGCTGCAAACACTCAAAGAGAAAAATCTGGATAAGACTAATGCAGGGCGCTCGGCCTTTGCGGTACTTCTGTTTCAGGATGTGGCGGTTATTCCCTTGTTGGCCTTGCTTCCCTTACTAGCCGTAGGCGGGCATGTGGCGCATACTGAAGAGGGTAGCTTTCCGCCTGTGTTTGGTGTTTTGCAAGACTATCCTACACTGATGCTGGTGCTGGCAGTAGGCTTTGTGTATGTGTTGAGCCGCTTTCTGGTGGGGCCACTGCTGCACGTCATTGCTAAGTCGCACACCCAGGAGCTTTTTACGGCTACGGCGCTGTTTGTGGTCATCGGGGTGTCGTGGCTTATGGAGAAAGCCGGTATCAGTGCCGCTCTGGGGGCTTTCATGGCAGGTGTGTTGCTGGCCAATAGTGCGTTTCGGCACGAGTTAGAGGTCAATATTGTGCCGTTCAAAGGCATATTGTTGGGCATATTTTTTACAGCAGTAGGTGCCACTATCAACTTCACAGTTATACTGGGCAACCCTCTGCGCATAGTGGTAGCGGTGCTGATAGTCATGGCTATTAAGGCATTGGTGCTGGCCATACTGGCGCGCCTGTGGGGGTTGAAGAACGACCAGAATATCCTGTTTGCGTTGTTGCTTTCGCAGGTGGGCGAGTTTGCCTTCGTGCTGCTAGCTGCCGCCTGGCAGGCCAACCTCATTGACGTGATCAACCTCGACTTCTTCAAAGCGGTGGTCACACTGAGCATGTTGATTTCGCCGGTATTGCTCTACGTCAATGAGCGGTACATAGACCCCTACTTCGGCGTGAAGGAACGTGATGTACCAACTGCCCCCGCCGATGTCATGGAAGAAAGGCGCGAAGTTATCCTCACTGGATTTGGCCATTTTGGCAGTACACTGGGCCGATTTTTGCGAGCCAATGGCGTAGAAGCTACCATACTAGAACACGACAGCGATCGCGTACAACTACTACGCAAAATGGGGTTCAAGGTGTTCTATGGTGATGGTACCCGCTTAGACTTACTTGAATCGGCCGGCGCCACCAAAGCCCGTATCCTTATATCAGCTATTGACGTACCGGAAAAAAACCTGGAACTGGCCGACCTGGTCAAAAAGCACTTTCCACACCTGGAGTTTTATGTGCGTGCCCAAAATCGCTACGACGCCTACGAACTCATTGACAAAGGCATTGCGCACGTGTATCGGGAAAGCCTTTATACCTCTGTATTTATGGGCGTAGATGTACTCAGCGCGCTGGGGCATCGCAAGTACACCATGTTTCGCAAAGCCTTGGAATTCATACGCTATGATGAAAAATCGCTGCATCGCCTGGCCAAGCTCAGGCACCACCAGGAAACCTACATTGCCCAGGCCAGGGAAGAAATAGAAGTGCAGGAAAGACTCCTCAAGCAGGACGCTCGCTTTGCGGACTTGCGCAGCGACCATGCCTGGGACAAGACGCCCCTGGTTCGTCAGGATTGAGGCGGCAGGTGGCGGTCGCAGGCACCGTTGCACTGGCCGTACAAATTGAGCGAATGGTGTGTGACCCTGAACTTGAGCAACTCGCCCATCATGTCCTTAATTTGTTGGATGCGGGGGTCGCAAAACTCCAGTACGCGTCCGCAGTCTACGCATATAAGGTGGTCGTGCTGTTTGAAGCCATATGACTTTTCAAATTGAGCAATATTCTTACCGAATTGGTGTTTCTTCACTAAGTCACAACTCACCAGTAGTTCCAGCGTATTGTACACAGTGGCTCGGCTCACGCGGTAGTTCTGGTTCTTCATGTGGATGTAGAGCGCCTCGGCGTCGAAGTGATCGCTGCGGCGGTATATCTCTTCTAGGATGGCGAAGCGTTCCGGCGTTTTGCGAAAGCCTCCGTTCTCCAGATAGGCGGCAAAAATATTTTTTACCTCCTTGATGGTATCCTCAATGGTTTTGCTGGTCGTAGTCATCATACCAATATAACCTCTCTTGTAGGGGCAGGGTTTAGTACAAGGCATTTTGAGCTTGCATTCAGGTAGGGCCAAATAGAGCGCTCTCTGCTGGAGGGCAATTTAATTTTATCTGACTATTTACGCAGAAAAGGAACTTGAGCGTGGAGGTTTTTTTACAAAAAAAATTGCAACTTCCACTAAAACATGAAAAAACCTTCATATTTTAGCGCTCGAATTGCAAAAACCTGAACATCCAATGCGTTATGGCTTTATCATTGACAACCGCAAGTGCATAGGCTGCCACGCCTGCACTACTGCCTGCAAATCAGAGCACGATGTGCCGGTGGGTGTGTTTCGCACCTGGGTCAAGCAGGTAGAGAAAGGCGAGTTTCCGCATACCCGGCGCTTGTTTTCGGTAATGCGCTGCAACCACTGTACCGAGGCGCCCTGCGTGGAAATCTGCCCGGTGGAAGCCCTCTACTTCCGAGACGACGGCATCGTAGACTTTGACAAAAACCGCTGCATCGGCTGCAAGTCGTGCATGCAAGCCTGCCCTTATGACGCCCTGTACATTGACCCAGAAAACCACACCGCTGCCAAGTGCAACTACTGCGCTCATCGCATAGATGTGGGGTTGGAGCCGGCCTGTGTGAATGTATGCCCCGAGCACGCCATCATTTCCGGCGACATGGACGACCCCGACTCCGAGATCGCCATCCTCCTGGGCCGCGAGCAAGTGAGCGTACGCAAAGCCGCCAAAGGCACCGTTCCCAATCTGTTTTACATAAATGGCGACGAGGCCTCTCTCAATCCGACGGCTACAGAGCGGCAGCGCAATTACTTCTGGAACGAGCAGTCGCGTGGAGTAGGGCACTTTGCCAAATATACTGAAAAACTGGCTTTCTCCGAAGGTAGCATAGTGACTGCTCTGCTGGAGAAGAACGGCAACGGTGTAGCCGCTGGCGACCTGGCTAAAGGCGTGCCTGCCAGGTCTATTGAATTGCTCATGGACCAACCCCGCCGGGTGTATGACGCACCGGTCAAAGGCATCCTCTGGGGCTGGGAAGTATCGGCTTACGTAGTCACTAAAGCTATTGCAGCTGGAGCTATGCTAGTGGCGCTGCTGGCGGCTTTGTTCAATTTTGCTCCAGTGAGCGATACCACCTCCTGGTGGGCCATAGGCCTGGGGCTGGCGTTTCTGGGGGCTACTGGTGCGCTATTGGTCAAAGACTTAGACCGCCCAGACCGGTTCCTCAACGTACTCCTGCGCCCGCAGTGGAAGAGCTGGTTGGTACGTGGCGGCTATACCATTACTATATTTGGCGGCTTGATGACGCTGCTGGGCGCCCTGCAGTTTTTCCAAGTAGGAAAGGTATTGCTTTTTGTACTTCAAGGATTTACTCTCGTAGCTGCGCTAATGACAGCCGTCTATACCGCTTTCCTGTTTGCCCAGGCCAAAGGTCGCGACTTCTGGCAGAGCCCCTCCCTGGCTCTGCACATGCTGGTGCACAGTTTTATGGCAGGTGCTGCTGCCTTCCTGCTGGTGCAACTCATTAGCCCGGACAGTACCGAATGGTACAGTTATCTGCGCCTCATTCTGCTTATAGGCATCGGCGTCAATTTAGGCTTGATGGTACTGGAATTTGCCACCACGCACCCCACCGAAGAAGCTAGACTGACGGTGAAGATGATTCTCAAAGGCCGCTATCGCAACCTGTTCTGGTGGGGCGCTGTGCTACTGGGCAATATCCTTCCGGTAGTACTGCTCTTGCTGAGTACTGGCCCGTCTGTAAGTGCAGTGGCTGCCGCTTTCGTACTCGTTGGGATGTACCTGACGGAGAAGATCTGGGTAGAGGCGCCGCAAAGGGTGCAGTTGGTTTAGGCCGTGAGCTATGAACTGCGGGCTACGAGTTGTGAGTTTGGTTGAGAGTAGATGAATAAAAATTCGTGGTTAATAATTCAAGGGATGAAGAATTTCGAAAAGCTTCAGATTTGGCAAAAGGCGCTGCTGATTGTTGGGCTAACTTACAGGTTGACGAATGACTTTCTTGATTCTGAGAAGATCGGACTGGCGCTTCAGAGTCGGAAACCGGCGATTAGTATATTGCCGAGGCAAGCAGCAGGAAAAGTGTAAAGACCAATTTCGCTTTATGGAGATCGCTTACGGTTCTGTTTTCGAGTTAGAAACTCAAGTACTGATTACTCAACTGCTGAAATATTCTTCTGCTGGAATTAATAGAAGCATTACTGAGTGAACTGGGTCAAGAACAGAAGATGATTTCGAGCCACCTGGATGAATTGAGTTAGAAGCTACAAACGACGAGCTTTGAGCTGCCTCCACGCTTACAACTCGCAGCTCATAGCCTGCAGCTCACAACACACAACTCGCAGCTAAAAAATTATGAAAATGAAAAAACACACCATTATAGAACGCATTGCAGAAAAACTGCGCATCATTCCCGACCTCCACAAAAACGGAGAGACCCCCGTGGAGCGCATTACCCCTGGCAGTACCCTTCACAAGTTTCCGCCTATGGAAAAATGGGATCACTGGACGGAATACGAAGCCAAAGCTTGGCCTAAAATCCAGAAGCGCGACTACATGATCGTGCCCACCACCTGCTTCAACTGTGAGTCGGCCTGCGGGCTAACGGCTTACATCGACAAGGAGAGCATGCAGGTGCGCAAGTTCGAGGGCAATCCCTACCACCCTGCTAGCCGGGGTCGCAACTGCGCCAAGGGGCCGGCCACTATCAACCAAATTAACGATCCTGACCGCATTCTATATCCGCTCAAGCGCGTAGGCAAGCGCGGCGAAGGCAAATGGGAGCGCGTATCCTGGGATGAAGTGCTCGACGATATTGCCGGGCGTCTCAATAAAGCCATTCGCGAAGGGCGCAACAACGAAATTGCCTACCACGTAGGGCGCCCTGGCCACGAAGGCTACATGGATCGCGTGCTCCAGGCCTGGAACGTGGACGGCCACAACAGCCATACCAACATCTGCTCTTCTGGCGCTCGCTTTGGTTACGCTATTTGGTACGGCCACGACCGCCCCTCGCCCGACCACGCCAATGCTGACTTCATCCTCCTTATTAGCGCGCACCTGGAGAGCGGGCACTACTTCAATCCGCACGCTCAGCGCATTATTGAAGGCAAGATGAAAGGCGCCAAGATAGCCGTGCTCGACCCGCGCCTAAGTAACACCGCCAGTATGGCCGACTATTGGATGCCCAGCTACCCTGGTACGGAGGCTGCCGTGCTGCTGGCCATGGCTAAAATCCTGCTGGAAGAAGGCCTCTATAACCGAGACTACATGGAACACTGGGTGAACTGGGACGAGTACCTTGCCGCCCGTCACCCCGACAAGCCGTGCACTTTTGAGCAGTTCATTGCTAGTGTAATCGAAGAGTATGCCGAATACACGCCCGAATTTGCAGAAAAGGAGAGTGGCGTTAGTGCCAACATGATACGCGAAGTAGCCCGTGCCATTGGCAAGGCTGGTACGCGCTTTTCCACCCACAACTGGCGCAGCGCTGCCAGCGGCAATCTAGGTGGCTGGGCCGTATCGCGTGCGCTGCACTTCCTCAACGTCATCACTGGCAGCGTGGGCACTCTGGGTGGTACGGCGCCCAACACTTGGAATAAGTTTCACCCCAAGTTTTTCGATACGCCACCCGCACAGAAATTCTGGAACGAACTGCACTTCCCCAACGAGTACCCGCTGGCCTTCTTTGAAATGAGCTTTCTGTTGCCACACATGCTCAAAGAAGGCCGCGGCAAAATGGACGTGTATTTCACCCGCGTATTCAACCCAGTGTGGACATACCCCGACGGCTTCTCCTGGATAGAAGCGCTCTGCGACGAAGAAAAATTTGGCCTGCACATTGCCCTTACGCCCACTTGGAACGAAACAGCTTATTACGCTGACTACGTGCTACCTATGGGCTTGGCCTCAGAGCGCCACGACCTTAACAGCTACGAGACGCACGACGGTGTGTGGATCGCCTTCCGCCAGCCCGTGCTGCGCGAAGCAGCCCGCCGAATGGGCAAGGAGGTGCAATTTACCTACGAGACTAACCCCGGCGAGGTGTGGGAGGAAGATGAGTTCTGGATCGAACTCTCCTGGCGTATGGATCCTGATGGCAGCCTTGGCATCCGCAAGCACTTTATGTCGCCCTATCGCCCTGGCGAGAAGATCAACATTGACGAGTACTACCAGTACATCTTTGAGCACACCCCAGGGCTGCCCGAGACTGCCGCTAAAGAAGGCCTCACGCCACTGGACTACATGAAGCGATACGGTGCTTACACGTTAGAGAAAACCTCAGTGAGCAAGCACTTGGACGAACTCAAGCCGGAGCAAATGCAAGGTGCTACCGTTGACGAAAAAACAGGCATCATCTACAAAACCGGTAAGGCCATTGGCATTATGCACGCCGGCAAACCCGTAGTGGGCTTTCCCACGCCCTCGCGCAAGAACGAGTTCTACTCCCAGACAATGGCCGACTGGAAATGGCCGGAGTACGTCATTCCCACCTACATCAAGAGCCACATCCACGAGGAGCAGATGGACCGCTCCAGACACGAGTATCCGCTGGTGCCTACCTTCCGCCTGCCCACCCTCATTCACTCGCGCTCAGGCAACGCCAAGTGGCTGTATGAAATCTCTAACTGCAACCCGATATGGATGCACACCTCCGACGCAGAAAAGCTCGGTGTGCAAACCGGCGACTTACTGCGCGTGAACACTGAGATCGGCTATTTTGTAGACAAGGTGTGGGTCACCGAGGGTATGAAGCCTGGCGTAGTGGCCTGCTCGCACCACCTGGGCCGCTGGCGCCGCCCGCAGGACGCCCCCAGCAACCGCTGGGCCACCAACACCGTAGCCATCGAAAATGATGGTAAAGGTGGCTGGCGCATGCGTACTGTGGAGCACATACAGCCCTTCAAGAGCAGTGACCCCGATAGCGCCCGCATCTATTGGAGCGACGGCGGCGTGCATCAGAATATCACATTCCCTGTACACCCCGACCCCATCAGCGGCATGCACTGCTGGCACCAGAAGGTACGCTTAGAGAAAGCCCATCCTGAAGATAAATACGGTGATATCTTCGTAGATACGAACAAGTCATTCGAAGTGTACAAGAAGTGGCTCGCCATGGCACGCCCAGCACCAGGCCCTGGAGGTCTGCGCCGCCCGCTATGGATGAAGCGGGCGCTGCGGCCAGCGGAGGAGGCGTTTTATATGAAGTAGCTGTAAGTTGTTGTTAGCTTCGAGTTGCAAGTAGCTAGTACTAGTATCTCCTGGAGATGGGAATGCTCCGGGCACCGGCTAGAGGAATTTTCTTTTACGCCGAGGCTGGTCGCTTTCAGTTGTGATATCAGCCCCTGCAAGCGCTACCTCATAGGTATTTCAGGAAACTGGGCCATGCACGATACAAGATTGTAAAATTGTAAGGCGTGTTAGGGGTGAGCGTCCTGTGCCGGCGGCGGGCATTGGGCGCCTATCCAGGCTGTTTGGACAGTTTTTGCTCGCCAGTTGGAGTGTATGCTCGAAACCAGGCTTTGCCTACCAAAATACTGTGTACAATACTCCAAGTATCAGCACAATAGCTAGTGCACCCAGCTTAAACTGCGTGCTGCTGTTGAACAGTTCTTTGTCCAGTGCGATGCCCTTGGGGTTGTCCTTGCCCTTGGGGTCAGCCAGGCTGATAACAATCATCAGCCCTACCAGAAGGACAAACACCAAGCCCATGCGGTCAATGAACGGCAAGCCTGGCATCAGGAATTTGAAAGCCGTGGAGAGCGGTATGGTCAGGATGGCGGCCCATAGCGCTGCGTTGCCCGTGGCGCGCTTCCAGAATATGCCTACCAAAAAGATGGCCACCACGCCGGGCGATACAAAGCCCGTGTATTCCTGGATGAACTGAAATGCCTGATCGAGCACGCCCAGCGCAGGGGCTACTAGTATGGCTATGATAAATGCTGCCAGCGCCATGAGGCGTCCTACGGCCACCAGTTGCTTCTCCGGGGCGTGGGGGCGTATGAAGTTTTTGTAGATGTCCATGGTGAAAATGGTAGCCGTACTGTTGGCCATTGAAGCCAGCGACGATACAATAGCAGCGGCCAGCGCTGCAAAAGCCAGCCCCTTCAACCCCACTGGCAACAGGTGTAACAGCGAGGGGTAGGCTTTATCTGACTTGATAAGTTGCGTGGCGGCATCGGTCATGGCAGTGGTAAACTGCCCGCTGCCAGCTTCTTTTTGCACTAGTACATAGGCTGCAATGCCTGGGATGACCACTACCAGCGGCATGAGCAGCTTGAGGAAGCCGGCAAAGATGATACCCATTTGCGCCTGGTCTTGATTTTTGGCAGCTAGTGCGCGCTGGGTAATGTACTGGTTGCAGCCCCAGTAGCTCAGGTTAGCGATCCACATGCCGCCGATGAGCACGCTGATGCCCGGCAAGTCCATGTAGGCATCTCTGAGGCCGCCCTTACCATCGGGAATCATCATTTGCCCCTTCTGGAAGATCATGTGGAAGTGACCGGGCGCCTCGCGGCGCAGCATGGCGAAACCCTCCAAGGGATCGCCTCCACCTACCAGGCGCAATGCCAGGTAGGTAGTAGCCAAGCCGCCCATGAGCAAAAAGACCACCTGAATCACATCTGTCCAGGCTACTGCTTTGAGGCCGCCATAGATGGAGTATAGCATAGCAAATACGGCCAACCCCAGTACTGCCCACATAAATGGTATGCCCATGATGGTTTGAATACTTAGCGCACCCAGGTAAAGTACGGAGGTAAGATTGACAAAAATGTACAGAAATAGCCAAAAAATAGCCATGGCTGTGCGTACCCGCCCATCGTAGCGGCTTGCCAGAAATTGCGGCATAGTGTAGATGCCCTTTTTTAGGAAGATAGGCAAAAACACAAATCCTACCAGTAGCAGGGTGGCTGCTGCCATCCACTCGTAAGAAGCTATGGCCAGCCCCATGGCAAACCCTGAACCCGACATGCCAATGAACTGTTCTGCCGATATGTTGGAGGCGATTAGCGAGGCCCCTATGGCCCACCAGGGTAGTGCTTTACTGGCCAGAAAGTAGTCCTTGGAGTCTTTTTCGTGGCCTTTCTTCTCGCGCGAAACCATCAAACCCACGGCTACGATCAACAAACAGTACACTATGAAAATAATGAGGTCAACGGTAGAGAAATTCATACACGGTGCGGCTTGGTAGTGAAAAAGTTGGTTTTTTTCGTTGGGCGAAGTTAGGAATTGCCCCGATATAGCCAAGCATAAAATGCATGCGAATTTGCGCGCAAGCCAATACCTTTGCACCCAAAAGCCATGCCTATGCGTATTGTTACACTGGCCTTGTGCGTGCTGACCAACCTGAGCGCCTGTCACAGCACCCTAAAAGTAAGTGGTGCAGCGCCCCAGGAGTCTGCTCTAGCGCCCAATCTATTGGCTACTTCTGTGTATGGCGAACCTATGCTATTAGGGCGTATTGACCGCAAAGGTCTTACCTCCGGCCCTTTTGCCCAGTGGTTCGATACCGAGTATGCCAGCTACACTGTACACACCCAGGAACTGGCCGACATCAAGTCCAAGCTGGCCGGCGTAGATATCCTGGTCTTCATGGGCACCTGGTGCCCTGATAGCCAGCGCGAGGTACCTCGTTTCTATAAGATACTGGACTACCTGCAGGCCGATGAACGCCGCCTCGCCGTCATTGCTGTGGACGACCACCCTGACCGCCGTAAAACCAGCCCCGGCGGGGAGGAAAAAGGTCGTAATATTGAGTATGTGCCTACCTTCATCTTCTTGCGCAATGATGTAGAGATCGGCCGCATCATCGAAAGCCCGCAGGTGTCACTGGAGGCCGATATGGCGGATATCCTCCGTAAATGAATCACCCAACTCATTATTAAATACTTTCAGTAATGCGATACAATCTTTATTTCATCTTGTTGAGTGTCTTGTTTGGAGCATCATGTAAGCCCAACGCACCTACTAAAGTATCTGCCGAGGCAGAGCCGGCTACCGAAGCGCAAACGACTCAATCCTCTGCTCCCGCCTTGGCAGAAATCCCAGCCGATGCACCCCGCCTTGGCAATCAGGCCTACGATTACCAAGTGCTTCTTCCCTTGTTTCCGCCCATTGTATCCCATGCAGGCCTACAAACCAGCAGCGGCGAAAACTACCGCATGGGCGCTGGCGTGGTGGCTACAGCTACCGGTTCGTATAGCTACCAGGACCGCCGCTTCTCCGTAGTTATTCACGATGTAGGCAGCAATCAGGAACTCCTTGCTGATCTGGCCAAATGGAGCGGTACCGTAGTTAACGAAGACATGGAGACCGAGTACACCAAAACCTGGCTGTGGGACAACAAGCACCCTGCCTTGACTACCTACGATAAGCCCCGGCGCGTGGGCAGCATTAGCGTCATCCTGTACAATCGCTTTGTAGTGGACATCTCCGGGCGCAATATAGAACTCGCTGACTTGGACAAAGCACTGCAAGATATGCACCTGGAGCGCCTCAAGTGAGTAGCAGACTCAGCAGGCATCTTGACCTACCTTTATACAAGTTGTCTGATAGCCTTCCTCAAATACACATCGTCGGATGATACGCGAGCAAACAGATATGCATGCTTCCAAGTAACGGAAGATGACCAGAACAAATGCCTCAAAATGAGGAATGAATGATGAAAAGGAGTAAGTCTACGTCGCCCCATAGCAATATCATAGAAACACCTTGTAGCAATTGCCAATCTGCGAGCAGAGGGTTGGTGCAAACGCAATCTGTCAAACTTGCTTTTGGCAGCCTCATATACGGCAATATGTAACCAAGAGGGCTGCTGGGGCATGAGCCATTCTGCAAGGCGATAGGTAGGCAACTGCTAACCCAGAGAGCAACTCTAAAGTTTTCTTGATAGTTTGGAAAGAAGCTGCAGTGGCGCAGGGTGAGAGAAATGAAAGGCTTTTTTCATCCATAAATCACTTGGCGCACCCCATACAGTATGGGCTTTGCGGCATGATTAGGAGCCGCCGGTACGGAATGGGATTGCCACAGCGCTGGCACACTCCGAAGTTAGGGTCGCCCACCTTGCCAAGCATGGTTTTGAGTTGCGATAGTTTCTGTTCGGCCTCCCGTAGTGCAGCCTCTACCACACCACTATTCACAATAGCATCCATACGGCTTACCCGCCCGATGGCATTGTCCGGGCCTATGGGTTGCAACATTTCCCGGTAGCTTTCTATTTTTTCCTCAGTTTTGGCGATTTCGATCTCGATATTTCGGCGGATTTCTTCATGGTCAAGTTGCATGATGTGATATTTTTCTTGTACAAATCTGACACTTAGGCTTTTTACCCAAAATTGACTGCTTTGATTTTTAGTGGTTTATTTTACACGTATTAAACGCATTTTCTACGCCTGGACGTGTAAAATAGAGAAATAATGCCAAAAGTTGTAACCCCTACAGAATGGAGATACGCAAAAAGCAGCATTTTACTTCCTCCTCTGTGCTCAATCTGCTCGCTCTACGCGCAACTGGTCCACTGCCAGGGATTTGTCACTGTCAGCATTCCAGAACAGGATTTCAGCGCGGTCGAAGGAGCGGCGGCTGGGTAGTTTCACGTCTATGTAAATCTCGCGAGTGTCGTTGTCATTCAGTATGCGGAATACGCGGATAGAGCGCTCGCGCACTACCTGGTCGCCCTGTTTGATTTTGACGATAAACTGAGCCATCTTCCAGGTGTTCCATTCCTTGTGCGCGGAGCGAAACACTGCGATGGCGCGCAGTTTGCGTCCGCCTTCTGTTGCCAGCGGGAAGGCAAAAGTCTCGCTGATTTGCCGGCCTGCCCCAATGCACACTGAGCGCTTGCCTTCAATGGCAGGCAGAGGGCATGCCTCCCATGCTTCGGCTTGCTCGAAGTTGTTTTCGTAAACAGTTTGTACATTGCGGCGGTTGGCGCCAAAGTCGTGGTCAGTATCCAGCAGTTTGCGGGTTTCGGGCGGTAGGTCGTAGCGTAGAAAGATGCGCCAAAAGTAGGCGCGTGTCATGAAGCCGGGTTCGAGCATACCCCCCTTGTGTGCCTGGTGCGTAAGCCAAAGATTGTAGTAGATGAAGAAGACGCACACTGCCGCAGTGAGATATCTCCATGCTGGTTGGCCCATGAAGAAGGCAACAAATGCTGCCAGCGGAAAAGCCAGCACAGCGTAGCTTTGTACCATGGCGCGCTGCCCCAAGCTACCCCCGTACCACCAGATGTCCCACGCAAATGTAACGTACAAAAACAACGCAAAAAACACCAGCACCGCCCAGAATATACTACGCTGCTGCTGGTGCAGCGGTACAAACCCCAGCACGGCAAACCCCATCATGGGGGTATATACCAACCACCCCGCTCGAAAGCTGAATACGCCTTGGTCAATGTGAGGGCTTAGCCAGCTAAAGCCTTGATCTTCGTAGCTATATACCAACCATTGACCGGTTATAGCTTTCCAGTAGATCAGTTGCAGGCTACCTATCAGGCCGCAAACAACTATGGCAAGAAAAAGGTGTGCACTATGCTTTTGCCAGAAGGCCCAGCGCTGGCGCAATTCGCTCCAGGTGCTCAGCCCCCACAGCAAAGGAATAAGCGCCGCTAGAATTTCAGTAGGCCGCGTAAGCGCCGCTAGCCCTATGATCAGACCGATGCCAGCGGCCTTGAGCAGAGTAGGCGACTTGTACCAGCTCATAGTAAGCGCTACAAGCCCGGCATATAGCGTGAAGAGGTAGTTATGCGTCATGGCGCTATTGATGGCGGCGTAGTCTAGGTAGTTGGTACCCAGTACGATGAGCAGTAGGGTAATGGCGGTAGCTGCATCGCTGGCATATGCCAGCAAGTTGCGCCGCAGCAGCCACAACCCCAGCAGCGCAACCAACAAACTACCCAGGCTGATGGCAACCTGGTATGGTCGGGAGAAACCGTCGGCGGGGTAGCCAAGCAAAGGCGCCAGGGCATGGGCTACAAGGAAGAAGGGCAGGTATTGTAATGCTAGCCCGCAGGAGTATTTCATTACGTAGTTTCCCGAGGGATGCTGAAAGGCTTGATATGGTGTATCGGCAGGCTGGTATTTTTCGTGTATGCTATCGCGGAAGGCTACTTTTTTCAGGTCTTTGTAAATAAAAATGGCCGGCAGGTAGAAGTAGTAGCCCGATACGTCCCAGCTCAGGGTAGCTTCTGTATGGTCTTTGTTCCACTTGGGATAGTACAATAGGCCGGCGCCAAGGAGCACCGCGGCGCATACCAGGTAAGCAAAAAAAGAAAGCCGATGCTGCATAGTGTGCGATGGTGTTTGTGCCGGCTAAGGTACAGCAATTTTGTCCTGCTTTTCGACGCACGACTACTCACAAAAAGTTTACACATACAACAGTGCAGAATCTTTCTATTTTCGCCCGATGTTGAACCAAACTAACGCGCCCGGCGTACAATAATCCATGACCATAAACGCACCAACCATGCTGAGCGAAACCCGGCCAAAGTCCAGGATGTCTCTTTTTGAGACGGAGAACCACCTTCCTTACATTCATCGCGACATTAGTTGGTTGTCGTTCAACTACCGGGTGTTGCAGGAAGCCATGGACCCCACCGTACCATTGTTTGAGCGCATCAAATTCCTGGCTATTTACTCCTCCAACCTCGACGAGTTTTTCCGGGTGCGCATGGCCAACCAACGCAACCTCCTGCGCGTAGGCAAAAAGACCAAGCGCGAGCTGGAAACCTCGCCCAAAGTAGTGGTCAAGGAAATTCAGCGCCGGGTAAACCATCAGCAGCAGGAGTTCAGCCGCATTCTCGAAAACCAAATCATCCCCGAATTGCGCAAGCACGGCATCTACCTGGTGCGGCGTCTAGAACTGGACGACCGCCAGCGCGAGTTTGTAGAAAACTACTTCCGCGACCACATGTTACCCTACGTACAGCCTGTGCTACTGGTCAAAAACAAGATTCGCCCCTTCCTCATCAATCGGGCACTCTACCTAGCCGTGCAAATGCGCAGCAAGGGCGAACCCTACGCCCCTGACGAGTACGCCATCGTGAACATCCCCTCCGACCACCTGCCCCGCTTCGTGAAATTGCCTTCGCCGCCCGGCCGCCACGACGTCATCTTCCTCGACGATATTGTGCGCCACAGCCTTTCCTGGATGTTTCCCGGCTATGATATTCTGGATACATTTTCCATAAAGCTCACCCGCGACGCCGAACTTTACATAGACGACGAATACTCCGGCGACCTCATCCAGAAAATCAAGGAAAGCCTGGCCAAACGCCACGTCGGGCCAGCCTCCCGCTTTGTGTATGACCGCGAAATGCCCGCCCCTCTACTCAGTCTGCTGCAGGAAGTGTTTGAGCTGGAAAAGTACGATATCCTCCAGGAAGGCCGATACCACAATAACTTTGATTTTTTTCGCTTTCCCGATTTTGGTATGGCACACCTTAAGTACCCGCCACTGGAAACCCTGCCCCATCCTAATCTGACGCAGGCCAAAGACATCTTCCGCGTTGTTCGTCAAAAAGATCAGATTCTTCACACACCGTTTCAATCCTTTGAGAGCGTAATACGCTTTTTTGAAGAAGCCGCCCGCGACCCCAAAGTAACTCACATCAAACTTACTCAATATCGCGTAGCCCGCAAGTCGCGCATCCTGGAGGCTCTCATCAATGCTGTCAAAGCCGGCAAGCAAGTTTCTGTATTTGTGGAAGTGAAAGCCCGCTTCGACGAGGAAACCAACATCGAATGGGGCGAAAAGCTGGAAAAAGCCGGCGTGAACGTGCACTACAGCTTCCCAGGGCTCAAAGTACATGCCAAGATTGGCCTCATACGCCGTATGGAACCCAAAGGGCCGCGTCTGTACGCTTACCTCTCCACCGGTAACTTCCACGAGGAAACCTCCAAAGTATATTCTGATTATGGTATTTTCACTGCTGATGAACGCCTCACTACCGAAGCCGGCAGGGTGTTTTCCTTCCTAGAAACTGGCAAAGAACCCACCCAACCATTTGAGCATCTGCTCGTAGGGCAGTTCAACCTGCGCAGCCGTTTGCTCGAGCTCGTTGATTATGAGATCGAACAGGCCAAAAAAGGCAAAAAAGCTCGCATAGTGCTCAAAATGAACAGTATGCAAGATCGCGAAATGGTAGAGCGCCTCTATCAGGCCAGCCAGGCTGGGGTAGAAGTCAAGCTCATCGTGCGCGGTATCTGCTGCCTTGCTCCAGGCGTATCTGGGATTAGCGATAACATCCACGCCATCAGCATCGTGGACCGATACCTTGAGCACGGGCGTATCTTCCTGTTTCACCATGGCGGCAAAGAGCTGATTTACCTGTCCAGTGCTGATTGGATGGTACGCAACCTTTCCTTCCGCGTCGAAACCGCCTTCCCTATCTATGACAATGCCATCCGCGAGGAAATCAAAGATTATCTCGACATCCAGCTCAGCGACAATGTGAAAGCCCGCATTCTAGACCATGAGATGACTAACGAATACCAACGCATCAATGGCGATATCCCCATTCGCTCGCAGATGGAAACTTATTATTACCTCAAGCGCAAGATAGAGGTAGAACTCCCTGAAGCCAACTTATAATATACTGCCTGAAGCGCTCGTTTTCAGGCATAAAAGCCTGCCATGAACGCCAATGCATCCTTGTGTCATCTGCTTCTCGCGTCTGTGTTCTTGCTGTGGCAAGCCTGCCAAAAAATCATCCCGCTAGAGGAAGTCACCACGCGCGATGAATACGGCTATATCATTACCTACACCCAGCGCAAGACTGATCATGCTAAAGAAGGCTGGTGTCGGAAGTACGATGCTCAAAACAGGAAAATGGAAGAAGCTCATTATCAAAATGATACCCTGGACGGCTTGCGCATCCTATACTATGAAAATGGCGACACCATGAGCGTGGAAACCTACCGCAGAGGCTTGTTTGAGGGGGTTTTCAGAGCCTATCACGAAAACGGCCAGCTCAAAACGCTGGGTAGATATGTGAACAACGCCATTGAGGGCGAATGGCTCAGCTACTACCCCAACGGTCAGCTACGCGAATCAGTTCTCTTTCAGCAGGGCGCTGAAAATGGCCCTTTCAGAGAGTATTACCCCAATGGCCAACTCAAGGCGGAGGGCACCTACCTAGACGGCGACAACGAGCACGGAGAACTAAAGCTCTACAACGAAGATGGCTCACTCCAGCGCGTGATGATGTGTAATCGGGGTGTATGCCGGACTATTACCCCCGGCATCTTCCATTAGAGATCTTCTTTATACTGAGCAATGCCAAGCATTGTGCACAACATCCGCAAATTATCCATAAAACTTGGCGTTGCTCAGTATATCATATCGGCCATGAAAAGGGTAAACTCGAAGGTGAAGTAATCACCACAGTAGAGAATGACCTTGAGCTACTGTGTCGCATGGCGCAGCAAAATGTGACTTATGACCTAATGTGCAGTTTGAGCGATGTGCCGAAATCATTGCTGGTGGCTTTTTGCAGGGCTCACTCGGTAGAAAGGGCTCGTACACTTCTGGAGCAAATACGGCAGGTGCACGCGTATTCCGGCATGGAGGCTACACGGCTGGGGCTGTCAGAGGCATTGACATGCTTTGGCACTCCTGCTAAAGTGGTTGACTCATACCTCAATACTATTAACTATAAGTAGCGACAGAAAAATTATCCTGGTCTTTTTGGGGCTCGCATTGGGCAAGTTGCTCATAAGCGTGATGCACGTCACAGTGTTTTTTGAGCAGCGCCCCGTAACTTTACCACTGCATCCGACGAAACTGTTAAGGTTTTTTTATTGTTTTCTTACAATGTATTGCACAGTGTATCTTTGCGACTTAGTGACACATGTACAAAATCGCGCCATTTCTATGAGATTTGCTCCCGTTTTTGCCGCGCTTTTCCTTGCGGCTTCCTTGCAAGCTCAAACCCTCGCACCTGTGAAGTGGGCTACCTCCTGGAAACAGGTTTCAGCTACGGAATTCGACCTGGTTTTTACTGCTGCCATTGAAGACGGATGGGTTATTTACTCTCAGTTTTTGGAAAATGACAATGGCCCTTTACCTACCACTTTCAGCTTTAACGAAGCACCCCACTTTCAGCTCAAGGGTAAATGTGAAGAGAGCGGCAACAAAAAAACCGGCTACGACAAGGTGTTTGGTATGACGCTCACCAAGTTTTCCCAAAAAGCCATCTTCACCCAGCGCGTAGTGGTCAAAGATTTGAGCAAGCCCATCACCGGCTACCTGGAGTTTATGACCTGCGACGACGAGCGCTGCCTGCCGCCCAAAGATGTGGAGTTCTCTTTTCAGCTGCAAAATACGCTGCCTGCTACCCAGCCCGATACCGGCCAGGGCGCTGGTGCTGCTCCTGACCCTAAAGCCACTCAAAGCCAGGGCGTCGGCAATGGTCAGAGCAATGCAGAAGTTGGCAATACCTTGCCGTTTGCTCCCGTATCGCCCAATTCTGCGAAGATGTACGACCCTTCTGAATGGACCTATACCCACAAAAAACTGAGCGATACAGAGTACGAACTCACCTTCACTGTGCAATTGGATAAGGGCTGGACTATGTACTCCCAGCACACCGACCCAGTGAAAGGGCCATTGCCTACTTCATTTGTCTTTGCGCCCAGCAGCGCCTATGTCCTCATAGGATCTGTAACCGAGCACACCAAGACAAAGAAAGCCGCTGACCCGCTCTTTGGTGGAGCCATGGTAGTCAAATTTGTAGAGAGCCCCATCGTATTCTCCCAAAAAGTAGCTGTCACAGATGTTACCCAACCCATTATCGGCACGGTGGAGTATTCTGCCTGCGATGACGAGCAGTGCATCAATGGCTCACAGCAGTTTCGCTTCAATTTGAGTCAAGAAGCTGCTCGAGCCATGGCCGGCGCCAAGATTGAAGGCAACGTCATTGACCAAGCTATACCTTCACTGCAACAGAGCCAAGAGAATCCGCTGGGCAATTGCGGCGAAACCGACACCAAGCTCAACAGTTCCCTGGGCTGGACTTTCCTCTTCGGCTTCCTGGGCGGCTTGCTGGCCTTGCTCACGCCTTGTGTATTTCCCATGATTCCGCTTACAGTGTCGTTTTTTACCAAGCGGAGCACCGATCGCAGGCGCGGCCTGCACAACGCCCTGCTATATGGGGCTTCCATTATTGTCATTTATGTGTCTATCGGCTTGCTGATTACGCTCCTTTTCGGCGCTTCTGCGCTCAATGAACTGTCCACCAATTGGATTGCTAACACTCTGTTTTTTGTAGTCTTTGTCATTTTTGCGCTCTCTTTCTTTGGGCTGTTTGAGATTACCTTGCCCAGTTCCTGGGGTACCAGAAGCGACGCACTAGCCGAAAAAGGCGGCCTTATTGGCATATTCTTCATGGCGGCTACGCTGGCCATTGTGTCTTTTTCTTGTACAGGGCCTATCATTGGCTCGGCGCTGGTGCAGTCGGCTACCGACAAGTTGGGGCCGTTTGTCGTTATGTTGGGTTTTTCCACTGCTTTGGCACTACCTTTCGCCTTGTTTGCGGCTTTTCCGGCCTGGCTCAACTCCCTGCCCAAGTCGGGCGGCTGGATGAATATCGTCAAGGTGCAGCTCGGATTCTTGGAGTTGGCGCTGGCGCTCAAGTTCCTTTCCGTAGCCGATATGACCATGCACTGGGGCATTCTGCCCTACGAAGTATTCATAGCACTCTGGACGCTTATTGCCCTAGCTATGGCCTTGCACTTTTTGGGCATTTTGCGTTTCCCGCACGACAGCCGCGAACCCAATCGCCCCGCTTGGCGTGTCGTATCGGGTAGCTTGATGCTCTTAGTTGCAGCATATATAGCCTCTGGTTTTGTAGTAGATAAGGAAAAAATGACCTACCGCTCGCCTGGGGCACTCAGCGGTTTAGCACCGCCGGCGCGATACAATCTGTTGCTAGCTGGTAAGGAAACTGACCTGGATCCCGATATCAAGGCCAGGTATCCGTCCTACTCCAAGTCGGCCAACAACCTCAACTGCTTCAAAGACTACTACGAAGGGCTGGCTTATGCCCGCGAAGTAAATAAACCCATATTACTAGATTTTACAGGGCATGGCTGTGTGAACTGCCGCAAGGTGGAAGAACACATCTGGGTGGACGACCGCGTGTGGAAGCTCATTAACGAAAAGTATGTGCTCATCTCCTTGTACGTGGACGACCGTGAGCCGCTCAAGGAAGTCCTGTGGTCGAAGCATCGCAGCGAAAAACTGCGCAATGTAGGTAAGAAGTGGACAGACTTCCAGATTGTCAACTTCAATCAGAATTCCCAGCCCTTGTATGCGCTCGTGAGCCCGGATGAGCAGGTTTTAGCACCGCCAAGAGGTTATGATCCCAACATTAAAAACTACGTCAACTTTCTAGATTGTGGTCTTTTTACTTTCGAGCAATTGACACAGCGCTCTCCCAATATGCCCAAATCCATGCCCACTTCGCTTGGCAAGCTCAAGTAAAACGGATGTAAGAGATGCTAAATAGCGAGTCAGCTTACAAAACTCTTGAGGAAATGCAAAGTCAAGGCTGTTCTCACAAGGTATTCTCTTGAAAGAAGATAACGCAAAGGATCGCAAAGCCTTGGCAGACTGACTCTGCTAACTGCTTGCTGGCGGTTGTCTGGCACCACCTCGATCCCCAAAACAATGACAACATGCTCGACCAACGAATCATTGATTTATATGATGAATATACCCACCGCCCGCTCAGCAGGAAGGACTTCCTGAAGCGGTTGGTACAGTTGGCCGGCAGTACAGCTGCGGCTATGTCAGTGCTGCCTCTGTTGGAAAATAACTATGCAGAGGCTTTACTGACCGCCCCAGCCAAACTTTTTACGGAGTATATCACCTACTCCGGCGCAAACGGCGTAATGCGCGCTTATGTAGCCAGGCCTAAAGCGCGTAAGAAATACCCGGCAGTGATAGTCATTCACGAAAATCGGGGGCTCAATGCCCATATCGAAGACGTGACCCGGCGCGCCGCCGCTGCCGGTTATCTTGCCATAGCCCCTGACGCCCTTGCGCCCCTGCGCGGCGATAAAATCCTGAGTGAAGATGATGCCCGACAGTTATTTGCCCAACTCAAGCCGGAAGACAACCTACAAAACTTCCTCCGCGTATTCGACTATCTGTCTGCTCGAAAAGATTACAATGGCAAGGTGGGGTGCATAGGCTTTTGCTGGGGCGGTGCTATGGCCAACAGCTTGGCGGTGTACGTGCCGCAACTCCGGGCAGCGGTGGGATTCTATGGCCGCCAGCCCGACCTAGCCGAGGTGCCCAAAATCAAAGCAGCTGTGCAACTGCACTACGCCGAATTAGACGAACGCATCAACGCTGGCAAACAAGCCTACGACGATGCCCTAGCCGCAGCTGGCGTGCGCTACGAATCCTACCTGTACGAAGGGGTAAATCATGCTTTTCATAATGATACCAGTGCCGCTCGCTACAACGAAGCAGCTGCTAAACTGGCTTGGCAACGAACCCTGGCGTTTTTTGAGAAATATCTCCGCTGACGATTACCTGTACGCCGCTATGAGCCTGCTTGCTCGCCTGCTGAAGCCTGTGCCGCCCACTCCTGAACTACCCGATACTCGCTTTGGGCGCTATTCTGACTCTTACAAGTCGCCCATGCACCACCGCGTCTGGGATATGGCTGTGGAGGCTTTTGAAGCCGGGCAGTATCTCAATTCTTTTCGCGCTTTTTTGGAGTACCTGCGCGACGAGCAGGAAGACAATGTGCAATGGAAAGATGAAGGCACCTCCATTTCTTTTGAGCTATATCAAGGCTCGCGCAAAGTAGTTGGCATAGCCAATACCCGACATGTAAAGGCGGAAGCTGTAATAGCTAAGGCCAACCGGCTGCATGTGGCGTTTATGCGGCGCCTGGTGGAGCACAACTTCAACCTCAGCTACTGCCGCTATGCTCTGGACAGCACCGACCACATCGTTCTCATGTTCGATACATTCACGCTGGATGGATCGCCCTACAAGCTCTATCACGCCCTCAAGGAGTTAGCTACCCATGCCGACAAGCAAGACGACCTATTGCTGGAAGAATACGAAGACCTCCAACCTGTTACCACCGCACCTCTGTGGTCGCTCAGCGATAAGGAGCGGCAAGTCAAGTACGCTTATATCCTCCGCGAAATACAAGCTGCGCTGAAAGTTTGGGAGTCTAACTGCATTGATAAAGACCAATATGCCGGCGGCATAGGATATCTGCTCCTTCAGCTGATTTACAAGTTGGACTATTTGACACAGCCTCAGGGGTACACCATGGAGGCACTGGAGCGCATGCACCGCCTTTATTTTTCGGAAGATAACAAGAGTGCTACCCACAAAAACCTGATGCTTATTAAAGAACTCAGGCAATTGGCGGCACGACCAGCAGAGCAGTTCTATAAAGAGTTGTATCGCACATCGGCTACCTTTGGCATCACCACGCCCGTAAATCATACCATGATAGCCGATTTTATCAAGAGCGAGCTGCCTAATATGGACTGGTACTACGAGCACGGGTATCAGGAGATTGCCCTGGCAGTACCGGGCTTCATTGTAGGCTACTGCTTATTTAACTATGCGCTTCCTAGGCCTGTGCGCAACCTCATGCACCTGTACATGCACATCATAGAGGCTGATTTTTTTGAGCAACTGGGCATACCCTCGCCATGGCGCCAGGCAAGAGTGCTTCAGCCGAGGGTAGTGCGCCAGGCTATCGCCCGAATCGTTGCCGCCAATCAAAAAGAGTATCCAGGGCTGAATCCAGCGGTAGGCTCGTTACAGTTCAAAGACCTGCCTACCTTTGCGCGCACTTTTCTGAGCATGATTGCCGAAATGGAAGCGATAAAGATGTGACTTTTTATAATATATGCCGTCAAAATAACAGCAGTGATTGAAAAGACTGGAAGAAGCAGAGCAGATGGAAAAGTGGGAAAAAAAAAGCCGTGCTCGGAGCACGGCTTTCCAATCTTATAATCCCATGAACATATCCGAAATCTTATGGTGAAAAAATTTCCGAATATTTTGCCCTGAACACTTGCGCAAAAGAACTATTCGGACTAATTTCGCACCATCATTTTAAGTAAAAGGGAGTTACAAATTCACCTCAACAAATTGTGATCTCAAGTTCTTGCTGATAGTTTTTCGTAATCCCATGAGCATGACCTATTTACAAGGCGGACCGAAAGCGGTTCGCCTTTTTTGTTTTTTGAGCAAGACCCATCTATATTTTCGTAGGGACTACCTTTGGATAGTGTGAACCGTCCCGAACAAGTGGTTCGGGACGATTGACCACCAACAAATTATAATCCCATGAACATTTTCTTTTCAAAGTTACAGGCGCCTTTTGCGCTTGCTTTTACTTCCCTTTGTCTCTTAATCACTAATCACGATACAAATATGCAGCGACATGTGACGCTGTACAAAGACAAAAATCCATAATTGTGAAAAATTGAAAAGAGGACTAATTTGATGTTTTGCTTTTTTACCGGTTGATTTGAGTGTATAATCGTGCATTTTTGTGAAAAAACGCTTTTTGAAATGCCCTTTTTTTGGGGCAATTTTTTTGAGATTTTTGCTCAAAAATGTGAGAAACTGCCTCTTCCCAAGGTATATGCCCTTTCATCGGGGCGGCTCTTGGTATCTTGGTAATGTCACGGCAATGTCAGGTTTGGTTTTATGTGATCTAAGTCACTATGGCCTGTCGGAAGACCAGTAAATTTTGCTTGCAAAACTGTGTAGATATTCTTGCACCCAATGAGACAGTACTATGGATGTGGAAATTCTTTCTCGTATTCAGTTTGCCTTTACTGTTGCCTTCCACTACATATACCCACCGCTGAGCATTGGCCTGGGCTTAGTCATGGTGGCTATGGAGGGCATGTACCTGTACACCCACCAATTAGTCTATAAGCAGATGGCGCGCTTTTGGACGCGTATTTTTGCCCTGACCTTCGGTATTGGTGTGGCTACTGGCATTGTAATGGAGTTTGAGTTTGGTACCAACTGGGCTACGTACTCCCGTTATGTGGGCGATGTATTTGGTAGCGCGCTGGCGGCTGAGGGCATTTTTGCCTTCGCGCTGGAGAGCGGTTTTCTTGGTGTGCTGCTCTTTGGCTGGAATCGGGTAAGTCCGCGCATGCACTTTCTGGCTACGCTTGGTGTGTGGTTGGGATCTATGTTTTCGGCAGTGTGGATCGTGGTGGCCAACTCCTGGCAGCAGACGCCCGCCGGCTATCATATTGTGGGTGAGGGGCTGCAGGCACGTGCCGAAATCACTGATTTCTGGGCTATGGTGTTCAATCCGTCTAGCGTAGATCGGCTGCTACACGTGTGGATCGGGGCTTTTCTGGCCGGTGCCTTCTTAGTGTTAAGCGTACATGCTTGGTATCTGCTGCACAACCGGTACGTGGAACTTTCGCAAAAAGCCTTTCGCATAGCCCTGGCAGTGGCTGCCGTGAGTGCACTGGCGCAGTTGTTCACTGGGCACCACTCGGCAGAAGGCGTAGCGCACAATCAGCCGGCCAAGCTGGCTGCCCTAGAAGGCCACTTCGACAGCCTAGCCGTAGCCGATATGTACTTGCTGGGCTGGGTGGATAAAAAACGCGAACAGACTTACGGCCTCAAAGTACCTGGTGGCTTGAGCTTTTTGCTGCATCAAGATTTTAAAACACCAGTGCGCGGTCTGAGGGCTTTCCCCGCCAACGAACGCCCAGGCGCTGTAAATACCATCTTCCAGTTTTATCACCTCATGGTGGCCATAGGCATGTTTCTCATTGCGCTCACCTTGTATGCTGTATGGCAGTGGTGGCGTGGGCGTCTATTCTCGCAGTACTGGTTGCTTTGGGTATTTGTGTGGAGTGTGATCCTGCCGCAATTGGCCAATCAGGCGGGTTGGTTTGCCGCCGAGATGGGCCGCCAGCCCTGGGTGGTGTACGGCTTACTGCGGACCTCTGATGCACTATCGAAAGCAGTGACAGCCAACCAGGTGTGGTTTTCGCTCATCATGTTTACACTGATTTACGCCTTGCTTTTTGCGCTGTTCTTGTACCTACTGAACAAAAAAATCCAGCATGGTCCGGATGAGTTGTTGCAAGAAGGGCATCGCCCGTTGCAGGAGGGCATCTCTGATTGGTGGGTGGGTAAGAAAAAATACTAGCAGGCCTAAGGCAATCTCTAATATCGTTAAACAAACAGATGCAAAATCATCCCTTGGGCACAAATGATGTTTTTTATCATCTGAGGGGCAAAAACTCGTAGCTCGTAGCAAGTGGCTAATAGCTACCTAAATAGTCAGATTATGGGTACATTCTTAGGTATTGACTACCCCACTTGGTGGTTCTTAGTAGTAGGTGCGCTGTTCAGTGGCTACGCCATTCTGGACGGCTTCGATCTAGGTGCAGGTGCCTTACACCTGTTTTTTCGCAAGGAAGAGAGCCGCCGCATTGCCCTCAACGCCATAGGCCCGGTGTGGGACGGCAACGAAGTGTGGTTGGTCATCGGAGGCGGAGCCTTGTTTGCTGGCTTTCCAGTGGTGTATGCCTCACTATTTTCGGCCATGTACATGCCGTTCATGTTATTTTTGTGTATGCTCATTTTGCGGGCGGTGTCCATAGAGTTTCGCAGCAAGGAGCCTATGCTGTGGTGGCGCCGTACTTGGGATGTAGTATACTCCGTATCGAGTATCATGCTGGCTTTCTTGCTGGGCGTGGTGCTGGGCAACGTATTGAAGGGGGTTGCCTTGGGGGCTGATTTCACTCTTCAGGGGCATTGGCTGCAATTTCTCAGCCCATACCCTCTGATGGTAGGCATTACTACAGTGGCCTTGTTTGCCATGCACGGCGCCATTTATCTGGCTTTAAAAACGCAGGGGCGCCTGTTTACCCGGGTATCGTTGCTAATGCGAAAATCCATGATCTTCTTCATGGTGAGCTTTGGCATTGTCACGCTCTACACCTTATTGTATATACCACATTTGACTGATAATTTCAAGCAGTCGCCAACGCTGTTTATCGTGCCGCTGGCTGCCCTTTTGAGCATAGCCAATGTGCCGCGCCTGGCCTCCAAAGGCAGATACATGTACGCTTTTCTGTTTTCTTCGCTTACGGTGGCCTTATTGCTGGTGTTAGTGGCCATAGAGCTTTATCCTGTGCTGGTGTTTTCTAGCGTGAGTGAGCAGTACAGTCTTACCATTTACAACTCGGCCTCCTCTACCAAATCGCTGGGTATCATGTTGCTCATGGCAGCTATTGGCGCTCCGCTGGTGGCGGCTTACACCTTGTTCGTGTTTTGGACTTTCCGAGGCAAGGTCAAACTAGATGACAGCAGCTACTGAGCGAAGTTTGCAGTGCGTATGAAGTGCGTGCAGGGCCGCTGTATCAAATCTGGTACAATGTGGCATTACAATGCTACTTTGCCCCAGATCTGCGAAAGGGGCATTTAGCAAAGTTGGCGTATTCAGATGTCTGGCTGAAAATAGCGCGCCGTAGAATTTGCCCTTGCTGAAGCGGACGCCAAATCACTTTTGCTAAAGAAGCAGATGTACCAGCGTATGATGAGCACGGGCCAACACCTGGTGATGACCTCGATTGGGGCTTTCGGGCTAAAGCACGGCATATACAGTCTTGGACTGATGGCAAAATGCTTGTACTGAACGATCTATGCTCGTAAACAGATGCGCTCCTACTCCTCTGTCAGCAAGGTCTCGTATAGCACCTGGTGTATGCGCGGCCGGATGCGCAGGTCAGTCAGTAGGCGATTGTCGCGCGTGGGATACACGCGATTGGACAGAAAAATAAATAACAGGCCGTCGTTGTCGGGGTCAGCCCACACAAAAGTACCGGTGTAGCCGGAATGACCGAAACTGCGCTTGCTGGCTGAGCTGGCGTACAGGGCGCGGCTGTGGTCATAGCTGGCCATTGGCCGGTCAAAACCCAGTGCGCGATGGTTGCCTTCGCTGCAAAAGGTGCAGCGGGTAAACTCCTCCAGCACAGCCGCGGGGATGAATCGGCGCCCGCCGTATTCGCCGCCGTTGAGATACATTTGCAGGAGTTTGGCCAGATCGTTGGCTGAGCCAAAGAGGCCGGCATGGCCACTGACACCACTAAGCATGGCTGCGCCTTCGTCGTGCACGCGCCCATGCAGTAGCGTCATACGGAAGAAGGTATCGCGTTCGGTGGGTACGATGCGGTTTTTAGGAAAGTATCGCAGTGGATTGTAAGTAAGTGTAAAAGCCCCCAGCGGATGATAAAACTCCCGTTTAAGCCAGGTTTCAAAGTCGGTTTTCGTCAGGCGAGGTAGTATCTCAGGCCACCAGTAGAAGGAGAGATCGGAGTACACAAAGCCTGGTTTTTCGTTGAGCGGAGAGCGCTTTATGGCGTCTAGGATATGATCCTTGTACTTTTTGTGTAGCCACAAGGAGTCCGTAACTAGCACGGAGAAAGCCTTGCTGCGCTGGGCGGCAAAGGTGCGTGGTTTGAAAGCACCGGTATTGCGCATACTGGGCTGCCAGCCTTTTTCCCAGGGGTATTGGGCGTTGCCCTTGAGCGTGGCGCGCCAAAAGGGAATCCAGGCCATGAGGCGGGCTTGATGCGCCAGCACGGCACGGGCGGTAAGATTGGCTTTGTTAGATTTCTTGAGTGCCGGCCAATACTTACTCAGGGGAGCGTCCAGGTTTAGCCGGCCTTGGCCGTACAGTTGCATGATGGCCGGCAGCGCCGAACTGATTTTAGTAACGCTGGCTAGGTCATAAATATCGTCGGTGGTCACAGGCTGCAGGCCGTCGTAGGTATGATGTCCAAACGCCTCGTGGTAGACTACTATGCCGCGCCGGGCCACCAGCACTTGTGCCCCTGGGAAGGCGCCGGCGGCAATACCTTGTTGTACAATGGCAGCGATACTGTCGCGCAGGAGGGTTTCGTTCATACCGGCTATAGCAGGCGGGCCGTAGCGCAGGCGCAGCCCTCCGGCCGAACTCAATCCGGTGCCTGCTGAGAAATCAGAGCTGAGATCGTAGGTCAGTTTGCCCGACAGGCCTACTGCGCCAAAGATGGCTTGGGCGCTCAGCGATTCTGCCCAGGCGCCTTGTGCTTGAGAGTGTATCAGGGTGCGGGCTTTGGTTATCCAATGAAAAAACTGGTAGGCCTGCCCTGTGCCAAAGCTGACCACGATGCCTGGCTTGCGCTCCAACAGGCTGCGCAGGAGAAACTGGTAGCGCAGGTATGCTGGCAAGGTCTCGTCGGGTGTGCCATCGCGGATGCCCCACACACATACATCGTACTGGCGGGCTTGCTGTTCTGCCCACAGGATGGCCTCGGCAGCAGACAAGCCATCGGGCAGTTCGGGAGTGGCGATATTGGTATACTTGGCCAGAGTCTTTTCTAAAGGGCTGCCTCGCTCATCGTTGAGGTCGTAGTAAGCTATCCGAATGGATTCAAGGCTTTTCAAGGGTATAAGAGAGTTTTCGTTGCGCACCAGCACGATGGATTGTTCCAGGGCGCGATAGAATGCCGCAATGGTGTCAGCAGATGTTTGGGCTTTTGCAGTATGGGGAAGCATCCCGATAGCCAAGTTGCACAAAAGGTAGAAAAATGACTTTAGCTTTCGCATAGAGTATTATTTTGCGCTCAAAAACGTATGCAATTATCTGCGAAATTACTGCTTTGTTGCTTTGTAGCCTTGTTTTTTCTACTGCCGCAAGACGCCTTGGCACAGCGCAAGAAGCGCCGCCCGGCGTTCAGGCGCAGCAAGCCATTGTCAGAGTTACTTTATGATTCGCCAGTATTTGACAAAGGGCTAACCGGCTTCGTGCTCCTTGACCCTGCCACTGGCAATACCTTGCAGGAGCGCAACGGCAATAAATACTTCACTCCGGCGTCTAATACCAAAATTTTCACACTGTTTGCCGCATTGCACATCCTAGGCGACAGCCTGCCCGTGTGGCGGTACATTGATATTGGAGATACCATCGTCTTCTGGGGGGCTGGCAATCCAGCCTTTCTACACCCCGACTTGCCTACCCCCTCCGGGCTGCTGGAGTGGTTCAACACTCGGCCGGAAGCCTTGTACTTCACGGATTTCAACTTCAGAGATGATCATTTTGGGCCAGGGTGGTCTTGGGCTGACTACACAGAGGCCTACCAGCCAGAGCGCGCGCCTATGCCAATTTATGGCAATGTGGCTCGCTTTCGCTCGTTGGGCGCTGACGGCGGCTTCGTGGTGACACCGCGATTTTTTCAGGATAGCTTAGTGTATAATCCACAGTTGGAGGAGGGAAACTGGGCTGTCGTTCAACGGTCAGAGCGAGGCAACCGCTTTGAGTACAACTCTGCAGCGCAGCGCCGAGTAGAATTTCGCGAAACTGTGCCTTTTGACTACTCGCCGGCGCTGTTTGTCCGCTTGCTAGCCGATACGCTCAAGCGCAGCGTGGGGCTTTTTGATGCCGCTATGCTACCTGCCGGGCCTGTGAATACAATATACATGCCTGCCACCGACAGCCTGCTCGTACGTTTGATGCACCAAAGCGACAACTTCGTGGCGGAGCAATTGATGCTGATGTGTTCAGAGCAATTGTTCAATACTCAGAATGTACGCAAGGTAATTGATTATGTGAAAGAACGCTACTTGCGCGACATACCCGACCGCCTGGAATGGTGGGACGGCTCCGGGCTGTCGCGTTACAACTTCTTCACCCCGCGTTCGGTAGCGTACGTGTTGCACCAGTTGTACAAAAAAGTACCAGAAGATAGGTTATTCAGCCTATTTCCGGCAGGGGGAGTGTCGGGTACGATACGCGACTGGTACGCTCCGGCCAAGGGGCAGCAGCCTTATGTGTTTGCCAAGACGGGTACGCTACGCTATGTGCATTGCCTGAGCGGATACCTCAGGGCTAAATCGGGTAAAGTCCTCATTTTTAGTTTTATGCACAACAATTTCACTGGCAGTGCAGATGTGTACAAGGAGCAGATGCAGGCAGTGCTGCGAAAGATTTATGAGCAGTATTGAAAAACTACGCACAGCTTAGCGGTTGGCCCAAGCCAGCTAGGCACCTGCTGGCTGAACGCTGGCTGCGAGAGGATGCTCGGTTCAAAGGTGTTTGTGCTGCCCCTTGCAAACGCAGCATTTCCAACAGTGGAAGTCTGTGCAGAGAGTAAACCATTTCAGTGGGTTGATCTCGTTTGTCGTTGGCATAGAGCGCTTTAGTGAGCAGAAATATAGTAGGGCCGCCTTTTTGACTGAACAAGGCTGGGATCGCTAAGCTCGGTTTCGCAGTCAGAGTTGGCTAGCAGCACTACAACGAGGCCTACGAACACACCCAACCCGATGAGGATGATTCTTCTTGGCCGTGAGTTCGAAGCAAAACGTCGGAGCAGCACACCATACCAAACCATCTGCCGTTTTCTACCAACGGCGCAGAAGAGTTGTTGATTGGAAGTGCTGAAATCTGGGAAAAAAAAGGCTGGGGTTGCATAGCATCCCCAGCCCATAATCTCAGCAAAATGACTTTTGTTAGTCTATCTTTTCGCGCATGCCGTGTACCAGCAGCGCGATTTCGTTATTCAGCACTTCGATGAACCCGCCGGAGATACTGAATTGCAAGGTTTTGCCTGGTTCGGTGCTTGTTTTGATTTCGCCGGTGGCTTCGTCAAAGAAGCGATACTCGCCTTGTGCTGTTACGATGTGTATGACGCCAGCTTCAAGCGCCGATACAATAGGAGCGTGGTTGTTGAGCACCTGAAATTCGCCCTTGGCACCGGGGACTTTTACGGAGGTGACGGCCCCTTGGAAGACTTCGCGTTCAGGTGTCAGTATGGAAACATTCATACGAAATTCAAGCATTGGCAGCCGCCGTTGGAGCGAACTGCAGGGTGAACGTTATCAGGCTTCGGCCAACATTTTCTTGCCAGCTTCAATCACTTCGTCAATAGTACCTTTGAGGTTGAAGGCAGCCTCGGGATATTCGTCAACTTCGCCGTCCATGATCATGTTGAAGCCGCGGATGGTTTCTTCAATGGGTACCATCACGCCAGGGATGCCGGTGAATTGTTCGGCTACGTGGAAAGGCTGAGACAAGAAGCGCTGTACGCGGCGGGCGCGGTGTACTACGAGTTTGTCTTCGTCGGAGAGTTCTTCCATGCCAAGGATGGCGATGATGTCGAGTAGTTCGTTATAGCGCTGCAGGATGCCCTTCACGCGCTGGGCACACTCGTAGTGGGCGTCGCCAAGGATGAGTGGGTCGAGGATGCGGGAGGTGGAGTCGAGTGGGTCCACGGCAGGGTAGATGCCAAGCGACGCAATCTTGCGGCTCAACACAGTGGTGGCATCCAAGTGGGCAAAGGTAGTAGCCGGTGCGGGGTCGGTCAAGTCATCGGCGGGCACATATACTGCTTGCACAGAGGTGATAGAGCCGCGCTTGGTAGAGGTGATGCGCTCCTGCATGAGCCCCATTTCGGTGGCCAGGGTAGGCTGATAGCCCACGGCAGAGGGCATGCGGCCCAGCAGAGCAGATACTTCGGAGCCAGCCTGGGTAAAGCGGAAAATGTTGTCAATGAAGAAGAGTATATCGCGGCCACCGGTGGGGTCATTGAGGTCTCCATCCCGATAATATTCCGCAATGGTAAGGCCGGAGAGTGCTACGCGCGCACGTGCGCCAGGAGGCTCGTTCATCTGGCCGAATACAAGGGTAGCTTGGGAGGTTTTCAGTGCGCTCTTGTCCACTTTGGAGAGGTCCCAGCCGCCGGCTTCCATGCTGTGTTTGAAAGCTTCGCCGTAGCGAATAACGTTGGATTCGATCATTTCGCGCAGCAAGTCGTTGCCTTCGCGAGTGCGCTCGCCTACACCAGCAAACACGGAGATGCCCTCGTAGCCTTTAGCAATATTGTTGATCAACTCCATAATCAACACAGTTTTGCCTACGCCGGCGCCGCCGAAAAGGCCAATTTTGCCACCCTTCATGTAGGGTTCGATGAGGTCAATGACCTTAATGCCGGTGAAGAGTACCTCTTTTTCGGTAGAGAGTTCTTCGTAGGTAGGGGGCTTGCGGTGTATAGGGTAAGCATTGGCGGTTTTGGCAACCTCGCCGATACCGTCAATGGCTTGGCCAACTACATTGAAGAGGCGGCCTTTGATTTCGTCGCCCACAGGCATGGTGATAGACTGCTGGGTGTCCACTACTTTCGTACCGCGCGTGAGGCCGTCGGTGGAGTCCATTGCAATGGTGCGCACGCTGTCTTCGCCGAGGTGCTGTTGCACTTCCAGCACGAGGGTTTCACCATTGGGGCGGGTAATTTCCAGTGCGTTGAAGATTTCGGGGAGTTTGGCGTTTTCGCCGGAGAAGCTTACGTCCACCACAGGGCCGATGACTTGCTTCACGTAGCCGATATTTTCCATATTAGTTGGCTGGTTTTGCGTAAGAAGGTATGCCGTTTTCAAAAAACGGTGCAAAGGTAAGACGTGAATTTGGAACGGCAAAGGAAATTTTGCATCTATTAGTAAAACTTGGCCGGACTCAGCAAGCGGATTGGAATCCCACCGATGCCGCTGTGAGTTTTTTCTACCAGGATTTACAGGAGTAACGAGGTAGCTTCACCGCTTGAATGCCTGCAAATTCGATGATTTCTAAAAAAGAGCGACGCCCGTTGGCTATTGTGTAATGCAAGGGCTGCCGATCACTGTACTTCAGCCAAGCGCTGCCACAGACGCACGGCCGTTTATCGCACATGCACTACTTGGTGGGCTTCGATGAGCGGCTCGCGCTTGTAGCGCTGAAAGAGTTGCATAGTGGCCAGCACGTCTTTTTCGCAATAGTGTGCAATGCGATCTAGGTCTTGCTCTTGCCAATACACGCGGCCTACCATACTGCCGTCAATATCGTCTTTGGGCGATGGGAAGCCCAGCAGTGCAGCCAGTAGCTTAACGGAGGTGAAGTTTTTGACGTCGCCGAATTTCCAGAGTTCCATGGTATCGAGCAAGTGGCGGGCTTCCCAAGGTTTTTTAGACCACAGCTGCAGCGGTGCAGGCAAGGGCAGGCTGTGCACTATGCTGCGCCGGCAAATGTAGGGTATGTCAAACTCGCGAATGTTGTGCCCGCACAGGAATTTGGAGTTGGTATCGTTGTAGGATTTTTGGATGAGTTCGAGAAAGTCCTTGAGCAGGGCGGCTTCGTCGTGATGGGCAAAGGACTTGAGGCGCACCTTGAGGCTTTTTTCACCGGGGTCGCGGAAGGCGAAGCCTACAGAGATACAGATGATTTTGCCAAACTCAGCATGGATGCCGGCGCGTTGGGCATATAGAGCTTCGGCCTCTTGCTCGGAGAGTTCGTCGTGTGATTTGCGCAGTAAGGAAGCTGCTTTGTGAAACCACAGCTCCTGGAAGTGTTCCTCGAGGTCTTCCCAGGAGGGCTGGGCAGACACGGTTTCAATGTCCAGGAAAAGAACATTGGTAATGTCTATCGCATCTATCATGGCATATATTAACTTTGCAAAGCTAATGTAGCAGGAAATGCCCACAATGCGTTTCCAAAGCGGAAAAAATGTATTCTCGTCCTCGCAATAAGGCAATTTTCTGGAGTAGCATATCGTTTCGCATGCGTTGTGAGTGTTAATTTCCATTACATTTATCAATAAAATCCTACAAACTATGTTACCTCCAAATCCATCCGCACCATCTCCTACTTCGGGCGCACCGATGAAAAGCCCGGGTTCCGACAATTCCCGCCAACGTCTGGTGGCCATCACTTCGGTGATTATTGTAGCCCTGTTGGGTGTTATTGCCTATCTAGTGATTGATAAAATTAAAGCCGGCAAAGAGTACACTACGTTGGAGGGACAGTATAATGAAGTGGAAGCGCTACGGGCTGACCTGGAAAAAAGTTATGATGACGCTCTGGCTCAACTCAATGGTGTAAAGACCGAAAACGAAGAGCTGAAGGCTCGCATTGAAACACAGAAAGAAGAACTGGCCGCCCAAAAAGCCAAAATAGATCAATTGCTTTCCAGCAAGGGTAATTTGGATAAAGCGCGTGCAGAAATTAAAAAGCTCAACAGCCAAATCGAGCAATACCTTGCTGAAATCAACCAACTGCGTAGAGAAAATCAGGAACTGGGAGAACGCAATCGCCAGTTGAGCGAAGAAAAAGAGACGCTAAGCAGTGATCTGGAAGCCCAACGCGCTTCCAACCAAGAACTTTCTGCTGCCAAAGCTGCCCTGGCCAGCGAAAAAGAACAAGTGGAGCGCGAGCGTACCATCCTGGCCAAAAAAGTGGATCGCGCCAGCATGATTGCCGTACAAAGCGTGGAGGTGAGCGGCCTCAAGCGCAAGTCGGACGGCAAGACTACTAAGAAAAACTATGCCGACAACGTGGACCAACTCCAGGTGTGTTTCAACACTACGGCCAATGAAGTAGCCGAAAACGGCCGCGAGGTGTACTATATTCGCATCATCAGTCCGCTGGGCGAAACCCTGGCTGTGGAAGACCTCGGCTCTGGTACTTTTACCGCTGCCGACAACGAGAAGATTCGCTATACTATGGAAAAGGACTTTAACTATAATGGAGTACCGCAGAAAATGTGCGCGGTATGGTCTCCTAACCAGCCCTTTTCCAAAGGCAAGTACGAAGTAGAGATTTACAATAAAGGCTATTTGGCGGGCAAAGGCTCAGTAGTACTGAAGTAATCTCTCTTGCGCTGCGGTTCTCTTAGACAGACCGATACACAAGCCGCTCGGAATATCGTTTCGGGCGGCTTGTTTTTGGGAGGGTACCAAAACCTTCACTATGGAGTGACGTGTTATTGAAAAAAAAAACAAGACACCATGAGTGAATTTCGAGAAGTGCTGCGTGACGGCGTCCGGGAGGCTGGCCGCAAAACTTGGCGCATGACCAAGCGTATATTATTGATTGTGCTACTGTTGGGTGTACTAGCTGGCCTGGGATACTACGGCTGGGCCAACATGACTTTCAGCGAAGGCTCTCGCTCAGGGCAGTTGATGAAACTATCGCGCAAAGGTATAGTCTTCAAAACGTACGAAGGTCAGCTTTTCATGGGCGTCTATACACCGGCTCAGCCCGCCATGGCGCCAGGCAATATCTGGGCATTCTCCGTTAGAGGTCAGAGTGCGTACGAGCAAATCCAAAAGTTTGAAGGCAAGCAGGTACGGCTGTACTACAAGGAGCACTTTCGTACCTTCCCTTGGAAAGGTGATACGCGCTACTTCGTATACAAGGCAGAGTTGATTCAGTGAGAAAACTATTATTCGGCCTCCGGTGCCAGCATGACTGCCAAGCCGTCTAGTTCGGGTACCATGCGGATTTGGCAGCCCAGGCGGGAGTTGGGTTTTACGAAGAAAGCCTGGTCTAGCTGGGCTTCTTCATCGGCAGACATTTCGGGCAGGGCGTGTTCGCTCAGTACATACACATGGCAGGTAGAGCACAAAGCCATGCCGCCGCAGGTACCTTTCACGGGTAGTTCGTGGGCTTTGCACACTTCCATGAGGTTCATGTTCATATCAGTGGGGGCGTCTAGCAGGTGTTGGACACCTTCGCGATCAGTTACAGCTATCTGGATGATATGATTGTCTTGCACGGTGTTGAGCGTTGAATCGGAAAAACAAAGATATGGCAGGCGTTTTGCGTATATAGTGACAATGCGCACCAAAGCAGGCAAAATTATAAAGTCTTGAGATATTCAATGACTGCGCGGCGCTGTGCATCGGTGAGCACATCGCCAAAGGTATGCCCTTGGTTGCCATAACCAGGCAAGGTGGTGTCATAAAGCCAACCTTTCTTCCGGCTTTTTTTTGCTTCTATGTATTGCCAGCCTACTCGCTCCAGGTCGTAGTCGTAGCTGTTGCCACTGCGCTGCCACCGCGTAGGGCGAGAGGAGCTGTTCAGCAGGGCTTCCAGTGTGGGTACGGAGCCGTTGTGCAGGTATGGAGCAGTAGCCCAGATGCCATCCAGTGGTGGGGCAATGTAGCCGGGCAGTGGCTCGAACCAGGAAGGCGGCTCGCTTCTGGCAAACCAACTGTTGTTGTACCATTGTACAATGCCAGAGCTGAGGATGTAGTGCACGTAGAGCGGGTCAGTTTTCACCACGTCCAAGGCTACCACTTTGTTGGGGTAGGTGCCATCGGGGCCGTAAGTTCCGTGGCATTTGCTGCAATGCTCTTCAAACAGAAGCTTGCCCTGGGCGGCCAGTGGTTCGTCTATGCCAGCAGGATAGGGGGGTGGTTGCAGTTTTTGCAGCCAGGCTACCACGTCCTTAAATCCTTGTATAGCTTGCCGAGCGGCGGCGCTGTCAGGGATGCCGAGCACAGAGGCCTGAAATACGAGCTTGCTGAAGTCGCCCCGACCAATGGCGTTGTAGTACAAGGCGTGTTTCTTTTTCACATTCCACAGGGGCGGTACATCAGTAGCTACCGGATAGGCATACATGTTGTATAGGGGCTCAGGGCGAAAAGTAAGGTCGTCAGGGTTGCGGTGCATCATGCAGGCTTCGGCCAGTCGGAAGGCGGGGTTAGTGCCGGGTTGATTGGTGCGAATGTATGGTGCCATTTTGCGGAAGTAGTTGCCGAAATCCTGGAAGGCGGCTCGTTCGGGTGAGTGCTTGCCATATTTCAGCTTTACGCCGAGGTTGGTCATTTCGGCCAGAGGTTTGAGGCTTTTGCGGTAGTCGGAGAAGCTGTTGCCCAAACCAGGAATCAGGCGGCCTTGCAACTCGCCGGCGTGGCAAGTAAAACAATTGCCATTGAGTACAGGCACGCCGTTGGCTGCTTCAAACACATTCATCATGTAGGGGGCGTAGGCATTGGGGCCGGTACGTTGCCACATAGTATCCTGTACGCGCTTGGTCAGGCGCTTTTGAATCATGCCCCAGGGTACGCCTGAGCCGAGGTAGTTGCCATAAATAAGAAAGTGGAGGCCAGCGTCGGGGTTACCATCGAGTGGCTGGGGCGTGGCCGGTACACCAAGGGTTCTCCAGTTGGGTTGCTCTTGTAGCACTGGGGGCAGTCCTTTGTAAGTTGTACAAGCTATGGTAGCTGCAGCAATGCTAAGGAGTATTGGCGCCTTCCTCATGTATCTTGAGTTTGCGAGATGTAAAACGGAGAGGCGGGCGGATTGTTTCGGGCTATAAGTAGTGAACTATATCTGTGTGTGGGTGAGATTCGTTTTTTGGGAGCGCATGGTGCTCACTCCTGAGAATATCTCCTAATTGAATCCCTGAAAACTTATGGCTATGCCATGTCTTCCTCCCAGAGGTCTCGCAGGCGGTCTATGCGGTAGTTGAGATGGGCCATCCACACGCCAAGGAGTGTCCAGCCGATAATAGCAGGATAAAACACCATGCGCATAGTATTGTCGAGGTCTTCGCCGCCGAGTGCAGGGTTGCCTCCGGCGCCTGGGTGCAAGCTGTCAGTCAGGCGGGGTATCACAAATAGGAGCGGGATGAGCGCCGCAAAGGCAAAGATATTGTACACTGCTGCAATGCGGGCTTTGCGCTCGCGGTCGTCAAAAGCAGCGCGCAGGATGAAGTAGGCCAAGTAAATGAACAGCGCAATAGCCGTCATATTTTGCTTGACATCCCAGCTCCAGTAGGCATTCCAGGTATTTTTGGCCCAGACAGCGCCAGTGAGCAGGCCTAGTATGCCAAACAGAATGCCGGCGCGGGTGTAGGCCGTGGCACGGCGGTCGCTTTCGGGGTCAAATTTGCGCAGGTAGCGTACGCTGTGCCATACCGAGGCAATGAGCAGCAGGATCATGGCAAACCACAGTGCTACGTGAAAGTAGGTGTTGCGGATGGTTTCGTACAGGATATTGCGGAAGGGAAAACGTATGCCGCTCGGCCCAGTATGTAGCCGGCGGATGGGCGTATTGAGCCAGGCTGCAGCGCCGGCCACAGAGTCCACTGCGACTTGGGTAACAGATACTGCATCTGGCAACACTGAGGGGCCGTCCACTGGGTTGTCTAGCACTAGGGTCATGGGCGTGGTCAAGGTGTTGATGGGTAGCACGGCAGGGATATCAAAAGTGGCTTTGAGCTGGGTTTCAGAAACTGCCTGCAGCGACCTGGCCGCCAATGCATAGTCGTTGTTGAGCTTGAGCCAGGCACGTAAGCCTGCCTCGCCTTGTTGATAGAAACTGTTATAGCCCTGTATGGTAAGAGTTACTTCAGTACCGGCTTTGAGTAGTTGCGGGCTGGCAGTGAGAATGCCCGGCTTGAGTGGCAACAACAGCCCTGCTATAATGGCGTACAGCAGGAGTAGCACGGCAAGTGATTTCCACCAGTGCAGGCTGAAGAATGAATAGGTAGCGTGGGATGTCATGGCTTTTGAGCTTTACTTAATTGCGGCAAGGTTACGAAAAAAGCAAAAGATGAATACAAGGAATTTTAAGCTGAGGCTAAGCCAGAATGTTGCCTGCTAATCGTTTTGCGCCTCTTTAGCGGCGCTCTGTCTTCTCGGCCGAGCGCTTCATATCGCGCGCCGAGCGCTGCATTTCTCTGGCCGAGCGTTGCATCTCCTTAGCCGAGCGCTGCAGTTCGCGGGCTGAGCGCTGCAGTTCGCGGGCGAGTTCCTCTTGCTCTCGCACCATTTGCTGGTGATGGTTTTTCAGATTGCGGAATTCCGGTTCGTTCAATATCGTGCCAGATTCCCTGTCTGTATATTGCTCTTCTACCGTTAGGTGCCGCTGTTTGTAGTCTTTGAGCATTTGGTCGTCGTAGCCTAGTATGGTGATAGTATCTTTGCCGTGCACTATAGTCATTTCGGGTGTGTAGATGCGCATACGGGAGATGCCCTTGGCCGTATCGCTGGGGTTGTGGCCTGATGGGAGCATTTCATCAAATTCTACTATCTCCACGGATTTTCCCAGCATGCGGAGCGCAGTGGGTGGTGTAGGTGGTGCGGGTACTTCGCCCAGTACAGGCGGTACGGGCGGTGTAGGGTGCGCAGGCGGTTCAGGTTGTATGATTTGCGCGATGCGATACTGGTAGTTGGGGTATTCGGCCTCGGGTATCACGCGGTCGTTGATGCGCAGAAAGGTGATTTTTCGATTTTCTACGCGCGCTTCCAGGCTGTCGCCTTGTTCTATGGTGGTGATGCGGAACTTGCCCGGCGGCAAACTGTCAGGGGCCATAACAGTTGCATTTTTAAGATTCATGCGGTGGTTAGGGGCAAGTTGGGCGGCATGCAGCCCCACTGTCGTGGTAATGGCCAGTAGCAGGCTAAGCAAAATATTTTTCTCCATAAAGTAAGATTTTGAGGGTGATGTGCGCCCAGGCTTTGAATTTTATTGTAGCGGCGGCACCACCTGACGGCCTTTATTTTCTCAGAATTGTGCAAGGAGGGGTGTCATTGCCTCGGGGAAGATGGTGTTGAGTTGCAAAACGTGCAACCTTACAGTTTTTGCCGAAGTTATATCCCATTGCGCATACTTTTTTACACTGTGCGCTTGCAAAATGTTCAAAGAATGCTTACATTTGCGCCCGCTTCGCAAAAGAGCGCGGGTAATTAGCTCAGGTGGTTTAGAGCGCTGCTTTGACAGAGCAGAGGTCACAGGTTCGAGTCCTGTATTACCCACCCTTGAAGCAAGAGCTAGCGTCGGTTGTTCATCAGCCGCTTTAGCATCGGGGCGTAGCTCAGCCCGGTAGAGTACACGTCTGGGGGGCGTGTGGTCGCAGGTTCAAATCCTGTCGCCCCGACACCAAAAGCCGCATCGCCAGGTGCGGCTTTTTTCGTACCTCCCATCGCATTGAGCAAGCGCGAAGTTGTCTTACATTTGAAGCATGTAAAATGCAACTATTATGAAATTGATATATTGGATAACTCTGGGCGCTGCAGTATGCACTTGGGCTACACTGCCTGCCCAGCAGCATCATGTGTGCAAAAGCATAGATGAACTAGCACAACTGGAAGGTGCGGCTCAGGCCCGGCTGCTGGACTTTCGCTCCTCACCGCTCACCCAGGGCTATGATGTGAAGTACCATCGCCTGGAGTGGAGGGTTGACCCCACCGTGCGCCACATCAGCGGCGCGGTCACTACTTACTTCATTGCGCAGGAAGATGGCCTCGAGACTCTGCACTTCGACATGGACCCCGCGCTGAATGTCGGCTCTGTTAGGCAGGGTAGTCAATTGCTGGCTTACCAGACGATACCAGACCAAAAACTCCTGGCCATCTCTTTGCCAGCGCCGCTTTTGGCTGGTCAACTGGACTCGGTCACCATTGTCTATGAAGGTACGCCACCTCAAACAGGCTTCGGCTCTTTTGTACAAGCCAACCCCGGTGGCAATCCGGCTTTGTGGACGCTATCGGAGCCATACGGCGCGCGCGACTGGTGGCCATGCAAACAAGACCTCAATGACAAGATTGACTCCATTGACGTCATTGTACGCACGCCCGCAGCCTATCGGGCCGCTAGCAATGGCCTGCTGGTAGCAGAACTTACAGAGGGCAATGACAAAATATATCATTGGCGGCATAGGTATCCTATCACGTCATACCTGGTGGCCATTTCCGTAACGCGTTATGCAGTGTACAGCGACTTTGTACCCATGCCTAATGGCGGGCAACTGGAGGTGCTCAACTACGTATTTCCGCAAGACTCCGCCGCTGTGCGCAACCAAACCTGGCGCACCGTACAGTGTATGCAGCTGTTCAATGAACTGTTTGGCGTCTATCCTTTCGCTAGTGAGAAATACGGCCATGCTCAGTTTGGCTGGGGCGGGGGCATGGAGCACCAGACCATGAGTTTCATGGGCGGGTGGTCGCACTTACTTCAAGCGCATGAGCTGGCGCACCAGTGGTTTGGCAACAAAGTAACCTGTGGATCCTGGGAAGACATCTGGCTCAACGAAGGCTTTGCCACCTACCTCGAAGGCCTCACCTATGAGTATGGCATTGGGCCGAATACCTTTACCAACTGGCTGGTATCGAATCGCAACCAGGTGCTCAGCCAGCCCGGCGGCTCGGTGTGGGTCAACGATACTACTAGCGTGAACCGCATCTTCAACAGCCGTCTGAGCTATGCCAAAGGTGCCATCTTGCTGCACATGCTGCGATGGGTGCTGGGTGACTCAGCCTTCTTCCAGGGGGTGCGCAACTACCTGAACGATCCCGATATTGCCTATGGCTACGCCCGCACCTGGCAGTTGCAGGCACACTTAGAACTGGCTGGCGGCATAGATTTGGACGAGTTTTTCCGCGACTGGTTCTACGGCCAGGGCTACCCGCGCTATGCCGTGCAATGGGCGCAGCAGGATGGCCGTTTGAGTGTGAAGATAGAGCAAACTACCTCGCACCCCTCGGTGGACTTCTTCGAGATGCCCGTGCCCATCCGCTTTGTTTCAAGCACTGGCCAAGATACGATCCTGGTATTTGAGCACGGCTTTTCCGGCCAGGTGTTTGAACGGGTGCTGCCTTTTGCCGTGGCCAGCGCCGAATTTGATCCACAACTGAAAATTCTCTCGGCCAACAACACTATTGTCAACAACCCTGCCGTAGCTACAGCCGAGCAGCACTGGGAAAGTGGGTGGCACCTTTGGCCCAATCCAGCTGCAGAAGTGCTGCGCATAGAGTGGTCTGCATATCCAGGACATGCCCTGCCCGCCGAATGTACCGATCTGCAAGGCCGGCGCATTTTTGCCTTTCAGGTGCAGGGCATCGTCACGGAGCTAAACGTACAAGGTTTACCGGCGGGCACGTATATCGTGCGCATGCTGGCTTCGCCTTCGAGCAAAATATTCATCAAGCAATGAGCGCCCTGCAAGCCGTCTATTTGCAGGATGGGGCTCTGGAAGCTGGCTGCGACGAAGCCGGGCGGGGCTGCCTGGCAGGGCCGGTATTTGCCGCAGCAGTGATTTTGCCTCCAGGGTTTCATCACCCGCTGCTGAACGACTCTAAGCAACTGACCCAAAAACAACGTGAAACACTCCGACGAGTCATCGAGCAGGAGGCGCAGGCCTGGGCCGTGGCTCAGGTATCGCCTCAGGAGATTGACCAGATCAATATACTCAATGCTTCCTTACTGGCTATGCATCGTGCTATTGACCAACTCTGGTTGCTACCACAGCGCCTGCTCATAGACGGCAACCGTTTCGTACCCTATCAGGACATCCCCCACTATTGTATAGTGAAAGGCGATACTCGTTTTGCTTCCATAGCTGCAGCCTCTATTCTGGCCAAAACCCACCGCGACGCCTGCATGGACGCACTGGCCGCACAGCATCCCGGCTACGGGTGGTCAGAAAACAAAGGCTATCCCACTACGCAGCACCGGCTGGCCATAGCCAGGCTGGGCGTTACGCCGCACCATCGGCGCTCGTTTCGGCTGTTGCGGTAATTAGCCTTCCAGTTCCATCAGCCGGCTTTGAATGCGCTGAAACTGCTGTCGCTTCTCTACCACAATGGGTGGGGCTGCTCGTTCGGCGCAGTCTTGCAAGTGGCAGCGCTCGCAGGTAGTGTGCACCTCGCGCATGGGGATGGCGGGGTCGTGCCAGAAACCGATCTGGCTGCGCGTATCATCGTTGAGCAGTAGTCCCAGGGTGACACTCACGTTGCGGTGAGGGGCGGGGTAGGCGCTGCGGGCAATGGTAATGCACAAATACTCCTCCTCGTGGCCGATGAAGCGAGAGCGCTGTGCCCGCACTATGGTGTCTATTGATACGCCGTCGGCCTGCATGTGCTGGAGGTCTTCCAGCAGGGCAATGGATACCCAGCGACGGCAATAGTGCTCGGAAAGCCCGTTGCCATGTGGTCGGTGGCGACGGCTCAGGTGCAGTTCTCTATCTACTTCAAAGTGATTATTGGTAGGGGTGTGTACAAATCGCAGGAAAAACAACTGCTCAAGGCCGAAAAAACGGGGTAGTACATTGGTGAGCCGATGGTAAAACATCTCCGGTGTAGCGCCATAGCGTTTCATTAGCTCTAAAAATGCTCCGCCTTCCCAGCGGTCCTTGCGCAGGAATATTGCCACATCCTCCATAAAAGGCTTCAAAGGCAAGAGAATGGCATCTGAGAAATAAGTGGCTTTGGCGTGGTTGAGCACCTCCTCAAATGAGCGCCCCCGCAACAGCGAAGAGGTTACGGCTCGCTCCCTGAGCTGAAGGTATTGAAAGGCCAGTTCTTTGCCAAACTGAAAAGCCCGCTGTGTCCGCCCCAAGTTGCGATGCAGAAGTAAAGCCTTCCTGGATGGCACATATACTGAGCGCAGGTGTTGTAGTTCTGGCCAGGGGTCGAGGCCGTTTTCCACCACGTGATAGCCGTACTCATCTTCCAGGAGTCGCTGCAAAAGCTCTGGCTCAAGTGGTCGGGCGGCTGGCAGTTGGTATCTGGTGCAGAATGCAGTTGCGGCATCTTCCAATTCCTGAAAGTAGTTGTAGTGTAGCTCCAGGTACGAGCGCAGTGCGGCAAAGTAGAAATTTTCTTCTCGTAGGGCGTAGTTGCGCGATATGTCTAGTAGGGCAGAAATGAAAGCGCCTACCTGAGCCGGCGCGTTAGCAATGATCTCCACTACTTTAGACAACTCTATGCCAAACACGTCCAGGGGGAGGTCGTCCAGAAAGTTGCTCTCCAGAAGCTCAGCTACGGGCGCCAGTTTTTTATGCATACTGCTGGGCGCCAGTTCTGCTGCCTCAACCCCCAACGCTGGTAGCAACGCCTCCATTTTTTCGGGCTTGGGATACTTCTTGCCTTTTTCTATTTCGTTCAGGTAGGAAATAGACAAGCCGCTGCGCTGTGATAACTCCGCGAACGAAAGCCCTTTCGCTGTACGTAGTTGCTTGATTCTTAAGCCAAAAAGGATTTTTTCATTCCTCGTTTTCGCACTCATAAGTACAAATTTACAGCCATTGGTGAATTTTTATAGCGAATTTTCGCTAAATTCGTGCTGCTCGCTACATTTGCACAGTGAAAGCCACAGACATACCTACTGCACAGGCGCAAGCCCACAAGGTAAAAACCCTGTGCCTGCGCCGGGCCGATGCCCATACCCTGGCTCGCCTGCTGCCAAATATGCCTCGGCTGCAACACCTCGACTTGTCGGGCTGCCGGCTGCGCGCCCTGCCGGAGTCCCTAGGCCAATGCACCTGCCTGGAAACGCTCATTTTGGATCGCAATCAACTTCAACGACTACCAGAATCGCTTGGCCAATGCCGGCATCTTCGCCGGCTGTCTGTGCAGTACAATCGCTTGGCTAGCATACCCGACACGCTGGCCAACTGCCTCAATATTCGGTATATAAACCTGGCTTTCAACTGCTTAAAAGAATGGCCGTCTTGGACGATCCAATTGCCCTGGCTGGCTGAGTTGGATCTGTCGCACAATCCCTGCCGGATATTACCCGAGTGGAGTACTGGCCATGCGCCGTTGCAAAGCCTTACCCTCAAAGGCATAGGCATAACCGAATGGCCGGAATACACGGGAGGGTTGAATCGTTTAGAGCGCCTAGACTTGTCGGATAATCAAGTGCACAACCTACCGGCTTCCTGGTGCCAAGCGCCGGCGCTAAAGTGGTTGGACGTTTCGGGAAACCCTCTGCGCACTTTGCCCCCGCTGCCCAAATCGCTGCAATACCTCGCTTTTCGTCGTTGCCCCTTGACAGAAGATACCATCTTGCCGGTGCTTTGGTCGTTGCCCTTACTGCAGGAAGTCAAAGGCCTACCCAGCAATGGAGATAGGAAACTGGCTTCCTTCTTGTCGGCCTGCTACAAAGCAGGCTTGGCCCCAGAGTGGCGGCACCCTTTGTACAGGGCCTATGTTGGGCAAGCCGTTGCATTAGAGGCAAATACCTGCCTGCGGGGGTTGTTGCTGTGTTTGCCATCTCTACGGGCGCGTCTATTGCAGTATTTGCTGGTACAAAGCGGTGCAAATACTGCCGCACTGTCACCCGAGTTGGGGCCAGTGGCGCTATGGGGGCACTACGCCAGGCCGAGGCTAAAGCTGATAGCCGATTTGCAGGCTGCAGGCTGGCAGGTGGCCAGTACGTTATCCCAGGCGCGTGGCATCATTCTGGGCAAAGCGCCATACCCTGTACCAGATGCTGATGTCTCAACCAAGTGGTTTGCAGACGAAAGCGCCATCCTGGATTGGCTCCGTGCTCAAAGCCCTGCCAGCCAGGTGCCCATGTCAGAGGCACAGCAGCAGCGCCTTCGACAAATGTTGCGCTCCACCAACGAAGCTGACATAAGGCTGGCGCTCAATTTAGTAGCCGCCAGAGGTCTGCCTCCAAACCTGCTGACAGAACTGTTTTACACCTGGCTGCAAGCTACTGATGACAAGCTCGCCCGCCAAGTACGCCAATACTTGGAGTGGTACACCCCCGCCGACAGTCGTCGCGTATTGCAACAGCCGCTTCGTGCGCTTTGGCGTGTGCAGGATTTGCTTCGGCTGGGGCAGTGCCTGGAGGGTACGGTATTCGATGCAGAAAAGTTGATGGCATTGACCAATTCAACAACTGGAGTGTTTGTTGGTAGCAAAAATTCAAGCATGCAATCTGACGAGTAGCTGCCAGCACCATACTTGGTAGAGGACTTGCTCAGTCTTGGCTCTGGCGCGAGAGCTATTCCACCAAGTTAATCAGCACGCGATAATCGTCGTATCGGGCATCGTCTTTTTTCATTTCCAGAAGATCCAGCAATTGGCCAGCGTAGGTATCTTCCAGTTCTTGCTGGGTATATTCGCAGCGCACTTCGATGGTACCTTGCTGTAGTTGACTCAGGCGCCAGCGATAGGTGCGCAAAATGCGGTCAAAAATGCGCTGGTGCACCTCAGCGTGATTGCTGCCCGGCGCTAAGGGGGCAATTTCGCGGAAGGCTTCGTTGTTGCGCGCCAGTAGTCGAGCTTTTTCCATAATGTAAAAAGCGGTGTGCGCCCAGTTGTTATTTTGCATGGCTAACCTGGAGTAGAGTGCCAGTTGCAGGTCAGCTTCATTGCGGATGCTGTCTTCGCGGTAGCCTATGCCGCTCCACTTTAGGTCCAGCACGGCCAGTTCATCGCCGCGCTGCAACACCATATCGGCTCGGCCATGCAGAGTGGTATTATCCAGGGCACCTTTCAGAGGTTGCTCTGTGGCCAGCACTTGCCAACCATTAGTCTTCAATGAATACATAAGGCTCCAGGCCGCGTGTTTCACCCGATTGAGGAAACTGATGCGCTCTGGCTCACGGCCATACAGTAGCAGTACTGCCCCCTCGCGCGCCAGCAGGCTTTCGGCCTCCTGATCAATCCACTGCTCCAGGTGGATTTTCGTCCATTGGCTGAAGTCTTGTTGGAAGATGCGCTCAAAAAACCGGTGTGCTAGGTTGCCCATGAGGGCATCATCTTTGACCAGGCTGAGAATAGATGAGCGCACGAGCTTGATCTTGTGGCGAAATACCCACTGGTGTGGGTAGTACAGTAAGGTTTCCAGGCTGGTGAAGGTTTCCTCATCTCTGCCCGCCAGGCGGCGATGCGGGCGCACGTACAGGAAGGGGCGGGGCCGGCCCAGGTACTGCGGTTCCAGGCTGGTGAGTTCAGGAAGTTTAAAATACGGCATCCAATGTGCCTTACCTTCCTGTGTGTCTATGTGAAAAGTAATACGCTCTAGATTTGCGAAGGCGGTACTCAAATCGCCGAAGAGCGGATGGGGCGGTACTTCTTCTCCATCCACTGTTTGCGGTAGCAGGAGCACCAGGCGTCGGCGGGCGGCCAGTACGGGGCGTCGGCGTTGCCATAGCAGGCATTGGTTTTGCAGCGTCGGGGTGTCCACTTCCAGCCTTTGAGTATGCATCCAGGCCAGTTCAGAGCGGTACCAGCGAGAGAAGAAATGGTCGGGTTCTTTCTGGATGAAAGCCCACCAAAGTACTTCATCAGCAGGGTGAATAAGTGCACCGGGCTGTGTTATGTATGATAGGTGGCCTTGCTCGCGCGGGTTGAGTTGCAGGGGGCCTGGTTGATAAATGGTGCGTACGATGCGCTCCAGTTCCAGATAGCTGAGGTGGGTTTCGGGCAGGGCCTGCAGTAGTTCCACTATGCGGTTGGCCTGCTCCTTGAGCAGCGCTAGGGCGGTGGTCTGAGCGTTATTTCCCTTGAGGCATTCCTGCGCCCATTGCTCTATATACCGATAAACTTCGATAGCGTCGGCTTTGGGCGCTTGCTGAAAGGAGTCATAGCGCCGGCGTTCAAACCAGAAGCGATACTGCTTGCGTATTTGGGTAGGGCTAATGCTGGCATCTGAAGCAGCGCGCTGTTCCATTTCTTCAAGGTAACGAGCCACGGCAGCGCGCCAGCCATCACCCAGCAAGCCTGGGGTCTGCGCCATGCTCTCGGCGATGGCAGCGGCTAAGCCATCGTCCAGGGGCTTGACGGCCAGCGACACAAACTCCATGACTTTGAAGGGGTCCACGGGGTTCCACAGAAACACTGGCGCCAGCTTGAGCACCTGCAAGGTAGGGCGCGCTTGTGATGCCGACAGTAAGCCAAGACTGGGAAGCCCTTCTTGCAACAGAGCGTTGTCAAATACACGGCCTTTGTGGGCTATGAGGCACACTGGCCTGAAGTGGGGATTATATCGCAGCATTCCTGCTGCCCAGGCGGCTAGGTCGGTATCGCGGCGGCCTCGCATAAGCAGCAGCGAGCCATCGCCGCGCAGTACTTTTCCCTGGATGTGCTCCTCCCCCCGCAGTGCCCGCTGGAATACAGCTAGATCGGTATCGGTATCGTGTGCAGGCAAGGGCGGTAAGGTTGTGATCTGCACGCCGTTGGTACTCAATGCTCCGAACAAGCGCTTCCAGTATGGTGGTAGTATGTCCAGCGGTTCCACCATTCGAATTTCCTGGACGGGATGGCGCCGCCTGGGCAAAACTTTAAGCACTGCATCCAAGCGGTCGGCAAAGCCTGGCGCATCAGTTTGTGCTTGACTCCGCCATTGCCGTTCCATATCTGCCAGAGTAGCTATCCGAGGAGGAAAAGGCGCACCGGACACAAAGTCAAAGCCAGCTAGCAATAGGTCGTCCCGATGTTGCAGCAAGGCCGAGGCCGTAGCCAGGGGGTCGGCCTCAAAGGAAGCAGCAAAAAACGCCTGTGGGTGCTCTATCAAATACTGCTTCAGTACCTGCCGATACTGCTCTATGCGCAGGTATTCATCCAAAGGTTGTGCACCGCTCAAGCCCAGATGCGCTTCTAGTACATTGAGCAAGCCCTGCGGCCCCACGTAGAATATGCCCTCCTGGGGCGCCTGTTGCGCGTGCCAGGGTTCGTCGTCAAGCGCAAAGCCAAAATACAGCAGCATAGCAGCGAGAATTGCCGTGAGCAAAGGTAACAAAGATGTAAGAGGGCGCACACGCTGTAGCGTACACGCCCTCTTTGTTTTTCAATGGCATTTGTGTATCAAGGCCTGCTCTTCACTAGACGCAGCGTATTCGCTTCCTTCTCGCTGCGCAATTGCACGGTATAAACGCCGTTTTCCAGTTGGCTAATGTCGAGCTCCACTTGCTGGAAGTCAGCAGCTTTTTCTATGCGGTACTGCATGCGCAATCTGCCAGCACCGTCTAGCAGCAGAATGTGTATTGGTGCGCCGTTGTTGTCTTTTGACCAAACATTCACCGTGACGCGCTCTGCCGCCGGATTGGGCTGAACTGTGGCACGCAGCGCGGCGGCTTGCCCTTCGTCATCGGGCGAGAACGGCGGCAAGGTAGAGATAGTCACATACGTGTTCGATAGGTCGGAGCAGGTCTGTGGGGAGGCCAGGCTGTTAATAGGCACGCCTGTAGCCGTGGGCGCTGTGCCGAAGTACGACAATCCCCACACGTGCAAGGTTTGCTCCTGGCGGCCTTCAAAGTTGTAGATATTGCCGTTCAAGTATTCCAGAACAATGTTTTGATCATCGGTCAGAATGTAGATGTACGGCAGGAGTGGCGTGCCAGAGTTGACGAACGACACCGAGTCCGGCTCGCCGTCGTTGGTATCTAGCAGCAGGAAGGTCTGGCCTTGTGTGGTGGTCACATCGCCACCGTCGGCTTCAGCGCTGGTGATGCGAATGAAGTTGCTCGATACTTGGGAGCAGCCGGTGGCCAGGGTGGCCGTGTTGATGTTCATGCCGATGTCCACCAGGTAGTTCCCAGTAAAAGCAATAGCATAGATGCGGTACTCGCCTGTGCCGGCGCCGTCAAAGTCAATAGCGTTGCCCATTAGGTCAGGAATGAACACCAAGCCGCTCACATTGGTCACTACCAGGCGGTATTGGTCGGCCGGCGTAGGGCTGTCGGTTGAGACCTCCACCACATCGGGGATACCGTCGGCGGGGCAGAAGGTAATGTTGGTCAAGTCGCCGTTGGCACGAAGTGTACCCCCCACTACCGGCGGTGTGACCGTCACGGCGATGAAGTTAGCCGAAATCTCCAGGCAACTGCTGCCCAGGCTTACATCCAACAGATTCTGCGTGTTCAAATTAAGCGTGCCAGTGTAAGATATCCCCCAGATGCGGTACTCGCCTGGCGCCAGGCTGGAGAGATCAAATTGTCCGTTGGCAGAGAAGGCTAGAATGTCGTTGAAGGCATCCGTTAGCACGTAAATATAAGCTGCCAACGAAGCGCTGCTGGTATTGATTTGCACGATGGGGTTGTCAATGCCATTACAAAATACAATGCTGGCGCTACCACCGGCTACAGAAACCATCCCGCCCGATGGTACGTCGCGAATGACAGTGATGAAGTTGTCGGACAGGTCGAAGCACTGGTCGGAGAGCATCGCCGTGGCTGCGTTGTCTCCAAAGGTGGCCGTAAAGTTGCCCGTGTAGGAAACGCCCCATATCCTGGTGACTCCGACGCCGGCAATGTCAAAGTTGAAAGAGTTCTGGAAAGTCAGGCCAGTAATAATGTTGTCTTCGGTGGTAAACAGATAGGCGTAGGTGGCGTTGGGTGCATTGGAGTTGTTGGAAAAGGTAATTACGTCGGGTACACCGTCGGCAGGGCAGGTGTAAAACACCGTGCGGTTGTCGCTGCCGCTTAGGATGCCACCATTTACGCGTACATTGTTGATTTCAATAAAGTTTTCAGAGAATTGGAAACAGCCCGAAGCTGCAGGAATGGGGCCGAAGATACTGTCGCCCGGGAACAACTGGAACACACCTGTGTAAGACAGCCCATATACGCGGAACACACCGTTGATGGCGTTGTCCAGATCTATGCGCGGCTGGGTGGACAGGCCAATGAGATAGTTGTTGTCGTCGGTAATGAGAAAGACGTAGGGGGCATTGGAAGCACCCTGTACGGTAAAGGTGATCAGGTCGGGATCATCGTCGCCGGCACAGCGCAGATATTGCGTTTGACCGTCGGGCGTCACCAGGAGGCCACCTACCGGATTGGCGCGGAACACCGTGATGAAGTTGTCTGACAGGTCGTAGCAGCCATCGGTCAGTTCGGTAGTGGCGGCATCATCGCCTATGGCAGCCAGTACGTTGCCCGTGTAAGCCAGCCCCCATACGCGCAGGGTATCGTTGCTCAAGGCGCTGAAATCGTAGCTATTGCCTGTGGCAAAATCAAGAATGACGTTGCTGGTGGAAGTTATGACAAAGACGTAGTTGCCTACAAAGTCAGTGTCGTTCACAAAAAACAACTCGTCAGACTGCGCGCCGGCGCAAGAAGAAATGCTGGTACTGCCATCTACCAGGGTGATACGACCGCCGTCGGGTGTCTGGCGCAGCACGCGCAAGGCTTCGTCGCTTAACTCAAAGCACTCATCCGATAGTGGTGTATCGGGTTCTATCATCATACCAATATCTGCCAGAAGATTGCCCGCGTACGACAAGCCCCATACTCGGATCTCGTCGTAGCCAGCTATGTCAAAGTTGTATTCATTGCCGGTGATGATGTCCAGTATGGTATTGTTGGCATCGGTAATGAGATATACATAAAACTGAGTAGCAGTGCTGTTGGTATTGAAAGTCAGCACGTCGGCCACGTTGTCGTCAGGGCAGATGATGTACTCAGTATCGCCATTGTCAAAAGTCAGAAATCCGCCATCTGGCGAGCCCACAAGTACTGGCACGAAGTTTTCAGACAAGCTGTAGCAGCCGTCAGAGAGTTCTGCTTCGTCGGCGTCGTCGCCCAATTGAGCGATGAGGGTACCGCTGTAAGCTAGGCCCCACACGCGATAGACGCCATGGGGGAGGTCTTCATCAAACAGTATTGAATTGCCGTTGGACAGGCGCACAATGCGGTTTTCCTCGTCGGTGAGTACATATATGTATTCTTCGGTGCTCTGCCCTGTAGTTTCAAAAGTAGCGGCCGAGTCAGAGCCGTCGCCTATGCACACCGCTATGGTATCGCGGCCGTTTTCATCCGCAATGGTACCGCCAAGGGTGATGTCCACCACAACTTCGATGAAGTTGAGCGACAAAGAGAAGCAGTCGTCGGCCAGTGCTGTGCTGCCAGCATTTTGCCCAGGTGCGGCCAGCAGGTTTCCGGCGTAGCCCAGTCCCCAGATTCGGTATTCGCCAGGCGCAAATCCATCGAGATCAAAATTGGCTGTATTGGACACGGCGATGATGTCGTTAAATTCATCGGTCAGTAGCCAGGTGTAGGCCACTTGAGGGTCGTTGGCCGTGCTGGTCACCAAAGGGATATCCTCGACGCCGTCGCCACCGCAAGCGCGGAAGAAGTCATCGCCATTTTGTAGGGATATCTGGCCGCCGTCCACTGCTGTTACGCGTACTTCAATAAAGTTTTCCGACAAGGCAAAGCATTGCTCGGCCAATTGCGCAGAGGGGGCAATGTCCCCCACCTCGGCCAAAAGTGTACCTGTGTAGGAGAGCCCCCAAATACGGAAAACGCCAGAGCCGAAATTTTCAAAGTCAATGGTGTTTAGTGGGTTGACCACCAGCACTACATTGTTGGCATCAGTAATGAGGAACACGTAGTCACCCAGTGCTTGTGTATTGGAGAAATATACTACGTTGTCAGGGAAGCCGTCGCCGCCACAAAACTCCAGGCTGGTCTGTCCCAGCAGTGTTTGCACTCTGCCGCCATTGACGGTTTCCTTGCGGATGAGCACAAAGTTTTCCGAAAGTTCATAGCACTCAGTAGACAGCGCTACCTCGGCGGCGTTGTCGCCAGGCTCAACGCTCAAGTTGCCAGTGTAAGCCACTCCCCATACGCGTACCAGACCCGCCCCTGTGCCCTCGAAGTTGATCATTTCGGAGTTGGATACTAGCAGTACCTTGTTGTCTTCGTCGGTAACCAAGTAAGCGTAGTTGGGTGCAAAGCCGGAGTTGTTGCTGAAAGTAACCATATCGGCCACGCCGTCATTGACGCATAGCGAAGCAAACATGCCGCCACCTTCGATGGAAACTCTTCCACCTTTGGCACGCAGTAGGTTGATGGTCACAAAGTTGTCAGAGAGGTCGAAACAGCCGTTCGACAGCGTGGTCGTAGCGGCGTTGCTACCAATAGCGGCTATGAGGTCGCCGCTGTAGGAAAGCCCCCACACGCGCGCTACGCCTACGCCGGCGCCTTCAAAGTCCACCACGCCAGAGGGCGAAAAAGCAATAATGTTATTGGAGGCATCAGTTACTACAAAAGCGTAAGCCTCATCAGCATCGGAGTCGGTTTCAAAGTTCAACTCATCCGAGCGGCCGTCGGCGGTGCATATATTGATGGAAGTGGCGCCGCCAACCAACGACACATTGCCGCCGGAGGTGCGTATCAAGGTCAGTGCAATGGAATTGCTGGACAGATCAGCGCACTGCAGGCTTTGCAGTAAGGAAGCCACGCTTTGTCCGGGCTGCACTGAAAGGGTGCCGGTGTAGGAGAGACCCCATACCAGCACGCGGCCCGCATCAAAGGTATTGAAATCAATGCTGCCGGTGGTGCTAGAGTTCAACACGGTTTGGCCAGCATGGTCGGTCACTAACCAGGCATAGCTGCCACCGCCTTGGCCGACAGCTATAAAATCCAGCACATCAGCATCATCATTACCTACGCATAGTGTGCCGGGTGCACCGCCGACTACAGCTATCTCGCCGCCTCTGACATCTTGAAGAATGACAGGGATGAAATTGTCTGAGGAGTCAAAGCAGCCGTCGGCCAAAGTAGCCGTAGCCACATTTTGGCCAGCCTGTACCAGCAGGTTGCCAGTATAAGAGACGCCCCAGATGCGGTAGTCGCCGGGGGCTAGGCCTGTGGGGTTGAAGGTATTGCTGCTCAGCACGGCTACTACAATGTTGCTTGGGTTGGTCAGAATGTAGGCGTAGTTGGCCGGTGCAGCCTGGTCGGCGGTAAGGCCTACCGAGGTAGCATCTTGCAGGCGGCAGAAGCGAATTTCCGCAGCGCCGCTGATAGTGCGTACCGTGCCGCCGTCGGCGTTGGCGCGTAGTACTCGTACAAAGTTGGATGATAGGCCGAAGCACTGATTAGAGAGCGGTGTGGTGGTGATGTTGGCACCCACCGTAGCGTTGAGCGCGCCAGCATGAGCCACGCCCCATACTCGGTAATTGCCTGGCGGAACGGTACCAAAATCAAAACTGCCGCTCACAGCTACGCCCACTATGATGTTGGCGTCGTTCGTTACCACAAAGGAGTAGTTGGGGCCTGCATTGGAGGAAGTGAAAGATACTATTGCGCTGCCAGTGTTGTCCACACAGGCAAATGCGCTGGTAGCACCTTGGAGGGTGCTCACTGTGCCACCTTGCGGATTCACGCTATTTACGGTCACAAAATTGGCCGATAGTGCTGAGCATATTTGCGCAAGCGAGCCAGCGGTAGCGCTTTGCCCTATCTGGGCAGTAATAAACCCCAAGTAAGAGAACGCCCATACGCGCAATGTGCCCACGGGGTAGCCCTCCAAATTGATGATGTTGGAAGTGCTTACTCCCAGTATCACATTATTTTCGTCGGTAATTAGGTAGGCAAACGGCATAGCCGCCGGCTCTGTTTTGAAGCGGAAAATGTCAGGAAGCCCATCGCCCTGGCATATATCTATGCTCGTGGCGCCCGAGCGCGTGCTTACTACGGCACCCTCTATGCAGGCACCGCCGGTTTGCGCATTCAGCGCTGGCATACCTACCAATAACAGCCATAGCAAAACAGATAGTACTTTTTTCAGGATCATGGTAAAAGTAGTTTATTGTGGTTGGTACAAATATTTGACAAACATCATTTTTCCAAAGCAGGCATAGAAGTGATATGAGGAAATGACCTCACGCCTTCAGTCACCATGGTGGGATAGACGAAAAAATGAGAATACGCACATCAAGCAGGAAACAGGAAGGCGTGGAGGGAAACGGGGGGCCATCCTGGGTATAATACCTGACATATATGCTCACGAAATTATGCAGCGAAATTAATAAGTTTTTTCTCTATGTACATTTGGCAGGGTTATTTTTTTTTGTCTCTCGCCAGAAACTTACACTTCGATTCGCCAAGTTTTGCGCACAGCATCTGTAAATCATGCATAAAACTTGGTGTTGATCGTGTACGCATGCCGTATAATACGAAGTTGTCAAAGCGGCAAGAAGCTATCACGAATGTGCAACTGACTTTGCTACACCGGCTATGCTCACGCACAGTTCATATCTCGCAATGTGCAGCCCGTGGCAGGCAAAAGTTTCGTCACTTCGCTTTATTTTGAGGCATTCCAAATATCCTACCTTTTCTAAGAGCCTAATAATCAGAAAAAAGTTGCAGTTTTCATACTTCATATGTGAAAATTGTTGCCTAACGTGAGCCGGACACCCGCTTGCCTGCTGCCGACTCCGGGGTATTTGTACTGCCTGAACTGCGTGCTGCCGAGGCAGCAAGGGTCGGGTGCCACCTGATTCCAGCTTTGCCGGTGCCCTTTGCCAGGGCGTATTATTAAGTTAGGCGTGATGGCAAACTTTTATACCCTGGTGCAGTGCAGGCAGTCTTTTTTATTGTATCTTTGTACCTGTACAAAGAGAGAGAACTCCTCAACCAGGCAACGCTGCTACTTGCTCACCATCCGACAAACGCGCGCCCATGCAATGGAGTGTGAATAGACTGGTTTGTGCAAAAAACATATCGGCAGCCTGCAGGTTGGGTCTGTCCGTAGTGCTTGGTATGGCATTGAGCCTACCCGCTGTTAGTCAAGCGCCAGGTGGAGGGCCGGTGCGTACTTCCAATCAGTTTAGCATCGAGCACCTGGTGCGCAACATCTTTGTGCGCGGCGGCTGCAATAACATCAGCAATATCCGCGCCATCGGCCCCAGTGCTGGTATAGGCTTTTTTGAAAATGGCGGCCATGTCATAGGCCTGGAGCAAGGCATCGTATTTGCCACCGGGCCAATTGCCCATGCCTCCGGGCCTAATACCGTAACCGATCGAAGTGGTAACTTCAACTATACTGGCGGTGACCCCGACCTCAACATCCTGGCTGGTGTCAATGTGCGCGACCGCGTAGGCTTCGAGTTTGACTTTGTACCGCTGGACTCTTTCGTCACCTTTCGCTATGTGTTTGCTTCCGAGGAATACTGCGAGTTTGTGGGTAGCGTCTATAATGACGTATTCGGCTTTTTCATCAGTGGGCCAGGCATTAGCGGCCCTTTTGCCAACAATGCCCAAAACGTAGCACTCATTCCTGGCAGCAACAGTTTTGTGTCCATCAACTCTGTCAACCACCAAACCAATGCTACTTGGTTCGTGCGCAACGAATTGCCCGCTGATGCCCTGCAGTGCGGTATTCCCTCCGTCAACCCGCCCTACCTGCCATTTATCCAGTATGACGGCTTCACTCGCCCTCTCACGGCCACTCTCCAACTCATACCCTGCCAGACCTACCACCTGCGCCTGCTGGTAGCTGATGTGGGCGACAACTTCTACGACTCGGCCGTTTTTCTGGAGGCGGAAAGTTTCAATATTGGCGGTGCTGTGCAGATTACAGGCTTTTCTCATGCCAACAGCGATGCTGTAGCCTACGAGGGCTGCGGCGACGCCTACGTGGAGTTTCGCCGAGTAGATACGCGCAATCTGGCCAATCCTATCATGGTGCACTTCGGCGTCTCGGCGGCTATGTCTACCGCTGTAGAAGGGCAGGATTTTGCCCCGCTGCCGCGCTCCATCACCATACCTGCTGGTCAGGTATCAGTCAATTTACCCATTGCCATTCTCAATGACGGCTTGCCAGAACCCACAGAGCATCTGATTGTTGAGTTAGATATTCCCTGCTCTTGCTATCGTGACACTGCCATAATATACATAGTAGATCCGCCTCCTGTGTTGGTCTCGGTTTCGGATGCTGCTGTGTGCAACCAGTCGCCTGCCACCCTTGTGGCCACGGCCCAGGGTGGGCGCGCGCCGTTCTCCTTTCAATGGAATTCGGGCAGTACAGGATATTCCGTCACGGTGTTGCCAGCGCAGCGCACGCAGTATGTCGTCACTGTAACTGACGCCTGCGGCAGCCAGGCTACCGATACTGCTACTGTAGAGATCATTACGCCGCCACGGGCGCTTCTGAGTGGAGCCGCTCAGGTATGCGAGGGGGATACGGCGCGTTTTGCCGTTACCTTCACTGGCGAGCCGCCCTGGCAACTGTCCTGGTCAGTCAATGGAGTACCGCAACCCTCAGTACAAGGCATCAGCACTAATCCATACTTTCTGCCAGCTACTCAGGAAGGGCAATACCAACTGACGGAATTCCGAGACGCCTGGTGCAGCGGCATACCCGAAGGTAGTGCCGAGCTGCGGCTCATGCGCATACGCCTAACCGAGGAGATTACTTCGGTGGCCTGTTTTGGGGAGCACACCGGTGTCATACGCGTTGTATTGCAAGGCGATAATCCGCCCTTTGCACATCAGTGGGCGCATGATCCCAGTGCAGGGCTACATCTGCAGGGGCTGCCAGCCGGCACTTATATCCTGCAAGTAACCGACAGCCAGGGCTGCCGAAAAAGCGCCGCGCTGGCAGTGACTTCGCCGCCTGCGCTGGCAGCACCGCGTTTTACCTGCGAAGATCTGCGCCGTCCGGCTTTTGTTTTCAGTGCATCGGGGGGGGTGCCGCCCTATCGCTACGGCATCGGTGAGCAAGCCGATTCGGATGCAGAGCTATTTGACCAGCTTGTTTCGGGCCGCGCCTATTCTCTGCTCATACAGGATGCTGTAGGGTGCACCTTGCGCCAAGACTGGCTCATGCCCTCCCGAAGCACCCGCCTTGTTGAGCTACCGACTGCTATGCGCGCCCGCCTGGGCGAGTTGCTGACCCTCCAGCCGCGTCTGCTCGTACCAGAATCACTCATTGCTGCCGTGGAGTGGTCACCGCCCGATGGCCTAAGTTGCCAACGTTGCCTGTACCCTCAACTCCCGGTGCAGGCCGACCAGCGCTACACCCTGCGCGTCAGCGATGTATTTGGCTGCACTGACGAAGCTAGCATGGAATTAAACACCCTATTTGCCGTGGATGTGTACGTGCCTACCGCCTTTTCACCCAATAACGACGGTCACAACGACCGCTTCGCAGTGTATGCTAATCCCTACCAGGTAACGCGCATTGTGCATTTTTCCGTTTATGACCGCTGGGGTGCGCAGTTGTTTGAAGCCACTAACTTTCAGCCCAATCGAGAGCTATTGGGCTGGGATGGCACTGCCTATGGCCAGCCAGTGGCCCCAGGTGTGTATGTCTATAAGCTCCAGGTAGAATTGATCAATGGCACCACGCGCATGTTCTCCGGTGAAGTGTTGTTGCTGCGTTAGCCGCATGCCTTGCTAATCCTTGTTTGTTTGCAGGTTGCCCGGCGAGCAGCTATGCCTCATCACCATCCAATGCCGTAGTCTTCACCGTGGTTGCTGGAGCCGCCCTGGAAAGCGCCGTTTTTCCAGTCGAAGAAGATGGCGTTGATGGGGCCGGAGGTGCGCCGCTCAAAGTCAAGTTTGTAGCCCATTTGCTGAAGTTCGCGGCGTGTCCAGTCGGGTATTTCGGTAGAGAGGGTGAGGGCGCCGGGGCGGGCGTCGTGCTTGCCAAAGGAGCTGTACATCTGGTAGCTATTGATATTAGGCGCTTCGCAGGCTTCTTGCACGGTCATACCAAACTCTACGATGTTGAGGAAGAACTGCAGTAGGTTTTGATCCTGGGTGTCACCGCCTTGCACAGCAAAAGCGAGAAAGGGCTTGCCGTCCTTGAGTGCCAGGCTGGGTGTGAGTGTCACGCGGGGGCGCTTACCGGGTTCCAGCACGTTAAAGGGGTTTTCTTTAGGATTAAGCACAAAGCTCTGCAAGCGCTGGCTCATACCAATACCTGTGCGGCCAGCAATGACGGCAGGAATCCAGCCGCCGCTGGGCGTGGCCGACACGATCCAGCCCTCTTTGTCGGCAGCCAGTACTGTGGTAGTGCCAGCAGTGAAGGCCTCGCGGAAGGGGGTATCCAGATAGCCAGTAGAAGCGGAATCGGGCTTGGCGTTCCAGTTTTGGAGCCATTCCAGGTAGGGATTCGGCTCAGCCCCCATGAAAGGGTAGGGGTCGCCAGGTGCGATGACCGGATTATTTTTCAGTGGGTTGAACTGCTGCAAACGGGCTTTTGCGTAGGCTTTGGAGAGCAGCCCTTTGAGGGGTTCTGCCGGGGGGAAGTACGGATCGCCGTAGTAAAAATCGCGATCGGCAAACGCCAGGTTCATCACCTGGTACAGGGTATGGATGTACCGGGCAGAATTGTAGCCCATGGCAGGCAGGTCGAAGTGTTCCAGCATATTAAGGCACTGAAGCATGACAGGGCCTTGCGTCCAGGCGTCGAGTTTATACACCTCGATGCCTTTGTAGGTAGTCATGACCGGCTTTTCGGCTATGACGCGCCATTTGGCCAGGTCTTCCATAGTGATGAGGCCACCTTGCTCTTGGCATCCGCGTACGAACTCCTGGGCAATGTCGCCTTTATAAAATCGGTCATAAGCAGCATAGATGGCTTCTTTGCGCGACTTGCGCATGCGCAGTGCCTGGCGTTCAACTTCCACCATCTTGCGCAGCGTTTCCAGCAGGTCGGGTTGGCGAAATATCTCGCCCGGGTGCGGAGCTTCGCGCTCCTCGCCCAGATGAGGAAGCATCACGGCTTTGGAGTAAGGCCACTCTTTGAGGCGAGCTTTGCTGCGTTCAATGGCATTGGCTGTTTGAGCCTCTATGGGATAGCCTTCGGCCAGTTGCATGGCTGGCTTGAGTACTTGCTCCAGGCTGAGGGTGCCGTACTCGGCCAGCATGTACAACAGGCCACCAGGCGTACCGGGCGTCACAGCCGAAAGCGGGCCAAACTCGGGCGGGTAAGCCATGCCTTTGCTTTTAAAAAACGCTGGTGTAGCGCCGCTGGGGGCTATGCCCAGTGCATTAATAGCGATGACCTCTTGCCGCTTGGGGTGATATAATAACACCTGGGTTTCGCCGCCCCAGCTCAGTACATCCCACATGGTACAAGTGGCAGCCAGCATGGCACAGGCAGCATCCACGGCATTGCCGCCCTGGTGAAACATGGCGGCGCCAGCAGTGGCGGCTAGCGGTTTGCCCGTGATGGCCATCCAGTGGCGACCGTGCAGAATAGGCTTTTGTGTGGTTTGGGCGTGTGTGGGCAGCACAAGGCTGTGTATGCCTACAACTATACAAATGATGCACATCAAAGCTTGGCCTGGCCTCATGGTACTCGGTATTTTGATTTTGAAAAATATCATGCCCTGCGAAAGTATGATTTTTTGCAATTTCGCAGCGCGAGACTGGAGGTCATTCCGTATCTTCTCTGCCATAAGCCGAACGACTCATGCCGCTGATTGCCCAATCTTCTTATCGCAAAGCCCCGCTGTGGCAATGGAATGGCCACTTGCAAACCATCATGCCGGCATTGACCCGCGGCAAAATACGAGCACCTTGGGAGCGCGAGCGCTTGGAGCTATCTGATGGCGATTTTGTGGATCTAGACTGGCTTGCTGCCGGCGTTTCTCGACGCTTGGTATTGCTCTCACACGGCTTGGAGGGCAATTCGCAGCGCAGCTACATACAGGGCATGGCCAGGTTTTTTCACTTGCAGGGCTGGGATGCGCTGGCTTGGAACTGCCGCTCTTGCAGCGGCGAGATGAACCGCAAACTCCGGCTATACCACCACGGCGAAATTGAAGACCTGGGTGAGGTAGTACGCCATGCCTTGCGCACAAAGGACTATGAGCAAATTGTGCTCATTGGCTTCAGTATGGGAGGCAGTATGTTGCTCAAGTATCTGGGCGTGCATGGCCGTCATCTGCCGCCAGCAGTGCGCAAGGGCATTGCCTTTTCTGCGCCTTGCGACCTGGAGGCCAGCATTCGTGCCCTGGAGCAGCCAGGCAATAAGTTCTACTGCAATCGCTTCTACAAAAGGTTGCGCGCTAAGATTGAGCGCAAGGCGCAGCAGTTTCCGCAAGCCATTGATCTGAGCAAATTTGAGCAGGTGCGTTGCTGGCGCGACTTCGACCAGTTTTTCTCCGTACCTATCAATGGGTTTGCCAGTGTAGAGGAGTTTTACTACCAGGCGTCTTGCGTACATTTTATGGAGGGTATTCGCATACCAGCGCTACTGGTCAACGCACAAAACGACCCCATTCTTGCCCCGGAGTGTTCACCTCGAGGATTGTGCGAGCGGCATCCGTATATTTTTCTGGAGATGCCCCGGCAGGGCGGCCACGTGGGCTTCACTGTGCATCGCCATCCGTACAGTTGGATGGAGTATCGGGCCGAGACGTTTGTGGCGGAAGGTAGGTAGTTGGTGGCAAGCATATTTTAGTGACAACCCGCCCTGAGAGTTAAGGCTCGTTGTAAGCGATTTTTTCTTAAATAAGAATTTTATATCAAACTATTTTGACATAATCAATTGATTATCAAAATTAATTTACCAAATACTTAGGGGCAGCGTTACTAAAAATACCCGCCCAAATGCAAAGCCGAAGAACGATTTGCCTTAGCCACATCATGCGTATCGCACCAGCTCCATCAGCGTTACTTCTGGCAGTATGCCTACCCGCCCGGGATAACCCAGAAAGCCCAGCCCGCGGTTGACGTACAGGTACTGCTTGCCAGATTGATACAAACCTGCCCACTCCTTGTACACATACTGTACCGGGCTCCATTTGATGAAGCCGGGGATCTCCACGCCGAATTGCATGCCATGAGTATGCCCTGAGAAGGTGAGGTCAATATCCTGGAATTGGGAAGTAACCTGACCATGCCAGTGCGAGGGGTCGTGCGAAAGCAGGATTTTGAGATCGGCGCCCTGTGTGCCTTGCCAGGCTTTGGCTAGGTCGCCGTATTTGGGAAAGCGTAGGTGGGTAGAGTAATTTTCCACACCAATAATGGCTACGCGGCTGTTACCTACGGAGAGTATTCGGTTTTCGTTGAGCAGGAGGTTCCAGCCCAACTGGGCATGTACTTGCTTGAGGCGTTCCAGATTGGCGGCCTTGGCCTCGGGGGTGGGCCAGGGCACGTAGTCGCCATAGTCGTGGTTGCCCAGTACGGAGTACACGCCGTATCGGGCTTCGATTTTGTCAAATACGTCAAGGAAGGCAGTCATTTCGTCGGCGGTGTTGTTCACTAGGTCACCGGTGAAGAACACTAGGTCGGGTTTTTGAGCATTGATGAGTTCTACAGCGGCTTTGACGGGCTCCTTGTAGAGAAAACTACCGGAGTGTATATCTGAAATTTGTACAATGCGCAGGCCTTCCAGGTCGGGCGGGAGGTCGTGCAGGCGAGCTTTGACGTGGTACAATTTGTAGCGGTAAGGGTTGCGCACCATGCCATAAGTAAGCGTCAGGAGAGGGATGGTACCGAGCATAACGCCGAATGAAGATATGAAGCGCGAGCGGCTGTAGTCAAAGGCGTGCTTGCCAGAAGCTTGTTCGTACAGCCAGAGCATGAGACGTCGGACATCGTCGGCCAGGATGAAGGAGGCGATGATGAGTTTGGAGAGGTAAGCAATAAATAGAAAACTGCGCACTAGCGTAGCCAAGGCTTTGGGGGTGTGCTCTGCAATGCTGGTTTGCGCCAGGATGATCGAGAGCAACAGTGCCACCGGTACCAACCAATAAAGGCAAGCCATAATTAGGCGAAGGAGCGCCGACCATCCCTGAGTCAATGTGCGAAGGGCTTGGAAGGTGTACACGTCCAATGCCAGGAGGATACCTATAAAAATGACGAAGCGCATGATTCGTAAATTCTGAAAACACTCGGCTATATAATGCCTGCAAATGGTTTTTGTTGCTGGTTCATGCACAACGAGCGACAATAAAATGACAAAAGACAATCAATATCCGACCAGCGAGTTTCGTTCCAACCTTTGAGAAAAGTTGATAATTTTTTCCTTCGGTGGGTAGGGCAGTGTACAGAAGCAAATTCTACAATGGCAAAATGCGGCTATATGCAGTAATTTTTCACACGTTCTTTTGAAATTAAATTTTTTAACAAGGCTTTTAATTTTGTTAAAACAAAATTAAATTCTGTTAAAAATTTGACCATGCAGAGTTGCTTGCATATCTTTGCAGCGTCAAATGAACCGTTTCAAGAGACTCAAGCGCTTTTTGTCACTAACAAATCTTATGTACCCATGAAAAAGCTCCTTCCCTTCGTTTTGGCTGGTGTAATTGGTATGATAGATGCTCAGGCACAAATATTGTTCAAAAAAGGCTCAGTGGATGCCGCTGCCGGTGTAGGTCTCATACCCAACTATATAGCTGACAACGTACAAGTAAACACCCTGCCAGTAAATTTTCGCATGGGTTATCGCGTAAGCAACCAGGTAAGCCTGTCGGCCTTTGCGGCTTACTCCGCCTACGAAAAGCCCAATGTGGTACGCCCCGACGAATCCATTGATCACATCAGCAGACGCGAACTGACGGTGGGTATTCGCAGTGCCGTACATGCGCTGCGCGCCGAACGCTTTGACGTATACGGCGGCCTAATGCTGGGCTATCAGATGCCGAACACGGAGATTACCCAGATAGCTAAGCCCAAGGGCGGCAACACCGGCAACTTGCAGCCTTCGTTCAGCCGTCCGCCCCAAAACCACCTGTTGTACAGTGGGTTTATCGGTGCCAGTTACTTGCCCAGCCGCAATATGGGTATCTTTGGTGAGATTGGCTACGGCATCTCCCTGTTCAACGTAGGTCTCCAGTGGAAACTCCGCTAAGCTTGTAGTAAGGTAAAACTTCGCCCCGACCAACCAAATTGTGATTGGGCATGAGCCGACGCTCGCAGAGTGTTGGCTCATGTTTTTTTTTCCAAAAACCGAAAAAGCCGTATTTTGGCGCCGATTCAAACCAATGCTATGCTTAGAAAAAACATTCTTTTGGCGTTGGCGGTATGCGCATGCAGCCTGACCGCAACGGCTCAAATCTCCTCAGTGAAAGAGGCCGCCCAAAAAGCTACCGAAGAATTCACCTCCTTGTATAATTTGAGCGGGTCGCAGATTACGCAAATGCTTGTCATTCAGGAGCGCCGTTTCAATAACCTGGCCGAGATAGAGCCGCTGAAAACAAGCGACGAACTGCTCTACCGCCAGAAATTGCGCACCATTCGCATGGGTATGGAAGCCTCTATGGAGCGCATGCTTACCCCCGAGCAGCGCCTGATACTCAATGAGCAGCGTGCCGAACGCCGCCGGCAGGATGCCGCCAGGCTCAAGGAACTGCAAGCTGGTGCTGCGTCTAAACAGGAATTGATGAACTTCATGCTTGAACTGGAAGCGGAGCGCTACTGAATGGTGCAGATGGCCATGAGCTACCTCCAAAAAGCCTCGAGCCCGATCAGTGTGTTTTTTGCTCAGCAGCGCAAACAATTCAAGCGTTACTATGTAATATTACCAAATACATGGTGAGTAGCTGGCGTGCCCTGGGTATGACGCCCGAAAACCAAATTGCAAAATCAAACAAAAGTACTCTCAATGGATCCCTTGAAACAACTTTTTCGTGAAAAGGCCCTGGACATGCGCAACAAGATCAAAGCTATGCTCAAAGAGCATGGTGAGATGGTAGTAGACCAGGTGACCCTCAGCCAAATATACGGCGGCGCCCGCAATATAAAATCTATGGTGTGGATCACCTCTGACCTCGACCCTGAGGAAGGTATAAAGTTCAGGGGATACTCCATACCCGAATTGCGCGAACTCTTGCCCAAAGGCCAAGACAACAAGGAGCCTCGTCCCGAAGGGTTGTTCTGGCTCATGCTGGTAGGCCAAATCCCCACTCAAGAGCAGGTAGAATGGCTCACCCTGCAATGGACGCACCGAAGCAACGTGCCGGAGCACGTATTTCGTACGCTCGATGCCTTACCTACAGGCCTGCACCCCATGACCCAGTTTACCATAGCTATTGCGGCTATGCAGTCGGAGAGTATCTTTGCCCGCCGCTACGAGGAAGGCATCCACAAGGAGGAGTACTGGTCGCCTACCTACGAAGATGTGATGAACCTCATCGCCCGCCTGCCCAGGGTAGCTGCCTACATCTACCGGCGCTCCTTTCACGGCAGCAAACACATCCCACCTGACATTAACATGGACTGGGCTGGCAACTTTGCGCACATGTTGGGTTTCGACAACCCAGACTTCAGAAGTCTGATGCGCCTATACATGACTATACACGCCGACCACGAAGGTGGTAATGCCTCGGCGCACACCAGCCACCTGGTAGGTTCTACCTTGAGCGACGCCTACCTGTCATTCGCCGGCGCCATGACCGCCTTGGCTGGCCCCTTGCACGGTCTGGCCAACCAGGAAGTAGTAGCTTGGATATACAAAATGCTCGACGCCTTGGGCACGCAGTCGCCCAGTAAAGATCAGATCAGAAGCTACGTCAAAGCCACTATTGACGCCGGCCAGGTCATTCCTGGCTACGGCCATGCGGTGTTGCGCCGGCCCGACCCGCGCTTCATAGCGCAGAAGAGTTTTGCTGAACGCAATATCAAACACGACAACATCGTGCAGGTAGTGTGGGACGTGTTTGAGGTAGTGCCGCCTATTTTGGAAAGCCTGGGCAAGGTAAAAAATCCATGGCCCAATGTGGACGCCCACTCCGGCGCGCTGCTCATACACTATGGCCTCACAGAATACAGTTTTTATACGGTGCTCTTTGGTGTATCGAGGGCACTGGGCGTGTTGGCGCAGTTGGCCTGGTCGCGAGCATTGGGCTTCCCGCTGGAGCGGCCCAAGTCTATCACGCCTGAATGGACAGAGCGGCAGATCGCCAACCAGGCACAGTCAGCTGCTCTTAGCTAAGTTTGCCGGATGAACCGCCTCGCTCGCCTAATTGCTGTGCTATTATCGCTACTCGCCTGCTTTTGGACGAGCTATGACATGGTACAGCAGTACCAAAAAAAGTTGCTCTGGGGCTATCGTCCGCTGGTATTATTTATGGCGCTTTGGTTGTTAGTGCAGGCGCTGTTTACAGGGCGCAAACCAGGGCAGTGGCACAATTGGGGGCTTTCTGCACTGAATGGGCTGCTGCTGGGCCTGGGGTTCCCAGGTTATGTGCCGTTTCCATTTTTGCTTTTTGTGGGTTTTGTGCCCCTGCTGTGGCTGGAGGAGCAAATTCGCACAAACGAATCGTCGCACAAGGGCAGGCAAGTGTTCGTACACAGTTATCACGCCTTCCTTGTTTGGAATATTCTCAGTACGTGGTGGGTGGCCAACACGGCGCTGGCTGCAGGCATAGTAGCTATTGTACTCAACAGCCTATTCATGGCCGTAGTGTTCACCCTGTACCACTATGCCCGCTGCATGATGCCGCGTCTGGCAATAGCTGCATTGCTTGCTTTCTGGATGGCATTTGAGTATCTGCATCTCAATTGGGAGATATCCTGGCCTTGGCTTACTCTTGGCAATGGCTTTGCCCAGGCGCCTGTCCTGGTACAATGGTATGAGTACACCGGCGTCTTTGGTGGTTCGCTGTGGGTGTTGGGTGGTAACATCCTGGCCCTAGCGCTATGGAAGCACTGGCGCGAACGCGCATTGCGTACACGCGCTGCTTTTCGCCTGGCGCTGTGGATAGCCCTACCAGTGCTTTTCTCTGCATACTTTTATCTTACCTACCGGGAAGAGGGCAGCCAAACTGTACAAGTAGCTCTTGTACAACCCAACTACGAACCGCACTTTGAGAAGTTCGTCATCAGTGAGAGCAAGCAGATAGATCGCTTTCTGAGCCTTTCTGCTAGTGTGGTCAATGACAGTACCGACTATCTGGTGTGGCCCGAAACCAGCTTTGGCTATGTGGATACCCGCGCCATAGAGGCCTACCCTGCTGTAGAGCGGCTGCGCGCGTTTATGGCGCCGTTTCCTCGCCTAAAAGTCATTGCCGGTATTGACGCCTACCATCTGTTTTTGCCAGGCGAACCACACTCTCGCGCCGTGCGGGTATCGTACTCCGATGGTGAGCCGGTGTATTTTGAAGCGCTCAATGCCGCTGCGCAGTTTACTTCCGAAAGCCCGGAAGTACAGTTGTATCGCAAGTCCAAACTTGTGCCTGGCCCTGAAATCCTGCCTTACCGAGAGGTATTTGGCTTTTTCAAGCCTATCATAGAACAAGTACAAGGTACGGTAGCTGGTGTGGGTACGCAAAAGGAGCGCACTGCTATGCGCAGCAGCAGCGGGCGCATTGCTCCAGTGATTTGTTACGAATCCGTATTCGGCGAATTTTTTACCGGCTATATTCGCCAGAGCGGCGCTCAGGCTGCCTTCATCATGACCAACGACGGCTGGTGGGATAACACTCCCGGCCACAAACAACACCTGTGGATTGGCCGCTTGCGCGCCATCGAAACCCGCCGCAGCATAGCGCGATCCGCCAATACAGGTATCACTTGCTTCATCAATCAACGCGGTGACATCTTGCAGCCCACTCGATACAACGAACCAGTGGCCATCTCTGGCCAGGTGCGCCTCAATGACCGCATCACTACCTATGTGCGCTGGGGTGACTTCATCGCCCGCATCGCAGTATTCACTGCGCTAATTTTACTGCTCAATATGGTGGTCAAGGTATTGCAAGGCTGGGTGTTGGGCAAGGAAAACGCATGATCGGAATGGTTCAAGAGCTGGCCGGGCAAGGTGTGTAATGGCACCCTGCCACTGCTTTATGATGAACGCTCGGCCTTTTTTATGGCTCAAAAAAGCCGATGCAACCACCCACCCAGGTACGGTCTTTGTTGTAGCGCACGCCGGTCATGATGCCCTTGCTAAGGCGTACTAAGTTATTGACTAGCAAGGGTTTTGGGGCGTCGTCTTCCCATACCATCATCATGCGGATTTCCACCTTGGCGGGGTCGTCTGGGGTAGGTACCACAGGAGCATAGTGCATTTTGCGCTGTAGAATGTAGTTGGCGGGGTCGTTCACTTTTTCAATGTCTTCGCGGGAGGGGTTGACCACCACGCCCATACCAGCAAAGGAAAACAGCGGCTTGAGTACGTAGTTTTCCAGGTCGTCGGGGATGCTGGGCAGTTTGTCCAGGTAGTACGACTTGGGCACGTAGGGGCTGTCGAACAAGGGCAGAGTATGCTTGCTGATGCGAAAGAACCAGTTAGGGTGGCCTACCCAGTGCACGTCCACATCGTCGGTGAGGTGGAAGTCGGTTTGCAGGTCGGGGCGGGTCATGAGGTCGTCAAAGATGATGCGGTTGTAAATGCGCTCCACTGGGATTTTTCGGCCATTGTCGTCGGTGTAATATATAGTGCGGCCTTCTTTTTTCAGTTTGGTGAGGCATACGAAGGGGATGCCTAGCATTTCGCGGGTGGCGTAGAAGTCAATAGCAGTAGTTTGCTTTTCGGGTTCTACCTCGAGAAGGATAACGTTTTCGGGCTTACTGTCCGCTACGATGATGCGCCGCAACATTTCGATGTACGCCTGGCCGCTCAGGGCATGAAACAAGTGTGTGTAGTGTGCCGGTATGGTGTCGAAATGATGCTTGTAGGTCTCAGCCAGTATGTGTTGGTAGCAAAATAGGGAAGGGAAGCCCTGGGCTTCTACCAGTAGCGGGATGAGTTGGCCTTCGTCGTCGTAGCAAATGCCAAAATCAATGACCAAGAAGGTAGAGTGCTCTGATTCATGAGGTACGATCTGACCGGGTTGCAGCGCGCCTTCGGAGAGGGTCTTAAAGTCAGGGCGCAGAAAGAGGCTGCATACGTCGTTGCAGGCTTCGATGAGGCGATCTCGCAGGGCGTTGGGGATGAATACCGGTGTTTCAGCTATGTGGAAAGAAGGCCGGTGCTGGTAGCGCTGCACCAGATCGTTGAGGAAGGCTTCGTATTTGGCCTGGGTAAAAGCGGCGTTGAATTGTTGTCGGAGGTTGGGAATCATGGCAGGGTGGGTTTCAATGAATCAGAATGATTAAGAAAGCACAACAAGGATGGGGAGAGCTTACTCCAACTTGATTTTTTTACCTGGATGAGCAACACATATTACCCCGTATCTGTGTGAAATCGTTTCATCCTTTCTGCTTGACTGCTTTCTCAATTTCGATGTATCGCCATCGGCTTCGTATAACTTCATAAACAACAGCTGAATGATTGTTGCTTGTTGCAGAGTGGGCAGATACAGTGCTGTGAAGTCTTCTTACATTGGCATCGTTTTCCATGCGATAGTTCAAAGGCTAGGCATTGTTTTGCTTTTCTTACACCCACTGCGGCGCCTTGCGCCCGGCTCGTACCGCCCGCAGCGCCCGGCTGAGGAATATAGGCAGTACAATGCGCTGGGTCAGGCTGATTTTGTCGGGGTCGTGCAGGTGCTCTATCATGTCGAGGTATTTTTCTTCGGAGTGGTCAGCTATGATTTTGGCGCGGCGTTCTGGGTCCTGAAAGTGGTGCAACATCCCCACGGCATCAGCTTCGGGGTGAAACTGCGTGCCGATGATTTCGGGCGAAAAGCGCACGGCCATGATGGCGCGCTCCAGGGGTACGTGTGGCCTGATTTTTTCGAGTGCCAGTATCTGCGCGCCCAGTTCGTCTATGCGGCGCATGTCGGGTTGTACTACTTGCCAGCTGCGAAAATCCGCCACGTAAAACGGGTTGAGCAGGCCGTCGAAGCAGGGTTCAAACATGCCTTCTTCCGTTTTGAATACGGGGAAGATACCGAAGGAGGGTTTCTGACGTTCGTTCACCGTGCCGATACCAAAATGCTTGCAGGCCATTTGGAAGGAATGGCAGATGAAGAAAACATGCTTCCTGGGTACGTCGTCTGTTAGGTTCCACTCCCATACATTTTGCATCCAGTCGTAGAAGAGGGCATCCCAGTGGCCATCACCATCGTGGGGGCTGCCTGGGCCGCCGGAGGAGATATATACATCAAAATCCATACCCGGCACTTCAGCTTTGGCACGTACATCAAAGACTTCGTACTCAAAGGCGCCGGCAAACATTTCCACCAATTCCTTAATGCGCCCCATACTGAGGTTGGGGGTTTTGTTGTTCATATCAAGGATGGCAAGGCGAACAGGCTCCATAGCGTTTCAGCATTCTTTGTACCGGCCATGACATGACGCTTTTGCTGTGGTCATGGTCGTACAGGTACTATTTTTTACGCGAGCTGCTTTTGGGGGACGGTGCTACCTGATCTTGGTCACGCAAGGCCGCAACCGTAGCTGAATGTTGAACAAAAGTGCCCCAGGTAAGGTTTTGCTGCCCGGACTGATGTGCCAGCGCGCGCTCTATGGCATAGTTGGCGGCGGTTTCCAGTACCCACTCAAAGTTTTCGTCGCCTACAGAATGGCGGTCGGCATCTGGAGCAGGGTTGCCAAAGTCAATAGCGTAGGGAATGCCATCCCGCACAGCAAATTCTACTGTGTTGAAGTCGTAGCCCAGTGCTCTGTTGAGGCGCAGGGTATAGTCTTCAATTTTGTGGAGCACTTCGTCCGACACATTGTGGTGGGCAGCATAGCGCAAGTGGTGCGGGTTGCGAGGCTCATAGTGCATGATGCGCACGTACTTGGCGCCTATGCAGTACACCCGGAAGTAGGATTCAAACTCGATAGCCTCCTGCAAAAGCATGACCAACTGGCCGGTTTCGCCAAATTTAGCGAAGAACTCATTACGCGAGTGCAACTTGTACACGTGCTTCCAGCCGCCGCCGGCAAAGGGCTTCATGAAAGCTGGCCAGCCAACATATTCGAACATGCCCTCCCAATCCAGCGGGAAAGCCAGGTTGGAAAAAGACTCTGCTTTGGTGTCTGTAGGATGCTCGCGCGAGGGTAGGATCACGGTTTTTGGTACAGGCACGCCTTCATGTACGGCTACAGCATTATTGAAAAATTTATCGTCAGCACTCCACCAGAAGGGGTTGTTGATCACTGCAGTACCTGTGATGGCTTCGTTTTTGAGATAAGCTCGGTAAAACGGCACATCCTGCGAGATACGGTCAACGATGACGTCGTAGCCGGAGGGCACAGCCTGTATTACTTTACTGATATGGACAGGCTCCGCCACAATGCCTTCTACCTTCTTGGCGTTGACGCGCTCAACAAAAGCGGCTGGGAACGAACGCTCCCAGCCGAAGAGTATTCCGATTTTTTTCATGGTATTCTTCGTTCCGTTGCGGTTGATAATTTGATTCAATCCGCAAACTTAACGAATTTTTCAATTGCGATCTCTTTCCCTTGCTGAACGTGCAACATGTACAGACCAGTTGGTAGCTCGGTCACATCCACCTCCTGTACATGAGCACCTGCTATGAGCCAGCCCAAGCGCTGCGTATGCCACACCTTGCCCTCGGCACTCACAACACGGAGTGTCGCTTCGCCGTCGTAGAGCACCTGTATGCCTGTGTACAGGATGCGCTGTGCTGGCACTGGCCAAAGTTGTACCGACAGCGCGCTGCTCAAACCCTTCCGCGTAGTAGAAGGCGTGAAAAAGCGCTGGCTAAGCGACCACGGGCTTATGCTACTGCCGCATGAAATGGCTACTTGAAGTTCATAAGAAGTGCCAGGTAGCAGCCCTGTGACATCTGTAAAATTGCTAGTCGTAGAGGGCAGTACAATCCAGGTGTCAGATAGGGCAGGCTTGTAGCGCCAGTGATAGGCGCTGCTGGTGACGGTAGTATTGAAACGCGCGCTGGTGGGCGTCAGGTTGGAAACAAAGTACTGCCCCGGTACTGGTGGGTTGCAAGTATTGCCCAGCGTATTGAAAAACTGGGAAGCCGACCAGTCGCTAAGCCCTGTGGCGCATTGTATCGCCACCTGAAACTCGTATTGCGTAAGAGCAGATAGCCCTGCGAGGTCAGTGTAATTTGTAATTGTAATGGGCAGGACAGTCCAGGAGGCGCCACTGCTTGCTACACGGTATCGCCAGTGATACGCCATTGCCTCGCTTACGGTGCAATTAAGCCGAGCCGAGTTGCTTGTTACCTCAGAGGCAAATATCTCGGTGGTGGTTGGCGCCGGACAGGGCGATGCAGCAGCTGTGGTAAAATTTAGTATTACAGACCAATCGCTCCAGGTGCTGCCACATTGTACACCTGCCTGATACTCATACGTGCTGCTGGGGCTCAACCCACCAAGGTTAAATTGACCTGTAGCCGTGGTGCCCAGTTCTATCCAGGCGTTATTGCTCGCAATTCGATATCGCCAGCGATAGGCGTTTGCACTGGCGAGGGTGCAGTTGAGCTGAGCAGAGGTCGAGGTGATGTTATCTACAAATAGTTGAGATGCTGAAGGCGCCGGACAACTGGCCAGTGTACTGAAACTTTGCGCATCAGACCAATCGCTGATCACTCCGTTGCTACATTGTACAGCTACCTGAAATTCATAAGTAGTTGCAGCAGATAACCCGCTGAGTATTGTGGTACCTGTGCTGCTAGAAGGCAGATCAATCCAGGTGCTAGCGCCTTGTTGCCGGAATCGCCAAAAATAAGCAGAGACCCCCGTAAGTGTGCAGTTGAGTTGAGCTGAAGTTGTCGTGAGGTCAGAGGCAAAAATTTGTGCTGCTGTGGGGGCGTTGCAGTTGCCAGAGGTCTCCTCCGTAGAAAAACGTACCGAGAACGACCAATTGCTCCATGCGCCATTGCTACATAGCACAGATACCTGCACCTCGTAGGCAGTATTGGTTATTAGGCCTGTAGCAGTGTACACATTGGTTGTTTGGTTTGGCGTTTGCGTCCAGTTAGTCGAGGCGGTTACTTTGTAGCGCCAGCGGTAGCCTGCCAAAGTGGCATTTTGATAAGTAAAAAGGGCGCTCACGTCTGTAATGTTACTTACCTGAATAAGCCAACCACTGGGCTGGCTGCACGTGCCACCCAATGTAGTGAAAGTTTGCGATGCCGACCACGCGCTCCACGTGGCGCCACACTGTACCATGGACTGAAACTCGTAAGTAGTGCCCGGCAGCAGGCCACTGATGTTGATGAAGTTTTGTGTGGTGGCGGGTAGGTCTGTCCAGGAGGAAGCCCCTGTTTGACGGTAGCGCCAGTCATAGGCTGCCACCCCTGTGACAGTACAATTGAGCTTGGCAGTAATGGAGGTGATACTCGTAGCGGCCAACTGTATGGTGGCCGGAGCGGCGCACGCTGTGGTAGTGAAGGTTTGTGAGGCCGACCATGCAGTCCAGGTTTCGCCGCAGCGCACCTGTACCTGGAATTCATAAGTGGTAGAAGCCGATAAGCTCGTAATATCAATAAAATTGGCAGTAGTGGCGGGGAGGTTTGTCCAGGGGGAAGTCCCTGTTTGACGGTAGCGCCAGTTGTATTCATTGACGCCACTGAGCGAGCAATTGAGCCTAGCAGAAGTAGAGGTGATATTGCTGGTGCTGAGCTGCGCTACGGTGGGCGCTACGCATCCGGGTGGCACACAGCCCAGCGAGTTGAGCAGGCTGGCACGGGCGCCGCCGGGTGCCAGTACTGCCCTCATGCGGTTTTTTTGGCCGGTAGTGAACATGTGCATGCACTGGTCGAAGGTGTAGTCCATGTAGTTCATGGTCATTTCCGTCCAGGGGCCGCCGGCACAGTTATTAGTTTTAGGAAATGTAGGGCATCCGTTGTTGGAGTTTTGATGTACGGGAGTATCGTCCACCAGGTCATTGCCGCAGTTGGCATCGCCCCAGATGTGGCGTAGGTTCAACCAATGGCCTACCTCGTGGGTGAGGGTGCGCCCACGGGCATAGTTGCCGCCGTTAGGATGTGGCGTTGCTAGTGAACCCACTGTGTACCAGGCTACCACTACGCCGTCCGTATTTGCCGAGCCGCCAGGAAACTGTGCGTAGCCGAGTAGATTAGAACTACTGCCGCCAAACACTACCGTCCAGATGTTCAGGTATTGGTTGCGGTCCCAGATGGTGGCGGGCTTCACAGTGCTGTTGATCTGGGAGATGGTCCACGAGGCTTGCGAGTATTGTACGCGGTTGATGCCATTGGTAGGCGTGCCGTCAGGGCGGCGTTGAGCCAGGCAAAACTGGATTTCCGTATCGGCATGCAACCCTTGGAAAAGCGGTGGTACAAGGCTGGCATCACTATTGAGTTTGCGGAAGTCGTCGTTGAGTTGGGCCAACTGCGCCAGTATGTAGGTTTCTGACAAGTTTTCGTTGGTACCTAATGGATCGCCATTGTGTATGATGTGAAATACCACTGGGATAGTAATCACATTGCGAAAGCCTACCTCCTGGGAAAGTTGCTGATGATAGTGGTGGTTGTGTTCCTCAATCTGCTGCATCTGCTGCAACAGGCTGGGATTTTCCTGGAGTTGCTGGGCTAGCATCTCCATGGTGGCGCAGGTGCGCTGCTGCCCGAAAGAGAAGAAGCACAAGTAACTCAGTAAAAGTGTGATGACGAGTCGCATGGCTTTTATGATCGTCTATGAAATCTGCTTACCTGATTGTTGGGCGCGAAGCGCTCTTTAAAAGTATTTGTTGATATGCAAATTTACAGCAGAATTTCATGCAATTACTACACGCATTCATACCTTGTGCGGTTGTGTAATCTCTATTGCAAAAAAGAGAGCGATTTATGGCCAATTATCCATGGTTTATATTAAGAATCTTCAGACGTGCAGCCAGATACAGCGCGTCTAGACAAGAGACTTCTCGCCTGTGTCACTTGCTTCAGTTACCCTCGCGCCATTTGGCGCGCACGGTACGCGTGGAGGTTTTCTTGCCCGTTGGCTACGATGAAAAACCAAAGACCGATTACCCTTTATTGTTGCTTAACGACGGGCAAGACATGGCGGCCCTTGGCATGGCCGATATCTTGCGCCAACTCTACGAAAGCAGAGCCATCCGCCCATTGCTGGTAGCGGCTATTCATACCTCCGGCGAGCGCATCCAGGAGTACGGCGTCAGTGGGCACCCCGACTACAAACAACGTGGCGCCAAAGCCGGAGACTATGCCCGCTTTGTAATGCGCGAACTCCTGCCGGCGCTGAAAAAGTACTATCGTTGCAGCCCCAGCGCTCAGGATTGGGCCATCGCTGGTTTTTCGCTTGGAGGCTTGTCTGCTTTTGATATTGGCTGGCATTACGCCTGGCAATTCAGCAAGATTGGAGTCTTTTCCGGCTCTTTTTGGTGGCGTGCTCAGGCCTTTGACCCCTCTGACCCCGATAGCCATCGCATACTCATAGATGTGCTACGCCGCAGCCGACCCCGGTCTGGCTTGCGTTTCTGGCTTCAGGCCGGCACGCTGGATGAAGAATCCGACCGCAACCAAAATGGTATCATTGATGCCATAGACGATACACTTGATGTCATTCGCGAGCTAGAGCGCTTGGGCTACCGCCTGGGCAAAGATATTCACTATGTGCAAGTGGAAGGTGGCCGACACGACCTGCCTACTTGGGCCAAGGTTATGCCTGACTTCTTGTGTTGGGCCTTTGGGGTGCTACCAGGGCGTTAGCCGTATTATCTGATTCTTACACAAATTTAATCCGACTGGCAGGGGGTGGATTTCCCAAAACTGATTACCTTTGAAAAATTTAAATCATCATCAAAAGCTGATTGAACATGGAAAACACTGGTACTCCTGCTCCGGCGAGTGGCGCTGACCCTAAGACAGTAGGTATTGTAGCTTACATTACGCTTATAGGCTGGCTTGTGGCCTTGGTACTCAACAATCCCAAAAGTGAACATGGCTCTTTTCACATTCGGCAGTCGCTGGGTATCTGGCTATTATTTGTCGTTTCCGGCTTTGTGTTAATCATTCCAATTCTGGGCTGGATTGCCGGGCTGGCCGGGTATGTGCTCGGATTCGTCATGTGGATCATGGGCTTGATCAGCGCAGCAAACGGTGAGCGAAAAGAAGTACCCGTGCTCGGCGCCAAGTTCCAGGAGTGGTTCAAGACGCTGTAAGGCAAGCTGTCATAGGCTTTCATAAGGATTTATGCCGCATGGTGTGCAGTGCAACTTGCCCTAGCGCAATGTTCTCGTCATTTGGAGACACTTTGTCATGAAAGTGCAGTTTGTACTTTGTACCCAGGTAGGCTATGCACAAATCCACCAGTAGCGCATTCTGAAAAACGCCCCCGCTGAAGGCGATATGCCGGCAGCCGGAGTACTTGGCTTCTTGGGCTATCCATTGTGTCAGTTGAGCGTGAAAGCGCGCAGCCAGGTACGGCGCCTCTTCACCGTTGAGCCTGCCTTGTGCAATTGGTAAGAGCAAATCGGCAGGTGTACATTGATAGAGCTCCGGGCTTGGTGCCAAGCCGAAAAACGCCTCTAGCCCGTATTGCCGGAAATACGCCCACGCAGTATTTTCCAGTAGCATAGCGGCTTCGCCTTCATAAGATGACCTAGTTATGAGTCCTAACAAGGCCGCTGCTGCATCGAACAGGCGCCCCACGCTGGAACATTGCAAAGGCGAAGGCTGACTTAGCACTTGTTGATACACCTGCCATTCGGTAGTGGTGAACTGCTCGTGCAGCAAGGGTTGTACCTGAGGCAGTATGGTGTGACAGGCGGCCAAGGCGGCTATGCGTGGCTCGCGCGACATTTTGTCGCCCAACAGGTAGGGGAAGTATTCCAGGTGGCCGATTCGGGCTATTTGCCCCTTATGGTAGCGAAAAAACTCGCCACCCCAGACGTGCCCATCATCACCCAGCCCCAATCCATCCCAGATAACGCCCAGTACGGGTTCGCCTTGTTGCAGTAAATCGTGCTCGGTCAAGCTAGCTGCAAAGTGCGCCTCGTGGTGTTGTACCTGCAAGAATGTAGCGCCCCATTCTTCGGCCAGCGTTTGCCCCAGGCGAGTGGAGTAATAATCGGGGTGCAGGTCGGCTACGACGTGTTGGGGCTTGGTGTCAAACAGGGTAAGCAAATGCTGGAGCGCTAACAGGAAGTTGTGTTCAGTATCGAAATTTTCCAGGTCGCCCAGGTATTGGCTTAGGTACAGGTTGCCTTGATGCACCAGTGCAAAAGCGCTTTTCATCAGAGCGCCCATGCCCAGCACCGTAGCTGCAGGGGCGAGAAAGCCGGGCAACACCAGCGTAGGTGCCAACCCACGGGCGCGTCGCAGCAGGATGCGCTGGCCAGCCGTTGGAGAGAAGCGCACCACACTATCGTCCACTGGCGTCACAATGTCCCGATTGTGGAACAGTACGGCATCGGCTATGGCGGGTAACTCGCGCAGGGCGGTGTCATTATCAAAGACTATGGGGGCATTGCTCACGTTGCCGCTGGTGGCCACGATGGGGTAGGGTAGGCGGCGCATGAGCAACTCCAGCAAGGGTGCATAAGGTATCATGGCGCCGAGGTGGCGCTGGCCGGGCGCAATGAGCGGCAAGCATAACGGGTGTGTTGTCTGGAGTTTTAACTCGGCTAGTACAATGGGCGATACGGCGCCTTGTAGTTCGAATATTTGATGCGGGGTCAGCAGGGTATCCTGTGCCAGGGCATCTACCGAGGGGTACAAGAGCGCCAGTGGTTTGGAAGGGCGGCGTTTGCGCTGGCGCAGGGTCTGAATGGCATCCTCGTTAGTGGCGTCACAGCACAGCAAGAAGCCGCCTACACCTTTAATGGCTACAATCTTACCAGCGAGGATGTAGTCAGTAGTTCGTGCAAGGCATTCATCGGCAGAGTGACTTTGCAAGCCCTGCCCTGGCTCGTACCATTGTAGGGCTATGCCGCAGGCGGAGCAGGAGTTGGTCTGAGAGTAGTAGCGCCGGTTCAGGGGGTCATCGTATTCTGCTTGGCACTCTGGGCACAGGCGGAAGGCCTGCATGGCGGTGTGAAGGCGGTCGTAGGGCAGCCGAGTAATGATGGAATAGCGTGGCCCACAAAGCGTGCAAGTGATAAAAGGATAGCCGAAGCGGCGGTTTTGGCCATGGGTCAGCTCTTGTCGGCATAGTGCACACAAGGCTATATCAGGCGTGAGCAGCAGTTGGGCTTTTGCGGTAGCTGCACTGTGTACAATGCGAAAATCGCGGTAAAGCACCCCTTGTGTGCGCCACATTTGGGCGTAGGTGATGTGTGCCAGGGCAGGGGCTTTCTGTTGTACGGCAGCAAAAAAAAGGAGCGCACGTTCCTCTTGCTCGGCATTAATTTCGATGTGCACGCCATCTACGTCGTTGTTTACCCAGCCATGTAAGCCGTGCTCCAGCGCCAGTTTGTACACAAACGGTCGGAATCCTACGCCCTGCACTTGCCCTTTCAGGTGAATATGGTAAGTATGCCCAGTGGTATTCATTCAGGCAAAGTAGCAAAAAAATGAGCACTCTGCCAAGCAACTGGGCAAATCCATCTAGCGGGCTAAAGAGGGCTGGCCGCCTTATTTTTTTGATGAGTAAATACCACTAGTTTCTGTTTTGGCCGTCGTAGTGGGCAACCTTGGTATTCAGTTTTACTTTCACGCCCAGTTCTTTCAGGTATTGGAGCGCTTTTTGGGATGCTTGCGATGACATGCCCGAGAGCAGCTCTGGAGCAAACTGCACCAGGTAAATGTCTGCTTCGTCCACATTCATTTCTGGGTATTCTTTGGGCAACACAAAGCGCTTCGTCTCAGCCAGCGCACCAGCCACTTCTACTCCGGTAGGCCTGCCGCCTACCACTACGATATCCACTAGGGCTTGCCTTTGGTTAAAGTCGCGTATGGAGAGTGCTTTTTCGTAATCTGCCAGTATTCAGATACCCTCTGTGAAAAACACCCTTTCGGCACTAATGTTTGGGCCAGCCTTCAAGCGGTAGCAGGTTGGAGTGCATCGAGCCACTGTTCGGCGGCATGCAGGTGTGCCAGGCGTTTATCCTCGGGCATTTTGTCGAAGGTGTTGACCAACATGCCCAGGCGCGGATTTTGTAGGAAAAACTCTCGGTGCACGTGCATGAAGCGCCAGAAAAGGCCATCCCAGATGCGCTGCCATGGGCCGGAGGGAAAGTCGCTCATTTTCATCAGGTAGTTGCTGCCGCTGATGTAGGGCTTGGTGGCCATGAGGCCGCCGTCGGCAAACTGACTCATGCCATATACGTTGGGTACCATGACCCAGTCATAGGCGTCGATGAACAACTCCATAAACCAGCGATACACCTGGTCGGGGTCAAATTCGCATAACAGCATAAAGTTGCCCAGTACCATGAGTCGCTCAATGTGGTGGCAGTAGCCAGTACGCAAGACTTTGCGAATGACCGCGTCTAATGGGGCGATGCCGGTGTCGCCCGTCCAAAAGGTTTTGGGTATGGGGCGAGTAAACTTCCAGAAATTGGCGGTGCGTTGGCGTATGCCAGCGTGCACATACACCCCGCGGATGAACTCCCGCCAGCCCAGCACCTGCCGCACAAAGCCCTCCAACGAGGGTATAGGTATGTGCGCTAGTAACTCGGGCTGAAGCACCGCTTCCAATATTTGGTGAGGCGTGAGCAAGCCTACATTGAGCATGGGCGTGAGCACGCTGTGGTGTAGTACGTGCTGGGAAGCTACGATGGCGTCTTCGTACGGCCCAAATTCCGGCATGCGGCTGTGGATGAACGTTTGCAGCCAAGCCTCGCTGGCCTCATGCGTGACGGGGTAGCGCAACGGGCTGTCCAGATTGCCATAGTGTGTGCTGAAGTGGCGGCTTGTATATTGCGCAGCTTCTGCATGCCAGGGCTCTTCGGTGCTGGAGGGCAAGCCGGGAGGGCGTTTGTTTTTAGGGTAACGCAGGCGGTTTTCGGTATCGAATGACCATTTGCCGCCTACAGGCTTCTGCCCAGCTTCCAGCAAGATGTGGTGGCTCTTGCGCTGCTGTACGTAAAAATCTGTCTGGAAGTAGCGTTTTTTACCGCTGAAGTAGCGCTCCAGATCGGGCAAACTATTGATAAACAGCGGAGAATCATACAAATTTAGCGCAATGCCTGCTCGGCAAGCACCGCTTTGCAGACGCTTGAGCAGCCAGTCGTCGCTGGGGTCACAGCAGTGGATGCAGCGCACACCTTGCTGATATAGCGCTGGTACGAGTTGTCGGATATCGCATTCAGGCTGAAGTGCCTCTATGTAATGCACCGTGTAACCCTGCTGCTGCAGATAGTGCCGGTAGTACTGCATAGAAGCCCTATGAAAGGCTATTTTATGCTGGTGAAAGCAGTACTGCTTGAAGAACAACCACTCCTCTACCATCCATACAGGACGGCCGCGCTGTAGCGCAGGATGCTGCCGAAACAGATGATGCGGAAAAACAAGAGTGACATGCGCCATAATGGGCGCAAAACAAACAAATAGGCATCCGGTTGTAGAAATGCTCGTTTTTTCAGCAAGTCAGATAATCCGTGGATTACACGTATTGCTCAATAACCTGCTTGAGCGTGTAAGCCGATTGCATGCCCGACTGGCGCCACTTTACCTGACCTTTTTTGAAGAGCACAAACGTAGGCACACCTTGTATCTGCATTTGCGCAGCCAGCGCACGGTTTTGGTCCACGTCTATTTTCACGATGGAGGCCTTTTCGCCAATCTGACCGGCCACTTCCTTGAGGATGGGCGCCATGGCTTTGCAAGGACCGCACCACTCGGCAGAGAAGTCCACTAATACAGGCTTGTCGCTATTGATCAATTCGCCAAATGTCATTTTCTTCTTCATGGAAATATTGTTGTTTAGGCATTAACACGGTGCAAAGATAGGGAGGTGCAGCTCTAACGGGCAGTGATGTGTGTCACTGATGGGTAGGGGAGTGCGATTGCTTCTCGTTGGAATAGGGGCATCTCTACGCGAACAGGAAAATGCGCTTTATCTGAATAATAAATAAACCATTTTTGTGTATAGTATTACTTTAAAAGCATGAAACTACTTCATCATGAAAACCGCATTTATTCTTGTTGTATGCTCTTTCGCATTTCAGTCCGTTTGTGCAAACGACATAGTTCCCAAGACGGTGCAGCAGAAGTTTTCAGACATGTACCCTCATGCACAACTCATTTCCTGGGGGGCGCTGCCAGAAGGTCTGGTGGCTATTTTCCGCGATAAGGAGGGGCTAAAAAAAGGCCATATACAAAGATACGGGCGAGTGGAAGGAGACTCGCGCGCGAATAGGGCTGGCGCAATTGCCCCAAGGGTTGAATGCAGCACTTTTGGCCAATCACAGAGAAGACGAGATATCCGTCATCATGAAAGTATATTCTTCCCCAGGCACTCAGTATCGAGTAGAGACGGAACTGCCCCACAGGATACTGCTGTACTTGTATGATGGAGAAGATCGTCTGCTGGAAAGCAGTACGTTAATGTTTAGTGCCAGCATTTATGGCGGGTAACTCATAGGCTTTTCTTTGCTGCATTCTCCCCAAGCGTTGCTGTAATGTTTTGGGAAAATGCTTTTTATTTTTTTGCCGTTGCAGACCATGGGTTTAGTGGCGACGGGTGCTGTGTGGCCTTCGGGATATCAATGTTGCAAGTTTGAACTCCATTGACGCTATCCTCAGTAGGTAGGCGCTAGCCGCAGCGCCGGGTTTCCAGGAATTTTGCGAGGTGTAGGGCATGCGCCACAACATCTGGCTACGGTGTTACTCAAAGATGTATGCGCAGTTTCGCCCAGCAGGTTATGACGTTAATTTTGCAGAAACTCTTTGCCCTGCTGGTTTGTTGCAAGTGTTTAACTTTGCAAGCGCCGCACCGACCGGCTGTAACCTGATGATGCCATGTTGTTGGAGCCTAAAGATTTGTTGGAACGCCTCGAATTTGACAAAATACTGGATCTGCTCTCCCAACTTTGCCTGGGGCAACTGGGGCGCGATGCCGTAGCAGCCATTCGCCCAGATACCGACCTCTCTTCCATAGAAGCCAAACTGGACGAAGCCGCCGCCTGTCGCCTCGCCTTTGACCGTTCTGACCCGCCACCGCTGACCAATTACCAGGACATCACCCCCGACCTGCGCCTGCTGGACGTGCCCGACTACGTGCTCAGCGAGGATGCCTTCCGCCGTATCAACGCCATACTGCTCACCACCCGCGACCTGTACAAGTTCTTCACCGCCGAGCGCCGATTGCTCTATCCGGTTCTCTTTGAGATCATCCGCCCTGTGCCTTTCGACGAAGCTCTCACTAAGGCTATTGAGCAGGTCATTGACGAGGAAGGCAACATCCGTGCCGATGCCTCACCTGAGCTTATGCGTATTCGAAAAGCCATTACAGCCAAGCAAGGCGAGTTGGATCGCGTGTTCCGCCGAGTCATTCAGGAGGCTCGCCAGAGCGGCTGGCTGAGCGAAAACGTGGAGAGCATGCGCAATGGCCGCCGCGTACTCAGCGTGCCCTCTGAGCACAAGCGCAAAATTAGGGGCATCATCCATGACGAATCTGCCACCGGCCGCACTGCCTTCATCGAACCCGAACCAGTCATTGATATCAATAACGACATCTTTGACCTAGAGCAAGAAGAGCGCCGCGAAATCTATCGCATCCTCAAAGCCCTTAGCGCCACTCTGCGCCCTTACACCCCTCTTATGCGCGACTACCTCCGCTTGGTCACCTATTTTGACGTACTCCAGGCCAAAGCTCGTCTGGCCATACAAATGGAGGGGCTGAAGCCTCGTCTGCGCGACAAACCCCAACTGGGCTTCATCAAGAGCTACCACCCCTTGTTGCTGCTCAAAAACAAAACCTTGGGGCGCAAAACTGTACCTTTTAACCTACATCTGCACCATGATAATCGCCTGTTGCTGCTCTCTGGTCCTAATGCTGGTGGCAAATCCATCACTATGAAATCCGTAGGGCTACTCCAGCTCATGGTGCAAAGCGGCCTGCTGGTGCCCGTGGCACCGGAATCGGAGTTTGGCATTTTCCACAATTGCTTTGCTGATATCGGCGACCAGCAGTCTATCGAAGACGACCTGAGCACTTACTCCTCCCGCCTGGCCAACATGCGCATTTTCCTGGAGCAGGCCGACCGCCGCACGCTCGTGCTCATTGACGAATTTGGCTCTGGCACCGACCCCAAAATCGGTGGCGCCATTGCCGAGGCTATCCTGCGCGAGTTGAATTTCAAAAAAGTAGCCGGCGTCATCACTACTCATTATTCCAACCTGAAGATTTTTGCCTTTAAGACCAAGGGGCTGGTCAATGGCTCTATGACCTTCGATAAAGACACCCTCTCGCCTGCCTACGAGCTTAAAGTAGGCCGTCCGGGCAGTTCTTATGCTTTTGAAATAGCCCAGAAAAGCGGCCTTGATGCCAAAATTATTGAGTATGCCCGCCGAAGGGTAGGGGAGCAGGAAGGAGCAGTAGATCAATTGCTTATTGACCTGCAACGCGAAAAACAGGAACTTGAAGAGCAGATGGCTCAGTTGGCCCTTAAAGAGCAGAAAGTGGACAAGCTCATCAAAACCTACGAGCAGATGTTCCGCGACTTGGAGTTTCGCAAAAAGCGTCTCAAACTGGAAAGCAAGGAGCAGGAACTCTTGCAAAGTACCGCCACCAACCGCGACATAGAACGCCTGATGCGCGAAATACGGCAGGAGAAAAACCTCGAAAAAGCTCGCGCGCTAGCTCAGCAACTGCGCGAAGAGCGCCAGCGCCTGGCCGAGCAGGTCACTGTGCTGCAACAAGAGGTTTATCAGCAGCCTGAAGTCAAGAAAAACCCCATTCGAAAAGGCGACTATGTGCGCCTGCGTACTGGCAGCGCCGTTGGCAAGGTGGAGCAAGTAAGCAAGCATAGAGCCGTGGTACTTATGGGAGACATGCGCCTGACCATTAAGCTGGCCGACCTCCAGCATGCTAAAGAACCCCTCGAAATCAACTCCACTCCTAGTATCAAGACGGATACCGTACACCAGGCCGCTGGGTTTCAGTCCAAGATTGACATCCGGGGTATGCGCATGGACGAGGCCATGAAGGTAGTAGAGGCTTTCGTGGATCAAGCCCTTATGATCGGCGCCAACAACTTGCGCATTCTCCACGGCAAAGGCGACGGTACCCTGCGCAAGGCCGTGCGCATGAAGCTCAAAGAGTACCACTTTCCTATGGAAATCAAGCATCCCGAACCCGCCGACGGCGGCGACGGAGTGACCCTCATAGCGATAGGATAAGCGACATGCCCGACAAGCCGCTGCAAGAACCAATGGAGTTGAACGCCGATTTTCAGTACGCGCTGGATGCTATCGAAAAGCAGGGGTGCAACCTATTCATCACTGGCCGGGCCGGCACAGGCAAGTCCACACTATTGCAACTTTTTCGCCGTACCACCCGAAAGAAAATGGCTGTGCTGGCTCCCACCGGCGTTGCCGCGCTCAATGTAGCCGGCCAGACCATCCACTCCTTTTTCAGATTTCCACCTCGGTTGTTTGACCGCAAAGAACTCAAAAAACGACGCGACTGCCGCCTCTATCAAAGCCTGGAGGTGCTCATTATTGACGAAATCAGCATGGTACGCGCCGACGTCATTGACCATATTGACCAGTTTTTACGCCTCAACCGAGATGACTGGAGGCCCTTCGGCGGCTTGCAGGTCGTATTTTTTGGCGACTTGTTTCAGTTGCCCCCAGTAGTATCTGATGCTGAGGCGCACTTGTATTACCAGCAATACGATACCCCCTATTTTTTTTCTGCAGACATATTCTCGCAGGGCAATTTCGGCATGGAGATGCTGGAGTTGAGCAAGGTCTATCGTCAGGAGCAGCGCCACTTCCTCCAATTGCTCGACGCCGTGCGCCTCAGCGAAGTAGACTGGGAGGTACTCGAAGCGCTCAATGCCCGGTATGACCCAGACTTCGTGCCTCAGGAATTTTACGTCACCCTTTGCGCCCGCAACGCCCAGGCTGACGCTATCAACCAGCAGGAACTAGCCAAGATACCCCTTCAGGAGCACCGGTATCTGGCACAGATCACCGGAGAGTTTCCCTCAGGGGCATACCCTACTGACCCTGTATTGCACTTAAAGCTCAACACACAGGTCATGTTTTTAAAAAACGACCTAGAGCGGCGTTTCGTCAACGGTACTATTGGCAAGGTGGTCAAGTTGGAGCATGAATCCGCCACGGTGCTGATTGAAGACAAACAAGGCGAACGCCAGTATGTAGAGGTAGAACCTATGACCTGGGAAATGCTCCGCTATCGTACCAATCCTTATGACCCTCAAGCCATAGAAACGGAAGTTATTGGTGCTTTTACTCAGCTACCTTTGCGTCATGCGTGGGCGGTGACCATTCACAAGGCGCAGGGCAAAACCTTCGACAAGCTCATCATAGACCTGGGGCAGGGCGCCTTTGAGCATGGCCAAGCCTACGTGGCACTCAGCCGGTGCCGCACCCTGGAGGGTATCGTACTGCGCCGACGGCTCAAGCCCCAGGACGTACGCACAGATCAGCGTGTCATAGATTTTTACCAACGCATGGGTTAATGGCTACGACCAGCTGCGCGCAACGACCATTTTTCCCAAAGCAAGCACTCCGTTATTTTTCCAACACAGCGTCTTTGGCCAGATTTTTGCGCACAGTGGCCAGCGTTTCTTTCAGTTCCTGTTCATCGGTGTAGGTAAAGTTGATGATGACTTCGGTGAGGTCGCCAGCTTTACGGGTAGAGGGGTTCAGCCCCAGTTGTGTAGCTTTGCGCAAGAGGCGCTTCACGTTGTCGGGATTGCCAAAGCGGCCTACGCGGATGACGCCAATGCGCTCGTTGCTGGGCAGCGCTGGTGCAAGTTTCTCCTCTTCTTCCAGATCTTCCTCTAGCAGAGTGGCAGTACTGGTATCGTCGGAGGGTTGTTGCCCTGGCTTAACGTTGTGCAGGGCGCCCGGAACATCTAAGAGCGACGTATCGGCGGGCGGGGCTTTTCGCAAAGGTGCAAACCGAAACAGATAAATACTTAAGGAGATGGCCAATACAGCCAGCAGCGCTACTGGAAGAAGGTAGCGTTGCACATTGCGGGTGGGTCTGGGGGCAGCTTGCCTGGTAGGGCCGGCGGCGGGGGTAGCCGTGGCAGTTTGAGCAGTGGCGCGCCTGGCTATGGGGTAGTACTTGAGTGTGGGCAGCCCATAGCTGTGGGGGTTAAAGTTGGTTTCATCGGGCAAGAACTGGAGTTTTTGCTCATAGTCGCGATACAGGCGGCCAATACCTTTTATGGTAAACATCTCGCAGCGCTCCAGGGCCTGTTGTAGGTTTTGTATGAACTTTTCTACTGCCTGCACGGCATCATTGAGTTGCACGCCAAATTTTTTAGCAGCAGCATGAGCCAACAAGCCGTCGTCAAGCACCAGCTTGGGGTCAAATACCAGTTCGTAAGCTGGTGGATTGATGTGCCCGGGCACGTGGTCAATGTAGGCCTGCTTATAGCGGGGCGTAATACTTCCTATGCCTGGTAGGCAGACAGTCTGCTGCTCGTAGAGCAGTTCTGATATGCAAGCGGGAATGTCTATTTCCGGCATGGTTACTCAGCGTTTTTACTATCGAAAGCTCTCCTTTCTTTTTTGGAACAATATTTTTCTCTGATCGTCATATAGAATTCCTCCGATTGGAAAAGCTGTAGCTATCTCATCAGGCTTTGAGAAATAGCAACGCTTTATACCCGTCACAGAGGCCATCACCTCGCACATATTCACTTCGTCATCAAAGAAAAGCAACAAGCCCTCATCCGATCTCAAAGTCAGCCAGTCACCCAGCCACAAAGTCTCACAGTCTGCCCGGTCACACTACAGCGGGTACGCTTTTTTCCACCTTGCTTAGTTCGTCTTCCAGCCAATCGTCCAGTCCTTTGTACCAGTCCACATGAGGAGGCATGGCATGGCAGCCGCCCATGTAGGGAATGCAGGCGGTGCGTTCCCACTGTTTGCCGCAATTTGGGCAGCGTCCGGCTGTGTCGAAGGTGTTCCACACCCATCCGCAGGTACACATCCAGTGGGCGCCGCCGTCGGGTTCCCATCCGCAGCAGGGGCATTCTATTTTCACGCGTGACGTCATCGTTATGGCGCGTTTATTGGGGTTCGGGCAAACAAAACCAGCCGCTTACCATGTCGCTTAGTTTTCTTTCAGCATCTTTATGATGAAACTCGTTGGTATGCAGGTCGTATACGTAGTCTTTGCTCCACTCGGGGAAGTGCAAGCACAGCGCCTCAATGGCATCTAGGATATAGTCCATTTCGGCATTGGTAGTGGTAGGATGAATGGAGAGGCGTATCCAGCCCGGCTTGGCCGAGAGGTCGCCGTGGTTGATTTTTTCGGTGATGACTTTGGAGTCTTGCCTGGACACGTGCAGTAGGTAGTGCCCGTAAGTACCGGCGCAGGAGCATCCGCCGCGCACCTGAATGCCGAAGCGATCGTTAAGCAGCTTGACGCCTAGGTTGTAGTGCAGGCCATCAATATAGAAGGAAAACACGCCAAGGCGTTGGCGCAGATGGTCGGCCAGCACGTGCAGGTTCGGGAGTTTGTCCAGGCGGCTCCAGATGCGTTTGGCCAGCTCTTTTTCGCGGCGGTGAATGCGGTCGGTGCCCATTTGTTCTTTGAGTTGTATGGCCAGCGCCACCCTTATAGTTTGTAGGAAGGCGGGCGTGCCGCCGTCTTCGCGGGCTTCAATTTCGTCAATGTACTTGTGCTCGCCCCAGGGGTTGGTCCAGTCCACTGTACCGCCGCCCGGGCTATCGGGCACACGCAGTTGGTAGAGTTTGGGGTCGAATACCAGTACGCCAGAGGAGCCTGGCCCACCCAGGAATTTATGCGGCGAAAAATAGATGGCATCCAGGTGGCGTTCGGGGTCGGCGGGGCGCATTTCAATATCAATGTAGGGGGCAGAGCAGGCAAAATCCACGAAGCAAAGGCCACCGTAGCGGTGCATTAGCGCGGCAATATCGTGATAGGGCGTAAAAATGCCAGTTACATTGGAGCACGAAGTGATAGCGGCAATCTTGGTCTCGCGATGGGCGTAGTGGCGCACTGCAGCCTCAAAGCGCTCCAAGTCCACCAGGCCGTCGGCGTCCGGTTCTACAACTATTACGTCGGCAAGGGTTTCGATCCAGGAAGTTTGATTAGAGTGATGCTCCATGTGGGTGACAAACACCACTGGGCGTTGGCTCTCCGGCAGCTGCACCAAGTCGAAAAAGCGCTCGTGTACTTTAAGCCCCAGGATGCGCTGAAACTTGTTGACCACACCAGTCATACCGGAGTTGGAGGCAATGAGCACATCGCTCTCGTATGCGCCCACGTGCGCTTTGATGATATGCTTGGCCAAGTGATAGGCCTGGGTCATGCTAGAGCCGGTCACGGTGGTTTCCGTGTGGGTGTTGCCCACAAAAGGAGCGAACCGCTGCTGCATCAGTTCTTCTATGGGGGCGTACAAGCGGCCGCTGGCCGTCCAGTCGGCATATACAATTTTCTGGCGGCCGTAGGGGGTGTCAAACTCTTGGTCAATGCCAATAATATGGCGACGGAACAGCTCGAACCACTGCTCCAGCGTGCGGGATGCCGGCCTTTGGTTGAGGGCTGAGACTTGCATGTCACTTCTTTTTTAAGAACTGACAGCAAAAGTAAGAATTTTAGGTGAATGTAAGAGGTCGTAGGTTGTGAGCTACGAGCTGCAGCATTGTAGTGGGTAAGAACTCCAAGCGGTGGAGGTTCTTGCTTACCTGCTGGTTTCTAATTTAAGTACCGCAAAAAGTCTTGTAGCCAGGCATGCGCTCAGTAGGCGGCTCGGCATAAGTAGCAAACTCGGGTCGCTCTTCGTAGGGGTGCGCAAGCGCTTCGTGCAGGAGCTTCAGGTAGTGGAAGTTACCTTGCTCTACGGCCAGTTGCAGGGCACGCTCCACGTGGTGGTTGCGGGGAATGATCCAAGGATTGGCATGCTGCATGCGCGCTTGCACTGCTTGTAGTGGCTCGGCCTGTTGGGCTAGGCGTTGCTGCCACTGCGCATACCAGTTTTTGAAGTCTTCCTGCTGGTACAAATCTTCTTCTGGCAATGCCTGCGGATGCAGCAGCCGGAAAGTGCGGGTGAAGTCAGCCTGTCGGTGGTGCATCCAGTCTAGTAGATTTTTTATTAGTACGATGTCTTCAGTGCTGGAAGAGGGCTGCAGCCCCAGCTTGGCCAACATGTTTTCTCGCCAGTATCGGCCGTAGGTGTAGGGGAAGGTTTCCAGTGCGGTTTCTGCCAAGGTAATAGCCTGCTTTTGCTCGGGGTGCAGTAGGGGTATAAGAGTTTCGGCAAAACGAATGAGGTTCCAGTGCGCCATCTGGGGCTGATTGCCGTAGGCGTAGCGGCCTCCGGTGTCAATGGAACTGAATACCGTGGTGGGGTCATATACATCCATGAAGGCACAGGGGCCGTAGTCAATGGTTTCGCCGGAGAGCGCCATGTTGTCGGTATTCATTACGCCGTGTATGAAGCCCACCGCCATCCATTGGCTTATGAGTTTGGCCTGGCGCTCCATGACGGCGTACAGTAGGCTCAGGTAGGGATTTTCCGCGTCGGCCAGGAGTGGGTAGTGGCGTTGTATCGTGTAATCGGCCAAGATTTTGAGTGCTTCGGGTGGTTGTCGACGGGCAGCGATGTACTCAAATGTGCCGACGCGAATGTGGCTGGCTGCTACACGGGTGAGGATAGCGCCAGGTAGTGCGGTTTCCCGATACACAGGCTCTCCGGTGAGTACCACTGCCAGGCTTCGGGTGGTGGGTATGCCCAGGGCGTACATGGCCTCGCTGATGAGCCATTCGCGCAGCATGGGGCCCAGGGCAGCCCTGCCGTCGCCACGGCGAGAGAAGGGCGTTTGGCCAGCGCCTTTGAGCTGAATGTCGAAACGGCGACCATCAGGGGTGAGCTGCTCTCCCAGTAGGATGGCGCGCCCATCGCCCAGCAGAGCAAAGTAGCCAAACTGGTGGCCGGCATACGCCTGGGCAATGGGCTGGGCGCCTTCGGGCAGTACGTTGCCAGCAAAAATTTGCGCTCCATCATCGCTGCGCAGAGCAGCGGGGTTCAAGCCCAACTCCTGGGCAAGCACCTCATTGAACACCACCAGGCGCGGATGCGGTACTGACGTGGGCTTCCATTCGGCGCGGAAGTAGTCGGGCAGACGGGCGTAGCTGTTGTCAAAACGCCATCCGGCGGTCTGTGCAGCCGTTTGTTCTGCTAACGTAGAGGGAGTGATGGCTTCGGTAATCATAACCGAAACAACAGCTTTTGAGGGGCAATGGTTCTGAATCAGTATCCTAGTACCAGATCAATCGTAAGCCTTATGCGAGCGGTCCAACTCGCGTTTCTGGTCTCTAGCTTTTATGGTTTCGCGCTTGTCGTGTGTTTTCTTGCCCTGAGCCAGCGCAATTTCCAGCTTGGCAAAGCCGCGCTCGGAGAGGTAGAGCCTGCTCGGCACGATTGTGAGGCCGCGCTCCTTGACCCTGCGCTCGAGTTTGCGCAACTCAGGGCGGCGCAGCAGCAATTTGCGCATGCGGCGAGGGTCGTGATTAGCGTACGTGCCGTATTCGTACTCTGCAATGAACATGCTGCGCACGTAGAGATCGCCATACTGAAATACGCAGTATGCATCTGACAGGTTGGCGTTGCCTTGGCGTATGGATTTGATTTCCGTACCCTGCAATACAATACCTGCCTCGAACAACTCGAGGAAGTGGTACTCGTACTGTGCCCTGCGGTTGACGATTTCTACGGTTTTGCGCTTCTTCTCTGCCACGATGCCGGGTCTTTCAGATGCCCAAAGGCGGAAAGTATACAGTTTATGGTGCAATAAAGTTTCATGCCATCGTAAGATTTATATTCTGGCAAGCGAACGATCTTGGTAATTCTCTGCCTAATACAGTACCTTTGCCTGACAAAACGCCGACTATGTCCGATAAAACTATACGATTGAGTCTGATTACTGGGTTGATTTTGCTGGCCGTGATCAGCCGCGTGCTGCCCCATCCCCACAATTTTACCCCAGTAGGGGCTATAGCGCTGTTTGGAGCAGCATACTTTCCACGTAGGTGGATGGCGTTTGCTGTGCCTTTGATGGCCATGTGGCTGAGCGACTTGTTCATCAACAATGTAGTCTATGCCCAACAGTACCCGGAGTACCGCCAGGGCTTTCAGTGGATGGGTTCGCTTTCGGTATATGGGGCTTTCTTGCTCATTGTATTGCTGGGGTTGTTTGCACTACGGCGGGTAAATGTGTGGCGTGTGATCGGCTCGGCTATGGCTGCTTCGGTTGTCTTTTACGTCGTCACTAACTTTGCTGTGTGGTACGGCAGTAGCATGTATCCGGCCACCTGGGCTGGTCTGAGCGCTTGCTATGTGGCGGCGTTGCCGTTCTTTGGCAACACACTCCTGGGCGATCTGGTGTACAGCGGTGTACTTTTTGGCGTATTTGCTTGGTTTATTCGCCGCTATCCGGCATTGGCTAATGCCTGAATTCATGAAAAGCGACTATCAAAAACCCCGAAATATGCGCCTTCAATCTGCTTCGCTGGTGGAAGGACGCGACTACTACTTAGAGAACGGGCTGTATGTCTTCACGGCGTACTACCTGCGCCAGCGCGGCTACTGCTGCCAAAGTGGCTGCCGGCACTGTCCGTACGGATTCAGAAAGGAAAAAGAAAACTGCCGTCCTTCGCAGTCATAACCTCTTCGCCATGCGCCGGCCAGTATCTGCCAAAGCGTATGGAGCTTGGTTGGCCAATTTGGCCAGCAGCAGCGATAAACCCTGCGTACTACATCTGCAAAAAAAGTGTGCTCATCGAAAAAATCCCAGCTCAAAACCCGGCTTAAGCTATCTTGAAGCAACTTTTAATGTATCAAAAAATCCAAACTAATGAAAAACGTACTAACCTTCGTGGTAGCCATCTGGAGCATGACTACGGCTTACAGCCAGACTGCTGATGAAATCTTGGCCAAGTATTTTGCCAATACCGGTGGCGCCGACAAATGGAAAGCCGTGAAAACCATGAAAATGGAAGGCACAATGGCTGTGCAGGGGTTTGAGTTCCCTGGTACTATCACCAGCAAGGCGCCCAACAAAATCCGCGTGGAGGTCAATATTCAGGGTATGAAACTCATACAGGCCTACGATGGCAAAACGGCTTGGTGGATTAACCCTTTTGCTTCCGGCGACGAACCCCAGCCCATGCCCGATGAAGCTGCTGAGCAACTCCTCAGCCAGGATTTTGAAAGCCCCTTCCTCGACTACGCCACTAAAGGCTACCAGGTTACTTACGATGGTACAGCCGAAGTAGAAGGCGCTCTCACGCATGTGCTCAAGCTCACCAAGAAAAATGGAGAGGTAGAGTATCACTACTTTGACGCCGAAAACTTTGTACCCATCATGAGCAAGAGCCAGATAAAAAGCGGCCCAGCCAAAGGGCAGTTTGCCTTTACCTACATGAGCGATTACCAGGAAGTAAACGGCTTGATGTTCCCTTTCTTTACCGAAACCAAAATGGACGGCCAGTCTATTCAAAAGATGACCCTCAAAACCATCAAGGTCAACGAAGAATACAAGGATGACCTGTTTGACTACCCAGCCAAAGGTAAGAAGTAGATCGTGGATGCGCCGTTTCGGCAGTGTATCGTGAAGGGCTGTAAGTGTTGTGGGCTGCGAGGTTGGCAGCTGAAACAAAAGGGCGAGGATCGTGCTTTATTTGATGACAAGCCTATCTACGCCTTCGATAGATTCGATCTCGCGGCCCACCACCTACGGTTATCTGACAATCTCCCTTGATTAAAACATCAACAACATGACCAAGCATCTACTACTCGTTGTAAGTGTAATGACTTTCACCTCAGCCGCCATGACGCAGAGCGGCAGTTCGCTTTTCGGCGCTTTGCGAGCCCGCCACATAGGCCCGGCTACTACCAGCGGCCGCATTACCTGGATTGATGCAGTACATGCCAAACCCGAAATCATCTGGGTGGGTACAGCAAGCGGAGGTGTGTGGAAAAGCGTGAGCGGTGGGGCGGAGTTTCGCCCTGTTTTCGACGAGCACAGCCAATCTATCGGCGCATTGGCCATTGACCAAAACAACCCCGATATTGTGTGGGTAGGCACAGGCGAGGCCAACGTGCGCAACAGCGTGTCCGTAGGTGATGGCGTGTACAAAACCACCGATGGTGGCCAAACCTGGAAACATCTCGGCCTCAAAAACACAGAGCACATAAGCGATATTATCCTGCATCCCTCCAACCCCGACATTGCCTACGTGGCGGCCCTCGGCCACCTTTGGGATGCCAACGAAGAACGCGGCGTGTATAAAACCACCGACGGCGGCCAAACTTGGGTGCGCATCCTCTACATTGACGAAAACACCGGCGCCGCCGACTTGGCTATTGACCCTCAAAATCCCGACGTACTCTATGCCGCCATGTGGGGGTTTCGCCGCTGGCCTTGGTTTTTCGACTCTGGCTTTGGCGGCAAAAGCGGCTTGTACAAAACTACTGACGGCGGCCAAACTTGGAAGACTGTGCACAACGGCCTGCCACAGGAAACCCTCGGACGTATGGCCGTAGCCGTAGCACCTTCCAACCCCAGCATCGTCTATCTAACCGTAGAGTGCAAGTCCAAAGACAAAAAAGGCCTCTACCTGAGTACCGATGCTGGCGCCTCTTGGGAAAAAGTCAACAACGAGTCGGGTACGACCATACGCCCCTTTTACTTCTCTACGCTGGTGGCCGACCCTAAAAATGACAGCATCATCTATAAATGCGGGCTCAACCTCATCATCAGTGAGAACAGGGGCAAAAGTTTCCGGCCTATGCCTGGCAGCGTGCACTCTGACGTGCATACGGTTTGGGTCAATCCCAATAATACCAAACACATCCTCATTGGCACTGACGGCGGCGTGTATGAGTCTTTTGATCGAGGGCGCTCTTTCAGGATGTTTATGAACCTACCGGTAGCTCAGTTTTATCGCATCAGTGTGGACGACGATACGCCCTTTAATGTGTATGGCGGTCTGCAAGACAACGGCTCCTGGTTTGCGCCTTCCCAAAAGGCCGGGGGCATTACCAATGCGGACTGGCAGACCACTTTCGGCGGCGATGGCTTCTGGTCGTTCAGGCATCCCACCGATAAGGACGTCGTCTTTGCAGAATATCAGGGCGGCAATCTGGTGCGCTACAACAAAAAAACCGGCATGGCTCAGCAAATCAAGCCCTACCCCACCGAAGAAAAGGAAAAATACCGCTTCAACTGGAATGCTCCCATCCACCTCAGCCCCAATAACCCCAATCGCATGTACTTCGGCGCGCAATACCTGTTTGTGTCTGAAGACAAAGGCGACTCCTGGAAGCGCATCTCGCCCGACCTGACTACCAACGACCCCAATAAACTCAAGCAGAAAGAATCCGGTGGCCTGACTATTGATAACTCCAGTGCAGAAAATCACTGCACCATCTACGTCATTGGCGAATCCCCCAAAGACGAGCGCATTATTTGGGTTGGCACCGACGATGGCAACCTTCAGGTTACCTTCAATGCCGGCCAGAGCTGGATCAATGTAGCAGGCAAAGTACCTGGCCTGCCCGCCAATACCTGGGTATCTTTTGTAGAGCCTAGCCCTCACGACCGCCTCACGGCTTTCGTCACTTTCGACGGGCATCGCACTGGCGACATGAAGACCTACCTCTACAAGACTACGGATGGCGGACAGACCTGGGCCAACTTGGCTACGTCTCAGGTAAAAGGCTACGCTTTTTGCATCCGGCAAGACTTGGTAAACCCCAATCTGCTTTTTCTTGGCACAGAGTTTGGCTTGTTCATTTCAGTGGACGGGGGCATTAACTGGGCCAGATTTGAAAACAACCTCCCCAAAGTAGCTGTGCATGACATTGCCATACACCCGCGCGATCACGCACTGGTACTGGGCACGCATGGCCGCGGCGCTATTATAATTGACGATATCACCCCGCTGCGCCAGATCACCCCCGAAGTACTGGCCAAGCCACTACACTTCTTCGCTACTGCGCCTACCCTGCTGCGCGACCCCGGCGCTGGTGGAGGCTGGTTTGGTGGTCAGGGGCAGTTTGTGGGTGCCAACCCCAGCAGTGCCGCCAAAATTGTCTATTACATGAACAAGCGGCACACCTTCGGCAAAATGTACATCGAAGTGTGGAAAGACGGTCAACTGCTGCGTACCCTGCCTGCCGGTAAAAGTGCCGGTATTAATGTAGTAGAGATGCCTACCGCTATGGAAAAACCCAAGTCGGCACCCACCAACAACCGCCAGGCGCTCTTCGGCTCGCTCTTTGGCCCCAACTTACCTGCCGGCGAGTACCAAGTGAGGCTTATCAAAGGTAATGACACCTATGAGCACAACTTCACCTTGGTCAACGACCCGCGCTCGCCTTACACTGCTGCCGACCGCAATCTTCAACATGAAACTACCATGCGCCTGTATCGCCTCAACGAGCGCCTGGCCTACCTCTACGATGTATTGGCCGACGTAGAAAAACAGGCCAAAGCCCTCTACCCCCAAACCAAAGGCAAGCTCAAAACCTCCCTCAACAAACTGGCCGACAAGGCAGGCAAAGAAAAGGATGCGCTCGTGTTTATGGGCGGCGATGGCTACGTCAATGAAGATGAAGCCCTGCGTGAAGAACTCTCCGACCTGTACCGCCAGGTGGTGTCTTTTCCTGGCAGACCCACACAAACCCAACTGATGCTGACCGACAAAATGCAAAACACCATACAGGCACTGGATGCCCACGTACAAGACATGCTGAACGGAGAGGTAGCCACACTCAACCTGCTGCTGAGCAAAGCTCGAAAGGCTAATATCACCCACAAGACTTTCGAAGCCTTTATGCAGGCAGAAAACAACACTGGTGATTCGGCCTCGGGAATTCAGCAAGAATGGCTAACTTTGTGGCCGCGTTTGCGATAATGCATCGCCAAAAAGTTTGTCATGCCCATCTCGCGCAAAACTTTTTTCAAGGGTCTGGCTATTGGTACCATCGGATTGCCAGTGGCGCTGCGCGCGTTGCTAGGGCCGGGGCGCGCCCAGTCATCTGGTCACAACAGCAGCAGCATCAGTTCAGAAGTATTTCACTGGAAGCTGACAACCACTTGGCCCCCCAATTTCCCCGTCATCGGCGAGGTATCTATTCGCTTTGCGCAAATGGTCAGGGCTATGTCGGGCGGGCGGCTTGACATTAAGGTGTTTGGTGGCGGTGAGTTGGCTCCTCCACTGGAGGCTTTCGATGCGGTGCGCAACGGCGTAGCCGAAGTTGGGCATGGCGCAGCTTACTACTGGGCTGGCAAAGAACCCGCAGCCTCATTTTTTGCTACCGTGCCGTTTGGTATGAACGCCCAGCAAGTAAATGCCTGGTTGTTCAGCGGCGGTGGTATGGAACTTTGGGAAAAACTCTACCAGCCGTTCAACCTCCTACCCCTGCCCGGCGGCAATACCGGCGTGCAAATGGGCGGGTGGTTCAGGCGCGAAATCAACCGCATCCAAGACTTCAAGGGCCTCAAAATGCGCATTCCTGGCCTGGGCGGGCGCGTACTCGAAAAAGCTGGCGGTGCACCGGTATTACTACCCGGCGGCGAGATTTACACCGGGCTGGAGCGCGGCGTTATTGATGCTGCTGAATGGCTGGGACCATACCACGACCGGCTCATGGGTTTTCACGAGATTGCTCCATACTATTACTATCCTGGCTGGCACGAACCCGGCACCATGCTGGAGTTTTTTATCAATCGCGACAAATTTGCCCAGTTGCCGTCCGATTTGCAGGAAATTGTGCGCGTTGCTGCCTGGGCGGCCAATCACTGGTGCCTGTGCGAAATGGAGGCACGCAATGCCAAGGCGCTAGCCGAAATGGCTGCTGAAGGTCTGAAGATCAGGGCATTTCCGCCAGAGGTTATTGACCAACTGCGCGCCTACGCCGTCGGCGTAATCGAAGAAATCATTTCGCGTAGCCCAGCTGCCCAGGAGGTATATCAATCTTACCAGGCGTTTCGGCAATTGGCCAGGCGTTATGCGGCTTTGACAGAGCGCCCCTTTTACGAGGAACTGCAACCCATTTGACCTTCGTACTTTGAGTATGACCAATACATATGCCAACGACACTTCGCTGCCCGAATTGAACCAACGCTACTGGGCACAGCGCTACGAGCAACGACAAACTGGCTGGGACATTGGACACGCCTCGCCGCCTATCATCCGCTACATGAGCGGAATAGCTGATCGCTCGCAACGTATCCTCATCCCCGGCGCTGGCAGAGCTTATGAAGCGGTATGGCTACACCAGCACGGGTTTGCACAAGTGTGGGTGTGCGACTGGGTGGCCTCCGCCTTCGAGCATCTGCGGAGGGCAGCGCCCGATTTTCCTGCTGAACATATCTTAGTGGCAGACTTCTTCCAACTTCAACAAGCGTTCGATCTCATCTTAGAGCAAACTTTCTTTTGTGCTATTGACCCCGCTCTGCGCCCCGACTATGTGCGTCAGGCCGCACAATTGCTGCGCCCAGGCGGCATACTGGCGGGACTACTCTTTGCCGAACACTTCGAACAGCCAGGGCCGCCATTTGGGGGGGTAGCACAGGAGTATCGCTTACTCTTCAGCCCGTTTTTTGACATTTTGCACATGGATATCGCCCCAGACTCTATCGCACCGCGAGCCGGCCGGGAGCTCTTCGTAGAAATGCGCAAGCGGTAAACTGGCGAAAATTGTTATTTTTGAGGCCTTCAAAAACCAGATAATACTATGAAAAAGGCCTTCATCCTCGTTTTTTGCTGTTGTTTCGCGATCTTCCAACTTTCTGCTACCGAGGGTATGTGGCTGCCCTTGTTGCTCAAGCAGCTCAATGAGGCAGAAATGAAAAGCCTTGGTATGAAGATGAGCGCTGAAGACATCTACAGCGTCAATAGAGGTAGCCTCAAGGATGCTATTGTACACTTTGGCGGCGGCTGTACCGGCGAGGTTATCTCCGGCCAGGGGCTGTTGCTCACTAACCACCACTGCGGAGAAAGCCGCATTCAGGCACATTCTACCCTGGAACAAAACTACTATGCTAATGGCTTTTGGGCCAAGAACCTGGCGGAAGAACTCCCCAATCCCGGCCTGTTTGTTACCTTCATCGTCAGGATCGAAGACGTGACCAAAGCCGTACTCGAAAACGTCAGCTCCGAAATGCCAGAGGGCATGCGCCAACTGCAAATAGACCAAAACATTGCCACTGTGCGCCAGGCTGCTCAGCGCGAATCCTGGCAGGAAACCCTGGTACGCCCTTTCTTTCATGGCAACCAATACTACCTCTTTGTGACTGAAACCTACCGCGACATCCGGTTGGTAGGCGCGCCGCCGGCTTCCATTGGCAGCTTCGGCAAAGATACCGACAACTGGGTATGGCCGCGCCACACCGGCGACTTTTCCCTGTTTCGCATTTATGCCGACCGCAACAATCGCCCGGCAGAATACTCGCCTGACAACGTGCCTTTTAAGCCCCGCCACTTCTTGCCCATCTCTCTGGATGGCGTAGAGGAAGGCGATTTTACCCTTGTATTTGGTTTTCCGGGAGCTACCAATGCCTATTTGCCTGCCATTGCTGTAGAGCAAACTATCGAAATTATCAACCCAGCGCGCATCGCTGTACGCGACAAAACCCTGGCCGTCTATGATGAAGCTATGCGTACTAATGCCCAGGTCCGCTTGCAATATGTATCCAAACAAGCCCGCTTGGCCAATGCCTGGAAAAAGTGGAAAGGCGAAACTCAAGGGTTGATGGCTGCCAAAGCTGTAGCCAAAAAGCGCAGCTACGAGCAAGACTTCCAACAACGGGTAATAGCACATCCCGATTGGAAATTCAAGTACGGCACACTGCTCGACGAACTGATTGCGGCCTACAAAAATCTTGGCACATACCTGCAAAGCCTTGAGTATGCCACCGAAATCGGCAGCCGCAATATTGAGTTATTCCAGTTGGCCAATGCCTTTTCTACCTATGTCAACATCTTGCACAACAACGGCACCGACGAACTGCGCAAGCGCAGCCCCCAGCTCGTTGCCTATCTGGAAAACTTTTACAAAGATTACTGTCCGGAGGTGGACCAACAGGTGTGCACCGAACTGCTGGCTTTGTACATGAAAAAAGTACAGAGCGACTATCTGGCCAAGGAAGCCATTGAACAATCCAACGCCTATGGTAAAGATTACGCGCTCTGGACTGCCGAGCTATTCGCCAACAGTGTGCTCACCCGTGGCGACCAGGTACTGCAAATGGCCAGGGTAAAGCCGGAAGACCTCGTCGTCGCAGTCAGCAAGGACCCTGCTTACCTGCTGGCGCGCTCCATCACCGAAACCAATAGCGAGCGCCTCATCAGGCCGGTCAGCCGTATCCGACAAGACATTGACCGCTTGCAACGCCTCTACATGGAAGCTCAAATGCTCGTTTTTCCCGAAAAACGCTTCTTCCCTGACGCCAACAGCACCTTGCGCGTCAGCTATGGTCAAGTAGTAGGCTCTGACCCACGCGATGGCATCCGCTACAAGCATATCACCTATCTGGATGGCGTCATAGAAAAATATGTGCCCGGCGACTATGAGTTTGACGTGCCTGCCAAATTGATACAACTGTACCAAAATCGCGACTTTGGCCCCTATGCAGCCGCCAACGGCAAAATGCCTGTAGCTTTTACTGGCAGCAATCACACCACCGGAGGCAACAGTGGCAGCCCCGCTATTGATGCCCATGGCAACCTTATCGGCCTCAATTTTGACCGGCAGTGGGAAGGCACCATGAGCGATCTCTACTACGACCCCAACATCTGCCGCAATATTATGGTGGACATCCGGTATGTGCTCTTCCTCATTGACAAATTTGGGGGTGCTTCTCATCTGGTACAGGAAATGAAGTTGGTTCATCCCAAGAAAAGCGCGGCTAATCCACCAGCTCGCAAGGAGCGATAAGCAGACCTATCTGTGCGTTTTTTCCTGCCTTTGCGCATGCACCTCCTCCTATGGCTGCATTGGCGCCGTAGCGGGATAGCCTGCCAAGGGCTATACATCTGTAGCTCAAACTGGGGCAAAGTACCAAGGTCGGAGCAAATCCGAAAAAAGCACTGCCACCAGGCCCTTTGGTACCCAAGCAAGTCCGTGTCAAGTATCGGCATCAATTTCAACAGCACTATCTGCAACATTCAAGAGCAGAAGGCGGAGGAGGAGCAAGGAGGGAAAGGAGTAATGGGGAGCGGGAGCTTCGCAGTGCTAGGTCGTGCGCTCACTCAGTTGCAAGATAGTGTAGCGCCACTGAGATTCTTCGCTGTGCAAATATTTTTCTACCTCTTGCTCTGGTACCTCACCATTTACAAACGCGATAAGCAAATCATCCCCTGCTAGTACTTGCGCCGCTGTGCAAGGCGAATCAAACTCATAAGCCCCTGATCGCCAGAAGGTGTCGGCTGTCATAAGTGCTCTGGCCAGACGCATGGCGTACAGTGCTCCCCAGAGCGAATGATAGCTTCCAGGAGTCAATACATGCAGCTGAAACCCCGTACATACCTTGCCCTGGTGCTTGTGAAACGAGGGAATAAAGCGCACGGGGCGCAGTAAGGCCTGCCCGGCGAAGCGACTGTTGAACAGCCTGGCCATTTGTATGCTGGCTTCCCAGTAAAGCTCCGGATGGCCAACTAATTCAAAAGGCTGGGTGGTTCCCCTTCCTTCGCTCCAGGCAGTTGCTTCCCACAGACACTGCCCAGCATACACCTGCACCGTGCCGAGATACGGAATATTGGGCGATGGCGGAATAAACGGGCTTTGGGCATAGCCAGCAAGAGGCACTACGTACAGCGGCAAGTTGTAGCGCAAGCGGGCGCACATCCAGCGTACAAGCTGCCCCGTATTCATGCCATGCCGATGTGGTAAGCCTTCCAGCCCTACGAAAGATGCGTATCGGGCCGGCATGGGCGTACCTTCTATCTTGCTGCCAGCAAGGTTGGGCCGGTCCACCACCCATACAGGTATATGTATGTGATGATCGCGCAAGCAGCGCAACAGCCAATACATGTGCGTATGATAGGTGTAATACCTGGCGCCCACGTTGGGCACGTCAATCAGCAGTGCATCACATCCTTCCAGGCACGCGGGAGTGGGTACAATGTTTGACTTGTCGGGGTCGTATAAGGAGCGGCATTCTACGCCCTGGTACAGGCCGTGCCCTTGTCCTTCCTGGTCTTGCCTTTCGGAAAACAAGCCGTGCTCCGGCAATAGCAGGCGATGTAGGCGTCTTTGGGCAATGAGCAAGTCAAACAAGTAAGCCCTGGCAGCAAAATCGTAGCTACTCTGATTGCAAAGCAAAGCTATCCGTTGCCGGCTCTGGAAAAGTACGTGTTGAAAAAGCGGTGCATAGTCCATATGGGCAAAAACTTACGTTCGAATGACAATTTCCGTGGCAAAGTGCTCTAAATTCGCAACTAAAAAATGAAATACACTCTTATTGCATCTGCTTTTGTTTTGTGTATGGGCATACTCTTTGCCCAATGTCAGACCTCCGGCAAATCTGCCACTGCCAAGGCTCCTGCCTATGACACCCTGCGCTACCCCCAGGAAAAGCACCTGGCCAACCTACGCCAGCTTACCTTTGGCGGCAACAATGCCGAGGCCTATTTCAGTTTTGACAACCGCAAGATTGTCTTCCAGTCCGACTATGCTGCCTGGGGCGTTGCTTGCGATCAGATATTCACCGCCACATTGCCTTCCAAATCCTTCGCAAAGTTTCAGCCACGCATGGTCAGCACCTCCAAGGGTAGAACCACTTGCTCCTATTTCATGCCGGACAACAAAACCTTCCTGTACGCCTCTACCCACCTGGGGGATGCCGCCTGCCCGCATATGCCCCAGCGCAGCGACAAATACGTGTGGCCCATTTATGATACTTACGACATCTTCGTGGCTGACCTCAACGGCAAAATCCTTCAGCAACTCACCTACACCCAAGGCTACGATGCCGAAGCTACGGTATCGCCTCGAGGCGACAAAATCGTGTTCACTTCCATGCGCTCCGGCGACCTTGAGCTCTGGATTATGGATATTGACGGCAAAAACCCTCGCCAGGTGACCCACGCCTTGGGCTACGACGGTGGTGCTTTCTTCTCGCCCGATGGCAAAAAACTCGTGTTCAGAGCTTCACGCCCCAAAGCAGAGGCCGAAATCCAGGAATATAAAGAACTCTTGAGCAAAGGCCTGGTACAACCCACCTACATGGAAATCTTTGTGTGCAATGTGGACGGCTCCGACCTCCGGCAAGTCACCAGTTTGGGCAAGGCCAATTGGGCGCCTTACTTCCACCCGTCCGGCCAGAAAATCATTTTCAGCTCCAACCATCATGCGCCGCGCGGCTACCAGTTCAACCTTTTCATGATCAATCTCGATGGCACTGGGCTTGAGCAGATCACTTTTGACCCCACTTTCGATGCTTTTCCCATGTTTTCATTTGATGGTAAAAAACTGATTTTCAGTTCTAATCGGCACAACGGCGGTACGCGAGATACCAATCTCTTCATTGCGGACTGGGTGGAATAGTGCTGGGCAATGCTACCCAGAAAACAGTGCCCTCGCCTACCTGGGTTTCAAACCCAATGCTGCCGCCAGAGCCCTCTACTATGTTTTTGCAGATGGCCAGGCCTAGCCCCATGCCGGAGCTTCGCGTAGTAAAATTGGGTGAAAACACCTTGCTCTGGATTTCCGAAGGTATGCCTTGGCCGTTATCTTTCACCCTAAGTAGCGCCTTTTCTCCCCCTTCTGATAAGGACAACTGTATGTGAATTAGGCCTGTGCGGCCTTCCGGTATAGCCTGAAATGCATTTTTCAATAGATTATTGAGTACCCTGGTTAGTTGGTTGCGATCAGCATGAATCCATACCGGCTCAGCAGGCATATCCAACTCCAGCGCTACATCCGAGCGTTCCTGGCCAGCTCGGAATAAATCTACCGTGACCTGCACATTTTCTCTCCAGTCCAACCACGTCAATTCTGGCTCCGGCAACCGGGCAAAGTGTGAGAACTCTCCGGCAATGCGCGTCAAGGTATCTATTTGATCTAAAAGCGTATGGCCTACGCGCTGCACCAGTGACGCAGCCTGCTCTGGATCGTGTTGATAGGCGCGCATCAGATGCTGTACGCTCAGCTTCATGGGGGTCAAGGGGTTTTTGATTTCATGGGCTACCTGCCGAGCCATTTCTTGCCAGGCACCCTCTCGTTCAGAGCGCCGCAGCAGCTCTGCGCTTTTTTCCACCTCTGCAATCATGCGGTTGTAAGCAGCTACCAACTCGCCAATTTCATCTTGCCCCGACCATTCCAGCGGCTCGTTGCGACCCAGTTGCAAGGCCTGAAGTTTGACTCCGATAGTTTGCAGAGGCCGCGTGATGGAATTCCCTACCGCTACTGCTACCGCCAGGGCCGCTAGCAATAGGAAGACATACACATTGAGCAGGGCGGAGAAGTATTCGTTCAATGCGCCTGCGCTCATCAGGCCATTTTTTTGAAAAAACGTCCAGGATACCCAGCCCGTCAGCAAAAAAGCTCCCAAGGTGAAGACAGCCAGCAACAATTGAATGCGATACCGCAGCGAAGGTCGGTCAAACAGTATGGCTAAACCTGCCAGCGGCCCGCTTCTCCATACGCGCGCTATAAGCATCCACAACGCCAGCAGTGTGATGCAAAGAATGAACGCCCCGGAGAACAGACTGAAATTGAACCGCACTACCAGCGAATCAGGCATGACCGATACCGGTCGAAATACGGCAAAGCCCTCATTGCCAGACAAGGTGTCCGCTACTGGTAAAAAAAGTGCGTATCCACCGGATACGCTATCTCTGAATGCACGCCAATGCCGGCCTGCGCTGCCTTCTTTTGCCTTGAGCCAGGATTTGGCTTCCGCAAAGCGACGCCCCTCCACTACCGACTGTTGCAATTGCGGGTTTACCAACAGAATGCGCTCCATGGCGTAGTATTTCCCCAGGTAGGGGAGTCGTTGCCAGTACGGTACGATCTCCCCCCTGAGCGCTTCCTCCCTTACCGTGAAGGGCACTGGGGTGGAAAGAAGCTTGGCCAGGCTTTCATTTGAGGCTAGTTGTTGGGTTAGTAGTTCCAGTTCTCGGGCATACCGTTCGGCCATTACATCTCCTTTGAAGACGACTTTTTGCGAAGCGGCCGTCAATCCATAAGCCACCCCAGCTGACAACATCACCACCCACACTGCCAACCAAGTGATATTCAGCACTCTGCGCTCAATGAATAAGTCAAAAAGCCCCAGGAGTATCGCCAGCAACAGCAATGCCACATACCAAGGCAGGTGCAACTCGAGCCAATATACCAGCGGTACAGTCAAGGCTATACCCAAGCATAGGGCAGCAAGCCGACGTCGGGTGTTCAAACCTGCTGCTTCTACTTCGCTCAACAAGCGATGCACCCATACAAAGAGCGACTGCGCCCATATCAAAGCAGCCAACAGCAGCAATCCACCCTGAAGCCCTAGGTCAAAAAACGGCATACGATCAAACGGCGTAGCGCTCGCTTCCACCGCCCGCTCCATCCAACTCAACAGCAACAGTGCCGATGCTGCACTCACCCAATAAGCAATTACGGCCTGAATCATACCACCAGGTGCATCGCGATGGGTGGTGAGCGGTACTTTGTTGTACAAGAGCGACACCCACCACAGCGTAGCTGTTGCGGCTACTAAAGATGCAATCACCCACTGCCATGATCCAGGGAGACTTTCCATATTAATTGGTCATTCCTTTCGCAATGCACTAAAGTAATGACTTTGCCTCATAGTGAGCGAGATTTGACCGTTGGGAAGTAGAATAAATTTTGAAAAACACGGAGCGTCTTTACACATTCATCAGGCCGCACAGCTCTTTTACCTCTTTGATAGTCTGGCGAGCCTGCTCGCGGATGCGGGCTGAAGAAGCCTTGATTTGCTCTTTCACAGCTTTTTTATCGGCTAATAAAACCTCGCGGCGCTCCCGGGCGGGCTTACTGATGGCTACCAGAGCGTCAGCTACTGTTTCTTTGAGTGTCACATAGCGCAGTGTGCCCTTGCGGTAGTCTTCCATCAAAGCGTTATGAGCTTCTTGTTGACCAGCGGCGCGCAACAGGGCGAATAAATTGACTACGCCGGGGCTCTGTTCACCTTCTTGTACCGGCCCTGTGTCAGTGACGGCAGAAGCAATTTGCTTGCGAATGCGCGCTTCGTCGGCAAACAAGTCAATATGATGCTTCTCTCCAAGGCTGGCGCTCATTTTGCGCGTAGGATCGGCAGTGGACATTACCTTGGTCACTTCTGCCCACAATGGCTTAGGTAGCACAAAGTACTCTTTGCCTACTTGCGCATTGAAGCGCTGGGCTATGTTGCGCGTCAGCTCCAGGTGCTGCTCTTGGTCTTTGCCTATGGGCACATAGTCGGCGTGATAGATCAGGATATCTGCAGCTTGCAACACTGGATAGTCCAATAAACCTGCCGATATGAAGTCATCTTCCGCAACTTCCTGGCTTTGGCGGCTTTTGTCTTTGAACTGTGTCATGCGAGTCAACTGCCCAAAAGAGGTGAAGCAGTTGAGAATCCAGCACAATTCTGTATGCTCTGGTATCAGCGACTGGATGAAGAGATTCTCAGGCTTAATGCCTGCAGCAATTAAGTTGAATACCAGATTCCAAGTCTGCTCGCGTAATTTTTTTGGGTCGAAGGGCATAGTCATAGCGTGGTAGTCCACCACACCATACATGCACTCGTGGTCTTCCTGCAAGCGAACCCAGTTCTGTATAGCTCCGAAATAACGTCCGAAGTGTAGATTGCCGGTAGGCTGAATAGCCGAGAGTACTCGCTTGCGGGAACTACTCATATCTTGTTGCATTGAGAACATTAGAGCCTCGCTTACTCAGCCGGCAGGAGCTATCGCTGTCACTGATATTTCTATATTTACGAATTTGGGCAGATTAGCAACCTCCACCAGCTCCCGCGCCGGAGCAGCATCAGCATTGAAATACTGCGCATACACCTCATTGATACGACTAAAAAGATGCATGTCTTTGACAAACACGCTAACCTTGACCACATGCTCGAAGCCTAAACCAGCGGCCTCCAGGATGGCCTTTACATTTTCGAGTACCTGGCGAGTTTCGGCTTCAATGCTGCCGGTAACCAACTGCCCGGAGGCGGGATCAATAGCTATCTGCCCGGATGCAAACAAAAATCCATTGGCTATGATAGCTTGGTTATAAGGCCCGATGGGTGCCGGTGCTTTTACTGTCTGAATGACTTGCTTCATTAGATTTCGTCAGCAGCTTTGATCAGCATTTTGCCCCGGTAGTATGTATTGCCGTCCGAGTCCTGATAAGTGCGATGATAGAGGTGTATTTCCTCTGTGGTCTTGCACTTGGCCAGTTGGGGCACGTCAACTGAGTGGTGCGTGCGGCGTTTGTTCCGGCGCTGCTTGGAGATCTTGCTCTTAGGATGTGCCATGATACTTCAATTATTAATTATTGTTGTCTTGCTTCCATTGTTTGAGCGCCTCCCACAAGGCACTGTTCTCTGTTCGAACTTCTCTGCTTTCTTCATCTGCGGGCAGTAATTGCGGTTCTTCTCCTTGCTTCACCATGTACTGCTCCACAAATGCTCGATTGCACTCCACCGACGGATCGTTTTCACAATCGTAGGTCTTGACTATCGGTATGGCCAGAACAACGTATTCATAAATGTAGGGCGACACGTCAAACTTCTGGGTATCAGGATGTATATAGACTACATCGTCGTCGTCCATTTCTGCTTCCGTACTGAACTTGACCACAAACTTGCGTTGGTCGGAAATTGGGAGCCTGATGGATGCCAGACAGCGGTCGCACTCCGTTACTACCTTGCCATTGATATCAAGTTGGAGTACAAACATGCTGGGCTGCTTGTCAAAGCGCAAATGGACATCCAACTCCCCGTCTTCTACTGGAGAAGCCTCAAAACATGCAAAGAAGCTCCTGTCAATGTGGAAGTTATACTCATAGAGCCCATATCTCAACCCTTTGACAGGCAGGGAAAACTGGACCAGCGCGTCCATAGCTGAAGTATTTGTACCCAGCCCTCCTACGAGAGCGGCTGCAAAGGTAGCCTTATTTTTAGGAAAAAAACAACCCCTGCAAGGTAAAAGTTTACAAATCCTCAGAAAAAGCAACAGCCGGTTTATTCAAACCGGCTGTTGCTTGTAGTTCATTCAGTACGTCTCGCTACGGCCTCAACATTTTGGAGAGGATTGCGCGTTTGGTCACATCAGGTATGCCCGGCGACTTGAGCCTGATAATGTACAGGCCGGCTGTCTGCTCGGAAATATCTATGCGTTCTAAGTTTTGCTGTACTTCATCCAACTCGCTGAACTTGACCAGTTGCCCTTGAGCATTATACACTTCTATGCGCACCTGGCGGCCAAGGTACTTGCTGACTTCCAGGTTCAACTGACCTTCTGTTGGGTTCGGGAACACGCTGAAGTCCAACTCTACTTCCTGGCCAACCAAATCAATAGGTGTATTGGCTGGTGCCATCAGCGGTGTCAAGCTACCAGTAGTGGACAGATTGTCGAAAGTAGCGGTGGTAGTCACACCCGAGGATGGAGAGTAATTGGTTACAATAAGCCCCATTTTGATACAGTTGGGCATATCTATGTTGGCAGACATTACAAAGTACCAAGTTACTCCATCCGGCGATACAAATCCGCTGAATTGATTGCCGTTACGCACCAAACGCAACCAGTAGCGACCATTAGCCGGGAATTGCTGCGGGTAAGAAGATCCATTGGTTACAGTCCGTATCTCGCGGCGGTGCAGATTGCTCAGGTTGGTCATCAGTTGGATTTTCTTCGCCCCTTGAGCATTGCCATCGCGCATTACGATACCTGCCCAGCCAGTAGCCAAAGGTGATATACCCGTTACGCGAACTGTGATGCTGCCATTGCCACACAATGGACGCTCTACGAAAGCTTTCACGTCAGTAGTGAAACTCGGACCGTAGAAGCAGTCAGTTGCTGTAGCCGTCCATACACTTGTCATGGTGTTGTATGCAGCTGTACTGTTGCAACCCACCGACCCTGGCGTATGGCTCCAACCACAAGGCAAGCCATCTACTGTTATATCGGAAGTACAGGTAGAAACGTTGCCGTTGATGTCGGTTACTGTTACAGTTACTGGCACTACTTGGCCAAGTTGAGAGCACAATATTACACTTGGCGATAAAGTAATAGAAGCTATACCGCAGTTGTCAGTAGCAATCACCAAGTCCATTGGATCTAATGAGATAGAAGGCTCGCCATTGAACGTAACAGTATCCGGGAGGCAAGTCACTGTAGGTGGTGTCACATCTACTTTATTCACAGTGAAGGTGCAGGTAGAGGTATTGCCACAGCTGTCAGTGGCGGTCAAGGTTACCGTCAATGGCCCCGCGTCGCTTACAGTAGTGCCTGCTGCTGGAGATTGCGTCACGCTCATCAAGGCACAGCTGTCTGATACAGTAGCCAAGTCAGTATAGTCAGGCAATGTTGCGGAGCAAGTCGGCCCAAGCATCAGGGTTTGTGTTGGTGGGCAGGTCAGCATCGGCGGCGTACCATCTATCGTTGTGGTATAAGTCACGCTGGCGGTGTTGCCACAGTCATCAGTAGCGGTAACGGTGATGGTAGCGCTGCAAGTACCGGTTGTGCTGGCGGTAAGCATTGGGCTAGCCGTGCAGCTATCAGAAGCTGTGGTAGCTGCGATGGCTGCTGCTTCGGCGGCTGCCACTGTCGGGTAGCAGGAGGCTATTGTACCGGCAGTTACCGTTGGCGGCGTCTGATCAGAACCGCTGCGCGTTACGGTACAAGTAGTTGAATTACCGCATTCGTCCGATATCGTATAATCATACGCAAAGGACCAGCCGCAGTCAGAGTTACCGGCGCCGGGAGTAGTAGTTGTGTATGTGGCCGTTACACTAGTGCAGTTGTCGCTGTACAACCCAGCTACTGCCGCCTCGAGAGTTGTTGGGTCAAAAGCAGCAGCTGTGGCGAGGCATTCATTCACGCCTGTCTGGTCTAAAGATGAGCAAGTAGTCATCATATCTACCAATGCAGGTGCAGTATCATCTACGATGGTGAATACTTGGTCGCGTTGGCGGAAGTTGCCGCAAGCATCGTACACGCGCCATACCACGCGAATGCGACGGATGCAAGGCAAACTGGTACCTGTGTAACTGGTGTTGATGTTCCATACGTAAAGTTGCAGCTCGCTGCCAGAGGAGCAGTTGTCGCTATACACGGTAGGTCCGTTTACAGTTACGCCATGTACAGTGAAAGTAAATGGCGCATTGCCTGTTGCCACTGGCGTGACCATGCTTGGGGTCAGACTGATACTTGCTGTATCAGGACATGTAGCACCATCGCCAGAGGTGGTGAAGGTTGCATCCGGCGGGTTGGGGAAGGTAGGTTGGGTATCGTCTATTCGCGTGGTGTAAGTCACGATGGCGGTGTTGCCAGCGCCATCTGTAGCTGTCACTGTAATAGTGGCAGAGCAAGTACCTGCTGTAGAGGCAGATAGAGTAACGTAAGTACAATTATCGCTTGCCATAGTGGCTGATATAGCATCTGCTTCAGCAGATGTTGCTGTCGGGTAGCAAGAATTTATTGTACCAGCAGAGATTGTTGGCGGCTGATTATCTACCACTGTCACTATCCATGAGCAGCTATCTACAATGTTTCCGTTTACATCCTTGAGTTGGTATTTTACTGTAGTAGCGCCCAGGGGAAAGGTCTGCATGGCTGAGGTGGCCGGCGTGATGGTTACAAAACCGCCGCCTAGGCCGTAGTCCACCTCCATAGTGGCAGGCAGACAGGAGGCGCCGCCGCCGATCACATTGGGATGCGTCCACATAAAGTCGGCAGTACATACGCCAGCGTCGGTGTTGAGCGTAAGATCACTCAGGCAGGCCGACATGGTGGGCGGCGCCTCTACCGCGAGAGTAAACGTAGCCGTACCTGTGCAGCCGCTGGCGCTGGTAGCCGTGTAGGTAATGTTCACTGTGCCCACGGCTGTGCCTGTAAAGTCAGCCGTGCCGTCCATATTGTCAACGAAGGTAGCGCTGCCCGTACCACCAGAGATCGCCCAGGCATGGGTCAGTGGCAGGTCGGTGCTTACAGGGTTGCCGTTGAGTGTCACTGTACCCAGCAAACACACCGCACTTGGGCCAGTGATGTTCACCATCGGCGTGCAGTTAGTCGTCGCCACAGTCAGGTTCAGACAGTTGCCTGTATTGTTGTTGACGATCTTGCTTCCCGCCACGATGGGGCACGGAATACGGCAGCACGTGCCCAGCCCGCTGTTGTTTTGCACCGTCAGGTTGCCAGTTATGGAAGCCAGCATGGGAAAAGAGGTGTCGAAGTTAGTCCAGGTAGCGCTGTTGTTGTTGGCGGTGAAGTTGCCGCCCACGTTGGTTAGCATGAGCGCTGTTATCGAGCCAATGGTGTGGTTGAGGACCATATTGTTTCCAACACTGGTCAGAGCAGAAAGATTAATAGCAGCACTTACGGCATTGGCGGCGCCATTACCCATATTGAGATTGTTACCTACCGTTTGCAGCTTATTTAGGTTAATAGTAGTTACACCCGTACCATTGTTAAATACGTTTACATTACCAGTAGTGCTCAGAATACCTACCACCACTGAATTGAGGCCAGTATTGCCAGTGATAGACATGGCGCCGGAAGGTCCTGTAAACATCGTGGGAATATTGACAGAAGACAGTGAACTGTTATTGTCAATGCTCAGTGTACCGCCTACGTTGTTGAGCGAAGGAATGTTGACCATAATGGGGCCGGAGTTGTTGTCAATGGTCAGGTTATTCCCTACGCTGACAAGACTGCTGATGTTGAGCATAGCCGCTGTGCGATTGAAGATCAGGTTCGCGCCCACTGTTGTCAAGGAGCCGAGATCGACATTGGCTGAGGTAGCATGGGGGAGGGTATTACCGAAGTTTCCTGTGCCAGTAATTGCCGTTACACTGCTTAAGTCGATAGTAGCTACAGAGTTATCATTGGAATGTATTTCCACAGCGTTGAGCGTGCCGGCTAGGATGGGCATACTTACGCCGGTAATGCCCGTGTTGTTTGTGACAGTTAAGTTGTTGCCTACCGTAGTCAGATTCGGGAAATTGAAACTACTGCCGGCAAAAGACGTATTCTGATTGACAGCAGAACCACCGATGGTAAAGTTATTGCCCACCGACTGCAATTTATTCAAGTCATTCAGGTTGGTGGGGTTGGCTGGATCGGTAAATCTGCGGATGACGAAGTTACCGGCCACCGAAAGCAATTCCTGTAGGTTGCACATGTCAGTAATGGGATCGGTGGGGTGATTACCTTCCAGGATCAGGTTGCCAGTAACGTGGGTGTACTTGCAGCCCGTAACTGGGTGCTTGAAGGCGTCCATCTGCGTCTGTGTGCTGATGGTAATAGAGCCAGTATAAGTTACAGGCGCGGCGCATACAATACCGCAGGCGCAGGCCGTCGCCGGCAGTGCTGGGCCGCCAGGCGCGCCATAGAACGGGCAGTAGTCCACATTGTTAGAAATTCTGGCACCCGTACCGAAGGCCTGCGGCGGAGCGCTGGGGCCAGAGGGGTGATTCCAGTAGTTGTTTTCGGCGTCCACGATGGCAGCGCTCTGGTTGTCCACGCCAAAGTTGATGCCCGCAAAGTGGTTATTGCCGTCGGCGTTCACGATGCCGGCCGTAGCATCTAAGCGCAGGTCTGTGCCGTTGTGCGTTGTGCCGGTGAAGTCGTTGTTGGTAACCGAGCCATTGCCGCCATTGGTGAAGCGGATGCCAATGCCGTTGTCGTAGATGTGGTTGCCCGTGATGGTGGCGCTACCGGCATTGACATCAATACCAATAGGAAAACCATGAATGGAGGCATTGTTGTTCTGGATCAGCGCGCTGGCATCGGCGCCATCTACTAGTACGCCTGTAGGTGCGCCCGGCCCCGCGATGTCGCAATCGTCTTTAATTTGCAGGGCAATGGTGGCGCCGTTGGTGTTTAAGGGGCTATCCTCCACATGCACCGCTCGGGTGGTAGAACCACTGATGGTTACGCCTTTGATGGCTACCGTAGTATTAGCGGCGTTGCCGTACGTGTTATCGTAATTGGAAGCCAGCACGCCCGTAGCCGCGCCGGTGATGGAGCCGCCCTCCACCGTGATGGTGCTGGAGGTGGGGTTGTTCCAAAACTCAATGCCCCAGGTACCGCCGCTTATGACGTTGTTCTTCACCGTAGAGCCGGCGCTGCCCAGGAACGACCACAAGATCATCCCGGTGTTGCCCGGGTCGGCGGCGGAGATGGTGTTATCTTCCACAGTGAAAGGCGAAGCGCTGTTATAATGCAAGTTGTGGAAAATACCTACAGCCTTGGACTCAATCTGGTTGTTTTTAATGTTGCGGGAGTTGCCGGGGTCGGCTAAATAGTAATTGCCCGTCTGCACGCCAATGCGCACATCTTCCATGCAGTTGTCCTCTACATTGGTGTAGAAGTTGTTGTAAATCAGTACGCCAATGCCGTAGCCGGAGAGAGGATACCCCATTCCCTCATCGCCTGGGATATTTTCGAACCGGTTATTGATAACCGTGTTGTTGGTTTGTGCTGGCGAGCCGGAGGGATAACCGGTTACACCGCCTTCATTGAGGTTTTTGAAGATGTTGTTTTCTACCAGCAACCCGCTCACATTGGAAAAGACATCCAGGCCGTCGGCAGCATCTATGGGGCCGCCGTCTGAATTGATCAAAGCAGGGTTATCACCATCAAATGTCAAGCCTTTCACCGTCACATTATTGGCCTGCACCTCCATGAGGATCACCTCCGTGGTGCCATCGTAAAACGGCTGTGACGTAGGCGGCATGAGAATGGCCTCGGGTAGCCGCATAGCGTCGCATGGATTGATGGTCGCATTCGGGCCGAGAATAGTCAGGGATTTCGTAACGGTAACCGTCTCAATATAGGTACCTGAGGCTAACGAGAGCGTATGCCCACTGAGCGTCAGCGGATCGTCAATGGCAGACTGTATGGAGCAATAGTTCTCTCCCGTGTTGATATTCGTAACCAATGGGAAAGGCGTAGAATTGGCTGCAATGGGCGTCTGCGGAATGGCGACCACTTGCGCAGCGTTGCGGTAAATCTGGGTAGCGCCGGTGAAATAGGCGCCCTCGTTGATGAACACGTTGGCGCTGGCCACGCCAGCCAGGGTGCTGGGCGTGCCCAAGGCAGCAAGCGAAGCAGCGGTGAAGAAAATATGTACGCACGCTGGCCCCAGTCCGGTATTGTCAAAAGTATTGCAGGAGATATTAGCGCCATTGCCGCGCACGCGTAGGGAATGGGCGAAGCGCGTAGTCGTGCCGGCAAACGTATTGCCGCGGATGGTGGCGTTGTTGGCGTCAATGGTTACCAGCGTGTTGCCCTGGCCAAACGTGGTGCAATCAGGAGGGCCAGTAAAACTACTGATGCTGCCCGCCGTGCCTGTTATCATGTTGCTGGTAAACATAACACCCGAACCTGTTTGAATGGTTACCAATTGCCGCGGCACGTTGGGCGCCGTAAACTGGTTGGCAAAACCGCAGTCGCCCGCCTCTGGGCCAACAAAGGTTTTACCCGAAAAAATATTGCCGCTGACCACCAGGTTTGTAACCGCATTGCCAAATTCGCTCAACAACCCGGCTTCGCCGTCAGCCACAATCTCGTTGTCGCGGATGGTGATGTTGCTGCGTACGCCTTGTATATAAACGGCAGCGTACTCCAAAGCCGGGCTGGGGCTATCGTAGCCTATGATGGTAAAGCCCTGCCCTACGCCGCCCAGCGTAAAGCCGTCGGCCTGGATAAGGATGGTACCCAGGCCCGAGGTACCCGTAATCACCGTTGCCGCCTTGCCACCTGAGGAGCGCAGCGTCAGATTGGCCTTGTTGATGGTAACGCTTCCACTGTACGTACCCGGTGCCACTACAATTTCATCGCCAGGGCTGGCGGCAGCCACTGCCGCGGAAATGGTGGGGTAATCCGTCGGCACATTGATGATGGCGGCTCGCAGCGGTATGCATACCGCCCAAAGCATTAGCAGAGGCAACGCAATGCGTTGAGCCATCTGACAGGATAAACATCGCTTTCCAAAAGCATGTGAAAGCCTGAGGTTGTGGAGAGGAGATTGTTTCATAAAAAGTAGATTTGTTAGCGAAGAAGTGGAAAATTGTTGAAATAGACAGAAATTACTTACCATCATAACCATAAGTTTGATAAAGTGAGCCTGCAGGGTGGCAAACTTTACAGCATTCTTACGCTGGCAACTATGCTATCGAAGGCCATGTGCTCGGCAGAGTTGTCCGGATGGCTTCTGGCACTCAGTCTTAGGACGTAGCTACGTTATCGGAACGCCAGGGTGAGTACATCATTTAGGATATACGTGGTCTTAACGAGATACCCTCGGAAGTCAGAGTCTAAGTAAAGAAATTGCCTCATAATTCCTTAATTTTGAACATAAACTTTTGCGAAAATGGTCTCATGCTGCCCTGCTCAACGAAGCCTTTGCTTACCAGTTCTTGCACAGAAAGCGGGGCTATGACGCCCATGAGCCGCAGCTGTTCGTGCTTCACCGTTACCGGGGATGGTTCATCCACAACTTCTACTCGTTCTACTTCTGTTTTACCAAAGCTAAGCATGGCGCCTGCAACGCACATGTGCTCTGGGAACTGGAAGCACAGACAGAGGCAGGCAGGTCATGGGGTAAAAAATTCTTAAAATACCTACTTTCCCTCTATAAACAGAGAAAAGCGCCGGAAAACCGGCCAAAAAACAACAGGATAAAGCCTTGAAAAAGTATCGCCAACTGCTCGAAGCTAGCTATCAGGAAAAACCAACCCCGAAGCCCGACCCTCTTGCCGTGGACGACCACAAAACACCAAGGGAAGGAACTTGCTCCTGCGCCTGGATGAAAAGCGGGGGGCCATATTGGCTCTTGTCTAGCATAAATAAATGTGTTCTTTTCACCAAATGATCTTGCTGAGCGGGATGTTCGTCTTGCTAAGACCAAATTAAAGGTGGCAGGCTGTTTCCGCACCCTAAAAGGAGCACAAGGTACATGCCAGAATTAATGGCTTTATTTTAACACTTAGAGGACAAAACCTCGACCCTTTCAATGAACTTGTGAAAAGATTTGGCGGTAGTTTATCGTTATGTAGGCTCGCAATATCTTGAATACGAATAAACATAATAACCAAGGCAATGCAAAGATAAAGTATCTGAGCGAAACGCACAAGTATTTGCGGGCTAAAAATTTAACTTTTTTACAAGGCGTTGAAAAAGAATTTTATATGTTAAATTTTTTAAAGTAAAAAGCGAAGCGCTTTCAGTCCATCGTACTTTTATGTAACTTTGCACAAGTGGTGTTCGTCCGAGTTCGCCGCTTATCTATGCCAAGCTGATTTTTAATATAGAAAAATTAAATTTTTGCCTCCCCATCCTGCAAAATAATCCCCAAATGGAGCCTTTATTACACAGGAGGAGTTTCCTAATCGTTTGCGCTGCGTGGTGCATTTGCCAGGTAAGTGCATATGCTCAATGCCCCAATCCGCCCTCGGTCAATCCAGTGCAAGATATTACTCTGTGTTCTGCTCAAAACCTGAATGTGACTTTCAGCGGTACGCCAGGCGCGTTGTTCTTTTGGACAAACAACAACCCGAGCATTGGCGTGCCAGCCGGCGGCGCAGGCAATATCAATACCAACGTGGCCACTGTGCTGAGTACGCAGGTGGCTACTTTCACGGTGACGCCCGTGCAGGGTGGGTGCTTTGGCGCGCCGGTGACGTTCACCGTGACGGTCAATCCCGGTACGCCTCCCCCCTTGCCCCACTACGGCACGATATGCCGCAATACGCCGCCGTTTGCCTTGCCTACCAGCCCAGGGGGCATCAGTGGTAACTGGTCAGGAATTGGCGTAATAAACAATGTGTTTAATCCGGCAGCATCTACCGGCGACCCCGTGCAGCTATTATTTGTACCCTATCCTGGGCAATGTGCTGTGCCAGCCAGTATTACGATTACTTTCTTTCCCGACGTCATTTTCTGGTTTACTGCCTCGCCCGGACCTTTCTGTGAGGTAGGCGACCCCGTACTCATATCCAATCTGGTACAGCCACCTGGTACGCCTTCGGTATGGTCAGGGCCAGGTATAGTGGGAGGCAATACTTTTGACCCTACATTGGCCGGCCCCGGTACGCACCCCGTCACCGTCACAATAGTAGGACCGTGCCCGGTGCAGGTAGTGTTTCAGGTAGAAGTTCAGCCTGCCGTTCAGCCAGTATTTGCTCCGCTGGGGCCATACTGTGTAGGATCTACGCCGGCATTGCTGCCTGGTACCTCGCAGAATGGCTTTACGGGCACATGGAGTCCTGCTACCATCAATACCTCCACTCCTGGTACTTTCATTTACACATTCGTGCCTGACAACGGGCAAGGCTGCGTACACAATGCGCAAATGCAGGTACAGATCACCTCCCCGCCGACGCTCACTTGCCAGCAACTCAATCCTGTTAGTGCGCCGGGCGCATCTGATGGAGTTGCCACAGTAGGAGTCACCGGAGGTACTTCGCCCTACGCTATTGCCTGGAGTGGCCCAACGAGCGGCACGCAAACCCAGAACAACCCTGGCACGGCCATCATAAGCGGGCTGCAAGCGGGTTCGTACAGCGTGACTGTTACCGATGCACAAGGGTGTGTGCAAACTTGCAACTTCAGCATCGGCGACCCTGTTTGTAACCTCGTACTCAACCTGAATGAAACCCATCCTACCTGCTCCGGTACTTCCGATGGCAGTATCAGCGTATCCGTGTCCAATGCCAGCGGTGCAACCTCTTTTGTTTGGAGTAGCCCCTTGGCGTCGGGGCAAAACCCCGCAGGGCTACCTGCAGGAACTTATACAGTGACTGTCACGGATGGTGCCAGCTGTAGTGCTGCCGGTTCTGCTACGCTCAACGATCCGCCAGCTATTACCTTGCAGTGTAGCGCACAAACGCCAGCTACCACAGTGGGTGGCAACCAGGGTAGCGCTACGGTGCAAATCACCGGTGGCTCGCCTAGCTATGTCATTGCCTGGAGCGGGGCAACCAGCGGCTCGCAAACCCAAGCCGCTGCTGGCACGGCTATGATTACCGGCCTGTTGGCTGGCAGCTACACCGTGACTGTGACCGACGCCAACGGTTGCACGCAGGCCTGCAACTTTGTCATTGCCGGCCCCAGTTGTAATATTTTACTGAATATCAGCGGCAGTAATCCGCTGTGTCACAACAACACCAATGGTAATATTAATCTGGCGGTGATCAATGCTACCGGCAGCGTAACCTTCGACTGGAACGTGGACGCGCTGGACGGTACCCAAAACCCCACAGGACTGGGCGACGGGTTCTATTCTGTGACAGTAACTGATGCTCTGGGGTGCACTGGCTCCGCATCTATTGCCTTGGTGAATCCAGCTGCACTCATCCTGACTTGCAGCCAACAATCGCCCGTGACCTCCCCCGGCGGTAATGATGGCGTAGGGCTGGTACAAATTAGCGGTGGTACAGCTGGCTACACTATCTTCTGGAGCGGGCCTTCCAGTGGCTCTTTGAACCGACCCAACGCAGGACCTGCCTCCATACCAGGGCTTACTGCAGGCAACTATCAAGTCATCGTAACGGACATAAACGGCTGCCAGCAAACCTGTAGCTTTACGATTACACAGCCTACGTGCGGGCTTAGCATTGCCCTCACAGGAACCGATATTCTCTGTAATGGCCAAAGCACAGGCAGTATTCAGACCACCGTCACTGGCGGCAACGGCCCACTAACCTTTAACTGGAACGTGGACGCCTTGGACGGCGTTCCAAACCCCATAAACTTACCGGCAGGGCTTTACAGCGTGACAGTAACCGATACGCTGGGGTGTTCGTCCAATGCCTCGATCACTCTGAACCAACCCTCTACGGCACCCTTGCTTTGCGGGCAAGTCAGTCCAGTGACCACAGTGGGTGGCAGCGATGGCGTAGCCCAGGTACAGATACTGGCTGGTACGCCCGGCTACACCATCAACTGGAGTGGGCCGGTCAGCGGCTCTACTACCCAGGCCGCTCCGGGCACAACCAATATCACGGGGTTATCAGAGGGCAACTATACTGTTGTGGTCACCGATGCCAATGGTTGTACGCGCACTTGTAGTTTCAGCATTCAGGGACCAAATTGCAACATTACTGTCTCGCTGACAAGCGTCAATCCTTCTTGCCACAATTTTTTTGGATACATTAATTCCACAGTAAGCAACGCCAATGGCATGGTAAGCTATGATTGGAATGTGGACACCTTGGACGGACAACCCCATCCATCAATCCTTGGACCTGGTGTGTACATTGTGACTATCACCGACGCTGCGGGGTGTAGTTCTGTAGCCACTGCTACCCTGACAGCACCGCCCGCCCTGGTTATACTGTGTGCGCAAACCTCGCCGGTAACCACCGTAGGCGGCGCCGACGGCAGCGCCTCTGTACAGGTATCAGGTGGTACAGCAGGCTATACCATTGCCTTGAACGGCCCAATCACTTATACGCAAAATCTAAACAGTGCTGGCGTGGTGAATATTCCCAATTTATTTGCCGGTCTGTACAACATCACCGCTACAGATGCTAATGGTTGCAGTACGACCTGTAGTTTTACAATCGAACAACCGGTATGTGAGTTGGTCGTTTCGCTGACTGGCAGTCCTCCGCGGTGCACTGGTGGGAGCGATGGCTCCATTACATTGAACTTCAGCAATGCGCTTGGTTCCGTTGCTTTTGACTGGAATATAGATGCTCTGGATGGCACGCAAAATCCTGCCAACATTGGTGCTGGCTATTATGAAGTGACCGTCACGGATATCGCTGGGTGCACGGCTTCTGCTTCTATTCTTTTAGCCAATCCGCCTGCGCTAACGGCGGTGTGCAATCAGGTAAGCCCGGTGTCCACAGTGGGAGGAAGCGACGGTGTAGCCAGTATTTTAGTTGAGGGAGGTACACCTGGCTACACTATAAATTGGGGAGGGCCTGTGGGCGGCAATGCTTCGATTTCTGTTTCTGATACGCTTCTGGTATCCAATCTTCCAGCCGGCAACTACCTGGCAATCATCACCGATACGCTGGGCTGCACCACGCTCTGTGGGTTCACTATCGAAGAACCAATCTGTAATCTCGCAGCGGATATCTCCGGGGTCAACCTTAATTGTTACAATGACAACAGCGGCAGTATTGCCGTGACGGTAACCGGTGCCAACGGCACGCCAACTTATGATTGGAATGTAGATGCACTAGACGGGCAGAACAATCTCACAGGGTTGCCGGCAGGAAGCTATGCCCTTACTGTGACCGATGCGGTAGGCTGTACTGTTCAAGCCAGCATTACCCTTACAGAACCCACGTTGTTAGTGTTGACTTGCAGCCAACAAAGTCCAGCCACTACCATTGGCGGAAGTGATGGCGCCGCCGCTGTGCAGATTAGTGGAGCCATTGCACCATATAGTATAATGTGGAGTGGTCCGGTCAATGGAAGTGGTACGTTGGCAGCAGCAGGTGCTTTCGTGGTCAACGGCTTGTTAGCAGGTAACTATGTCATCATGGTGACAGATGCTAATGGTTGCTCGGCTAACTGTACAGTGACTATTGAAGAACCATTCAACTGCCAGCTCAGCCTGAATATTAGTGGTACTGATTTGCTTTGCCACGACGTGCCCACAGGGGGTATCACCTTGCAGGTGAATAACCCTGTAGGGAGCGTTTCCTTTGATTGGAATGTGGATGCGCTTGACGGTATTCAAGACCCGGCCAACCTACCGGCAGGAACATACAGTGTAACGGTCACAGATGCGCAGGGCTGTACTGCCATTGCTTCGATAATCCTTACTGAACCGGATGCGCTCACCCTTGTTTGTGCCCAACAGCAACCGGCTAGCACCGTTGGCAGTACTGATGGCATAGCTATTATCACCACATCCGGCGGAACACCTTCTATTATTTTAAACTGGATAGGACCAAGCAATGGGACTCAGACACAAGCAATGTCTGGCATTGCTGTAATCAATAATCTCCCGGCGGGTGCTTATACACTAACGGCTACCGATGCCAACGAGTGTACCCAAACTTGTACCTTCACTATAGAAGGCCCCTCTTGCGGTATCACTCTGTTTTCCTCGACGGTCAATCCCCGATGTACCGGCAGTTTAGATGGAAGCATCTCAGTTGTCTTTCTGAATGTCACGGGTACGCCTGCCTTTGATTGGAATGTGGATACGCTGGACGGCCTTCAAAATCCTGCTGGATTAGGTGCAGGAACTTATACCGTCACGGTAACGGACGAAGTAGGATGTACAGCTAGCGCTACCATCATGTTGAACGCCCCTGCAGCACTGACCCTGAACTGTGCCCAACTCACGCCTGCGAGCACGGTCGGAGCTGCCGACGGTGTGGGCCGCGTGCAGGTAGCCGGTGGTACGGCGGGTTACACTGTTTCCTGGAGTGGCGCGGCATCTGGCTCGCAGGCACTTTCTGCTGCGGGCAATGCCGACCTTGCGGGGCTGATTGCTGGAGCGTACAGCGTTGCGGTGACGGACGCCAATGGTTGCTCGGATACGTGTAGTTTTGTCATCCAGGCAGTTGACTGTGCGCTGGCGATGACCGCTGCGGGGACTGACCCGCCCTGCGCCGGGCAAAGCACGGGCAGCATTGTACTGGACATTGTTGGTGCCATTGGCCCTGTGACGATTGACTGGAATGTGGATAGCTTGGACGGGACACAGTCGCCGGCCAACCTTGCAGCTGGGTTGTATTCGGTTGTTGTGATAGATAGCTTAGGCTGCAGTGCTACGGCTTCGGTGACTTTGAACGCCCCTGCAGCACTGACCCTGAACTGTGCCCAACTCACGCCTGCGAGCACGGTCGGAGCTGCCGACGGTGTGGGCCGCGTGCAGGTAGCCGGTGGTACGGCGGGTTACACTGTTTCCTGGAG
>CALLPI010000001.1 GCA_938015595.1 uncultured Saprospiraceae bacterium | reverse complement strand
CTCCATGGAAAAAAGCAGCTCTTCTATCCATTTGGCGTACCAGCACCAGCCAAAATTTATGTAGGTCGTCGTATTTGTCGAAAAACGAGTAGCTCACACTGTCAAAAACTAAGGGCGTGCAACTTTTTGCGCCGCTGGGACACAAGGTGGGATGTACTCATAACTTGAGCAGACCACTTGATTATGTGCCAATTAGAGTGTTGTTCTGCGTCAAAGGATAGAATCTCGCCTTAGCGTGTAAGACAAAGGTAAAACCTTTTGCTAATGTACCAAAAATTTGCATGATACTGTTTAGAAAAAACGCAAGGGATAGAAGTCGGTGCAAATATAGCAGTGTTTCGATATGTCAGTCAAGAGATGTAAAAAAATTTCTTACTTTGCATCTTAGATTCAAAAAAATGCACTATGGCTGATGAAGTAGGTTTGCCCCAATCAAGCCCTATAGAAATACTCAGAAAATATTGGGGCTACGAATCCTTCAGGCCGCCGCAAGAGGATATCATCCAGTCTGTGCTGTCGGGTCGGGATACGCTAGCCTTATTGCCTACGGGCGGAGGCAAATCCATTTGCTTCCAAGTACCGGCGCTGTGCAAGGAGGGTATTTGTATAGTAGTATCGCCGCTGATTGCACTGATGAAAGACCAAGTATATAACCTTCAACGACGAGGCGTTCCGGCCGAGGCCATTTATTCGGGGCAGAGGCCAAAAGACATAGACCGTATATTGGATAACTGTATCTACGGCCACATCAAGCTATTGTATTTATCTCCTGAGCGTCTGCTGACCAACCTGGCTAAGGCTCGCATTGCGCAGATGCGGGTTAACCTATTGGCGGTGGATGAGGCGCATTGCGTTTCGCAATGGGGGTATGACTTCCGGCCTCCCTACTTGCAGATTCCTGAAATTCGCGCGCAACTGCCCGGAGTACCTGTACTGGCACTCACAGCCACTGCCACCCCCGAAGTAGTAGCCGACATACAGGAAAAGTTGGGCTTTGCCCAGCCACATGTTATTCAGAAGAGTTTTATGCGCGACAACCTGGCTTACATTGTGAAATATGAAGAAGGCAAGGATGAAAAACTGGTAGAAATTCTACAAAAAGTGAGCGGCTCAGGAGTGGTGTATGCACGCAATCGCAAACGCACCAAAGAAATAGCTACGATGCTGATGCGCCGAGGTATTTCAGCCGACTTCTACCATGCCGGGCTGGAGGGCGAAGAGCGCTCGAAGAAGCAAGATGCCTGGATCAGTGGGCAAACCCGCATTATGGTCAGTACCAACGCTTTTGGTATGGGCATTGACAAGCCCGACGTGCGTGTAGTAGTGCATACCGATCTGCCCGAGAGCCTGGAAGCCTACTTTCAGGAAGCGGGCAGAGCAGGCCGAGACGGTAAAAAGTCGTTTGCAGTACTACTATACAACGAATCAGACCACCGCAACCTCCAGCACCAGTTTGAGGCAGCTTTCCCGCCTGTAGAGTACATCCGGCAAGTTTATCGGGCGCTGGGGAGTTATTATCAACTGGCCACGGGAAGCGGCCAAGGCGAGAGCTATGACTTTGATCTCCATCAATTTTGCGAGGTATTCAAGTTGGAGCCGGGGCGTACCCACAGTTGCCTGAAAGTATTAGAGGCCTCCGGTTGGATTGTGCTGAGTGAAGCCGTATGGACACCCTCCAGCCTTATGGTGATAGCCGACAAAGAGCAAGTATATGACTATATGCTAAGACATCCTGGTATGGATGGCCTATTCAAGAGCATATTGCGCACCCACCAGGGCGTATTTCAACACCCTGTCAATATCCGGGAAGAACAACTGGCCCGCTTTCTTCAAACTTCAACCGATGAACTGACACGCCGACTGCAAATTCTAGCTAAAGAAGGCATTATTGACTATGCGCCTCGAAAAGACCAACCCCAACTCACTTTTGCCCAGGAGCGAGTAGACCCAGCCAACCTCTCCATAGACATGGCGCGGTACAACTTTCGCAAGCAGCGCGCCGAGCAACGCATGCGGGCAGCCATTGATTATGCTCAGGCCAAAGAATGCCGAAGCCGAATGCTGCTAGCTTATTTTGGGGAAAACGACAGCCGGCCTTGCGGCGTATGCGATGTATGCCTGACCCGGCGAAAGCACGCCATGTCCATTGCCAACGTCGCAAACGCGCAAACACAACTTCAACAATGGCTGACAGCAACGCCGCTGTCGCTAGAACAGCTATCGGCCAGGTGGCCAGCTTCGCAACGCGAAGCATTCATTAAAACACTCGAATATCTGATGGACGAAGGATTCATTCTAGAAAAAGAAGGCCTGCTGTATTGGAACCAATGAACGAACCGTCTAAATGCATTATAGCTGCAGTAACCAATGACTTGCGCCAAGATCAGCGCATGCACCGGATATGCCATACCCTGGCACAAGCTGGATACAAAGTAACACTGGCTGGCCGGCGCACGCCATACAACATACGTGATAGCGAAAAAAACCAACCAGCCTACGACCGAATCTGGCTGCCCTGCCGATTCCAAAAGGGCAAGTTGTTTTACCTGGAGTACAACCTGCGCTTATGGCAGTACCTGATGCGGCAGCACTTCGACGCCGTATGCGCAGTGGATACCGATACGCTGCCCGCCTGCTACCTCGCTGCCAGATTAAAGGGCAAACCCTGCGTACTGGATGCGCACGAGTACTTTTCGGAAGTGCCGGAACTGGCCGGCCGCCCTCTTGAACAATGGATTTGGGAAGCAGTAGCACGACTCCTCATCCCTCGGCTAAAATATGCCTACACTGTAAGCAATACGCTAGCCGAGGCACTCACCACCCGATACGGAATATGCTTTGAGGTAGTTAGAAATTTACCCCTACACAGCGCAACGCCTATTCTCAACAAACCCGACACACCATACATAGTACTGTATCAAGGTATGCTGAATGCAGGGCGCGGTATAGAGGCCATGCTGGAAGCGATGACCCACTTGAAAGGCGTACAGTTCTGGATTGCGGGCAGGGGTGACCTGGAGAAAAAGTTGCGCCGTCAAGCAGAACCACTGGTACAGGCAGGAAAGGTGGTCTTTCATGGATTTGTACCACCTGAAGCGTTACATCAGCTCACCAGAAAAGCGCACTTAGGCATCAATCTACTGGAAGACAAAGGATTGAGCTATCGCTACTCCTTGGCCAACAAAGCACTGGACTACCTCCAGGCTGGCATTCCTTCATTGCAGATGGATTTTCCAGAGTACCGGAAACTCAACCAGCAGTACGGTGTATTTGTCTGCCTACCCGACTTACGGCCGGATACTATCATCAGTGCCATACAAGTGCTTAGGGAAAATCCCAGCGAGTACCAACGCCTTGTACAAAACTGCTGGAAGGCGGCCCAAGTGTTACATTGGGCTGAAGAGAGCAAAACGTTATTGCAGATCTATCAGCGCGTATTTGCAGAACCTATCAAGTGAGAAATCCTCTAATGGATAATGGAGAGAAACAACTGAGGCCACCGCGAGGAGAGATAAATTCCTCAGGATGACCTCAGCGCGTACCTTAAATGTAAGGTGTGGATAACATCTTATATAAAAGAAGCCACCACAATCAGTAAGACAATAAACAGCAGGATCGCAAGCCCGCCGAAAATTGTACCTAATATATTCAGAACATTCGATCCTTCCTTCTTCATGGCTACCAAGCCCAGAACGAAACCCGCAACACCCAAAAGCAAGCCAACAAGACCTGACACAAATAGCAGCACAAGACCTGCTGCGCCAAAAACCAGTGCTAGTAGGCTCATAGTACTAGCCGAAGCAGGGGTATTAGCATCTAGCTTGCCCTTGGCTACTTGCTTCTTCGCTTTATTTTGAGCCATTTTGAAGGCTATCTTTTGTACAAAGGACATTTTTTGCCCGCTCTGCTCTTCAAACTGCTTGGGCGTCATATTCAGGAAGTCCTCTACTGAAAACGCAGTTGATTCTGCTAAAGCTGGCTGGTTCTCCTGTGAGGTGACGACTGCTACGCCAAAGGACTGGGTAAGCGGCAAAGCCAGCATCAGTACAAGTGTGAGGATAGTAATTTTTTTCATAACAGACATGAGTTAGAACTTTTTGCCTACTCTATGCGCTTTTCGGCATCCGCGCCGTACTCTTACTTGGGATTTTCCGGCAACTCCCTCATGGGCAAAAGTAAAAAAATTACCTAAAAGAAAACCAACTTGTCAAAATTTAAGAAAAAGCAAACATACTGCCCGGCACGCAGCCACCAGGGCAGTACTTGGCAAAGGAAGTCATTGCGAGGGTATGCCAGGGCTGAGCCTCCTCCCCCCCACTAAAAATAGCACCTCGCTTGATTCTGCCTATATACATAAGTGCCTGGCGATCAAGCCCCTTAAAAGACTCCGAATGCGATGGCTATCTGCCTACCTCTTGCAGCGGATATAACGGAAATTGTTGCATAAAGGCCCGCACCTCGGCATGGATGGCTGCAGCAAGGGCTTCGTCGTTAGGGTTCATGATAATCTGATCTATCCATTCCACCACGCGCAGGCAGTCGTCAGTTTGAAAGCCCCTGGAAGTTATGGCTGCCGTACCGATGCGAATGCCGGAGGTGATCATAGGCTTTTCAGTGTCGAAAGGCACCATATTTTTATTGACGGTGATACCGGCGCGACCCAAGGCTTCTTCAGCGGCTTTTCCAGTGGTGCCTTTACTGCGCAAGTCTATGAGCATTAGGTGATTGTCAGTTCCATCGGAAATGACTTTATAGCCCTTTTGCACGAAGGCATGCGCCATAGCCCGGGCATTTTGCACCACCTGGCGACAGTATTGTTCGAACTCGGGTTGCAGCGCCTCGTAAAATGCCGTAGCCTTGGCGGCGATCACGTGCTCCAGCGGGCCGCCCTGCATGCCAGGAAATACACCACTATCTAAAATAGCCGACATCTTGATGGCCATACCCTTTGCAGTGGTGCGCCCCCAGGGATTGTCAAAGTTTTGCCCCATCATAATAATACCACCGCGCGGCCCACGCAAGGTTTTGTGGGTGGTAGAGGTGACAAAGTGGCAGTAGGGCATGGGGTCGTTCAGCAATTTGGAAGCGATGAGGCCAGCCGGATGGGCAATATCGGCCAGTAATAAGGCGCCCACTTTGTCGGCAATAGTGCGGAAGCGGGCATAATCCCAGTCGCGCGAGTAAGCCGAAGCACCGCAGATGATTAGCTTGGGGCGGCACTCCAGGGCAATGGCTTCCACTTTGTCCATATCAATGAGGCCGGAGTCCTCCTCAACACCATAGAAATGTGCGCGGAAGGTTTTGCCAGAGTAATTGACGGGCGAGCCATGCGTGAGGTGGCCACCGTGGGAGAGGTTGAAGCCCAGGATGGCATCGCCAGGTTGCAAGGTGGCCAAATAAACGGCGGCGTTGGCCTGCGAGCCAGAGTGCGGCTGCACGTTGGCATATTCGGCACCAAACAACTCCCTGAGGCGGTCTATAGCCAGTTGCTCTACCTTATCCACTACTTCGCAACCGCCGTAGTAGCGACGACCAGGGTAGCCCTCAGCGTACTTATTGGTCAGGCAACTGCCCATGGCCTCAAGTACAGCCTGGCTGGTAAAGTTTTCAGAAGCGATGAGTTCGATGCCGTAGCGTTGGCGTTCCAATTCTTGCTGGATGAGTTCGAAGAGCAAAACATCTCTGGTCATAGCCATATCTTTGTAAGGCGAAGTTTGCATACGCCTGTATTGATTTTCGCGCCAAAGGTACAATAAATGCCACAAGAAAGACCTTATTTTGTACCATATACCATAAATATGAGTATTCGGCAAAAATATTGGTTGGGGGTTATTGCAGTCATTGGGCTAGTTAGACCGGAATCACACGCCTATGCCGACCGACTGCGTTGTACCTGGCGGGAAGACCCCTCCACCACTATGGTCATCGGTTGGGATCAGGTGAATGGCCAAAACCCCATACTCTACTATGACCTCGCAGATCAAGGCCGCAATGCCATTGCCTACCGCTTGTCGAAACGTCCGGACCGGATCGTCCCGGCCAAAGGCATGAACAACCACTTTGTACGCCTCAGCGGCCTCAAGCCTAATACGACCTACTACTTCGTCATCAAAGACAGCGAGGGCGTTAGCAATAGGTATTACTTTCACACAGCGCCTGACCAACCCACCCAGCGTCTCTCTATTGTAGCCGGAGGCGACTCCCGCAACCACCGTGAAGCTCGACGCGCAGCCAATCTGATGGTGGCAAAACTACGCCCACACGTAGTGCTGTTCAATGGCGATATGACGGTACACGATAGCTCCAAAGAATGGATAGAATGGATGGACGACTGGCAGCGCACCATTGCTAACGACGGCCGCATGACTCCCGTGCTGGTAGCCAGAGGTAACCACGAAGTAGAAAATAAAACCCTCGTGGATATGTTCGACTTGCCGCATCCCGGCAACTACTACGCCCTGAGTCTGGGCGGCAACCTCCTTAGGGTTTACACGCTCAACACTATGATCCCAGCTGCTGGCGACCAAAAAATCTGGCTTGAAAACGACCTCAAAGCTCACGCCAACAGCACCACGTGGCGCATTGCTCAATACCATCATGCTATTCGACCTCACACCGCTGCTAAAACTGATAAAGACGATCTATACTTGGCCTGGGCTAGCCTGTTCTATCAGTATGGCGTTAGGCTCGTCATTGAATCGGATTCTCACGTAGTCAAATGGACCTTCCCCATCAAGCCCGATACCGGCCCCGGCAACGACATGGGTTTCGTACGAGATGATGACAGAGGCACTGTTTACGTGGGCGAAGGATGCTGGGGTGCTCCCCTGCGCGACAACGACGACGACAAATCCTGGACGCGCGCCAGTGCCAGTTTTAACCAGTTCAACTGGATCTGGGTGGATCAGCACAAAATAGAGGTGCGCACCGTGATGACCGATGAAGCAGAGCAAGTGGGCGAGATATCTAAAACCAATATTTTTGAACCTCCGGTTGGCATTACCTTCTGGAACCCACCTGGCGGCGATGTCATTCGAATTGTCAATAAAAAAACGCCCCCGCCTACCAGCAACGCTCCTTCTGCTCCCAAAGAACGACCGGCGACACCACCGACTACGCCGCCAGTAACTACACAAGAAACTAACGACTGGGACAGCAACTGGAATGCCCTGCCCAAACTAACTGTGAACCCCGGCACTGGCCGGGTGCGCATTGACTACGAGTTGAGCACTACTGCTGATGTAGTCATCATAGTGCAAAATGCCAAAAAAGAGGAAGCACTGAAATTTGAATTTCCAGGACAAAGCGCCGGTACACAGTCTCGGCTATTAGACCTACTGCGCTTGCCATCGGGCAAATACTTGTTGATTATACAGGCCAATCGAAAAGCCATCAAGCGATACCATCTCTCCAAAGGGCCCTAAACAAAACACGCTGCCTGCTGTAGATATAGTTTGTATGTTTGGAGTTTCAAAAAGACCCGCCAAAGGCATGGCTGCACACATCGACGATATACAACGTACCATAGAGCAAGAGCTACAGGCTTTCGAAAAACACTTCAGAGAGGCTATGCGCAGCTCGGCACCGCTACTGGATCGCATCACTTATTACATTGTGCGGCGCAAGGGCAAGCAAGTACGCCCCATGTTTGTATTTCTTAGCGCCAAACTTTGCGGGCATATCAATGCTTGCACTTACAATGCCGCTTCCTTGGTAGAACTGCTGCATACGGCTACCCTTGTGCACGACGATGTAGTGGACGACGCCTACGAGCGCCGAGGCTTCTTCTCTATCAATGCACTTTGGAAGAACAAAGTAGCTGTGCTGGTGGGCGACTACCTGTTCTCGCAAGGTATGCTGTTGGCTCTCAAAAACAAGGAATACCGCCTGCTCGAAATTGTATCAAATGCTGTGAAGGCCATGAGCGAGGGAGAGCTTTTGCAAATTGAAAAAGCCCGCCGCCTGGATATTGAGGAGCCGGTGTACTACGAAATTATTCGGCAAAAAACCGCCTCTCTGATTGCATCGGCTTGCGCAGCAGGCGCCGCATCGGCTACCCGCGATGAAAAAGTAATTGAAACCATGCATCTCTTTGGCGAGCAAATCGGCATGGCTTTCCAAATACGCGACGATCTCTTTGACTTCGGCGATGAAGACGTGGGCAAACCATTAGGCATTGACATCAAGGAAAAAAAAATGACCCTACCACTAATATATGCCCTGAAGCACGCCTCGCCAAATAAGCGTCGGCACATCATTGGTTTGATTCGAAACCACAGCGAAGATGCCCAAAAAGTGCGCGAAGTCATTGCCTTTGTGAAACAAAGCGGAGGGCTGGCCTATACCCACCAAGCCATGTTGAGCTATCGCGAACGCGCTTTTGAAACACTGCACACCTTTCCTCCGAGTGAGGCGCGACAATCTCTGGAAGATTTAGTCATCTTCGTAACAGAACGCAAAAAGTAAGGTCAATCTCGGGTAGGATACTGCCTCTGAGGCTCAATGCCCAGTTGCGCATCTGCTCTTTTCCAGCTAAATTTGCCACCAAAACCGCTACCGTGCTTGCCAAAACAAACCATATCCGTCGCAACTGGGCGCCCGAACGCCTGCTGTGCAACGAGGCTAGCTTCGGCATCCCCGGAAGACTCCCCTCCGCGCTGCTGCAGCACAACGTCAAAGTCTGGCAGATTCTCAAAAGCAAAAGCAATCAAGACAATTATAATCTAATAATCAGCAACTTATATGATATAGCCAGAAATAACCTCGGCAAGTGGATTTACCACCTTAAGCACAACAAAGCAAAACAGAAGTCCAACGCCAAAAGTCTTGACCAGATCAGAGCACACACAAAAGTAGCCCAGCTGATACAGAAAGAACGCTACGCTAACAAACAACACCTGGCTTCCAAGCCCAGCATCCCGAAAATCGCAAGGTACCAAGGAAAACAAGAAGGGATGCCAAAAGAGGCGCAACTCGGCTTGCAAAACACATCGGCAGGCCGAGCGCCAAAACACCCCGGATACCACTACCTCCAAACTGAAAGCCCAAGACCTGCCCGGTGAAACTGTTGCAGAAGTAAGCCGGCCCTTCTATAAAGTTTAACAACCACAGCCATGCCCAAAACGATGAAAGAATTGATGGACACTCTACCACAGGTAGGAAAGGTAGAGTGGATAGGCTTGCGACCAGGGCGAAGGCAGCCTCCGCTCTCGGTACATCACGTACAGGCCATAGCCCATACAGGGCTTCGCGGCGACCACCACGACAACTTGGGCGGCAAACGCCAGGCCACGCTCATTCAGGCCGAACACCTGGAGGCTGTAGCTTCCATTCTGCAGTTGCAGGCTATTGACCCAGCACTATGCCGACGCAATATCGTGGTGCGAGGTATCAACCTGCAATCCCTCAAAGACCGCCGCTTTGTCATTGGCCAAGTTATTATGGAAGCCACCGGCGACTGCCACCCCTGCTCCCGAATGGAAGAAAACCTTGGCCCTGGCGGCTACAATGCTATGCGCGGTCATGGTGGTATCACTGCTCGCATCCTGACAGACGGAGAAATATCTATAGGCGATACTGTACGCTTGTTATCCAACGACCATGCCTGACAAAACCAATGCACTGCGTATCCTGGATGCTGCCGGGATTTCTTACTCGTTATTGGCCTACCACTACCATTTAGACGATCTCAGTGTGGAGCGCATCGCTGTGATCAACGGGCTACCGTTAGCACAGATATTCAAGACATTAGTACTCAAAGGCGATCAAGACAAAGCGATAGTAGCGGTCATTCCTGGCGACAGACAACTCAACATGAAAGCGCTGGCCCGATCGGCTGGCGTCAAGAAAGTAAGCCTGATAGAGGCGGCTCAGTTGCCCGTGCTCACCGGATATGTGCGCGGCGGATGCTCTCCTGTGGGCATGAAGAGGCTGCTTCCTGTCTTCATTGACCGCACAGCTATGATGTGGGACGGCATCTATGTAAATGCTGGCGCAAAAGGGTTGCTTGTAAAAATCGCCCCTTTCGACCTGCGCAGAGTCTGCAACGCTGTATTTGACATAATCACCTGAAGCCCTGTAGGCACATGCGCATCCTCGTGCTTACTATCCAATATCTGCCTTCCATTTCGCCCAATGTATTTCGTTGGCAAGCCATAGCAGAATACTGGGTCAAACAAGGACATGAAGTGCATTTGCTTTGCGCCCAGCACAGTGCACGACCACGCGAAGAAAGCATCCATGGTGTCCACATTCATCGCGTGGGGCATGCCACCCTCATGGACTGGGCCTACAACTTTTGGAATGCACAAAACCGCCGACACGAACCTGGAGCCGGCGTACATCGGGTAAGCCTGTGGCGCTGGTGGCTGGAAAAACTTCTGGACTTTACCTGGCGTGCCTTTTATTGGCCGGATGGATCTTGCCTATGGTACAGACCAGCGCGGCACAAGGCCGAAAAGCTAATACAGCAGAAGTCTTTTGACGTGCTCATCAGCGTAGGAACTCCCTTTACAACGCACTGGGCGGCTTATTACTGCAAAAAGCGTTGCCCTCACTTGCACTGGCTGATGGATGTACAAGACCCCTTCAGCATTGCCAGGGAGTTTCCTTCCAACAATTTTACTCTGTACAACTGGCTCAACCAGTGGGCAGAAAAACGCACTTTCGCCCAGGCGAATACCATTGTGCTGACCAACCTGGGTGCCTTTCAACGCTACGATGCTGCATTTCCAGGTTTTCGACACAAAATGCGCCTTATTCCTCCGCTATGGGCCTTACCCAAGGCTGCAGCAGGATTTACCTTGCCCAGGCCTAGCAAATCAGTCATACACTTAGGTTATTTTGGCTCTTTTTACAGTCGCATACGCACGCCTGAACCGTTTTTGCACTTACTCGAAGCCTTGCTGCAAGACGAACCAGCCTGGAGCCAACTCCTTGTGGCAAACTTTTGGGGAGCTTTGGAGCCGGAGTTTTTGCGCATGTTTACCCAGTATCCTGCACTAAAGCCAATGCTTGCACTCCATGGCCTGGTATCGAGGGAGGAGACCACCGCCGCCATGCAATCAGTAGATATATTGCTACACATCGGTAACACCACTGACTATCACCTGCCCAGCAAAAGCGTAGATTACCTGTTTAGCCGTAAGCCCATCATACACATTGCTACCACACCACGCGATAGTTTCCTTGCTTTTGCTGGCAAACGGCAGGGTTTGCTCACCCTCTACGCAATCAAGCAAGAAGATTTGGCCAAGAATGCCGCCAAGCTCTCTGAATTTCTACATAGCTTCAAAGCAGGCAGGCTTCAGGTAGCCCCCCCCCACCCTTCCTTTACAGCGCAATATCAAACACCTGCTATTGCCCAAGCCTACGAGGAGGCACTTGCGAAGCAACGCTGTTAACACTATTTAGCACTCCTTTTGGCTGATGTTCCCGCTAACTTGCTTAACATTGCCTGCTCAAAAGCAACGCAATGATGACTGGTTATCAACGTACACTCAGATTAATGGCTCTGTGGCTCGTCAGTTGGGGTGCCCTCCGGCTATCGGCGCAAACCACCTTCCCTATCAACGGCATCTATGACCAGCGCGAGGGCCTGTACGCCTTTACCAATGCCTCTATTTATACCGCCTGGAATCAGCGCATAGACAATGCCACCCTGCTTATACGCCAGGGCAAGGTAGAAGCTGTTGGTCAGAAGGTAAATGTACCCGCCCACGCTGTAGTGATTGACCTCAAAGGCAAAACCATCTACCCGTCTTTCATTGACCTGTACTCTGACTACGGCATGCCTGCCCAGCGCCAGGACGCTGCTCCAGGCGGGCGCCTATTTGGCGGAGCAGTACAGCGTACAACCAGCAAGAAAGGTGCGTACAACTGGAACGAAGCGCTCAAGCCAGAGTTCAGGGCGCATGAGGTTTTTAATCCTGACGATAAAGCCGCCAAAACTATGCGCGACATCGGCTTCGGCGCTGTACTCAGCCATCAGCACGACGGCATTTCGCGAGGCAGCGCCACGATGGTGCTGCTGGGCGAGGCAGCACCTCACGAACTGATTGTGAAAGACAAAGCTGCTCATCACTTCTCTTTCCGCAAAGGCTCCTCCCGACAAGACTACCCCAGCTCACTCATGGGCTCCATAGCCCTGTTGCGACAAACCTACTGCGACGCCCAGTGGTACAAAGCTACCCAGGGCAAGGAGGAATACAACATTTCCCTGCAAGCCTGGAATGACCTGGCCGGACTGCCCCAGGTATTTGAAGTGGGCGACTGCCTGGAAGCCTTGCGCGCCGCCGCCATTGGTCGCGAATGGAACGTGCAGTATATCCTCAAGGGCAGCGGCGAGGAGTACAAGCGCCTGGAAGACATCAAGAAAACTGGCTCGCCGCTCATCGTAGGGCTAAACTTTCCAGAAGCCTACGATGTAGAAGACCCTCTCGACGCTCGGCAAGTAAGTCTAGCTCAACTCAAGCACTGGGAACTGGCACCCTCCAACCCAGCTCGCATTGCCGCCGCCGGTATTCCTTTTGCGCTCACTTCACATGGTCTGCGCAACAAAGCCGACTTCATGGCTCAACTTCGCAAAGCCATCGAAAACGGCCTCAGCGAACAAGATGCCCTTAAAGCCCTGACACATACACCGGCCAGCCTCATGGGTGTAAGCGACAAACTGGGCAGCCTGGCGCCTGGTAAAATTGCCAACTTCTTCATTACCAACGGCAACATCTTTGATAAAGACACCAAAGTGTACCATCACTGGGTAGGTGGCAAGCCTTACGTCCTCAAAAATATAGACGTGCCAGAGGTTGTAGGTAAGTTTTCCTTGGAGGCTACGACACCTACTCCTGGAGGGCAGCTCTGGCGCTACGATCTTGTGGTAAGCGGCACTGACGAAAACCCCGACATGAAACTCATGCTAAATGACACGGCCTCTGTTAAAGTCAAACACACCCTACAAAAAGACCACATCACCTTATCGTTTGCTTTCAAAGAAGGGCAAAACCGCGTGCGCATGTCAGGTGTAATCAACGGGCGCCAGTGGTCAGGCCGCGGCGAAGACGAGCAAGGCCGAGTATTCACTTGGACGGCAACTTACACCAGCCCCTCCGAACCTCCTAAAGACGTCAAAAAAGACGATAAACCAGCTACTAAGTCCGAACCCGGCCCCATCACCTACCCCTTCGGTGCTTATGGCTGGACTACCCCGCCCAAGCCCGGCACCTGGCTCATTACCAACGCTACCATCTGGACCAACGAAAAAGAAGGTATCCTCCAAAATGCTGACATCCTGATGCGCAATGGTAAAATCGTACAAGTAGGCAAAGGCATCAAAGCGCCCGACGCTACCGTTATTGACGGCACAGGCAAGCACGTGACCTCCGGTATCATTGACGAGCATTCGCACATTGCCATTTCGCGCGGTGTGAACGAAGGCACGCAGGCCAGCAGTGCCGAAGTACGCATAGGTGATGTGGTCAACTCCGAAGACATCAACATTTATCGCCAATTGTCAGGCGGGGTCACGACAGCTCAATTGTTGCACGGCTCAGCCAACCCCATCGGCGGGCAGTCGGCCATTATCAAACTGCGTTGGGGCTATGCACCCGAGCAAATGAAACTGGAAGGCGCACCTGGTTTCATAAAGTTTGCTCTGGGTGAAAACGTCAAGCAGTCTGCCTGGCCTGGCTCTGACCGCTACCCTCAAACCCGCATGGGCGTAGAAGAAGTCTACAATGACTACTTCACCCGTGCCCGTGAGTATGGTGCACTCAAAGCCTCCGGCAAGCCCTACCGCCGCGACCTCGACCTAGAAGCTATCCTGGAGATCCTGGAAGGCAAGCGACACATCACCTGCCATTCTTACCGCCAGAGCGAAATCAACATGCTTATGAAACTAGCCGAGCGACACGGCATCAAAGTCAATACCTTTACCCACATCCTGGAGGGCTACAAGGTAGCCGACAAAATGGCTAAACACGGCGCCGGCGGCTCCAGCTTCTCTGACTGGTGGGCTTACAAGTACGAAGTATACGACGCCATACCCTACAACGGCGCCGTTATGCACGAGCAGGGCGTAACCGTGGCTTTCAATTCTGACGATGCCGAAATGGCACGCCGCCTCAATCAGGAGGCGGCTAAAGCTGTGCGCTTTGGAGGCGTATCAGAAGAGGATGCACTCAAATTCGTCACCCTCAATCCGGCCAAGCTCCTGCGCATTGATCATCGCGTGGGCAGCCTCAAAGCTGGCAAAGATGCCGACGTAGTGCTCTGGTCCGACCACCCCCTCTCGGTGTACGCCAAAGCTGAAATGACCTTTGTGGACGGCATCCGCTTCTTCGACCGCCAGGAAGACCTCCGTCTGCGCGCTGATATTCAGGCAGAACGCAACCGCATCATCCAAAAAATGATCCAGGAAAAACAACAAGGCGGCAAAACTCAGCCCGTAATGGGGCGCCAGAGCTTCAAGCTCTACCACTGCGACGACGATGAAGACGAAATGGACTAACAGCCCACTCAACCACCATCAAAATTCAACCAACAACATGAAAAATATACCGCTTGCACTCATCTTTTGCTGGCCGATCATCAGCCTGCTAGCACAAACGCCAGTACCAGCACCCCCGCAGGAAATGCCAGTTTACATCGTAGGTGCTACAGCTCACCTCGGCAACGGCCAAGTGCTCCAGAACAGCGTCATTGCTTTTGAAAACGGCAAAATCACCCTGGTGCGCACCCCCGAAAACCTCGGACAGGTGAATCTAAGCCGCTACAAGATTATTGATGCCAAAGGTAAGCATGTATATCCGGGCTTCATTGCACCCAACACCCAGTTGGGCTTGATCGAAATTGCCGCCGTGCGCGCTACGGTGGACGCCGGCGAAACAGGCCAACTCAACCCCAACGCCCGCGCCATCATCGCCTACGATACTGATTCAGAAGTGCCCCCCACTGTGCGGGCGCAAGGCGTACTGCTAGCACAGATCACCCCTCAAGGCGGCTTGCTCTCCGGTCAGTCCTCTATCGTACAACTCGATGCCTGGAACTGGGAAGACGCCGCCTACAAAACCGATATAGGCCTCCACATTAACTGGCCACGCCTCTACTCCTTCAACTGGTTTCAGGGTACTACCAACCGCAACGAAAACTACGACAAGGAAATAGCCGCACTTGAAACCTACCTCAAGGAAGCTCAGGCCTACTGCAAAAATACCAAGCCCGACGAGCGCAACCTTAAACTTGACGCGGCTTGTCCTGTGTTTACTGGCGCCCGCAAACTCTTCATCCATGCCGACGACGCCAAGGCTATTACTACCTCAGTACAGTTGGCCAAGCGCTATGGCATTACTCCTGTGATTGCGGGCGGCCGAGACGCTGGTATACTAACAGATTTCCTCAAAGCCAATAACGTGCCCGTCATCCTGGGAAACATACACGCCCTGCCTAGCCGAGACGACGCTGATATTGACGAGCCTTTCAAACTTCCTGTACAACTCCACCAAGCCGGCATACTTTTCTGCTTCAGCATGGAAGGTTTCTGGCAGCAGCGCAACTTGCCCTACCAGGCCGGCCACGCCGTGGGCTACGGATTGCCATACGAGCAGGCCATTGCCGCCCTTACGCTGAACACCGCCAAAATACTTGGTATAGAGGCCACTACCGGCTCCCTGGAGGAAGGCAAGGATGCTACGCTCTTCATCAGCGAGGGCGATGCGCTCGACATGCGCCAAAGCACCGTCGTTCAAGCCTGGATCAAAGGCCGACAGATCAGCCTGGACCACAAGCAATTGGAGTTGTACCGGAAGTTCAAAATCAAGTACGAGCGCAAGGAGTAGGGCCCGGAGCCAGGAAGGCTAATCTGATGCCATTTCGTGCAGAGTACCGAAAAGAACTGTGCTCATGCCAAGGACTAGGCAAAGGCCATTCCATCATTGGGTTGTCGCCGTGAAGACACAGAACTGAAAGGCAGCTCTGTGCCTGAGCCTAATGCTATCCCCATACAAAGCCCGCTAATCCGATCATGGTAGTCACCAGGTAAGGTACTACGCCTGCGGCACCAGTGTAATCTTGCGATACGCGCAACCCAAAAATGAGCGAAATAAAGTTGAATGCTGCTACTACCATAGCCCAAAGCCCGAGATAAGTGCCATTACCCGTCCACAGAGCGGCGAGGCCAGCCATGGCAAGTACGGCGGCACCAAGCTCTAGTGCAGTGACCACCGGCAGCAACAGCGCGCTCAACTTGGCCAGCGGGCTGTTCTTGAATTGGCTCTGGAAATACTGGGCATTGCCACTGTAGTGCAGCACCTTGTCCAGACTAGACTGCCCCAGTACCACGGCTACGAACAGCAGGGCAATGGATTGATAAAGTAATACGCCATTCATAAGGTGTGAGTATTTGAAGGAGTGGTACCAGTATCTGCTGGAGGCGACGGCTCTATTTCTTCCAACTCGCCCATCTGGCGCAAGTATTCAAAAGTTTGCTTTGCCTCGGCTTCATCTACTACACTGATGGCTACACCTACGTGCACCAGTACGTAGTCGCCTGGCTTCGCTTCAGGTACCATCATCAGATTGACGTCCTTGAGAATACCCCCGAATGAGACTTTGCCCACACGAAAGGTGTGGTCTGACTGCTCAGTTACAGAGACAATTTTCCCAGGTATGGCAAGGCACATAACAATTGGTGGTTTTTAGTGAGCTGCCGCTAAGGTACTCATTGCCATTCAAAAAACAAAGGAATATTTGCCCAACTCTGCCACTGTGCGAATACCACTTGTGGTATATATACTAAGCGACGCCAGGTTTTGTGCATGACTTGCGGATGTTGTGCACAAAACTTGGCGAGCCGAAGGGTATAGTATCATTTCTGGGGAGAACGCCTAGAACTTGACGCCTGCGCTCACCGTCAGCACATTGTTTTTGCCATTAGCATTATTGAAGAACGGAGACAACCCAATTTCGTAGTTGGCCTCTACCGTAAACAAGAGAATATCAATACCTACACCGAGGTTAGCGCCCCAAGTTAGGCTATTTACGTCATCTTTGGTAAAAGGTACTACATTGCGTTCCCGTACCCCCAAAATGTAAGAAGGCGTAACTCCACCGTGTAAATTTACCCCGACAATGCCACCTTCGCCAGTAATGCGCAATCCTGCATTAATTGGCGCTTTCAAGCTCTGGACGGTAGTTTCATCTTTCATTGGTATATCACCGGGCTGAGTCACATCGCGGAACAGATCGGCAGTAAAGTTGTAGTAATGCATCCCAGGCTTGAAGAAAAGCATGCTCTTACCTATCCGCAAATCCATACCGAGATTCCAGCCATAGCGCGCTTCGGCAGTGATATTCCGAAATTTGGCATCAATAGCAGACGCATTGAAGCCCGCTTTGGGGTTAAATTTTATTTGAGCATTGACCCCCGTTGCCCCCAATAGAGCAACAGCAAAGTAAAAACAAGCAACAGCATTTTTCATGACTCATTTGTTTTGGTTCAGAGCATTAAACGCTACCCACTACTTAAATAATTGTTGCACATTTCTAAAAAGCAGTTAAAAAGAGGTTAAAGACACGAAGCATAGTACATGTAAAGCACCAGTCACCTAAGCTCTTAGTCTCAAAGTCTCTCAGTTTCAAGTCACCCAAAATTCCCCATCTTTGTCATTGAAAATCGCGCATCAGCCTTCGCCAAAGATTTTTTTATTGAGCAAATGCAGCAGATATGTCAGTGGAATCAAATGCCAGGCAAAGTCAAACCAATCCAACCAGCGCATGCTGGCCGCCTCACCGCCGATTATCCATTTTATTTTACCCCAAATGTGCGGTTCCGGCCAGAACGGCGAAAAAGCCCAGATAAAAACGAGCACGGCCGGTACGCGCCAATCGTTCAGCCAGCGTTTGATATGGTCTTTCATAGAAGAATCTGTTATTAGTAGCCAAAATTATTACAATGTCGCCTGATTTTTCTAAGCCCAAGCCCAAAATTGTCGTATTGGATGGTCATACCCTCAATCCTGGTGACCTGAGCTGGGATCCACTGCATGCCCAGGGCGATGTACAGATATTTGACTACACCACACCGGAAGCCTTGCTATCTCGTGCTGCGGATGCAGACGTACTCGTAATCAACAAAGTACAGCTTGGCAAAGCAGCCCTCCAGGCCTTACCGCGCTTGCGCTGTATAGTGGTGACGGCTACCGGCTACAACAACGTGGACATAGCCGCTGCTCGCACACAAGGCATTGTGGTATGCAATGCCAGGGCTTACAGCACAGAGGCAGTGGTACAACACGTGTTTGCCCTGTTGCTGGAGTTGACCAATGCAGTAGGAGCCCACTACCAATCGGTACAGGCCGGCTACTGGGCAGCGCAGCCGCATTTTGCCTATACGCTACAGCCTATTCACGAACTGGCGGGCAAAGTGATGGGCATTTACGGATTCGGCAATATTGGCCAAAGAGTGGGAGAAGTAGCGCGCGCGTTTGGCATGCAGGTACTGGCCACACACAAACACCCCGAGCGTGATGCCCGCCCCTGGGTGCAGTTTGTATCACTGGAAACACTCTTTGAGCAGAGCGACGTCGTATCCTTGCATGCTCCTTTAAGCGCTGCCAACGAAAGCATTGTAAATACTGGTCTGCTGCGCCGTATGAAACCAGATGCCCTGCTGATCAATACTGGCCGCGGAGGGCTGATTCACGAAAAAGACCTACGCCTCGCGCTGGAATCCGGCTGGCTGGCTGGTGCTGCACTGGACGTACTGACGACAGAACCCCCACCCCCTGACCACCCCTTGATACAGGCGCCGCGCTGCCTCATTACGCCTCACTTGGCCTGGGCTTCGGTGCAAGCGCGCAGGCGGCTTATGGATATCACTGTACAAAATGTAGCTGCTTTCTTGAAAGGAATGCCTCAAAACGTGGTGTCTTAACAATACACAAGCAAAGAAACTCTGCCTCAGTTTCCTACCTTCGTACCAGGAATTGAAGTACCGATACCTGATAAATCGCCTTTTCATGGAAATTAAAGAGCTTTGGCGCCCCTCGATTGCGCTGATGGAAAACTGCCACCTACGCAAGTATCAACAATGGCTGACCGAACACTACCAACTGCGCCTCTACGATTACGATGCCCTGTGGCAGTGGTCAGTAGATCAGCCGGCACTATTTTGGAAGAGCGTGCTTGAGTATTTCCAAGTGATGGCTCATACGCCATATTCCAGTGTGATGTCAGATGATCCTATGCCATATACTCGTTGGTTTGAGGGCTGTACGCTTAACTACGCCGAGCACATTTTCCGGCATTATACTGACGAACGCCCCGCCATTGTGTTTCGTTCGGAGCGGCATCCTTACACGGAAATTTCCTGGCAGGTATTGCGCCAAAAGACAGCAGCATTGGCAGCTACCCTGCGCAGCTTAGGCGTTGGCCCCGGCGACCGCGTGTGCGCCTTCCTGCCCAATATCCCGGAAGCTACCATTGCATTTCTGGCCACTTGCGCCATTGGCGCGGTGTGGTCGGCTTGTTCGCCCGATTTTGGCGTGGGCAGTGTGGTAGATCGCTTCCGACAGATAGAGCCAAAGGTATGTATCGCCGTGGACGGCTACCAGTACAACGGCAAGCCTTTTGACAAACGCCAGGCCGTACGCGACATCTGCCAGCAGCTGCCTTCTCTGCAAAAGCTCATTCTCATACCCTACCTCGATACGGATTGTGATGTAGCTCAATTTGAAAAAAGTATGACCTGGACAGACGCCCTAGCCCAGCCAGAAACCACTTTGTGCTTTGAGCCTGTGCCCTTTGCTCACCCAATATGGGTGTTGTACTCCTCCGGTACTACGGGCTTACCCAAAGCCATTACCCATTCACAAGGCGGCGTGTTGCTAGAACACCTCAAGTATCTGCACTTTCACAACGACGTGCATCCAGGCGAGCGCTTCTTCTGGTTTACCACCACCGGCTGGATGATGTGGAATTTCGTGCAAGCTGCACTCCTGGCCGGCGCCGTCATCGTACTCTACGACGGCAGCCCAGGCTACCCCAACATGAATGTGCTATGGGAACTTGCCGAACAAAGCAATATGCAGCACTTTGGCACAAGCGCCCCCTACTTGCTGGCCTGCGAAAAAGCCGGTGTGTACCCTGCTCGAGATTTCCGCCTTGACTACTTGCGCACGCTAAGCTCTACCGGCTCACCACTCCCGCCAGAATCCTTTGACTGGGCATACACCCACATCCGCCCCGACATCTGGCTGTGCTCGATGAGCGGCGGTACCGATGTATGCACAGCTTTTGTAGGTGGCTGCCCCTTGTGGCCTGTGTATGAAGGAGAAATACAATGCCGTGCGTTAGGTTGTGCCCTTTACGCCTTTGACGAGCAGGGGCGCTCCATATCAGATGAAGTTGGTGAGATGGTCATCACCAAACCCATGCCCTCTATGCCAATATTCTTCTGGAATGACCCTGACTACATGCGCTATCTCGGTAGCTACTTTGACACCTACCCTGGCGTGTGGCGCCACGGCGACTGGGTGCGCATCTCTTCCATGGGCACGCTACGCATCCTGGGCCGCTCCGATGCTACTCTCAACCGGCAGGGCGTACGCATTGGCACGGCAGAGATTTATCAAGCGGTGCAAAAATTGCCCGCTGTGAAAGACAGTCTGGTGGTGAACCTGGAATTACCTGGAGGCCAACACTACATGCCCCTATATGTGACGCTCAACGAAGGCTCCCGATTAGACGATGCACTCAAATCCGCTATCAATCAGCAACTGCGTGAGGATTTTTCGCCTCGCCACGTACCTGACGAAATCCTGCTTGCACCCGACATACCCTACACCCTGAGTGGCAAGAAAATGGAAGCCCCTGTCAAAAAAGTACTGCTGGGCTTCCCGCTGGAGAAAGCTGCCGGCCTGGATGCCATGCGCAACCCCGACGCTATGCAGTTTTTCTTGCAGGAAGCCCAACGGATAAAGGCGCTCTATACTTGAGGTGCACAATAACACAAAGTCATCTACCGGCGCGGAGGCTACGCCATTGATGCACACCTGCCCTTTTACTACCAGCAAGGCTATGTTGTATGCTGCCGGAAAGGCTAACTCCACCGACGCGCCGGCGCGCAGGTGCACATTGTACAAGTGCATGGGCGTGAAGGTGAAGGCTGGGCCATGTATGCCCTGTTATTCGCCAGCGATGATGTGTACCTCGCCTGCGCCGTCTGACAGGGCATGGCGAGCTATCCTATCGCGGGTGATAGCCTGGTACTCAGGCGGCGACATCTTGAAGCGCTCCGGAAGGTTGACCCAGAGTTGTACCATATGAAAATCGCCCCCTTGAGTGCCGAACTCCGCCTCATGGTACTCCTTGTGCAACACTCCTGAGGCTGCTTTCATCCATTGCACTTCGCCCTCGCCGATGACCCCGCTGTTGCCGGCGCTGTCGTAGTGTGCTATACGACCTTTATAGGCTGTAGTCACCGTTTCAAAACCACAGTGCGAATGCACGCCCATACCACGCGGGTGTTCACTGGGCAGAAAATAGAATCTGGAGTTGTAATCCAAAAAAATGAATAGACTCATATGTTGCATATCCAGCTGGGGTCTTGGTATGAAGTTATGTACGCGAAAACCGTCGCATACGTAATGTGGCGCTGGCGGCGATGTAATCCATTCTACAATCTTAATGTGCATGATTGCAGTGGTTTGAAAGATTTGAGAACACAGACAAATAAATGTACTAACATTTATTTGTAAATAAACAAAAATGATAAAAAGTTTTAGTCTGTACTTAGCTTGTTTGGCAATGTATGCAAATTCATTTTTATTTACGGCCAAAAGCGAAATATGAGAATACTCATCATTGGTGGTGGTAATATGGGCGCTACGTACGCCCATAGTTTCCTTCGCTCGCACATAGCTGACCGAGAGCATATGATGATATTGGAGAAGTCAGCGGAAAAAGCGACCGAACTCTCACGCAAGGATATTGGCAAGGTGTATGCTCGCCCAGAGGATTGTGTACCGGAGGCTGATCTAGTCATACTGGCCGTAAAGCCACAGGATTCGCCCGTACTGTTTGAGCACATTCGCCCGCTAGTGCATCCGCAACAGGTATTTCTATCTATCATGGCCGGGGTGCGTATTGCCAGTATTGCCAAAGGTTTAGGTGTACAAAAAATCATCCGGGCCATGCCCAATCTACCAGCCCAGATAGGCATGGGTATGACAGCTTTTACCTCCAGCGACGAAGTAACGCGCATTGAATTGGTCACGGTACAAAACCTGCTCAACACCACTGGCAAAACTGTATATGTGGCTCGTGAAGAACTCATAGACAGCGCCACGGCCATCTCCGGCAGCGGCCCGGCTTATGTATGGTTTTTTATGAAATCGCTCATGGAAGCCGCCCGCGAGATGGGCTTCAGCCCCTCCGAAGCGGAGTTGCTGGTAGGCCAGACCTTCCTGGGCGCCATAGAGCTTTACAATGCCACCAACCTCTCTTGCGATACCTGGATTGAACGCGTATGCTCACGTGGCGGCACCACCGAAGCTGCCCTGAATGCCTACCGCAATTGCAAAGTGCAAGCCGACATCATTGCTGGCGCCATGGCGGCTCTGCGCCGAGCAGAAGAGCTGGGAAGCTAATACTGAGTTAAAACGCCTTACACTGCAGTAGCCAAGAAAACAATGCCACACACCATGACCGGCACTGTGAAAAGACTCACCACGCTACTGAGCGGCATACTAATAACAGGGGTAGTTGCCTCAGCACAAGAACTGCCGCAAATCATCAACTTCTCGCCGCAACTCATGCAGGCTGCCCACCAAAACTGGTCAGTGACGCAATCGCCTTTTCGATACATCTTTTCCGGCAACACAGCCGGGCTGGTACAATACGACGGCGCCCGCTGGAAACTGCTACCCCTGCCCAACCAGCAAATTGTACGTTCGGTAGCCTCCGATCAGCATGGCAATGTATTCTGTGGTGGTTTTGGAGAGTTTGGCTTCTGGCGCACCAACCAGCAAGGCGCCCAGGAGTGGGTATCACTGGCTGATTCGCTGCGTACAGACAAGTTTGCCCGAGAGGAAATATGGCATATTGTAATATGGGGAGGCAAAGTCTTTTTTCAGTCATTCTCGGCACTGTACGTATATGACTATCGCACCGTCAAAGAATTGCAAACTCCTGGCAACATTATGTTTCTACAAGCAGCAGGCCGACGACTGCTGCTGCCTGTTATTGGCAGGGGCATATTTGAGCAGACACCAGAGGGGCAATTTCGCATATTGCCAGGCACAGAATCACTGGGCGACCACATTGTGGCCGGTATCGAAGCGCTAAGCCCTAACGAACTACTCATTGGTACGGAGCGAGACGGCTTATTCTATTGGCAATACGGAAAACTGGAGCGGTGGAATACGCCTGCTGGCAATGTGCTTAGCCGCGTCCGCCTCAACAAAATACTTGCCCTCTCCAATGGGCACATCGCCATAGGCACCATAGGCGAAGGGCTTTATGTTTGCAATGCCGAAGGTCGCATTCTGTATCACATTCACCGAAAAACTGGGCTTCAAAACAATACTGTGCTGGCCTTGTACGAAGATACCGACCACAACTTGTGGGTAGGCCTGGACAAAGGGCTTGACCTCCTGGCGCTCAATACACCGCTGCGCTTTTCGCTGGATCAAAGCGGTAGCCTGGGCATGGTCTTTACGGCAGCCGTTCACGGAGGCAATCTCTACCTGGGCACAAATCAAGGACTGTTCTACCGACGTCTTGCTCCGCTCGGGCATCAGGCCGATCAATGGACCTCCATAGCCGGTATCAACGGCCAGGTGTGGGAGCTGACACACATCGGCAACCAACTGCTGTGCGGCCACAACGATGGCTCGCACGTCATAGCCAATGGGCGTTCTTACAAAGTATCCGACATCACTGGCGGTTGGGTGAGCAGGGTATGCCCTGGGGATTCCTCACTCTGGATTCAAGGCACTTACACGGGGCTGTCGGTGCTGCGCTACGAGGGCCGCACTGGTATTCGCTTTGCTCACCGTGTCGAGGGGTTCAGCGAGCCAGTAGAATACCTGGAGTTTGACCCTCTCGGGCGACTCTTGGTCGTACACCCTTACCGAGGCATACACCTGCTGGCGCTCAGTGAAGACAAAAAACGCGTGACAGTTGTGCGCAAATGGTCCAACACCGAGGAATTGCCTACGGACTTTAACCTGCGGCTCTCTACCATTCACGGGCGGCTCATACTCCAAGCGGGCAGTCGCTTTTTTGAGTGGAATCACCAAGCCGATGCCTGGCAAGACTACCGGCTGCCTATATCTTTAGATGGCTCAGAGCTTGCCCTAATTCCCGCCCACAACCAGCGTCTTTTTGTAGTATATGCCGACAAAGTAGCTCTGACAGGGGGAGGCGAACCACCTACTGTCTTTCACCTCCGCCTAGGCAATGACCGTCCTAACATTTTGCCCCTGGGGGCGCACCAATGGCTCTTCTGCCTGGAAGACGGCTATGCCTTATGGGACGAAAAATCGGTACCCAACCGCCCTGCTGCACTTCCGCTGGTTTTCACTGAAGCCATGGCCAAAAGCCGGAATCAATGGCGCCCTATCCGATCCGGCGAGGTACTAGCGCCTTATGAAAATCAACTAAGCATTCACTTTTCTTGCTTTGCCTTTGATCACAAGCCCTTGTATCGGCAACGCATTCCAGGCATCCGCGAGCAATGGTCGGCTTGGCAACAGATAGCCTCAGAAGACATCAGCTTCTTGCCCGCCGGCAGCTACCAACTGGAAGTACAGTGCGACCAATCGCCCCACATGGCCGTATTTGCCTTTCGAATACGCCCCCGCTGGTACAACCGCTGGCACATGCGCATATTGTATATTTGCATTGCCGCAGCGGGTGGATTCTACATCTTGCGCCGGCACCAACGACACCTGGAGCGCAAGCACCGCAAACAACTCATTGAACGCGAACGCCAACTGAACCAGCAGCGCATTCAGGAACGCAACGAACAACTCCAGCAGGACGTATTCAAAAAAGCCAAAGACCTAGCCAACACTGCCATGCACCTCATCCGAAAAAATGAAGTGCTACTTGAAATTAAAAAAGGACTTACCCACCTGCAAGGCGATGCACGCTCCAAGGCTACTGTACAACAACTGACCCGCTTGGTGGAGCAAGAGATCAGCAGCGAAAACGACTGGGCTGTATTTGAAGAAAACTTTAACTCCGTGCACGAAGCTTTCTTGCGCAAGCTCAAACAGCGCTTTCCAGAGCTTACCCCCGGAGACCTCCGCCTGGCGGCCTATCTGAAAATGAACCTGTCGTCCAAAGAGATTGCCCCCCTGCTGGGCATTTCGCTGCGCGGCGTAGAAAACAAGCGCTACCGCCTGCGTCACAAAATGAACCTGGCCTCCGATGAAAACCTGGTAGAATACCTCCTCAATTTTTAACAGAGATCAAAAACCCTGTGTACTTTTGCTTATTGCTTCCCAGCTGTCAAAACTGCTTTTGCAAGAATGAAAAAGAAGAAAAACTATGAAGGCATTGTGTACTCTACTGCCCCAGATTTTGAATTCCAAAATGAGGAGCCAGAAGAAGATGCCTTACTGCCTGCTAACCAGCAGAAACTGCGCGTATCGCTCGACCGCAAGCAAAGAGGTGGCAAGGAGGTGACGCTCGTTACGGGGTTCGAAGGCCCGAAGAGCAACCTGGAGGCGCTGGGTAAAATGCTCAAAATCAAATGCGGCGTGGGTGGTGCTGTGAAAGACGGCGAAATTCTCATACAAGGCGACCATCGCGAGCGCGTATTGCAAATATTGCTGAAAGAAGGCTACACCCAGACCAAACGGTCAGGCGGCTGACTCAGCGAAACACCTCCACCGCTGGCAATGCCTGCCGGGCAAAGCTCCACAGCGCCTGGTTTTCCCAGGTAGAGCCATTGACGGCGTTTTCGCCTTTGTAACTTACCCACTCAGCGCCCCAATAACAAAAACCGACGCACTCGGAATTGGCTACGGCTATGTCTCTGATGCGCTGCAAGAATGCGTGCTGGCCTCGTGGTGTGGCCGGAAAATCAGGAATCAGCTGAGACGCCTGGCCGATCACATTGTTGGTCATATCATGCCACTGCAAAGTGAAGGGATAAGAAGTCTCGGCAATGAACACCGGCTTTTTTGTTAGATTAGCTACCTCAGTCAGGGTTTGTTCCAGGGCTGTCAGGCTTTTGCCATGCCACATGGGGTAGTAGCTCAGCGCCACCAAGTCATAGTCTGTATCGCGGAGGCTGGAGAAAAACCACTGGGCGTTTTCCAGACCAGCAAAATGGATGACGATTTTGGTCTGAGCACTTTCGATACGCACGGCTGCCGAAGCTCGCACCAGCAATGCCTTCATCTGGGCAATATTGGAGATGTGCCCCTCTGGCCACAACAGCCCAGCGTTGATTTCATTGCCCAGTTGGATGTAGTCGGGCTTGATTTCAGCTACAGCCAGGCGGGTGTAGGCAAATACGCTGTCGAGCAGTTGATCAAAGCTGCAGCCTTGCCAACTGGCAGGCTTGGTTTGCTTGGACGGGTCAGCCCAGGAATCAGAGTAGTGTACTGACAGCAGCACTTTCAGCCCCAGCGACCTGGCTTCGGCAGCTACGGCTTTTACGCTTTGCATACCGGATGTTGGTTCGGCGGGGGTATTCCATAGCCGCAGGCGCACTGTGTTCATGCCGGCATTCTTCAGGGTTGTCAGCATGTCTTCGGCGCGGTTACGGCGGTTGAAGAAGGTCAGGCCGCTTTGGCGTACCTCGGGCAGATAAGACAGATCAGCGCCCTTAATCTCTAGCATGGGGTTGTTGCTGTCAGGTTTGTCGGGATTGGACCGTTCGCAGCCTGGTAGGGTTAGTACAAGCCCCGCTAATATTAGCCAACAACAACTGCCTGATAATGAAAACAGCGGATGCATCGTATTACGTGCTTAGAGCCGCTTGTCCACCTGCTCAATATCCTTGGGCGAATAATTGCCAAACCAGGCCGTCAGTTGTTGGCGAGCTTTGTTTTTGACTTCATCGTTGACATGACCAGCAATAGTAACCAGCCCGAAGCCCAGCACGCCGATGTCGTCGGTATAGCCGATGACGGGCGTGAGGTCGGGTAGCCAGTCAATGGGGGCTATAAGATAGCCCAGAGCACCCAGTACAACACCCTTAGCCCAGCGGGGCGTTTCGGGGCGCTTGTAGGCGTGGTACATGAGTAGCGCTGCATAGATGGTTTGTATGCCGGCTTGCTTGGCTTGACGGGGTATTTTAGCCCAGAAACGGCTTTCGGAAAAGAAGCGTTTGAAGTCTTGTAAGGAATTGGACATATCAGCCAAAATTAATAAGAAGTATAAAGGTAACAGCACGAAGTCTAAGGTGGTTGTCAGCAGCATACTGCTATGGCACCTTGTACGGCTTGCCTCCAGCCTTGTACCAAGGCTGCGCGTTGGGTTTCCGGCATGGCCGGCTCAAATCTGCGCTCAGCCCGCCACTGATTTTTGATAGCATCCAGGTTGGGCCAGAACCCCACAGCCAGCCCGGCCAGGTAGGCTGCGCCTAGGGCAGTGGTTTCATATACACAGGGGCGCACCACAGCACAGTTTAGCATATCACTTTGAAACTGCATGAGAAAGTTGTTGACCGTGGCGCCGCCGTCCACCCGCAGTTCTGCAATGCGAATACCTGCATCGGCCTCCATGGCCTCCAACACTTCCATAGTTTGGTAAGCGATGCTTTCGAGTGCTGCTCTGGCAATGTGGGCACGCCCGGCGCCGCGCGTCAGCCCGCTGATCAGCCCTCGCGCCTGCTGGTTCCAGTAGGGTGCGCCCAGGCCAGCAAAGGCAGGTACAATGTACACGCCCTCCGATGAGGATACTTCCAGCGCCAGGGATTCAATTTCAGCGGCACTGCGAATGATCTGCAGCCCATCGCGCAGCCACTGCACTACGGCACCGGCAATGAACACACTGCCTTCGAGGGCATAATGTGTAAGGCCGTTGAGTTGCCAGGCTATGGTGGTTAGCAAGGCATTTTGGCTGCGTACGGCTTGCTCGCCGGTATTCATCAGCATGAAGCAGCCCGTACCATAGGTGTTCTTGACCATGCCGGGCGCTACACACATCTGGCCAAAGAGTGCTGCTTGCTGATCGCCGGCCATGCCAGCCACAGGAATGGATACCGCCGCCAGCCCGCTCTCAGTATGGCCATACACCTCGCTGCTGGCGCGCACCTCGGGCAGCATACTGACGGGTATATCGAAGAGGCGCAGCAAGTCTTCGTCCCATTGCAACGTATGGATATTGAAGAGCATAGTGCGCGAAGCATTGCTCACATCAGTGGCGTGCACCTTGCCGTTGGTGAGTTTCCACAGCAGCCAGGCATCAATGGTGCCGAAGGCCAGTTCACCGCAAGCAGCCATTTCCCGCGCGTTGGGCACGTGGTCTAGTATCCAGCGCACCTTGCTGGCGCTGAAGTAGGCGTCAATGACCAGGCCAGTTTTCTGCTGAATTAGGTCGCTGTAGCCTTGTGCTTTGAGCTGGTCACAAAAGTCAGCCGTCCGTCGGTCTTGCCATACAATAGCAGGGTACACAGGCTGGCTACTTCGCCGATGCCACACTACGGTGGTTTCGCGCTGATTGGTAATACCAATACCGGCAATCTGCCGGGCATGCAAGCCAGCTTTGGCTAGAGCTTCAGCGGCTACACCGGCCTGAGTACTCCATATTTCGTTGGCATCGTGTTCTACCCAACCCGACTGGGGGAAGAACTGGGTAAACTCTTTTTGCGCTATGGAGACGATTTGACCCTGACGATCAAATACGATGGCGCGGCTGCTGGTAGTACCCTGGTCGAGGGCGAGGATGTAAGATTCCATGCGAGCAGATCAGTTCAGTTGGTCATTCCATGGCTCTTGGTAGATGGCTTCATCTTTGCCTGGGTCGCTCAGGAGCGAGGCCAGAAAGCGGCTAGCATCCAAGAGTGCGCTAGTCTTCGTATCGGTAGTGCAAAATACGCCTTTGTTGTGAGTATGTGTCAAGTAGACAAACGCCAAGGAATTGCCCTCTACCAGGGCGAGGCCATGGATCGCATGAAACGCTTTGCCCCTGCAAATTATAGGATGCACCAACTTTTTTTTGAAGTGGTTGAGGCAATAACTCATGGTCTTATCCCCGTCGCTGGAGTGCAGGATGTGTTTTTCCCACTTGGCTAATTTTTTGCGGGTCATGCGAAAGGTTAATTTGGCTATACACACAAAGATAGAAGGTATTATTACAGGACGGAACAACAACGGCAGAAAAAGTCCGTGCAATTGCAACACGGATAGCCTACACCACGACAAGCCCGAAAACCGCAAGCGGATACATATTATTTTCTCTAATTTTGTCGTTCCTTCTTTTTGTAGAGGAAGTTATACCAAAAATCTATCCGGCAGCGCATACCTTTGGCACAGTATCATGAGGAGTCGTTTCTGTAGGCGCTGGCCACGGTGAAAGCTCGCTGCTAGCCAGCATACAAGTACGATGAGATATATGAACAAAATATTGTTGGGCTGCTGCCTGCTATACTCCCTGTGCTTGTCGGGGCAGCACGCATTTCCTGTGAAGGTCAACAAGAAATGGGGGCTGATAGACACCACTGGCACTATCATCTTGCCCCCTGCTTACGAAGCCATTGGCGAGTTTAAGTACTTTGGCTATGCCATCATGCAGCGCGGCGGCAAGATTGGGCTGCTGGACCAACGAGGCCAGGAAGTCATTCGCCCCATATACGAAGACCTCAAAATGTTGGATGCCACCCGTGCTGCCGTCATGGACGCCGGGCAATGGATGATTGTGGATCTCCAGGGCAGAACCATTCTCGACAAAGGTTATGAACAAGTAAAGGTGCTCCACGCCGGCTGCCTGGCTTTTATGAAAAGCAAGAAGTGGGGTATAGTGGACAGCCTGGGCAAAGTGATAGCTCCACCGGCATTTGACGAAATCCGAGAAAGCACCCAGGGCTACTTCACCCTTTACAAAGCCGGCAAAATCGGGCTAACAGCTGCCGACGGCAGGGAGATCGTGCCCCCGCAAATGGAAAACATCCAGCCGTTTTCTGACAGCCTCTTCTTCTTTCAAAACAACGGCTACTGGGGTGCCGCCGATGCCAAAGGCAAAGTAGTCATCCCCGCCCGCTTTGACGCCTACTACCGCATATCGGACCACTTTGTCAAACTCATGGCCAAAGAAAAAACCTGGCTGTACTCCATAGCCTGCACCAGCGTACTCACTGCAGGCGAATACGACAACTTCCTGCCGTTTTCGCGCCGTCTTGTACTGGCGCGTAAAGGCAAGCAAATTGGCGTGCTCGACTGGTGCGGCGGCACAGTGCTAGAACCCGTCTATGATGAAGTACAGCCCTTGGATCAACACGCCTTTCGCGTACAGCGGCAAGGTAAATGGGGCATTCTGGAAGCCGGCGGAAAGCCCCTCACGCCCTTTCGCTACGACTACATCGCCCCTACCAACGGCATGGTGACTATGGTAAAACTCAATGGCCGCTTTGGCTTGGTCAACTTGTATGGGGAAGAAATAGCCGCACCAACTTTCCTGCGCATAGAAATGACTGGCATGAGTGCCAAGGCTTACCAAAAAACAGAAAGTGGCGAGCGCCTTACTCTACTAGAATGGGATGAAGATGGCCGCCTGTCTGACAACAACAACTTCAACCAACACTTCCGAGTGCGCATCGGCAGCGCAGCATCCATACGTCGAACAATTACCGCTGAAAACAACTTCCTCATAGAGGAATTTGAGTGGTTCTACGCGCCGGCCAAAGACCGCTGGGGCCTGCGCCGACGCAGCGATGGCAGCATACAAATTGAACCCAAGTTTAACTTCATCTACATCTATCCAGAGTTTGGCTTCACCCTCGCAGGTATGCCGCAGGTATCTAAGGGCGAGTTTGAGCGCACCAGTTTCCGGTTCGAAACGGCGTGGGCGCTGGTCAGTCACAGCCTGGGGCGATTAGTCACAGAGCCCGTACTGCTGGATGTACGCATCCAGGATTTCCAGGCCGGATACCCAGTGGCGCGCTGCACTTTTACCGATGGCCAGCATGGCCTACTTGACAAAAGCGGCCGTATCATCAAAAAAGACCTCACCTACATTGGGGAGTTCAGCGAGGGGTTAGCGCGCTTTGCTGTTGGCGGAAGCCTATCGGGCAGCCTCAAACCTCAAGCTGAGTTGGGGCGCCTCAAAGACTATCTGGGCAGCTTGAAGTCACCTGCCATAATAGCAGACTACACAGATTATGACCAGATTTTCCAGCGGGAAGCCTGGCTGATTTGCCGCGACTGCCACTGGGGATATATAGATACCCAGGGGATGATTCGGGTGTCGGCACAATACACTTTTGCCCGCGATTTCATCAATGGCGTAGGCATCATAGAATGTGACGGCAAGTGGGGCGTGGTCAACCGCAAGGCCGATGTGGTGCTGCCTTGTCGATACGACGGCATCCAGTTTTTGGAAAACACCGACAACCGCATCATCCGCATCTACATACAACAACCCAAATACGGCCTGATTGACACACTGGGCCGGCTGACGGTGAGCGCCATCTATGACGAGATTGGCTCCTTCCGCGAGGGTCGGCTGGCAGTGAAACGCAACGGATTGTGGGGGTTTGTGGACATTGACGGCGTGGAGATCATTCCTTGCCGGTTCAGGGAAGCCCAAGCCTTTAACGAAGGGAGGGCACCTGTCAGGCTAGGGCGCTTTTGGGGCTATATTGACAAGCAAGGCAATACTGAAGTCGAATTCAAATTTGCACGCGCTGGGCGCTTTTCTGAAGGGTTGGCCTGGGTAACAGACGCCAGCGGCTACTACTACTACATTGATACTGCAGGGCACCAAGCGATCCGAGGGCCATTTGAGCGCGCTTATGAATTTCAGCAGGGGCTGGCACGCGTAGTGATCAACAAGAAAATGGGCATCATTGACACGCGGGGCAAGTTTATCCTCAGGCCCAAATATTTCGACATCCATGCTTTTGACAGACACGGCCTGGCATTGGCAAGCCTATCGCAAAATCCAACCCGCTACGGGCTAATCAACCAGTTGGGGCAGGTTGTCACCCGGCGCGCCTATGCAGAGATACGGCCGTTCAGCGAAGGCCTGGCGGCAGTGCGCTTCAAAGACCGCTGTGGTTTCATAGACACTACCGGCCGGCTGGCATTTGCCGGACACTATGCCCGTGTATCTGATTTTTCCTGTGGCCGGGCAGTGGTACAAGCTGGCGGGCGCTGCGGATACATAGACGCGCAAGGCAAACCAGTAACCCCCTTAGAGTACACCCGCTGCCTGGACTACGAGCAAGACCGGGCTATTGCGTACAAAAGCCGCCTGCAGCCCGTGCTACTCAACCAAGAGGGCGCCCCGGTAATGGAACCCAACCTCAATACCCGCCTGCTCCGCTTTTCGGAAGGGCGCGGCCTAGCCCGCACCGAAAACTACTCATTCTACTACCTCACTGAGCAAAATAGCCCCTACTCAGAAACCTACCAGCAGGCAAGCCCCTTTAGGCATGGCGTGGCCGTGGTAGAAACCAACGGAAAGTGGGGTGTCATTGACCAGCGGGGTATTGCCATCATCCCGCCTAAGTACGACCGAATCGAAACCTTTGAAAATGGCTATGCCAAAGTGCGTATCCTGGGGTTCAGCGGCCTTACTAACCTCAATGGCGAGTTGATTGTGCAGCCCGACTACGAGTACATCACCTATGCTGGCGGCGGGCTATTTCGCGTAGAACAAGGCGACAAAATTGGCTATTTTGACCAAAAAGGCCGTTGGGTGTGGGATCTGGCTAAATGAGCTTAGTACGGGGGCAAAACCCCTGCTCAGCCCATGCGGCTGCGCTTGACCAGATAAGCCTGTAACACCTGCCGAAAGCCCTTGCTGATGTCGGCTTCTACCAAGTCAATGTGGTATTGTAGGCACTTAAAGCGGAGTTGCTGGATGAATTTGGCCACCTGCTCCACGTAGTACTCCTTCACCTGGCGGGGTTGCAGGCGCAGGCGTTCGCCGGTTTCCATATCTATGAAGAGATAGGGGCGGTTGTCAAAGTCGAAATCCAGTTCTTTAGACTTGTCGGTGACGTGAAAGAGAATCACCTCGTGTTTGTTGTGCTTGAGGTGTTGCAGGGCAGTAAAGATTTGCTCCAGATCGCCGGTTTGCTCAAACATATCGCTGAAGATGACCACCAGAGAACGACGATGGATACTCTCGGCTACTTCGTGCAATGCTTTGGCGGCAGCGGTATTTTTTTGGCTCGGAGGATTGTTGACTAACTGATGCAAATAGTTGAGCATGAGCCGATAGTGCATGGTGCTGCTCTTGCACTGGGTGTGGGTGCGCACCTGCTCGTCGAAAAGAGTGAGGCCAAAGGCATCGCGTTGTTTGTGCAGCAAGTGCATAAGCGAGGCGGCAGCCAGCGCAGAGAAGCGAGCCTTGTTGACATAGAGTTTGCCCTTGAGGGCATCCGCATCTGGGAAGAACATAGACGAGGAGCCGTCTATCACAATCTGGCAGCGGAGGTTAGTTTCTTCCTCATACCGCTTAGTGAAGAGTTTGTCGGTACGGGCGTACACTTTCCAATCAATGTTGCGGGTACTTTCGCCTTGGTTATAGAGCCGATGCTCGGCAAACTCCACTGAAAAACCGTGGAAGGGGCTTTTGTGCAAGCCAATGATAAAGCCCTCTACTACCTGGCGCGCCAGCAGATCGAGGTTGCCAAGGTCTTTTACTTCCAGATTATCCAGCAAATCCATGTGCGAAAGACGAAGTTGAAAGACAAAGGGGCGTCATTTTGAGGGGCTACAAAATAAGCATTTGGTCCAAGACCAAGGTAGCACATCAAAGCACTGCCTCAATCTTGTCGGCCAGGGCTTTCTTGGAAGCCACGCCTACCTGGCGGTCCACCACTTCGCCGTTTTTGATAATAAGTACAGTGGGAATACTGCGGATATTAAAGTGATAAGACACCTCCGGGTTGAAGTCCACGTTGAGTTTACCTACTTTCACCTTGCCTTCGTATTCCTTAGATAGTTCTTCGATGACAGGGGCTATAATTCGGCAGGGGCCGCACCATTCTGCCCAAAAGTCTACTACGGCGACGCCTTCGGAGTCTAACACTTCTTCTTTGAAGTTCGCATCTGTGAATTCGAGAGCCATTTTGAGTTCTATTTGTCAGTGTTTTTGAAAAATTACCGGATATAAACGTCGTTCAAGGTAATTGAGTTGCAAAAATATGCACAAACTTTGCAGATCGCCACTTTCGGGATGAAGCAGCAAGGCATCTGGACATGAAAACAGCTCAAAAAATATGGATTTTGCTGGGTCTGACGGCTCTGGCGTTGCGCTGGCTGGCTGGTCGCTACCCTGCTTATGTGGAGCAATGGTATAGCCGAGGGATGTTCGTCGGCATTCGTACAATCATAGATTACGGACTTGCCTGGGTGCCTTTTCCCTTGGTGTACGTATTGCTGCTGTGGTTAAGTTGGCGGATAGTCAGGCAGGTGAGGCGCTTTTTCTTCAGCCGGCTACCTTGGCGCGTACGCTGGCTGAAGGCTGGCTGGTCGTTGTTAGCTTTTGCCAGCGGCGTCGTGTGCTGGTTCTTACTATTGTGGGGGTTTAATTACAGTCGCATTCCGCTAGAGAAACAACTAAGCCTGCACTTACAACCACTCAGCCGCGCCGACGTGGAAGACGAACTGGCCTTGACTACTCAGGCTATGATACAGGCGCGCAACCGCATATCTCATGCCTCGGATACTGCACTTGATGCTAGTGCACTGCCGACTCATCTGGAGGCTGACTTGCGCCAACTGGTAGCCTGCTGGCTCAACGATGGCGGCTACCTTTCGCCTGGTAGAGTGCGCGGCCGCCTACTACACCCTAGGGGTATACTGCTACGCTTTAGCACGGCAGGGGTGTACGTGCCTTTCACCGGAGAGGGCCATGCTGATGCGGGTTTGCACCCTTTGCAATTACCACCTGTGCTAGCGCATGAGCTGGCACACGGTATGGGCTTTGGCGACGAAGGCGTGTGTAACTTCATAGCTTACGAGGCGGGAATCCGCTCCGACAACCCAATCATTGTGTATGCCTCGCTGCTGAGCTACTGGCGCACACTAGCTGCTCACTATCGCCGCCTGGCCCCCGACCAGTACAAGGTGGTGCGCGAGCAGTTGCCAGCGGGCATACGCGCTGACCTGGACGCCATCAACCAGGCTATGCTCCGATACCCTGACGTACTGCCCCGCCTACGCGATGCTGCCTACAATGCATACCTCAAAGCTCAGGGTGTGGACGAAGGCCTGCTTAGCTATGACAAGGTGATGATGCTGGTAAGGGCAGCCAGACAAAAGTAGGCCGATATTGTACAGCGGCGCCTAAAGCGACCAGTTTCTGTTGCCGGTTTCCGACAAGGGAATGCACCCTTTGTACCCCCCAGGAATGGGGTCGTAATTGAGTACTTTGGTTCCTACAAACTCGGAGGTAAAATACCCGTAGAGCGCCAGCCACTTGAAAGCGAGAAAGAAGTTAAAGTAAGGTTCATCCCGGCTAACGCGTCCGGCCTTCACTGCTTCTTTGTGGGCTTTGCCGTCAGCAGCAGCTTCGGCATCTATTTGCTCCATGAGCTGATGCTGCTGCTTGATCTTACACTCGGCAAAAGGTTTGCCAAAGGCTTTGACTGCTCGATCGTCCACGTCGGCCAAGCCGGCTATGAATTTCTGCTGGTCTTCCGGCAGGAAAGTATCTCGGATGATCAAGTCCATAAAAGCAGGTACACCAGTGTCTATGGCACCGGGCGTCTTGGTGCGCGGCAAAAGCGTTTCGGCCATATGGGTAAGAGTAGCGGCCTGGCTGGCGTCGAAAAATCTCGGCGTCCAGTTGACCTCCCGCTCAGGGGTGCAACTGCTGAGCAAGGTATGCAAAGTGGGTGCGCTCAGGGCGTAGCCGGTGAGCAATATGGTTTTCTTGATGGCTTCTCTTCTGTCCATGATTTGCAGCGATTACAGGTTGAGTTTTTTGAGTTCTTCCACAGCATAATTAGCAGCGCGAGCAGTGATGGCCATGTAAGTGAGTGAAGGATTCTGACAGGCAGCGGAGGTCATGCAGGCACCATCGGTGACGAATACGTTGGGCGATTCGTGTACTTGATTCCAGCGGTTGAGCACAGAGGTTTTGGGGTCGTTGCCCATGCGCGCCGTGCCCATTTCGTGGATGGCGAGACCTGGCCAGGAGCCGTCGTCGTAAGTTTCAATATCCCTGAGGCCAGCGGCTTCAAGCATTTCTGCGGCGAAGTAGATCATATCCTTGCGCATCTTCATTTCATTTTCCTTAAACTCCGCGTCAATGGTAAGCGTGGGCAGGCCGTACTTGTCTTTGATATCGTGGTTGAGAGTTACTTTGTTTTCGTAGTAGGGCAGGCACTCGCCAAAGCCCATGATGCCCATTTCCCAATATCCCGGACGTATGAGGCTGTCTTTAAAGGCTTTGCCAATGCCGGTTTGCATTTCGCGAATGGTTTCTGTCCAATCTTGCCGGCTAGCGCCCCCCTGGTAGCCAAAGCCGCGCAGATAGTCGCGTTTGGAGGCTTCATCCAGGTTCTGAAAGCGAGGGATATAAATGCCATTGGGCCGGCGGCCTTTGTAGTATCGGTCTTGAAAATCGTCGGAAATACCACGCGCTCCTGCCCGAAAGTGATGATCCATGAGGTAGTGGCCTAGGACGCCGCTGCGGTTGCCAAAGCCATTGGGAAAGCGGCGAGAGGTAGAGTTGAGCAAGATGTGAGTGCTACCCAAAGCCGAAGCGCAAAGAAAGATGATCTTGGCGAAGAACTCGTGTGTCTCCATGGTTTCGGCATCAATGACGCGCACACCGGTGGCGCGGTTTTTGGCTTCGTCAAAGATGATGGAGTGCACGATGGAAAACGGCCGCAAGGTCATGTTGCCGGTCTTTTCGGCAGCGGGCAGCGTGGAGGCGTTGCTACTGAAGTATGCGCCGTAGGGACAGCCGCGAATGCAGCGGTTGCGAAACTGACAGTTGCCGCGCCCCAGATGCGGCACGGTGAGGTTGGCACAACGGCCGATAGTCATTTTGCGCCCTGGGAATTTGGCTTCAATGCGTTCTTTGACCTGCTTTTCCAGGCAGTTCATTTCCATGGGTGGCAAAAACTTGCCGTCAGGCAATTGTGGCAGCCCTTCTGCCTGGCCGCTGATACCGGCAAAAGCCTCCACATAGTCGTACCAAGGAGCGATATCGGCATAGCGGATAGGCCAGTCAATGGCGATGCCTTCTTTGGCATTGGCTTCAAAGTCCAGGTCGCTAAGGCGATACGACTGCCGCCCCCACATAAGCGAGCGCCCTCCTACGTGATAGCCCCTTATCCAGTCAAAGCGCTTGATCTCAGTGTATGGATTTTCGCGGTCGTTCACCCACCAGTGTTTGGTGCTCCGCCTCATGGTGTAGCCGGTACGGTTTTGCACGGAGAAGTCTTTGAGTTCCTCCAGGCTCATGGCATCGCGGTGTTCGTCATCCCAGGGGTCCATGTTGGCAGTGGGATATTCACCGTGACGCACCATACGCCCGCGTTCCAGCACAAGGGTTTTTAATCCTTTCTCGCACAACTCTTTGGCTGCCCAGCCGCCACTGATGCCGGTACCCACCACAATGGCATCATACGTGACGCTGTCTTTACCATTTGTATTGACATTCATACCAAACTTGTTTTTGAGGGGCAAGATATATGGAGTATGATAATTTTCAAAATATGGGGTATAGAATAATTTTGAAGGCAAATCATCAGGTACTATTGGGCATTTACTCCATGCGCCTGAGTAAGGCCATAAAGAACCCGTCGCCGTAGCGGTGGCCCGGCCAGAGTGTCTGCTGGCGAATGAGCTCGAACGTTCCGGCTTGAACTTCGAGGAAGTGCTCTACCTGCCGCTCATTCTCTGCAGGCAAGATGCTACAAGTGGCGTACACCAGCAAGCCTCCGGGTTTGAGCATGGGGGCGTAGCGGGTCAGGATATCTTGCTGGGTTTGTTGGAGGTTTTGGAGTTGTTCAGGTGTGAGTTTCCATTTGGTATCGGGGTTTCGGCGCAGTACGCCCAGGCCGGAGCAGGGTACATCCAGCAACAGGCGATCGGCTATGCCGTATAGTCTTTTAATGGTTTTGGAGGATTCTATGGGGCGGACTTCTACACAGTGTACACCGGCGCGCCGGGCGCGTTTGCGCAATTCGTCCAGTTTCCAGGATTCTGTGTCCATTGCAATAAGCCGGCCTTTGTTCTGCATCAATGCGGCCAGGTGCAGGGTTTTACCTCCGCCTCCGGCACAGGCATCAATGATGCATTGGCCAGGTTTTGGCTCAAGGTAGGGTGCCACTTGTTGGGAAGACACGTCCTGTACCTCCACCCAGCCGGCCTTGAAAGCTTTGCTGCGAAACACATTGACCTTGCGGGGCAGCAGCAGCGTATCATCAGCAAGGAGGGTAGTATCAATGCATTCTGCTTGAAGCGATTGCCGCACCTGGTCTGCATTGGCTTTGAGGGTGTTTACCCGAAGCGCTACTGGAGCAGGCTGGTTGAGCGCTGGGAGTATGGCGTCCCATTGGTTGCCAAGTTCTTGCACGCCGAGCTGGTCCAGCCAGTCAGGTATGCTTTCGCGCACGGCTCTGGTGGGCGTCAGTTTTTCTTGGCGGGCAAGTATGGTGCGGCAGTCCAGGTCAGCCCACTCACTCCAAGTAGGCAATTCGTATCCTGCTAGACAAAGGTGTATGCCTAGCATGTGCCACCAGTCGGCTTCGGAAGAAGCCCGGCGCTGAAGAAGCGCTTCAAGCCGGCGCAAGTACCGCACAATGCCGTAGGTATGTTCTGCTATGAAGGCTCGATCTTTGGCGCCTCGGCGGGTATCGGCGCGAAGTTCGGCCTCAATAGCCTTATCGGCATGGGCATTGTCGGGGCCGAAAATGCGCATCAGCAGGTGTACAATAGCTTTGCAGTGTGAATGGTAAAGACGCACGCGCCTGGCTTTGTGAATAAGAAAAGACTGCAAAGTAATGCGTTGTGGTGCTGGCTTGCAAATTTGAGCAGGTCTTTTGCTTCTGAAAATTTGTACTTCATCGCATTGGCTAACAGGCTGAGCGGCCTTTTCTTATTTTTGTAGCCGCGAAAAAAAAATTGCGCAAGCATGAAAGCCTGGTACACTATTGTGCTGCTGATTTTGTCCAACACATTTATGACGCTGGCCTGGTACGGTCATCTCAAGTTTAAGGGCATGAAGTGGTTTGAAGACTTAGGATTGCTTTGGGTCATTCTCATCAGTTGGGGCATCGCGTTTTTTGAATATTGTCTGCAAGTGCCCGCCAACCGAATAGGGTTCAAGGCTTATGGTGGACCATTTTCGCTCATCGAACTCAAGGTGCTCCAGGAAGTGATTACCTTGCTGGTCTTTATGATCTTTACGTTGATACTTTTCAAAACGGAAACCTTCCGATGGAACCATTTATTGGGCTTTGTGTTTCTGACTTTGGCAGTTTATTTCGTGTTTAAAAAATAATATGCACCCGCTGGCGAAATTCATATTCATGAACTAACCATTTTATTCTCTGAATTATCATGCGCATTGAAGACGAAATCCAGCAAAAGAAATTCCAAAGCGAGTATCAAAAAATGCACATCAACATACTATTTACTGCAGCGTGGCTGCAACAGCGAACGACCAAAGTGCTCAAACCCTATGGCATATCCTCCCAGCAATTCAATATCCTGCGCATCTTGCGGGGCATGCACCCTAAGCCAGCCAGTATCAAAACCCTCACCGAACGCATGATTGACAAGATGTCAAATGCCTCTCGACTGGTAGACAAATTGATGGCCAAGGGGCTGGTACAACGCAGCGAATGCAATGCAGACCGCCGCCGGGTAGATGTACTCATCACTGCGCCAGGGCTGGAACTGCTCCAACGGGCTTCTGCTGATGTAGAACGCCTTGTTCAGCAAGACGGCCTGAACCTCTCGGAAGCCGAAGCCGCATCGCTCAACGAGTTGCTGGACCGCCTCAGGGGGTGAGTGCAGCAATTTTTATCAAAATTAATGTACATACATATAGTTTTAGAAGAACATTCCTCCGTCCTTTGCGTTTAAATGCTGTTTACTCACTAAAAACTGACTGAAACATGAAGAAGACCTTGATTTTCTCTTTCGTCGCAGTGGCCTTTGCGACACTTCTGGTGAGCTTCACACATACGGCTCAAACCATGCAAGTGGACACCAAAACTAGCATCATCTCCTGGAAAGGCTACAAAGTAACTGGCTCGCACTATGGCAAGATTTCGCTAAAAAGCGGCAAACTGGATTTCAACAACGGCCTATTGGCAGGCGGCTCCTTTGAAATTGATATGACCTCCATGACCTGCGAAGACCTCAGCGGTAGCATGGCTGAAAAATTGCTCAGCCACCTTAAGTCGGATGACTTCTTCGGCGTGGCCAAATATCCCACGGCTAAGTTTGTGATTACGCAGGTAGTATCGCGCGGTACGCCAGGCTCCTACAAGATAATAGGCGACCTGACCATCAAGTCCACTACTAAGCCTATCAAATTCTTTGCCGACCTGAAAGACGAGGGTGGCAAGATGGTGGCTACGGCCAAAATCACGGTGGATCGCTCGGAGTTCGATGTACGCTATGGCTCTGGCAGTTTCTTTGACAATCTGGGCGACAAGACCATCCACGATGAGTTTGACCTGGACGTAAAGTTGGTACTTAGCCAGGTTAAGGGCTGATCATCCTCGCAACAATCTGAACCATACGACGGCAAGGCCGCCTCGGACGCACGTCTGGGGCGGCCTTGCTGCTTCGGCTATGTATGTGACCCTATACTTGCCGAATTCCACTTTTTTACCACCGAATTGCCAAGGCAGCAGCTGTTACACCCCTGGCCGAACTCGAAAATCTCTTCCTATTTGACGACGACAGTGGGTACGACTTGCAAGTGCCTTACGACCTGCGCCGCTGGGTCACCTCCGACTCCTGCACCGGAGGGCAAGGCATCCCTGCATATCTGGCCGTGTACATGACCCACCCACTAAGCATGGACCAGGGGCTGACTAATCCTCCAGGCTTCCTGCCGGATGAGATATACCTGCGCGGCGAGGTGGTCGGCGTCCGCGAGGCCCCGCTGTCTAAGCTATTGCGGCTATACCCTAACCCTACCACCGGCGGCATGGCGGTAGAATGGCCAGCACCAACTGAAGGGGCTACTCTGTTGCCGCATCAGTTCGCCTACTGGGCAGATATTGCAACAGCAAGCCGCCGAAGCTGGCATCAGGTGGTATGAATTCGACTTGCGCGCATTGCCCGCCGGCCTGTACCTCATACAAGTATGGAGCAAAGGGCGAATTGTAGGTACTGATAGGATAGTAAGACAATAGCTACTATGAAAACAGCCGGTGGTTCCCCCCATGCGACAAACCGCCGGCTGCTTCTTCACGCTGCATATCTGGCCAGGCATGTGGAGTCTCATATCTCTCCATCAACAGAAGGACGACACCTGCAACTTGCAACTCAAAACTCGCAGCCCCAAGCTCACGGCTCATAGCCCATGGCTCGCAGCCACTCAATAAATTATTTGCTTTTTCCGTCTATCGTTCCAAATAAGCCTTAACTTTGTTTTGCCTCATTAAAAAGCGTGGATACAACCGACACGACATACCATCTGATTGACAAAAACTGGGATGGCACGCGCCCTCTCTCTGCCTGATTATCCGTAACACAAACTCCCACCATCATGGCGACTTACAAGATTATCGAAGGAACGTTTCACGTAAAAGGCTACGAACCCGACGGGGACTCTATCCGGTTTCAAGCCAAAAATCCAGCGCACTGGCAGTTTCTGAAATTTCAGTCTAAAGAAGCCCAGCGACGCCTTTTCCACCAACTGCGCATTGAGGCGATTGACTCACTTGAAACCCACTACGAAGGAGTGCAGCAGCCGCGTGCTTTTGCCCTGGCCGCCCTGGAGCGTATGCTCGAGTTGATAGGCATTACAGATGTGCAGTACAATTTTTTGCTCACTACCGTTATAGAGGCTAATGACGGCACGCCGGGGTTTATTGCTACGGCTGGTCACGACCGCTTTGAAAGACCCATCGCCTTTGTGTTTCCATACAATACAGAGTTGCAAGATGGCGCGGAAATACCGGCAGAGCAACTACCTGTGGAGAAATCTATCAACTTCACCCTAGCGCGCGAGGCCATCGTTTATCCTACTTTTTACACTACTATGGAGCCAGCGCTGTTAGACAAATTCCAGCGCGTATTTCGTGTAGTGCGCGAGCAAAACAAGGGCTTGTGGGCTATTGATCGCACGCCAGGCTTCAGGCTTATCCACCCCGAAGTGATCATCGAAGAAGTCATTATCATGCCTAAGATATTCAGGCGCCTCGTATCTTTCTTCAAAGTACGGGGCGACTTTATGGGCTTTGGAGAGTACATCACCAAAAACTGGACAGACAAACTCAAAGTAAATGGCAGAGATACGCGCTTGCGAGACTTAGTGAGTTGGAATGCTCAACGCAGATGGCTGATGCTGAACGCTGTGCCGGAGGAGATACTCTTTGTGCCGGAGTAGTTTAGCGGCAGGGAGGGGGCAGGGAGGCTACCAGCATTTAATGACAGCTCTGCCGCTACATATGAGCTACCAGACCCCGCAAAAGCTATGAGTTGAGCAAATGGAACAGCCCGATCCCAATGGCATGGCACTCTAAATGATTCGCACCTGTGCTGCCTTTCAGGGGTCTCGATGGGGGCGCCGAGGTATATCATGCTTTTTCCTCGGCATTTCAGCAGGGTAAATAAAACTCTGCGGCGGTATCTTGTGTTTGGTCAAGATTACTCCTAACTGCTTATGTCAAAGCAAGCCGTGCCCAAGTTCAGAATGTCCCTTTTAGGCAGGGTCATTGCCTTAACTAAGCCTTACCGTACTTTATTTATATCCACGGGCGTTTTGGCGGTCGTGCTAGCGCCGCTATCCATTGTGCGCCCTTACCTGATCAAGGTCATGGTGGACGACTACATCTTCCAGTACAACCTGAGCGGGCTGGCGCGCATGTCGTTGCTACTGGTGGTGCTACTTCTGGCAGAGGCACTGTTACAGTATCTTTTCCAATATGGCACGGTGATACTGGGGCAAAGCGTGGTCAAAGATTTGCGCCAACGCGTATTCCAACATATTACTAATTTGCGACTCAGCTATTTCGACCATACGCCAATTGGCACCTCCACTACGCGAGCCATCAATGACATACAGGCCATCAATTCCATTTTTTCTGAGGGCATCATCACCATTGTAGCAGACATACTGGCTCTGATTGCCGTGCTGGGGGTTATGCTCTACACCAGTTGGAAACTCACGCTGGTATGCATGGTCACACTTCCATTTTTGGCTGTGGCAGCATACATTTTTCAAAAGAAGGTAAAAGCCTCCTTCCAGGTAGTACGTACGCAGATTGCCCGGATGAACGCCTTTGTGCAAGAGCGCCTTACAGGCATGCGCATTGTACAGATTTTCAATGCTGAAGCGCAGGAAGCCCATAAATTTCGGCACATCAATCGAGAGTATACCAAAGCCAACCTCGATGCCATACTTTACTACGCTGTCTTTTTTCCTGCGGTGGAAATCATTGCAGCGGCTTCACTAGGGCTGATGGTGTGGTGGGGTGCTGGCCGAGTACTTAGCAATGAGGTCACTCTGGGAGCACTAATTGCTTTTCCGCTGTATATCAGCATGTTATTTCGGCCGGTGCGCATGTTAGCCGACAAATTCAACACCCTGCAAATGGGCTTGGTGGCCTCTGAGCGGGTATTTACCTTGTTAGATCGCAAGGAGTTCATCCAGAATACTGGCAGATTGACTCCCCAGAAATTCCAGGGCGATATCGAGTTCGAGCATGTTTCATTTGCCTACAACGATACCGACTACGTGCTCCACGACGTCAACTTTTGTGTAAAAGCCGGCCAAACGCTGGCTGTAGTAGGAGGCACCGGTTCTGGCAAGAGCACGACCATCAGCCTGCTGATGCGCTTCTACGACATTCAGCAGGGGTGCATCAAGGTGGACGGGCACGACATCCGCAAGTACGAACTCCACGCCTACCGACGCCGTCTAGCTCTGGTGCTACAAGATGTATTCCTGTTTTCAGGCTCGGTCATGGAAAATATTACCCTGCGTGACACCTCCATCACCCGGGAGCAGGTGATAGATGCCGCCAAGATGATTGGCGCCCATGAGTTCATCGAGCGGCTGCCAGGCGGCTACGATTACCAGGTAATGGAGCGTGGGGCTACGCTGAGCATGGGGCAGCGACAGCTCATTTCCTTTGTACGCGCCCTGGTGTTCAATCCTGACATCCTCATCCTCGATGAAGCTACCTCTTCCATTGACCCCGAAACGGAGAGCGTCATTCAGTTTGCCATTGAAATGCTCATCGCCAAGCGCACCTCTATCATCATTGCACACAGGCTCTCCACCATTCGCCATGCCGACCAAGTGCTGGTTTTCGACAAAGGCAAAGTGGTAGAGTACGGTGCCCACGAGGAGTTGGTGCAAATAGAAAACGGCGTCTATCGGCGGCTGTACGAGATGCAGTTTCTAGAGCTGGCGTGAGCTTAGGTACCTCCTCTGTATGTGTTTTTTGGGTTATCATTGCAATTGCTTATAGCGGTATCATCACCAAACCATACAAAAAGCAAAAGTAACATGCTCAAACGTCGCCATTTTCTACGCCTGGGGGCGGCAGCCGCCTCTTTTCTGGGCGTACAGCGCTTAGCACCTGCCCAAACACACACGGATGTATATCTGCAACGCCTGGCAGAATACAAACCCACAACAGGTAAGCCAGTCATGGGGCTTAGGGTGGCGCCCATTCCACAAGTGAAAGTAGCGGTGATTGGCCTGGGCAATCGGGGTTTAGAACTCGCGCGCTTGATCAATGCAGTAGGGTTGCACAAAGCCCGTCTTACTGCTGTGTGCGACATCAGGGAAGAAATGACGCAAAAATGCTTGGATCTCCTCCAAAAAAACGGCGGCCAGAAACCCACCGCCTACTCTGGCAAAACTGATGCCTGGAAAGATATGCTGCGTCGCGATGACATAGACCTCGTCCTCATTGCCACCCCCTGGGAAGACCACGTGCCTATGGCTGTGTACGCTATGGAGCAAGGCAAGCACGTGGGGCTGGAAGTACCTGCCGCTTACACCATAGAAGATTGCTGGAAACTAGTGGACACCGCCGAAGCTACCCAGCGCAACTGCATGATGCTGGAAAATGTGTGCTATGGCGAAGAAGAACTCTGGCTGCTCAATATGGCTAACCATGGCGTATTTGGTACGCTTACTTATGCCGAATGTGCCTACATACACGACCTGCGCGAACTGCTTTTCAGCAAAAACTACTATTACAACTACTGGCGTCTGCGCCATAACGAAACCCGCGACGGCAATCTCTATCCCACCCACGGCCTTGGCCCGGTGGCCCAATACATGGACATTGACCGCGGCGACCGTTTCGACTTCTTGGTGTCCATGAGTTCGCTGCAGGTAAATCTCGACGAATATGCTCAAACAGTGGACACTAGCCACCCCTACTACCAACGCAGCGGCTATCGCCACGGCGACATGAACAACACCCTGATCAAAACCCATCTGGGGCGTACCATACTCGTACAACACGACGTAACCACTAGCCGACCTTACAGCCGTATCAACATGCTGGCCGGAACCAAGGCTTTTCACAACGGCTACCCTAGCCGCATGTCAGTCAATGGGCAGGGGCATGGTTGGCTTTCTAAAGAGGAATATCAAGCCTACCGCGAACAATTTGCCCACCCGCTCTGGACCAAACTCAAGAAAGAAGCCGAAACCAACGGTGGCCATGGTGGCATGGACTTTGTGATGCTATGGCGCTTGGTAGACTGTCTTAATCGCGGCTTACCTCTGGATATGGACGTATATGACGCTGCCTCCTGGTCTGTGGTGACGCCGCTGTCAGAGCTGTCGGTGCACTTGGGCAGTGTACCAGTACGTTTCCCCGACTTCACCCGCGGGCGCTGGAAAAGCCCCCGCAAACTGGGCACGATGGTGAATCCATAGCAAAGTGGAAACCTTTATTGCGATCTATTTTCAGACTTTGGTGTTGATAAGTGGGCGCTATCCAATAAAACCAACTTATGTCTCGAAAATCCCAAAAGCCTGTAATACTACTGCACGGTGCACTGGGCTGTGCGGCTGATTTTATACCTCTACAAGCAGCACTAAATGGCAAACTGCCTACTGTGGCCATTGATCTTCCCGGGCACGGAGCTCTGGCAGCCTCCAACATAGAGCAATTCTCCGTGGAGGATTTCGCCGAAACACTCTACCGCTACTCCACCGAAGAGGAACCGCTGGACATATTTGGCTACAGTATGGGAGGCTACGTGGCGCTCTACTTTGCAGCGCAGTATCCTGAAAGAGTCCGGAATCTATTTACCTTAGGCACAAAACTAAAGTGGACGACCGACATCGGCACTAGAGAAGCCGCTCGGCTGAACCCAGAGCACATCCTGGACAAAGCCCCACATTTTGCCGTGTTGCTGGCTCAGCGTCATGGAACGAACTACTGGACGGCAAATATGAGGCGCACCGCAGCCATGCTTCAAGTGCTAGGAGAAGCGCCACCACTGGCAGAAGCGCTTTTCAGCCGCATTCAAGGCAGGACATGCGTGGCCAGAGGCAGCGAAGATACCATGGTCACCAGGGAAGAAGGCATACAGGCGGTAAGGCAGATGAAGCGCGGCGTCTATCTCGAGTTACCAGGCCAGCCACATTTACTGGAGCGGTGCGACATAGGCGCGCTGGCAAATGCAATGAGCGACTTCTTCAGTAGTTAATTCCGAGCGTTTAGTATCGCTCTACACCTGCTACTTCCATAATCAGATCAGCGCCATAGGCCTTGGCAGGCGTCTGAAAGCCAGCGGGCACCTGGCCCTGCAGTACTTTTTGTACAATGAGCAGGCTGGTCAGGGCAGTGAGCGTGTAGCCTTCCGGCACAACGAGTTGAGCTTCCAATACTTGGCCAGTGGCATTACTCACCTGGCCCCACACAAAACTGCGCGATTTGGCGCGGCGCTCTGGCGAAGGACCTGCGGGGCGCCGGCGAATGCGCGATTTGACGTAAGCTCTTACCCAGCGAGTTCGCAGCAGCCAGTTGAAATAATGCTGCAACCGTACCCAGCGATACGCTGCTGGCGAGATGGCCATATAGGTTTCAATATTGGGAATGCCGGTGCTGTAGTATGCCGTGGATACATCGCCCCAGGGAATAGTCATGGCAAAGAGCGGCCTGGCTTTGAAGGGTATGGTCATAGTTTTGTGACCGAGGGGTACACGCACAATTTTGCCATCCTTGCGCACAGCACCGCCTTCTCCCAGGTTTTCGGCCATAGTGGTAGCCGTGCCCTGTGATACACCACCCAGCCCAGCAAAGGCGAGTTGCAGGAATTGGGCGTTGGGCATCTGGTTTTTAAGGTGGAGAGCCAGGCAGTCAGTAGGTACTACGTCAAAGCCGGCGCCAGGCAGGAGCATGATGCCAGCTTGGCGAGCTTGCCCGTCCAGGCGGGCGGCCGTTTCAAAAACAGCAATCTCGCCAGTGATGTCCAGGTAGTGCGTACCCGTGCGCAGACAGGCCTCCATCATGGGCTTCGCTGTAAACATAAATGGACCAGCGGCGTGTAGCACTACAGGCACTTCGCGGAGGGCAGCCTCCAGGGCAGCAGTATGCTGGAGATCAAACACTTTGTAAGGTAGTTGCAATGCTTCGGCTATGGGCTGGATTTTAGCCTGCGAGCGGCCAGCCAAAGTAGGTTTAAGCCCCTGGGCGATAGCCTGCTCGGCAATGAGTTGGCCAGTATATCCGCTGGCGCCGTAGAGGAGAAAAGACATAACCCGCAATTTAGAGCCGCTCAAACGGCTTCAGTTTATTGAGGAAAATTCATGAGTTGCACCAATTGCTTGAACCGCGCTTCCTGGCGCAAGTCGTCCCAAACGGGATCTATGGAGATGGAAATGAGCCAGTTGGCATGCAGGCGGTAGGCTTGCTCCAGTAAGTCAAGTGCTTTTTGGCGCTCGCCCAGGCCCAGCCAGGCCATAGCCAGTTCTACTGGGGCATTTTCAGCTAACGGCTTCTGCTGCAGCAAGGTTTCCAAGCGCTTACGAGCTTGAGCTTGCTGGCCATTACGGCCTAAGGCCATGATCAAGTGCAATACCGCCCAGGGGTCGTTGTCGGAGTAGTCCACAGTTTTTTCAAAGTGCTTGACAGCCGTGGCGTAGTCTTTTCGGGTATGAGCGCACAGCCCTGCCATCCACCAGGTATCGCTGTTCTGGGGGTAGAGTTTTTGCATGTCGGCTACTATACGCTCTGCTTTGTCCAGTTTTCCCCACATGCGGTATATGTCGGCCAGGTCAATATTGTACTCCAGGTCGGCGCTATCCATAGCTACGGCCTTGCGCATATAGTCGGTAGCTGTTTGGAAATCCCGACGCAGAGCATGGTACCAGCCCAGGTCGAGCCAGGCGCGCGCCTCAGCAGAGTTGAGGGCGATGGCGGAGTCCAGGGCAACTTTGGCAGCGGGCCAGTCCCAGTCGTACCAAAGTTGTACTGTGCCCAAAATACTCCAGGCATAGGCGGAGCGCGGGTCAATGCTCAGAGCTTTGCGAGCATGTGAGCGTGCCTGGGGGAAGGCCTCATGCGAGGGTACACTATTGCTATAGCCCAGCCATATGTAGGCATGGCCAAGACCAGCGTGGGCGGCAGCATAGGTGGAGTCGAGCCTCACAGCTTGTTGAAAAAAAGCAACGGCATCTTCTGCACCGTCAGAACGCTGGCTGAGCTTGTAGCGGCCTTGCAAATAGGCTTGGTATGCCGCGGGGTTGAGTGTGCTACGCGGCACCAGTGCGCCATGTTGACCGGCCAGTAGCGTGCCAGTGAGTTTGCTGGCCACGGCGTAGGCAATATCTTCCTGTACACTGAAAATATCGCTGAACTCCTGATCATGTGATTCTGACCAAATCTGAAAGCCGTCGGCAGTGTTGACTAATTGTGCGGTGATGCGCACGCGATTGCCAGACCTGCGAATGCTGCCTTCCAACACAGCGCCTACGTTGAGGCGGCGGCCTATTTCGCGGGGGTCTATTTCCTCTTGGCCAAAGGCAAACGACGAACTGCGCCCGGCTACCTTAAGGCCTTGTATGCGGCTGAGGGCTAGCAGAATTTCTTCGGCTATGCCTTCACTAAACCAGGCTTGGTCGCCATTGGGGCTGAGGTCTTTGAAGGGGAGTACAGCCACAGAGGGCTCCTCTGACAAAGACACCGACGGTGGCGGAAAGGGTGGTAAGAAAGGTTGCCTGCGAAACTGATGCCACAAAAACACCACAGAGAGCAGCAAGGCTACTATGCCCAGCACCAGCGCGCCCATACCCATGCGCCGAGTGGCGGAGGCCATTGGTGCGGATACAGCCATGCCCTTGGCACTTTGCAGTTCTTGGCGTTTAACCGAAGGTAGCCCTGGGCTGCAGAGTGCAAATAATTGCAACTGCTGAGCTATATTTTTAAAGGAAAAAAAGCCCAGGTCGGCAACTGGCAATTCGGGGTGGCTGCGAATGTCTTCCATCACTCGATGAGTGAACAAAACCGCGCCTGGGGGCGCCAGGGTCTGAATGCGGGCTGCAATATTGACGCCGTCGCCGTAGAGGTCTTCCTCCTCATGCACTACATCGCCAATATGAATACCGATGCGCAGTGGCACTTGCGGGTCTTGTTGTAATGCCAATTGGAGTTCCTGAGCGCAGGATACAGCCTCCACAGCACTATTAAACACACTCAGGCTGCCATCGCCATAGTGCTTGAGTACTTCGCCATGATGGGCTTTGACGCGTTCGGCCAGCAACTCGCGGTAGCGGCGCACCCGCTTGAGAGCATCGGCTTCGTCGCGTTGCATCATAGCAGAATAGCCTACGACGTCGGAGAACATAATGGCAGCTAAGCGGCGCACGTGTGGTGGTGATCTATGAATCAAAGCCCAAAAATACAATGAAAGGATTGGCAAATTCATCACTTTGCCTACTTTTGTTCAATTGACCAACACAAGTCGCCATGTTGCAGCACCCAAATTCAGGCCACAAGGAGCTGGTTCGAGCCTTCGGACTGCCATCCGCTATCATTCTTTTTGTGAGCTCCATCATTGGCTCGGGCGTTTACAAGAAGGTAGCGCCCATGTCTTTAGACCTACAATCTCCAGGGCTGGTACTGCTGGCGTGGGCGCTGGCGGGTGTGGTCACTCTGCTGGGCGTACTGACCACTACTGAAATCGGCTCTATGATTACCGAGAGCGGTGGGCCGTACGCATATTTCAAAAAAATTTATGGTCGGATATTTGCCTACTACTACGGCTGGTCGAGTTTTTCGGTGATACAATCTGCATCCATAGCTTCCATTTCGTACGTATTTGCACAGTCGGTCAACGCCATTATAGAGTTGCCGCGCCTGGGGCCGGATTGGGAAAGCTGGACGGTGCTGGGCATATTTACGCCGCTGGCCAATCTGGGTGTGAAGGTATTGGCGGTGGCGCTCATTGTTACCTTAGTGAGTATCAACTACCGGGGAGTGGAGCACGGCGGCTGGGTGAGCAAGGTCATCACAGTGCTAGTAGTGGCCAGCCTGGCACTCATCGTACTGCTGGGCATTGCATTTGGCAAGGGGCAGATGTCCAATGTGATGGAGCCTGCGGCAGGCTTTCCACCAGCATCATTCTCAGGGCGTTTGGGTGTAGTGGGGCCTATATTTGCTGCTATGCTGTCGGCTTTTTGGGCGTATGAAGGCTGGCTGAATATCGGTTTCATTGGCGATGAGGTAAAAAAACCACAACGCACCATACCGCTGGCGCTCACTATCGGTATTCTTATCATCATTGGCATTTACCTGGCGGTCAATTTCACGTACTTGTACGTAGTACCTATTGATGAGATGGTGGCATTGGCACAAAATACCAATACGATAGCTGCCGTAGCAGTGATGCAAAAACTGTTTGGCGAGCCAGGGCTTTGGTTTATTTCGCTGCTGATCATCATTACCACGCTGGGTTGTACCAATGCTACCATTCTCACGGCGGCGCGCATTTATTTCGCCATGGCACGCGATGGGTACTTTTCCAGCAGGGCAGCGCGCATTCATCCTCGGTTTCGCACGCCGGGTAATGCATTGCTCATGCAGATGGTGTGGTCTTGCACACTGGTATTTTCTGGTTCGTTTGACCAACTGACTGATATGCTTATCTTCGCCTCGTTCATCTTTTACGGTTCTATCGCCTTTGGGGTGTTTGTACTTCGCCGTAAAATGCCCGATGCCGAGCGCCCGTACAGGGCCTTCGGCTACCCGATAATACCAGCTTTGTTTGTGCTTTTTTGCCTGGCGCTGGTAGTAGTCACCTGCTTCCAGCGGCCGCGCGAGGCCATGCTGGGGTTGTCGCTTATTGCACTGGGCACTGTGCCGCTCCTCTATTGGCGTCGAAAGTATGGGCTAGTCAATTCTCAATAAACCCGCATACATGCAAGCATTGGATTGCCTCAACCAGGTGGCGGAATTTCACCGCACCTTCAAGCACCCCATCGAACCTGAACCAGTCATCCCTGCACCAGAGCGCTGCAAACTTAGAGTAGCTCTGCTGGCAGAAGAGCTGCAGGAGTTGCAGGAAGCCATTGCACAACAGGACATTGTAGCAGTGGCTGACGCCTTGTGCGATCTGCAGTACGTGCTTTCTGGTGCAGTACTGGAGTTTGGCTTGGGCGAAAAATTTGCCGATCTATTCAACGAGGTGCAGCGCTCCAACATGAGCAAGGTGTGCCACACCCGCCACGAAGCAGAGACTACTGTGAAACACTACCGCGAAGAACGCGGCATATCCTGCCACTACGTAGAGGAAAACGGCGTATTCCTGGTATATCGGGACGAAGACCGTAAAACGCTCAAGTCGGTTTTTTATTCGCCGGCTGATCTAGAAGGCATTTTAAAGAAATGATACTATTGGCCATGCACATCCGAAAAGCTACGCCCGAAGATCTACCTGCCATACACCGCCTAGTGCGAGAGCTGGCCGTATATGAGTGCGCTGAACACGAGTTCGTGGCCAGTGTGGAGGATTACTACAAAGACTTTAAGGCTGGTATTTTCCAGGCGCTGGTAGCAGAGCAGCCTGAGGCCGGAGTAGTAGGCATGGCGCTGTATCACTTCGCGTATTCTACCTGGAAGGGGCGTATGATGTATCTAGAAGACTTTGTAGTGTCGGAGGCTTTCAGAGGGCAAGGCATTGGCCGGCTTTTGTTTAATGCCTTTCTGGAAGAAGCCTGGGCTCAAGGTTGCCTGTTGGTCAAGTGGCAGGTGCTGGACTGGAACAAACCCGCGCTGAATTTTTATCAAAAATACGGGGCGTTCATTGAAAAAAACTGGTGGAATGGCAAGCTATTCAAGCCCTGAATGAAAATCAACAAAAATATTTTGCAAATCACGGCGAAGTCTCGTAACTTTGTATCTTGAAAAGAATTGCATGTACGTCAGGTAGCCATACCAGACAGAAGATCAATATAGTGTTTCATAGTGTAAGGGGTAGCCGTTGGCGCGGTTGCTCCTTTTTTTGTTTTTTACGTGCTTCTGTGCAGAAGCATATCGGCCATGGCTAGGAGGGGCTCCTTGCGTTCATCTGGGGCAGCAATGGCGGCCAGGTGCTGCAAAGCTTTTTCTTGTAGTTCTTCCTTGGCTTTTCGGGCGGCTTCCTCTATGCCCAGACGCAGGAATATACTTTTGATGGCCTCAATTTTTTCTTCTTCCGCACAGGCTACCTCTGGGCGGTAGTAGGTCTCTATTTGTTTTCGAGTGGAGGCGTCGGCCAGTTCAAGGGCTTTGAGCAGCAGAAAGGTCTTTTTGTTCTGGACGATGTCGCCGCCAGTCTTTTTGCCAAATGTCTCTGGTGCACCGAAGGTATCCAGCAGATCGTCCTGCACCTGAAAGGCCTGGCCTATCATGCGCCCAAAAAGGTTGATGTGCTGCCGGTCTTTTTCGGATGCCCCACCAATAATGGCACCTAATTGCAGGGCGGCACCAATGAGCGCAGCGGTTTTTTGTTCAATCATGAGCATATACTCTGGCAAGGTCACGTCTGAGCGTTGTTCAAAGTCCATATCTGCTGCCTGCCCTTCGCATACTTCAATGGCCATTCGGTTAAACACCTTCAGTAGCAAAATCAAAGGCGCTCGGTCATAGCACTGGCTAAGATACTCGTAGGCTTCAATGAGCATGACATCACCACAGAGGATACCGGTGCTCAGTCCATATCGGCTATGCACGGTGGGCTGCCCCCTGCGCAGTGGGGCCTGATCCATAATATCGTCATGCACTAGGCTGAAGTTGTGAAAAATCTCCACCGCCATGGCAGCAGGCAGTGCTTTGTCTGGCGGCTGACCAAACAACTGGCACCCCATTAGAGCAAGCACTGGCCTGAGCCGCTTACCACCCAACCTCATAATATACGCCATTGGCTCATACAAGCTATAGGGAGGCTTTTCAAATTTCTGTTGTTCAAGATATTGAAAGAAGAGCATCAGCAACTCCTCGCTACTTTTCACGGGCATACATCCTGAGTTTTGTGCCAAAACTACGTATCTTTGAGTGATGAAAGTACAGCATTGCTAAAATCTCTGTTTTTAAATGAAAACCCGATCATGCATAAAATAAACCGCAGCTGTACCACATAACACGACATTACACTTACACCACCCAGGAATATGCCGCAACGTATTTTGGTCATAGAGGACAACCCCGCTGATGCCACCCTTATACGCATCTACCTGGAAGAACTGGCCCCGGGGTACGACATTTTCGAGGCAAATTCTCTGCGAGACGGCTTTGCCCTCATTGACCAGCAGGAAATTGACCTGGTGCTGTTGGACCTCTCCCTCACCGACAGTATGGGATTTAGCACCCTCGAAAAATTCCTGCACCAATGCCCTGATACGCCTGTCATTGTCATGACTGGGCTGAACAACGACATCGTAGGCGTACAATGCGTACGCGCCGGAGCACAGGACTTCCTGGTCAAAGGTGAGTTTGACGCCAAAGCCTTGGTCAAGAGCATACGTCACTCCATGCAGCGGTTTCAAACTCAGATGAAGCTGCGCGAATCTGCCGAAAAACTAAGTCTTGAGCAAAGCCGCATCCGCGAAGCGCAAGAACTGGCGCAGTTTGCCAACTGGGAGATGAAAGTGGTGGGCAATGTTATGAAATGGACGGAAGAAATGTACAAAATATTCGGTTTGCCACCCCAAAAAGACCTTCGCTCACTGTCAGATTATATCCAGTATGTTTTTCCTGAAGACAAATCCAAAGTAGAGGCCTTCTTCGAAGCAGCCATGCACGATGAAGAGGTACACAAAACCGAGCATCGGATTATGGTGAACAACCAGGTCAGGTATATCGCCTTATGCGCCAAAATGCACATTGATGCAGAGACAGGACAAATCCTCCTCATTGGTAGCACGCAAGACATTACCGACCAAGTAATCCCCTCCGATTCACATTTCTTCTCCCGTCAACTGGACAAGGCTCACTGGCAGCAAACGATGGCCGCACTAGCCAAGCAAGTGCAGACGTCATTGTTTCATACCATGAACAGTGCCCATTTGATTGAGAAAACCGCCTCGCGCACCCAACTCGAACTCGTGAGTGAACTGCGCAGTCATACCGCTGATATATGGTTTGCAGTGCACAATCTGCTGTACGGGCTGCCGGATACAGCCTACACTCCGCAGGTAGATATCTCCGACTTCAACCTGACACATCTGGTGCGAACTTTCGGCGACTGGGCCGGCGCCCAGGCAGCGCAGCGGGGGTTCCGGGTAGCCATCGTCAATAGCACTGACACTTCCCTCTTGCTGCGAAGCGACCAAAACATCCTGCTCTTGCTATTACTCAACGTTTTTCAATGCGTAAGCGCACCCTCTATGCCAGAGGAAGGGCTATCCATAGAATTTATTGTGCACACAGCATATCTCCAGCCTCAACTCCAAGTCAAATTTCGCCATTTTTCCTTAGATATGCCGATGAAAGCCTGGGAGGCATTTTACCACCAAGCTGCCGAAGACCAGCAAGTCGTACTGCCCCGACAGGATATTCTTGTGCCATTAGGCATTGCCAAAAAATTGATTCGGCTACTGAAGGGGCGCATAGAAGTAACCTCTAACCGGAAAGGCATTGCCCAACTTCACGAAGTGAGCGTACCGGTGGCTTTACCTGCCTTGGAGCAGATGCACAGAGAAGAGCGCGGGCAAAAACAACTGCCCGGCGCTATGCGTATCCTTTTAGTGGACGACCACGCCCTGTACCGCATTGCCGGGCGAAGCACCCTGCTGAAAATACTTGATGATGCGCACATTGAACTAGCCGATAGCGGGCAGGCGGCAGTGAGCCTCGCTGCGCGCGCCGTTTTTGACCTAATCTTGCTCGACCTTCAAATGCCGCAAATGAATGGCCTCGAGACTCTGGCAGCTATGCGGCTACATACCTCGGCACCGGTATTGGCAGTAAGCCCCCAAGCCCAACCCGAAGAAGAAGCAGACTGCCTGGCCAGGGGCTTTGCCGGGTACATCAGCAAGCCGCTGAACGTAGAAGAGCTGCGGCAGGTAATACGCAAGGTGTTTTCGAGCCGATAAGTACAAGTGCAAACCAAGTTTCTTTGCTCAAAGAAGGGAGTGTTGCGCGGCTGAACCCAGAGCTGAGTAACCTCCTCCTCAGCTAAGGCAAAGTACCCTGCGCTTACTGCACTGCTACCTTGCCGTGGGTCATCCAGTCCACTGTGTCAATTCGGTAAATATATATGCCGGCAGGTAGCTCCGACAAAGTTATGCGCAATTGCCCCTGGCCTTGATTACGGAGCAAACGCTTGCCGGAGGTATCGAACAAAGTCAGCGTAAAGTTTTCATTTTGAGCGCTTCGTACTATGAGTTCCTCTTGTTGGCCTACTGGGTTGGGGTACACGATAAAGCGATAGGGTACAACTTCTACCTGAGAGCTGCTTACCGGAGTACCGTCGCGGGCAATGATAAACTGGCCCGAACGGGTAATCGGCGCACTTGCATCAAAGCTGGCGCCACCATCTGCGCCCGCCGTCATGTCGGCGGCTTGGCCCAGCGCTTGCCAGGTGCTGCCCTCGCCATTGTCGGGGCGAGTGTGCAGGCGAAAAGACGCAGGCGAGGCGGCTTCGACCGGGCCAATTGGGCCGATGTTGGAAAACTCAACTCTGACGAGCGGTGCAAATACAGGGTTAGTGCCGTAGTTATTGATCACCCACCAGGCGCGCGAATGCGGTGCACTGCCGGTGAGTTGGTCAGGAGCTGTGTTGATGCGAGAAACTACTACCTCGCCATTGGGTAAGGCGCCTGCCTCAGGAAATACCAGCATCACATCCGTACTGGCAAAGTCGTAGCTGCCAGCACCTTGCACAGTTTGACGGGCAGAAACACCACCGCCCACTGGGCAGGTGGACGTCGTGCGCGTAGCGTTGCCGCTGAGGCGGGCATGGCGGGTACCCGCGCGGTCTAGCAAATCGCCCGAAGGCTCATTAAACTGGTAGTAGGCCAGCAAGGTGGGGTCGTCTTGGGGGCGCTTGCACAAGTGGCGCAAGGCCCGAATTTCATCTTGGGGCAAGGCTCGATTCCACACGCATACTTCTTCAACAAGGCCATTAAACCTGCGGGAGGAGAAGTTGAGGTCGGCGCCAATGAAAATCTCCCCCTGAAAGTTTTGCACCGGATGTACGCCGTTATTCACAGCCGGTATGCCATTGAGGTACAGCGTGGCACGGGTAGGTTCTACCACGAGGGCTACGTGCGTCCATTCGTTATTAGGCACTACAAGACCAGAGTTCCAGTTCCAGAAGTTATTGTTCCAATGATAGCGCAACTCATTGGCAGAACCGAAGTTGAGACCGGCCACTGTGTTGCCTCCGCGCGAAAAAAAGATGGCGGCGTTATTGTTCTGGTTGCCGTTGCGCTTGATCCAGGCTGTAATGGTAAAATGAGTGATGGGGCGGTTGAAGCCGGGCGCCGCGGCATAGTCCGATGAGCCACCGCCCAGCCTCAGGGCCATGCCGGGTACGTCCTGAGGGCGGCAGGCGTCTTCCGGTATGCGCACCATGTCGGCTACGGTTTTGGTGTGGCTGGCGCCGGTAGCATCTGTGACAGTAAGGCTAACCTGATAAGAACCAGGCTGGCCAAACACCACGCGCGGATTTCGGGCGGTACTGTCGCTTACCCAGGCAGCACCAGGAAAAGACCAGCGCCAGGAAGCTCCTGTGTGTTGCAGGATGGAGTAATCTTCAAAGAAGAAGGTATCGCGCGCGCAGGTGCTGAAGCGTTTGTCCACCATAGGTTGGGCAATGGGCGGCGAGGGGTTTTTGAAGTCCACCTCCCATACGCCGTGGCTATAGGTAGCCAAGCGGAGCTTGCTGTTGCGATAGAACGGACGCATGATGTTACAGTTAGTAGCCGCCGGTAACCCGTTGACGTAGGGTTCCCAGTTGCTCATGGTATCGTCGCGATAAAACACACCGTAATCTGTGCCGATGTAGACCCCCCCCTGTGAGCCTGCCTGGTGAAAGATGTAGTGTATGGTATGGCCATCGAGCAAGGGCGTAGTGAGATTTTGCCAGGTGAGCCCGCCATCCATGGTTTTGAATACTTTAGCGCCGTCGTTAGTTTGGTGGCCAAAGGCTACCCAGAGGGTGTTTTCGTCGGTAGCGCTCAGGGTCATGGTTCCGGCGCGCTGCGAAGGGGCATTGGGTAGGTTGAAGCTCTGCCAGGTAGCGCCGCCGTCGTTGGTTTTCCAAAGCCGCGCGCCCAAAAAGGTAACGCGCTGGTACACGTAGATCACCTGCGGGTTGTTGCGCGATATTTCAAAGTGCATGACTGGCCCTGTACTGCCCTCAAAGGTTTTGAGCAAGCGGAAGGTGGCGCCTTCGTCTTCCGATACCCAGAGCTGGTTTTCCTTGCCGATGTAGATGTGCTTGTAGCACAGCGGATGAAATTCTAGTTCGCTAGAGTGGGCGGCGTAGTAGGTTTCGGAGGGGTAGTCGCTTAAGGGAGGTAGTTCTATCACCTGTTGAGAAAAGCCCAGCGGAATTAGCTGGGTACTGATATCGGAGAAGTAGGCCTTGCCCGGAATACCGGGATTGACGTAGCCAGTAGCCGCCTCGGCGCCGCCCAGTCGGAGGAATTGGCCTGGCAGAAAGGTATTTCGCCCGGCGGTATTGCCATTGTGGTAGCGCCCACCTACGACGAGGTCTTCGTTCCAGCCGTTGCCGAAGCCCCAGAAGTCAGAAGCAATGATGCCGCGCTTGCGAGATTCGTGGGTGGCAAAGAAGTTGTTGGAGTAGTTGATACCTCCGTCGTTAGCCACCCAGACGTCGGTGCCTAGAATTTTGATTTCCTGCTGGTCGGGGTGTATCCAGTCCAGGCTGCCCTGGTATCCGCCCAGAGCGGTGTAGGTTTGCGCGCCATTCTCGCTTTTCCAGAGGTTGAGGCCGCCGATGAGAAGCTGGTCGGCATTGGTGTGAGAGGCAGCAATAGCCAAGTTGTAGAAGCCCTGGTAGAGGGTGTTAGTGTTGTTGAGTGTCATGAGGTTGGGGTGGGAGGCCGTCCAGGGGCCGCCGACGGGCGGGCTGGGCAGCATCCAACTCTCGCCGGCGTCGGAGGAGCGAAACACGCCAATAAAGCCGTTATCGCCGGGCTTGGAGTCGCCGATGAGCACGGCATAGATGCGGTTGGGGTCAGCGGGCGTAACGGTCATGCGGGCGCCGTCGTCGCGGCGGGCAGGGTTTGTGGAGGTGTACCAGCCGTTGGAGCGTATGCTGAAAGTGGCGCCGAAGTTGTCGGACTTGAAAAACTCACAGCGTTTTTGAGCAGGGTTGGTTTTGAGCAAATATACAATGTTGTGCTGGGTGGGGTGTATTTCCACATCCCAGCAGACCTCCGTGTAGAGCTGCGTCCAGGCTTGGCCGGCATTGGCGCTGCGGTACAGCCCGCTATAGCCCGCTACCAGTACAATGTCTGTATTGGAAGGATTTATGACAATGTCATTGATATCATTGATACCATCCTGATTTAAGTCAGGTATTTCCAGAAGGAGTTGCCAACTTTGGCCGCCGTCATTGGTGCGATACACGCGGCCTTCCACATCGCCAGCATACACGATGCTGGGGTTTGTAGGGTGTATGCGAATGCTGGTCACCGAGCGCATCAGGGCGTTGGCAGAGGCGTGCGTCCAGTTCTGCGCCCTGTCAACTGTTTTGTAGATGCCGCCGACCTCCGTACCGCAATAGAGTATGTCTGGGTTTGTAGTAGCTTGGTCAATACAATATACATTAGCCTGCCACGACACTTTCACCTGCCCGGGGAAGGTATTGAACGTTTCCATAGGGCCGATGTGCCGCCAGGCAGGGTTGGCCGATTTCTGTGGGTTGTTCCACTGTGCCAGCCATTGGGCAGCTGTGTTTTTTTGGCGAGCGGCAACTGCAGAAAAATCTACACTGCCATCGGCTTGTACAAAAGGCTCTATGCGGCGGCGCCACTTTTTGTAATACTGCGTGTGCATGGTTTTCTGAAAAGGATGCACGACATACCAGGCTTTGAACAGGGAGTCCACCACAGCCACATTAGCTTGGGGGGCGTACATAGCCATAGCCCAGTTGGGCATATCGGGGTCTGCTTCAGGTTTGCCATACAACATTTTTTGCGCCGGCAGGTTGCCAAGCCCAACACCCAAAGACAGAAGCAATAGCAGACAATTCTTCATGAAAACCGGATTTGCAAAGCAAAGTTAGCTACTTAGCCCGTGCGGCATAGAACAAGCCCTTGGAAATGTTGAGGCAGGACAAAAATCGGCCACAAGTGCCGGGTGCACTGCTCGAAATCACTGGCTGGCAAGGAGAGCGGCCTTTCTCATCTGATATCGGAGCAGGAGCCCAGGTGCACATTCATTGAGTACATGAAGGTCTTCAGGTTGGACCTCTGGCATCTCTTCCAGTAAGTAAAGCGCCTGAGACTGGCGGCCCTCAGCAAACAAAGCAGCGAGATACAGGTATTGTAATTCTGTACTTGCGGTTTCTGCCTGCACCGCTTTTTCCAGCAACGACAGCGCGCTTGCACTGTCCTGAATGTGCAACAGAAAGCGGGCGTACGCTGCTGTGTACTGGTCATCTTCAGGAGCTAGTTTCAGGGCAATTTTGTAGTGGCTATTTGCCTTTTTGAAGTTGCCCAATTGAGCCAAAACCTGCGCCAAAGCTATATGATAATCTTCGCGGAAGGGGTCCAGGTGAATGGCCTGTACCAGATAGCGCCTGGCTTTACCCCAGCATCGGCACTGCATGCAGCAGGTACCCGCCTGGAATAATACTTCGTCGTCGAAAGGCTCTAGCGCCAGGGATAGCTTGAAAAACCGGAGAGCTCGCCGAAAATCCTGCAGCGCCAGGCAGCATTGGCCTGCAAAAGCATATACTTCTGCAGTGGGTTCAAAGCGCCCTAGCATCTCCTCAAAGCATTCCAAGGCCCGGTGCGCCCGCCCTAAAGCAAGGCACATTTCGCCATACTCTAAGTATGCCGCTTCAAATGCGGGGTTGGTGAGAAAGGCAAACTCAAAACCGGCAAGCGCATCTTCGTATCGGCCAAGACAAGTATAAGCCTGGGCGAGGTTATACCAGGCCCTGCTGCAAAAAGGCCTAGCCTCCAGAATACGCTCGTGCAAGGCAGCACTTGCTTCATATCGTTGGGTGGCATTCACCCAGTCGGCTGTGCGCAGGAGGGCAACCGCATGATCGGGCTGCAACTCCAGTGCTGTGCGCAAACAGGAGAATACCGCATCTTGGTTGCGCAGTTTTCCGTACAACAACGCTTCGGCTACCCAGGTATCCGCCAGGCGATTCCTCGGCAGTTTTTTTTCTCGAAGCCTGTACAGGATATCCAGCGCTTGTTCAAACCGGCCCATGTTGGCTAGCACCTCTGCTTCGAGCAGAACCGTATGAAAACAACGCACCCCTGCCGGCAAAGAAGAAAGCCAACTCAGTGCAGCCTCTTCTCGGTGAAGCGCAATGAGTACATGGGCTTTACTCAAAACCAAGGCAACGGAATCTGGGAAACACCGCAGGGCATCTTCTGCTGCTTCCAACGCCTGGATATACAATTCCTGCTCGCGGTAATAGCTAATGATGGCCTCCCATTCCGCTTCGCCGGCTGCAAAACAACGCCCTTGTGCTCTTGCTTCTTCGAAAAAGGCAAGGCGAACTGGCAAGGCAGGCTTTTCGCTGATCATAGTGTTCCACGGTTTATGATTTGTTATGTACCGTAAATGTACGGTGCAATAACCGTGCCTGTTGATACTGCTATACTTACACAAGCTGAAAATTAACGGAACGGTATCTTAAAAGAAAGGAACGGAATATTTCAGTGGCGCCAAAAATTTACTCCACTCTATACAGTTTGCCTGCAGTGCGCCGCGCGAAGAGCGCAACGTCTGATTTGCTCTATTTCGCAAGCCATTTGAAAGGCACAGTAAAGGTATCTTTCGGCATCACTTGCCTGAGGCGGCTGCCACCTTCACCCGAATACCCTCCGAATGGCTGCTGAACTCCGGCGCGTACATGCACTGCATGGTGGTGATGCCGTTAGAGAAGTCGCCATTGTGAGATACCCGTAATGGGTAAGAAAATACATACGTACCTTTGGGCAAGTAGTCAAAGAAGAAGTGCGTAGCAGCGTCGGTAGTACTTTCGTAGTAGCCCAAGCCGCCTTGCCATTTGTAACTGCTCAATACATTGACCGGCTCGAAACCACTAGCGCGCATATCCTTGAGGTGGACGTACTCCATGGCGCGATCCACGCGTATTTCAATGCGTACCACCACCTTGTCGCCGGGCTGGAGTACACGCCCTGCATCCAGGCTGCGCAGTACAGGGCCTTTGTCAGAAGATTCTTCTCTGAACAGCTCTTTTTTGATGGTAAGTGGTGTAGCTTCAAAGGTTTTAATCTTATCCAACTGTTCGAAATACTGCCAATATGCAGCTCCCCAGGTTACAGCCTTGTTGGGGTTGCGCACCTTGATGGAGGCCAAGGAGGGGCTGATTTCCTTCCCGTCCCATGCTGTTTTGAAGTAGCCGCTACCAGCTTGGGCATCGGCCTGAGCGGTAGCTATGCGCTCGGCGTAGGTGTTTTGGGTGTTTTTATCAAAGCTTACCTGTACAGCCTGGCCGTCTTTGAGCCAATTCTCGCCCGTCATCAACAGGGCATACACGGCAGCAGCAGTGGCTTTGGTGGTTTTCCAGTGGGTAGTATGCTTGTTGCGCAACAACCACAGGCGCATTTCGTCCACGGCTTTGTCATCTTTGGTGATTTCGTCAAACAACGTGATCATCAGGGCGTGTGTCTCTATGGGCATTTGATACCAGAGGTACCCGCGATCGTACTTCCAGTACATACCCAACTCTTCAGAGCGCAGCGCACGCTCGCGCAGGGAGTTCACAATAGATTTTGCTTCGGCAACCTTGCCAGCGCGGTGTAGCGCCAGCGCCAGAAGGCCTTTCTCATAGACGCTCTTGCTGAGCCAGTACTTGACTGCTTGCCCCATGTAGTAGCTCCGGGCTTGCTCGGCGCGTTTTTCCAGCGGCATTTCAGGGTAGAAGCTGCGCGTGTACAGGTAGTGGATGAAGATGTTGGAGAGGTGGTCATCATCCCACTTGGCACGACCAGCCTTCACTTCTTTTTCGAGGTCTTCATAGGCGCGAGCTATTTGCTCGTCAATGTGCTTGACGACTTTTTGAGCAATGCTTGTAGCCTGAGAGATGGTGGCAGGGTCTAGAGCTTTCAGCTGGCGCAAATTGCCCAGGCCTTCGGCAATATACTGGCTGATGTACCAGTTTTCGCGGCCACCATGAAACCAAGCAAAACCGCCGCTGGGCAACTGCCGCTGGGCTATTTTGTCCAGGGTTTCCTTCTGCTCCTTAGCCATGCGATGCAGATCAAAGAGCAGGGCAATGCTCTGGCGCTGGTCGGTTTCCTTTTGAGCAGCCAGCACCCAGGGCGTTTCCTGCAGCAGGGCAGACTTGAGCTCCTGGTTTTTCAGCAGATTACTTTGTAGGGCGTCCGTGCCACGCCAGGATTCAAATACCTTGCGTATCTGCGGCTGGCTGTTGGCCACCGAAGCTGCCAAGGTATTAGCATAAAAGCGATTGAATACTTGCTCTATGCACTCGTAGGGATACTCCATGAGATACGGTAGCGCCTGTACCGCATACCAGGCAGGGTTGGAAGTAAACTCCAGCGTAAATTTTTGGTGGCTGAGCGTGGAGGAGTTGGTGTTGCGCAGCGCATTGAAAGTAAACGTTTTGGTTTGCCCGCTACGGACGAACATGGGCATGGTTTCGGTCACCAACATGCGGTTGGTCAGTACGGGTATGGCGCTTTCTTCACCATCCTGGTAAGCACCTGCCTGGGCAGTTATGCGATGCGTCAGGACAGACACTTCGCCTTGCGGAATGCGCAGCATCCACTTCAAGGCTGCCGATTGGCCAGCATCTGCATTGAAAGGCACTAGCGTGGCGGCATTGCCCAGTTGGGCGTCCACTGGACGCATGGTCAGTGCATCGAAGAGTTCCAGCCGGGCTGTACCAGAGAGTACCCGGTCAGAGAGATTGCTCACCTTGGCCGAAAACTCGATCACGTCGCCCTCGCGCACAAACCGCGGTGCATTGGGCAGCACCATAAGTTCCTTCTGAGTAAGTACTTCTCGGCTGAAAATTGCAGTGTGCAGGTCGGTAGTGTGCGCCAGCCCCAGTAGTTTCCAGCGGGTGAGGGCTTCGTTTATCGTAAAACGGATAATGACGTTCCCCTCGGCATCAGTCATCAAGTCGGGTTTGAAGAAAACTGTTTCCTTTAAGTTAGTGCGCACGCCGAATGAGGGAGGAGCCGGAGGGTTGGGTTTTTCTTCCTGCTCTGCTACTGTCGGAGCGGGCGGCACAGGGCCGCTACGGGATGGCTCTGTTTCGCTGGTTTCAGCATCCATGGCCATCATGGCTTCAGGCATAGGCGCTCCGGGCGCCCGAGAGGCAGCATCCTTCCTCATCCTGACCATGCCATACACCAAGCCAAGAGAGATATCTTGTAGTTCTCGATACATGCGCTCTAAGCCAGACTTGGGTATTTTGTTCCACTCCACAGCGTGCATACGCGCTTGCGTAGTAGAAAACAAGACGGAATTCCAGCGCATCGCGGCACTTTGGTAAACAGGATAGAGTGACAAATTCCAGCCGTGTGGCGCAAAGGCATCCAGCGAGGCATCGTACATGGCAGCGACTACCTCAGCTGCCACGCGCTCGCCTTTGGGGCCTTTGATTTTGATGCGCCATTCTTCATCCTGACCGGGCAGGAGTTTATCGCGAAAGGTAGTGTATTCTACATCCAGCTCCTTATCGCTCCAAGGCACGTCAATGAGCTGCTGGACGGAAAATACGCGGTTTAGGCGTATGGAGGTAGCCTGTATGTAAAACCCACCCCGGTCGTTTACAGAAATGTAGCGCGAGTACTCGTGCCAGTTGGTAGGCGCCGAGACGGAAGGCCTTTCCAGCGGAGCGTTATCCTGCTCCAGTTCAGTAAGTATAACGGCTTGGCCAGAAGTAGAGGCGGCAAACAGGCGTGCAACTTCGCCCACCTGGAGTTTTTTGACGGGGATGTCGGCCCACCAAATGGTATTGGCCGGCGCCAGGCGAGCCTTACTGTCGTAGAGTGTAAATACATGGCGATACTCTACAGGTTGCCCTGAGGCGTCGCTGCTGCGCAAGACGATTTGGTAATATCCCGGCGCTAAGTCGGCTACGGAGAGGGCATAGGCCTCTGATTGCGCCGTGTTGAAGCGTTCCTGGCGAATGACCGCATCCACGGGTAAATTTTCCAGGCGATGCTCCTCCTGATAAGGCAGATTGGGGAAGAGCTTGATAAATTCTTCCCTATTGAGGTTCGGCATGTCGGGGGCATCCCAGAGGCGATCTACCACACTACGTGCAGGGGTTTGCAAGCGCTCAAGACGTACATCGCCCTCAGTAGGTGTCTTTTGACCATCCAGGTTAGTAGCGGAGATGGACAGATTGAGCGGTGCACTGCGGTCTATCTGCTGTGGAGCGTTGATGCCCAGCACTAGCGCCTTGTCGCTCAGGTTGATGGATTTTTCACCGTAGCGTGTTTCACCATTGATATCGGTCACATCAGCATACACAGTGAAGCGAAAAGCTGGCTGTTTTTTTTTAGATATGGAGCGGTCGGGTATGGCGTCGAAAGTGATGCTGAACTCGCCGTTGGCATCGGTGGTAGTCACGCCGTTGACAATTTCCATTTCCTGTTGATTCATATAGCTGGCGCGCCACATCCAGTACCAGGGTATCCAAGGGAAGAAAACCTGGCGCACCACGCGGTATTGCACAGCGGCGCCATCCACATTGCTGCCTGCATAGGCCTGGGCCTTGCCTTTCACAGTTACTTTGTCGCCCAGGGCTACAGTGCCTTCCAGAGGCTGCATGACCACTTCAAACTTGGGGCGCTTGTACTCCTCCACTCGGAAGTACTGGGCGCCGTTGAGCGAAGACTGCAAGCGCATGAGGCCCAGCAGGCCGTTTTCGGGCGCCTGAAAAGCGCCGTGCACTGTGCCGTAGCTATTAGTGCGCAGTTCTTGTTTGGCAATTTCCTGGCCATTGGCATCGTAGAGCGCAACTGTCACTTTTTCGTTGGCCATGATGGCTGGCACGCCTTTGGCATCACTTTGCACCACCAGGCATTTGAAATAGACCGTCTGGCCAGGGCGATAAATGGCTCTGTCGAGGAAAAAGTGGGTTTGAATTTGGGGTTCGCGGCGATAGAAATAGCGATAAGTGGAATACGGATTGTCAGAATACAATCGCTCTGTACCTTTGCTTAATACTATGTCAAAAGACTGGTACTGCTCAGCAGCGTCCAGTGTCACGAACCCCTCAGCATTGCTGGTAGCCTCTTTCCACTTGCGCTTGTCCTGGCGGCGTCGCGTCCAATCGTAAGAAGATTGAAAAAACTCGGCTTTCACCCCAGGTATGGGTTTGCCACTGAAGCGGTCTACCACCCAGAACTCCGCGCCACCCTCCGGCAGGTTGCGTTGTAGGTAGGCCAGATTGGATACCTGGATGGTGAGAAAACCCGCTGCATTCTCCTTGAATCGAAACTTGTTGTTGTCAGAAATTAGTATGGCATAGTACCCGGCAGGTAAGCCTTTGACGGCGGCCTCTGTACTGTGGTGGCGGTAGTCGCCGGGGTTTTTGAGTTCTACGGTCAGCTGCTGTACAGGCTTGATGTTGTTGAGCCAGTCCAGGTCTTTGGCAGTATCCCAGCGCTGAAAACGCTCGCGGTCTTCCCACTTGAGGGGCACGATTTTGACAAAAGCGCGGGGCACGTTGCGATAAGCTATGGCCAACAGTATGTTTTTGCCAGGAATGCCGACCTGCTCAGCTTGCAAGGAAAGGTCTTTGGTCAAGATGGTAGCGCGCAGCCGAGCGCATTGGGCAGCGCCATAAGTGCCAGGATACTCTTTAATGGTTTTGTCACAAATAGTCAGCGCTTCTTTCCATGCCCACTTTTTGGTATCTTCGTTAGTCTCGGGGTTGTAGTCTTGGCCGTAGTCGTGTTGCCATTCGGCCAGGGCGTAGTAGTAGTCGGCAATCAAGGGCTGGTGCGACCAGGCTTTGACGTGCTGCTGCAAGGCATTTTTGTACAGGTTGTCCTTATCGGGCAGAACAGCATGCCGATGGGCAAAGCGCAGACGCTTGAGATTGGCATCCAAGAAAGCTGCCGTGTTGGCTTGAGGCGTGTGCAAGCGCAGCAATTGCTGGAAGAGGAGTAGCGCGCGGTAGTGAAAAGAGGAAGTATCGCGGGTTTTAAATTCGTAATTGACAAACTGAGAGACTTCGGCAAAGACCTCCATTTGCTCAATCTGAAAGCGATAGGCTGGCCGGGTAAGGTAGCCGCGATCGTTAGAGAAGTGATCAATAGCACGATGGGCTAGCAGGTCGAATAGACTGGGGCGCAATTCGTCTGTTTGCACGGGTTTGGTGGTTACAGCATCAAACTGTTGGATGGGTATGTCAGCCAGCCCCTCGTGCTGTACAGAAGATAGAAAATAGCGGCTGCTCTCGGCCTCCAGTTGCTCCATACTCCAGGTCTTGATGTCGTCGGGGCGGGTATCAGCCGTAGAGACACGCCCGTGCAAGATGTAGCGTTGGTTTTCCAAGTAGTCAAAAAGCAGTTCGCCCAACACAGACTGCAAAACGGCGTTCACTGGAAAAGGGGCTTTGTTTTCTTCGGCCTGCAACTCTCGGATGGCTGCCAATTGGCCGTCTTCTTCCAACATTCGCACCAGGCGGGCTTTGTATAGCAGTACTTTGACAGACTGCGCGTACTGATTGTTTTGTACGGTGCGCGGATATAGGCGGTTTACAACTTCCAACGCCGATTGATACAGCCCTTTCTGGCTAAGGGAGTCAATGGACTTCCATTCCTTTTTATAGGGCTCTATCGGGTTGGTGTTCATGGTGTCAGTCGGCTGGGCAAAGGTGGTGAAAAAGGCAAAAACAAAGACAGCCGCCAAATATCGGCCGGCCAATAGAGGAGTGGTTGACATTGCAAATTGGATTTCATTCTGAACGAGGCGCGGGATAGAATTACCCCCTGTTTATTAACATAATACGCTGCCCAATTAGTATCTACAAACTTAAAAAATTCTGTGGTACGGGAGTGGGGGATTACTGCCATTGGATAGTGTAGGTGTAGCTCTTGTGCTCATTGCTATTGGCCACTGGCGCCCCGTTAGCACTGGCGTCGGCGGGGGTTATGGTATAGACTACGTCAGGAGCAGCAATTGTTTCTGGGGGCGCAGTGTTTTCTGAGAGCCGAAAATGAACCTTAAGCGTATTGTGAAAACTTACCTTTAGCCCTTTGACCGGAGGCACGTCAAACTTTAGCATCTTGGCCAGGCGTATAGCTTCTTCGTCGCAGCCGTAGCCTACGCTTGTCAATACCTTGGCGTGCGTCACATTGCCTTTATGGTCAATTCCATAGCGTACTACTACAGTACCTTCTATGCCATGCTGCAGCGCCTCGGCAGGGTACTGCAAATTCTGGCGCAGAAATTCCTGCATGGCTTTGGGGCCACCCGGATAACTAGGCCGGCGCACGAAATCCTTCTCTTTTGTTTCTTTTTGCATAGCGCACTGCTTTTTGACTAAACAAGTAGCGGCAAGTGCATGGTTGCACCTACCGCTACTTATTGTGCTAAATTCTATAGTCGAGCAACGCCTAATATCAATGCTGCACCAGCAGGCGCTTCACGGCTACGCCCTTGTCGGTGCGCACGCGCACATTATAGGCGCCCGAAGGCAGATGAGCTGTAGAGAGATTGAGCTGCTCGCGCTGCAGATTTTGGTGGCGCTGTACGCTGAGCACTTTGCCTGCAACATCCATGATGATGATTTCTACTTCGGCGGAGGGTGCTTCGAGGTTAAGTGCTAAGGTAGCATGGTGGTCTGCCGGATTAGGATACACTGCTACTGCCGCTGGGTCAAGCGTCGGCTCTTGGGTGTTGGTCAGCGAGCGGATATTCAGACGCACCACCGGCACAATATCATATCCGAAACCAATAAGGCTGAAAGACCCTGAGTTGCCTACATCCAGGGCACTGGCATAGCGAGGTTTGTCGAGAGAGTCAGTATAAAATACCGTAGCGGCATAGTCAAAATCGTCGTTGGCCAGCAGGAAGAAAGCTTGGTCGTCGTCGGTGGCATATTGCACAGCCGCAATGTAGTATTTGTCGCTTTCCAGGCTGGCTACGGAGTTGTCTTCGTTCACCGGCACTGTAATAATATTGAACTGTTCATCACCGGTAAAAATATAGGAATTGAAGGCAATAGGTACGTTTTCATATTCGGCGGGATCAACGCGGAAGTTGTCGTTGACGTCGCCGTTCCACTTGTACAGTAGCAAGGTCACGCTGCGCCCAGTGAGTTGAGAAGCATTGGCTACACGGAAGGAAATAGAACTGGCCGCGAAATTATCGCCGTTGGGCACATAGAACACATTGCCGTAAGTGTAGCTTTCGTCAGCAGCTGGTGCTACCGAGCGGGTGGCATACAACTCTTTAGAGAATGTGCTGTCGGTTATAGCAAAAATAAACTCTTGAAAGTTATTTTCAGGGTTGGCATCCGGCCCAGAGTCTAAGGTCAGTTCATACCTGCCAAAGTACACACCGGCTATATCCAACGGAGTGTACTCGTTGGGGAAGAAGACATTTTCGGCCACAGAATCCACAGCAATGGAGCCATAGCGGATGGAGTCGCGGTAGATTTCTTCTTCATCCGAGTTTTCGATAATGACTGAGAGGGTAGAACCAGGCTGAGCTTGCGAGCCTACGTTCTGAATGTCGGCGATGAATCCGAAGGACTCACGTTGAGACACAGGCGTGGCGGCATTGGGCGCAAAAGCAAAGAAGGTGTTCACGCGCATATCATTCGGGGCGCGGGGGTCGCCTTCCAGCAACTCTACGTCGTCCACTTGCCAGGCGTAAGCACAACCAATGAGGTTGCCCGGGCCGTCACCGGGGGTAGAGCGGAACTGGAAGGCAAAGTACACCTGGGCTTGATCAGCCGCTGCCGAAGAAATATTGATGTTGATGTTTTGTGGGTTCACGTTGGCTGAGCCGCCGCCGTATGCATTAGGAGCAACATTGGGAAATACAGGGAAGGTAGCCCAGTTGTTGAGGTCATTGAGATTAGTACCCACACGTACGTTGCATACATCATAAAAATTGCGGTAGAAAGTCTGAAACTTGAGGAAGATCTGCGTACGCCCAGTAGTATTGAGCGGGGGCGAGATCAGCCAGGCATTTTGCCCTACGCCGATGTTGCAGTTCAGGTCGGAGTCGAAAATCATCCAGCCATTAGCCGCCGTAGTAGAAGCAAGCGGGCTAATGGGAAAATCGCCGGCAGGGCCAGTAGTAGTGCGAAACCATGCAGAAGTAGGTTGGTTATTGCCTTGCTGCACTACGGAAGTCCAGCCAGCAGGGAAGTCCGGACCGCCAAAGGTTTCGGTAAAGAACGGCGTTTGGCCCCATACGTAACCTACCGAGCAGGCCACCAGCAATGCCAACGCACTGAAGCAGCGGGTAATGGATTGAATCATCGGTTCTAATTTTTTGGTGAATATGAAATCCAGTTGAACCGCCAAAGATATAGGCTTCTTGCCATTGTTGCAAAGGAAAAAAGATAAAGGCATCGCAGACGACATTTTGTGAGGCACTTCTAGCAAATAGCAAGCAAGTAGGCCGCACTTCGCCCAAGACTTCTTCTGCCTACCCTATTGCTTCACAACCTTAGCCGTATATGCCCTGCCTTCCACCACAAAGCGACACAGGTAGGAGCCCGCTGGCAGTTGGGTCACATCCACCACCAAAGTGTATATGCCGGGCTGCAACTCGGTGTCCACCAAGCGCATCACTTGCCCGCCCTTGGCGCTGTGCAAAGTTGCCCGCACCTTTGCTTTCTGAGTTAGGGAGTAATGCACGTGAGCTGTATCCTGTGCAGGATTGGGCCACACCGACAGCAGTACAAAGTTGGAGCGCTGGGCGTCCAATCGGGTGGCCGGGCTGGGTAGGCCGGGCGGATTCAGCGGCGCCGGCAAGTCTTGCAGCACTTTAGGGGCACTGGGAGCGCTGGCTTGGCGCAGGCGGTTGGCCTGGTGCTCGGTAAGCCAAGCGCCACCAAAGGTCTCTGCATTGCTCACAGTACTGATGGTGCCGAAGAACCAATCTGCCTGGGCGCGCTCAGGAGTAACGTCCAGAATGAAATACCCGTGCTGAATGAGGTCTTTAAACTTCATATGCGGGTTGGGGTTGCCCAGGTTAATCCCCGGCACAGGCTGTATGGGGCTGTTGATTTGCAACTGAAAACCCATTGCAGCTGCTAAGCCTACATTTTCATCAAAGTTAGCCGAGGTAATACTGGGCGTTACAAATTCTACTGCGATGGAGCCTTCGCCGGTCTGACTATTGTAGGTAGGAGTGGGTGTGTAAACAGGCAAATTGCCAAAACCAGGAACTGTCTGAAAATTCAAGTTTACGGGGCTGTCAGGCACGTCAAAAGCAAAAGCGCTATGAAAATCGCCTGACAAGATGACTACGTTGTCAATCTGGTTTTGGCGAATATGGTTTAGGATGGCGCGGCGCTCGGCGGGGTAGCCATCCCATATATCGAGAAAAAGACTTTCCAGCCCTTCAAAAGTAAACGCAGGATTGGCCAAAGCCGCCCAACCCACGTTCAGGTCTGCCACAATGACCTGCTGGCCAATGACCTTCCAGCGTGCCTGAGAGTTGGACAGTTGCTGCAACAGCCACTCGCGCTGCTCCCTACCTAAGATGGTACGCGCTGTATCTTGCAATGCAGGATCGGCAATACTGCTGATTTGCTCCTGGCGGCCCTCCAAGCGAGTATCGAGCATAATGAGATCGAGCAACTGGCCGTAGCTAATGAGGCGATACACACTCTGGCGGTCGGTGTCGCGTATGGGCATCCACTCAAAATACACTTGCTTGGACACGGCCTTGCGCGCTTCCCAACTGCCCTCAGTAGCTGGGTCGTGGTTTTGCGCACCGTCAGTGTAGGCATCATTGGCGCTTTCGTGGTCGTCCCATACTGCAATAAACGGATGCTGCTGGTGAGCACGCACAAGCGCCGTATCCAAGCGGTAGGTAGAGTATCGGGTGCGGTACTCCGCTAAAGTAACGATCTCGTTCTCTGGATGTAGCATACGCTGGTCGAAAAGCAAGGAGTCGCCATACACACGGTCGGCGTACTCATAGATGTAATCACCCAGGTGAATGATGGCGTCTAAATCATTGCGCTCTGATAGGCGCTTGTAAGCATTGAAATAGCCTGCCTGGTAGTTGCTGCACGATACTACGCCAAATTTGAGGTGGTTGACCTGATTGCCCACAGGTGTAGTTTTCGTTCTGCCGGTCAGCGAGTTGCGCCCCAGCGCAGTAAAACCATAGTAGTACGTTTGGCCTGGCTGCAAGCCTGTCACATCCACTTTCACCGTGTAATCACGCGCGGCGGTAGTGGTAAATACTCCTGTTTGCACTACATTGGTCAGCGCGGGGTCGGTAGCCACTCTCCAGGCTACATCAATGGGGGTGCTGTTCATTTCGTTAGGTGTTACGCGCGTCCAGATGATGACGCGATCTTCCAGCGGATCGCCCGAGGCTACGCCGTGGTAAAAAGGTGCCCAGTCAGCATTCACCATTCCGGGGTCGCTTCTGAAAGCAACCTTGTCGTGATGCACAAGGGTGGGCTGCGCCATACCAAGACTGGTAGCACAAACAAAAAGAATACATGACCATACGAGTTGTTTCATCTTGGTAGCTTTTTTGGTTATGCCTGCAAAATAGCGTCCTGAGTGTTACCTGAATATGAAATTGGCATGAAGAGTTAGGATAGATGATAGATAAGGCATAGCGCAGGAAGTCGGCCATCGGTAATGCTGCCTTTGCGACCTTTACTCCCTCTACGTGAAACCCAGCGCGAAAGCAGCAAGCCACGGGTGAGCAGTCTCTCCGGCTACTCTACAAGAAACTGGCACAAAAATGGCCCCCTGCTCTATGCCCAAGGATACAACTCTTGAGCGCGCGCCAACTCCTCTGGCTTGCCCACGTCTATCCAAATATCGGCATCGTGCCGCCAAGCCAGAATGGTTTCAGTGGCAGCAGCACGCAGGTACGACTCCAGTATGGAAAAGACTGCTTCGTCGGGCATATACTCGAAAAACGTCGGCGATATGACATGCACCCCACTGAAAGCCAAGGGATAAAAAGAGGTAACCTCACGGCTGAGGCGCTGCTGACCGGTGCCTGTGTTCTGCCAGCCGCAAAGACGCTGCTGCTCGTCAAACAAAAAAAAACGAGATGAAGGGCGATCGCGCACGGCCAGCGTAGCCAGAGCGCCAGAGCGCAGATGCGCCGCATACATGGACTCCAAGTCCAGGTTAGTCACTACATCTGCATTGTAGAGAATGAAGGGTTGGCCATCGGCAAAAAACCAGGAGGCTTTTTTCAGGCCGCCACCGGTGTCCAGCAGCAGATCGCTTTCATCAGAGATGGCAATGTGCAAATCGGCAAACTGAGGCTGCTCCAGAAACCGGATGATCTGTTCTGCCAGGTAGTGCACATTGACAATCACTTGCCGCACACCGGCCAAACGCAAGCGCTCCAGAGCAATCTGCAACAAGGGCTTGCCATTGACTTCCACCAGCGCCTTGGGGCGGTCGTTGGTCAGGGGGCGCAAGCGCGTGCCCAAGCCAGCAGCAAAAACCATAGCTTTCATGCAAGCAAAGTTATGCTACAATTTGCGAAAGAATGCTGTATGTTTGCCGCTATGCTGCAAAAATGGATGCTGCGAATGTTGCTGGTGCCCTTTGCCTTGTTGTACGGCTTGGGTGTGGCTTTGCACAAACAGCTCTACCGCTGGGGCGTGCTAAAGCCAGTGCGTTTTGACCTGCCGGTCATCTCGGTAGGCAACCTCACCGTAGGCGGCGCCGGCAAAACCCCACATGTGGAGTACCTGCTGCGCTTGCTGCACCCGCACGTGGAGGTGGGCGTGCTCTCCAGAGGGTATCGGCGCAAAACGTCAGGATTCCGGGAGGTGTCTCTGCAATCTAATGCCGAAGAAGTCGGCGATGAGCCACTCCAGTTCAAGCGCAAGTTCCCAGATGTATATGTAGCCGTAGACGAAAACCGCGCCCTCGGCATACCTCGCATGTTGATGCAGCACAGTGCCCTGGAGGTCATTTTGTTGGATGATGCCTTCCAGCATCGGGCAGTAGCGCCAGGCCTACAAATACTGCTGACTGAACACGACCAGCCCTTCACGCGCGACTGGCTGCTGCCCGTAGGCCGGCTACGCGAGTGGCGCTCAGCTTATCAGCGCGCCGACATTATCGTAGTGAGCAAATGCCCTACTGACCCCGCCGCCGTACAACGCCAGACTCTGCTGCGCGAAATTGCCCCACTGCCCCATCAGCGGGTATACTTCTCGTACTTCGCCTATCAGCAGCCTCGCCTTCTACTCGACCCACGCTACATCACCCAACTGGAAGACGACTGGGAAGTACTGCTGGTGTGCGCCATTGCCAACACCGACTACCTCATACAGTACCTGCGCCGGCAGGTGCGCTTTATCAAAATATTGGAGTACGAAGATCATCGCTACTTCAGCAAGAGCGACATTTCCAACCTGAAAATGACCTTCGACCTCATGGAGGCAGAAAAGAAAATCATCCTAACCACAGAAAAAGACGCTACCCGCCTGGACTTGCACCGACAGTTTCTGGCCGAGCACCGGCTGCCGGTATTTATACTACCAGTGGAAGTACGCTTCCACTTTCACCAGGAGGAAGAGGAGGAGGGTATTACCCATTTTGATGACAACGTCAAACGGTTTTTGCTCGATTTCAAAGCCTGAAATGCTATGATGCGCCGGCTGATGCAAGGAGTATATTATTTGCTCAAAGCAGTGGTGTGGAGTACATTGCGGATTTTCTACCCTCGTCAGGCGGTGCTGGGCAAGGAATACCTGCACTACCGCGGGGCGTCTATCCTACTGATCAATCACCCCAACACGCTTTTAGATGCCTTGCTGGGCGCAGTGTATGTGCGGCAGCCTACGTGGTTTTTGGCCAACTACAGCTTGTTCAAACACCCACTAAGCAGCTGGCTGCTCAGCCGCCTGTTTTGCATCCCCATCCAACGCCAGGCCGATACCAACGGCAAGCCCCTGCAAAACGAGCAGTATTTTGCCCAGGCCGAAAAACACTTGGCCGATGGTGGCTGTCTGCTCATTGCCCCAGAAGGCGCCAGCTTGCCTGGCAGGCGCATCCGACCGCTCAAAACTGGGGCAGCCCGAATTGCCTTGCGCACCGAGGCCGAATTTAACGTAGGAATGGTATTTTTGCCACTGGGCTTTACTTACGAGCGCCCGCATCGCTTCGGCGGTAGCGTGGTAATACATGCCGGGGCACCTATACCGGCAAGGCCGTTTGTGAAGCGCTACCGCGAAGACCCTGTGCAAGCCGTTCGCGAACTGACTGCTCACCTCGAAGCCCAAATGAAGAGGTTGGTTGTACACACTGCCGACGAAGCCGAAGACAAGCTGCTGCGCCAGGTGGAACTGCTGTGGCAAAACAAATACCCCTTGCCCTTGGCTCAATCTTACATGCGCGCGCGCCAACTCCTGGAAGCCTTCCGGCAATGGCAAGCCCGCGATGCCAACTCCTGGGAGTGCTTTGCCCGCAAGGTGCGCACCTACTTTTCCCGCATGAGCGCACGAAACCTACAAGACCATGCCTTGTGTTGCCCAGCCAACGCTAGCGCCCTGGTACAAATGATGCTGCTGGGACTCCTGGCACCGCTTTTCGCAGCGGTTTGGCTACTGCATGCCTTGCCTTTTCACTTGCCCGGCTTGCTGGCTCGGCTATACAAAGTAGTACCCGAATACCAGTCCACCTGGAAGTACATAGGTGGGCTGGTGTTTTTCCTAATTTGGTACATTGCCTTGTTCAATCTGCTGAAGCAATACTTTCCTATAGGTGTAGCCATTGGCATAGTGGCCGTAGCTCCGCTAGCCGGTTTTGGCGCCTGGCTCTACGCGCGTTGGGCTATGCGCACGTGGCAGCGACTGTACGCCTGGCGACATTTTCAGCTAAACCCTGAATTGCAGAAAGAACTGCGGGAGATGCGGGAGGAAATAATGGGCGAAATGCAGAAATGGGTACTCTGAGCAAGCAGGCCGCAGTTCAGAACTGTCGGCGTTATACTAAGCAGCGCCAAGCTTTGTACATGATTTACCGATGTTGTGCACAAAACCTGGCAATGTGCCGAAGTATAGGTAGTGCTTTCATCTGCCACTTCTAGCTGTTCGTCCCCCAACACAGCGCTTGCAGATACCTCCCGTGCAGCCTTTGCTACCAGTCACAATGCCGCGTTATCGAAAAAGCGCCTGATACAATTCCTCTACACGGCCAATGGCTTTCACTTTCAAGGCGAAGCGACTGGTATCCAGCCCTTTAAGATTATATTTGGACACATAAATTTCCCGAAAGCCCAGGCGGTCGGCCTCTTGGATGCGTTGCTCAATGCGAGTGATGGCGCGAATCTCGCCCGACAGGCCCACCTCGCCTGCAAAGCACACGTGGCCGGGAATGGTCACATCCTCCAGCGAAGAGATGAGTGCGCTCACAATGGCTAGGTCAATGGCGGGGTCGTCCACTCGCAGGCCGCCGGCAATGTTGAGAAATACGTCGTTTTGCCCAAAGAGAAAGCCACAGCGCTTCTCCAGTACGGCCAGCAGCATGCTCAACCGGCGCAAGTCAAAGCCAGTAGCCGAGCGCTGGGGCGTACCATAGACGGCGCGGCTCACCAGCGCCTGGGTTTCGATGAGCATGGGGCGCAGCCCTTCCATGGTAGCGCCGATGGCGCATCCGCTGAAGTCCTGGTCTTTTTGCGAAAGCAGCAACTCTGATGGATTTGACACTTCGCGCAAGCCATCCTGCTGCATTTCGTAGATGCCTAGCTCGTCGGTAGAGCCAAAGCGGTTTTTCAGTGTGCGCAAGATGCGGTAGGAATAGTGCTGATCTCCTTCAAACTGCAGCACGGCATCTACAATGTGTTCCAGAAGCTTGGGGCCAGCCAGCGTGCCCTCTTTGGTAATATGCCCAATGATAAATACAGGAATGTCGGTCTCTTTGGCAAAGCGCTGCAACTCGCCGGCACACTCGCGCACCTGCGAAATACTGCCGGGTGTAGATTCAATCAATGGTGACACCAGCGTCTGGATGGAGTCAATGATGAGCAGGCCAGGCTGCAAGGCCAGGGCATGGCTAAGGATGCGAGACGTGTTGGTTTCGGTGAGAATGTAGCACTGTGGATGCTGAATGCCCAGGCGGTCGGCGCGCATTTTGATCTGCTCCTCGCTCTCCTCACCCGAAACGTAAAGTACCCGAGTTTGAATACCGCGTGTCACTTGCAACAGTAAGGTAGATTTGCCAATGCCTGGTTGCCCGCCAATGAGTACTAGCGAACCCGCCACAATGCCGCCGCCCAGCACGCGGTTCAGTTCCTCGTCAGGGGTGAGCAAGCGTTGTGTATGGCCGGCCTGTATGTCGGGTAGCAGCACAGGCTTGGGAGCGCTGCGCTCTGAGCCGGCAGCCCCTTGCCAGAGCTGGCGTTTGCGCTCATCGGTGCTTTCGGGTACGACCACCTCCTCCTGGATGGTATTCCACTCGCCGCAGGCGTGGCAGCGCCCCGACCACTTGGGCGAGGTGGCGCCACAATTGGCGCACACGTATATGCTTTTTACTTTGCTCAATGACTTCGAGATGAAAATGCGCCTAAGCACCTAGAGACGCTGGCGGGCAAAAGTAAGAAAAGCCAGGGCAAACTACAAATGCGCTACAATACGCAAGTGACTTTGGCCTGGTTGCCATTAACCTCCCGTCTCCACACTCTCTTTCGCCTTGTAAAGAAGTTGAAATCTCCTGGCATACCCAACGCAAATGACGGCTCTAACGCCAACCACTAGCCCTCAGCAATGGAAATAACTCCGCTCCGCTAATGCGAGATTTTCCGTATTGCACCTCCCTACCACCTCACCGACGCCAACGGTCCGCCCTGAGCAAACAAATCATCCACCCTGCGCGATACAGCAGGGTCAGGCACAAGCGGTGGGGCGTGGTGTGGCTTCACGCGGGCGTCAATAACCAGCGGGCCACGGCAGCCCCAGTGCTTGTGCTCCACAAAGCTATCCACGCCGTGAATGTCATGGCTGGGGTTAGCTCGTGTAAAGGTAGCCCACAGGAAGTTGTTGAGCGTAGCAGCGAGAAACTGGCTGTCTTCGGTCAGCACAATGAGTGGTATGCCAGACAAGTCTTGGCCGCGCAAATGCTCTGTTAGTTGTGCACAGTGCTCGTAGGCAGTATAATCGCTGAAAGAAGGCGCTTGCACTGCTAGTATGCCAGGCATAACAAAGCGCGGCGCAGCAAAGCCAGTGGGCAGGCTGAAGCTCGGGAGCAGTTCGCTGGCCAATTCGCGGCGTTTGCCTCCGCAGCAGGCTATGATCACTTTGGAGCCTTCGTTCCAGCCAGTGCCAGAATAGTCCAGCGTATCCATAGTGGTGCGAGTATGAAAATGGAGATCGCGGCGCCAATCTACCCTCTGCAGTACGTGCTGAAAAAAAGCGGCGATATCGTGGGTGTTCAGCCCTGGCGTATCACCTTGGGCGGCAATAAATAAGAATTTTGCCAGGGAGGTCTGGCCAGAGCCTAGTAGCCGATTGGCCTGGGTGAGGATCTCCTCTGGCTTGCGCTCGCGGAATGGCATGTAGCGCTCGCTGCCGATGGCTAGTAGTAGTGGGTGCACACCGGCAGCATCTACAGCGTTGAGTTCTACAATGCCAGGAAACTCCTGAGGGGTGAGCAACTCCACAATCTTATGAATGAGGTACCCAAAGCTGGAGTCCTCAGCTGGCGGGCGTCCCACCACAGTAAAATGCCAGATGGCATCCTTGCGATGATACACTTGCTCCACCTCCATTACCGGAAAATCGTGCGTGAGACTGTAGTAGCCCAGATGGTCGCCAAAAGGACCTTCGGGCTTCTTGAGGTCTTTGCGAATGATACCAGTGATGACGAAATCCGCGTCGCCGGAAAGCACATGCCCGTTGCGGTACAAATAACGAAAACGCCGCCCGCCCAACATGCCGGCAAAGGTCAGCTCTGACAAGCCCTCCGGCAAGGGCATGATGGCGGCAAAAGCGTGCGAGGGCGGCCCACCTACAAAGATAGAACAGCGAAACGGCTCGTTGCTGGCATTGTAGGCAGTATGGTGTACGCCGATACCGCGGTGCAACTGGTAATGCATTCCCACCTCTTTATTAGGTATGTAGTCGTTGCCGCTGAGCTGGATGCGGTACATGCCCAGGTTGGACTGCATAATGCTGCGGCTGCCAGGTGGCAGCGTGAGTACCTGTGGTAGCGTGACGAAAGCCCCGCCATCCATGGGCCAAGACTTAATTTGTGGCAGCTGACCAATGGTAGTTGTGCCGTGCAGGATGGGCGCTATGGGCACGCGCATAGGCAATGCCGACAAGGCGGTAAACGGTGCCGATACATAACGCAGTGGTTTTTTCATCAATTGAGCCATATCAACTTTGAGTTCCACCACTTTCTGCACTTTGGCTAAGGTATGGCGAAATAAAAACTCCGTACGGGCAAATGTACCGTACAGGTTGGATAGGGCTGGAAATGGGCTACCTTTCACCCGCTCAAACAGCAGTGCTGGGCCGCCAGCTTCGAATACTCGGCGGTGTATTTCAGCTATTTCCAGATTTGGATCCACTTCCTGGGGTATGCGCAGCAACATGCCGTGTTTTTCGAGGTCAAGTGCGGCAGCTTTCAAACTCGCGTAAGACATAGCGCTCAACTTTGTACTGGGTAACATCTATACTGAGGCTTGGTTCAGCCTGGTGGAGGCTGCAATGCGCTCAACAGGCCTACGGACGGCAAGTTGAAGGCACATTTTCCAGCTGCAATTCCGCGCGGTTAGATACCTTTGCTTTGTTCGTCATTTTGCTCATGCAAGAAAAATAGCGCGCACTCCAAACCTACAGCGCCCGCCAGCATGAACATGAAAACCACCTTGCTAGGCTGGCTTACAGCGGCTTTAGCGTTTACCGGGCTGATACTCCCCAACCTATTGCGCCACGGCATGTTTGTGGATGACCTCTGGTGTACTGCCATTGTGCACCACCTGGCCAATGGCATCCGGCAGCGTTTGGAAGCCGCAACTGCCCCAGACGCTGGTTTCCTGAGTTTTATGAGCATCCACCGCTGGTCTTTGTTCTGCAGTATGTTTTTCTTTCGCGTCGAGAGCAGCACAAAGCAATACCCTTTTCTACTGATAGACAAATCGTTGAAGATCCCTCCTGACACTAGCTACTAGTGCTGAAGTGGCACACTGAACCCGTGCAAATTGTACTTGACACAGCAGGCACAGCACCATTGACAACAGCAGCACTGCCCGTGCCCGATTTATTTGTCCACTCGGTTTACCTCTATTAAAAACCATTCAGTGGCTACGCGAAACTCCTCCGGCGTCACATGCTTGAGCGTCAGTGTTTGCCACTCTGCGTGGGGCGTGATCCATTCATAAGCGCCCTTTTTACCTATGGCAATGGGCATCTGAAAGCCGGGGGCGTCAGCCTCCCACTTGTACCGGATACGCGTGCCGCTGCCTTTAGCCTCTACCTCGCAGGTAAAGGTAGGTAGCGTAGGATAGTACAGATACTGCCGGAAAAAAGCATCGTAGTTGCGCCCAGTGAAAGTGTTCACATAGTCGAAAAAGTGTTTGGACGTAATGATAGAGTGCGCATGCTTGCGATAGAAGCCCTTAAGCAACTCAAACCACTTGGCGTCGTTACGCAGGGTGTGGCGCAGGGTGTGCAGCATCCAGGCGCCTTTGTAATAGTGATCGCTGCCACCCCATTTGTCAAAGTTGACATTCAGCGGGCCAATGATGGGCTCGCGGTTCTGGATGTAGGCGCGCTGGCTTACGAGATATTTCTCCGCTTCCTCGTAGTTGTACATGCACTCAATGTAGAGGGCTTCCATGTAGGTGGTGAAGGACTCATGTATCCACATCTCGGCAATGTCGCCACAACTGATGCTATTGCCAAAGTATTCATGGCCGGTTTCGTGCACAATGATGTAGTCCCAGTCCATATTTCGGGGGATCATACCGCCCAGGTACCCGCGCATGTACTTGTTGCCATAGGCAATGGCGCTCTGATGCTCCATACCGAGATAGGGCGTCTCCACCAAGGCAAAGCCATCGCGCATGAAGGGGTACTTGTCGAAGTATTTCTCATAACAAGCCAACACACCCTGTACCTGCTTGAAGTGCTCGCGGGCCTTCTTTTCATTGTAAGCAAGCACGTAGTAGTCGAGCGCGAGTTTTTCGCCATCCTGGGTAGTATAGGTGTCAGAAAAGTGGACGTACTTGCCAATGTTGAGGGTCACGTTGTAGTTGTTGATGGGATAAGATACAAACCAGTCATAGCGGGTGTAGTCGCCGTCTTTGACGGTTTGACGTAGATTCCCATTGGCCACGCACATAAGGTGAGAAAGTACAGCTACGCGGATGCTCACACTATCGGGTTTGTCGCTGAGGTGGTCTTTATTAGGCCACCATAGGCTCGCGCCGTCCCCCTCGCAGGCTACGCCGATCCAAGGGTTGCTCAGGCGGTCTTTACTCCATACAAAACCGCCATCCCATGGCGGATTTCGAGCCTCTCGAGGTACACCGTGGTAATACACCCTGAATGTACCCAAACTGCCTTTGGCCTGAGGTGGAAACTGTACAAATACTGCATGATGCTCGCGGTGGAAACTCAGTGCCTTCCCTTCAAACTCGATTTTGGAGAGCTGCATGTTGTCGTATAGGTCTATTTGCAGGGTCTGGAAGTCGTCCATTGCCCGATAAGCAATATCTACATAGCCTTCGATGGTCTTATTTTTGATATCTACCCGCACATTGATATCGTAAAACGTCACGTCGTAGCAGGTGCGCTCAGGGCGCAACATGCCGCGAAGCGTATCAGCGCGGGTAAAGCGATAGCTGCGATAAAAATCGTCCTGGGCGCAGGCATGTAGGGCTGCTCCAAGCAGCAAAAACAAAATCAGGCGCTTGAACATAATTCTCTATGTGTTTTGCAACTCACAAGAAACGCAATACCGTACAAATGTGTATAAAAGCGGGCATTTTTTGCACTTGGCAAAGAGGCAACTGGGCTAGCTGATAGGCTAGCGCGAGCTACTTATGCACAGATCCTGATATGTGCGCACCGCTGATATGGCTCACTGGGCAAGCAGCGCCAATTAATGCTTCGCCTTGCTGTGTAGAAATCCAGTGCGTAATGGCACCTTTTTACCCTGGTTTTACTGGCTTGGAGCACTGCTCCTCCTCCGGTATAGTTTTAGTCTTACAAGGAGGGGGCTTCACAATAGCGGTTTTGCGCCCGCGTTACCGGAGCAGAGATACCCATGTCGGCTCTACCAAACCAATAGAAAACATTTGAGCTATCATACTGGGGGCAGCATCCTATTCTACTACTGGCCTACTTGACTATGTGGCACTCCATAGCTGCACGCCGAGGCGACAACGCAGCGTTGCGCTCATCTTCTGCTACGAGGTAGTACTGCAGCCCCTTACTGGCCAACAGCAGGTACCCCCAAACATTGTCAGCGGGGGCGCCATCGCCAGAGGCACCGTCATCGCGCATTTCTACCCGCTGAAAAAGCCCCTGGTTGCCCTGCCGGTAGAACAGCCACACCTTGCGAGCAGTGTCCGTACGGGCAGTAATGAGCAGGCCATCTTTTTGCAGTGAGTGCTTCACTTCCAGTATTTTGGGCGGTTCTTTCTGAAAAAGCGGGTGCTCAGCCAGAAAGGCGGCGCGGCGGTTCATGAGTTGTGCCAAACCAATGATGTTTGACTTGTCGGCTTTGGCCGTAGTATCTATGTTTAGGCGGAAGGCCTCGTAGTCGTAGAGTTTGTTGACGTCTTTTTGTACGATGGGGTCGAGCAAGCGTTGCAACTCCTGAGCGCGCTTGATAAAAGCCCCACTGAGAAACTGCTCTTCCAGTATGGTGCGCATGTGGGCCACATAGATTTTGCGCCAGAGTTCGTTGGTCAGCAGTTGCACAATGAGCGGTCGCTTGAGGTTTTTTTCGCGGTAGTGCAAAAACGGGCTGAGCGTCTGCATTTTTTCATCGGATAGGGCAGCATCGTCAATACCGTTGTAGCGAAACCCGCCAAAGGCCATGTTCAAATCCCAGATGATGGGATGATACACCCCGCTGCTGTCGCGGTAGAGGTAGTAATTATGGCAAAACTTGCCGAGGTAGCTGTCCAGATTGACGACGAGATTACTGAAAGCCAACATCCAGAGGGTCTGATTGATATCAAGCATGCTTTCGAGTCGCTCAGGGCTGTTGGCCAGTGTCTGGGTAAATTCGATCAGGTGGCTCCACTCACCTTGCTCCAGTTCATAAATAGCTGGATAACAAACTGAATCCTGACCGAGATACTGCAAGGAAGCATGGTCGGAAGGCGGGCAACCAGCGGGCATTTTGATGCTCCAGTCAGCAGGGTCACATTTGACCAAAGTACCTTTACCATAACTAAAGTGGCGCTGTAAAAAGCTTTTATCCACTGATTCCGTATTGCTATACAAGCCAATAAATTCGTCATTGACAAACACTCTGGCAAAGTTGGCCCGCGGTGCGGGCATGTACTTGCCTGCAATTTCGTAGGCCAAAACCTCCCGCAGGAAGCTGGGATCACGGAAACCATTGGCCAGCTTGATGGTGGTGATATTACCGGGCAAGGCTAGATTTTTATCCGTATAGTTAATTTTGATATTGAACGGCAACTTGCGCGAGCCACTTTTGCGCACGCTGAAGTAGGAACTGTTGCCCTTGTAGCGCACACCGACTCCCATGTATTGCACGTTGCCAATGAGCGCATTGCCGGTGAGACGCTCGTCGTTGCCAATTTGCTTGAGCGAATCCAGGATGGCGTCCCAGTTTTTATCTGGAAAGTAAAGCTTGATATCTACCACGGCGCCGGGCTTGTAGAAGTCTTGTGCCCCAGCAGTAGGTACAACTCCAAAAATACCTACCAGAAGCACCCCTGCGAGGATGCGCGCGGCGTGAAGTAGCAGATAAAGTACCAAAGAACGGTGTCCCAGATGTACGAAAAGGAAAAGTGCGTTACTGGTTAATTTCATCCAGGCTGGTTTTATGCAACTCGTACATATAACGCGGCGGATCGTAACTTACCATACGAGCATTCTCGGCAAAAATATAATACTCTATGGTGCGAGCCCCTCTGAAAGGTACAATGTCAATGCCAAAGATGCCATCATTGGCGGCCTCGTCGTCGCTTTTGCCATCGTCGAGCATGGTAGCTTCTCGGAAAGGCTCGCTTTCGTTAAAGCGATAGAAGATGCGCACGCGCTTGGGGTATTCCTCCACTTTGGCCTGAATCTTGAACGTGCTCAGCATAACGGCAGAGAGTTTTTCCCGCTTCTTGACGGTCACTTGGCTGATGCGCGGTGGCAGTACTGTCAGCTCAGAATGTTTGCGCAGAAAGTCGGCTCGCGGCGCCATAACTTCGGCTAGGCCAGGAATTTTACTCTTTTTGCCAATGGTGGTTTTAAGGCTCTGGTCAAACTCAGAGATGGTGTAAAACCAATAGGGGTCCTTGACTAATTCAGGGCGAATGAGTTTTTGCAACTCCTTGGCACGGGTCAGATAGAGATCGTTGGTTAGATAGTCTTTGGTAATAGCCAGTAGGTGAGAGAGGTAAATCTTCTTATACAGGTCGTTGCTGAGCAGTTTCTGGATGAGGGGGCGCTCTGGGCTGTTGGCATGGAGCAGGGGGTCAAGTTGAACCACTTCCGCAAGTTTGAGGTCGGAGCCAATGCCAATGTTTTTATAACTGCCAAAACAGAGGTTGGTCTCCCAGATGACAGGCGTGAAGCGCCCCCCCCTGTCGCGGTACAGAAAGTAGTTGGAGCTATACTGCCCTGTGTAGCTGTTGAGGTTGACCAGGGCATTATTAAAAGCCAGCATCCAGAGGGTACGGTCCACATCCAGCACAGTGTGGATGTCCTCAGGGCGCTCCTGAAGTATTTTGGCCAAGCTGAACAGGGGGTCAAATCCGAAGCCAATGATGTTGCGGTAGTGCGTGCGATAGCAGTCGGCGGAACTGTCCACTTGCAAAGAGCCAAAAATATTGCTGCGGCAGCCTTCGGCAGCCCTGATTTCGGGCTTTACTGCGCAACGATACAACGGGCCATTGCTGTCGCCAAAATGGCGCTGCACGAAGGCAGCATCCACAGACTCTAAATTGACATATAAACCTATGGGCTTGCTATTGACGCTGACTCTGGCGTAGTTGGCTCGCGGCGCCGGCATGTAGCGACGAGCAATTTCGTAGGCCAGTACCTCACGCACCATGCTGGGGTCGCGTAGCGCACTGGACAACTCCACCCGATAAATACCCTGATAAGTATTGTTGGGGTCAGTATAGTTGAGGATCAACTCCATGCCGTTGCGATTGCCGCCGGGCTGAAACGCGCGCGTGGCGCGATAGCGCACCCCTACGTTTTCGATGCGCTGCCCATTGATGACCACATTGCCGATGAGCACTTCGTCGCCGTTGTAGCGCAGCGAGTCAAGGATGTAGCGCCAGTTGTCTTCTTTAAATTGGATTTCAATTTGCTGGATGACTCCGACGTCGTAGAAGTCAGCGGCTTTTTGGGCCTTAGCCTGTAAAATCAAAACAATAAATGACAGACAAGCAACAACTTGTAAAAATCGGTTTTTCATCACGGTAATTCTTTTATTTTTGGCGCTGCAAATATTATAAAAAATCGCATAAGAATTGAAAAATCACGCAGCTTGGCCATTAATAGCCTCTACGCCGGTCAACTCAGGGATTTTACTCAGCAGCGTTTGCTCAATACCCGCCCGAAGGGTCATAATAGACATGCTGCAATGCTCACATGCGCCCGTCCAACGGATGCGTACTGTGAGTGCATCGGTGATATCCACCACTTCCACATTGCCCCCGTCCACGGCCAGATGAGGTCTTACGTCGTTCAATGCCTGATCCACTCGTTGGAGCAATGCGGCCTTATCAGCGGGTGTTGTCATAAAGATATCGAACGATTTAATCCTATGCACAAAGGTAGAAGTTTTTGATGGTAAAGCGAAGTAGCGTTCAAAAAAGAAACCCGAGTGCCACGTACCTTAAAAGGGGGTATCTTGGTTTCAGCATTACAGATGTATTTTTATCAGGCAAAGCGACTTAGTTTTGTGGATATCCCTTTGCTGGCAGGTTACGCCCCGTAGCTCGCAGCTTAGTATGTGTGAATAAGCCACCTTAATTTCTTTGGTACGTCATGATCTCAACTGCCTGAGCGCCCGTATATCATTCCAGTAACGCTTGGCCAGCGGAACAATGCGCACCTTGCTGGAAGCAGCATCGTCCGTCCATTTGACGGGCAATTCATACATCTTCAACCCTAGCCATTCAGCAGTGACGAGTAGCTCCGTAGAGAAAAACCAGCCGTTGTTGCGAGCGCCTCGCTCATAAAGTTGATGATAAACACTACGTTTAAGAAATTTGAAGCCGCACATACCGTCAGAAAACCTCACACCGAGATACATCCTAAGCAACAGGTTGAACGCACGCGAAACCACCTCCCGCTTAAGTGTACGACCAATAACTTGCGCACGTGGATGCAGGCGCGTAGCATATACTAAATCGTAGCCCTGCCGGGCAATGGCATCATAAGCCTCCAGAAAATGCGGCAAGTCTGTAGCTAAGTCAAGATCCATATAGCCTACTATGTCGGCCTGTGACTGCCCCCAGGACGTCTTTAGCGCCAGCCCCACGCCACGCTCGGGTACTTGTACAAAAGCCACGCCCGGCAACTCATTGCACAAGCGCCGCCCGATAGCCGCCGTGGCATCGCGCGAGCCATTGTCGGCTATGACAATACGCCATTGGCCAACAACTGGAAAGTACTCGCTCAAGAATCCATGTAGAAGGCACACCTGCCGCTCCAGGGTAGCTTCTTCGTCCAGCACAGGGATGGTCACGTCAAAAGTCATGCGCCCAATTATTCGCCGGCGGCAAAATTAGAAAAAGCCCCTGCACAAAAGCGCAAAAAAACTACCTTTGCGCCGGCTTTTATACCAACTAACGCCAAGTTTTGTGCATGATTTACAGACGTTGTACACACAACTTGGCAAGTCGAAGTATAAATAAAACAGGCCAAGCCTTCGTAAACCAAAAATATTCAACCCGAAATGAGCAAAGTAACCGTCATTGGCGCCGGCAACGTAGGCGCTACCGTAGCCAACGTATTGGCGCACAAAGACCTCGTCAAGGAAATTGTAGTCCTGGACATCATGGGCGATTTTGCCCGCGGCAAAGCGCTCGACACCTGGCAGCAAGCTCCCATTGATAATTACAGCACTTATTTGTTTGGTACAGATGATTACAAGGATACCACTGGCTCTGACATAGTGGTAATCACCGCAGGCGTACCCCGCAAGCCTGGCATGAGCCGCGACGATCTCATCACCACCAATGCCAACATTGTAAATGCCGTCACCCAGTCTGTCATGGAGCACTCCCCCAATGCCATTCTCATCGTGGTGTCCAACCCCCTGGATGTGATGACCTACGCCGCCCACAAAACCTCTGGCTTACCGGCTTCCAAAGTCATCGGCATGGCTGGTATTCTCGACACGGCTCGCTACCGTGCCTTCCTGGCACATGAGTTGCAAGTATCACCCAAAGATATCCAGGCTATGCTGCTGGGTGGCCACGGCGATACCATGGTACCCCTACCCCGCTACACTACCGTAGCCGGCATTCCTGTGACCGAGCTCATCAGCGCAGATAAACTCCATGCTATCGTAGAGCGTACCAAAGTGGGCGGCGGAGAGCTGGTAAAACTCATGAATACTTCAGCATGGTATGCCCCCGGCGCTGCAGCAGCACAAATGGTTGAAGCCATCCTCCGCGATGAAAACCGCATCTTCCCTTGCTGCATTCTGCTCGAAGGCCAATATGGAATGAAAGACGTGTACCTCGGGGTACCAGTGAAACTCGGCCGCCAAGGGATATCTCAAGTCATTGAACTCCAACTCAATGAAACTGAAATGTCTCTCCTTCGAAACTCTGCCGATGCCGTGCGTTCTGTTATGGCAGTGTACGACCGCATGTAGCACACGGTACACAAGCGGAGAGCATAGCTCCTCATGCTCTCCACTTGTGTATCATATGCTAGCACTCACTGTTCACCGTATCATCACCCGTTGCACGCCCGCTATTTCCTGCCCATCCAGCCATACACACACGTACGCCCCCTGGGGCAAGCCCGATATATCTACAATATCGCCGTGGCACACTCTACGCAAAGGCGAAGCCAACCAGCCGCTTATGTGATACAAAGCCACATGCGCACAAGAAGCCTCTCCGCTTGAAGAAACATGCAGCACGCTATCGGCAGGATTGGGAAATATACTGAACCTAAACGACTTCGACCGGCTCGCATCCAAAGTGCTGGTGGCCGTAAAACCCGCAAATAACCACTGATACGCAGCTGGAAACTCCCTCGCCCAGTACCATTCGCTGTGCTGCCCATCGCTGTGGAATACTTTGCGTAACTCCTCTGCACCAAACCCCACTTGCTGTAAGGTGTCGTACATAGCATTGACCTGCGCTACCACGCTGCCGTTGCTCTCCAATTGGCCAGCTAGCAAATAAAAGCGCATGTCGGCTTGCTTGCCAGTCTGGCTGGTATGGCTGAAGCACTGGCTGGAAAACCAGTACGAAGGCGAAAATACCCCCACCTTGCTAAATACCTGCTGGTACTCCACCCCGCCAAAATGTGAGATTAACCCGCCCATGCTCGATCCCATCAGCCCAGTGTACTCCCGCTCGGGCCGTGTACGATATACAGAGTCAATGTGTGGCTTTAGGGTTTGTACTATGAACTCCAGATACTCATCGCCCTGGCCACCGCCATATTGCGGATTAACCCACGGCGAGTATTCGTTGATGCGGTTGGCACCGCCATTGTCAATACCTACCACAATGATGCCTGGATCGCCAGCCTGAAACAAGGCATTGAGCGATTCGTCCACGCGCCACTCGCCAGCAAAACTCGTGCTCTGGTCAAAGAGGTTTTGCCCGTCGTGCATATATAGCACAGGATAGCGCTTACCAGAACTTTGATAATCCGGCGGCAGATATACCCATATGCGGCGCGTGCGATTGAGCTGCGGCATGGGAAAGTTGTAACTCATGATCTGCACATTGGGTGCAGCAGTGCTATTACTACCACTCATGCCTTCCCAGCCAGCAATGGTGAGCGTGAGCGTTTGCTGGCCACCAGCGTAGTTGTAGGTGCGGTTGGGCAAGAACCCACCAGTGGCCGTGCCCTCTACGGTAGCCCAGGAGCCGCGTGTAAACTTGAATTGCAGTTGTCCAGGGCCAACATTCAACGTAATACTGTGGTGCCCTTGCGCATTGGGCACAAGGATGTGTGCTGGGCTGCTGGGGTTCCAGTTGTTGAAATTACCGGCTATATAAATGGTGCTCCCCAGAGGCGTATTGTCTGGTAAAGCTGTGACTACAATGGTGAGCTGGGCATGCAATGCAACAGCCAGTAAAGTGCACAGCCCCCACAAATAGTATTGAATGCGCATAGATTTGCATTTTTATTAACGAGCGCAGCTTATACTGCGCTTGAGCAAAGGTATGACAAGTACATCAAGCTGGCAAATCCGAGCTTCTGGCAGACGCTGCTTTTGTGCTGCGTTCCTCGCTAGTTACACTTCAACTCGCAACCCCCAATATGGAGCGGCCTCACCTGCTGCTCCGCACAAACCAGCGCACAGGTAAACAAAGATAATTGGCTTCACAGCCAAAAAACACTATGATGTACTATATGCGCGCCAACCGCGCCCGAAGCCCCATATCGGCCAACACCAAAGCCGTCATGGCTTCGACGATGGGCACTGCTCGGGGCAGCACACAGGGATCGTGGCGGCCTCTGCCTTCCACCACTGCTACCTCGCCCGCGTTATTGACCGACTCCTGCGCCGGTACTATGGTAGCTACCGGCTTGAAGGCTGCCCTAAAGTAAATGTCCATGCCATTGGAGATACCACCTTGTACACCGCCGGAGTAGTTGGTACGCGTACGAATGCGCCTTTCGGCATCGCGGTAGAAAGTATCGTTGTGCTGCGAACCCCTCATGTACGCCCCTTCGAAACCAGAGCCGTACTCAAAGCCCTTGCAAGCATTGATGCTGAGTATAGCCTTGCCCAGTTCAGCATGCAACTTGTCAAATACTGGTTCGCCCCAACCAGCAGGCACACCTATAGCCACGGCACTGACCACGCCGCCAACGGTATCGCCAGCTTTGCGCACCTCGCGGATGAGCGCTTCCATGCGAGCAGCCGTTTCAGGATGAGGGCAGCGCACGGGGTTGGTTTCGGTAAAGCTCATATCCAGGTCTTCCCAGGGGTGCTCTAATTTCACCTCGCCTACCTGGCTTACCCAGGCATGTATGCGAACGCCTTGCTCGGCTAGCCAGCACTTGGCTATGGCGCCGGCAGCTACGCGGGCGGCTGTTTCGCGCGCCGACGATCGCCCCCCGCCCCTATAGTCACGGTGCCCGTATTTGACATCATACGTAAAATCGGCGTGAGAAGGCCGATACTTGTCGGCGATGTGGCTATAATCTTTAGAGCGGGCATCTTCGTTGTAGATGACTATCGCAATAGGCATCCCTGTACTTCGGCCTTCAAACACTCCAGAGAGGATATGCGCTTTGTCGGCCTCTTGCCGCTGGGTAACAATGGCCGACTGACCAGGGCGCCGACGATCAAGCTCAGCCTGAATGAAGGCCTCGTCTATGGCCAGCCCTGCTGGGCAGCCGTCAATCACTACGCCAATAGCCGGGCCATGCGACTCGCCAAAGGTATGGATGCGAAAAAGGGTTCCAAAGGTATTTCCGGGCATGTGGGTCAGGGTTGAGGCTTATTATTCCGGTTTCTCTGCACTGCTATACTGATGGGCTACCTCGTCTAGTTCCTGGTAAAAGTCCTCTCCGTATTTACGGATGAGCGCGTGCTTCACAAACTGATATAGCGGCACTTTCAATGCCTTACCCAGGGCGCAGGCTGCACTGCAAATATGCCATTGCTCGTAATTGAGCGCCTCAAAGCCGGGGATGTCAGATACTGATACGCGCACTGGGTATAGATGACACGAAACAGGCTTCTGAAAATCAATCACTCCGGCCTGCCAGGCACGTTCAATACCGCATTGTGCCCCACCCTCGTTATCGCGGGTCATGTAAGCGCAGGGGCCACCATTAATCAAAGGGGTAGCGTAGCTCTCTTGGGCTTCATTGTATACTGCCGTGCCTTGCGCTTCAATGGCGGCTACGCCTTGCGGTGTAAGAAAGTTGCGGATAAGAGGAAAAATTTGCTCCAGTACAGGAAGTTCTGCTATTTCAAGAGGCGCGCCGTAGTCGCCTTCCCAACAGCAAGCGCCCTTACAAGCATCCAATTGACAGACAAAATGAGCCTGTACGACTTCGTCGCTGACCAATATGTCTCGAATGATAAGCATACGATAAAAGCGGCTAAATATCCAGTTTTTAAAAATTCTTGCCCATTCGGTTGCCAGTTAGCAAAAGAGCGCCTCAGCCCGACGCAACCTTGTGCCCGCTTTTTACTGTTAGGATAAATACTTATCTTCCACGATATATGGCATGGTGATCTTGAGCAGAGGTTCTCGCTCCATGGCGCGTCGGGCGGCAAACATGGCCTCCTTGTTCCTGGCCCAACTGCGGCGAGCTATGCCATTGTTTACATCCCAGAAAAGCATGCTCTGAAGTCTGCGCTGTGCCTCAAGGGATCCATCGAGCACCAGCCCGAAGCCACCATTGATGACCTCGCCCCAGCCCACGCCGCCGCCGTTATGCAGGCTCACCCAGGTGGCACCACGAAAGGCATCGCCAATAACGTTGTGTACTGCCATATCGGCTGTAAATTTGGAGCCGTCGTAAATATTGGCTGTCTCGCGGTAAGGCGAGTCCGTACCACTCACGTCATGGTGGTCACGACCCAACACCACCGGCCCTTTGATACGCCCGTCGGCAATGGCTTGGTTGAACGCCTCGGCAATGCGAATACGCCCCTCGGCATCGGCATAAAGGATGCGCGACTTGCTACCCACCACCGGTATATTCTGTCGGGCAGAGCGAATCCAGAGCAGGTTGTCGTTGAGTTGGCCACGAATTTCATCCGGAGCTTGCTGCAACAACGCCTCCAGTACCTGGGCGGCCAGCTCGTCTGTAAGGTCGAGGTCCTCTTGCAAACCAGAAGCACACACCCAGCGGAAAGGCCCGAAGCCATAGTCAAAGCACAGCGGCCCCATGATATCTTCCACATAAGAAGCATAGCGATAGATACCTTTCGCCTGATCTTTCCAGATGTCGGCGCCAGCATGGCCAGCCTCCAGCAGAAAAGCGTTGCCGTAGTCCCAAAAGTACATACCGCGTTGTGTCAAGGCATTGATGGCTCTTACATGGCGGCGCAACGAATCCTGTACAACTTCCATAAAGCGGCATTTGTCAGCTACGAGCAATTCTTTGGCCTGCTCAAAGGTGTAGCCTGCCGGGCAATAGCCCAGGTCGTCAATATTGTGCAGGGAGGTCTGGTCCGAACCAAGTTCTACAGGAAGGTCTGATTGAGCCAGTTTCTCCCACAAGTCCACCACATTGCCATGATAAATCAAAGCGATGGCTTTGCCTTCCTCCCTGCACTGGCGAGCGCGAGCCAGCAAAACGTCCAAGTCAGTAAAAACATGGCTAGCCTGGATGTATCCGTCAGCAATGCGTTGCGCCACAGCGTCGCCATCCACTTCGGCAATGATACCTACGCAGCCGGTAATGACTGCCGCTACTGCCTGGGCACCCGACATACCGCCAAGGCCAGAAGTGACAAATACCTTGCCACTCAGATTGTCTTGCCCCAGGCCCAGTTTCCGGCCGGCATTGAGCAAGGTGATGGTAGTGCCATGCACAATACCCTGCGGCCCAATATACATGTACGAACCCGCCGTCATTTGGCCGTATTGTGTTACGCCCAGAGCATTGTACTTGTTCCAATCTTCCTTTTTAGAATGGTTGGGTATCATCATACCATTGGTGACCACCACGCGCGGCGCTTCAGGATGCGAGGGAAACAAACCCAGCGGATGGCCAGAGTACATGACCAGCGTTTGCTCGTTGGTCATCTCCGCCAGATACTTCATTGTGAGCAAATACTGCGCCCAATTTTGAAATACAGCTCCATTGCCACCATAGGTAATAAGCTCATGAGGGTGCTTAGCCACCTTGGGGTCGAGGTTGTTCTGAATCATGAGCATGATAGCCGCCGCCTGTTTGCTGCGATGAGGATACTCCCATATAGGCCGAGCATACATTTGGTAATCAGGCCGGAAGCGATACATATATATGCGGCCGTACTGCTCCAGTTCCTGCCTGAACTCTGGCGCTAGCACCGCATGGTGTTTGGGCGGAAAATATCGCAGGGCATTGCGCACTGCCAGTTGTTTGTCTTTCTCGGATAGCACGCCCTCGATGACGCGGCGCGGTGCATGACTCACGTGGGGGTCGCGGGGCTTAGGCATAGGTAGCTCATCTGGTATGCCCGCCAATATGGCCCGCTGAAAAGTATTAGTTTGATTCATCTTGCCAATAAAATTTAATGCAAATATACGCGCAAAATAATAGGGGATTGACCAAAAAAAATTGGCTATAAAGTAGCAATTGAGTGCTTTTGAACAATCAATATTCGTGCAACAATCACACTTTATTTCTGCACATAGCAAGATTTTCGATAATTCCTTTTATGCTATCTCAGCACTAACAAATGTTCGCTTAATAGCCCTCAAAGCCGGTACAAGCCCCAAAAGACTTTTACGACTACTTCACTGCCTTTACCTCGGCAAGTGCCTCACTGTTGCTACTGAATGCGCTAGTTCCTGCTAAAGATTGGTGGTTTTTCTATCTCATCTTACCCTGAGTAGCAGGAGTGCCGATTGGCTGTTTAGCGTATCTAGCACAGGAATACCCACCAAGTGCGGGGAAAAATACAGGGTGGAGCACGAAGTCTGTCGTATTATAAAACCGCATGCCTCTTGCTCGCCTCCAATACAGCCACCTCTGGCTGCTGAAGCGTTGCTGCTAGCACAAAAAATAACCCACCCTTGCCCCCGAAAAAGCAGAAAGACAAAGGTTCTGCCTAAAAAAGCTAGCTCTAACTCAACCCCTCATTTCTGCTGCTTCTTGCATGTGCTAATGCCAAATGGCGCATACAGCGGGCAGAAACTGACTAAACTGGTGGCCACAAAAATACCTGCCAATACCAATAAAATAAGTCCTAGTGTACCAGGAATCACTTTGGCAAAGTAAAGTACGGCAATGACAGCTGCAATCAGCACCCGCACAATGCGGTCTGTGTTACCCATATTCTTTTTCATGACGAGAAGAAATTTTATTGTATCTGCAATAATATGGTAGCCTGTGCTATATTTTTTTGCAATAAAAGTCACTTTTTGCGGGCAAAAATGACATATCGCGTGGAAGCACAACTGTCGGCATCAGTATGGACAAGCTCGCGCGTAACCGCATCGTAAATCAGCACCTGGCCAAACCAGCGCTCGAACAAATGTCTGACCCTATCCAAAGCTGGTAAAAAACGCCTATGCCGCCCAGCATCGCTCACCTCCATATAACCTTGCAAAAAACTGACGTTGATAATTTCGCTCTCTTGAAAAAGTCGCCCGCCATCTTCCACCAGGTGCGGCGTGCGCAGAGAGATGACGTTGCCGTCAGCCGAAAAAATCACATTGGGGTACCAGCGGATGTGGTCAGGTGTAATGAAATCGCCTACAAACCAGCCTCCTGGCCGCAGCAGATTAGCAGTATTCTGCACAGCCTGCTCAAACTTTGCAGGGCTGAGATATTGATATACGTTTAGCCCGCTGAACACTAAATCCCAGGTGCCAGCATCTTCTGCAAAAGTACAAACATCGCCAGTTTTCGCCCGTATGCGCTTTTGGGCTACTGCCACCATAGCAGGCGAAATATCGATCCCCAGCAGGTTGTCGGGCTTTGCGCCCAGGTCGTCTATCATGAAGCGTTCGGCAAGGCCGGTACCACATCCTGCCGAAAGTATTCTTGCTTCTGAAAAACTAAAGTCGCATTGCGCAGCAAAAAAATGTAAGTAACCCTTCATGAAATCGTGCAGACAATGGCGGCCAATGACCGCATCATACAGTTCGGCATAGTGTTCGAAGACATCGCTGGAGGCAGGGCGATTTCTGCGTTGAAGGCGGGCCATTTCGCGCAGTTCCTGGTTGAGGATCTTCCAATACATGGAGTCAGTACTGTGGCCTGCGGCGTTGCTGCGCTCGCGCAAACAAAAAGCCAAGCGCTCGCGATGCGTAACCGATTCTATAGCAGCCATTGCCTCAGGGAGCTTCTGAATTGCTCTCTCAATACCAGCCTCCGCCATGCGCTGCAGACGCCTTTGCCATTCTATCAGGTAGCGCAAGTAAGTAGGGAAGTCTGCTTCGGGGCCAGGCTCTTCTCGCACTACAGCCTCGGGCGGCAGGGCAAAAAAGACCCCGCCGTCCACCCGTTGAATCACCTGGCGCTCCAGGTCAAACACGCGCGCCTCGCCAGTGATGTTTTCATGTGCTTCGGGAGTTCCATATACATGCAAGGAGATAAAAGGCTCGCACCCAGGATTGCCCATTTGATGCACCAGGCTATGGCTCACACTGATGACTTCACCAGGGTGAAGCGTCCATCGAGCCAGGGTTCGGATGGTATCCTCTTCCACATGGAAAACCGCATGCTCAGCCTGGCCAAATACTTGCACTGCCCCGTATTGAGTATAGCCATGATCGTGCAAACCGGAAAAATCGCCCGGCAGCCAAGACATGGCCATGATCTCGAATCGAGACTCCTTGTAGATCAATTTTCGCCCATAGCTATCGGCCACAGGATGTTCAAAGTCAGCCCAGGCCATCAAGTCAGGGGCCTGGACGCCGGCTTCCTCTACGATGCGCTTTAACTGCATGGGGCGCAATGTAACGCTTTGGCGCAACGCCTGGACAATTCGTTGCAACGAAGCAGGAAGCATAGAGGAGATATTGGTTCGTATAGCACTCATCCTGTATTATAGATGATCCTCTTTACTATCGGAGTCAATCAGACACTCCACGTCTGCTACTGTTACAATGCACACGAGGCCAGATACGCACTCCTGTTCTTCAACCCATTCAAAAGAAAATTGGTTGACTTGGATCGCCAGGATTCTGGTAAGAACCGGCAACTTTCACCTCACCACTCCCTGATCTTAATGTTCCTGTACCATACGGGGTCGCCGTGATCTTGCAAGCACAAATGCCCCTTGCGCACCGTACCGAAGCCTGGCATGTCCTTGAACTTGGATGCCGCAATCATGCTGCGCCAATTATCCGTCCACATTTCCGTCTCTACCACCTTGCGGCCGTTGAGCCAGTGCTGCACCTTGCCCTTGTTGACAATAATCCGCACGCGGTTCCACTCACCGGCGGGTTTTACTGTTTCGTACTTGCATTCGATGAGGTCGTAGAGGTCGCCGGCACGGTGTTTGCGAATTTTAGAATCCGGATGGCAGGCATTATCCAGCACTTGCATTTCCGGGCCAGTTTGCCAGGGATACTGATATTTGTCTGACTCTTCCACATTGTAGATGATGCCGCTATTGCCACAGGGGGCAATTTTCCACTCCAAGCGAAGTTCATAGTTTTCAAATGTGCCTTCAGTAATGATGTCTCCGCCGTCGGGAGTTTGCCAACCGCCTTTGGGATCTTTTTGGGCATCCAGATAGATGGCGCCATCCACTACTTTCCAACTGGAGCCTATGGTCTTCTTACCATAATTGCGCCAGCCTTTGAGGGTCTGACCGTCAAAGAGGAGTTTCCAACCAGCTTTGCGCTCAGCTTCCGACAACGAATTAATAGGAACAGGCGGCGGTGTACGCTTAAAGCCGGGCACGTCTTGCGGTATGCGGTTCATAGTGTACCAAGCCTCGGTACTCCAAAGTTCGAGGTCGCCGTCGGCCGTCCACCAGGAAGGAATGCGCAAATACACGACGTGATTAGGTTTCATGCCTTCCAATTCGAGAAACACCTTGCGCCGGTCTTCTGATACATTGGCAGAAAGCACTTTGAGTTTGCCGAAGCCTAACTTAGGACCGCCGTAGTCATTAGTAGGCAGGTAGTACCACTGCTGCACAAGGTATTCTTCGGCGTTCCAGCCCAGGCCGTCCTCCAGCGGGGCAGTAAACTCTATTTCCACCCCGTTGCTGCGGGCGCGTACGGCCAGCATTTCAAACACAGGCTTGCCGTTGTACTTAAGGCGTTGCAAGCCGTACCAGTATTTGCCGTATTGCTGCCAGTTGCCAGGGTTGCCGATGCCACCCACGTAGAGCGCGCCGTCTGGCCCCCAGGTCATGCGGTTGACGCCGGCCTCCAGCCCTTGAATGAAGCGAAATACAGCGCCCTGGTACTCGCCGCCTACCTTTTCTACAAATACGCGCTTGACGCCGCCGTGCGTTACCTCTCCATGTATCATCTGCCCTTTGTATGGGCCATCGTTGAGCGCCAGCGGTGTAGAGGGCGAGTTGCCAATTTCGTCTTGTGGCAACCACACCACGGGTAGTTTCACTGGTAGTTGCGCCACGCGCGCTGAGTCCACTGCACGCGAACCAAAGAAAGCGCCCTTACTCACATGTAAAATCTTGCTGGAGGGCAGCCAATCGCCCTGGTTGTCGGCAATGAAAATTTCATCATCCACCCCTATACCCACCCCGTTGGGTGTGCGCAAACCCTCTGCTACGATCTCCATTTTGCCAGTATCTTTTTGAATCCGAATAGCTTTGCCCCGGTCAGACACCTGTGGGCGTGCACTGGCACCTCCTGGCAAAATGGCTATGGCCAGCGCCGCGTAAAACCAGCCCTTTTTGTAAGCCAGCCCAAAGGAGAACTCGTGAAAATTGGCCGATACGCTCCAGTCATTGCACAAGGTATAATATTCGTCAATGATGTCGTCACCGTTGTGGTCTATAAGCTTGGTCAATTCCTGCTTTTGGAGCACATAAATCACATCGTCCACCACGCGCAAGCCCAGGGGTTCGGCCAGGCCATTGGCAATCTTTTTGACTTTGATGCGTTCTGGGTTGTCATTCAATACCTTGTCTAGGATATAGACGCCTCCATCGGCATCCCAGGTACATACTACCAGGCGACCATCAGAGAGAAAATCCAGGCCGCCTACTTTGGGCAAGAAAGAAGAAGGCCTCGCCTGACGAAGGTCATAGGCTGGGTGCACTTCTAGCAGTGGCGAGCCGTCGCCTGGTATATTAGCACTTCCTACAAATCCAGTGGCCACTCCGCTGGATGGCTCCTTATTCTTGTTGTGAAAAAACATTTGCGCTGGCACCGCACTGAACTCTCCCTTTGTCTCAAATGACGACCACTCGAAGTGCAGCGTCTTACCACCACCCCCCTGGAAAAAGTCAATCCTGAAAGGATGGTACCCTTCTTCCAAGGCAACCTCCCCGTCCATGGCGCTATCGCCGTGCAGGCCATCGTGGTTAATGATGAGTCTGTCGCCGATGAAGAGTTGTGAGCCGTCGTCGCTTCTGAGTCGGAAGAGGTAATTGCTAGTTTTAGGAATGCGCAAGTACCCCTCAATACGCGCCCCGAAGTTGTCACTTAGAGGTCCAAAATCGCTGCTGCCCAGCCTTACGTCCTGTATGAGTCCTACGAAAACAGGGTCGGCATCGCGGTTCAGGTCGGCCAGTTTACTCAAGGGCTTTTCCGATTGCCATACGGTAGCAATGGCGCCAGGTAGCATGTCGTCCTCATTTACATCTTTGACCGCCCGACGGGCATTTGCTACCAACTGGGCCGTACGCGCTTGCTGCACCATAGCAGCTTCTTCCAGCGAGTCCAGGGCCATGATGTAGCTCACCATAGCCAGTAGGTCGGCCTCCGGCACATCGGGATGGGCGCTCATCAATGCCTCGCCCCATACGCCGGCACCACCCAACTTGATCTTCTGCACCAGCATAGCTTTGTTCTCGTCGGTATTCAGGTACTTTTTGGCCACATCCACGTAAGATGGGCCAATAGTTTTCACATAGGTATTATGACAGGTCTTGCAGTCGCTGCGGGCAATAAGTCGGTAGCCCAATGGCAGTTCTTCTTCTTCTTCTGCACCTTGTATTTTGTTGGGATTGGGTATCAGAGGCTGCGTGAAGAGCACCGCCAGCCGGGTTTTACCTTTGGAGTTCAAGCTGAGGGTTGCCTCCATGTCTATGGCCTCTATACCATCCGCCACACGCGGGCGCGTTTGCGTGACGTTCAGTTTTCCATCGGTCTGGATGTTGGCCGGATGCACAATGGAACTCAGATTGAACAAGAACTCCAGCGAAGCGCCTGACGGCAGATTTTCTAGAGTGAATACTCGCTCCAGGCCAGCTTGCCCGCTTGGGTTGCTGAAATACTCCGGCTGTTCCCACACAGAAACGACCTTGCCATCATCCATCACCAACTCGGTGTGAATAGCGACCTTGCCTTTTTTGTCAAAGCGATGCCCCCTATACTGAAGGCGTGGTTTTTGGGTTTTGCCGTTGACGTTCAGTTGCCAGGGGTGTTCATGATGGTTGTAGGTGTACACATTGCCCAGGGTGCTGGGTTGTGGCCCGTGAACGGTGGTATAAACTGCTCCATCAAAATTGACCCCACCTTTCCACACCTTGTACAGAGCACCAGTTTGGGCGCTGTACGCCGCCCAGAGGTCGTCGTGCAGAGCCACTGTGAGCATGCGAGGCATCGAATCCAGCACCGAGCGAAATACCCAGGGGTCGTGCGGGCGTTGAACTGTTGCTTTTTCTTTTTGGCAACTCCAGGCTGCCGCTGCCAAAAGCAGCGCAAAAATGCCGACAAATCTCATGAGCAGATAATATTTCTTTAATCAGCAAATTTAAAGGGATTTGTCTGACAATACCTATCCGCCCCGTAAAAAATTTTAGCAGCTATCGCTCTACCAGCAATTTTCCTGTATGCAGCCACTGCCCGCCAACGTCCGTCAGAGTGTACACATATACTCCAGGAACAAGCCCCTGTAGATTGAGCAACTGCCCCCCTACCCCACTGCCTGCGACCACCAGGCGTTGCCTGCCTACTACCTGCCCGGCCAGATTCGTCAAGCGCCACTCATATACGCCGGCTGGCAGGTCATGCCACTCTATACGCACTTCCTCAATCGTCGGATTCGGGAATACCCGCACCAACGCATTAACATCAGGGCCTAACGCTACACGAGTGAGGTCGTTGTACTTAAATTGTGCGCTCAAAACAGCCTGGGTGACGTGGTTGGCCTCTAGTACAGCAATTGGTTCCTTGGCCATATTGCTGAAAAAATAATAGCTCAGCGAAGTATCGCGCCCCAGCGCCGCACCAGGTAGCTGTATGAGCGAAGTGATGTCCGTCCAGGGGAAAACTCCCACTTTGATTTCAATACGAGTATCGGTGTACTGAGTGCGGCGTTCGCGCAACACCGGATACGTACCGCCAGGTATTGTGAGCGTGCCCCAGCCGTCCACCACATCTACTCGGCTTAACGTTACCTTCAGGCGAATGGAGTCGGGCACAATGGGCAGCAAGTTGAGCAATGCCTGGGGCAGCGCCGAACCAGCAAACGGAACCAACAGGGCGCCATTGGTCTGGTTGATGTCAAAGAAATTCATCGGCGCACGGCGCTCTACTATCGGCGGATTGAACGGCGTAATGACGTTGATGCCAAAACCCGCGGGGTCTGTACCAGCAAAACCTATGAGTTGATACTGGTTGCTGGTTACGCGGTAATAATTCTCCCCATTCAAACCTGTGGGCACCACCAGCGTAGCGTTGGGAAATGCTGCTGCCTGTTGGCCTTGCGCAGCAGGCTTCACCGGTAGTACCCTCACGAAATGCGGCATCAGTGTGCTGAAATCCCATACCTGATTTCCGCCGGGCGCGCTTACCGTAATACCGGCAGCCGTGGTATCAAATGCAATGCGCAAGGTATCGCCTGCCACAGGAAAACTCGACGTAGTCAACGTAATTTGAGCCGACACTGCACAAGTGCAGAGGCCAACTGCAATGATGCTGAGGATGCGTTGCATAAGGATGCCCTTTCAATTAGATATCAAAAAACACACATGCAAAGCTACCACAATTGACGCATACGGCAATATCTGCTCCTTGCTTTTAACAAAAGCAAAGAGCCCGCACAGACCATAAGGGTTTGTGTGGGCTCTCTCTGAAAACGCAATACAAAAGCTATTTCGTTTCGTCTTCTGCACCTTCTTGAGCGGGCGCTTCGTTAGCGGCCGCTGTATCGTTGGCTAGGCTTTCCTGTGCTTCAGCAACTATTTCCCCCGCCGTCTCTTCGGCTTCAGCCACCTCGACTACTTGAGGGGCTTCAGTGATGGTCTCTACAATAGCAGTGGCGCCTTCTACTGACTTGCTGCCCTTGCCACCGCCACGGCGGCTGCGCTTGCGGCCTCCAGAGATAGCGCTAGTAGTGCCTGCGGCAGCCTTACCGCCCTGATATACCTCGTTGTAATCCACAAACTCGATCATGGCCATTTCTGCACCATCGCCCTTGCGGAAGCCTGTGCGCAGTACGCGCACATAACCACCTGGACGATCACCTACTTTCATCGCAATGGGGCCGAAGAGCTCTTGAATGGAAGCCTTGTCTTGCAGGTAGCTGAATACAACCCGGCGCGAGTGCGTGGTATTCAGGCGCGCTTTAGTGACCAGTGGCTCAATAAATACGCGCAACGCTTTGGCCTTGGCCAGTGTAGTCTTAATGCGCTTGTGAAGGATGAGGGCATTGGCTAGGTTGCGCATGAGCGCTACGCGGTGGCCCTTCTTGCGGCTAAGGTGATTGTCTTTCTTGCCGTGTCTCATGATTAATGAAGTTTTTGACTTTGTAACACGCTCAAGCAACGCTTTTTGCAGGCGATTGGCGCGCCAGTTGCTTGTTGCGTTATTACAGGTTTAACCACAGGGAGCAGGCTGTACCAATATTGCCTTCTACCCAGACTTGACTTACTCCTCCTCCAACTTGTACTTTGACAAATCCATGCCGAAAGTGAGGCCTTTGTCCTGGAGTAATTCTTCGATTTCCACAAGTGACTTCTTGCCAAAATTGCGGAACTTGAGCAGTTCATGCGTATCGAAGCGCACCAACTCCGACAAGGTATTGATCTTGGCTGCTTTAAGGCAGTTGTATGCCCGTACCGACAAGTCGAGATCTTCCAGCGAGGTTTTTAGCAGTTTGCGCATGTGCAGGATGTGCTCATCCACCACGCTTTCTTCATTGCGCGCAGGGTCATCGAAGGTGATGTGCTCGTCGGTGATGAGCATGAGGTGCTGAATCATGATCTTGGAAGCTTCCTTGATGGCATCTTCCGGGTGTATAGTACCGTCTGTTTTTACTTCGATGGTGAGTTTTTCGTAATCCGTACGCTGCCCCACGCGGGTGTTCTCCACACGATAGGCCACGTTGCGGATAGGAGTGTAAATGGCATCTACCGGAATGACGCCAATGGGTGCGTCTTTGGGTAGATTTTCGTCGGCTGGTACATAGCCCCTACCTTTGGTAACGGTGAGTTCCACCTCCAGGTTGACAAACGGCTCCATGTTGCAGATGACCAGTTCGGGGTTCATCACGCGGAACACGTTGGTATAGTTCTCGATATCCCCGGCAATAAACTGCTCTTTGCCAGTAATGGTAAGGTAAATCTTCTCCGTAGGATTCTCATCGCCAGGAATAAGATGCTTAAGACGCACCTGCTTGATATTGAGCACAATATCCACCAAGTCTTCTACTACGCCACGAATCGTGGAAAACTCGTGATCTACACCCGCGATGCGAATAGCTGAGATGGCATAGCCTTCTAGCGAGGACAGTAACACGCGGCGAAGCGAGTTGCCCACCGTTTGGCCAAATCCAGGCTCAAGGGGTTTGAACTCAAAAATTCCTTCAAAATCGTTGGCCTTCTGCATGACGATTTTGTCGGGCTTCTGAAAATTGAGTATGCTCATAAGTGTGGAGGAATATGCTTGAACAGAGAAAATTTGGATAAAATGCGCCGTCTTTTCAGTCGTTGGGTTAAAACAGCAAAGCCGGCATATAGCCGGCTGCCGATTGCCTTCTTACTTAGAGTACAATTCGACGATGAGTTGTACGTTGATGTTCTCCGGTATTTGGTCGCGCTCAGGGTAGGCCACAAACACACCCTCCATCTTGTCGGGGTTGAATTGCAACCAAGGAAACTTGCGCACCTCTTTTTTGTTGCCGAGGCTGGAGTTGATGACTTCCAAGTGCTGGGATTTGCCGCGCACTGCCACCACATCGCCCGGGCGCAAGTGGAAAGAGGGTACGTTAGTTAACACGCCATTCACTACAATGTGCTTGTGTGACACCAACTGACGAGCAGCACGCCGCGTGGGTGCCAAACCAAGGCGATACACAGTATTATCTAGACGAGCTTCCAGCATCTTCATCAACTCATCGCCCGTAACGCCTTTGCGCTTGGTAGCTTTTTCAAAGGTATTGCGAAACTGGCGCTCCAGCAAGCCATATGTGTATTTGGCCTTTTGTTTCTCCATCAACTGAAGGGCATAGTCGGAACGCTGCTTACGGCGCCGAGAGTTGCCGTGCTGCCCGGGAGGATACTTGCGCTTTTCGAAGGCGCGGTCGTATCCGTATATAGGTTCACCGAAGGTTCTGGCTTTCTTAGTGGCCGGTCCGGTATATCTTGCCATAAATAGTTGTACTTTTCTTAATCTGGATGAAGAATTTGGTTATACTCTTCTGCGTTTGGGCGGTCGGCAACCGTTGTGTGGCATAGGCGTGACGTCGTTGATGCGCGTCACCTTGATACCGGCAGCGTCAATAGCGCGCACAGCCGCTTCTCTACCAGAACCGGGGCCTTTCACATACACCTCAGCTGTGCGCAATCCAGCCTCGTGCGCCACCTTGGCGGCGTCGGTAGCAGCTACTTGCGCTGCGTAAGGCGTATTCTTCTTCGAGCCTCTGAAACCTGCCTTACCAGCAGATGCCCAAGATATGGCCTGACCGCTCTTATTGGTGATTGTCACAATGATGTTGTTGAAGCTAGCCTGAATGAACGCCATGCCCTCCGGCTCCACTTTAACTTTTCTTTTCTTAACTTTCTTTGTCGCCTTAGCCATTGCTCAGACACAGATTTAGAGTATGATACAATGCAACCACGCGTATTACTTGGTTGCTTTCTTTTTATTGGCCACTGTTTTGCGCTTGCCTTTGCGAGTGCGGGCGTTGGTACGCGTGCGCTGGCCGCGCAGGGGCAAGCCTTTGCGATGGCGCAAGCCGCGGTAGCAGGCAATATCCATCAAGCGCTTAATGCTGAGCTGCACCTCACTGCGCAGTTCGCCTTCTACTTTGTATTCGGTAGTCACAATGCGCGAAATCTCGCGCACGTTCTCGTCTGTCCATTGATGCACCTTGACATTTTCGTCAATACCGGCCTTATCTAATATGGCCTTAGCCGTAGAGCGGCCAATTCCATAGATATAGGTGAGGCCAATCACACCGCGCTTGTTTCTTGGCAAGTCTATGCCTGCAATACGTGCCATATACTTCTGCTGGTTGCTTCGTGATTCAATTACCCCTGACGTTGCTTGTACTTGGGGTTTTTCTTGTTGATGATATATACGCGCCCTTTCCTCCGCACTATTTTGCAGTCGGCCGTACGTTTTTTGATAGACGGTTTCACTTTCATGACAACGTGCTTTACTTGTACCTGTATGTAATACGACCCCTGGTCAAATCGTAGGGCGACATTTCCACCGAAACCTTATCACCTGGCAAGATGCGTATGTAATTCATGCGCATTTTACCGGATATAGTAGCAATGATGCGATGATCGTTCTCTAAGCGCACCCTGAACATAGCGTTCGAGAGTGCCTCTTCAATGATGCCATCTTGCTTGATAAGGTTTTTTTTGGCCATGCTTCAAATTTCGGAGCGCAAAGATAAGAAGGTTTTTGTGTACAAAAGAAATTTTTAAAAAAAAATCCTTCTTCTCTCACTGCCTGCCACTCAAGCTACTGCAGTGCGATAGCTCAACGCCTTGAGATACGCATTCTGCCGCACTGCCTCTTCAATAGGCGTATGGTCAGAGAGTATCTCCGCCTGATGCTTACGCACCACCACCGTGTGCTCGTAATGAGCAGACGGCTTATGATCTTTAGCAAAGACAGTCCAACCATCGCGAGAAGTGACCACCTCTCTTTTGCCCATATTGACCATAGGCTCTATGGCAATGACCAAACCATCCTTAAGCACAGGGCCTTTGCCCCGCTTACCGTAGTTGGGTACTTCTGGCTCTTCGTGCAACTCGCGCCCCAGGCCGTGACCCACCAATTCGCGCACCACGCCATAGCCGTGCACATGCTCTACATATTCTTGCACGGCAAAACCAATATCTCCCAAACGATTGCCAGCTATTGCCTGACCTATACCTTTGTAAAGGGATTCATGCGTTACGCGCAGCAATTGCATAACCTCTTCCGATACATCGCCCAAGGCAAACGTATAGGCAGCATCTCCAAAGAAACCATTTTTCTTTACGCCGCAGTCCACTGATATGACATCACCGTCCTGGAATACTTGCTTGTCGGAAGGAATACCATGTACCACGTGCTCGTTTACCGATACACATAAAGTAGCAGGAAAACCTTTGTACCCTTTGAACGCAGGCACAGCGCCATGATCGCGAATCAACTCTTCGGCCATCTTATCCAATGTGGCCCCAGTCAGGCCTGGACGAAGCATCGAACCTACTTCCGCCAACACCTTGCATACTAGTAGGCAATTTTGGCGGATGATTTCGACTTCCTCTTGCGTTTTGTAAAAGATCATGGCGCGAATTTATTCCTTGAAATGTAGTTTTCTTTACTGTTCGATCTCAAGGGGGGCTAACCGCCAGCGCCGATGCCCATCATGCGGCTGCCGCGCCCTTGTATGCGACCCGACTTCACCAGGCCGTCATAACGACGCATCAGCAGATGGCTTTCAATTTGTTGTAAAGTATCCAGCACTACGCCCACCAAAATGAGCAGAGATGTGCCACCAAAGAAGAGCGCAAAAGCTTGATTGACGCCTGCGGCAGCAGCAAACGCAGGTATAATGGCAATTAAGGCCAGAAAAATAGAGCCAGGCAAAGTGATGCGAGTTGTAATGGCATCTATGAAATCTGCCGTAGGCTTGCCGGGCTTGATGCCTGGAATGAAGGCATTCTGACGCTTGAGGTATTCCGCGTACTGCTGTGGGTTTACAATCAACGCCGTGTAAACATAGGTAAACACCACTACCAGAATAAAATAAATGATGTTGTAGGGTGCCGAGGTGAAGTCGTTGAGCAATCGGAGCAACGAATTGCCCGCCAAAGCATTTTGATCACCTCCCGAAGCGAATTGCACCACTGTAGCCGGCAAAAACATGAGCGCTTGTGCAAAGATAATGGGCATCACACCTGCCGCATTTACCTTTAGCGGAATGAAATCCCGGGCACCAGCTGCCGGCATAGAACCCGCACCCCGCCCCACCATGCGCTTGGCAAACTGTATGGGAATGCGACGCACCCCTTGCACAATAACCACTGTAGCCATCACGATACCAAACAGAGCAGCCATCTCCAGCACAAACAGGAGTATGGCGCCGTCGTTGATGCGCGAATTGAACTCGAATAAAATAGCCTGCGGCAAACGGGCGATAATACCTACTGTGATGAGCAGCGATACACCATTGCCGATGCCTTTGTCTGTGATTCGCTCACCCAGCCACATCGAAAAGATCGTGCCTGCTGTAAGAATGATAATATTACAGAACCAGAATATCCCCTTGTTAATGTCTGCACTGACGGCATTCAAACTGTAAATGTATGTGAGGTAGGCCCCACTCTGCACCATAGTAATGGCTACTGTGAGCCAGCGGGTGATCTGGTTGAGTTTGCGACGCCCCGACTCTCCATCTTTTTGAAGCCGTTGGAAGTAAGGCACTGCGAACCCTAGCAACTGAATGATAATGCTAGCTGTAATGTAGGGCATAATACCCAAAGCCAGTATCGCCGCGTTGTTGAAAGCTCCGCCGGTGAAAATATTGATCAGCCCTAGCAGGTCGTTGGACTGGCTGCGATCTTGTGCCGCAAGTGCTGCAGGCACAACCCCCGGCAATACAATGTAGGAGCCAATACGGAAAATGAGCAGCAGTGCAAGCGTAAACAGGATACGATTGCGCAACTCTTTGATTTTCCATATATTTTGCAGCGTTGTAATCAGCCTTTTCATACAAAAGGATTAAACGAGATTAATACTACCTCCAATAGCCTCGATAGCCGCCTTAGCCGTAGCTGAGCACGCATGTGCCGTGACGCTGAGTTGGGTTTTCAACTCACCGCGAGCCAACACCTTGTACAGGTCACCCTTACCAATGATGCCCTTGGCTACCAGAAACTCCGGCGTAATGGTATTTACACTGTACTTGTCGGCGATCTCCTGGAGGCGTTCTAGATTGATAGGCACCAATTCAATGCGATTCGGGCTTTTGAATCCAATCTTAGGCAAGCGGCGCTGAAGCGGCATCTGACCTCCCTCAAAGCCCACTTTGGTGGAGTCGCCGGAGCGGGAACCCGCCCCTTTGTGGCCGCGCGTAGAGGTGCCCCCCCGGCCGGAGCCTTGGCCGCGTCCTACGCGCTTTCTGTTTCTTACGGCGCCTTGGGCCGGTTTCAAGTTATGTAATTCCATGGCAATCAGCTTTTATTGGACTTCCTCCACTTTTACCAAATGACTGACGGTCTTGACCATACCCCAAATTTGTGGAGTAGCCTCGTGCACCACCGTCTGGTGCATCTTGCGAATACCCAACGCCTTGATGGTATCTTTCTGGCGCTTGGGCCGGTCAATGGTGCTTTTAACCTGGGTAATTTTGATCTTGCCCATACTGCTTATGGCGTTTGAGAAGTTATTCAAATCAGGTTTTTGTCAGTAGCCGGCGGGCAACCTTAACGACGCGCCCCCGTCAACCGACTGGTTTGCTTACCCCTGGAAGAGTTTCTCAAGGGTCAGGTTGCGATGCTTGGCAACCTCCATCGGGCTGCGCAATTTGGTGAGCGCGTCAATGGTAGCTTTAACCACATTATGCGGGTTGGAAGACCCCGTGGACTTAGCCAACACGTTGTGAATGCCCACCATCTCAAGCACAGCGCGCATGGCACCACCCGCTATCACGCCAGTACCGTCAGAAGCAGGCTTGAGCAACACCTTGCCGGCGCCATACTTGCCTTTCTGCTCATGCGGAATAGTGCCTTTGTAAATGGGCACGTGCACTAAGTTTTTCTTAGCGTCGTCTACTGCCTTGGCAATAGCCTCCGACACGTCACGGGCTTTACCTAGGCCCTGGCCTACCGTGCCTTTTTCATCACCTACCACCACAATAGCTGCGAAACTGAAGGTACGACCACCTTTAGTTACCTTAGCTACTCGATTGAGCGCCACCAGTTTTTCTTTGTATTCCGACTCTACCGGCTTTACTTTATTGACGTTTCTCTTGTCCATGCTTGTATGCAGTTGAGATACTTTCTATTTTTTAATTTAGATGGTCAGTCCGCCTTCACGCGCGCCTTCGGCCAAAGCCTTCACGCGACCGTGGTACAGATAGCCCCCGCGGTCAAAAACGGCAACAGATAAGTTTTTGGCCAGCAGGCGTTCAGCCAGCAGCTTGCCCACCAACTTCGACTGCTCTACCTTGGGCACATTCTTGGGTATGACTGCCTCGCGCGAAGACGCTGCCGCCAGCGTATGGCCAGCAGTGTCGTCTATAGCCTGGCAATAGATAGCTTTATTGCTGCGATATACCGCCAAACGCGGCTTCTGTGCTGTACCGCTTACCTTCTTGCGGATGCGATAGTGAATTTTTCTACGCTTTAACTCGTTCATTGTTGTTATTATGTATTTCGGCCTTAGTGTATGGCGTACATCCAAACCCAAAGCCCCTTGTAACAAACGCTTATTTTTTGCCGCCTTTGCCGCTGGTCTTGCCCGCTTTGCGGCGGATTTCTTCGCCTACGAAACGAACACCCTTGCCTTTGTAAGGCTCCGGTTTGCGGAAGGCCTTGATTTTGGCTGCTACTTGCCCAATGAGTTGCTTATCGTGACTTTCCAGGCGGATAATCGGGTTCTTACCTTTTTCTTGCTTGGTTTCCACTTTTACCTCGTTGGGAACGTAGAACATCACCGGGTGAGAATAGCCCAATGAAAGTTCCAGGAGTTGTTTCATGGTCTCGTTAGAAGCACGATAACCTACCCCCACAAGCTCAAGTTCTTTGACAAATCCTTCTGATACACCAGTCACTAGATTGTTGAGCAAAGCCCGGGCCAGCCCATGCGCTTCGCGGTGGCGCTTTTGGTCAGTAGGGCGGCTTACAGAGAGTGTACCGTTTTCAATCTCTATGGACAAATCCGGGTGTAGCTGCTCGGAGAGCGTTCCTTTTGGTCCTTTTACCGTGACCAGATTGCCTTTGCTTATTGTCACCTCTACGCCTTTGGGTAGCGATATGGGCAGTTTTCCTACACGAGACATGGCTATCTATTTTAAATGCCTTTCAAAAAGCATATTTGATTAATACACGTAGCACAATACTTCGCCGCCGATGTGGCGGGCGCGTGCTTCTTTGTCGGTCATCAGACCTTGTGAAGTAGAAACAATGGCAATACCCAAACCGTTGATCACTCGGGGCAAGTTATCTGCTGAGCTATACTTACGCAGCCCCGGCTTGCTGACGCGCACCAGGCGGCGAATAATGGGCTGGCGAGTGGCCGGATCGTACTTGAGCGCTATTTTGATGACACCCTGACCGCCTTTGCCGGCCTCGTCGTCAAACTTGTATTTTAGGATGTACCCTTGATTGTAGAGGATTTCGGTAATGCGCTTTTTGACGCTGGAGGCCGGAATCTCCACGATTTTGTGGCCCGCTTGCTGTGCGTTGCGAATGCGGGTTAAGTAATCTGCGATTGGGTCTGTTAAAGCAGCCATTCTTCCAAAAAATTAAACGAAATGAGCCTTCGAAAAGGCAATATTATTACTCTTCAGCATGCCAGCTTGCTTACCAACTGGCTTTAGTAATCCCAGGAATCTTTCCTTCCAGGGCCATTTCACGAAACTTTACACGGCAGATACCAAAGTGCCGCATGTATCCTTTAGGCCGACCAGTGAGGCCGCAGCGATTGTGCAGGCGGATGGGATTGCTGTTGCGCGGGAGTTTGTCGAGCTCATCCCAGTTGCCTTCTTCCTTAAGTCTTTTGCGCAGGTTGGCGTACTTGGCCACTAATTTGGCGCGCTTTACTTCGCGGGCGATTACAGATTTCTTTGCCATATTGCCAAGATCAGTTTTTCTGGTTTTTGAAAGGTAACCCAAGCAACTTGAGCAATGCGAAGGCTTCCTGGTCAGTTTTAGCTGTCGTCACGAAGGTAATGTCCATACCTATGATTTTGCTGACTTTGTCCAAGTCAATTTCAGGGAAGATGATGTGCTCAGTGATGCCCATCGAATAGTTGCCTCTTCCGTCAAAGCTCTTGTCGTTAATACCGCGAAAATCGCGTACGCGAGGCAGAGCTACCGTGATGAGCCTGTCGAGGAACTCGTACATGCGGTTTTCGCGCAAGGTCACGCGTACGCCAATGGGCATACCTTCGCGCAACTTGAAATTCGACACAGAACGCTTGGCCTTAGTGGGTACTGCCTTTTGACCAGCGATCAAAGTCAGTTCAGCGGCCGCATTGTCCACCAATTTTTTGTCTTGGGTGGCTTCGCCAATACCTTGGTTGATGCATATTTTGACCAGCCGAGGCACTTGCATGACGGTGCTGTACTGAAACTGCTCCATGAGGGCGGGTACTACCTCCTCGCGATATTTCTTTTTGAAACGTGGAACGTATGTGGTTGTAGTGTTCATCACTTGATAATTTCACCGGATTTCTTAGAATAGCGCTCCAATTTGCCCTCTACCAGTTTGCGGCCCACGCGGGTGGGCTCGCCGGTTTTGGGGTCTACGAGCATGAGTTTAGACAGGTGTATGGACGCAGGTTTCTCAATGATGCCACCTTGCGAGCTCTGGGTCGGCTTGGTATGGCGCTTCACAATGTTGACCTGATCCACAATGGCACGGTTTTCCTTGGGAAATACCTCAAGGACTTCGCGCACCTTGCTGCGGTCTTTGTAGGCACCGGAGATGACCACCACGCGGTCGCCTTTTTTGATTTTGAGCTTCGGAGCGAAGCGCTTTTGCTGATTCTTGGCAGTCATAGTATTAAGAAAATTAAAACAGCTTCATTATAGTTGTAAGCAAGGGCAATCAGAGCACCTCAGGCGCCAAGGATACAATACGCATATAATCGCGTTCGCGCAATTCGCGCGCTACTGGCCCGAAGATACGCGTGCCTCGTGGTTCGCCCTGGTTGTTGAGCAACACCACGGCATTGTCGTCGAAGCGAATGTAGGAGCCGTCCTTTCGGCGAATCTCCTTCTTGGTACGCACCACCACGGCCTTAGAAACTGTGCCCTTCTTAATACCCCCGGGGCTGGCATCCTTTACGGAAACGACAATTTGGTCGCCGATGGAAGCGTAGCGGCGGTGCGAGCCGCCTAATACGCGGATACAGAGCACTTCTTTGGCGCCGCTGTTGTCGGCTACTCTGAGCCTGGATTCCTGCTGGATCATGACACGAAATGTTATTTTGCTCTTTCAATAATTTCAACCAGTCGCCAGCGCTTGAACTTACTCAAGGGACGGGTTTCCATGATTTTGACTACATCGCCAATATTGCATTCGCCGTTTTCGTCGTGTGCCAAAAATTTGTTGGACTTTTTCACAAACTTGCCGTAGATCGGGTGCTTAAGCCTCCGCTCTACCGATACGGCAATGGTCTTGTCCATCTTGTTACTGGTGACCACGCCGACCTTTGTTTTTCTCAATTTTCTTTCTTCCATGATGGTATGGTGGTTTGCTATACCGTGCTGCTGCTATTGATTTATTTGCCTTTGCGACGACGCGCGCGTATTTTGGAGCGATTTGCCATAGCCTCGGGTCCCATAGATTCGATCTCTCGACGGCGCAACTCCGTCTTGATTCTGGCAATATCGCGACGCATCTCCCTGAGTTTGAGCGGGTTGTCCAGGCCTTTGAGCACATGCTCGAAGTGCATGGCATTATATTGCGCCTCCAGTGTTTCCAACTCGCCGGTCAGGTCGGTATCGGAGAGTTGTTGCAATTCTAGCGATTTATTACTTGGCATCTTGAAAAGATTGTGAGATTCACGAATTACTCCTGGTAGTCAGGGCGCGTTACAGTTTTGGTAAGAACAGGCAGCTTCTGGGCGGCCAGGCGAAGCGCCTCAGCAGCCACTGCATAGGGCACGCCGTCCACTTCAAACATGATACGGCCTGGCTTGACCTGGGCTACCCAATGGTCGAGCGAGCCTTTACCCTTACCCATGCGCACTTCCTGAGGCTTGGCCGTGATGGGCTTGTCGGGGAAGATGCGAATCCAGACTTTGCCCTCCCGCTTCATGTAGCGGGTCATAGCGATACGGGCAGATTCGATCTGTCGGTTGGTGATGCGGCCTCCGGTCATGGCTTTGAGCGCAATGGAGCCGAACGCCACCTTGCTGCCGCGGTAGTCAATGCCCTCATTTCTACCCTTCTGCTGCTTGCGATATTTTGTTCTTTTTGGCTGTAACATGGCTATTATGTTTGCTACTTTGCGCGCTTTCTGGTTTCCTTATGCGAAAAGTGGCGCAAAGGTACGACATTATTGATCAAATATCCTAACCTCTGCGCTGATTTCTTCCACTGCCCCCGCTTCTTCTGTCGGCGCTGCTACGACCACCGCGACCGCCTTCCCTGCGATCACCCCCACGGCCGCCACGACCACCATCCCGGCGATCGCTGCCGCCTTCTCTGCGATCTCTACGATCGTCACTGGCGCCCATGGACGCACCTTCTTTCTTAGCGGCACCGATGTTGGGGCTAAGATCGCGCTTGCCGAACACCTCGCCTTTACATATCCATACCTTAATGCCAATCTTGCCGTACACCGTTTGCGCTTCGCGCAGGGCGTAGTCAATATCTGCGCGGAAGGTATGCAGAGGGGTGCGGCCATCCTTGAATTCTTCTGTGCGCGACATCTCCGCGCCGTTCAAACGACCGGAAATCCGCACCTTGATGCCTTCTGCGCCAGCCCGAAGCGTGGACTGGATGGCCGTTTTAATGGCGCGCCGATAGTTAATACGGGCTTCGAGTTGCTTGGCAATGGACTCCGACACAATGGCGGCGTCGAGCTCTGGCTTGCGAATCTCAAAGATGTTGATCTGCGATTCCTTACCGGTAAGTTTCTTCAACTCCTCGCGGATGCGGTCCACTTCCTGGCCGCCCTTGCCAATAATGATACCCGGGCGGGAGGTATGAATCGTGACCGTGATGCGCTTGAGCGTGCGCTCAATTACGATACGGGCAATACCGCCTTTGGCTATACGCGCATTGAGGTAGTTGCGAATGCGCTCATCTTCCACTACTTTTTGCCCGAAGTCTTTACCTCCGAACCAGTTGGAATCCCAGCCGCGTATGATACCGAGCCGATTGCCGATTGGATTTGTCTTTTGACCCATAAAAGCGTATTAAAAAAGTGCTTACTCGTTGTCTTATTCTTCGTTTTGCTCTACTGCTTCTTCCTGTGCTTCTTCTTCCAGCTCAAAGCCCAGAGGCTTGCGATTTTCTACCACTATAGTAGCGTGGCAGGTGCGCTTGCGGATACGATGAGCGCGCCCGTGTGGTGCTGGTCGGAAGCGCTTGAGAAAAGTACCCTCGTCCACAAGAGCCGTTTTAATAAACAGATCGTAGTCGTCGGCATTCTCCTCGTTGTCGAGTTTGTACTCCCAATTGGCAATGGCAGATACGAGCACTTTTTCCAGCCAGGAGGCAGACTCGCGCTTGGTGAAACGCAGGATGTTCAAGGCCTGGTTCACGTCCTTGCCGCGGATATTGTCCATGACTAGCCGCATCTTGCGAGCCGACATAGGACAGTTTTTGAGTTTGGCTACTGCTTCCATTTTATCTTTTCAGTTTTCAACAGGTCGAGATGCGGCGCCGTATCGGATACCTTGCATCACCAAAATTTTATTTTTTGCGGTTGCCGGAGTGCCCTTTAAAGTTGCGGGTGGGGGCAAATTCTCCGAGTTTATGGCCTACCATATTTTCCGTGATATAAACGGGCACGAAGGTCTTACCGTTGTGTACGGCAATGGTTTCGCCCACCATGTCGGGGATGATCATGGAAGCTCTGGACCAGGTTTTAATCACAGACTTCCTATTGGATTGCTTGGCTTTGAGCACCTTATCCAACAACTTGTGGAACACGTAAGGGCCTTTTTTTATTGATCTTGCCATTGGAACGAGTGGATATTTAAGATGGTACGACCTTGTTATTTATTCGACGTTTTACGTCTGGAAATAATCAGTTTGGTAGAGTGCTTTTTGTTGTTGCGGGTTTTCAGACCTTTGGCAGGTTTGCCATTGCGGTTGCGCGGATGCCCGCCGGAGGCGCGACCTTCGCCGCCACCCATAGGGTGATCCACGGGGTTCATGGCTACGCCGCGTACGCGGGGCCGACGGCCTAACCAACGGCTGCGTCCAGCCTTGCCGGACACCACCAAGCTATGGTCAGGATTAGAAGCTACGCCTATGGTAGCTCGGCAAGCGAGTAGGATGCGGCGGAGTTCGCCTGACGGGAGCCGGATAGAGGCATACTTACCTTCGCGGCCGGTGAGTACAGCATAGGTGCCGGCGCTACGAGCCAGGGCTGCGCCTTTGCCTGGGTGCATCTCAATAGCATGGATTTCTGCACCCAGTGGTACTTCGCTCAGCAGCAGGGTGTTGCCCAACGTGGGGGCTACGCCCGGGCCGGACATGAGCTTGGCGCCTACTTTGAGGCCATTGGGCGCAATGATGTAGCGCTTCTCCCCATCTTCGTACTGGAGCAACGCGATGAAAGCAGAGCGGTTGGGATCGTATTCTATGGTTTGCACTGTAGCCGGCACGCCGTCTTTGTTGCGCTTGAAATCTATGATGCGGTAGCGACGCTTGTGGCCTCCGCCACGCTGGCGCATGGTCAGGTGGCCGCTGCTGTTGCGCCCGCCTGATTTCTTGATGGGCGCCAACAAGCTTTTCTCTGGCTTGTCAGTAGTGACTTCCGCAAAGGCATTGGCGATTCGGAAGCGCGTACCAGGAGTGACCGGATTATATTTTTTAACTGCCATTGGATAGCGTTTTTATACAATTTGGACGCCAGTGGAAAGCCAGCGTATCAAATGTTGCCGTATAAATCAATTTCTTCTCCTTTAATCAGCGTAACGAAAGCCTTCTTGTAGGCTGGCTTGCGACCACGCACAATGCCCGTTTTGGTATTGCGAGACTTGATCTTGCCAGGTATGACGGCGGTGTTCACCGATTCTACATTGACATTGTACATGGCCTCCACCGCTTTTTTGATCTCCAACTTATTTACCTTGCGGTCCACAATGAAGGTGTACTGCTGGCGCTTTTCGGAGAGCCGCTCCGCTTTTTCGCTGAGCACCGGCTTGATGAGCACTAACTTTCCCATGATTTATATCGTTTTGAAGCCCGGCGTAAGGCCGATGCAGTGTCAGGCAAAGGATTGTTTGATTTTTTCTAGGGCACCTTCGCTCAAGATGAGCGTCTGGGCTTTGAGAATTTCATAGGTATTGAGGTCGGATGCGCGCATCACGGAAGATTCCTGCAGATTGCGCCCCGACAGGTACAACACGGGATCGTGTTCGGCAGTGACCACTAGCGTTTTGCGGTCGGCTACACTGAGTTTGTTAAGCAGACCTTTGTAGGCTTTAGTCTTGGGCACATCAAAGGAGAAATCCTCTACAACGAGAATTTGCCCGTTGGCTGCTTTGCTAGACAAGGCCGACAAGCGAGCCAGCCGCTTGACCTTCTTGTTGAGTTTCTGACTGTAGTCGCGCGGACGAGGGCCAAATACGCGGGCACCGCCGTGGTAAAGCGGGTTGTTGATATCGCCTTTGCGAGAGCCACCGGTTCCTTTTTGGCGGTGCAACTTGCGTGTGGAGCCGCTTATCTCGCTGCGCTCTTTGGCCTTGTGTGTACCTTGGCGTTGATTGGCCAGATATTGCTTGACTGCCAGGTAAACCACGTGTTCGTTGGGTTCGATGCCAAAGATGTGTGCCGGTAATTCGACGGTTCTACCCGTGGGCTGGCCTTCTGTATTGAGAACTTCGAGTGTCATGGCCATTGATTTACTTTTTTTCAAGAATAACAAAAGAGCCGTTGTGGCCAGGTATTGCCCCCTTGACCAGGATCAGATTCTGCTCAGGAAAAATCTTGACCACCTGGAGATTGCGAATTTTGACGCGGTCGCCGCCATCGCGGCCGGCCATACGCATACCTTTGAATACTTTAGACGGGAAAGAAGACGCGCCGATGGAGCCAGGAGCACGCATACGATTGTGCTGACCGTGAGTAGCACCCCCTACCCCTCCGAAACCATGGCGCTTGACTACGCCCTGGAAGCCTTTACCTTTGGAAGTACCTATAGCGCTGACTTTATCCCCTTCCTTGAACACTTCGTCCACTTTGACCAGATCGCCCAAGGATTTAGAGACGATATTGAAGTCGCGAAATTCTACCACCTCACGCTTGGGGCCGGTTTTGGCTTTTTCGAAGTGCCCCAACATAGGCTTAGGCGTATTTTTAGCTTTAGCCTCGCCGAACCCCATCTGAATGGCGAAGTAGCCATCCGTTTCGTCTGTTTTGACCTGGGTGACTACGCATGGCCCTGCCTCAATGACGGTGCAGGCTACATTGCGACCTGCGCTGTCGTACACGCTGGTCATTCCCAATTTTTTGCCGATAATCCCATTCATCGGTAATTATGTTTTTAATATACCAGATGACCTACGCGCGTGCCGACAAAAGTAACGCATCTCGACTTCGAGGTAAGAGGCCGATATGCAGCCGTTTGCCTTGTCTTTTAGCACTGATTGGAGCGCGTCTAGCAGACAAGAGGCCAACAATCGATTTTACTTCTGCACAAATGCGACCCGCGAAGGTGCTTTGTCAGTAAACTTGAGAATAAAAGATCACGCCAACTTCACCTGGATATCCACACCACTGGGCAATTCCAACTTGGAAAGCGCGTCCACTGTCTTTTGGGTGGGCGTATAAATCTCGATAAGACGCTTATGTGTGCGCAACTGGAACTGCTCCCGAGATTTTTTGTTGACGTGCGGAGAACGGAGCACGGTGAACACTTGCTTCTCGGTGGGCAGCGGAATCGGGCCAGTCACTACAGCGCCGCTGTTGCGAACCGTCTTAACGATCTTCTCCGTTGACTTGTCCACTAAGTTGTGGTCGTAAGAACGAAGTTTGATTCTGATCTTTTGATTCATGCCTAAAAAAATTTTAAAAAGAAGCGTTGCCGATCAATATATTCGACAACGCCCTGATTTTTTATACTTTAGCCAAACCTTTGGCCTTTTCAATTACTTCTTTAGCTACGCCAGCTGGAGCTTCTGCGTAGTGAGAGAACTCCATGGTGGAACTAGCCCGGCCAGAAGTGATAGTACGAAGTTGGGTCACATAGCCGAACATTTCAGAGAGGGGCACTTCCGCCTGGATAACGATGGCACCGCCAATACGCGGCTCTTGGCCTTTGGGCAGGCCACGGCGGCGATTGAGGTCGCCAATGACTGGGCCGACGTATTCTTCGGGTGTCACCACTTCCAACTTCATGATAGGCTCCATGAGCACAGGGCGGGCTTTGGGTGCTGCAGCCCGAAAACCTTCCTTTGCACAGAGTTCGAAAGCTATAGGTTTGGAGTCCACGGGGTGCATGGAGCCGTCGTACACGCGCACTTTCATGCTGTCCATAGAGTAGCCCGCAAGGATACCGTTGTCCATCATAGCTTTGAAGCCATCCTGAATGGGCTTCATGTAGTTTTTGTCAATAGCACCACCCACGATGCCCCAGATAAACTGGAGCTTGGTCTTACCAGATTTGAACTCTTCACTTTCCAGGAATTCGGGGTCTGCAGGACCGAGTTCGAATTCCATATCGGCAAACAGACCTGCACCACCAGTTTGTTTCTTGAGGCGTTCGCGGTGCGTAACAGAAGCTGTGAGGGCTTCTTTGTAGTTTACTTGCGGAGCACCTTGGTTGCATTCTACTTTAAACTCCCGGCGCAAGCGGTCTACGATGATTTCGAGGTGTAGCTCGCCCATGCCGCTAATGACTGTCTGGTTGGTATCTTCGTCATATTTTACGCGGAAGGTGGGGTCTTCTTCGGCAAGTTTGGCCAAGGCCATACCGAGCTTATCAAGTTCTTTTTGCGACTTAGGTTCTACAGCGATAGCGATCACTGGCTCAGGGAAAGTCATACTTTCCAGTACAATAGGCTTTTCGATATCGCAGAGTGTATCGCCGGTGCGGATGTCTTTGAAGCCGACAGCGGCAGCAATATCGCCAGCCTCTACGCGGTCAATGGGATTTTGTTTGTTGGCGTGCATCTGGTAGAGACGGGATATGCGCTCTTTGCTGTCGGTACGAGTATTATAGACATAGGAGCCAGCATCCAGAGCACCAGAATAGACGCGCATGAAAGCGAGGCGCCCTACGTAGGGGTCGGTGGCGATCTTGAAAGCGAGGGCTGCGAAGGGTTCGTTCACCGAAGGTTTGCGTACTTCCTCTGCATCAGTTTTAGGATTGATGCCTTTGACAGCCTCTACGTCCACTGGAGAAGGCAAGAAAGCACACACGGCGTCGAGCACAGCTTGCACGCCTTTGTTCTTGAAGGCCGTACCGCACATCATGGGCACGAACTTCATGTCTATTACAGCGGCACGAATAGCGGCGCGCATTTCGTCAGGGGAGATGGAATCTGGATCTTCGAAGAACTTCTCCATGAGGGCTTCGTCATACACAGCTACTTCTTCCACCAGCTTAGTGCGCCATTCGGTTACAGTATCCTTAAGGTCATCCGGGATAGGAATCACTTCGTAGGTCATGCCTTTATCGTGCTCGTTCCAAATGATGGCTTCGTTGGTGATGAGATCCACCACACCGCGGAATTTCTCTTCCGAGCCGATGGGCACTTGAAGAGGAATAGCGTTGGAGCCAAGCTTGGTGCGTACATCATTCACTACGTTAAAGAAGTCGGCACCAGAGCGGTCCATTTTATTGACGAACCCAATGCGGGGCACCTTGTAGTTGTCGGCCAGACGCCAGTTGGTTTCTGATTGGGGTTCTACGCCAGACACTGCACAGAAGAGGAAAACCAGGCCATCAAGCACGCGCAAGGAGCGGTTTACCTCCACGGTAAAGTCCACGTGGCCAGGGGTGTCAATAATGTTGACCACGTAGTCTTGGTCTTTCCAGCGCCAGGCGGTTTTGGTGGCTGCCGCAGTGATGGTGATACCGCGCTCCTGTTCTTGCTCCATCCAGTCCATGGTGGCGGCGCCTTCGTGTACTTCGCCAATTTTGTGCGTAAGGCCTGTGTAATACAGGATGCGCTCGGTAGTGGTAGTCTTACCGGCATCAATGTGGGCAGCGATGCCTATGTTGCGGGTGAATCTAAGATCTTTGCTCATGGCTGAATAGAGAAAATAATGGTTATCGCGGCTTGAACAGGTTTATACTTTGAAGTGAGCAAAAGCACGGTTGGCTTCTGCCATTTTGTGCATGTCTTCCTTGCGTTTTACTGCAGCACCTTCACCTTTGCTAGCGGCTATGATCTCGGCAGCCAGGCGGTCGGCCATGCCTTTGCCACTGCGCTGACGGGCAAACTTGATGAGCCATTTCATCCCGATGGATACTTTGCGCTTGGCTCGGATTTCCGTAGGGATCTGGAAAGTAGCACCACCAATGCGCCGGCTGCGCACTTCCACTTGCGGCATTACATTGTTGAGCGCTTTTTTCCATACGGCGTGTGCGTCTTCTACGTTGGTGCGCTGCGATACGAGTTGCATGGCACTGTAGAAAATGTCAAACGCGGTGCTCTTTTTACCTTCCCACATCAGGTTATTTACAAATTGAGTGACCATGGGATCGCCATATCGGGGATCCGGCACAATGACTCTTGCTTTTGGTTTTCTTTTTCTCATGTTGGCAAAAACGTATATAAATGATGCCTGCAGAAAATTATTTCTTCCCTTTCGTGGCGGGGGCTTGTCCAGCTTTTGGACGTTTAGTACCGTAGAGCGAGCGGCTCTTGCGACGGTTTTCCACGCCAGTGGTATCAAGCGCACCCCGTACAATGGTGTAGCGAACGCCGGGGAGGTCCTTGACCCGGCCGCCAGCCACCAGCACGATGGAGTGCTCTTGTAACTTATGCCCTTCGCCGGGTATGTAAGCAATGACCTCAATCTGATTGGTAAGGCGCACTTTAGCTACCTTGCGCAGCGCAGAGTTGGGCTTCTTGGGGGTGGTTGTATATACCTTTGTGCATACCCCGCGCTTCTGGGGGCAGGCATCCAAGGCGCGAGACTTGCTCTTGACCACTACTTTTTCCCTTCCATGACGCACCAATTGGTTGATAGTAGGCATACGTCTTTTTTCTATGCAGTTGAAAAACATTGATTTTCTTGGCATTGCTACTTGGAAGGACATGCCTTTTCAAGAAGCGAGTGCAAAGGTACGCACTGTACTTCCAAATAACCAAGCCAAAAGAAAAATTTTTTTCGCACAGAAGGCGGAATGCCCCAATAGGAGCATAGCTTTTATGGTGCTTACTGTCAGACGCCAAATAAATTAATGTGCATGCGCGTACAGTAGTCGTATTGCACCAAGGGAGCAGCAGAGAGAACAATGAAAATTTTTGGTTATCCAAAATCAGTGGAGAGTGGACAGTGCTAGGCCACACAAGTGCAGGCCTTGTCAAAAAGCCTCCAACACGCGTTTTTTCATCTGCTCAAACTCTTCATCTGTGATAATGCCCTGGTTTTTGAGTTCGGCCAGTTCCTTGAGTTTTTGTACGATGGCAGACTCCGGAGCTGGGCCGCTCTGGGGCATTCCAGGCTGGGTAAGCGTTTCTGTGGGGGACTTAGCACTTTCGGCGGCTTTTTTAGCCTCTTGCTCCTTCCGGAGTTGTTCGGCTATCTTTTTGCCTTTTTCGAATTTTTCGTGATAGAGTTTTTTGAGGCGCTCGGTATCAAAGTCGAGGATAGTGCCGCCAGATTCAAAGTGTTTTTTGAATACTTCGCCCAGTGCGTAGGTAGAAGCACCATTAAAGATAGAAGACGCTACGCCGCCTATGAGTTGGCCTAAGCCAGGGATGATTTTGAGCAAGCTGCGTGCACCCACTTTAGCCAGGGTACTGCTGGTGAGGGCGCTGACAACAGCCTTGCCCTGGGTTTCGGCGAAGTCTACATTATACACTCGGCATAGTTGCCGGATCATATCCAGTTGCAAAGCACTGACAGCAAAAATATCGGCCACAGGCACAGGAATGAAGCCCGCACCCATAGACCAGAGCACGTGATTGCGAATGACCGTTTCAGCGTGCTTGCTGCGTTCTGCTGAGATATTGTTTTCCATGAATTGTTTTTTAATAATTAATCAATCCATTGGGCCACCTTTGGGGTAATGCTCAACGCGAAACGATTTTTTTTGCCACAAAATTGGGCTGCACCGGAACGAGACGCTGGTTTAATTCGACCAAAACAAGTTGCCAGACGCCAAATTAAACTTTCATGTTGCAAATGTAGTCATAAATACAGACTTTTGCCACGTGAAGTCAGTCATTGCCATATCGCTACTAGGGCTGTACGCCTACGTAGGCATAGTGCCATCTATAATTAAGGCGGAGTTAGGCAAGTTGCCGGCTCTGCTGACGCACTATGCTGAGCACAAGGCTGTTAATCCTGAGTTGTCGTTATATGGTTTTCTAAAGTTGCACTATGGTATATCCTTTGCCGAGCATGCCCACGAGCATGATCATGACCAATTGCCCGGCAAGGAGATGCCTGGTCATACTCATGCTGCAGCTTACGGATATCACGTATTGGCGTTGCTAGCAGGTAGCGAATGGCATCTGAGCCCATGCCTGATGAAATCACCAGCGCCTATGCCTAACGAAGACGACCCAGTGTCATCGTTGTTGGCTCGGGGTATCTGGCAACCTCCCCGGTTGGCGTAGCCCCTCTATCGGCTGCTACTAAAGCCGAATGCCAAGCCCAGGCAACTCTGCTGTGGGCAATAGTACACCGTGACTCTCTCCATTTTTTTCTTGCAAACTTATTTCTCATGTTAGACGCCATCATACGGCGGTCTATAAAGTATAAGGTGATAGTAGGTTTTTGCACCGCAATCTTGATTGGTGCGGGGATCTACGCCTTCACCCAACTGCCCATAGACGCCATTCCCGATATTACCAATAATCAAGTACAAATACTGACCATAAGCCCCACCTTGGCCACCCAGGAAGTGGAGCAATTTGTGACTACCCCGGTGGAATTTGCCGTGCGCAGTATCCCTGGGGTAGTAGAATTGCGCTCTATTTCGCGCTTTGGACTGAGCGTTATCACTGTAGTATTCAGAGAGGACATTAGCCCCTATCTGGCCCGCCAACTCATTGGCGAAAAACTAAAGCAGGCACAAGAACAGATTCCGGCTGGCTTTGGTACGCCAGAACTGGCACCCATTTCTACGGGCCTGGGCGAAATTTTGCACTACCGTATAGAGCCAATGCCCGGCTATGAACACCGATACAGCTCTACTGAGCTACGCAGTATTCAGGATTGGATTGTGAAGCGGCAACTAGCCGGTATTCCGGGTGTGGTAGAGGTAAACAGCTTTGGCGGACACCTTAAGCAATACGAGGTAGCCTTGTCGCCAGAGCGCCTGCGCAGCATGAACATTAGTATTCAGGAAGTATTCATGGCGCTGGAGAATGCCAACGAAAATACCGGCGGTGCATACATTGAGCATGCCAACAATGCCTATTTCATAAGGAGCGAAGGCTTAGTACACTCGGTGGAAGACATCAAAAAAATAGTGGTGCGTCACAATGGTAGCCTACCGCTGACCATAGGCGACATAGGCGAAGTGCGCACTGGCCACGCCCTGCGATACGGAGCGGTAAGCCACAATGCCTCGGGCGAAATAGTGCTGGGCATTGTTATGATGCTCAAGGGCGAAAATGCTGCCCGCGTAGTGCGCCGCGTGAAGACCCGCCTGGAAGAAATCAAAAAATCACTACCAGAAGGCGTGACCATCGTAACCTTCCTGGACAGGGAGAAACTGGTAGCCCGCACCCTACAAACTGTGCGCAATAATTTGACTGAAGGCGCTCTGATTGTGGTGTTTGTGCTGGTGCTACTGTTAGGCAATCTACGAGCAGGACTAATCATTGCTTCGGTCATTCCGCTGTCCATGCTCTTTGCAGTGTGCATGATGCATTTGTTTGGCGTGAGCGCCAATCTTATGTCGTTAGGTGCTATTGACTTCGGGCTGATCGTGGACGGAGCGGTAATTGTAGTAGAAGCCACCCTGCACTACCTGGGGGTGCAAGCCATAGCAAGAGCCAGCGATGGCAGCCGCTACTTAACCGCCGCCGAGATGGACAGGCAGGTGGGTACAGCGGCCAGCGGCGTGATGCGCTCCTCGGTATTTGGCGTCATCATCATTCTTATTGTTTATTTGCCGATATGGAGCCTATCGGGTATCGAGGGCAAGATGTTTCTGCCGATGGCGCAAACCATATCTTTTGCTCTCATAGGGGCGCTATTACTATCGGTAACATACGTGCCAGCCATCTCGGCGATGTTCCTAAGCCGCCGTATCACTACTGCCCACAGCATGGCCGATCGCTTGGTGGACAGCATCAAACGCCTGTACGCCCCAACGCTAAGCCTAGCGCTGAAGTGGCCCAAAACCGTGCTGATTGCTGCCGCATTGGTTTTTGGGCTGAGCATCGCCATATTCTGGCGCATGGGCGGAGAGTTCATTCCTACGCTGGACGAAGGCGACATCATGATGCACGGCTTTTTACGCCCCGGCACTTCGCTGACACAGACGCTGGAAAGCCACCGGCTAGTACAAAAGCTGATACTGGAGCATTTCCCCGACGAAGTGGACCAGGTCATTTCCAAAATCGGCTCGGCTGAAATTCCCACCGACCCCATGTCTATTGAGACCGCTGACAACATTATTCTGCTCAAAGACAAATCAGAGTGGACAAAGGTTTCCACCAAGGAAGAATTGATAGCACAAATAGAAGAAGTCGTACACCAGGTACCGGGTATGGCCTTTGAGTTTACACAGCCCATTAAGATGCGTTTTGACGAGATGATGACAGGGGTACGCTCGGACATTGCAGTAAAAATATTTGGTGAAGACCTCGAAGTATTGGCTAAGTTAGGCCACCAGGTAGCCCGCCTCATGGAACCGATTGCAGGCGTGGAGGATGTCAAGGTGGAGCAAATAGAGGGCTTACCCCAAATAGTAGTGCGCTACGACTACGACCGCGTAGCGCGCTATGGATTGAGCGTGCATGAGCTGAACTTCGTTATCCGTGCAGCATTTGCCGGAGCGGCCGCAGGGGCGGTTTTTGAACAGGAGCGGCGCTACGACCTGGTGGTGCGTCTGGATGCCGACGCCCGCAGTCACATCAACGATGTGCGCCGGCTGCCGGTACACACGCCGAGTGGGCAGGTCATTCCGCTATCGGAGGTGGCGGAGGTAAGTTTTCGGCCGGGGGCAGCACAAATCAGCCGCGACGATGGCCGTCGGCGCATAGTGGTGGGTGCCAATGTACGTGGCAGAGACGTAGAAAGCGCTGTAGGAGCAGTACGCGCCACGCTAGAAAGCCGCTTGCGCTTACCGGCCGGCTACACAATATCTTATGGCGGGCAATTCGAGAATCTGCAGGCTGCCAAAGCACGGCTATCGGTAGCGCTGCCCGTAGCCTTGTTCCTCATTTTTGTGTTGCTGTACCTGACCTTCCACTCCGTTAAAGAAGGCCTACTCATTTTCACGGCCATTCCACTGGCGGCTGCGGGCGGCGTATTTGCACTGCTAGTGCGAGGCATGCCTTTCTCCATTTCAGCGGGTGTAGGCTTCATCGCCCTGTTTGGTATAGCTGTGCTCAATGGTATTGTGCTAATCGCTTACTTCAACCAACTGGAAAAACAGGGTGTGGCCGATGTATGCGAGCGGGTGATGCAGGGTGCACTGACGCGCCTGCGCCCTGTGCTGGCCACAGCAGCCGTAGCCTCGCTGGGTTTTTTGCCCATGATGCTGTCGCGTGGGGCTGGTGCTGAAGTACAACGCCCACTAGCTACGGTAGTCATTGGCGGGTTAGTCACTTCCACGCTGCTCACATTGGTGGTGTTACCGGTGCTGTATGCCTTATTTTTTCAAACTAAAAACCAAAACGATGAAATGGCGTCTGAAGCATAAATCCATTCTAACCTTGGGGCTCGGATTGGCTGGTGCGCTGTGGCAGCCGTCGTCCCAATTGTGGGCGCAAATAACCCTTACCGAAGAGCAAGCTATTGAACAGATACGTCACAATCATCCCTCGGTGCGCGGCGCCCAATGGCAAGTACAAGAAAAAGCCTTGAAGGAAGGCGCCAGCAAAGTATGGGAGCCTACGGAGCTTTACCACAATATTACCGCCGACCCAGACTACGGCATGTTTGGCACTACAGCATTTGGATTTAACCAGAGCCTACCGGTGCGCAGGCTTACCGAGGCGCAGCGGCTGTACTACCAGCGCCAGAAAGCTATGGCTGAAGCCAACTTGAGCGCTACGCAACAGCAATTGCTCAAGTCAGTCAGAGAACTATACCAGCACCTGAGTTACATACAGAGCAAAGCGCAGTTGTACCGCCGTTTGGACAGTTTGTACCAAACAGTAGCCGTAGTGGCTCGCCGAAGATACGAGACCGGCGAGGCTTCGCTGGCAGAAAAGTTGGCGCTCGAAGACAAAGCCATACAAATCAGGCTGGCATTGGAAACTACCAATCATGAGATAGCCTTTGACTACATTGTACTGAGGCAATTCCTGGGGTTGGCCGAGCCAGTCGAGCCTGTAGTGCAGTCGTTTGAGCGCATGTCGTTTTCGATAAACGATACTATACTAGTAGAAAACTCGGCGCACTCACGTTATTACAGAGCTGCCATAGGGGTAGCCGAAGCTGAGCAGAATACCCTTCAGGCTAGGCGAGCGCCAGTATTTGGCGGAGGGCTGTCGGTACAGTTTATGCCCAATGGCCTGGTCTACCCGGGCTGGCAGGTTCAAATGCGGCTACCCTTAGCTACCGGCCACCTCAAATCCTTGAGCGAAGCCGCAGGTGCTAATCTGCTAGCAGTGCAAGCTCAATACCAAACCGAACTACTACGGCAGCGCAACGAAATGGCACACTTGCTGCACGAGCAAGAAAAGTACGAAATACAGTTAGACTACTATGAAAACCGCGGTAAAGCGCTAGCTAATGAATTGCTACGTAATGCCGTGCTAAACTATCGGGCTGGCACTTCCAACTTCGTGGAGTTTGCCCAGGCCGCCGAACAAGCTATCCAAATAGAGTTGGATTATCTGGAAAACCTCTTTGGCCTGAATATGACCATCATCGAACTACGCCTGCTGACGGGAAGATGACCTGCAGCACCTGGCACTTTTACTTCACTCTTAAAAATGCGAATACGCCATGAAATTGCACCTTGCTACCATATACCTTGGTCTGCTGGGCATGCTTAGCACCTGCGGCAGTCGTACTGAATATACCTCTAAAAACGCTCCGCCGCCACAAGACACATCTGACGAGTTGATCCTCCTCACCGAAGCACAATATACCCAGGCAGGCATCGAACTGGATAGCTTCAGCGATCGCTCCATAGAAAACTACATTATGGCCAACGCCGAGATATTTCTAAGCCCCGAATACCTGGCTACGGCAAGCACCACTACCGATGGTATTGTATCGGAGCTTCGGGTGTCGCTCAACCAACGCGTGCGCAAAGGCGAGGTATTGGCTATGCTGCATAAGCCCAACCTGCTGGACATGCAGCAGGAATGGCTGCAAACCAAAGAACGCCTGGCCTTCCTCAAGGCAGAATACGAGCGCTATACCAGCCTGGCCGCCGAAAATGCCACCGCTGCCCGAAACCTGGAAAAAGCCCAGGCCGACTGGCGGGAAGCCCAAAGCACCCTGGCAGTGCTAGCCGCCAAACTGCGCCAGTTGCAGATAGACCCCGAGCAGATTTCAGCCACCCAACTGAAAACGCAAGTATCCCTGCGCGCTCCTACAGATGGCACCGTCACGCAGTTGTTGGCAGGCCCAGGTGCGGCTCTCAAAGCTGGCGACGCCCTCTGCCACATAGCCGACTACAGCCGGGTGCAGCCAGTCATTTACGTATTCGAAAAAGATGTGCCACACCTTCGCACAGGCATGCCAGTCAAACTACACTTTGCTGGCGACACCTCGCGTACCTTCGAGGCTTACATTACCAGTATAGATGGCAGCCTGAACCCCGAACGCAAAACTCTACGTGCCCTGGCGCACTGGAAGGGCAAAGCACCAGAAGGGCTGGTAGCCGGCGTATATCTGCAGGCGCACATACATATCGAAGGGCTAAAGCCGGTAAGCACACTGCCTCGGGAGGCTGTAGTGCGCGAAAGTGACGGCGAATACATCTTCGTACTGGAGCGAAAGAACCAGGAGGGGTATTGGTTCCGAAAAATAGCCGTACAAACAGGTAGCATTCAAAAAGGCTACATAGCCGTGCAACCACTGGAGGACATACCTGCCAGCGCCCGCGTGGCTACCAAGGGGGCATACTACGTGTCGGCACAGGGCGCAGGCATTGAGGTAGAAGAGTAGCTGCTTCAGTCTAAGTAGTACCGCAGTACCACGCCGAAATAGTCGCCGATATGCGCCAGGTTGTGAAAATTGTCGGTACTGTTGAATGTAGCCTTAAAACTAGTATCGTACAGCGGAAAGGGCGTAACGCAGTAGGAGATGCCTACGAAGTACCCGCCCTTGTTCTTGCGCTGAATTTCCAGGCCAGCTGTAGTCAGTGAAGCTGGCACAGCAAAGGCGCGCTTGATGGAGAACACATCGAGGCGGGGGTTGCGCACGCGCAGGTTGCTGGGCAAAGACTGAAAAAGCACGCCTGTACCGAGAGTGAGGTATGCACGCTGGGCGAGGGGCTGGTAGTAAGCAATCTGCACGGGCAGCTCGTACAAGGTAGTATTGAGATGAAGGCTCAGGCGCTCCTCGCCGTCATCAGCAGATACTTGGTAGCCGCGAATGAGCAAGGTAAGGCCACCGTGTACTTGCCAGCGATTGCCCAGGTGAAATACAGCCAAGCCACCGAGTTGCACACCCACATCGGGCTGAATAGCATAGGTGATGCCATTGACCGTCTCCGCATTGTTGCGCACCCTGAACAGACGGCTGGGAAAAATGGGGCCAACCTGCAAGGCAAAATTCACGGCGGTTGCTCCTGATACCTCGCCAGGGTTTTGTGCCCAGACATGCTCGGTTGGCCAGGTCATCCATAGCAGGCCTGCCAGTGCCCAACACCAAGAATATACATGAAATGACTGCTTCAATATTGATTTTTTTAATTTTGACTCGCACAAATAAACGCACAACTAATGAAACCACTCCTACTATTTATACTGACTGCTATCCTGCTGGGCTTGGCTACCATGACCAGCGCCCAGAAAAAGCCAGCCACAACTGCACCACAAGCTGCCAAGGAAACCAAACCCGAACACTTTCTGGAAAAAATACCCGTGAGCGGGCTTACCTTTAGATGCATTGGCCCAGCAGTAACTTCTGGTCGTATTGCCGACATTGCCGTGCATCCTCAGCGCCGCAGCACCTACTACGTGGCTGTAGCTTCGGGAGGCATATGGAAAACAGAAAACGCCGGCACCACCTATGAACCACTCTTTGATGCGCAGGGTTCGTACTCCATAGGTTGCGTTAGCATTGACCCCAACAACCCTAACGTAGTTTGGGTAGGCACAGGCGAAAACAACAACCAGCGCTCCGTAGCCTATGGCGACGGCGTGTATAAATCGGAAGACGGCGGCAAAACCTGGAAAAACATGGGGCTAAAAACCTCCGAGCACATCGGCAAAATCCTCATAGACCCCCGCAACTCTGATGTAGTGTACGTAGCCGCCATTGGCCCGCTATGGAAAGAAGGCGGCGAGCGCGGCGTGTACAAAACCACTGACGGTGGTAAAACCTGGCAAGCCGTGTTGACTATAGACGAACACACTGGCGTGAGCGATATGCTCATGGATCCCCGCAACCCAGATGTGCTGTACGCCGCATCGCATCAACGAAGACGACATGTGTTCACCTACGTAAGTGGCGGCCCAGGCAGTAGCATCTGGCGCAGCAAGGATGGCGGCCAAACCTGGGAAAAAATCAACGCTGGCCTACCTACGGTAGATATGGGCCGCATTGGGCTAGCCATGGCGCCCTCTGATCCAGAGGTGCTCTACGCCATAGTGGAGGCCGCACAAGGCAAAGGTGGTTTTTACCGCAGCACCAACAGAGGCGCCAGTTGGGAACGGCGCTCCAGCTACAATACCTCTGGCAATTACTACAGCGAAATCGTGGTGCACCCGCACAACCCGGACGTCGTCTTCTCCATGGATGTATGGATACAGGTAAGCCGCGACGGCGGTAAGACCTTTGCCATGCTGGGCGAGGAGTTCAAACACGTGGACAACCACTCCTTGTGGATAGATCCTCAAGACCCTGATTATTACCTGGCAGGCTGCGACGGTGGCATTTACGAGAGTTTTGACGCCGCCAAAACCTGGGCATTCAAAGGCAACCTTCCGGTCACGCAGTTTTACAAAGTAGCTGTGGACAACTCTCTACCCTTCTACTACGTATATGGCGGCACGCAAGACAACTTCAGTCTGGGCGGACCCTCGCGCACACGCAACACCCATGGTATAGCCAACTCTGACTGGTTTGTAACCAATGGCGGCGACGGCTTTGAGTCGGCCATAGACCCCAAAAACCCCAACATCGTGTACGCACAGGCACAATACGGCGTGCTGGTGCGCTACGACCGCCAGAGCGGCGAGGCCGTAGGCATTCAACCCAAACCCGGAAAGGGAGAGAATGAGTACCGTTGGAACTGGGACGCCCCCCTGATGACCTCTGCCCACGTGGATCAGCGCCTATACTTTGCCGCCAACAAGGTGTTTCGCAGCGACGACTATGGCAACTCCTGGACGGCCATCAGCCCCGACCTCACCCGCCAATTGGACCGCAATACCCTGCCAGTGATGGGGCGCGTCCAGAGTATTGATGCCGTGGCTAAAAACCAAAGCACCTCGCCTTATGGCAATCTGGTAGCCTTTCACGAAAGCCCGCTAGATGCCAATATCCTGTATGCTGGCTCCGACGATGGCCTCATCCACGTGACCGAAGACGGCGGCCGCAATTGGACAAAAATTGACTGTAACAACATACCCGGTGTGCCCGAGCGTACCTACGTCAACTACCTGCTGGCTTCTCAGCACGATGCCAATGTAGTATATGCTGCTTTCAATCACCATAAGTACGGCGACTTCAAGCCCTACCTCTATAAAAGCACCGACAAAGGCCGCACCTGGAAGCCCATAGCCAATAATTTGCCAGAGCGTGGCTCAGTATATTCCATTGCCGAAGACCACGTGGATAAGGACTTGCTGTTTGTCGGTACGGAGTTTGGCTGCTTTTTCAGCGTGGATGGAGGCGCCTACTGGAAAGCTCTCAAGGCAGGCCTACCCACGATTGCCGTACGGGATATGGCTATACAAAAACGGGAGAACGACCTGGTATTGGCTACCTTTGGCCGAGGGTTTTACATACTGGACGACTACTCGCCCTTGCGTGCTTTGAAGAAGGATAATCTTGCGGCGGAAGCCCAAATTTTCCCTGTCAAGGACGGGCTGATTTACCACGAAAGTATGCCCTACGGCCTGCGGGGTAAGTCTTTCCAAGGTCATGCTTTCTATACCGCACCCAACCCACCTGTGGGCGTCACCTTCACCTATTACATTCGGGATGAAGTGAAAACCCTCAAGCAAAAACGCCAGGAAGAAGAAAAAGAAAAAATCAAAAAAGGTGAACCCATCCGCTACCCCACATACGAAGAACTCGAAGCCGAACAACGGGAAGAAGAACCCTACCTGCTGCTGACCATACGAGACCTCAGCGGCCAGATTGTACGCGAACTCAAAACTAACGTGAGCAAAGGCTTAAAACGCATTACGTGGGATGGGCGCTACCCCAGCATAAATCCTATACGCTTGCTGCCGCCAGCTTTTGACAACCCCTTTGCCAACCCCGACCAGGGCGTATTGGCCATGCCAGGCGACTACACCGTATCGCTTTCCCTGAGCACCAAAGGACACCTTCGCGAACTCGTCGCCCCCCAACCCTTCAAACTGCGCAGCCTAGGCGGTGTTACGCTCGAAGCTGAAGATCGCCGCGACTTGGTCAACTTCCAGCGCCAGGCACAAGAGCTGCAGCGCACGGTGTCAGGGGCTTCCTCTGCCTTCAATGAAATGAGCAACCGCATACAGCACATTCGCAAGGCTATCTTTGCTGTGAACCTGCCCAAAGACGAACTGCTCAAAGACCTCAAGGCTCTCGAAACCCAAATGTACGACATCAACAAAGCTATGTACGGCGACCAAATCGCTACCGCCCTAGACAAAGATGCGCCCATGCCAGTATACTCGCGCATGAACTGGCTGACCAACGAAATGTGGGGTAGTACCTCTGCACCCACGCAGTCGCACCGAGAGGCGCTTCGCATAGCTGCTGAAGAGTTCAAATCTCTACAAGAACGCATCCGTACCGCCCAGTCTGACTTGAAAATGCTGGAAGAAAAACTGGAACGAGCAGGAGCACCTTACACGCCAGGGCGGGGGGGAGGTTTTTGAGACTGTGTGACTTTGAGATAAGAAGACGGGGAAACGAGGGCTCGGTGCCTCGCACTTTATGCCCAAAATTTCTAGGAAATGACTGATTAAAATAACCCGGGCTATTCGGTTGGGAATGCGTACCTTTGCGCGCAATTCAAAAACGCCCATGCTGAACATTAGAAACGTAGCCATCATAGCCCACGTGGACCATGGCAAAACCACCCTAGTAGACAAAATGCTGCTGGCCGGAAGGCTATTCAAAGAGCATGAAACGCCTGGCGAACTTATCTTGGACAACAACGATCTGGAACGCGAGCGTGGCATCACCATCTTGGCCAAAAACGTAGCCATCACCTACAAGGGGTTCAAGATCAACATTATAGACACGCCTGGCCACGCCGATTTCGGTGGTGAGGTAGAGCGAGTGCTCAATATGGCCGACGGCGTATTACTTTTGGTGGACGCCTTTGAAGGCCCCATGCCCCAAACGCGTTTTGTGCTGCAAAAAGCCATTGAACTGGGACTAAAACCTATTGTAGTCATCAACAAAGTGGATAAACCCAACTGCACCCCTGACGAAGCTCACGAAGCCGTTTTTGACCTCATGTTTAGCCTTGGCGCCACTGAGCAGCAACTGGACTTCCCCGTGCTCTTCGGCTCAGCTAAGCAAAACTGGATGGGGCACGACTGGCGCACACCCACTACCGACATCACCCCCCTACTTGATGCCATCATAGAGCACATACAGCCGCCAGTGGTGGCCGAAGGCTCTACTCAGATGCTCATTACCTCGCTAGACTACTCCAACTACATAGGCCGCATAGCCATCGGCCGGCTCTACCGCGGCAGCCTGCGCGATGGCCAGCAAGTAGCACTTATCAAAAAAGACGGCGAAATCGCCAAAAGTAAGATTCGCGGCCTGTTTACTTTTGAGGGCTTTGAAAAAGTTAAGGTCGAGCAAGTGTCTGCCGGCGAAATCTGTGCCATCACTGGCTTGGACGGCTTCGAAATTGGCGACACCGTAGCCGACCCCGACAACCCCGAAGGCATGGCCCGCATTGCCGTAGACGAACCCACCATCAGCATGGTGTTCACCATCAACGACTCGCCCTTCTTTGGCAAGGAGGGCAAGTTCGTTACCTCTCGCCACCTCAAAGAGCGCCTGGAACGCGAACTGGAGAGAAACCTGGCCTTGCGCGTGCAACCCACCGACCAAGCCGAAACTTTCAACGTCTTTGGTCGAGGTGTGCTGCACATCTCGGTGCTCATCGAAACCATGCGCCGCGAAGGCTATGAACTACAAATTGGCCAGCCTCAGGTCATCCTCAAAGAGATCAATGGTGAGGTACACGAACCCATAGAGGAAATGACTATTGACCTGCCAGAGCAAATGGCGGGTGTAGCCATTGACATGGTGACGCGGCGCCGGGGCATCTTGCTGAGTATGACTACCCGCAATGAGCGTGCCATCCTACAGTTGGAAATCCCCTCGCGCGGCATCATTGGCCTGCGCAGCCAGATGCTCACCGCTACCCAGGGCGAGGCTATTATGACGCACCGCTTCAAAGAATTTCAGCCCTACAAAGGCGAAGTGCCCGGGCGTATCAATGGCTCACTTATCAGTATGGAAACCGGTACAGCCATCCCCTACAGCATCTTCAACCTGCAAGAGCGCGGCAGTTTCTTTGTCGAACCCGGCGAAGAGGTGTACGAAGGCCAGGTAGTGGGCGAAAACTCCCGGCCCGGCGATCTGGTAGTAAACCTAACTAAGACTAAAAAACTGACCAACATACGCGCTTCTGGCTCGGATGAGAAAATACGTCTCACGCCGCCCATCAAGTTCAGCTTGGAAGAAGCCCTTGAATACATCCAGGAAGATGAGTATGTAGAAGTCACGCCCAAGTCTATCCGCCTGCGCAAGATATTGCTCAAAGAACACGAGCGCAAACGCGCCAAGAACGCTGCGCTGTCGGTGCAAGCGGGATAACCCAAATCCACGTATCTTACCTAAGAAAAATACACCCCGCCGTGGATTACCTCGCCCAGCATATTGAAAGCTTGATTTTCACCGCCGAGCAGCCCATCAGCTTGGTGGAGATTCAAAACGCACTCGAAGAAGTATTCGGCTTGCGGTTTCAGGAGTTAGTACTGGAAGCAGCCATTGTACAACTCAAAAACCGCTACCAGGACGACGCCTTCGCCTTTGAAGTGGTAGAAATTGCCGGTGGCTACCAGTTTATGACCAAGGCTGCTTATCACGCTACGGTAGGCGCTTTTCTCAAACAGATCATGCAGCGACGACTCTCGCGAGCAGCTCTGGAAACCCTCTCCATCATAGCATACAAGCAGCCGGTGTCCAAGGCCGACATGGAGCGCATTCGCGGCGTCAATTGCGACTACGCCTTACAAAAACTATTGGAAAAAGAACTTGTTTCTATTGTGGGGCGCAGTGACGGCCCTGGCAGGCCTTTGTTGTACGGTGTCGGGCAGAAGTTTATGGACTACTTTGGCCTCAAGAGCCTCAAAGACCTGCCACAACTCAAGGAATTCAGAGAACCGGAGCAGCAAATCGGCCAGGCGGAAGCAGAAGAGACAGCCTGAGCCAAGTAGCCCAACCAATGTTACAACACATGGAAACACCGGACAATACTTTAATCAACCGGGTGGCACAGAGCGGCTTGGTCACCCTCAATCTGGAGCAGTTTTTTCCTGAGGGAGAACCTGCAGTATTTGACCTAAAGGACTATCTTTTTATGGGCTTGGTTCTCAAAGAAAAAGACTTTCGCGAAGCCCTCAAAAACCACGACTGGACGCAGTACAGAGGCAAAATATTGCTCACCTACTGCTCTGCCGACGCCATCATTCCGCTGTGGGCTTACATGCTAGTAGCCGCCAACGCCACCCCATATGCCGCCGACGTCTTTCAGGGCGATGCAGAAGCCTACTACAAGGCGGCTTTCCTGCGCGCGCTGGCTCAACTCGACGCTGCACAGTACGCAGGGCAGCGCATCGTCATTAAAGGCTGCAGCGACAAACCCGTGCCCCCTGCTGCCTACGTAGAACTCACCCGCAAACTACAACCTTACGCCCAGAGTATAATGTTTGGAGAACCATGTTCTACTGTGCCAGTGTTCAAAAGACCCCGACAAGTATGAATCCGGCTTTCAGCATTCCGGATTTGAGGCCATATTTTTGTCGCACAGACACGAATGTGTGCCGCCTGCACAAAACGAAAGTTGTTCAGGCGAGCTGATTTTTCCTTTTTCCTTCTTCCTCCTCTTGACTCCATATACCAAAAGTTGATACCTTTGTAAATGAAATTCATACCCATTTGCCCGGGTGGTGGAATCGGTAGACACGCAGGACTTAAAATCCTGTGGCCATAAACGGCCGTGCGGGTTCGACTCCCGCTCCGGGCACTTTGCTACCCCAAGGTGGCCTACACATTGAACCGGAAGTGCATCACGTCGCCGTCTTCTACTACGTACTCCTTGCCCTCTACGCGCATTTTGCCCGCTTCCTTCACGGCGTGCTCTGAACCGTAATGCACGTAGTCATTGTACTTGATAACTTCGGCGCGGATAAAGCCCCTCTCAAAATCAGAGTGGATAACGCCGGCAGCAGCAGGTGCTTTATCGCCGCGATGAATGGTCCAGGCGCGTACTTCCTTGTCGCCGGCGGTGAAGTAGGTAATGAGGTCGAGCAAGTGATAGGCAGCACGAATGAGCCGATTGACACCTGGTTCATGCAAGCCCATGTCTTCCAGAAACATCATGCGCTCCTCCGGGCTTTCCAGTTCAGCTATCTGGGCCTCAATTTCGGCGCTGATAAGCAGCACCTCGGCGTCGGGTTCGTCCTGAGCCAGAGTCTGCCGGAATACCTCAGTATAGGTATTGCCATGGACAGCGGATTTTTCGTCCACGTTACACACATACAGGATAGGCTTGGCAGTAAGCAGAAACATGCTGCGCAGGTAAGCAGCCTCTTCTTCCTCCAACTCAAGAGTGCGGACGGGTTTGCCCGCCTGGAGGTGAGCCATGATCCTCTCGCCGATCACGAGTTCTTTAGCGGCGTCTTTATCGCCTACGCGAGCAGCCTTACGCACTTTATCTAAGCGTTTTTCGGTAGTCTCTATATCTTTGAGGATAAGTTCGGTATCAATGACTTCTTTATCGCGCACGGGGTTTACGTCACCATCTACATGCACGACGTTGTCGTCTTTGAAGCAGCGCACGACATGTAGGATAGCGTCCACTTCGCGGATGTTGGCCAGAAACTGGTTGCCGAGGCCTTCGCCCTGGCTGGCACCTTTGATGAGGCCGGCAATGTCGAGGATGTCAATGGTAGCAGGTACTACGCGCTGGGGCTTGACGAGTTCGGCCAGTTTGTCGAGCCGGGGGTCCGGCACGGTGATGACACCGAGGTTGGGGTCTTTGGTGGCAAAAGGATAGTTGGCAGCCAGCGCTTTGGCAGAGGTGAGTGCATTAAAAAGCGTAGATTTGCCCACGTTGGGCAGCCCGACAATACCGCACTTGAGGCCCATATTTTTATTTTATTTGGATTTTGATGATTCATGTTTTGGAAAGCGGCGCAAAGATAGTTTTTTATGAATTGCCTGGCTCATTTGTTGCTCGTTCCTGATGATGAAGACCTGCTGCTGGGCAACTTCATAGGCGACTTTGTGCGCAACCGGCACCTGAACCTGTACCCGGAGCGCATTCGGCAGGGCATTTTGTTGCATCGCCGCATAGATTTTTTCACTGATCATCATCCGCTGGTACGGGAGGGCGTTGCGCTGTTGCGGCCTGCTCACGGTAAATACGCCGGCGTGGTATGGGATGTACTTTCAGATGCCTTGTTGTCGCATCACTGGGCGCAATTTTGCGATACGCCTCTGCGCGAGTTTACGGTGCAGATGTATCAAGTACTTGAACGCCGCCTGGACGACCTACCCCCAGTGCTGCAGCGCCGCCTGCCAAGCATGATTACCAATGATTGGCTCATGCAGTATCAGTACGAATCTGGCATTGCCTTCACCCTGTTGCAATTGCAAAAAATAGTGAGCCGGCCTGAATTTTTGGAAAACGGCTTAGAGAGCCTTCGCGAGCATTACGAGGCGCTGAGCCAGCAATTTGTGGTGTTTTTTCCTGAGGCCATGGCACATGTAGCGGCACTCAGAGCTGGCCGTTCGCGAGGTGTCAATACAGATTTTTGATGAGCATCTTCGGCCCTGGGCAAAACGAGGTGTGGCAGTCCATGCATTGATCTATGAGCGCTTTGTACAAGGCCGGGCGCTGCTTAGGGGTGCCTTCTTGCAGTGCCTTGAGCGCTTTGAGATAAGCCTGCGCAAAAGTGGTATAGGTCGGAGCAGCAACCTTTGCGGGGTCAGAAGCAGCCGCGGTGAGTATCTGCTCATGCGGCACGGCAGGTACAGGCTTTTGGCGCTTTTTCACAGCGGTACGCATGTTGACTGCGTCGGTGTACATGTTGCGCATGAGCAAGGAGAGTTCGCTATCCTTGTCAGAAGTACTTTGCTCAGCTATTGGAAAAACGAATGCCAGGCAAGAAATAGCGGCTACTATGCCGATGCCTGCGAGTACAAGGCGAAGGTTGTGTTTTAGCATATTTGTCAGGCAGCATTTTAGTTCGATAGCAAAGGTAAGAGATTATCCTTCAGGGAACAAGGCATCTACCTCTTCTTGTGTGCGACGCAGGTGTTCCTGGCACTGGCGGATGAGTTCGGCAGCACGGCGCGCCTGCTGTGCTAGTTGATCCATATTGACCTGCCCCTGCTGCAATTGTTGCAAAATTTGGCGGAGTTCGGCCATGGCGTCTTCATAGGAGAAGGCAGTTCTTTTCATATCTTATCTGGATTTACTTGAGTTACCTGGCTGGCAACTACACCATCCTGAAACAAGGTGTGCAGCAGGTCGCCGGGTTGGAGTTGACTACTGTGTGTCACAGATTGGCCATCCTTTGTGGTGAGTGTGAAGCCTCGTTGCAGCGTGGTACTCGGATGCAGTTGCAGGCTCAGGTTATTCCAGGCTTCCAACTGCTGCACGTGGCGTTGCAGTGTACCCTCGAGGAGTTGTTTTGCCTGAGCTTGGGCCATTGTCAGGGCATAGGTTTGTTGCTGAAGGATGTACTGGCAATGGCGTAGCGCCAACTGTTGGAGTTGCTCAACATCAGCTTGATGTTGACGAACTACCTGACGAGCTTCTGACTGGTATGCACGAGCCAGGCCGAGCAGTTCGCTTTCAAAATGCAAATGCCGATGGATGAGAAACTCCGCTGCTGCTGTGGGGGTTTTCAGGGAGGTATGGGCACAAAGGTCGGCGAGGGATTCGTCGGTTTCGTGACCAATACCGGTGAGCACAGGCAGCGGATGCTCGGCTATGGCCTTGGCAATGGCGTAGCTGTCGAAAGCGCTGAGGTCAAGGCGCGAGCCGCCTCCTCGCAATAAGATGATGCAGTCGAAGTCTGCCTTACGCCGAGCAATTTCTGCCAATCGCTTGGTGATCTCTATCTCGGCTTGTTGGCCTTGTACCAGCGTTGGAAAAAGCTTCCAATAGAAGCAATAGCCGTAGGGATTTTGTGCGAGGTGCTGTATAAAATCCTGCAGACCAGCGGCTTGCTCTGAGGCCACCAGTGCGATGCGCTGCAACACGGGCGGCAAGGGCACAAGGGCGTTGCGTTCCAGATGCCCCTCTCGGCGCAGGCGCTCTAGTATTTCGCGGCGCTGCAACTCCAGCAGTCCGTAGGTATAGGCAGGGTCTATGTCTTCTATGATGAGTTTGAGGCCGTAGCGCTCGTGGTAGTCCACATGAGCCTTGAAGCGCAACTGGACACCTTCGTGGAGAAGGTCGCTGAGCGTTGTTGGGCCAAGTTTTTGGCGTATAGTAGCCATTGGGCTCTGCCATATCACAGCCTCGGCGGCAGCTCGGGGTTCTGAGTTGTCGGCGTCTTTTTGCACGAGAGAAAGGAAATAGTGCCCTCGTGCTAGGCTTACCTGTGCTATTTCCGCTTCAATCCACAGGGCGTCGGGTAGGTTGAGCGCCAGCACCCGGCGGATGTGTTCTTGCAGTTGAAACAGCGTGACGGCTTGTTGAGCGCGCATGGCGATTACGAGTTTGAGCGTATCAGTGAGCCAAGTCTTTTCGACGGAAGAACACGAATCCGTTTCGGGCACCGATTTTTTCCAGATGCGGCATGGCTTCCAACTCGGAGGCGCGGTGTATTTTAGACATGACATACACTGCTTTATCCACATCCTGGCCGTGCAACAGCCATTCTTTGTCGTAGCTGCGTACGTCAGTGGGCGGTTGTTTGGCTGCATAGAACAAGTGCGCGTAAGACTTGTAGGCGTACGTCACGATGTAGCAGTCCTCCTGTGCCCGCTGCTTGCAAAACTCCACTGCTGCCCGCTGGGAATAGCCCTCTACCCGCTTGACGTAAAACACCAATGCTAGCCATACAAATACTGCTCCGCCCAGCGAAAGTGCAGCGTAGGCTTTCGCATAGCGCCCTCGTTTGTTCAGATACGTAAAGCCTATGAGCACCGCCAACAACACCAATCCTGGAAGAAACTCCCACCCGCTCCAGTACACCTCCGCCTCCAGGTTGGCCTGTGCAAAGGGGTCTTGCAGCCAAGGGTGTATAAGTTCGGGGTGAAGCCCCAGTACTGGCAGCGCAACACAAACCAGTATCCAGAGGCTGCCAATACCCCATAGCAGTGCCTTCATCCAGCCTGATAGGGATAGCTGGCCTTGATAGACGTTCTCCCAAGTATATGCTGCCAGATAAGTAATGGGGAAATAAGCCAGTGATGAGTAGTGCACAATTTTGGACTGCACCACAGAAAACAGAATGAGCACCACCCAAAATAATATCTTCATCCAACGCAAAAAGTCATTAGCCTGTGCAGACGGCGTGTCGGGTGCCCGCCACAAGGCGCGCACAGCAAAAACGGAAAACGGAAAGCAACCCAGCAGCAATACTACGGCGTGATAGCCCGGAAAGCCCTTGTGCCCTGCATCGGGCGTGCTAAACAGGCGGTATTGATAGGCAAAAAACTCGCGTACAAACCAATCGCCGTTTTTCCAGGTTTCCAGCCCCAGCCAGGCAGCGCCTACCACCAGCGAAGCTAGCAAAAAGCCCATGAATTGCCCTACACTCACCAAGAGCCGAAACCGGCCATACACCGCCTGATACACGGCTATGACCAGCCCAACTACCAAAAGCGCCACCGGGCCTTTGGTGAGCATGCCCAGCCCAATGTACAGCCCCCCTACCGCCACCTGCCGCCACGCACAGCCAGCCCGGGCTTCCTGGCTATTCCAATAACCTTGCACGAAATAGTACAATCCCAAGAAAATGAACAGGTTGAACCAGGGGTCAATAATACCAGACTTGAAATACAAAAACGGCAATACAGAGCCCAAGTAAGCCCCAGCCCAGTATAGCCCCAACCTGGCGGAGTGCAGGCGCCTACCGATGAGAAACAACGCCACCAACGTGATAATGCCACAAATGGCATTGGGCAAGCGAGCCGCATACTCGCCTACACCTAACGCGCGCATAGCCAGCGCTTGCAGCCAGAAGAAAAAAGGTGGTTTCTCCCAAAAGGGCTGAAAATTGATGTGCACCCGTAGGTAGTCGTCGCGTACCAGCATCTCACGGGCAGCTTCGGCAAAGTTGATTTCGTCCCAGTCAAAAAGGTGTACTCCGCCTAAGAAGGGCAAGAAGAACAGCGCTCCTAGCAGAGCTATGCCCCAGGCGTAGTGTCGGTCTTGTGTAGGCAAGTGCAGTGTTTTGACAGCAAAAGTAAAGGTTATTGTCTTTTTTTGGGGTACTGTATTCGCTGGCTAAACGAAACTCTGCAGGATGACTCGCACGAGGAGTGAACGGTGTGCGAGTGGGGTATTAAAACGAGTGCAAGTTTGGGTGAGGAGGAACCTGCCAAGTACCTGATTTGAGATGGGCGCCATCTACTCCTACTTGCAAGCTTTCGACGATGGGCGCGGGTATCAGAGGTCATTTGTACATCCGTGACAGCTCCATCAGGTACCAATGTTTTGGGATGAGGCGAGACACAGCTACACCTTTTCCTGGGCTTTGACCAGCAACTGAAACCCGTTGCCATGGATGTTGACGATTTCGATATTTTCGTCCAGGCGCAGGTACTTGCGCAGCTTGGTGATAAACACGTCCATGCTGCGGGCGGTGAAGTAGTCGTCCTGGCCCCAGATTTCGCTGAGCGCGGTAGCACGGGGCAGTATATCATTGACGTGCAGGGCAAACATGCGCAGGAGTTGGGCTTCTTTGGGTGAGAGTTTGAACTTTTCTTCGTCGGGGCCGCCCAGGTTGTAAGAAAGTATGCGCAATGGGTAATTGAAGTGGTACCTGCCAATAGTAAATTCTTTGATTTCGTCTCTGGCGTCAGTTTTAGGAGTGGAGCGTTTGAGGATGGCCTGTATGCGGTAGAGGAGCTCTTCGGAATTGAAAGGCTTGGAGATGTAGTCGTCGGCGCCCAGTTTGAATCCCTTGATGACGTCTTCCTTCATGGTTTTGGCAGTCAGGAAGATGATGGGCACATCAGGGTCTCTGTCGCGGATTTCCTTACCAAGAGTAAAGCCGTCTTTCTTGGGCATCATAACATCGAGGATGCAGATGTCGAACTGCTCTTTTTTGAATATTTCAGCACCCATGAGGCCGTCGGTGGCCAGTTTTACATTGTAGCCATGCATTTCCAAGTAAGAGCGCAATACATCTCCAAAATTTTGATCGTCTTCTACCAGTAGTATCCGGTTGTTTGTCATTGGTTTTATTTTTTCAAGTATTCAATTCATTTTCAGTGATTTATTGGCACTGGCTTCTACCTCGAAGGGGAAAAAGAGTGTAAAACTGCTGCCTTTACCCGGCTCGCTCTTCACGTCTATGGCGCCCTTGTGGGCGGTGATGATGGCTTTCACATAGCTAAGGCCGAGGCCAAACCCCTTGACGTCGTGGACGTCGCCGGTATGCACGCGATAGAACTTGTCGAAGATGTGTTTGCGAGCCTCTTTGGTCATGCCTATGCCTTTATCTTGTACGGTTACTTCTACGCCGCCTTGCACATTTTGCGTCAGCACGGTGATATGCGGGTTTTCGGGCGAATACTTTTCAGCGTTGTCCAGCAAGTTGTGGATGATATTAGCGATGTGCGCGGCGTCTCCCTGCACTATGGGCTGGGTAGCATCCAGTTTGCTTAGCAGAGTTCCCTGGCGTTGCTCTACCCGTATGCTGAAGTTGGCCAGCGCTTGCTGAATGACTTCGTGTAGGTTGACCTCAGCCAGGTGGAGCGCAAATTCGCGCCGGTCAATGAGCGCCATTTGCAATACTTTCTCTACCTGGTTATTCATACGCTTATTTTCCTGTTTTATTATGTTGGCAAATCTTTGCACTTTCTCTGGGCTGCTGCTGATGAGGGGGTTACTGATGGAATCGGCGGCCAGGGAGATGGTGGCAATAGGCGTTTTAAACTCATGGGTCATGTTGTTGATGAAGTCGTTCTTCATCTCCGAAAGTTTTTTCTGATTGAAGATGACCAGCACGGTATATCCAAAACAACACAGGATAATGAGTATGAAAACCAGGGCACCAATAAAGTTGGGCAATACGCTGCGCCCCACAAACTCGGAGCGCGTAGGAAAGTGAATAAAAAGGCGGCCCGGTGCGGGCGTCTCGTTAGGAAACAGATGCACGAAATATTTAGAGTTGTAGAGGTTAGCATAGCCAGGTAGGGTCTCGCGGGGGCCGGACTCCTCTACCACGTAGCGATCATCCACCAGGATGAAGCTGTTGCTGCTCGAAGCAAACAAGCCGTAGTGGTAGGGAATTTGTATGCCGTGGTTGACCAGTTCTTGCTGGAGCACGCTACGCAGTTTTTCTCTTTTGATACGTTCGGCCAGGGGCAGCGCCTGTACATCCTGTTGCCTAACAAAAGAAACCATATTGCGGTATTTCTCGCTGCGCTCCTTGACACACTTGGCGCAGTCACAGGGTTCGTATTGGACATCCTGCGATAGTTGTGCCAGTAGTTGCTCGCCGCGGATGCTGAGCAAGTATGGGGCCTGAAGCATGGAGCCTGGGTTGGCAACTTCCTGGACCAATGTGTCGCCGGTGTTATAATAGTTGGCTACAAACCCATTGAAGTACTGGTTAAAGATTTCCAGTTTTTCTTCAGTTTCCAGGCGCAGCGCTGCGGAGTTGAGCGCATCGAAGACATCCTTGTCAAATTTGACTTCATTTTCTTTGATGGCGGTTCGGATCAGGTCCATCTGTACCCAGAATACGCCAATAACGGCGGCGCTCATTAATCCGATGACGGCATAGATGTACTTCTTGTTCATTTGGCGGCTGTCGTACCAAATGTTAACGAATGAAAGAGGCTGCTTGTTTTTCAGCATACCATATTATGCTGTGAAAGCAGACGCCAGCGTTGGCAGAGTATGAGGTATTGTTGTTGAGCCTGCTATTTTGCCGCACTTTTGCACAAAAGTGAATAGCTTTGCATATTGTTGAGCGCAGCGCCAATCCTAAATACCACACGCCGTGCGTAGGTTGCCGCGTTGAAAATGGTTGAAGCGAAATGGAAATCTATCAAGCAGAGTACAAAGGCAGCTTTCCGTCGGAGAGCAGCTGCCCCAAAGATACTCGCTGCGAGTTTGCCTTCATCGGACGCTCCAACGTAGGCAAGTCATCTTTGATCAACCTTATCACTGGGCGCAAAGAATTGGCGCTGACCTCGGGCAAGCCCGGCAAAACGCAAACCATCAACTTCTTCCTCATCAACAACGACTGGTATCTAGTGGACTTACCCGGCTATGGTTATGCCCGTACCTCCAAGACCAACCGCCGAAAGTGGGAGATCATGATCCAAGGCTACTTGATGCGCCGCCAGCAGTTGGCCTGTACTTTTGTACTCATTGACGCCAACATACCGCCCCAGACGCTCGACATTGAGTTCATCAATTGGTTGGGCGAGCGGCAATTGCCCTTTGTCATTGTTTACACCAAAACCGACCGCTTGAGCGCCCCTAGGCTCGAAGCTAATCTGGCGGCCATACGAGCTGCTCTGCTAGAGCACTGGAACCAGCTACCGCAGGAGTTTGTCAGCTCAGCCATCAAGCGAACCGGGCGGCAGGAATTGCTGGCGTTTATTGCGCAAGTTAGTGCCCAATGCCAGCCATGAGAAGGGAAGGCGCTGAGGGTTGTATATGTACCCTAAAAATTGTTTGCCATGTCAGGTAGCCGTATTTATCCACATATCAAACCCGAAATTGAGGACTGGCCCATCTACAAGCTCAGCGAAGACCGGCGCCAGTTTGTGGCAGAGGTAGAGCAGTTTACGCTGCAACGCCTGCTCATGCACTCGCCTGCCGAAGTGACGGATATGATTTCCAAGACGGTGTTTCAGGAGCGCATTCGCATCAAGGAAGAACCCTGGAAGGTGGACCCGCCCAACGAACGGCAGTTTTGGCGACGCATCCGCAGGCGCCTCGTGGAGCACTCGCTGGATAAACCCGCTGAAGAAGCTGCTCACAACAACGAGGAGCTGCTCAGGTTGATCCTGCATCGCTATGCAGAGGAGATTGTGGGTACTTTTCGCAAGACTACGTTTTTGTTTGCCCGCCGTTTTTTGACCCTTTTCTTCACCCGGCTGCTCAACACCGCCGCTGGCGGAAGCATCTTTGGCAGCAAACACCGCCTGCAAGACCGCATGATGGTGACTGGCTATGTGGAAGTGGTACGCAGTCTTTTTGACAAAGGCACAGTGGTGGTGACGCCTACTCATTTTAGCAACCTGGATTCCATCCTCATTGGCTACGCCATGGATACTTTTGCCGGCTTGCCTTCCTTCTCTTATGGTGCCGGGCTAAACCTGTACAATACCGGATATGCTGCTTACTTCATGAACCGGCTCGGCGCCTATCGGGTAGACCGCCGCAAGAAGAATCCTATCTACCTAGAAACGCTCAAAAGTATGTCCAACCTGAGTATCCAGCGAGGCGTCAACAGCCTGTTTTTTCCAGGTGGGACGCGCTCGCGCTCTGGTGCCCTTGAAACCAAGCTAAAAATGGGGCTACTGGGTACTGCCGTAGAGGCGCAAAGGGCGCTGTACCAAAGAGGAGAGCTTACTAAAGTCTTTATCGTACCGGCTATACTGGGCTACCACTTTGTACTGGAGGCGCCGTTTCTCATTGAGCAACACTTGCGCCAAGCCGGCAAAGAACGCTACATGCGCAGCCAAGACGACTTTTACAATCTTAGACAACTGCTTAAGTTTACCTGGCAGTTTTTTTCTCAAAGCAGCGACATCACTGTGACCTTCGGCAGGCCTATGGATGTGCTGGGCAATCCGGTAGATGCCGAAGGCCGCAGCTACGACCAGCATGGCAACCTCATTGACGTGCGCGAATACTTCCTCGATGGCGATACCGTGACTGAAGACCTGCAGCGCGAAAGCGAATATACCAAAATCCTGGCGGAGCATATCGTAGAGCGCTACCATAAAGATAATGTAGTACTTAGCAGCCACCTCACCGCGTTTGCCGCCTTTCAGCTCCTACGACGTCAAAACCAACGCCTCGACCTTTATGGCATCCTCCGCTTACCTTGCGAAGACTATATCTTCCCGCGCGATACGCTCTATGATGTGATCGCGCAGTTGCAACAACGCCTCATTGCTATGTGCGAAGAAGGCGACATCCAACTAGCCGAGCAGATTCGATGGTCGCCAGAAGAAATCGTGCAGCATGGCATCAAGAACCTGGGCGTCTATCACGTAGATAAACCGCTGAAATTCAATAAAAAAGGTGATATCGTGAGCGATAGTTTTCACCTGTTGTTTTTTTATCACAACCGCCTTTCTACCTTTGGGCTGGAGCAGTGCATTGAATGGCACAAGCGCCCCATGGAAGAAGTAGAAGCCGGAGAAGAAGACTGAACCGATATCAACAGATGCGCCATGACCTTCATTATATTTGACCTGGAAGCTACGTGCTGGGAATTTCGACCTCCCCAGATGGTGCAGGAAATCATTGAGATTGGTGCACTCAAACTGGATGAATACGGCGAGGAGCAAGATCGCTTCAATAGCTTCGTCAAGCCGGTAATTCATCCGCAGTTGTCGCCCTTTTGCCAGAAATTGACCACCATCACGCAAGTGGACATCAACAGGGCAGCTACCTTCCCCAAAGTTTGCGAGCGCTTTATGGACTGGATCGGCGTACACAACGACGAAGATTACCTGCTATGCTCCTGGGGTGGCTTCGATAAGCGCATGCTCATCCAGGACTGTAAACTGCATCGCATGGACTATGACTGGGTGGAGCCGCACATAAACCTCAAAGAGCAGTACCACGAAATCAAGCGCCTGCACCGAACCCGTAGCTTACGTCATGCTATAGAAGTGGAGGGGCTTAGTTTTGAGGGCACGTATCACAGGGGAATTTCAGATGCGGAAAACCTGGCAAAGTTGTTTGTGTGTTATTTGGATGTATGGAGGTATTGAGATTTTGAGGCTGTGTGACTTTGAAACTGAGAGACTGGGGGAGACTAGAAGAAGGAGTTTTTCTAATGTAAAATTTACCTTCCTACCATATGATGTATAGTAAGCATCCAGTGCATATTTATTTTCCTGGCAAAACACCCCCGCCCAGTAGCTCATAGCCCTCAGCTCGTGGCTCTTGAGCATGCGAAAATGGCTACCAAATGTCTCAAAATATGAAAACATTTATTATTTGGATAATCTGTGTATTGGGAGCGTGGTACGTTTCTGCACAGGCCGATCGCTTTACCGTGTATGTGGAAGGACTCACTTGCCCGATGTGCGCCAAAGGTCTCGAGAGCAAGTTCAATGGTCTGAAAGGCATATCGGAAGTAAAAGTGGACTACAAAACCGGCAAATTGGTCTTCAGCATGCCCACTAAACGGCAATTGCAATTTTCGGAGATCAATAGCCTGGTGGAAAAGGCCGGCTACACCCCCAAAGGTGCCATAGTGTATCGCGCCAACGGCCAGACAGAAAAGTGGGGCGAACTCAAGGCTATTGCTCCGCCTGGGCGGTTTTCGTCAGGGAAGGGGCAGGGGTGAGCGGCAGCTTAGCGAAGTACCAACGCCCAAGGTATGCTTTATCACAAGAGTGCACAACACAGCATACGAGGCATGGTAGGGAGGTTAACCCCCACACACTCTCTCTTACCTGAGCAAGCTAAAAAGACGCCTCAGAAATGAGCCCAGATGACTTGTTTGCGCAGAAAAACTTCCGGCCGACAAATCTGGGGCCATGTTTACACTTTTTCAATTCTCACACTTACCACCTTGTACTCCGGGCACTTGGCAATGCTGTCATGTACGTCAGAGGTGACGTTGTTCACCATTAGTTCCGGAAAGTGGAAGGTAGTGCTAAGAATACCGGGCTTCACCTCATTGCTAAGTCGGGCTTTTACCTTGCACTCACCGCGGGCACTTTCGATGCGCACCCAATCGCCGTTAGAGATATGCCTGGAGCGGGCGTCCTGGGGGTTGATGAGCAGTACGTCTTCGTGTACGATTTGTACATTGGGTGTGCGGCGCGTCATAGTACCGGCGTTATACTGCTCGAGTACGCGGTTGGTAGTGAGGATGAAGGGATAATCCTGTGCATAGTCTATGATTTCTCGGGTTTCCACGTATTCGCGGAAGACGAAGCGGCCTTTGCCGCGCTTGAACGCACCTTGGTGCAGGATTTTGGTATCCGTACCGTCGGGGAGTACAGGCCATTGCTTACCGTTGTTGCCTAGTTCGTCCCAGCGGACACCAGCGAAAAAGGGCACGATCTGGCTGATTTCCTCCAGAATACCCTTGGCGGTGTAGGGCTGCTGCGGATAGCCGAGGCGGTTCATCATCTCCACTATGATTTGACCATCGGGTTTGCTCTCGCCAATGGGCTCTACTACCTTTTGCACGCGCTGGATGCGGCGTTCGCCGTTAGTGAAGGTACCTTCTTTTTCGAGGAAGGTAGCACCAGGGAGTACCACGTGGGCCAGCTTAGCGGTTTCAGTCATGAAGATTTCCTGCACTATCAAGAGTTCGAGCGAGGAGAGGGCTTTTACTACATGATGGGTATTGGGGTCGCTTTGAGCCATGTCTTCGCCCATCACCCATAGGGCTTTGAGCTTACCAGCCAGGGCAGCATCGTACATTTCGGGTATAGTGTAGCCCACCCTGTCGCTTATGGGCGCGCCATAAAATGCCTCGTAGGTGGCGCGCACGGCTGGGTCGGTTACGTCCAAGTAACCAGCGCCCTGATAGGGTTGCGCGCCCATGTCAGCCATACCTTGTACGTTGTTTTGGCCGCGCAGTGGATTGACGCCACAACCTGGCTTGCCCACATTGCCAGTGATCATAGCCAAGTCGGCGATGAGCATCACAGCATAGGTGCCCTGATAGTGCTCCGTAACGCCGAGGCCGTGAAAGGCCATAGCTGTTTTGGCCGTGGCATAAGTAATGGCAGCAGCTTTGGCCTGCTCGCGCGGCACGCCAGAGACGGCCTCCAATTCGTCAATATTTAGGCTAAGGATGCCTTCGCGGAATTCATCGAAGCCCTCAGTGCGCTGTGCGATGAAGTCTTTGTCCATTAGCCCTTCCTGGATGATGTAGTAGAGCATCATGTTCAGCACGGCTACGTTGGTACCGGGGCGCAGTTGCAGGTGGTGGGTGGCATACTTAGCTATTTCGGTGCGGCGGGGGTCTATTACAATAAGTGGCGTACCCTTCATCGCTTTTTGCTTGAGCTTGGCCCCTGTGACGGGGTGGCCGGCGGTAGGGTTGGCGCCGATGATGAGGATGCAATCGGTGTGTTTAAGATCGGCGATGGAGTTGGTAGCCGCTCCGGTGCCGAAGGTGCGCTGCATACCCAAAGCTGTCGGTGAGTGACATACGCGGGCACAGCCGTCTATGTTGTTGGTACCAAAACAAGCACGTATCATCTTCTGCATGAGGTAGTTCTCCTCGTTGGTACAACGGCTGCTGCTGATGCCAGCAATAGCGTCGCCGCCATACTTTTCCTTAATCTCGATGAGGCGCTTAGCCAAGTAGTCATACGCTTCGTCCCAGGTGACACGCTCCAACTGCCCATTCTTGCGCATCATGGGATACTGCAAACGCTCGGGGTGCTTGTAGAAGGAGAAGGCATAGCGCCCCTTGAGGCAGGTGTGTCCAGCGTTGACTTCCGCATCCCAGGGCGCTTGTATGGCCATGACTTTGCCGCCGTTCACCTTTACCTCCAGGTTGCAGCCTACACCGCAGTAGGTGCACACGGTGCGCACCTTTTTGTGGGCCACTACCGACTTAGATTCATAAATATCGCTGATGGCTGAGGTGGGGCAGGCCTGCGCACAAGCGCCGCAAGACACGCAGTCTGAATCAAAGAAGGACTGATCCATACCCTTGATGATCTTGCTGTCGAAACCACGGCCTGCCACGCTGAGTACCAGTTGGCCTTGTACTTCGTCGCAGGCGCGTACACATCGGTAGCACATGATGCACTTGGAGAGGTCGGAGGTCATGTAGGGGTGGCTGAGGTCTTTGGGTCGATCTAAATGTGTTTTGCCTTCTGGGTAGCGTACCTTACGGATGCCCACTTTAGCGGCTACGTCTTGCAACTCGCAGTTGCCATTGACCTCGCAGGTGAGGCAGTCGAGGGGGTGGTCAGTGAGTACTAGTTCTATGAGGTTGCGGCGCAGTTTCAGCACGCTTTCAGAGTCGGGATAGATCATCAACCCCTCCTCGATGGGGGTGTGGCAGGAGGCCACGGTTTTCGGCGTGCCATTGCCTTGGCGGGCTATCTCCACGCTACACACGCGGCATGCGCCAAAGGGTTCCAAATTTGGAGCGTCGCAGAGGGTAGGTATATGTTTCTCACCCAAATGACGCTTGAGGAAAGTGAGAATGGTTTCGCCCTCGCGCATTTCATAGGGTTTGCCGTTGATGAAGGCCATTTTGACGGCTACGGCGGGTTCTTTGGTTTGGACGGTTGCGATCATGATCAGCGGTTTTTAAGCGTAGAGCATAGAGTGTATTTTTGAGGAGTTATTGTATTGCCCGGATTCTTTTACTCAAAATGTTGAGGCAGCTGAAGCGTGGATTTTTTTGGGTTTCATTGCGACGAGATTTGCCTTCAGCAAAAGAACTGTAATAATATCAGTGGCCTCAGGGCATTCGTCCTAGCACATGGCAAAAGTGACTGCTGCCCCTTGAAAGTGCCCCTTTTTTCAGTGATGTTATCAAGTATGCTCATACCACGGCTACGAATTAGGTCAGTAAACCGAAATAACTTTTTGCATGCAAGGTGTTTATGATGTTGTACTTCGGCTCGCCAAGTTTTGTACACAGCATCTGTAAATCATGCATAAACCTCGGCGTTGATCAGTATAAAAAGCTCACAAACAAGAGCAATTGCCCATTTTCTGTATCCAAGTTCTCGAACCCAGACTTTGCCGTAAATTCATTTTTTTATTCCTATCCTGGCATTGCTCCAGCACTTATGCGCCCTGTACCGTATGCACTGAAAAATGGCTTCAACTCTTCCTTAAAATACGCCAACGCATTCCTAACTGGCAGTGGAATGCCCCCGCCGAGCGCACACAGCGACCCCTTGGCTAGGGTTTCTATTAAGTCATTAAACAACTCCCAATCAATTTTGTACGATTCGCTCTGGGCTTTTTGTAGCATCTCCTTGCCGCGCACTGAGCCTATTCGGCATGGGAAACACTTGCCGCAACTCTCATGCGCGGTGAAGGCAAACAAGTGCTCCAAATACTGCACCATCGGGTACTCCTCTGGTATGCCTACAATAGAAGCATGACCTAATAGGAAGCCCTCCTGGGCAAAAGATTCAAAATCAATGGTCAGATCAGAGATTTTGTGCACAGGTACGAGGCCGCCCAATGGCCCGCCGATGTGTAGCGCTTTGACCGGCCTTCGGAAGCCGCCACCGAGCGTCTGTATGGCTTTAGCCAGAGGCGTACCCATGTCCACTTCATAAAGACCAGGGCGGCGGAAAGAGCTATCCAACGAGAGTAACTTGGTGCCTGTGGATTGCTGCGTACCAATTTGAGCAAAAGCCTCGCCACCTTCGGTAAGGATAAAGTACAGGTTGGCCAGGGTTTCCACGTTATTGACCACAGTGGGTTTGCCAAAGAGGCCTTCCTGGGCAGGGTATGGAGGCCGCACCCTTACTTCGGGGCGCTTGCCCTCGATAGATTGCAACAGAGCCGTTTCTTCACCACAGATGTAAGCTCCCTGTGCTTTAATGAGTTTGAAATGGAAGCCGAAATCGCTGCCAAGCAGATTGTCGCCGTTCAGGCCGGCTTCGGTGAGCGCCTGGATGGCCTCCTGGATGATAGCTACCGACTCTGGGTACTCCGCTCGGATGTAGATGACGCCGCACTCCGCTTCGGCAGCATAGCCAGCGATGAGCATGCCGAGCAACACAGCGAAAGGGCGATGTTCCATGAGGTAGCGGTCGGAAAACGCGCCAGGGTCGCCTTCATCGGCATTGCACACGATGAATCTGGGTGTACCGGGCGCCTTACGACAAGCCTCCAACTTGAATGCCATGGGGAAGCCGGCGCCTCCCCTACCCCGAAGCCCAGAGGTCTTGATGGCTTGCAACAACGCCTCCGGCCCTGCCTTGAACATAGCGGCAATAGCAGCCCTGCACTTGTCTAAAGCCGGAAACTGCCCCGTGAGAATGGGCGTACCAATATGGGCTACGTGATAGTCATCTATGCTGTCAGTAAGTGCACCGCTAATGATCTGGGCGATCTCGACAGCAGATTTGGCGGAATAATTCTGCCCGCCCAAGTGAAAGGCGCTGTTTTCGTGGCAACGGCCGAGGCAGCACATTTCACCAATTTCGTGGGGCTGAAAGTGCTTCGATAATTCTGCCCGCACAGCATCCTGCGTGCCTGCCAGCAGACAGGCGCTGCCACTACACACATATACTTTTTTGCCCTGGTTTTCAGCCCTGGTGAAGTCGTAAAACGAAGCCGTACCATATACGTTGGCCTTGCCGATAAGAAACTCGTCAGCCAGGCGAGCCATAGCCTCCTTGTCGGTGGTGCCGTTTTCCTGAGCCAGGTTGGCAATGCGCTCGAAGAGATTGTTGGTCAATCCCTTGCCTTTGCGAGCCGCCAGCGCGGTAAGGTTTCTGGACATGGGCGGTTTATTTGGTTAAGAAATCGAACGCTAAAATAAAAAATTATTGCGACTTGTAATTCTGTTTCTGCTAAATGCGCCTGTGGTGTATCACAACAGTACTCCTCCCCTGTATGCTAGTGCTCCGGTTGCCCTCCTCTGCACAGCATCATGTCGGGACGGCACAACACTTGAAAATACTGCTGTTGTACTGTTGAAAGCGCTACATTTACCCAAAACACAAGCGTACGCAATGTACAGACTGCCCATCTGGATGCACGGAAAGTCAACAGGAGTGACTTCAAATAAAAAAGTAGACAAGACCTGCTATGTGTATGAGTTATGCCCGTGTCCTGTTTTTATGTATCATCTGCGACGTTTTGGCAAGTCGTTGATGATTCAAGTAGTACTCGGGCAGACGGGAGAGGTCTGATGCTTAGTAACCCTTAGGCAGGGTATGAGCGCATAATGACGGCAAAAGGCTACAATTTGACTTGCCAAGTTTCGTGCACCACATCTGTAAATCATGCACAAAACTTAGCGTTGCTCAGTATATTTCAGCCCCAATGCGAGGATATGCCTTACGGCTTCTCCTTGGATTGATGATGAATCACATTATGATACGGGAACGGAATTTCAATACCTTCAGCATCGAAGCGCTTTTTGATGGACTCTAGAAGGTCGCAGCCCATGATGAAAGCATTGGCTTGATTGTCGGCCCATACATAGGCGCGTAGGTTTACTGAGTACTCGCCTAACGACAATACACGTACTACTACGTCTTCCTTGCCCTCGGCGATATCCTTTGGGGTGCGCACGTCAATATGCAAGGGGTGTTTGATGGCTTCTTCCTTGATGATAGCTTTGGCTTTGTCAATATCAGAGTAATAGCTAATGCCCAGCTCTACCCAGCGGCAGATATTGTCATCCTGGAAGTCGGCATTGATAATGATTTCCTGATTCATCACTGAGTTGGGAATGATGATGCGACGGTTCTCAAAGTCGCGAATGACGGTATGCCGCAGGGTGATGTCCTCTACTATGCCAGCCAAGGTATCGCGAATGCGCAGGCGGTCGTTCACCCGAAAGGGTTTGAACAAGATGATAAACACCCCACTGATAAGGTTGCTCAAGGCATTTTGCGAGGCGAAACCAACTGCTACCGCCAAGATACCAGCACCCGCCAGGACAGAGCCGGCTATGGCTCTGAGTGGCGGCATCATATATACCGCAATGCTAAATCCGACGATGTAGATAATAGCTCGGATAAAATGCCGGAGAAACTGGTAGTTGGTGGGGTCGTTTTTTATGATCAATGATGACTTCTGAATAAAACGGGTGAACAAGCGATTGAACAGCCATGCTACCAGAAAGGTAGCCATCAATACCCCAAAGAAAAGCGCCAGGTGCTGCACTTCAATATCGCCCAGGATTTTCTCTTTCATAAAAAAGTTATTTGTTCCATCAAACATTCCGGCGCAGTGACCGGTTGTTTGGCTACGTGGTAAAAGTTGCCACGCACTCACATTTTCAAACCGCCATGAACTTCGACAAAATACAAATTGTAAAAGCCCTGGCTACCGTAATGGACCCGCAAACTGGCCAGGACATCGTGAGTATGAACATGGTGCGCCAGGTGGAAACTGACGGCAACAACATTAATTTTGTGCTGGAGCTCCCCTCGCTCAACACTACACACAAGGCCGAACTCAACTTTGCCTGTATCCAGGCAGTACAAGCGCTCTACCCTGAGGCCAATGTGAATGTACATACCGTAGCGCGCACCCCGCAAGCACAACAGACTACAAGCCCCACACCACACATTCACAACATCATAGCAGTGGCCTCGGGCAAAGGCGGCGTGGGCAAGTCTACCGTAGCGGTCAACCTGGCACTGGGGCTAAAGCAACTGGGTGCCCGTGTAGGCCTCATGGATGCCGACTTGTACGGCCCCAGTATCCCCACCATGCTGGGGCTGCAAGGGCAGCGCCCCAAAATACGCGAGGTGTATGGCCAACCCAAAATGACCCCGCTGGAGGCCTATGGCCTCTACGTCATCTCTATTGGCTTCATTGTGGAGCCGGAGCAAGCGGTAGTGCTGCGCGGCCCACGCCTTTCGGCTATTGTCAAACAGTTCTTCCAGGAGTGCATCTGGCCGGAATTGGACTATCTCATCGTGGATTTACCCCCCGGCACCGGCGATATTCAACTCAGCCTGGTGCAAACCGTACCCGTCACTGGCGCTGTCATGGTCACTACGCCACAGGAGGTCGCTGTCATTGATGCCATCAAGGCCATGAATATGTTTTTGCTGCCCTCGGTTAATGTCCCCATTTTGGGCGTAGTAGAAAATATGGCTTGGTTTACGCCTACCGAACTACCCGAAAACAAGTACTACATCTTTGGCCAGGGCGGTGGCAAAAAACTGGCACACCTGGGGCAAACTGTACTGCTCGGGCAAATTCCACTGGTGCAGGGCATCCGCGAATCGAGCGACCGCGGCACGCCTGCTGTGTTGGGGCAAGACCGCATCACCACCGAGGCATTCATGCAGGTAGCCCAAAATACCGCCCGACAAGTGGCTGTGCGCAACGAGATGCTAGCGCCTACTCAGGTGGTGCACGTACAATCCTGACGGATAGCCAGCCCCAACTGCTACGCTGCGTTTATCTGGCCGTACTTGCGTCGGCGCCACCCGTTGTACAACCAGCCTACCAAGGCTAGCAAGGCCAGCGGCAAACCAATATTGAAGGCCTGCCACCACGGCTTTTGCCCCTGTGCGCTGGGCGTGTCCAGCAAGCGGAGCTTCACCTCGCGGCTGCGCGCCTCCAACACTCCCTCTGTATCGAGCAGGTACTCAAGGCAGTTAATGACAAAATCTTTGTTGGCGTACAAGTAGCGATCTACTTCGTTGTAGCCCAGAGGGCTATATGACATGCGCTGGAGGTTCACCTTATTTTTGGCTACGTCACCGTCAGCTATTACAATCATACGTGTAGGCTGACTTTGGGTGAGGAAGGGGCGGTTGAGTTGTCCAAGCATATCGAGCATGTCTTTGCTCACCCGATTTTCGTACAGGGAGGGAAACGTGCCCTCCAACAGCACGGCAATGGGCAGATGGGGTATGTTAAACTTAGTGGAGTCCAGCTCGTAGCGCAGAAACTCAAAGTCCATCGTGATGGGTGATTTTTGCCTGCGGCTGCGCCGGGAGGATTCCAGCAAGATGGTTTTGTGTACTTGGGTTTTTGTCTTGATCGTATCCAAAGAACTGGCAAAAAACAAGTTGACTCCGTTCAGGCTTTTGACAATGGGGTGTTGGCTGCGCGAGAGTACTACAAGGTGGTACGGATAGCGGAAGTAGTCAAACTGTGGTGCGTTGCCCACGATGCCCGTCACGAGCTGAATGCCGCTAGACATGAAGTCCAGCACCAAATCATTTTGAATGCGCACGCCGTATCGGAACAGCAGGTCATCCAGGTTGAGCTCGTACTCGGTGGCGAGATATCGGTCGCGATTGCGCAGGCTGTCCATATCCACGCGTAGGGCGTCTATCATCCAGAGCACCTTGCCGCCATTCATGACGTACTGGTCAATTTTGAATTTGGACTTTTCCGAGAAAGGAAAGCGCGGCTTGGCCACCATCAAGGCGGCCACCTCCTTCGGGATGTAAGACATGCTGTCCAGGTCGAGGCGGCCAATGTCGTAGAACGGCGCCAGGGACTTTTCCAGGTCAGCTGTTTCGATGGGCTGAAGTTCGCCCTGACCAGTACTAAACATGATGACCGGCTTAGCTATGGTGTTCATTTTTTGAATGGCATTGGCAAACTTGTACTCCAGCAAGCCAATAGAGTTGTTGAGGATGATTTCGGGGGGTACGCCGGGCACTTCGTTTTCTAGGAGGTTTACGGTAATGCTGCGGTTTTTGTAAAACACCTGGGCATAGGGGTAGATGAGTTTTTCAGAAGTACCCTGCTTATCTTTCAAGCGCAGGTTGATGGGGCGTATGCCTTCTTCGGCCAGTTGCTTGCGGCGGTTGTTCACGGCCTCCACGCTGCCCTTGGAGGGGTCTTCAAACTCAAATTCGATATTGCGGTTTTCACTGCGAAACTTGGCCAACATCTCGCGTGTAGAGTTTTGCAAGCGCTTGAAACCCGCCGGGAACTCGCCGTCCAGCAGCACGCGCACAAAGAGCACATCATCCACGCCTTTGAGTAGTTTTTTTGTGCCTTTGGAGAGCGTAAAGCGTTGATCACCAGTGAGGTCAATATGCCCATAGAGCGCCACATCGCCAAAGCGGGCATTGGCCAGTATATTGACAAGCACTACCACCGCCACAAGCAGGGCAAGGGAAATGAGGGTCTGGACCTTGTTCTGAAATATTTTGGTCATGTGCGTTACTTTGAAAATCAGCTAGTATTACCACTTATGACGATTAATAGCCGCAGCAGTAAATGCCAGAAATACCACCACTATGGAGATAAAATATACGACGTCGCGGCTGTCTACCACTCCTCGGCTGATGGAGAGGTAGTGCGCATTCATGCCCAACGACTGGATCAAGGCATCCCATTTGCCGGTGAATACTGGCAGCGCGCTGAACAGATCAAAGCCCCAGTGCAGCAAAAAACACAAGAACGCCGCCGAGAGGAAGGCCACAATCTGATTGTTGTTCAGTGCTGAGGCGAGTAGCCCTACCGCTGTGAACGCCGCCGCCAGCAATAGCAGCCCGATATACGAACCTGCAATGGCGCCGGAGTCCAGGTTGCCCTTAGGGGCACCCAGCTGATACACAGTGACGTAGTACAACAGCGTAGGCAGCAGCGCGATAGCCGCCAGCGCAAAAGCTGCCAGAAACTTTCCCAGCACAATATCGGTATCGCGCAGAGGGCGGGTGGCCAGCAGTTCAATGGTGCCAGTTTGATTCTCTTCGGCAAACATGCGCATAGTAATGGCCGGAATGAGAAACGTGAAAATCATGGGCGCCATGTCGAAGAGTTGGTCCAGTGAAGCGTAGTTGCTGTCCAGTAGGCTGGTTTGCGGCCACACAAACAATACCAGCCCCGTAACTAGCAAGAATAAGCCCACCACTACATAGCCGATGAGGGAGCTGAAAAACGCCGAAATTTCCTTACCAAAAATACTCCACATAAGCCAAAACGTCATTTAAGGGTGAATACCGGGTAGCGGTCCACATAGATAAGCAAGCCTTTAAACAGTTTTTCCTCCAGCTCAGATTCAGATAGGGAGGCGATGGCCTCGGCCAGTCGCACATCGTCAGCTATCCAGGCTACTAGATTCGCTTGTGTAAACTCTTCGATTTTGCCACTGAGAAAGTGTAGCATAAATTCCTTGCGCACCGGCTCCTTGTTTTTTACCTTGCCCTTTCGAAAAGGCGCTCCTGTTACGGGGTTGTACGCCTGAATTTCGTAGGTGCGCTCTTCCATATCTTCGTAAGCGTAGTAGCATATAATGCCCCGCAGCCGCAGGCCGGCAAAGGCAGTTAGCGGTTTGGGCGTAGCGCCTCTGGGCAAGCGCACATAAGGTATGCCGCCAATGGCCAGCCCCCAGATGCTGTCCAATGGTATTTCTTCTCCATCCAATTGTTTGATGTACTCTACCTGTGTCAGGAAGGTTTGTGGGTTGGTCACGCATACGGCGTACAGGCTATCCCATAGCCATGTGGGCCGGTTGCGCTGAAAATCGGCAAACGTAGCGTACACACCATCGTGAAACCTGAAGTTTTTGGTCACCAGCACGCTGTCTTCTGATTGCCCTTGCACCACAGCAGCCCAACTATACAAAGCCAATAGAATATGGAGCCTATTTTTCATGTTGCTTTTCTTGCCAAAACGCACAAACAGCAGAAGTCTTTTACACGGAATATGCAAAGTGCTGCAAATGACACACTTTGCTGGTTTATAGCAAAAAAGACAGCAGTTTTCACACTAGTCTCTGTACAGAGAAGGCAAAGGGCGCAAAGGAACGCAAAGGTTGTGCTATCTACTACTGGCTGACTATGCTAATCTCCTGTGTTTTAGCGTGTAGAAGAAAATTATACCGTATCCGAAAGCAAGCATTAGGTGGAAGACCAAAAAGGTTGTATTTTGAAGATAAAACCCAAGTGCTACTGCCCCTGCAAAATACAAGGCCAGCAGCCCCTCTCCTATGGTAGTCCATTCTAGTTTTTTGACTACGTATTTGCTTTTCACTTGCTCCTTCTTATCTACGATGTTGAACTTGGGCGTGCGTACAAAGGCTGATTTTTTGCCCATGTAGCCCTGGATAACCGCCCAGGAGTTGTGCAGCGCCATACCCATGGAAAGCGACAGAAATAAAGGGAAATGCAGCACGAAACGCACAAGTCCTTGCACCCTAGTTTCGTCCTTGCGCTGGGCAGCAGATTGTAGGTTGGCTACGTAGTAAATGGAGATGATAGAGAGCAACCCTACCATGAAGTAGGCAAATGCGTTTTTGTTAAAGCCAGCAGCAACCAGCGCGCTCAGGCTGTATAGCAGCGGCACACTGGCCACAGAGGCTATCAGCACAAATACGAATGTAGTGCTACCCAACAGGTGCATGGTAGCGTGCAATTTTTTCCAGAAACTGAGCGGTGAACGCCATACAATGGGCATCATTTTTTTGGCAGTTTCAGCGCCTCCTTTCATCCAGCGAAACTGCTGCGACTTGAGAGCGTTCACCTCCACGGGCAACTCCGCCGGTGAGCCAACTTCTTCCAGGTAGTGGATTTTCCAGCCTTTGAGCTGGGCGCGTATGCTTAGGTCAAAGTCTTCGGTAAGAGTGTCAGCTTCCCAACCACCAGCATCCTCTATGGCTTGACGACGCCACACACCTGCCGTACCGTTGAATTGCAATAACATACCAGCGGCCATGCGCCCGCGCTGCTCTACCGTGAAGTGCACATTGAGCTGAAGTGCCTGCAGGCGCGTGAGTAGCGAATAGTTTTCGTTGAGGTGTTCCCAGCGGGTTTGTACTACACCCACCTCTGGGTTTTGGAAGTATGGGATGGTGCGCCTTAGAAAGTCTGGACGCGGCAGAAAGTCCGCGTCAAAAATGGCAATAAACTCCCCGCGCGCCACCTTCATCCCTTCCTTAAGAGCGCCGGCTTTGTAGCCCTGGCGATTGGGGCGGATGATTTGCTCAATTTGTAGCCCTTGGGCCTGGTAGGCTTCTACCTTGCATCGCACAATGTCACAGGTTTCGTCGGTAGAGTCGTCCAGTACATGTATCTCGAAGCGGTCTTTGGGATAGTCAAACTGCGCAATGCAGTCAATGAGGCGCTCGGCCACGTACATTTCGTTGTACAGCGGCAATTGTACGGTGACGAAAGGGTATTCCTGAGTAGATGCAGGCGCATCGGCGCCATTGGCAGATAGGTCGAAGGCGGCAGAATATTCAGCTATATCGCCAGCCACAGCCATTTGCTTTACTGGTTGAGCCGCCTTAGCTGGTTCTGGCAGAATCGGGGCCGCAGCATTAGCATGAGTTTTCTGGTGTTTTTTGTAGTGGTAAAGCAGGTCAAACTGCAATAAACAGTAGAGCGTAATGAAGGACAACGCGCCTGTGTAAGTCGCTAAAGCGACGATAGCCATAATGGACATTGTATTGCGAAGTATTTAGCACCACAAAGGTAGTGTTTTTTGAATTGTGTGTTAGTTGCCCTGGCTGTTTTAAAAAAGTATGGTCAAGATACTCAGCAAAATGAGCTAGCTCCTTACACGGATTATACCCCGAATCTACATATCCTCATAGACTCCTCTGTGGTAATAACTGCACAAGTCAGTGGTAAGTGCCAGACCGGGGGCTGCATCTCCCCTCCACCAGGCACTGCCACAGTGGCTGCACGAAAGCATTGACAGCAACGCCAGGAGAAGCCAATAGCTGACCTACACTGAGCAACGCCAAGTCTTGTGTATGATTTACAGATATTGTACACAGAACTTGGCGATTCGAAGCATACATGGTCAGGAGGTCATTTGTGTTGTGCCGGCGTAGTGATAATAAGCAGCGCACGCACCCTCACTCGACACCATGGGTGCACCCAGTGGCGTTTGTGGCGTGCATTTTTTGCCAAACTGCGAGCACTCGTATGGCTTTTTGATGCCTTTGAGTACCAGTCCGGATATGCACTCGGTGTTTTCGGGTGCCTTGTCGAGCGATATTTCAAACTTGCAGCGGGCATCGTACTGGGCAAATGCTGTGCGTACCTCATAGCCACTCTTTGGAATGAGGCCGATGCCGCGCCACTCGCGGTCAGCTACTTCAAATACCGTTTCAATGACGTGGCGCGCCTGGGGGTTGCCTTCGGGACGTACTACCCGGCTGTACTGGTTTTGTAGGCAGTATTCGCCGCGTTCTAATTGTTGCACCGCCATCAGAATGCCCTGCAGAAGGTCGGTGGGTTCAAAACCTGTAACGACAATGGGGATTTTGTAGCGCTCTACCAGAGGATAGTATTCGGCTAGCCCCATGACGGTGCATACGTGGCCAGCGGCCAGGAAACCCTGTATAGCAGTGTCTTCGTCGTTCATAACCGCTTCGATAGCAGGCGGCACTAGTACGTGAGAGGCCAGAATGGAGTAGTTGCGCACACCGCTTCGATGGGCATGTAGCACCGACAGGGCATTGGCCGGCGCAGTGGTTTCAAACCCCACGGCAAAGAAAACCACCTCGCGCCCGGGATTTTGGGCGGCAATCTGCACGGCTTCCAGAGGTGAGTAAAGAATGCGCACATCTGCCCCGCGAGCTTTGCTCTCCAGCAAACTACGCCGAGAACCAGGCACGCGCAGCATGTCGCCGTAAGAACACAGGATGACGCCCTGCTCTTCGGCCAGATATACGGCTTGGTCTATGAGATGCAAGGGAGTGACGCACACCGGACAACCCGGGCCATGCACCATCTGCAGTGTATCCGGCAGGAGTTGTAGTAGCCCGTTTTTGACCAGGCTGTGCGTCTGGCCACCGCATACTTCCATAAGAGTCCAAGGGCGGGTGACGGTACGGCAAATCTCCTTAGCGTATTGCATCACCAGATCTGGGTCTCTATATTCGTCCAGGTACTTCATGGCACAGATGATTTATCATTCCAAAACACCAGCGGGAGAAGCGGCGCTGGGCTACGAAAGTTCTTTACACTGAGCAACGCCAAGTTTTGTACATGATTTGCAGATGTTGTACACAAAACTTGGCGAGTCGAGGTATACATATGCGCTTTAGGCGCCCTTTGCAGCACTGGGCTGCTCCATGGCAGTTGATGAAAGAAGCAGCTACAACTTCAATACAGGGATTGACCTTGCGCAAGTCGGCCATGGCTACCTCCGTACTGAAAGGCAGGTAAGGCAGCAGGCTGGCTTTGCTGCCGCTGGTCAATGACGTGAGGGCAACAGGAAGGATGCTCTGCTCGGCTATTTTCTGAAAAGTGGTTTCCGCTACAAAGATGTTAGCCTGCAACAGGAGCAGGAAGGCACTGCCATAGGCTATAGCGTCCCAGGCATTTTTGCTAAATTTGAGTGCGTGCAATTTTTCCATTGTACAGGCGACATGGTGGTTGACCAGCACAGCAACAAAGTTACGGATTCTCTATACAAAAATATATACAAACATTTTGTACACCACGAGCTATATTAGTTCCAAGCCGGCCTGCCGGTAAGGCACCAATACATCATTCTCAGGGCTTAGCTCTGTGACAAGGATGTCAAGTTCGTCCAATCCGCAGACTTTGATTTTCTGCACTGAGTTGAGCTTTTCGGCAATGGCGTGCACCAGCACCTTTTGAGAAGCGCGAATCATGGCTTTTTTGACAGTAACTACTTCCCAATCGGAATCGGTGATGCCAGCCACAGCATCCAGGCCGTTAGTACCCATGATGCACAGGTCGGGGCGCACTTGTTGCAGGGCGTGCACTACCTCCCCGCCTACACTGATGCGAGCCGTTTTGGACAATTGGCCGCCGATGAAGATCACATCGCTGTTGGGGTGATCCAGAAGTTGCATAGCCGTAGAGAGGCTGATGGTGAGAAAGGTCACGCGCAAGTCTGGCGGCAAGATGCGGGCTATCTCCAGGTTGGTAGAGCCACCGCTGATGAGCACTAGCATGCCGTCGCGCAGCAAACTGACGACCTTACCGGCAATGACGGTTTTTTCCTGGTAGGCATAGATGTCGTTTTCGCGGTAGGAGTACATCTGGTACGACTTGGACAGCGCACCACCGCGCACCTTGATGATTTTGCCGGCCTCAGAAAGCTCCTGCAAATCGCGGCGCACAGTATCTTCCGATACGTCCAGTTTGAGGCTCAAGTCGGAGAGCAGTACCTTGTTGTGGATGTTGACTTCGCGCAGGATAAGTGACTGTCTTTCTTCTTTGAGCATGGCTAAAGCTGGCTAAACATTGCAAAAAACATCTCAAATAAACGTAATTAACTTGAATCTGATGGCTTTTCTCGCAAAATACTGCAAAAAATCAAGTTTTTCTTTGCAGTGTCAAATACATTGCCTAACTATGTTGCAAAATTCCATTAATTTTAATTTAAACAGATGACTTTATGATGCTCATGTACCTCAAACGGAAGTTTCTTGCCCTGACTTTGCTTTTTGCACTTCCGTTATTTGCCCTGGCTCAAAAAGCCAACATAACCCTACGAGGAACTGTAACTGACGAAGCGGGCGAACCGCTCATTGGCGTGACAGTTCAGTTGCTTGAAGTGCGCGTTGGTACCATCACCGACGTACGTGGTTATTACGAACTCAACACAGCGCTCACCGAAGGAACCTACACCTTGCAAGTAAGCTATGTAGGATACTCTACCTACATGGAAAAGATATCGCTCGGCGCCTCTACAACTACCATAGTGAAAGACCTAAAGCTTAACACTGATATTCTTGACCTGGATCAAGTGGTAGTAACGGGCGCTTCGCCCACTGCTACGCGCAAACAGTTGGGCAACAACATCAGCGTAGTGGATGGCCGCTCCCTAAGCAATGCCGGTACAGTGAACACCCTGGCAGCCCTGAGCGGCAAGGTGATGGGCGCCCAGATTACACAAAATGACGGCAACCCTGCTGGCGGCATTTCGGTGCGCCTGCGCGGCCCCAGTTCCGTCAACGGTTCTTCCGACCCACTCTATATAGTGGATGGCGTCATCGTGGACAACAGCTCCACCAACGTCATTAACCTCAGCGCCGATGCCATGTCTACTGGCCTACGCGCCGGCCAAAACCGCTTGGTGGACATCAACCCCGCCGACATTGAGCGCATTGAGGTCATCAACGGCGCTTCTGCCGCTGCTCTCTACGGCTCGCGCGCGGCCAATGGCGTGGTGCAAATCTTCACCAAGCGCGGCAAGAGTGGCAAGCCCAACATCGAGTTCAGCACCTCTATGAGCATGAGCCAGTTGCGCAAGAAGGTGTTCATGACCCAGTATCCTGAGCGCTTTGGTGTCAAAGGCAACGACCGGCTGGAAACCAACCAGGACCGCCTCACCACCATCTTGCACCTGGGGCCACCAGAGGCCACCTTGGTACAACAAGGAGTAAGATTTGTAAAAGTTGGCCCAGTAAACCGCCTGCTTATCATAGACAAGTATCCTGTAAAGCGCTACGACATGCAGGACGAAGTGTTTACTAACGCCTTCGGTACGGAAAACTTCTTGTCTATCACCGGCGGCAGCGACAAAACCCAATACTATGCTTCATTTGGTTATACCAACAACGACGGCATCATCAAAAACACCAACTTTACCAAGTACACCGGTCGTTTGCGCTTGAATCAAACCCTGGCCGACTGGGCTACGCTATCTGCCGGCATTGCCTACAACTATAGCCATAGCCGTGACTTGCCCAACGGCAATAATTTCTTCAGCCCTATCAGCACCATGTTCATAATGGATAATGTATGGGACATCACCGAGCGCGATGCAGTGGGCAATCTCAAACAGGTAGAACTGGTGCGCATGAACCCTCTGACCATCATTGAAACCTTCGATATCACGCAACGCACCAACCGCAGTATAGGCGATGTACAACTCAACCTATACCCATTTAAAGGTATGACGGTCAATGCCATCTTAGGCTACGACACCTACTCGCTGGTGGGTAATGAGTTTCGCCCGCGTGTGCCCTATGCAGGGGTGGCTGCTAGTTTCTTTCCCGATGGCTACGTCAGCCAGGCCACCAGCAACGTGACTCTGCTCAACCACGATCTTACCATCAACTACACCAAGGAACTGGGCGAAGCGCTCACCTCCACCACCACAGCAGGCTACCAAATTCAGAACGACCGCACGCACTTTGCTGCTCAGGAAGGCCGCGACCTGGCTCCCTTTGTACGCACTATTTCAGCAGCTGCCAACCTTTTTGCGCCCCCAGTGCAACGCATCACCCAACGCAGCGTGTGGGGCTACTTCCTGCAGCAAACTTTTGGCTATAAGGAACAAGTCTTCATTACTTTAGCCGGTCGCATTGATGGTTCTTCCGCATTCTCGCCCAAGAACCAGACCAACTTCTACCCCAAGGCCAGCGTCTCCTGGCTGTTGTCCGATTACTGGAAAGACAGCAACCTGGCTACTCTGCTCAGTTCAGTGAAACTGCGCGCTAGCTATGGCCAGGCGGGCAACCTCACCGGCATAGGCCCGTACGACCGATACAACAACTACGTCACAGCCCAACTGGGTGGCCTTACTGCAGTAACGCCATCAACTGTGCTGGCCAACCCAGATGTAAAGCCGGAGCGCATGACCGAAATCGAATTTGGCGCCGACGTCGCCCTGCTCAAAAACCGCATTGGCCTCAACGTCACTTTATACAACCAAAATATCCAGGACTTGCTCCTGACCCGACCACTGCCGCCCACCGTGGGGGGCAACTTTATCGTGACCAACGAAGGCACCATGACCAACAAAGGCCTTGAACTCATGCTACAAGGCGCGCCCATAGCTACTAGCAAAGTGCGCTGGAACCTGGGGCTGATGTGGTCGCGCAACCGCAATCAGGTCAATGGCCTAGCTGGCGTGCTCTTCCTGCGCGGCAGTGATGGTACGCAAGCCGCCATCAATGGCCAACCCTATGGCATATTCTACGGCCGCTACTACGCGCGCAAACCCGACGGCTCACTGCTGCTCACCTCGCAGGGCTTGGCTCAGCCCGAGCGCGGCGACCAAACCACCATCCTACAAGGTACTCCTAGCCGCAACGCTGACGGCCAGCCCGTGGCAACCAAACCGCAACTGCGCAAAATCATCGGCGACCCCAACCCCGACTGGTTCGGCGCTTTCACCTCTGACCTTAGCGCGGGCAAACTCTCCTTCCGCGTACAGTTTGATGCTATGTGGGGCTTTGATGTGTACAACTGGAATCGCATCACCCAAAACAATGTAGGCCAGGGCGAACTAGCAGAAAAAGAACTCAAAGGCGAAGTACCGCGCGGATACGTAGCCTCCATTGCCGGCGGTGTCACCGGTGAGCGTATTCAGGAAGAGCACGTGGAAGACGGCTCATTCATCAAGTTGCGCGAACTCAGCCTCAGCTATGACCTGGGCCGTATTGGCCGCGTGTTCAACAACGTCAACATTACTCTGGCAGGCCGCAACCTCTTGTCAATTGACAAGTACAAAGGCTATGATCCGGAAACCAACTCTGCCGGCCAAACCGACCGCGTGCGCGGCGACGACTTCGGTAACGTACCCATCCCGCGCATGATGCAACTGCGCCTGGGCGCGCGCTTTTAACTATGACACATCTATTTTGACTACTTAAAAACTCAACAATATGAAATCCAAACAACTTATCATACTGGCCTTCCTGCCCCTGCTGCTACTCACCGGCGCCTGCGAACGTGAATATACCAACCCCAATGCCGCCACTAGCGACGACGTACTCACCAGCGTGGATGGCCTACTAGGTATGGTTGTAGGCATCAAGCGCTCTTACTCAGTAGGCGCTACTGGCGCACTTTACAACATGGTGGCCGCCAATGGTCTTTCTACCCGCGAACTTTACGTAATCAACACCGGCAACGGAGAACTGGCAGCCCTCGAAGCGGGCGGCGGTACGCTGGGCAACTCTAACGCTTTTGTAGGAAATATGTGGGCCAGCCTCAATATTGTGAAGGCCAATGCCCAGTTGCTCATTGACAATGCAGCCAACATCAACGACCCTGCCACCTCTACTGCCGTACGCGTATATGGCCACTTCTTCAAGGCCTTGGCCATTGGCACTATGGCCCAGTTTTGGGAACAAGTACCCACTGAGCCTACCACCGCTGCTGACTTCTTGGCCGGCAAGTACGCTACTTTCAAACCGCGCACTCAGGCATTGCAAGACGCCATCGCCCTGCTGGAAGCCGGCGTAACAGCCATCTCTGCTACTCCGCCATCGGCCTATTTCAACAGCAAGGTAGGCACTGACATTAACATCGCCGATGCCTGCAACGCTCTGCTTGCTCGCTACTACAATATGCTGGGCAATAACGACAAGGCCATTGAAGCCGCCAATCGCGTCAACCTTACCCGCCGCTCTTTCTGGCGCTTTGACGCCCTAAACCAAAACCCTGTGTTCCGCACGGCGTTGGTCAACAACAATACCTTTGACGGCCTGCACAACTTTGGCCTGACAGGCGAGCTGGCTCCCGATGCCAACGACGGCCGCATTGCCTTCTACCTGGGCGCCAACCCGCTCAATAATGTAAAGGTACAAGGCTTCTTTACAAGCGACACCAAAGAAATTCCCCTGTTTTTGCCCGGCGAAATACTACTCATCAAAGCCGAAGCATTGGCACGCAAAAATGACATTAACGGCGCCATTGCCGAGCTAAACAAAGTGCTGACCAAAAATAACGATATTTTTGGGGTGAACGCCAACCTGCCGGCATACAGCGGCGAGCAAACCCAGGCAGCCGTACTGCAAGAAATTTACCGAAACCGCTGTATCGAACTCTACATGTCAGGCCTGAAACTGGAAGATAGCCGACGCTTTGCGCGTCCAGCTCCTCCAGGCGGCGAGCGCAATCGCAACTTTTATCCGTATCCGCTGCGCGAACGGGACAACAACCCCAACACACCACCAGACCCTGCGATCTGATTTCATTTTTAGAGCGTTTTTTCTTGTAGCCCCTTTAGCCAAGTGCTCAAGGGGCTTTTTTTTAACCTTATGTACTTTTGCGTTGTTGATGCTGTGGTCAATTCTATTTTGTCATGGTCATGCCGCATGCCGTTCGGGTAATTTCGATTTTTACACTGCTATGGGCAATGCTGGCCCCAGGCTGTCTGGTTATGGATACTACTTACACCGGAATGCCCCCAGGCACCTGGCGCGGCGTGCTCCAGATAGAGCCTGTATTTGTCTCACCCAATCCCAAAGGCAAGCCGCTGCCCGAAAAGCTGGGTATGGAATACGATGATGTCAGCCAGGGAGAGCTGCCCTTCCTGTTCTCAGTGACTTACCCTCATCCTGATAGTTTCTACATTGCTTTGTCTTTAGGCGCAAGCTCGCTTGTGCTTTCGGATTACACCGTGGGCAGAGACTATGCCACCGCCAAAGACACCCTGACCATTCGCCTTCCGGGCACGGCCAATTACCTGCGCGGCGTATTTGAAGAAAAAATTCTCGAGGGCCATTGGTTTTACCAGGACACCCAGGGGCAGATGCAATCCATCCCCCTGATAGCACGGCAGGGGCAGGACTATCTGTTCACTACGCTGAAAAAAGCGCCCGCAGCCAACTTGAGCGGCACCTGGCACTTGAAAGTTGGCATGGAACTGAGCGAAGAAGCTCCTTCGCATGCTATACTACGACTAGCGCAGCGCGAAAATTACCTGTCTGGCATATTAGAATGGCAAGGCAAGCGTTATGAATATCTACAGGGCACTGTACAGGCGAAAAAACTCTACTTAGCCTCTTTCGACGGAAAGGATGCCGTATTAATGGAAGGCAAAATGGGCGATAATGGCCAAATAGCCGGTATATTGCGCATCAACCATACTGTAAAAACACTTTGGCAAGCCGGTAAAAACCAACAAAACAACCAATAAAACATGAGCCAACCACAAGTCATCTTGGCTTACAGCGCTGAAAATGCTGCGCTGGCCGATCAAATCACACAACACCTTCAGACTACCGATTATCAGTTTCTGCGCGTTGTGAGCCATAGAGATACGCCGGAAACCCCGCTCTTCGAACGCCTGGATGCCCTACCGGGGCAAATCGTCCTGCTCATCACCGACAACCTGCTCAAGTCCACCTCGGCCATGGCCGGTGCACTTCGATTTTTGCAAAATCAGTTCAACCGCATCTTGCCCATAGTGGCCGATGGCGTGGCGCAGGACGAACAAACCGGCGCCTGGCGCTCAGTGCCCACCCACTTTGAGCGCGTGAGCGACATCATCCAGTACATCAACTACTGGCAAGACCGCTATCTAGATGTGCGCCGACAGAAAAGACACCTCGAAGGTATTGACGAAGAAGGATTCAACGCTCACCTGCGCATCATGCGCGACATCTCCTCCGAAATTGGTGAGTTCTTACGCATGCTGCGCAGCGCCGAATGCGTGGAATGGTCAGCACTATACCAGCATAACTACCAGCGCTTCTTCGAGTTTATGGGCGATGCGCGCTATACTTCTTTTGTAACGCCCGCAGTTGAACCCCAAGCCGATAACCCACCCCCTGTGGTAGAGAAGCAAACCACCGCTCCAGATGAAGAACCAGAACCCCAACCCCTCAGCGAGGCGCAAATGGAAGAACTCATCTCCGAGCCGCACATCAACCTACAAGATATACCAGGCATGGACTTGCTCCAGCAACCCACCCCCGATGACATACGCCTGGCGGAGGAAGACCTCAGCCGCCTGGCCCATGATGTGGAGCAGTACTTTGAGACACCTTCCTCCCCCTTCCCAGCAGCCGATGCCGCTCCGGCGGAAGTCGAAGCGTCAACCATAGCAGAAGCCCCTGCGCCTGACCCCGCCGCCATACAAGCCAAAGTGGAACAAACGCTCCGCGAAAGCATGCACCTGGCCGCTTCGGGGCAGCAAGCTGACGCCCTGGCTATGCTGGCCCAGGCTATTGACGAACACCCCAACGAAGACGCCCTGCGCTATCGCTATGCCTGGATGCTGACGCAACACGGTAGCGAAATGCCTGAAGCGGCCCGCCAATTGGAAATCTTGCTAAACAGCCACCCTGACCATACCGATGCTCGCTTCCTGCTGGGCGAACTAGCTGAGTACCAAGGCGACTTTGCCAAAGCCAGAGCCTGCTATCAGAAGGTGCTGCACCTGAACCCCAAACACTCCGCTGCCTGGTATCGCCTGGGTATGGTGCTGCAAGGGCATTATCCACAGGAACTGACCGAAGCAATGCAGGCCTTTGAAAAAGCTGTTGCACTAGACGCTTCTAACGCCGACGCCCATTACCAACTCGCGCTGTTGCACAACGACGCCGGCAGCGAGAGCCTGGCCGAAGATATCCTACACCGCGTGCTCCAACTCGAGCCTGGCCACCCCTTTGCCTGGTACGACCTGGCATTGCTCTACCACCGCCGCCAAGATGCCGAGGCTGCCTGGAATGCCTACCAGCAAGCCGTGATCAACAACCCGGAGCTAAAAACGCCACAAAACGATATGGCCTTTGAGTACCATCGCAACCAGCGCAGCACCAGAGCCTCGGAAATCATTGAGCGAGAGCAATCAGCCCTGGCCGAAATGCGCGAAAACCTCAACCGCCTGGAAAATCTTCTGCGCGAACGCGAAGCAGAGTTGCAGCAACTCATGGAAGCCAAAGCATCTGCACCCCACCAGACAGTACTCATCACTGGCGCCACCTCGGGCATTGGCCGCGCTACGGCATTGTTATTAGCCGAGCAGGGGTATCGCCTCATTCTTGCTGGCCGTCGCGCCGAACGTCTGCAAGAACTCCAAGCACACTTAGCAACCGAATACGGCACCCAAGTACTCACACTCGTACTGGACGTGCGCGATGCCCAAGCCGTACAGCAAGCTATCAGCAACTTGCCCTCAGAATGGGCTACTATTGATGTACTCATCAACAACGCTGGCAAAGCCAAAGGGCTCAACCTCATACATGAAGGCCACCTCGAACACTGGGACGAAATGATTGACACCAACATCAAAGGCTTGCTCTATATGACGCGCGCTGTAGCGCCTGCTATGGTAGCCCGCCGCAGCGGGCACATCATCAATGTGTGCTCTACCGCCGGCAAGGAAACCTACCCCAAGGGCAATGTATATTGCGCCACTAAGTTTGCCGTGGATGCCCTTACCAAATCCATGCGCCAAGACCTCTACACCCACAACGTGCGCGTTAGCCAGATCAGCCCGGCGCATGTAGAAGAAACCGAGTTTGCCCTGGTGCGCTTCGACGGCGATGCCCAGCGAGCCAAAATCTACGAAGACTTTCAGCCCTTGCACGCGCGCGACGTGGCCGAGGCCATTTACTTCATCATGAATCGCCCCCCACACGTGGACATACTAGACATCGTGCTTGGCGGCACGCAGCAGGCCAGTGCCATGCTCATAGACCGAAGCGGACGCCCCCAATGAGCAGACTCATTGACATCTCCGTGCCACTACATCCGGCCCTGCCCTTATGGCCCGGCAGCAAGCCTGTGCACATTGAACGCGTGATGAACCTGGCCGACGGTGATGCAGCCAACGTAAGCCAGTTGTACATAGACGTGCACTCCGGCACGCACATTGACGCGCCTTTGCACTTCCTACCCAAAGGTGCTAGCACCGATGAAATTCCATTGGACAAGCTCATCGGCCCCTGCTGGGTAGCTGATTTTACCGGCAAGAAGTGCATTGCTGCCGAAGACCTTGAAGCCGCTGGCATCCCCAAAGATACGCACCGCCTACTGTGCAAAACAGATAACTCTCGCTACTGGAAAGATTTTGACCAGCCTTTCCGTTATGACTTTTGCGCCCTCACACTGGATGCTGCTCATTGGGTAGTACAGCGAGGCATCTGGTTGGTAGGTATTGATTGCCACTCTATCCAACTATACGACGATCCCTTTGATACCCACGTGGTATTGCTGGAGCGCGAGGTGGTTATCCTCGAGAGCCTGAATCTCCTAGATGCAGCGCAAGGCAGCTACGAGTTGCTCTGCCTGCCTCTGCGCGTACGCGATTTAGAGGGCGTACCGGTGCGGGCTGTATTGAGAAGTTGAACTGCAAAAAGCATGGGTGTCATCCAGCGACAAGGCATCAAAGACAGCATAGTGGCCTACATAGGAGTAGCCTTGGGGGCTGTGAATGTACTATGGATATACCCCTACTTTCTGAAAAAGGTAGAGCTGGGCTTGTTCAACTTTCTGGTAAGCGGAGGCATGTTGCTATCTATGTTGGTAGGGTTAGGCGCTAACGAACTAGCCACGCGCTACTTCCCTCGTTTTCGTGACGAATCGGGCAACCACCATGGCTTTCTCTCTCTGCTGCTGACACTGCCCCTGGCAGGCTGGAGTTTGCTGGCGTTGCTGGCGGTAGCCTGCTGGAAGCCACTACAACACTATCTTGCACAGCAAGACCCACTCATCCAACAGTATGGATACCTGGTGGTGCCCCTAGCGCTGATGCTGAGCCTGATGAGCATACTAGCAGCTTACACCAAAAACTTCTTGCGCATTGTTGTGCCTACTGCCCTGGAAAACCTCCTAGTGAAGGTATGTACAGCGCTGGTATCGGCACTGCTGTTTTACGGCGTACTCACGCTCACAGGATTTGCCGTATCATTTGTGGGCATTTATGCTCTGGTAGTGCTAGGTATGATAGGCTACCTGATGTATCTGGGCCAGTGGCGCCTGGGCTTCGACCGGCAGTTTCTGAACAGACCCCTGCTGCACGATATGGGGCGCTTTGCCGGATTCAGCATGTTGAGCGCCATGAGTGCTGGGTTTCTCACCTGGATTGACCGTGTGATGATCGGCTTGCTAGTGGAAAAAAATGCCCTGGAGTCAGTGGGCATTTTCAGCATAGTGGCCTACATGGGCAATGTGATTGATGTACCCCGGCGCTCGCTCGAAAAAATAGCCGCCCCCATCACGGCAGATGCCCTACAACGGCAAGACCTGACGCACGTGGCGCTGCTGTATCGCAAGTCTAGCATCAATCAGTTGATTGCAGGCATTTTCTTGTTTTTACTCATCTGGCTCAATCTGGACGACCTCTTCCGCATTATGCCCAATGGCGCTGGCTACACTTCTGGCAAGCACATTGTGCTGATACTAGGCGCAGCATCGCTCATCACCATGGGGTCAGGTATCAATCACCCTATTCTGGCCTACTCACCTTATTACCAACTCAACTTTTACCTCTTGCTGGCGCTAGCCGGGCTGAACGTAGTGTTCAACTACCTGCTCATTTACACCCTAGAGTTGGGCATTACCGGGGCTGCACTGGCTACGCTGGCATCCATCAGCATTTACAGTACATCAAAAATAGCACTGGTATGGTACAAACTGGGGTTGCAACCTTTTACAAAAGCTACGCTAGGCGCTTTGCTCACAGGAGCTGGGTTAGGGCTACTGTTTTACATGCTGTGGCCTGGCGGAACTGGTAATCCTTATGTGATGGTTGCACTGCGTTCGGGTGCTTTGGCCGCTTTGTTTGCCACCTTAGTACTGGGGCTGCGTCTTTCGGCAGATTTGAACGCGCTATGGCATAGTGCCCAGGCATGGATATTGAGGTTGCGCAGGCGTTAATGAACTAAGGAGATATCCTTCAACTGGCCAAGTTTTTTGTACACAACATCTGCAAATCATGTACAAAATTTGGTGTTGCTCAGTAAAAAAAAAGATACATCCATGCTACCCATCCTCAAATTTCTCTACCGCGCCTGGCGTTACCGCCTTAAGGTGGACCCCGCCGAAATCCGCTATATCTTGCAAGCCTTGCAACCAGGCAACACAGCAGTGGACGTAGGCTGTCACAAAGGCGGCTATTTGTACTGGATGCAAAAACGCACGGGGCATAGCGGAGCTTGCTATGCTTTTGAGCCACAACCTGCACTATACCAATACTTGGCTGATATGCAGCGTCGCTTGGGATGGACGCACGTACACCTTGCGCACAAGGCTTTGTCGGCAAAACCCGGCGTGATGCCGCTACATGTACCTGTTGGTGCGTCGGGGGTGTCGCCAGGTGCTACGTTGAATGCCGTGGAGACAGTCGGCACTGTGTACCAAGTATCTGTGGATACACTAGACGCCTGCTTGCTTGACCGCGGCATTCGGCCTACCTTCATCAAAATTGACGTAGAAGGGCACGAACGCTATGTGCTAGAAGGTAGCCGGCGCTTGCTAGAAGCCTGTAAACCCAAACTACTAATAGAGTGCGAAGCCAGGCATCAACCTCCAGGCGGTACTATTGCGGATGTTTTCGGTTTTTTAGAAAACCTGGGCTACCAGGGCTACTTTTTTCACAGGGGGTACTTTCGGCCACTGGGCGAGTTTGACCCTGCGATACACCAAAAAACAGGTGACGGCCGCTTTTGGGCAGCTGCAGATTACGTGAATAATTTTGTGTTTGAGCAGCGCTCTACTCAGCCGGCTTCTTCTGACTCCTGCTCTATTGGTTGAGCTACGGCGCCATTACCAGCGCTGTCAAAGAGGGTGAGCAAGTCACTTATGCGCTCTTTGAGGTCTTTGCGATCCACGATGAAATCGAGAAAGCCATTTTCGAGGAGCGACTCGGCGGTTTGGAAGCCTTCAGGTAGTTCGCGTTTGATGGTTTCCTTGATGACGCGCGGCCCGGCAAAGCCGATGAGAGCGTTGGGTTCGGCGAAGTTGAGGTCACCCAGCATAGCGAAGGATGCCGTGACGCCGCCGGTGGTAGGGTCGGTCATTAGGGAAAAGTAGGGGATACCGGCTTTAGCCATGAGGGTAAGTTTGGCAGAGGTTTTGGCCATTTGCATGAGGGAGAAGGCTGATTCCATCATACGCGCGCCGCCTGATTTGGAGATGATGAGCAGGGGGATGCGATGCTCCAGACAGTGATCTACGGCGCGGGAGATTCTCTCGCCCATGACGGAGCCCATGGAGCCGCCAATGAAATTGAAGTCCATAGCCGCCACCACGAGGGGGCGCTTGTTTACTTTGCCTTTGGCTACGGTGATAGCGTCGGTTAGTTCAGTTTTGCGCATGGTTTCGGCCAAGCGGTCAGCATAGGGTTTGAGATCCACAAAGCCGAGGATGTCTTTAGAGCGTAGCTCGCCGAAGAGTTCTTCGGGTTGTGTGTCAAAGAGCAACTCAAAGTAATCGCGCGAGCCGATACGCACGTGGTAGTTACAACTTGGGCATTTGTGGAAGTTCTCGCGCAGCTCTCTGCGGGTACAGGTGGCCTTGCACTGTTTGCACTGGTACCACAGGCCTTCGGGCGCTTCCTTTTTGTTGCGGGTAGCGGTTTGAATACCTTCCTTGAGTCGTTTGAACCAACCCATATTACTTTGGTTTTCTTCCCTTTACAAAAAAAGGCACATAAGGGGAATGCAAAGTTACGCAAAAGCCCGAAAAGCGCGCTAACAATATTTTTGGCCGAAATTGCCCAGCATTGGCTAACTTGCCCCCCTGTTCGCACCCAAAATCACGGCAGTATGAAAAAACGCATCCCGCTGCACTGGCGCATTATTATGGGGTTGGTAGCCGGCATAGCGTATTCTTTGGTATCCATCCACTGGGGTTGGAATCAGTTCACGCTCAATTGGATAGACCCCTTCGGCGCCATATTCATTCGCTTGCTCAAGTTCATTGCCGTGCCTCTGGTGCTCTTTTCTATTATCAGCGGCATTGCTACCCTGCCCGACCCCTCCAAACTGGGGCGACTGGGCGCCAAAACGCTGGCGGCTTATCTACTGACCACCGTCACTGCCGTAAGTACAGGACTATTGCTGGCCAACGTGTTGCAGCCGGGTAAGTACATCGCCGAAGAGCAGCGTATCAAAAACCGCATCAAGTATGAAATCTGGGTACAGCAAACACCCGGCGTAAGCATTCTCGACGCCCAAAATTTCAGCAAGGACCCCCGCTACGCAGCCTACGCTGGCGAGGCGCTGCAGCAGTTGCAACAAGAAGCCGGCAACGAAACCATAGAAAAACGCCTGAAAGCTGCCGAGGCAGTAACCTCCTCTGGCCCGCTGCAATTCTTTGTGGACATAGTGCCCGACAACATCTTTGCCGCGCTGTCCGATGGCAAAAACATGCTCCAGGTCATCTTTTTTGCCTTGTTCTTCGGCATTGTCACTATGTTTCTGCCCAGAGACCTAGTCAAGCCCGTACTCGATGTAGTGGACGGCGCCAATGCAGTGTTTCTCAAAATGGTGGAGTGGATCATGGAGGCCGCCCCGTTTTTTGTGTTTGCCCTCATGGCTGGGGTACTAGCCAAAATGGCCAATACGCTCGACGAAGCGCTGGAAATCTTCAAAAGCCTGCTGTCCTATTCTCTGGTACTGGTATTCGGGCTATTTGTGCTAGTGGCTGTTTTTTATCCTACGCTCATCCTGGTGTTTGTGCGGCGCATTTCCTACGGTGCTTTCTTTCGGCGCATCAGCCCGGCGCAGTTTCTGGCCTTCAGCACCAGCTCCAGCGCTGCCACTCTACCAGTGACGATGGAATGCGTGCATGACAACCTGGGTGTGTCCAAAACTGTAACCAACTTCGTACTGCCCATCGGCGCTACGGTCAATATGGATGGCACTAGCCTATACCAGGCAGTGGCAGTAGTATTTCTGGCACAGTTGCACCTGGTGAACCTCACCCTGACGCAGCAACTCACCATCGTGCTCACGGCTACCTTGGCTTCCATAGGCTCGGCAGCCGTACCTAGTGCCGGCTTGATTATGATGATCATAGTGTTGCAGTCCGTGGGGCTAAATCCTGCTTGGATCGCCATCATCTTCCCGGTAGACCGCATCCTCGACATGTGCCGCACTGTGGCCAACGTCACCGGCGACATGGCCGTGGCCACTATTATTGCCCATTCGGAAGGAGAGCTGGATTACCAACCCAATTGAACAGCCGTCAAGCCTGTATTCAGCCGCCTCAGCTACCGGCCATCTTGTTTGTCTACTCTTGTAATTTCTCTACTTTTGCTCCATCAACCTTCAGTTTTTGTATAAAAAAGTACACATTCGCATACCATGACAGATACCAAATCACTAATGGGCGTAGGCTCCAGAGTGCGGCATCCAGCCTATGGCGACGGCGTCATCATACGCCTGCATGCTGCTGCCTATGAAGTGGCTTTTATGCTCTACGGCATCAAACAAGTAGGTAAAGAATACGACAAGTGGGAAGTAATAGAAGCCATCCCTACCCAGGAGGCCATTACCTACACCGAAGCAGAGCGCTCCCTGATCAAAATCCTGCGCAATTTCAATGCCCTCCAGGAAGACGTGCCCCTTGGCGACCGCTGGAAGGGCGGCGTTATGATTCTACGCCCTGGTGACCCAGGGCTTAAGGAAAAGGAAGTGCCCATCGAAACTTTCTTCCACAAAATTGTGATGACCCGCGACCGCCTGCGCGTCATGGAGCAGCGCATCAATGCCAGCCATCTCAACGACGAAGAAAAGGTAAACCTACAGCAGTACATTACCAAAATATACGGCAGTCTTACCACCTTCAATGTGCTGTTCAAACACAAGGAGGATTATTTCATAGGGGAGAAGTCTTAGGTCAAGCCGCGCTGTTTGCCTGCGAATGCCGCCAAGAACACTCTTGTGCCTAAGCGCAAGCAATATTCTGGAAACCAGAGCATTGTATCCGCGTCCATTTCACTAAGTCGGGACAGACTACCACTCAATGGGTTGGCATTCCGCGTCGTTGTCCCTATGTTTTAGAAACTCTATTGAGCGGCGGGGCGGGAGGTCTTTTCTGTTTTTTCAATCCAGACGAGCATCAAAATGCACCAGGCGCACAAACTGCGCCACGCGCTCGCGGATGTCGGCATGGGTGAGGTGGCGCAGGCGTTCGATGCTAAATTTTTCCACGCAGAACGAGGCCATGGCCGAGCCGTAGATGACAGCGCGTTTTAGGTTGTCGAAGGAGGTATCGCCGGTTTGGGCTAGATACCCCATAAAGCCTCCAGCGAAGGTATCGCCAGCGCCGGTAGGATCCACCACTTCGGCCAGTGGTAAGGCCGGAGCAAAAAACACCCTGTCGGCTTCAAAGAGTAGAGCGCCGTGTTCGCCTTTTTTGATAATGAGAATGCGCGGCCCCATCTGGTGGATGCGCTGCGCTGCTTTCACTAGCGAGTACTCACCAGAAAGTTGTCGGGCTTCCTCGTCGTTCACGGTCAAGATATCGATGCGCCGGAGTACTTGCTGCAGCCCGTCCATGGCGGTATTCATCCAGAAGTTCATAGTATCGAGGGCTACCAGCTGGGGGCGCTGCTCCATTTGGTCCAGCACGCGCATTTGCACAGCCGGAGTGAGGTTGCCCAGCATTACAAAAGGTGTCTGGCGGAAGTGCCCTGGCAGCACGGGGTCAAAGTCGGCCAGCACATTGAGCTGAGTATCCAGCGTATCGCGGCTATTCATGTTGCTGTGATAGCGCCCTGCCCAGAAGAAGGATTTCCGGCCTTGGCACACCTGGAGGCCTGCCAGGTCCACACCGCGTTGGCTGAGGTGTTCCAGTTCGGCCTTGGGGAAGTCGTCGCCGATGACCGACACCAGCCGGATATCTTTGCAAAAATAAGAAGCCGCCAGCGAGATATAGGTAGCTGCACCGCCAATGGCGTTGCGCGCCGAGCCAAAAGGGGTATGTATATCGTCGAAGGCAACAGTTCCTACAGTTAGTAAGCTCATGTACAGATTATTGAGATGAATGAAGCTGCAAATATGGCACAATTCTGGCGCTTGACCGAATTGTTAAACTCGCCCGACAGTCAACTTTTTGATGACTTAGATAGTTTTTGAAAGGTTGAGTTAAAAAATGCCCGATGGATAACTACAGATTGTTGGTAGAGAAGTTGGATCAGTTCATCCGCAAGTATTACGTCAATCAGCTCATTCGCGGCGCGCTCTACAGCACTAGTCTCATCCTGGTGCTCTATTTGGCCATAGCGCTGCTGGAGTACAATTTCTACTTTCCCACTGGCGTGCGCAAAGCATTTGCATTTTCGTTTATAGGCGTGAGCCTTGCAGCACTTGGCGGCTGGGTGTTTCTGCCTTTGTTGCGCTACTTTCGCCTGGGCCATGTCATCAGCCATGAGCAAGCCGCACAAATTATTGGCAACCACTTTGCCAATGTAAAGGACAAACTGCTCAATATCTTGCAACTACGCCAACAGGCCGACCAAGAATCCGCCAGCCGCGAACTCATCCTGGCCAGCATCCAGCAAAAATCTGAAGAAATCAAGCTCGTGCCCTTCAAGGCCGCCATCAACCTAAGGCAAAACCGCAAGTATCTACGCTTTGCCCTACCCCCACTTTTACTGCTGCTCGTGCTGCTGTTTGCTGCTCCTAGCGTCATTCGAGACAGCACCCGCCGGCTACTGCAAAGCAATGTAGAGTTCTTGCGCCCAGCACCCTTTGCCTTTGTACTCAACGACGACCGGCTGCAAGTAGCCCAGTTTGAAGACTACGAGCTTGTAGTCAAAACCCAGGGCGACCTCATCCCTAACGAGGTGTTCATTGAAGTAGATAACTTCCAGTATCGCCTCACCAAAGAATCCCCTGGCGTGTTCAGCTACCGCTTTGTCAATGTACAAAAGGACACCGACTTCCGCCTATTCTCTGGCTCGGTACGCTCAGCCAAATACCGGCTCGACGTGCTGGAACGCCCCAATATGCTGGGCTTTGAGGTGAAACTCGCCTTCCCCTCTTACCTGCAACGCCCGCCGGAAACACTGCAAAGCATCGGCGATTTAGTGCTACCCGTAGGCACTACCATTGACTGGGTGTTCAATGCTCAGAATACCGACGACGTGTCCCTGCTATTCAGTAGCGCCCAGCAAAAACTGGAGAAAGCCAACCGCTTCTCCAACGAGTTGTTCACATTCAAGCGCCGCGCCATGCAAGATGAAACCTACAAGGTACTCATCTCCAATAAACTGCTACCTAAAGCCGACTCCATAAACTATGTCATCACCGTCATTCCCGACCTGTATCCCACTATCCGCGCCGATAAATTCCAGGACAGCACCGACTTCAAGTTGCTGTTCTTTGTAGGCGACGCCAGCGACGACCACGGCCTTAGCCACATCACCTTCAACTACCGCCTCAAAAAAGCTGGTAAACAACCCGGCGACCTAGTCACCATCTCCCTCAAACGCCCGGGTGTCAAGCAGGCCAATTTTGACTACTCCTTTGACATGGCCAAGCTCAACCTCAGCCCTGGCGACGAAGTCACCTACTACTTTGAAGCCCTCGACAACGACGGCGTACAAGGCCCCAAAGCCTCCCGTACGCAGCTCATGGTCTTCTCCATGCCCACCGTGGAAGAGTTCAAAGCCATGGCTCAGGCCAACGACCAGCAAATCAAAAACGACCTGGCCAAAGCGCTCGAAGAATCGCGCAAACTTCAAGAGGAACTCAAAAAAATGCGCGAAAAAATGCTCCAGGAAAAAAATATAAGCTGGCAAAACCGAAAGGAACTCGAAAAAATGCTCGAGCGCCAAAAGCAACTCGAAAAGCAAATCCAGCAAGCACAGAAGGCCTTCCAGGAAAATCTCCGCAACCAGCAAGAATATAGCAAAACCGAGAAAAATATCCTCGACAAGCAAGAGCAACTCCAAAAACTCTTCGACGAAGTCATGAGCGACGAAATGAAAGAACTCATGCAGCAAATCGAAGAACTCCTCCAGCAACTGGAGAAAGACAATGCCCTGCAAATGATGGAGAACTTCCAGCTTAACAACGAAGATCTCGAAAAAGAACTCGACCGCATGCTCGAACTTTTCAAGCAACTTGAAGTGGAAAAGAACATGCAAGAAGCCATAGAAGAACTTCGTCAACTGGCTGAAGAACAGGAAAAACTTGCCGAACAGACCGAGAAAAACCAGAAGTCGCAGGAAGAACTCAAAAAAGAACAAGAGCAGATCAATGAAAAGTTTGAACATATCAAACAGAAAATTGAGGAGACTAAACAAAAAAATGACGAGCTGGAGCGTCCTATGAAAATGGAAGACCGCCAGCAAGACATGAAGGACATACAGAAAGACCTCAACGACTCACAAAAGGATCTCAACCAGAACCAAAACGGCAAGGCCGCCAAATCGCAGAAAAAAGCCTCCCAAAAAATGAAAGATATGGCCAACGCCATGGCTATGGATATGCAGAGCGCCGAAATGGAGCAAATGGAAGAGGATATGAAAGCCCTGCGCCAACTGCTGGAAAACCTCGTGTCTTTGTCTTTCAGTCAAGAAGCTCTCATCAAAGACTTCAACAAAACCCCCATCAACACCCCGCGCTACGTACAGCTCACCCAGAGCCAGTTCAAAATCAAAGACGACTTCCGCCTGGTACAAGATAGCCTTCACGCTCTAGCAAAGCGCGTGTTCCAGATCGAATCTTTCATCACAGAGAAAGTGTCCGACATCAATACCAACCTACGCAACAGTATCTCCGAACTCGAAGAGCGCCGCAAACCCCAGGCCGGCGAGCACCAGCAGCGCGCCATGAAGAACCTCAACGACCTGGCCCTCATGCTCAGCGAAACCCTCAACCAGATGCAGCAACAAATGGCCGGTATGATGCCCGGCAACCAGATGTGCAAAAACCCGGGCGGCTCCGGGCGAAAGCCCTCCGACCGCATCACCCCCAGCCAGCAGGAAATAGGCGAGCAGCTCAAGCAAATGAAAAACCGCCTCGACAAAGGCGAAAAGATCAACAGCAAAGAGTTTGCACAAATGGCCGCCAAACAAGCCGCGCTGCGCAAAGCCCTGCGCGAAAAACAACAAGAGCTCCAGCAACGTGGCAAAGGCAGTAAAGAACTCCAGGAAGCCATTGACGGTATGGACAAAATTGAAACCGACCTGGTAAACAAAAAACTCACCAACGAAACCTTGCGCCGCCAACAAGACATTCTTACCCGACTGCTCGAACACGACAAGGCCGAGCGCGAACGCGGCCTCGACGAACAACGCCAGGCAGAAGCCGCCAAAGAAAAAGAGCGCAAAATGCCACCCTCGCTTGAGGAATACCTCAAAAAGCGCGAAGCCGAAATTGAAATGTACAAAACTGTCTCGCCTGCCCTCAAGCCTTACTACAAGCAACTCGTGGACGAATACTTCAAATCCGTCAGAATACAATAAAAAAATTCCAACTGACCGGCACAGCGCTTCAACCTATGGCACCGTGCCGGCGTTCTATTTTTTGTCCGTTCCCAAAACTCCATTTGAATACCAAAACCCTTGCGCCATATTGGCAGAAAACTTAAATTGCGGGTTCAATGGAAAAACAAGCTCAACAGGTCATGCTAAAACTTCCTTCTGATCCACGTAACATCACCGTCGTGGAGTCTTTCATCCAAAAAGTAGCCGAAAAATATAGGCTTAGCCCTGACCAGTACGGCAACATACGCCTTAGTATTACCGAAGCCGTCAATAATGCCATCATCCATGGCAACCACGAAGACCACTCCAAAAACGTGTGCATCGAATTGCGCAAAAACAAGAATACCATAGCCATACGCGTTTCGGACGAAGGCCGTGGCTTTGACTACAACAACCTGCCCGACCCTACTGCCCCCGAAAACCTCTGCAAGTGCGGAGGTCGCGGCGTTTTTCTCATGCGACATTGCGCCGACCACATCGCCTTCCGCAATAACGGCAGCACCGTAGAGATGCAGTTCAAATTATGGTAAGCCCCGAATTACCTGAGTTCCCAACCTTCCCTCCTGCCAACGACGAGGCAAACCAAAAGCCTATTTCTTTTCTGCAGGAAGATACAGACTTTGAGCCTTCTCATCCCGATCTACTGAGCGACTGGATCACCCGCACCATACAGCGCGAAGGTGGTATATTGCGCCATATCACCTTCATCTTCTGCTCCGACGACTACCTCTACCAAATGAACCTAAAATACCTCCAGCACGACACCCTCACCGACGTGATCACCTTCCCTTACCTGCCACCGCCCAATATACAAGGCGACATCTTCATCTCTGTGGACAGAGTGCGGGACAATGCCGCTACATATAAAGTAACTTTTGAACAGGAACTGCACCGCGTTATGATTCATGGCGTGCTGCACCTGTGTGGCTATACCGACAACACACCCGAAGCCAAAGCCATTATGACGCGCCAAGAAGACCAGGCGCTGGCCATGCTGCCTGCTTGAGCGCTTGCCACCGAGATACTCGTCTTGCAGCTTATAGCTCTCTCACTACCGCTCAAATATTGCTACCATGCTGACACGTCGCCATTTTTTCAAATCTGCCGCGCTGACGGCTGTTTTTTCAGGATTTAGTTGCAGTGCAGACAAATTCGATCGCCAACGGATCAACCCCTACTCCCAAACTGGCGCTCCTGCTGTCATTGCTACCTGGAAAAACGACAAAGCTGCGCAAGCTGCCTGGAACGTGCTGACCCAAGGCGGTACAGCACTGGACGCTGCCGAGGCCGGAGCGCGCATCCCAGAGAGCGATCCCAACGATACTAGCGTAGGCTACGGCGGCCTACCCGACCGCGACGGAAACGTCACGCTTGATGCCTGCATTATGGATCATCTGGGCAATACAGGCGCAGTTTGCTTTTTACAAGATATAGAACATCCTGTATCCGTAGCTCGCAAAGTTATGGAGCAAACCCCGCACGCTATGCTATGCGGCCAGGGTGCCATTAACTTTGCCAAGTCGCTAGGCTTTGAAACTAAAAACCTCCTCACTGATAGCAGCCGCACCGCCTGGGAAAAATGGTTGCAAACCGCCAAATACAAACCTCAGGTAAATATAGAACGACACGATACCATCGGCATACTGACACTAGATGTGCAAGGCCGCCTCGCCGGCGCTTGCACCACCAGCGGCATGGCCTTCAAAATGCACGGCAGAGTGGGCGATTCGCCCATCATTGGCGCCGGTTTGTTTGTGGATGGCGAAGTGGGCGCTGCCTGCGCTACTGGCCTCGGCGAACTGGTGGCTCAAACTCTGGGGTCTTTCCTCATCGTAGAGCTTATGCGCCAGGGATACTCGCCCCAGGCTGCCTGCGAAGAAGCTGTGGCTCGCATTATACGCCGCGCTGCCAACGCACAACTCCAAGACCCCTACCAGGTAGGATTTCTGGCCCTGCGCAAAGATGGCACGCATGGCGCCTGCTCAGTAGTCACTGGATTTAACTACACTATCTACCAAAAGGACGAGATTCATGTGCAAGAAGCCACCTTTAAACTTTGATTACTCACGTAAAAAAGCGTTTCTTTGCAGCCCGAAAATATAACACCATGAAAAACGTACTTTTCGCACTCAGTATCGTATTCGCCTTTGCCTTAGCTGCCTGCCGCAACGACGCCGGCAAAACTACTGGCAACACTCCAGATAAAACCACTGCCCAGCAAGAGCAGCCCATCCAACTCTTCGACTCCGTAGCCCATGCCAAAATCATGGAGGAAAACCGCAAAAAAGCGGAAGCCAATATCATCACTCCTGAAACCATCAAGGAAAAAGGACCAGCCGGCGCCATTGCCGTAACTAAAATCGAGCGCACCGCTTTTGAAAAAAAGGAATCTATCGTCAGCGCTGCCAAGTCCTTCCTCGGCTCCAAGTCCATTGCCGTCACCGCCGACAATGGCGAGTATGCCTACAACCTTGTGGATCTCAACAACGATGGCGTAGAGGACGTACTCCTGTACCTGTACGGCTCCAACTTCTGCGATGGCTCCAACTGCACCCTGCTTGTGGGCAAAGGTGAAGACGGCGATAAATACAGGTTTCACTCCATGATCCAGTTCCTTAGCCTGCCCATACTTGTGTGCGACGAAAACACCACCAAAGGCTGGAAAGACATCGTAGCCCAGGTATTCGACGCTAAAGGTACTGCTACGTCCATCAAGTTGGCCTTCGACGGCAAGAAATACCCCGACTACGCCAAACTACCCACCGCCCAACGGCTAGACAAGGCCGTAGTAGCCAGAGGCTTTCTGATGGATGCCAGCAAAACTGGGCTCAACCTGGGCTATTGATATGAACAAGCTCTCGCGCATACCTACCCTGGAAGACATCCAGGAAACGCACGAAAGCATCAGCCGCCTGATACACCGCACACCAGTACTGACTTGCCGCAGCATTGACGAAATGTGTGGCGGCGCACGCTTGTTTTTCAAGTGCGAAAATTTCCAGAAAGCTGGTGCTTTCAAGATGCGCGGTGCGGCCAGTGCTCTGCTCCGCCTCTTGCCCGAAGAGCGCCGGCAAGGCGTAGCTACCCACTCTTCTGGCAATCACGCCCAAGCTTTGGCGCGCGGCGCTCTCCTGCTAGGCATCAAGGCTTACATTGTCATGCCTGAAAATGCCTGCTACACCAAGCGTAAGGCCACCGAACAATACGGGGCAGAAATCATAGCCTGCGCGCCCACCCTCGAAGCCAGGGAAACCACCCTGCAAACCATAGTAGAGCGCACCGGTGCCACATTTGTACATCCCTACAACGACTATAACATCATAGCCGGCCAAGCCACCGCCGCCAAAGAACTCCTGGACGACACAGACGCACTCGACGCCATCATCGCCCCCATTGGCGGTGGCGGCCTCATGAGCGGCACTGCGCTAGCTGCCCGCTACCTCTCGCCCAAAATCCGCGTGTATGGTGCCGAACCTGCCAACGTAAACGACGCCTGGCGCTCCCTGCGCGCCGGCCATATCTTGACCAATACCACTACCGATACTATTGCTGACGGCCTGCGTACCAACCTCGGCGACAAAACCTTTGACATCCTCCAGCGCTACATAGACGACATCTTCACCGTATCTGAACAAAACATCGTGTATGCTATGCGCCAGGTATGGGAGCGTATGAAGATCATCATTGAACCCTCCTGTGCTGTGCCCCTGGCCGCCGTTATGCAAAACACATCTGTATTTACTGGCAAGCGCGTGGGCATCATCCTCAGTGGTGGCAATGTGGACCTGGACAACCTGCCGTTTGGCCACTACCCTGCACAAGACGCTTGAATAACAGACATGAAAGAGCAGGTCAGTACGCTTCCATGACACCCCCCAGCAGTGTTGTGTCAAGGAAGTATCTTGCGCAGTCGCTGCACTATCTCAAATGCCGCCGGGCATACTTGGGTATTTTTCAGGGTCAGCTCTAGGATTTGATGAAACTGCTTGCGGTCAGTGTGGGGGTAGTCGCGGCAAGCCTTAGGGCGCGCCTCGTAGATGGAGCAGTAGTTGTCAGCACCAAGAAATACACAAGGCGCTTCGTTGAGCACATAGTCGCCATCTTCGTCTATGTGTAGGTAGCGCTGCACCAGCTCAGCGGGGCGCATGCCCAAGTGCTTGGCGATGCGCTCAATGTCTTTGTCGCGGAAAATAGGACTGGTGGTTTTGCAACAGTGGGCACAGGTCAGGCAGTCCACTTCGCGAAAGACCTGCTCGTGCAATCCGCCCATTACATCGTCCAGTTGGCGAGGCGGCTTGCGGCGCAGGCGCTTGAAGTAAGCTGCGATGTCTTTATATTCCTGCCGAGCTTGCGCTTTCCAATCTTGCCAATCTATCGCCATACCGACGGTTGAATAATTTGCCGCCACAAAGGAAGCGAAAATCCAAACAATGCGGGCACTTCGTACATTTCTTATGAGTGTTTCTCCCTGTTGGAAAAGCACCCGATGCGTAGCTCACGGTTCATCACAAAATATCATCAATATGCAATCAAAGTTCTTCTTCCTGGCCTGTTTATGCCTGTTGGTATTCACGCAGTGCAATTACGCCCAGCCCAAAGCCGCTGCAACAAACAGCGAACCATCCTCCGTGGGTAAAATAGAACTGCCCGACCCCAAGAAGATGACTAAGATAGTCAAAAGCGACGAAGAATGGCGTACTCTCTTGGGCGAAGAAACCTACAGGGTACTACGCCAGGGCGGTACAGAGTGCGCCTTCACTGGCTCATACTGGAACAACAAGGAAAACGGCATCTATCTGTGCGCAGGCTGCCAACTGCCATTGTTTGAATCGGCGGCCAAGTTTGAATCCGGCACTGGTTGGCCTAGCTTTTACCAGCCCATAAAAAAGGGCTACATCGAAGAAAAATTAGATCTCAGCCACAACATGAAGCGTATCGAAATTACCTGCGCCCGGTGTGGCGGCCATCTGGGGCATGTATTTGACGACGGGCCTAAGCCCACAGGGTTGCGGTATTGCGTCAATTCTGCATCATTAACCTTCGAGAAGAAACAGTAATCAAAAACCAGTCATCTCTGCCTTGGCACGGTATAAATCTCCTCCTGCCGCCCGTCTAAGAATCGGAAGTGCTGGCCATCGAAGTAGCCGTCTTCTTCTAACATGATGCGGATGGTCTTGTTCCATTCGGGTATGAATACCGATACGTTCAGCTCAATGGAGAAGGCCGTGTGTGGAAACAGAGGATAGTCGCCTGTGCCAGGCACATTGTTCTGGTTGTCCCACATACCAATGGCCGGCCCAGCGGCATGACCGTGAAACCCAATAGGGTGGGAGTAAATGCTGCCCTGTATACCTTCTTGTTTAGCCTGAGCCAGCGCCTCGGCCAGCATTTGATTGCCAGTTTTGCCGGCGGCAAACTGGCTCACCAGGATGTCTTGCAAGCGATTGCCTTGTTTGAAAGCCATGCGCAAGGACTCCGGCACTTCTGTTTCTCCGGGGCGCAACACGTAAGCGTGTTGTTGCATATCAGTATTCAGGCGCAGGTAAGTGATACCAAAATCCACGTGTAGCAGGTCGCCGGGCTGGATAACCTGGCTGCTGGAGCGCTTGGAGAAAGTCCGCAAGTGGTCAAAGTTGGCAGGGTCAGCGCGCTGTACATCCACTGTAGGATGAAACCAGGTGTCTATCCCCAGTTCGCGCACGCGCTGGCGATACCACCACACCAGGTCTTCAGTAGTAGTGACGCCGGGCTGTATGGCTGCTTCTGAGAGGCCCTCCTGCACAATCTGATGCGAGATGCGGGCAATCTGCTCGTAGAGCGCCATTTCTTTCTCGCTGCGGGTTTCCAGCCAGGCTATGGCCAAGCGCTCTGCCGACACTACCCGGCTGCGGAAGGCTAATGGCAACTGCCGCATGAGCAGCTCGTACTCTGTGTGTACCAGCCCATCAGCCAAGCCGTAGTAGTCGGAAGTATTGACACCAATGCGCTTGGGGTTACGGGTTTTCACAATTTCAACCAGGGCTTCCCATTGGTCGGGATACACGTTGAGATCCCAGGCGGCTTTGAGCAACCCCACGTCATAACGGGCAATGGCCATCTTTTCCAGCGGCTTGCCGAGGCCAGGGTCAAAAAACACCATAACCGTACGACGACGCGCCGACAACCACTCTGCTGGCAGCATAGTGCGCATCACGGGATCTTCGTTGTACTCGCGCGAGATGATGATCCACATATCTATGCCTTCGCGGCGCATGAGATTGGGCAGCAGGTTGTCAAAGCGGTCTTCCAACACCTCGTTGACCACGCGAGCGCGGTCTTTTTCAGATAAGATGAGCGGATACTGCGCCCGTAGCGATACGTGCCAAGTACCCCAAAGGCACAAGACCAAACTGCAAAGTCGAAATATAGTCATAGCATATTTTTTGAGATAGCTGCGAGTTTTTTTTTGGGAGGCGCGCGTAAAAGTTAGCTATGACAATAAATTTACCGTCGCTTGCCCAGCTTGGCGCCCAGCTTGATGCGTATTTGCTGATGGGCCAATACCTTGACGGAGCGTGTGCCGTTGTTGAGAGTAGAAAAAGAAGCTGCGATGGCCACCCGGCGGGCAGCCTTGATGCGCTCAAAACGAGCATCGCTGAAAGGTACAATCTGCGACTGGGTAGCTTTACCCAGGGCTACACCTTGTGCATTCACACTGGTGCTGCGCACTACTAGTTGCGGAGTGCTGAACAGCGAATCCAGCGGGCGACTGTCGGCGTCCAGGAAGTAGGCCTGTAGTTCGATGTCTAATGGCAATTCGTTTTCTGTAAAGAGCTTGAACTCTGCAAAGTCCACGCCGGTCAGGTCGCCCAGGTTCAGGTCAAAGGTATCGCGGGCTACGAAGCTGGAGGCGCGGCCATGCAAGGGCAGTTCTACCTCCACACGCACGCGGTAGTAGCTTTCGTCGGTGATGAAACCACGTATGCTGGGATTATTGTCGGGGTTGGTCAGGGCATTCACGTCGTAGTCCACTGCTACTGGCCCTGAGCCTAGAATAACATCAATGTTGGAGTTGTACTTATTGAACACAAAGCGGTCGGTTTTTACCTGGCCGACTTCATTGATGGCAGGGTAAGGAAAGTTAATGCCGTTGGTGACATAAGGGCTCTGCAGGGGCAGTATGGCTCCCGTCACGGTAATGACGTTGAAGACATTGACCAATGACCGGGTGGGTATGCCGAATGAGTTTTCGATGTTGAACGTCACAGTAGGATCTTCAAAATAGACGTCGCCTCTGATCCAGTTGTCAAAGAAATCAATGTGGATAGTATCACGACCACCCTGGTGTATGAAGTTGCCGAGGTAACCTTCGGCATAGGTAAAGGTGAGATCGCGGATAGACACCAGCACGCTGGCTAGGGTATCGCTGATGCCGCTGCTGATGCGGATAGCCTCGTATTCAATATAGATGGAATCGGTAGAGGAGGCAATGGTATAGCCCTCGGCGGAAGCCGGCGCAAAGATATTGGTGGCAAAAGGCGCCTGCCCCGAGCCGCTGAAGGGCGGCATGGTGAACTGAAACTGCAGGGGCACGCCGTTGCGCCGCACGTCAGGAAAGCGGATGGAGACGTTGACGCTCTCCGGATGCCGGTTCACCACGTAATAAGTGATGTTGCCGGTTTTGCAGTCTATGCGGTCTAAGTCAAGGCCGTTGGGCGAAGAGAAAGGCAGAGCCATACGCTGACCAGTGACTGGAATGATGGGAAACTGAGAGAGCGTATGCTCAATGGCGTTGAACAGGAAACTGCTATTTTGGGAGATGACGTCGCCACTGTAGTTGAAGCGCAGCGTACCGTCGGGGTCTATGGTCAGGGAGGAGTTGCGCTCAAAGTTTTTGAGGATGTCGCCCAGTGAAATATCGGTATCTACCAGGGGGATTGCATACTCTGCGGTGCCGCTTACGGCATCGAAGTCGCTGAAATCATCAAGTTTGGAGCAGGTCAATAGCAGGGCGCTTAGGCCACAAAAGGTGGAAAGCCACAAAAAAAGTAATTTCATGCCAAATTGTTTTTGGGCGAATAAAAAAATGCTTTACAAATATGATGAGATGAGGCGACAGCTGACAGGATTAACGCCAAAAATAGCGCCAACAATACAAAAGTAAGCATTTTTGCATATATTTACCCAAAACCATGGCCAGCTTATTGTGCAGACTATTCCGATGGATACTGCCCGAACGCCCTAAACACAAGCAGCACAGCCAAGGCCGGCAGGCGCTGGCCGTACCCTTCAGAGGCTTTGGCATGGGTGGGCGTGTGTGGCTGCAAGGCCAGGTACTGCGCGACCGCCGCATTGTGGTCAGTCCGCACGATTCAATATGGCGCAACCTCAAAAACAACTACCGCCGCTTCGGCAGTCTAAAAATTCCGGGAGCGCTGCTCACGGTGCATGTCGGCGACAACCAATTTCACCTCCTGACTGATAACAAGGGCTACTTTTACTACGCGGGCGCCCTGCGTAATCCGCTACCCGAAGGCCAACCCACTTGGTTGCCTTATGAAATTCAACTGCTGGGCACACTAAACGAAACCTTTGACTATCACTGTACGGGAGAGCTATTACTGCCCGGCCCTTCCGACTTTGGCATTATCAGTGACATTGACGACACTATCCTCAAAACTGGTCTTACCTCCTTGCTCAAACTCAAGGCTGTATATCTGACCCTGGCTCGAAATGCCTTTGGCCGGCAGGCTTTTCAACTGGTATCTGATTTTTACCGTGCTCTTCAGGCCGGACCTTCTGGCTATGCCCACAACCCTGTATTTTACGTCTCCAATGGCCCGTGGGACTTGTACGACCTACTCACCGACTTCATCGAACTCAACAATCTGCCCAAGGGGCCCCTTCTACTGCGCGACTTCGGCCTGCGCCGCAGAAGCCCCTTTACCTTACCACCTAACCACAAACCCGAAAGCATAGCCCGTATCCTCCAAACTTTTTCTCACCTGCCCTTCATCCTCATTGGCGATAGTGGCGAACGCGACACTGATGTGTACATGGACATTGCCCGACGGTTCCCCGGCCGTATCCTGGGCATCTTCATCCGCGACGTAGAAATTCCCGGCAGAGCCAGGCGCATCCGACAGCTCATCCAAGAGGCTGAAGGAGAAACCATCGTGTTCATGATCAAAAGCTACCGAGAAGCCATTAAATTCGCCAAAGAGCGGGGGTGGATCAAAACTAGATAGACTATTACTCCTCTCGTCGCCTTTTTTCGCGATTTTCTCAAAAAACCCTGCAACCTTTTTAAAAGAATATTGTCCTTATCAGTATCAAAAACAGGCTTATCCAAATAATTATTGGAGCCCGTGCAGTATAGGCATTAACCCAGGTTATACCGAGCAATGCCAAGTTTTATACATGATTTGATGTTGTGCATAAAACTTGGCGAGCCGAAGTATAAAACCACAATTATGAAAACAAGCACTTTTCTGATCCTCTCCCTGCTCCTTGCCCTGTTGGCGCAAGCCCATGCTTCGCCAGAAGCACCACACTCTATCCACCAGATATGGCTGCAGGGGCGCTGGCAAATGACCCTACCCGCCATGGATGTACTCCAAACTGCCAGGGCAGAAAACGCTGCCCCGGAAACTAACGAAATAGCCGTACTGGAATATCACTTCCTGCCCGATGGGGCGCTCAAGCACAGCATAGAGCAAGGCAGTACCCGCCTGGAGGAGACCGGCCGCTGGGAACTGAGCACCGACGGCCAGTACCTACTAATGTACTTCCAGGGCAAACCAGCCGAAAAGGCGCTCATCCGCTACATAGAAGCCGACGAAATGGTACTGGAATACGCCTTGCGCATTCCCGGCAGCCAATTTTACTTTGAAAGCCGTCAGTTGTTCTTCAGCAAGGTATAGTGCTTACCAATCCTCATCGCTCAGCACGGGCGGGGTGTATTGGCGCTTGGTAAGTATGCGTTGTTTTTGTCTGTCTAATATCAATTGCGCAAGTGCACGGTGGGCAGGCATCTCTGCTGCAGGCGAGAGGGCTTCGTCCACTTTATGCTCCGGCACATCTAGCCGGTACATGAGGCTCATAAGATACTCCAGCTTGTGCTCCAGCATCCAGGCAATTTGCTCCGAGAGCACTGTGAGCAGTTGCTCCTCAGTGAGGATTTGCGCTGCTGGCACGGGTTCAAAGTCTTGAGCCACAAGCGCCTGGAGTTGTTGCAGAGAATTGTTGTCTTGCATTGGTGCTAACTGTTATTCCGCATCCAGGCCAGTATGTCCTGAGTGGGTTTGGTAGCAATGTCCTGAGGTAAGTTTACCAGGCGTCGTTTGCTTACATCAATAGCTACGGCGGTGTTGGCGGCGTCATTCTGGCGCAGCACCAGAAAGCGGTTGTTGGCCGCGCTTTTTTGTACCTCCAGTTTCAGGGGCATAGGCGCATTGAAGAGCGGATTGGCATTTAGGGTGCCCTTTTCAGCATCGTAGCCGGGGGCAATAGCCTGGTATTTGCCTTCCTCCACTGGCAGCATGAAGACCGACTGGTAGTCCACTGGCGAGGATTTAAACTCTGCGAAAGGCATCACCGGTGCAGGCTGGTTTTTATTACCCAGGTCAAATACGAATGCGCCGTAGTCCTGGGCGTATCCGATGAGGTAGTCTTCCCACACTTCGAGGCGCTGGATCATGCCCGACTGGGCATCACCGCCGCTGCGCGCCGAGATGTATTTGGGCTTGAACTCCGGCAGCCAGCGCTTGTTTTCGGCATCGTACAGGTATATGGAGCGGAACCCTCGGATGGCTGCCATCTGGTGTACGTTGTTGTAGCTGATCTCGGCAACGTAATAGGGAAAGTCTGGGCTGACGTTTACTGGTAATACTTTGCGCTCTATGAGGCTGCAATCGCGGGTGTCGTACACTTCTGCCACGCGGTAGCTATCGCCGTAGTCAGGATCGTAGGTGCTAGAGTCGGCGGTGATAGCTACGAGCACTTCGCGGGAGCGAATCCACACGGCGGCGTTTTCGTCTAGCATTTTACCAGCGGGGGCACAGTTGTGCGAAGTACGGGGTGCAGGCTGGGTTTCGGTAGTAGTGGTAGCAGTCGTTTGGTCAGGCTCGGTTTTAGCGGCAGATGGTGCGGGGTTAGTACAACTCCCAGCTGCGAGCAGTGCAGCTGCAGCGCACAGGTATCGAAGCATTTGCATTGATTTCAAATTTTTCCCGAAGATAAGGCTTATACGTCAATTGTCGAGCTATTTTACCACCTTAATCTTCATCCAGACATCTTCTTTGGGGCGATCACCAGGCTGGGTGGGTGTTTTGGCAATTTTGTCGAGCACGTCGAAGCCTTCAATGAGATAACCAAACACGGTGTAGTCGCGGTCGAGGAAGGGCGTACCGCCGGTGCTCATGTAAGCCTGGCGCTGCTCGGTAGAGTAGCGGAAGTTTTTCTGGGCTTCCAGGCGGTCGAGCGTGTTGGCGTCCACCGGTCGGCCTTGCACAATATAAAACTGAGAGCCAGAGGAGGCTTTGGTTGGATTCACCTGGTCGCCCAAGCGAGCAGCAGCCAGTGCGCCTTTGACATGGACGAGCGAGTCCACAAATTCAGCTGGGATGGTGTAGCCCGGGCCGCCACGCCCCAGGGGTACATTGGGCGCCGCGCCGCGCGATTCAGGATCGCCGCCCTGGATCATAAACCCATCAATGACGCGGTGAAAGAGCAGTTTGTCAAAGAACCCCTCTTCGGCCAGCTTGATGAAGTTGTCGCGATGTTTGGGCGTGGCATCTGACAGGCGTGCCAGCATGTTGCCCATGGAAGTCTCAATAAGGATGAGGCAGCCCTCCGGTGGGCTGATGGTAATGCGTTGTTCGGTCATGCGATGTTTTTTACCTTCTATGGCTTTAAGGGTTACAGAATAAATACCTGACTGAAAATACCGGTGCATGGGAGCTACCTCTGTGGAGGTCTGGCCATCGCCAAAGTTCCACTCAAAAGTGGAAGCCTTGCGCGACTGGTTTTCAAATTGGAGTTGCGCTGGGGCTTGCGTATTGCCCTGCCAGGTAAATTTCGCCATCGGGCGGGCACAGGAAGCTCCCAGCAAAAGCGCAGCAAAAGCCCAAAGCACGGCCGTGCGTACAGTGGTGAGTTGTGCGGTTTGATTGGTCATTTTGATTATCAAAGTATTATTTAGTTAAACCATTTGCTCCAGAAAGGCGGCTGGCGTACCACGCGCACCTTCATTTTGACATCTTGTACAGGGCGTTCGCCAACGGTAGGCACGGCAGCAATTTTATCAATGACGTCGATGCCCTCCACCACTTCGCCAAACACGGTGTAATCGCTGTCCAAGAAAGGAGTACCTCCCAACTCGCGGTACAGGCGGCGTTGCTCCTCCGAATACCGAAAACCCTTCTGGTTTTCCAGGCCTGATAGCACGGCGTCATCCACCGGTTGGCCCTGTACGATGTAAAACTGCGAGCCGGAGGAGCGCTTAGCAGGGTTTTGATCGCGGGCGGCAGCAAGAGCACCTTTGACGTGTAGGGCGCCAATTTCGGCGTCAATCTGATAGCCAGGGCCGCCCATGCCCAGCATTGCATTCGGAGGGGCATTCCGGGAGTCGGGGTCGCCGCCCTGAATAACAAAATTGGGCACTACCCGGTGAAAAAGCAAGCCATCGTAGTAGCCTTCTTTGGCCAGCTTGATGAAGTTGTCGCGATGCTTGGGCGTCACATTGTACAGCTTGGCTTTCATCTGCCCATAGTCGGTTTCAATAACAACATACGTGTAGGGGTCGCTTTGGCAGGTGCTGAAGAGTAGCGTCATGCCGAGCACCAAAAAAGTAAGTAACCTGGTCATGTTTGATGTATTGGTTCCGGAAAGTGCGGATTGTCTTACAGTCTTCACACAACTTCCTTCAATGATCTGCCTGATAAATTGACTCATAATATATTAATAAAATTTAAGCTCCATGCTTTCCTGCTCCATCTCATCGAAGTACCGAATAATTTGCTCTTTGAGTATGAACTCCTGCTCTTCCAGGGAGCGCGGCGGCAGCGGCCTGACCAGGCGCCAGTGCGGCCAGCCGTCAGCGTCGCGGCCTACAAACTCATAGTGGCCGTCGTAACTCATCAGGCGGCATACGGCTATGTGCATCAGGTCTTGCTTTTCTTCTTTGGTGAAGCGGTGTTTCCAGCGCCCAAGCTCCTGCACGCCAATGACAAACAACATGCCGTTGAGGTCGGGCAGGGTATCCTTGCGAAAGGCTTCCTTGACCCAATTGCGCACGCGCAGCCAGTTGAAGTCCAGCTCCCAGGTTTTCATTGCCTCTGATGCAGTTTAATCATCGTGTTCTTCAATATCTTCTTCACTGAGGATGCCGAGAGCTACCAATGCGCGCTCGGAGGCCATCTGTTCGGCGCTTTTTTTGTTGAAGTCATCGGCGGTGGCAATTTTCTCTCCGTCCACGATGACAGCCACCTTAAAGCGATCGCGTTTTTCAAACTTGTAGCGCGCAAGTAGTTTGTAGGTCACGGTTTGGCCGTTTTTCTGACACCACTCCAGTAGTTGGCTCTTGTAATTGTCGTCGTAGCTTTCCAGTTCGTGTATGTTGATGTGGTTCATCAGCATCTTTCGGATGACAAAGTTGCGCGTAGCCTTGTAGCCGCACTCGAGGTAAACGGCGCCCACCAGAGCTTCCATGGCATTGCCTAGCATGGAGCGGCTCAGGCGAGTATTGTTGTACTCAGCCAGGATCATGTCCAGGCCCATTCTATCGGCAATTTTGTTGAGTGATTGCCGCTTGACAATCTTGGAGCGCATTTTGGTGAGGAAGCCCTCGTCGCTGCCAGGGTATTTTTTGAACAGGTATTCGGCCACGATGGTGCCTAGCACAGCATCGCCAAGATACTCCAGGCGTTCGTTATTGTGGGCGTAGGTTTTGTCGGTAGTAGTAGATGACTTGTGCGAGAAGGCGAGTTTAAAGATGGCCAGGTTGGCCGGCGTAAAGCCGAGCACTGGCCTGAGTCGGTCGGCCAGGTCTCTGTCTTTGGCAAAATACCGGTTGTAAATTCTGAATAAGAATTTCATTCAAATGCCTTAAAAATCACAGAAGCATTGTGGCCGCCAAATCCAAAAGTATTGCTCAGCGCGGCGCGCACCTTGCGGGGTTGCGCCTCGTTGAAGGTGAAGTTGAGCCGGTTGTCCAGTTCGGGGTCGTCAGTAAAGTGGTTGATGGTGGGCGGCACAAACGAGTGTACAATAGCCAGTATGCATGCAATGGCCTCTACGGCACCGGCAGCGCCCAGCAGATGCCCTGTCATGGACTTGGTGGAGCTTATGTTGAGCGCGTAGGCGTGCTCGCCAAATACCTTCTGAATGGCCTTTGCCTCGGCAATATCGCCCAATGGTGTAGAAGTACCGTGCACGTTGATGTAGTCTATCTGCTCTTTGTCCATGCCTGCATCTTGCAAGGCCATCAGCATCACATTGGTGGCGCCCAGCCCCTCTGGGTGCGGTGCAGTGATGTGATAAGCATCGGCAGTGGCCCCGCAGCCAGCCACCTCGGCATAGATGCGCGCACCACGGCGTTGGGCATGTTCCAGTTCTTCTAGTACTAGGGCAGCAGCGCCTTCGCCCAGCACAAAGCCGTCGCGGTCTAGGTCAAAGGGGCGGGATGCGGTTTGGTAGTCGTCATTGCGCGTGGAGAGGGCTTTCATGGCATTGAACCCGCCCACACCTGCAGCCATGACTGCTGCTTCGGAGCCTCCGCATACGATGACATCGTTGCGCCCCAGGCGTATAGCGTCGAAGGCGGTCATAATGGCATGGGTAGAAGAAGCGCAAGCCGACACCGTAGCGTAGTTGATACCTCTGAACCTATACTTCATAGAGATGTGCCCTGCGGCAATGTCAGGGATCATTTTGGGTATCATGAACGGGTTGTAACGTGGGTTGTAGCCCCCGAGCGTAAACTCTTCAATTTCCTTCTCTAGCGAGCTAAGCCCGCCAATGCCTGATGCCCATATTACGCCAACGCGGTCAGGATCGACACCCGCAGGCAACTGTGCCAGCCCGGCGTCGGCAATGGCCTCGTCGGAGGCGGCTATGGCAAAAACGGCAAAGAGGTCTAGCTTGCGCACCTCCTTGCGCTCCATGATCGTCTCGGGGTCAAAGTCCTTGACCTCGCAGGCGAAACGGGTTTTGAACTTGGAAGCGTCAAAACGAGTAATGGGATTGGCCCCGCTGACGCCGTTCTGAAGCCCCTGAAGATAAGCCGCTATGTTATTTCCTATGGGGGTTAAGGCTCCTAAACCAGTCACTACGACGCGTTTCATATACAGCAAAAATTGTGAAAAGCTAGACGCCCGCAAACAAACAACTCACAGGGAGAGCTTTGCGGGCGTCATTTTCTTTGGAGTGAAGAGAGGCAAACGCCTTAGGCTGCCGAGTGCTTTTCCAGATACTGAATGGCCAGGCCTACGGTCTGAATTTGCTCAGCCTGATCGTCAGGAATGGAGATGTTGAACTCTTTTTCAAACTCCATGATCAGTTCCACCGTGTCCAAGGAATCTGCCCCCAGGTCATTAATGAAGCTGGCCTCGGCCGTCACTTCAGATTCATCTACGCCGAGTTTGTCCACAATGATCTTGGTCACTCTTTCTGCAATGGTTGACATAATCAATCTGCTTTAGGATTGTTAGAAATTTGTTGCAAAGAAAGCTAAGACCTTTTTGATACGCAAAGTTTTTAGGCTTTTTTTTGGCGGCTCACCCACAGATCTTTACTTCAAGTTATTGGTATTGAGTCCAATGGCCTCGTGCCATACCTCTACGGGGTGCAGTGCCCTCCTTCCAGTGCCATCTGCAATCTGATGCCGGCAACTCGTACCCGGTGCGGCAATAAGGGTGTCCTTTGCAGCTTTGCGCACTGCCGGAAAAAGTACGAGTTCGCCAATTTGCAAACTTACCGCATAGTGCTCCTTTTCATAACCAAAAGAACCAGCCATGCCGCAGCATCCGGAGGGAATGACTTCTACTCCATAATTTCTCGGCAACCCCAGCATCCAGGCTGTGGCTTCTACACTGGCCAGGGCTTTCTGGTGGCAATGCCCGTGTAGCAGGATGTGCCGGGGTGCGTCGGTAAACATGTCTGGTGTAATGCGCCCCCGATGAATTTCAGCAGCAAAAAACTCCTCTATCATCAAGGCATGTTGCCCCAGTGCTTTAGCAGCCTGGCGTTCGGCAGGTTCTACCAATTTGGGATATTCGTCGCGGAAGCTGAGAATGGCCGACGGCTCGATGCCGAGCAGTGGCGCTTCGGCGCTAACCAAGGGCTTGAAAATGCGCACATTTTCACGGGCTAGCTTTTGCGCTGGCAGCAGCAGCCCCTTGGAAAACATGGCCCGGCCACTGTCGGGGTGCTCCGGCATTTCCACCTGGTAGCCTAAGCGGGTGAGTAACTGCACCGCTTTGATGCCGATGTGGGTATCGTTGTAGTTGGTAAACTCGTCGCAAAACAAATAGACCTTTCCCTTGACGGTGCCCCATGGCTGGAGATGCCGCCCGGTATTATTCCACCATTTGCGCAGGGTAGTCTTTTGCAACAGTGGCATGGAACGCTGCGGCGCCACGCCGAGGATGCGCTTGAGCAGACGAGAGGTGAGCGGGTTTTTCAAAGCGAAGTTGTTGAGTCCGGGTACTGCCGAAGCCAGGGCATTGATACGCCCGATGTGGCCAAAAACCCGCGCGCGCAGCGGCACGCCCTTGGCCATGTAATAATGATGCAGAAACTCGGCCTTCATGGTGGCCATGTCCACATTGGAGGGGCACTCCGTGGCGCAGCCCTTACAGGAGAGGCACAGCGACATGACTTCGTACAGTGCTTCGTGGGCGAATCGGTTCTCGCCGTTGCTGCTGCGGGTGAGGAACTCGCGCAGGGCGTTGGCGCGGGCGCGAGTGGTATCGCGCTCGTTGCGGGTGGCCATGTAGGATGGGCACATGGTACCGCCGCTCACGTGGGGTAGCTTGCGGCAGTCGCCTGAGCCGCTACACTTCTCGGCCAGGCCGAGGATGCCTTTGGTTTCGGAGAAGTCAAACACGGTCTGGACGTCTGGTGCGGGTTTGTCCTGCTCGTAGCGCAGAGAGGTATGCATGGGTGGGGCGTCCACAATTTTGCCAGGATTGAAGATGCCCTGTGGGTCCCAGCATTGCTTGATGCGACGCAACAGCTGATAGTTGTCCTCGCCGATCATCAGGGGGATAAACTCGGCGCGTACTCGCCCGTCGCCGTGCTCACCGCTCAGTGAGCCATTGTACTTCTTCACCAAGTGGGCACAGGCTTCGGCAATTTGGCGCATCATAGCTACGCCTTCGCTGCTCTTGAGATTGATGGATGGGCGGGGGTGCAGTTCGCCAGCGCCGGCATGGGCATAGTACACGCACTGCTGCCCAAACTCAGCCATGAGGGCAGCAAAATCAGCAATGTACTCCGGCAGATCGGCCAGATCCACAGCCGCGTCTTCTACAAATTCTAGCGGCTTGGCATCGCTCTTTACGTTCGACAACACGCCGAAGCCCGCTGCCCGCAACGCAAACACTTGCTGGCTTTGTGGCCCTGACACGATGGGATAGGCGTAGCCCAGGCCGGCGGCCTGCAAGTCGGCGATCATAGCCTTGGCCTGCGCCTCGGCTCCCTCGAAAGTATTGTCTCGGAACTCTACCATGAGGATGGCGGCCGGGTCGCCTTGCAGGAAAAATCGGTTTTTCTGCTGGGCGCGGTTTTCTTTAGTGCAATCCAAGATGAACTTATCCATCAATTCGCAGGCATATGGCGCATGGCGCATGGCCACCTGGGCGGCGCGCAGAGCAGCATCCAGCGTGTCGAAATGAGCGCATACCAACGCATCCTGCGGCGGCGGTAGCGGGTTCAGGTGTAGTTTGATCTCAGTGGTGAAAGCCAGCGTACCTTCCGAGCCAGCCAGGAGTTTGCACATATTGAAATCCGGCCCGCCTGGGGTGAACACGTTGGAGTTGAGCAACACATCCACGGCGTAGCCTGTGTTGCGGCGGTGAATGCCGGGTTTGGGATAGTGTTTGCGGATGGCGGCCTGGCGCTCCGGCAGGGAGAGTTCGTTCCAGAGTTGGCGGTAGAGATCGCCTTCCATGCCGGGTAGTTCCCGCTTTTGATGGAAGCCCTCTGCTGAGAGCGGGCCGAACTCTGCCACCGAGCCATCGCTGAGCACCACGCGCATTTCCAGCACGTGGTCGCGGGTAGTGCCGTATTTGATGGAGGTGCTGCCGCAGGAGTTGTTGCCCGTCATGCCACCAATCATGCAGCGGGAGGCAGTAGCGGTATTGGGGCCAAAAAACAGGCCGTGCGGCTTGAGGTAGGTGTTGAGTTCGTCGCGTACCACGCCGGGTTGCAGGCGCACCCAGCCTTGTTCGGCGTTCAGTTCCAATATCTGCGTCATGTGGCGCGATACGTCGGCGATGATGCCTGTACCTACGCATTGGCCTGCCAAGGAGGTACCTGCCGTACGGGGTATGAGCGGCACGCCGTGTTTGCGGGCAAAGGCCACCAAGCGGCGCACATCCTCTTCATTTTGGGGATAGGCTACAGCCAGGGGTATCTCGCGATATATGCTGGCATCGGTGGCGTAAAGGGTGCACATGAGCCGGTCAGTATGTAGTTCGCCAGAGAGGCTGGCGGCGAGATGTTCGAGTGGTACTTGCATAGTTAGTATAGGAAAATGCGATGATGCAAAGTAAGGAAGGATTCCGGGAAAATTTGTATGCCCGCGAATGACTCAGGAAGATAAAGCATGAGAAAGTACGTGCACATCCAGAAAGTTGTAATACGTCTTACAAGAGATTGGGCGCTCCTTACTTTTTACCCTCTCATGCAGAAAGCTAGTCTGTTTGCCAATTGTTGAACAAGCTACAAACGGGGGGTCAGCCCTGACGGGCTTCTTCTTGTTTTTTCGATGCCTTTTCTACAAACGGCGCCAGCCCTAACGGGCTTCTATATTGTTTTGGAACGCTATTGCTACAAACAGGGTCAGCACTGACGGGCTTCTCCACACCCTCCGGACACCTCCCACTTTTCATTTTTCACTCCCGGCTCGCTTAACCCTGCCCCTATCCTTAGCTCCAGGGCATGGCAAGATGTGCAAGCCACCAAACTAAGGCACGAGGGCCACGCGGAAGCCGTAGTGGCCGGTGCGGAGGTCCGGGTAGTAGTAGCTCCGGAGCGACACGCGACAGAACTCGGCCTCGTTGTTCCACGAGCCGCCGCGAAGCACGCGGGACGAACCACGCTCCGCTCCGCGCGGATTCGTCTTCGCACCCGAACTGTATTCGCCATACCAGTCCCAACACCACTCCCACACATTGCCCGACATGTCGTGTAATCCCAACTCGTTGGGTTTCTTCTGACCTGCTGGATTCGTTTTATCTTCCGAGTTTTCCCAAAACCAAGCCACCTCGTCCAAATTGCTGCTGCCCGCATATTTGTACCCTTTGGATTGTGCTCCGCCCCGAGCCGCATACTCCCATTCCGCCTCCGTCGGCAAACGATAGCCCTTCGAACCCGTCCTGGGCGTTACTGTCCATTTTACATCGTCAAGGCTGTTCTCATTATTCGGGTCCTTGCGGCTCTTGTCTATGGCGTAATACGGCGTCAGTCCGTGCTGCTCGCTCAGCCAGTTGCAGTATTCCACCGCATCGTACCAACTTACGTTGATCACAGGGCGCTTGCCTCGACCCCAACCCTCATCATCAGGCTTCTCGCGACCCGTCGCCGCGCAAAACGCGTCATACTCCTCAAATGTCACCTCGTACCTACCCAAATAAAAATCCGACACCGTCGCCTCAAACGTCGGCGACTCATTGCTATCACAATTCCGCTGCTCGGAGGTGCAGCCCATGGTAAAGGCGCCGCCGCGGATGAAGACCATGTCGGGGCGTGGGGGCGCCGGCTGCTCAGCTTGGGGCCGGCTGGCTTGCTCGGCTTTTCGGTTTTGCTCTTCGGTTTGGGCTTTTTCAATAAGCCCATCAAGAGCGGGGCACTTGGCGGCGTCAGAGCTTTTTTTTCCATCGGACCAAATCCTGATAGCCTCATCGTAGTTTTTTTCATCAAATTCGGCTTGGCCTCGCTGTATCATCGATGAACAACAGGAGGTTTGATGCGACATTGCCGGCGTGGCAAGCCAGAGAAGACAGCAGAGCGCGCAAATCCATTGAGGGCGCAGCATCGGGAGCGGAAAGGGTATGAAATGGCAGTTCATCTGTTGTTTATTTTATTGCGTTATTTTTTGGTCCGTGTCAAACTTTTTGTGGATTTAGTCGCCGCTCGATGCGCTAACTACCGCACAGCAGGCTCTTTCTCAAGCAGCAAAAGTACAAAAGCTGCCCATAAAGCGAAATAAATCCGCTGAAATACCCTGAAATACATCATAAAACCGCGCCCGAATGCTGCACCAACGGCGCCAGCCCTACGGGCTTCAAACGTTTTTCGCGATGCCATTGGCTACAAACGGCGCCAGCCCTGACGGGCTTTTATTTGTTTTTGGAATGCCGTTTCTATAAACGGCGCCAGCCCTAACGGGCTTCTTCATCCATTCGCACCACCATTTCTAAACACTCGCCACCCAAACACCGCTCGCCGCAAGGCGGGAAAGCCCGCTCGCCTCCGGCTCCGCTTGGCTTTCCCTCCTTCCGGCTCGCTTAAACCCTGCCTGCTACCCTTAGCTCCAGGGGCATGGCAAGATGTGCAAGCCACCAAACTAAGGGACGAGGGCCACGCGAAAGCCGCCGTAGCCGGCGCGGTTGCCCGGATCGTGGTCGTTCCGATTCGACACGCGACAGTACTCGGCGAGGTAGTACCACGAGCCGCCGCGAAGCACGCGGAACGAGCCCTTCTCCGGTCCCCGCGGATTCGTCTTCGCACCAGAACTGTAAGCATCTTTCCAATCCCAGCACCACTCCCACACATTGCCCGACATGTCGTGCAAACCCAACTCGTTGGGCTTTTTCTCTCCCACAGGATGTGTTTTTCTGCCCGAATTTTTCAAATACCAAGCCACCTCGTCCAAATTATCGCTGCCCGCATATTTGTACCCTTTGGACTGCACACCTCCCCGTGCCGCATACTCCCACTCCGCCTCCGTTGGCAAACGATAGCCGTTCGCGCTCCAATCCGCCTCAACCTCTCTCCCTCTGATCGTATAAACCTTCCGCAAACCCTCTCGATCGCTCAGCCAGTTGCAGTACTCCACCGCACCGTACCATGAAACTAATACTACAGGATGCTTGGCATAGCCGCTAACCACCTTAAACCTACCACCAGGCCTCGTTCCATTGTCGTATTCAATCATCTCTTCAAAACCGCTACACCCTCCCTTTCTATCTCCGCAAAAATTATCAAAAATAGGATTCCCATTTAAACTCACCCGATCTCCGTTACCGTCAAGGGCAATCTTATTACTAATTGAATTTAAAAATTCAACAAAGGATTCATTAGTCACCTCGTACCGACTCAAATAAAAATCCGACACCGTCGCCTTAAACGTCGGCGACTCATCACCATCACAATCCCGCTGCTCCGACGTGCAGCCCATGGTGAAGGTGCCGCCGCGGATGAAGACCATGTCGGGGCGCGAGGGGGCGGGCACGGGTGGCTCCACAGGATCGATTGGTTTTACATCTTCGCTGTTACAGCCACCACAGCCAATGGCTCTGGCAATGAGGAAGAGCGCCAGCAGGGCGCCGATGCCGATGGCAGCCCAACGCAGGTAGGGCGGTTGAGATTTGGCTTTTTTTAGCTCTTCCAGCCGCTGGGTGGCTTCGCTGCGGTGCAGCTGGTGCGATGGGTTGGCTAAATACGCCTCCAGTGCTTCGATGGTATCGGCGCGATAGGCTTTTTGCCAGGCGGCTTCGTCGGCGGCTTTTTGTTGTTCAATTTTTAGTTCATCCAGCCGCTGGGTCGCTTCGCTGCGGTGCAAGTGGTGCGCTGGGTTTTCTAAGTACTTTTCAAATGCTGCGATGGTGCCGCTTTGCAAGGCTTTTTGCCAGGCAGATTCATCGGCTTTTAAGGCTTCCAGCCGCTGGGTCGCTTCGACGTGGTGCCGCTGGTGCGCTGGGTTTTCTAAGTACTTTTCAAATGCTGCGATGGTGCCGCTTTGCAAGGCTCTTTGCCAGGCGGCTTCGTCGGCGGCTTTTTGTTGTTCAATTTTTAACGCTTCCAATCGCTGAGTCGCTGCGGTGCGGTGCAAGTGATGCGCTGGGTTTTCCAAGTACTTTTCAAATGCTGCGATGGTGCCGCTTTGCAAGGCTTTTTGCCAGGCGGCTTCGTCGGCTTTTTTTTCTTTAATTTCCTGCCGTTTTTTCAAAAAATCGGGGTCTTCGAGGATTTTCTTGGCTCGCTCGCCTATCTTTTCGATGACATACTCCCATGCCACATCGGCATTTTCCCAAGCCTGTGCGGAAATGATGGGCTTATCTTTGGGGATGACCTCCAATTGCCCAACGATGGGATCGTACTTGTAAGCACAGGCACTCAACAAAACGGGAATCACAAAAGCATGCCCCGTTTTGCGCTGCTGCTCTGCAAAGGGGAGTTCAACTTCCTCGATGTACTTTGAATTGAAAAAATTTTTGCTGATGAGCGGTATGAAAAGTTCTGTTTCGTGGAGTTTTTCCTGAATTTCGTTGTTCCATGGCTCGCCCGGAGGGATTTCGGCATCACTCCAGACGCTAATTTTTTGTGCACGCTCCAGAGGTTTGAGGTGCTGCAGGAACTCATCGCGCAAGTCGCGGTCGAGGCTGGAATAGATGATGAAAGTTTTTAGCGGTGCTGCCATTGACTTCCGTTTTCAGTAATCTGAAGCGAAGGTAATTCGAGGCATGGTTTCAGGAACATCTTTTCTGCGGAAAATCCACCTTTAGGGTCTATAAAATTTTTTGCAAGAACAAAATTAATGGGTAACTTGAAATAGCCGCCCAACTTTGCCTACCAACGGGGTCAGCCCTAAAGGGCTTCTATGTGTTTTCGGAACGCTATTGCTTCCGTTTCTTTTCGCAGGGTTTTCAAATCCATGGTGCAAACAGCAAATCCAGCATTTTTTAAAGCTAACAAAAGGCTATCTGTAAAGCCGGCAAAGGCGCCAACGAAAGAGGGTATAAGCGCGCCGCTTTTTGTGGCGCAAACCACCCCCGACAAACGCACCCCCGCACAGCAGGCTCTATCTCAAGCAGCAAAAATATAAAAGCCGCCCATAATGCAAAATAAATCCGCTGAAATACCCTGAAATACATCATAAAACCGCGCCCGAATGCTGCACCAACAGCGCCAGCCCTGACGGGCTTCTACACACCGGCGGCGACACAGAACCCGACGCCGCCACCGCCGCCAAAAGCCCGTAGGGCTGGCGGCGTTGATGCTATACAAACCGCCCTGTGGGGGGGCACACCCCGTGCTACGGAGCAGAAAGTAAATCGAATCTACTATTTGACGCAAAAAAGAAGGCGAAAACCAGAATTTTCCGACTTTTGAGTCTGTTATCCTGAGTGCGTCTTCATTCAATGGAGGTCATTCTTCAAACATCATCTCATGGTCATGTTTTCACTCCGTTTTTTACCGCTTATCTTCTTGTTTGCTGTTCCGTCTCTATTTGCCCAAACTGCAACGCCCTTTCACCGGGGCGTCAACCTCACGGGCTGGTTTCAGGCGAATAGCGCGCAGCAGATTCCATTCACGCGCTACACCAAGCAGGATTTTGAGCAAATCAAAAGCCTCGGCTGCGACGTCATTCGCCTGCCCATCAACTTGCACTACATGACCAACGGCGCGCCGAACTATACCCTCGACCCGCTGTTTCTCTACTTTCTCGACGAAGCGGTCAATTGGGCAGAAGAATTAGACCTGCACCTGATTTTGGACAATCACACGTTCGACCCGGCAGTTGACACCGATCCGAACGTCGGCGCCGTCCTGAATAAGGTCTGGCTGCAAATGGCGCAGCATTTTAAAAACCGCTCAAACCTGATTTATTACGAAATTCTGAACGAACCACACGGCATTTCCGACTCCTTGTGGAATGCTATACAACAAAGCGTAGTAACGACCATCCGAACAGTGGACGACAGACATACGATCATCGTCGGAGGCGCAGAATGGAACAGCTACAACCGCCTGGCGCTCATGCCAGTGTACAGCGACAGCAACCTGATCTATACCTTTCATTTTTACGATCCGTTCTTATTTACGCACCAAGGAGCCAGCTGGACACAGCCTTCGCTGGAGCCGATGTCCGGCATGCCTTTTCCGTTCCATGCGGCCAATATGCCCCCATTGCCGCCCTCGTTGGAAGGTACCTGGGTAAGCGGCGCCTACGACAACTACGCCAACGAAGGGACGGCAGCCCATTTGCAAGCGCTCCTCGACATCGCCATCCAGTTCAGGGAAGCGCGGCAAGTACCCGTTTTTTGTGGCGAAATGGGCGTGTACATGCTCAACAGCAACCCGGATGACCGCGTATTCTGGTATCAAACCGTCAGCCAATACCTCAATGCGCACAACATCGCCTGGACGACGTGGGATTACCACGGCGGATTTGGTCTTTTCGAACCCTACAGCAATGGCTTCTTCGACCACGACCTGAACGTGCCCCTGCTTGAAGCGCTCGGTTTCAACGTTCCGACGCAATCGCCCTTCGTCTTGAAGCCGGACAGCGCAGGGTTCTTTATCTACACGGATTACGTAGCCCCTAAAATGTTCGACGCAAGTTACAGCGACGGCATCGTTAATTTTTACTCAAAAGACCTGCCCAACAACGGCAATTACTGCCTGCACTGGTCGGGAGCCTCTCAGTATGATGTAGTCGCCTTCGATTTCAGGCCTGACAAGGACCTGACCTACCTGCGAGCGCAGGGCTATGCGCTCGACCTTTTGGTGCGGGGCGATACGCCGGGGTCCAGCTTCGACCTGCGCTTCATGGACACAGACACCGACGACCCCAACGACCGCCCCTGGCGGGTGGTAGTAACTATTGACGACTCCCATGCAGCCTGGGATGGCCGCTGGCGTCACCTGCACATTCCGCTTTCCCATTTTACAGAAAGTGGCGCCTGGGAAGACGGCGTCTGGTACAATCCGCAAGGCCTTTTCGACTGGACGTCCATAGACCGGTTCGAGATTGTGGCTGAACAAGGCGGGTTGCAGGGTGTCCATTTCTGGTTCGACAACATCCAGGTGACGAACCTGGACACCGCGCTGGTGTATGAAACGGGCGTTTTTTCTTCCACACAAGAACTTTTGAAAAAAACGGAGCTCGTCGTTGCTCCCAACCCGGCAAAAGATTTTATCGCGCTAAAATCCGATGCCCAACTGCCGGTACAATGGCAATTGATAGACCAGTTGGGAAGGGTAGTCAGGCGCGGTGGTTTCACCCAGGCTGCCACCGTGGATATTTCGACCCTCCCGCCGGGATGGTATGGGTTGCATTGGAAAACAGACAGGTGGTCCGGAACGGAAAAGATCGTCAAATATTGAAGGGCAAAAAACGCCGCCCCTGCATGATCGTTTGAGCGGGGGTGGCGTCATTTTTTAGCAGCCGTCGGTGCGGGGTGCCGCGGCTACCAGGTGTTTGTACAGGCTCGTAGCTATCGTATTGTTCAATTGGGATACGGCGCCTATTTTCCTGACGGCAAAGGCTGGTGTAGCGTCAGCAGCGATGAAAAGCCTTACGATGGCTGAAGGATGCATTTCTACTCCCCTCCCGGCATGGCAAGCAACAGGAAGCCAAAGCCCTGTCGGTGTGCCTGCGCGGGCAGAAGCAGATTTCTACGCGCTGGCAAAACTCCGGTGCTTTTGCGTATTTTTGTGCGCATACAAATGCCCTGCCCAAGCGTTTTTCGTTTGTTACCAAAACTGCTGCCATGCCTGAATTCTGCCATTTGCACTGCCACACGCAATTTTCCCTGCTGGACGGTGCCACTGACATTGCCGCCATGATGGACAAAGCCCAGCGCGATGGCCAGCGCGGCGTAGCCCTCACAGATCACGGCAACATGTTTGGCGCTTTCAAGTTCGTCAACGAGGCTCAGAAGCGCAACCTCAAGCCCATAGTTGGTTGTGAGTTTTACCTGGTGGAAGACCGGCACAAAAAGTCCTTTGCCCGCGCCAGGGGGGAGGAAGACGTGCGCTATCACCAGCTCCTGCTGGCCAAAAACAAACAAGGCTACGAAAACCTCTCCAAGCTATGCTCTATGAGTTTTCTGGAAGGGCTGTACGGCAAATATCCCCGCATTGACAAAGAACTTCTGCTGCAGTACCACGAAGGGCTGATTGCTACCAGCTGTTGCATTGGCGCCGAGATTCCCCAAGCTATTGTACATGGCAAACTGGATAAGGCTGAGGCGCTGCTCAAGTGGTGGCTCGATGTTTTTGGCGAAGACTATTACATCGAACTCCAGCGCCACCGCAACATGGAAAACATTGACGGCACGGGCGTTAGCCAGGAAGACGTCAACCAGCACCTGCTGCGCCTGGCCGAAAAGTACAAAGTCAAGGTCATTTGTACCAATGACTCCCACTACCTCGAGGAAGAAGACTGGCGCTCCCACGACGTGCTGCTGTGTGTGAACACCAACAGCCTCATCGAGCAGGAGGATCGCTTTCGCTTCCCAAGCTCCGACTTTTACTTCAAAACCCAGGACGAGATGAACCGCTTGTTCCACGACGTACCCCAAGCCGTGGACTATACCATGGAACTCTTCGACAAAGTAGAAACCCTCCAACTGGCCCGCGACGTGCTCCTGCCAGCCTTTCCGCTGCCTGAAGGCTTCACTTCACAAGACGAATACCTGCGCCACCTCACCTTTGAAGGTGCCCGCAAACGCTACGGCCACATCACGCCCGAGATTGAAGAACGGCTCAACTTTGAGCTGGAGGTCATTAAAAACTCCGGCTACCCAGGCTACTTCCTCATTGTACAGGACTTCACCACCACCGCCCGGCAGATGGGCGTATCCGTAGGGCCAGGGCGCGGCTCGGCGGCAGGCTCAGCAGTGGCCTATTGTACCGGCATTACCAACATAGACCCCATCAAGTACAATCTCCTGTTCGAGCGATTCCTCAACCCGGAGCGCATATCCATGCCCGATATTGATATTGACTTTGATGATGAAGGCCGTCAGAAAGTTATTGACTACGTTATTGACAAATACGGCCGCAACCAGGTAGCTCAGATTGTGACCTACGGCACCATGGCAGCCAAGCTTTCCCTGCGCGATGTGGGCCGCGTCATGAATATACCGCTCAACGAGGTGGACCGCGTAGCTAAGACCTTCCCCAACCACCTCAAAGCCTCCCTCAAAAAAGTGCTCGCCCCTGGCGATATTGACCCCAAGCTCAAGGAAGAACTCAACAGCGAAGAACTCGAAAAAGCTTATCGCTTTCGCGAACTCTCCACCCATCAGGACGACATCGCCCAAATGATTCAAACTGCAGCTAAAATTGAAGGCTCGGTACGCAACACGGGCATACATGCCTGCGGGGTGGTCATTACGCCTGATGAAATCACTAAGTACGTGCCCGTCAAAGTGGACAAGGAGTCCGACATGCTCATCACCCAGTTTGACAACAGCGTAGCCGAAGCTGCCGGCCTCCTCAAAATGGACTTCCTCGGCCTCAAAACGCTCTCCATCATTAAGGATGCCGTGGCTATGATTGAGCAAAATCATGGCGTACGCCTTAACCCCGACGCCTTCCCCCTCGACGACGCCAAAACCTACGAACTCTTCCAGCGAGGCGAAACAGTGGCCATCTTCCAGTATGAAAGTGCCGGTATGCAAAAGTACATGAAAGAATTGGCGCCCACTACCTTTGAAGACCTCATTGCCATGAACGCCTTGTATCGGCCTGGGCCACTGGAGTACATTCCGGAGTTTATTGATCGCAAACACGGCCGCAAGCCAGTGACGTACGACTTGCCGGCAATGGAGCCCTATCTCGCTGATACCTACGGCATTACCGTCTATCAAGAGCAAGTGATGCTACTCTCGCAGAAACTGGCCAACTTCACCAAAGGTCAAGCCGACATGCTGCGCAAGGCCATGGGCAAGAAGCAAAAAGCAGTGCTGGACTCCATGTACCCTAAGTTTCTGGAAGGTGGCCAACAGAATGGCCATCCCAAAGAGATTCTCGAAAAAATCTGGAAAGACTGGGAGGCCTTCGCTTCTTACGCCTTCAATAAGTCGCACTCTACTTGCTACGCTTTTGTAGCCTTCCAGACAGCCTACCTCAAAGCCCACTATCCAGCGGAGTTCATGGCCTCAGTACTCACCCACAACAAGAGCAACCTCGAGCAGGTCACCCTCTTCCTGAGTGAGTGCCGCCGCATGAACATCCCCGTGCTTGGCCCCGATGTCAACGAAAGTATGTCCGACTTCTCTGTCAATAAAGACGGACAGATACGCTTTGGCCTCTCTGCGCTCAAAGGCGTAGGAGAAGGGCCGGTAGAAGCCATCCTGGAGGAGCGCCGTAAAGGCGGGCCTTTCAAGAGCATCTACGACCTCATGCAGCGCCTACCCTTGCAAGCCATCAACAAACGCGTGATGGAAAGCCTGGCTCTTGGCGGGGCTTTCGATTGCTTTCCCGAACTGCACCGCGCCCAGTACTTCGCACCTTCCGAAAAGTACGACTCCTTCATCGAGCGCCTGCTCAAATATGCCAACGCCTGGCAAGCTGAAAAGGCCATGGCCTCCGGCTCCCTCTTCGGCAACTCCGGCCAGGTAATGGTACCCGAGCCGCCACCGCCGCAGTGCGAGCCTTGGTCGCTGATCGAAAAACTTGACCGCGAAAAGGAAGTCACCGGCATCTTCATCAGCGGCCACCCCTTGGACGACTACCGCCTGGAGATCGAAAACTTCATCACCTGCAGCCTCGACCAACTGGAAGCACACCGGCAAAAGCCCCAACTGCAACTGGCGGGCATGGTAACCCGCGCTACGCATAAAGTGAGCAAAAATGGCAACGGATGGGGCATATTTGAAATACGCGACTACAACGCCAGCATAGAGTTCAAGCTCTTTGGCGAAGACTACCAGCGCTTCAAGCACCTGCTCGAAAACGGCAAGGCCATCTTTCTCAAGGGTAATTTTCAGCGAGGATGGAACACTGAGGAGGTGGAGTTCAAACCCAAAGAAATCAAACTCCTCGAAGGCATGAGCGCCGAACTGACCCACGCCCTCACCCTGCGTATACCTCTTGAACGCCTCAATACTGACCTGGTGCACCAACTGGACGCGCTGTGCCAACGCCACAAGGGCCCGCACCAACTCCGCATTGAATTAGTGGACAATGCCCGGCGCCTGCGCGTGCAAACCTACTCCAAAGCACACAAGATACTGGCAGACACCGCCCTACTCGGCGAAATCAAAAAGTTGCAACTTGAGTATAAGCTCAATGGAAAGGAAGCACACTAAGGCATTGAGCAGCAGAGGTTGCCGTTCTTGCAGCTTTGTGGCTTGTCGCTATCTCTTCATGTATTGCAAAAACCACAGTACATGGCATCCATAATTTCAGTGCTGGTGGCATTGCTCTTTGATACTGCAATTTTTGCCGTAGGCTTGCCCTGTGATGTAAAGTAAATGAATACGCATAGGTACACCGAGCGCCCCACCATGTGAATGGACAACGAGTAAAGAGACCAAGTGAAGGAACAGTTCACAAAGGTGTGGTTCGATCTTCAATGCTGCGCGAAGTAGTCGCCGATTTTCACTGCAGCGGCTTGCCCCACCACCTCGGCCATTTGAGCCACGGTGGCCTCCCGGAGTTTTTTCACCGAACCGAAATGAGCCAGTAGTTTTTCGGCGGTTTTGGAGCCGACACCTGGAATGGAGGTCAGCTCGGTTTGTAAAAACGCCTTGGAGCGCCGGTTGCGGTGGTAGGCCAGGCTAAAGCGGTGCGCCTCATTGCGGGCTTGCTGGATGAGCTTGAGCGACTCCGATTTCTTGTTGATGTGCAGTGGCGTGGGGTCGTTGGGGAAGTAAATCTCTTCCAGTTTTTTGGCAATGCCAATGACGGTGACGCGGTCCTGGATACCCAACGCTTCAATGCTTTTCATGGCAGCGCTAAGTTGACCTTTGCCGCCGTCAATAACAATGAGTTGAGGTAGCGGCTGACCTTCATCCAACAGACGACGATAGCGGCGCATAACTACCTCCTCCATGCTGGCAAAGTCGTTGGGGCCTTCTACGGTTTTGATCTGGTAGTGGCGGTAGTCTTTCTTGGAGGGGCGAGCATTTTTGAATACCACACAGGCCGAGGCAGGATTTGTACCCTGGGTGTTGGAGTTGTCGAAGCACTCAATGTGCAGAGGGAGGTCTTTCATGTGAAGATCTTGCTGCAAAGTGCGCAAGATGCGTTCCGCAGGCGTTTGGCGTTTGGTTTTGGAGGCTTCCTCCTTTTGGCGTTGCAGCAGGTGAAACTGCACGTTTTTTTCGGCCAGTTCCAGCAGTTTGCGTTTGTCACCAGTTTTGGGGGTATGGATGGTCAGCTCGGGGTCAGGCAGCACGACAGGTATGGGCACCATTACTTCCTTGGCCAAGCTTTGGTAGCGTTCGCGTAGATCCATAATGGCATAGCTGAGCAGGTCGGCCAGGTCTTCGTCCAGGTTTTTTACCATTTCCTGTGTGTGAGAGTGAATGATGGCACCATTCACCACCTTGAGGTAGTGTACAAAAGCCTCTTTTTGATCGGCGGCAATGGCAAAAACGTCCACATCGCGAATGTGGGGGCTTACCACTGTGGATTTACTTTGGTAATCTTCAAAAGCGGCCAATTGCTCTTTGATGCGCTGGGCTTTTTCAAATTCCAGATTTTCGGCATGGCGCTGCATTTCTGCCTTGAAATGCCGGATGACAGCGGCAAAATGCCCCTTGAGCATATTTTTGAGCTGGGCAATGCGCTCGTTGTAGGCGGCTTCGTCCTCCAGCCCTTGGCAAGGGCCACTGCACCTCTTGATGTGGTACTCTAAGCATACCTTAAACTTGCCGGCTGCAATGTTTTTCGCAGTCAGCGGCAATGCGCAGGTGCGCAGCGGGAAGATTTGCTTGATGAGGTCGAGTATGACCTTGAGCCGCGACTTAGAGGTGTAAGGCCCAAAGTAAGTAGAGCCGTCTTTGATGAGTTTTCGGGTGAGCAACACGCGAGGGAATGGCTCGTTCTTGATACAAATGTAGGTGTAGGATTTGGCATCTTTGAGCCGCACGTTGTAGCGGGGCTGATAGCGTTTGATGAGAGAGTTCTCCAGCAGCAGTGCGTCGGCCTCGGTCTCTACCAGGGTAAACTCAATGCGCTGCGCATGCCTGACCATGACGCGCGTGCGGTAAGCCAAATCGGTGCGCTCGCCAAAGTAGGACGACAGCCGGTTGCGCAGATTTTTGGCCTTACCCACATACAATATTAGTCCGTCTTCGTCTATGAACCTATAGACGCCAGGGGCCTTAGGGATAGTATCCTGTATGTCTCTGAATTGCGCTGTAGTCATGTACTGAATGCATCCAGGCTTTTCTGTACCGAACTTTTATACTTCAGCCCACCAAGTTTTGTACACAACATCTGTAAATCATGCACAAAAACTTGGCGTTGCTCAGCATACATCTTTATCTCCTCCTTCCTCCGTGATCTCGCAATACATGCAATTGGTGGCCGCTCTCTGACATGCTTCATCTCTGCTTTGCCGGAATGATAGTGCAAAAACTGCTCAAAGATAGAGAAAGTATCAGGCAGTGCGTAAACTCCCCCGGCGCTTTTGCTCATTTCGCACTCACTTACCTCTGGGTATGAAATTATTTTCGCGGATGCAGCGCAGTACCATGCGGTCACTTTTAAGGATACTAAAGGCGTCGGCAAATGTCTGAAAGCTATCGGCACCCGTAATGCTTATCTGTCGTGCAGTACGCAATACCTGCCACTGGCGGTATAGCAGATACCCGGCATACCCCAACAGCAAAAGGATGAAAATAGTATTGTGGAATACCGCGCTATCGGTATTGGGCGCAAACAGGGAGCAGTGCCACAGTAGCTGCGTCAGCCGATTGAGCAGCTCTTTAGCGCCTTCCATACCAACAAACACCAACAGTATAACCATCAAGACTACGAGACTGACGACATCGAAAAACACGCTGAATATGCGCCCCAGCATACGACCGTACTCAGCCGGATGCCCCGCAGCAAAAGCCAGGTAGCGGTATAGTGGCGCAAAATCCTCAGCTTGCAGGCAGTGATAGTCAAACACAGGGTAGCCACGCAACAACGTGGTGGGCTGAAACTGCCGCTCCTGGTACTGCAGCAGTACAATAGGAATGCGCCGCACAGAAGCCCCCATCAGTTCGGCATCCACAAAGGAGGCGTGCTCTGCATCAGGAATAGCCACCAGCGCATCAGCCTGGCGCAGGGCATCGCGTACAAACCCCACAATCTCATCGTGCGTGTATTGCCCAAACGGCAAGCGCAAGACGCGAAACCCCCGTTTTTCAAGGGCGGCAGCCGCAGCTTGAGCTTTGCCCTCGTGGGTGTGCTTGAAAGAAATGAACACCCTAGGCCGGCGGTATCGTATTTGATACAGTGCAGCCAAAGCAACCACAAGGCAAACCTCTACAACTAGCACCACTACCTGCAATACTCTGGCGCCCAGATGCATGGCAGGCAAGCTAAACCACTTCTCTACCAGGCGGGCATTCCAGATAAAAACCTGCTCCGACAACAGCCAACACGCATAAGCTCCTGCTACAAACGCTACTACGGACAGCAGAAAAATCAAAGTGCTTTTAGCTATCCAAAAAAATTTGAATGCGCTCACGATTCAAAACCGGATAAAATAATTGAACAACTAAACATGTAAAACGATTCTTTGTATTGGACATCCCCCTCTTGCTTAAAAACCAGAACGCGCAACCTCCAGCTACAAAAGTAATCCTTTTGCCATAAAGACGCGCTCTGCCCTTGCTTCGTGTAAGAATAACACTACCTTTGTGTCTGGAATCTCAATTTCAGGCAGGCCTATGATAGTTGTAGTGGACAGTGGCTCTACCAAGGCAGACTGGCAAATCATACAGGAATCCGGCGTTGAAAACCTGCACACACATGGTGTCAATCCCGTATTTCTCAGTCAAGAAGATATTTACCAAACTCTGGCCCCTACCTTTGAGGCACATGAAGCCTCGCACAAAGCGCAGGCCGTATTCTTCTACGGTGCTGGTTGCTGGGACGAAGGGCGCTGTGGCAAAATCCAGGGCGCATTGCAACGCCTTTTTCCCAATGCCGAGGTTTCGGTGGAGCACGACTTGCTGGGCGCTGCGCGAGCCACTTGCGGCAACAACCCCGGCATTGCTTGCATTATAGGTACTGGCTCCAACTCCTGCCTCTACGACGGCCAATACGTGACCGACAATGTGACCAACCTGGGGTATCTCCTTGGCGACGAAGGCAGTGGCACCTGGCTGGGCAAGGCGCTCATCCGCACCTACTTCTACCGCGAAATGCCCCCGGATATCCGCACCTCCTTTGAGGCGCGATACCCTGGCGGCGAAAAGGCTATCCTGGACAATATATATGAAAGCGAAGAAACCCCCAACGTATATCTGGCTTCATTCACCCGCTTTTTTTCTGAAAACCGCGAGCACCTCTTCATCCAGAAGCTCCTCTACGATGCTTTTGCTGTATTCATTGACCACCACGTACGCAAGTATGCTGGGCATATCCACCTGCCGGTGCATTTTATTGGTTCGGTCGCATTTTTCTTTCAGGACATACTGCGCATAGTGCTGGCTGAACGCGCCATGAAGCCCGGTATCTTCATTCAAAAACCTATTGACAACCTCACGGCATTTCACGTAGGTCAAAGAACAGTCATACCATGAGCAAGGACATCAAGCGGGTAGCCGTATTCACTTCAGGAGGCGATGCACCAGGCATGAACGCCGCCCTGCGCTCGGTGGTGCGCTCCGGAGGATTTTACGATTTGCACGTCTATGGTATCAAGCGCGGCTACGAGGGCATGATCGAAGGCGAACTCACCCGCCTGGAGCGCTCCGATGTCAGCAACATCATTCATCGAGGCGGCACCTTCCTCAAAACCGCTCGCAGCGAGCGCTTCCGCACCCCCGAAGGCCGGAAACTGGCCTATGAAACCCTCCTGGCCAACGATATTGACGCCTGCATCGCCATTGGCGGCAATGGCACCTTCACTGGTGCGCATATCTTTTTCCAGGAGTTTGGCGTGCCTATTATTGGCATTCCCGGCACCATTGACAACGACCTCTACGGCACCGACTACACCATCGGCTTTGACACTGCCGTGAATACCGCCATCGAAGCCGTGGATAAAATACGCGATACCGCCGACTCCCACAACCGCGTCTTCTTCATCGAAGTTATGGGGCGTCATGCCGGCTTCATCGCCCTCAATACTGGTATCGGAAGCGGGGCAGCCTACGTCATCATCCCTGAGTCAGAGCGCTCCCTCGACGACCTCGTGGAGGAACTCCAGCGCAGTGTCAAGCGCAAGAAGCTCTTCAGCCTGGTCATTGTGGCCGAGGGTAGCAAGCTCGGCGGTGCGGCACAGATCGCCCAGCAGGTGCAGGAGCGCATTCCTAGCTACGACATCAAAGTGACCATCATCGGGCACCTGCAGCGCGGCGGCTCGCCTACAGGGCAAGACCGCGTGCTAGCCAGCCGCCTGGGCCATGCCGCCGTAGTGGGGCTACTCGAAGGACGCCACGATGTCATGGTCGGCATTGTCAACGACCAGATCACCTACACCCCTTTTGAGCAAGCTATCCATCAAACTAAAGTGCCCAACGCCGACCTCCAGCGCCTGGCAGAGGTGCTGGCTACCTGAGGTGCGAGCAAGCGTTTTGTATCGCGGCAAGAGTTGAGCTTCGGGAAGCAGTAAAATTTTCAACCGAAAAATCAGCGCCCAGTCAAAAACTACACAGCCGCATATCGGCTATCCTGCGGGGTCCACATCCGGCTCGATGTCTTCTATGGCGTCCAGTACGCCCCTAGTAGCGCGATCCAGCTCCTCCAGGCGGCGTTTGCGATCTTCAGCGCCGTTGTCTTGCGCTTTCCAGGAGGAAGATTCGACCTCTACATAGTCATCGTACTCGTCTTCTTGGGGCAGTACAACGGCGCCGGGAAAGGGGTCTTTGCTAAAGGTAAGTCCCTTAGCATCGGTGTGGATATAGACAGTATCCCCAGGTCCGAAGGAGCCAGCAATAATGAGGCGCGACAACTCGTTGATGACCTCCTTCTGCAGCACGCGCTTCATGGGGCGGGCGCCAAACTGCGGTTCGTAGCCTAAGTCGGCCAGCAGATTCTTAGCCTCTTCACTGACGCGGATGACGATGCGCTGACGGTTGAGCATCTTTTGCACTTTTTTGAGTTGCAGCTCCAGTACTTGCTTGATTTCGGCGCGGGTGAGCGGTAGGAAGACGATCTGCTCATCAATGCGGTTGAGAAACTCCGGCCGCAAGGACTGCTTGAGCAGGTTGAGTACCTCTACTTTAGTGGTCTCAATGATTTCGGCGCGGTGTTTGTCACCCAGGGTATCCAGGTCTTCAAAGTTTTCTAGGATGATATCAGACCCCATATTGGAGGTCATGATGATGATGGTATTCTTGAAGTTGGCCACGCGCCCTTTGTTGTCGGTCAGGCGGCCGTCGTCTAGTACTTGGAGGAGGATATTGAAAGTATCAGGGTGCGCTTTTTCGATTTCGTCCAACAAGATGATGGAGTAAGGCCTGCGACGCACAGCCTCGGTGAGCTGGCCACCTTCTTCGTAGCCGACGTAGCCCGGAGGGGCGCCCACCAGTCGGGATACTGTATGGCGCTCCTGATACTCGCTCATGTCAATGCGGGTGATGGCTTTTTCGTCGTCAAAGAGCATTTCGGCTAGGGTTTTAGCGAGTTCGGTTTTGCCTACGCCAGTGGGGCCAAGGAAGATGAACGAACCTATGGGGCGGTCTGCATCGCCTAGGCCAGCTCTGCTACGCCGCACGGCATCGGCCACGGCTGACACGGCTTCTTTTTGGCCGATGAGCCGTTTGGAGATTTCATCTTCGAGCCTCAGGAGCTTGTCTTTTTCGCTTTGGAGCATTTTGCTCACGGGTATGCCCGTCCAGCGAGAGACGACGTCGGCAATATCGTTGGCCGTGACTTGCTGATTGGTAAAGCGATTTTCGTCGGGGAGTTTTTCCAGTTTCTCCTCGGCGGCTTTGAGCATGGCTTTTTTGAGTTGCAGGTCGCCGTAGCGAATTTTGGCTACGGTTTCGTAGTCGCTACTGCGCTCGGCGCGTTCGGCCTGGATCTCGAGGTCTTCAATCTCTTTGCGAATTTCCTGAATGGTATCCACGATTTCTTTTTCGCTTTGCCAGGCAGCACGCAGGGCGTCGCGTTTTTCGCGGGCGTTGGCTATTTGCTCGTTGATGGCCTCCAGCACTTTGGGGTCACCTTCGCGCTTAATGTGCTCGCGCTCAATTTCCAACTGGCGTACGCGGCGGTCCCACTCATCAATTTTTTCGGGTACGGAGTCGAGTTCGAGGCGAAGTTTGGCGGCGGCTTCGTCAATGAGGTCAATGGCTTTGTCGGGCAGGTGGCGGTCGGCGATGTAGCGATGCGAAAGTTCGGCTGCGGCAATAAGCGCTTCGTCCAGGATTTCGATGCGGTGGTACACCTCGTACTTTTCCTGAAGGCCGCGCAGGATGGAGATGGTGTCGTCCACGCTGGGTTCGTCAATGAGTACTGTTTGGAAACGACGCACCAGGGCTTTATCGTTTTCAAAGTACTTTTGGTATTCATCCAAGGTGGTGGCGCCGATGGTGCGTAGTTCTCCTCGGGCCAAGGCAGGCTTGAGGATGTTGGCGGCGTCCATGGCGCCTTGGCCGCCTCCTGCACCAATTAGGGTATGGATTTCGTCAATGAACAGGATGATCTTGCCGTCGGATTCCACCACCTCTTTGATGACGGCCTTAAGGCGCTCTTCAAACTCTCCTTTGTATTTGGCGCCGGCAATGAGGCCGGCAATGTCGAGCACAAAAATTTTCTTTTCGCGAAGGTTTTCAGGTACATCGCCTTTTACAATGCGCCAGGCAATGCCTTCTACAATGGCGGTTTTACCTACGCCGGCTTCACCGATAAGGATGGGGTTGTTCTTTTTGCGGCGCGAGAGGATGTGTAGCACGCGGCGGATTTCCTCATCTCGGCCTACGATGGGGTCGAGCTTGCCATTCTCTGCCTGTTCGTTGAGGTTAATGGCATACTTAGATAAGGCATTGTAGGTTTCTTCGGCGCTGGGGTCTTGCACCTTGCGGCCTTTGCGCAGTTCATTGATGGCTGCACGTGTACCTTCTTCGGTCATGCCAGCACTCTTGAGCAGGCGTGCGCCTTTGTCGTTGCCTTTGAGAATGCCCAGTAGCATGAGTTCGATAGAGATGAACTCATCGCCGAAGTCTTTGAGCATTTTGCGGGCAGCAGAAAGGGCAGTGTTGGCATCATTGGTAAGGTATTGCTTGTCGGAGCCTTCTACGCGGGGATAGGAGGCGATGGCTTCATCTAATTGGCGCTTGAGTTGGGGAACGTTCACCCCCTGCTTCTGCATCAGGAAATTGGGCACGTTTTCGTCGGCTTCGAGCATGCCCTTGATGAGGTGCACAGTGTCCACTTGCTGCTGGTTGAAGCCAGCGGCAATTTGCTGGGCTTTGAGTATGGACTCTTGCGCCTTTATGGTGAAATTGTCATACGTCATGATTACATTGATTTTGTGTGGGTAAAAATGAGATTTTTTTGAGAAACTATCCTGAAACTTCACTCTTCCAGCAAAGCAACGGCCAAATGTAGCCCGTCTGTAGCTCGACAGGCAATAAATCGTTTAATTTATTGATTAACAATTGATTAAAAAGAGCATGCTTTCAGCACTAAACACCCGGGAGCAGACAAAATGGCAGTTTATTTGCATTTATAACAGCTATTTTGTCAGCTGCTTTTCTTAGAGCACAATTTGGCCAAGCAGATGTAAAAAGCCTGATGTTGATACCATTGCTCCATTTTAGGCGCACTCGTATTTAAAAAATATGTAAATTTTTATGTTTGGTAGTATGAATTTTTGTGTTTTTTTGCCCAGGTTAAATACAAGTCACTATGAAAATTGCAGTTACCCTTCTGACCATGTGTGTTTTCTCTACGTTTTCTTTTGCACAAGGCGTCTTGCAGGGCAAAGTAAGCGACGAGAAAGGCGAGCCGCTCATTGGCGTAGCGGTATTTGAGAAAGGAACCTCCAACGGTACATCTACCGACCTGGAGGGCAGGTACAGCCTGTCGTACAGCAACCCTGATGCTATCATTGTGTTTAGTATCTTGGGCTATGCGCCTCAGGAATTCAAAGCAGGTAGCCAAAAAATACTGGATGTCAAAATGATGCCCGATGTAAGCCTGCTGGAGCAGATCATTGTGACCGGCTCGCGGCGCAGCAACCGCGCACAAACCGAGACCATGGCACCAGTGGATGTGATCAACATTCAGCAAGTGGGTATGAGCACTGCCCGCTTCGACGTGACCTCCATGATGAACTACAGCGCACCTTCGTTCAACTACAACAAGCAGTCCGGCTCTGACGGCGGCGACCACGTAGACCTGGCCACCCTGCGCGGTCTCGGCCCCGACCAGACATTAGTGCTCGTCAACGGTAAGCGCCGCCATCAGACGGCTTTTGTAGCGGTATTCGGTACGCGTGGCCGGGGCAATTCCGGTACAGATCTCAATGCCATACCTGCCGCTGCAGTAGAACGCATTGAAGTGCTACGTGATGGCGCCTCAGCTCAGTACGGCTCCGACGCCATTGCTGGCGTGGTCAACATTATCTTGCGCCGCGATACGGGCTTCGTCAATGCAGACCTGGGCTTCTCTGCCCACCATGACCCCAAATACAACCCGGCGTTCAAACCCGACCTGGGGCTATACGTGCACGACAAAAAAATAGACGGCGCTGCTTATTCTGCCAATGTCAACTACGGGCTGCCCATAGGCAAGAACGGTGGTTTCATCAACGCTGGGCTACAACTTGTGGGCCAGGGCAAGACCTTCCGCCAGGAACTGGACGGCGTACTACCCGAAAGTATTTATCGCCGTGCACACGGCGACGGCTCCATGCAAGGTGTAGGCGCCATGATCAACATGGAAGCCCCGCTCAAAGATAACGAACGCATGACGTTCTACACCTTCGGCGGCTTCAATACCAAGCGCTCCGACGCCTATGCCTTTACCCGCAACTTCTCCGCCCGGCCAGAGCGATTCCCAACTACTGCCAATGGTGACCTCATTCCTGTAGCCGGTATCATTTTTACGGATTCCCAAGGTGAGGCCTACTTCAACCCGCGCATCCGAACCAACATCAATGACATCTCTTTGGCCGCAGGTCTCAAGGGCATTACTGGCAGCGGCTGGAACTGGGACCTGAGCAATACCCTGGGGCGCAATGACTTTCACTTCTTTGGCGAGGGCACGTTTAACGCCGGCCTAGGACCAAACCAAACCAGCTTCGACGACGGCGGCTTCAATTTTCTACAAAACAGCATAAACCTCAACTTTAGCAAAGAATCGCGCGCCATATTGCAAGGTGCTAACTTTGCCTTTGGTGCTGAGGCCCGCCTAGAAAGATACCAACTCTACGCCGGCGAAGAGGCTTCGTACAAAAATTATAACCCCGACAAGGCCTCCGGCGCCCAGGGGTTCCCAGGATACCAGCCGGCAGACGAAGTAGTAGCCAATCGCTCCTGTATTGGCCTGTACGGCGATGTGGAACTGGACTTGACCCAGCGCTGGTTGGTCGGTACGGCCATTCGCCTGGAAAACTACAGCGACTTTGGCTTTACTGCCAACTACAAGCTGGCCTCGCGCTACAAACTCTCCTCTAATTTTAATGTCAGAGGCTCTATCAGTACAGGCTTCCGGGCGCCCTCGCTCCAGCAGATCAACTTCAGCTCTACCTTCACCACTGTACAGGGTGGGCAGATTGCCGAAGTGAAAATTGCCCCTAATGCCAACCCCATTACCAAGGCAGCGGGCATACCAGAACTCAAGCAAGAACGCTCCTTCAACGCCAATCTGGGCTTCACCTACAAGCCCTCGCGCGATTTTTCCATCACGCTCGACGCCTACCAGGTCAAAGTCAGAGACCGCGTAGTGCTCTCCGGCCAGTTCGACGCCGAAGACGCCACCCTCAACCCAGCCTTCACTGCTGAGCTACAACGCCTCAAGGTGAGCCTGGCGCAGTTCTTTGCCAATGCTGTTAATACCACCAACCGCGGTATTGACATCGTGATGGACTACACCAAGCGCCACAGCTACGGGCACTTTAGAGCCTTGGTAGCGGCCAACTTCCAACAAATGACCATTGACCGCATTAACGTGCCTGCTCTGCTAGATGATACGCCCGAACACCGCGCCACCTTCCTTAGCGACCGCGAGCAAACCTTCATCCTGGCTTCCGCTCCACCGGCCAAAATACACGCTACGCTAGAGTATGGCCTCAAACAGTTTACTGTAGGTACGCGCATCAACTACTTTGGCAAGATAGAACTGTTGGGCTACGGCGAGGACGGGCTGGGCATCAACCCTATGGTACCAACCGATGCTGACGAAAACATCTATGTGCCGGATCGCTACATCTACTCCGGCAAGGTGGTGCCTGACTTGTACATCGGCTGGCAGGCCTCTAAAATACTGACCCTACACCTGGGCGCTGACAATATCCTGAATGTACACCCGGCCCTGGGCTATGTGCCGGTGGCATCGGGCTGGGCCTTCAATAACGAAACCGGCGGCCCCTGGGATGCCGTGCAAATGGGCGGCAACGGACGCCGGCTGTTCTTACGCCTAGGGCTGAATTTCTAATTAAAGATTTACTCTGCGAAGGAGCGACTATCCAATGCAAAGCCAGGTCGCTCCTTCGCCACACAATGCCCTACATTTCTACCAGCAGTTTTTCCAGGTAGTGGCTCTCAATGCCGAACAGTTGTTTGAGCGCAGCCACTTGTGCTTTGGCCTCGGGGCGCGGTAGCCCTGAGCGCGTAGCCGCAATCATGACGTTCTTGTTGGTGTGCTCAATGGAGACGAACTCGAATACCTTGGTCTGATAGCCCCTTGATTCCAATAGCAAGGCTCTAAGGCTATCCGTCAGAATTTCGGCCTGGCGTTCCTCCAGTATGCCGTGTTTGAGCATAGGCTGTAGTGTGGGGGCTGGCTTTATCTGCTTCCTGACCTGCTTGTGGCAGCAGGGTGCTACCACTAGTATACTGGCGCCGGCTCGTACGCCCTCGGCCAGAGCTACATCGGTAAGGATATCGCAAGCGTGCAAGGCAATGAGCATATCCATACCTTCGCTGCGGTATTGGTGAATGTCTTGCGCCTCGAAGCGAAGCCCAGTAAATTCACAATTTGAAGCCAGTGCACTGGCAGCATCTACTAGGGCAGGCCGTATTTCCAGCCCAATGACTTGAGGTTGCAACCCCAAGTAATTGGCCAGATAGTCGTAGAGCGCGAAAGTCAAGTAGCCTTTGCCCGCACCCATGTCTACTATTCGGGGTGCTGGTGGTAGTGGGCATTGGCGCAGCAAGCTATCAATGATTTCGATGTATTTGCTGATTTGCCGGTATTTGCGCTGGCCAGCGGCAGTGATCTCCCCAGTGCTGGTGGTGATGCCCATAGCGCGAAGGTACAAGTTGCCTTGTGTGCGGATGAACCTGTGTTTGGGCGTGTCGTGTACTTTGCTTTGGGCCATTGAAACAGCGACTGCAGGGCGAGCATACAGGTGCGGCTTGCGCTTGCGGGAGTATTGCAGACTCCAGCTACCGGAAGTACCCAGTAGGTCAGCATTCAAAAATTGGGCAGGCAAAAGCGAGGACAATTGCGTCTTAGCTTCTTCGAGAGAATAATTCTTGGTTTCATCGCGAGTGGCATAGCGATATAGAAACTGAAGTACTTTGCCCTTACTGATGTGTATGGGTCGGATAAATACGTTGGCTAAATTGCCCGCAGTACTCGCTACGGGTTTGCCGAGCGTGAGCTTCTGCAGGGTGTCTGCTTCAAAAGCCTGCTCCAGCGCTTGAAGCAATTGTTGCAGCTCTAGTGAAGTCTCCTTCATATCCGTTGTAGTCACAAGAAGTCCACGTCAATATCATAGGGGTAATTGATGAGGTATTCAATAGCCTTATCAACATCAAGCCCTTCAAATACTACCTTGTAAAGCATTTGGGTCACTGGCACACGGAGCTTGTAGTAGGCTGCCAAATGATATGCGATGTGCAAGGTGCGCACCCCTTCGGCCAGTTCGGGCATGGTAGCTTCGATCTGTGCCTTGCTCTCGCCGCGCCCCAGGCGAAAGCCAAAAGTAAAATTGCGACTGTTTTTTGAGGTGGCTGTAGCTACCAGGTCGCCTATGCCAGCAGTACCCAGAAAAGCTCTGGGCGTAGCCCCCATGGCTTTGCCAAAATACACCATTTCTGTGAGGCCACGCGTAATGAGCATGGCCTGCATGTTTTTGCCCAGGCCAACACCGCGCAAGATGCCCGAGCCAATGGCAATTATATTCTTGAGTGCGCCAGCCAACTCTGCGCCGAGGATGTCGTTGGAGCCAAATACGTGAAACTGCGGCCCAGCCAGTGCTCGTTGCCCCAGGCGGATGACTTCGTCGAAACGACTGGCAATGACCGTAGCCGTAGGCTGGCCTTCTACAATTTCAGATGCCAGGTTAGGCCCTGACAGACAACCCACCCTTACTACGGCGCTCTCTTGCAAGATGACCTCACTCATAGTGCTCACGTTTTGCCTTGTGATGACCGTTCCTTCCACTTGACCAGACTCTGGCATATCTCTTAGGTCGAATCCTTTGGTAGCATGTACAAGGATGTGATACGGACGCAGGTGAGGCCCCAGCCGGCGCAGGGTATCCCTAAAGGCAGTAGAAGGCACTACTGGAATGATAAGGCGACACTCCGCAGCAATTTCCTCCAGATGCGACGTAGCGCGGATGCGAGGCGATAGCGCCACGCCAAAGTTCTGATGGGTAGTATTGATAGCTTCCACCAGTTCGGGTTGACGGCTGTACAGCAGCACGTCCACATTGCGCGCCAGTAGATTGCCTATGGCCGAACCGAAACTGCCGGCCCCTACCACTCCCACCATTTTACCAAGCTCTGGCATAAAACCTCTTCTGTTAAGGCAACAAAAGTAGGCCAAAATCCGTATTTCATTGCCGTAAACGCCAATTGCCCTTGCCAATATTTCTGAAATAGCATACCTTTGCTGTCGGAGTCTGAAAAACAGGGCAGCCGGCTTGTCAAATGCTCTAAATATTTCTTGTTGTATGCGACTGATTTGCAGCCCTGCTCTATTGCCAGCGCCTCTTGCCCTGGCCATCTTTTTTTCAATTTGCCTGAGTGCTCAAACTACCAACTGCGGCATCACGGTAAATGCCGGCGCCGACCAGGTGTTTTGTGCCCCGGGCCAAGCCCTCACCCTAAACGGCAACATCACTGGAGTTTACCTGAACGCCTCCTGGTCGCCGGCTACTGGCCTTTCTGACCCTAATAGCCTGACTACCAATGCCGTGGTGAGCTCGGCTATCAATTACGTACTCAGTGCGCGCAGCCTGACTGGCCCCAACCTTATATTCAACGGCGACTTCAGCCAGGGCAATACAGGCTTTACCACCCAGTACAACCAAGGTAGCGGCGGGCAGTTTGGCCCCCTAACCAACACGGGCACCTACGGTATCACTACCCGCGCTGACCTGTTGCACAGCCAGTTTGCCCCTTGCCTAGACCACTCCGGCAATGGCCAGATGCTGGTAGTCAACGGTTCTATCATACCGCGCAACGTATGGTGCCAGACTGTGACAGTACAGCCCAACACAGAATATGCCTTCAGCGCATGGTTTGCTGTGGTAGCTACGCAAAACCCCTCCGTTATCCGCTTCACCGTAAATGGCAACGCAATAGGTAGCAACTTTACCCTGCCTAACACTACTTGCCAATGGACAGAGTTCTTCCGCTTGTGGAACTCTGGCACGGCTACTTCCGTACAGATTTGCATTGCCAACGTAAGCAACTCAGCAGCCGGTAATGACTTTTGCCTCGACGATATCTCACTGCGTCGAGTATGCACCACCACTGACACAGTATCCATTAGGCCGGCCAATCTCAACCCGGCCTTCAACACTCCGCCCGCCTTGTGTCAAAACAGCCCCGCCTTCAATCTCGATACCCTGCTGACCACCAACAGCACCCCCGGCGGCCAATGGAGTGTAAACGGCGCTCCCGCTACAGCTTTTGACCCCTCGAGCACTGGCCCTGGCTCATTCACTCTGCAATATCGGGTACAAAATGGCCCTTGCGCCGATTCGCTCACGCGTACTTTATTCGTGGCTGCATTGCCCAGTGCAGGCACGGCACAATCACCTCCCGGTATATGTCAGGGCGCCACACAGAGCATTTCGCTGAGCCAATGGCTCACAGGCGCCGATGCAGGCGGCACGTGGTCTTTTGTATCTGGCCCCGCCTTGCCGCAGGGTGCATTCTCGCCAGCTACCGGCACAGTGCAAACCCAAAACCTGCTGACTGGCAACTACACCTTCCAGTACCGAGTAGCGGGTACCTCCCCCTGCCCAGATGCCACAGCTGATGTGGTGATCAGCATCCTAGACTTGCCCACTGCCAATGCCGGCCCCGATCGCTCTATTGATTGCCGGATGCAGCAGGCGTCTATCGGAAGCAACGCCTCCTCTTCTGGTACGAATATTCTATATCAATGGACGGCCCTCACCGGCGGAGCCATAGCCCAACCCAACTTGCCAATAATTGAGGTAGAAACGGCTGGCACTTACATACTCACTGTGCGCAACTCCAGCACAGGCTGCGCTGCTTCAGATACTGTGGTGGTCACCAGCCTGATCACCGAGCCGCAATTCTCTCTGGAAGTCAAACCTGTATCTTGCCCCGGTGACCAAAATGGCAGCATTGACGTAGTAGGATTGACCAACGCAGCCAGCCCTGTATCTTACTCATTGGACAACCGCCCGGCGCAGCCTAGTGGCAACTTTACCAACCTGGCCTCGGGTAGCTACACCGTGCGCGTAGAAGATGCCAACGGATGCGCCGCCGAGCGCACAGCAACACTGCAAGAACCGCCTGCCCTCACCATACAACTGACCAGCGACCTACCTGGCAACCCACCGGTACTCACTCTTGGCGACAGCACCCGCCTGCGAATACTGACCAACCAGGCGCCCAGCGAAATCCAAAATATAATATGGACGCCCCCAATTCCTGGTTGTACTGATTGCACCGAAGTCGCCGTTGGCCCCGTGGAAGCCACCACTTACTCAGCTATTTTGACCAATAAAAACGGATGCCGCGACAGCTCCTCCATCACCATACGCGTGGAATTGGCTCAGCGCATCTTTGTACCCACTGCTTTTTCGCCCAACGACGACGGCATCAATGACCGCCTTACCCTGCTATCCGGGCCAGAAGTAGCCCAGATTCTCTCTTTAAAAATAGTAGACCGCTGGGGTAATCTGGTATTCCAGCAGCAAAATATACCACCGAATGACCCACTCTACGGCTGGGATGGCAAAGTGAAAGGCAAACCCGCTGCGGCAGGCGTCTATATTTACTTTGCCGAGGTGGAACTGGTCAACGGCAAGCGCGTACGCCAATCAGGCGAAACGCTGCTGCTCAAGTAGGATTATACTATATCGTCGTTGGATATGCGAGGCTCGCGTTCTCGCAACGGCTTGCTCTCCAGTTCCTCGTAATCCGTCAACTTACCTAACTCCAGGTGCTCTTGCGCTGTACGGACACGCCTGCGGCGCTGATTTGTAAGAGCCCTGAAAAACAGATAACCTACAGTAACTGGAGCAAATACAAGGCTTAGTATCAGCGCGCCCACGCCCAGTGGCGTTGAACGCCGCATCAGCCCGCCAATACCGCGAAAGTAGTCTTTGATGACACCTGCGTCAATGATGAGCGTAACCAGCAGCAATACCGGTGCAGCGTAGTAAAGCAAAGTAAACAAGAACTGCGCCAGTTTGAACAAACCGTACAAAATGGCCACCAAGATGAGTAGCCCAACAATAAGGTTTACAGGATTGATTTGCTCTGTATTGAATCCAGCTCGTATGCGCATGACAAAAGTTTTTTGCGAAAATAACGCTTTTTGGCCATGCGCGCCGTCTTACTTTCGACCAACGACGAAGAATGTAAGGTCTTGTGACTCCCTGCAATTGACAAGGCGTTAATAACGTTGTACCTTTGTACTTTCAAATACCACTCCTTATGAAGCATCTTGCACTGCTACTTGCGCTCTTGCCGGCATTGCTAGTCAATGCCCAAAAAGACAAGACTATTACCCTCTCCTGCCGCCTGGACGGATGCCCATCGCCCTTGCGATTGTTCCAGTTTGACGGCCTGGTATTCAAGCAAGTTGCCGAGGCCAGCTCACCCTCCCCCGATGGCAGCTACACCTTTACCCTGCCTGCTACTGCCAGCCCGCAATTCTACTACCTGGGTACGCGAAGCGACCAGACGCTCATCGTACTGCTGGGCACTGAAGCACAAGTGCAAGTCAATGGCCCCTGTGCCGATGTACGTCAGGCTACCATCCAAAATTCGCCGCTGAATACCCATTACAACAGCATCAAGAACCGCATTAACGTACTCAAAGCTCAAACCAGCCAGCTCATCCAGCAGTATCAAATGCACGTAAACAATCCGGAGCAACTCAAAAACGTCATTGCCCGAATGAAAGACATAGACGACCAAAAACTCACACTGCTCGACTCGCTCAACAAAACCAATCCTTACTTTGCCGGCATTGCCGCCCTTAATACTTATCTAAGCTGGCCCAATAATCAGGGCTCTTACACCAACGAAATAGACTACTTTGCCAAAGAATACTTCCGCTATGTGGACTTCAAAGATGCCAAATACGAGGGGCTACCTTGGGTGTACGAAGCCTTCCAAGGCTATGCCAATACACTAGCGAACGTAGGCCTGAGCGACAACGCCCAAAAAGCCTACCTTGAGCAAGTATTGCAAAAGATACCCAAAGGTACGCTGCGCTATCGCATGGCCCTGGCTGGCAGTCTGGTGGCATTAAAGCAAAAAAACAGCTCTCACTATGTCTATTTCGCCGAGGAATTGCTCAAGCAACTCAAAGAAGGCGACGAAGCCTCTATAGCCTCTCTACAGCAGCAAATAGCCAGCATGCGCAGTTTCACCATCGGCGCCGAAGCCCCTGACTTTGCACAAGCCACGCCCGAAGGCAAAATACTGCGCCTGAGCGACCTGCGCGGAAAGGTAGTCCTAGTAGACTTCTGGGCCTCCTGGTGCGGCCCTTGCCGCCGCGAAAACCCCAACGTAGTACGCCTGTACAACACCTACAAATCAAAGGGCTTTGAAATCCTCGGTGTCAGCCTTGACCGCGATCGCCAGCGCTGGCTCGACGCCATTAAAGAAGACGGCCTGACCTGGTATCACGTCAGCGATCTCCAGCAGTGGAGTAATGCTGCAGCGCTGTTGTACGGCGTAAACTCCATTCCGCATACCGTATTGGTAGATAAAGACGGCAAAATCATAGCCCGCAATCTGCGTGGCGAAGCTCTGGAGCACAAGCTGGCCGAAATCTTCCTCAAAGGCTAATGCACATCCCCGCCTGGAAGCGCTGCCTGAGCTGGCTCGTAGAATTGCACCTCGAAAGCGCCCCTAGCGCCCTGAACCCGCATTTGTACGTGAGTTTGCGCCGAGGCAGGTTGCAACTCTGCACCGCCAATGCCGTGTACTCCTGGGAAGACCTGTACGACAACTTCGACAAGGCATTCCAACGCCTGCCTTTAGACAAACTCCCCATACGCAAGGTGTTACTGCTGGGCGTAGGGCTGGGGAGCATCCCCCAATTGCTGGAGGTCAAATACCACCGCCAATATCACTACACGGGGGTAGAGGCCGATGAAAACGTGCTCTACCTGGCCAGCCGATATACTCTGCCACAACTTCAGTCGCCACTGGAACTACATTGTGCGGACGCGCTGGCGTTCCTGCAAATTTGCCAGGACACCTTTGACTTGCTTTGCATGGATATTTTTGTGGACGACCAAGTACCTGAACCTTTCCTGCAGCCAGATTTTCTGGAGCTGCTCCAGGCGCATCTCAACCCCGGCGGCATCTTATTGTACAATCGCCTTGGCGCTACCGCCCAAGACCGGCAGCAAGCCCAGACCTGGTATGATGAGGTCTTTCGAAGAGCCTTCCGCAAAAGCGAATGCTGGGACTTGGGCCATAACCTCATGTTGGTCGGTTACTCCAACGCGGCCAGATGAGCCTCAATCCAGCGCTCGTACTTTTCATTGGCCGACACCTCTATCTTCATAATACAAGGCGTGTCGTAGGGATGCGTCTGCTCAATGGCCGAACGCAATGCCCCCCAGTGGCTGTGCTGTGTTTTCAGGATACTGACCCACTCCTGTCCGGATTCGAGCGCGCCTTGCCACCAGTACAGGCTCTGGATAGGAAAAATGTTGGCGCAAGCGCACAGCCTGGCTTGCAACATCTCTTGAGAAACGCGGAGCGCTTCGGCTTCCGATGCATGCGTCACATAAACAATAAGAAAAGCCATTTTTGCAGCGAATATCCTAACTTTCGGCCATGAATCCAGCAGTCCGCATCAGGCGCCTCCTGCAAACTGCTGCGCTGGCAGTATTAGCAGGGTATGCCTGGCTGAGTTTCAGTGGCAAGCTCCCCTACTCTACTTTGCTATGGAACGAATATTTGCTGAGTGACACCATCCATGCATTAACCGGGCTGGGTTGGTCAGAATATGCTACTGGATGGGTAGCGCTTCGCGGGATGGAATGGCTGGGCTGGATAGGCGGAATAATTTTTTTGCTTGCCTTTGTAGCGGTGCTTGTAGGCGGAAGACTTCACTGGGGTAAATATCTGGTTTTTACAAGTGTTATTTTACTACTGCTTGTGGCGGTGCTGCACGGGGTGGACAAGATATTTTTCATAGTGCAGTTTGCCGAATACACCTTGCAGTGGGGGAGCTTGCTACTTTGGTACAGCGCCGAGCGCAGCCAGGAGCGCAATCTTCGGCATATTTACACTTGGGGCGCCGCAGCAGCTGCAGCCACCTTTGCCGCGCATGGTTTGTACGCGCTCAATATATTCCCAAGGCCGGGGCATTTCACAGCCATGACCATGCAAATACTCCACGTAAGCGAGGGCGCAGCGGCTACATTCCTGAGTATTATGGGGGCGCTAGACCTTGTAGCAGCGCTTGCCGTGCTGCTGCCCTGGACGCTGGCCCGTCGTATCAGCCTTGTGTACATGATAGTATGGGGGCTGCTTACTGCGATTGCCCGCTATGCGGCGCACGTGCATTTTCAGCTGCCCTGGTGGCCGCGCGCCTTGCAGGAATGGACGCCGGAGGTACTCATTCGCTTTCCGCATTTTTTGGCGCCCCTATCATTGTGGTATCTAAAAAAATAAGCGCATGAATAAACGATTCAACCTAGACAAATTCATTGCTCAACACGTGACCCGTAGGGAAAAAAGCCTGACCTACTACGACCTCATCGCCAACGAACCCTGGCTACGAAGCCGCATTGCTGGTAAAAACACCTTGGTTATAGGCGGTGCCGGCAGTATAGGTAGTCAGTTTATTAAAGCCCTGCTTCGCTACGAGCCTGCAAGCTTGGTAGTAGTGGACAGTAGCGAAAACGGCCTTACCGAACTCACCCGCGACCTGCGCAGCTCCCACCAGCAATACATACCGGAGCAATACCTCACCTATCCGACGCACTTTCAGGCGCCGGTGTTCAGGAAAATCTGGAAAAACGAAGGGCCGTTTCACATCGTGGCCAACTTTGCCGCACACAAACACGTGCGCTCCGAAAAAGACCAGTATGCCATAGAAGCCATGCTAGAAAACAACGTACTGCATGCTCGCTACTTGCTGGACTTGCTGTGCGAAAACCCGCCAGAGCGCTTCTTTTGTGTAAGTACTGACAAAGCCGCCAACCCGGCCAATGTGATGGGCGCCAGCAAAAAACTCATGGAAAACCTACTACTGGCTTACAGCGACATCCTGCCTGTGACCACCGCCCGCTTTGCTAACGTAGCCTTCTCCAACGGTAGCCTCCTAGATGGTTTTCTGCAGCGCATTGCCAAAAAGCAACCCCTTTCCGCCCCCAAACACATACGACGCTACTTCGTATCCCCCCAGGAGGCAGGCGAAATTTGCCTACTGGCTGCCATCATCGGCCAATCTGGGCAAATTTTCTTCCCCAAACTCAGCACCCAAGACCTGAACACCTTCACCGACATCGCCAAAAGCCTGCTGCATCAACTGGGCTACGCCATTGACCTATGCGACTCAGAGACCATCGCCCGTGAAAAAGCCGCACGATATCTACCCGATGCCAAATACTATCCCGTTTATTTTTTTGAACCTGATACCTCAGGAGAAAAACCGGAAGAAGAATTTTACACCCCCGAAGAAAAGGTCAACCTCGACGATTTCCAGGCGCTGGGCTACATCACCCCCCAGGCGCCTCTAAGCCGCGAGCGCATGTACACTTACCTCCACGACTTGCAACAACTTCTGGCCCGACCTGACACTGGTAAGGCCGACATCGTGGCTGCCATGGAAAATATGGTCCCTGGGTTTCGCCACCTGGAAACCGGTAAAAACCTGGACCAGCGAATGTGAGCAAGTGGCGGCAAGGATCCTGGCCGCAAGGCATACCCTGGCGATGTGTTCTATGTTTTGACTCGCCAAGTTTTGTACACAACATCCGCAAATCATGCACAAAACTTGGCATTGCTCAGTATAACTGCACTCTGCACTGGCCAATACAAAGCAACGATGCGCAAGAGCGATACACAAGCAAAGCGTAATTCTGGCTATGGTAGTGATTTTCGACTAAGACAAAGATAATGGTGCAACAGCATGCTGCAAAGCAAGTTACATATTCACAGCCCTACGATGTCTTACTTCACACAATCTTTACACCTTGATAATGCTTTCACGCATTACCTTTGTGCACTCGTACAGGAGCGTATGGCTCCAACATCAAACTAACCTAACTATGCAAAAACACAATTTTAGTGCCGGCCCAGCTATCTTGCCGGCCAATGTATTGGAACAGGCCGCCCACGCTGCTGTGGACTTCAACGGTATGGGGCTGTCTATCATGGAAATTTCTCACCGCAGCAAGGAGTTTGAAGCCGTTGTGGCCGAAGCCCAACAGTTGGTACGCCAATTGAGCGGCGCAGGAGAAGAATACGCCGTGCTATTTTTGAGCGGTGGTGCTAGTACTCAGTTCTTCATGGCACCTATGAACCTCCTGGACGAAAGCCAAACCGCCTGCTACGTGGACTCTGGCAGCTGGGCGGCCAAAGCCATCAAAGAGGCCAAGCTCTTCGGTAATGTAGAAGTATTGGCTTCTTCCAAAGAGAGCAATTACACCTACATACCCAAAGGCTATACCGTACCAACATACGCCAAATACTTACACCTAACAAGCAACAACACCATCTTTGGTACACAACTGCACGAGTGGCCGGACACCGAAGTGCCCATTGTGAGCGACATGTCGTCCGATATGTTCAGCCGCCCACTAGAGATAGAGCGCTTTGGCCTCATCTATGCCGGCGCACAGAAAAACCTGGGGCCAGCAGGCGTTACGCTGGTCATCGTACGCAAGGATATGCTGGGCAAGGTGTCGCGCAAGTTACCCAGCATGCTCGACTATCGCAATCACATAGACAACGACAGCATGTACAACACTCCGCCGGTGTTCCCCATTTACGTCCTCATGCTCACCTTGCGCTGGATTGTAGCTCAGGGTGGTCTGGAAGCTATGTCGGTGCACAATGCCCAAAAAGCACAGCTCATTTATGATGAGATTGACGCCAATCCATGCTTCAGAGGCACAGTGGCAGAAGAAGACCGCTCGCTGATGAACGCCTGTTTTGTGCCAGTAAATGCTGACCACGAAGTGCATTTTCTGGAGGCTTGCAAAGCAGCTGGCATTGTGGGTATCAAAGGCCACCGTTCAGTGGGGGGGTTCCGGGCATCCATCTACAATGCCATGCCCAAAACAAGCGTACAGGTACTGGTGGATGTCATGCGAGACTTTGCCCAAAAACACGGGTAAGTTTCCTTCATCATGCGCATTGTGCTGATTGCTGCTGTAGCCGACGATGGTGCCATCGGCGTTCGTGGTGATATCCCCTGGCATTTACCCGGGGATTTGGCTTTTTTCTACCGGCAAATAGAAGGATGCCTTCTGCTGACCGGACGCCGCTCTTTTGAGTCTCCACAAGGCAGAGAGATGTTCACGCCCGACCGAAGCACAATTCTAGTGACTCGTCAGCCTAACTACCAAGCGCCTGCGTATGTGCGCCTGGCCCGTTCAGTAGAAGATGCACTGACTTGGGCGGCTAGCACAGGAGCACCACGGCTCTGCGTACTGGGCGGTGCCGACATTTACCGCCAAACCATGCCATACGCTCACGAGTTGATCATCACCCATGTGCGAGCGCACTTCCCGCAAGCCGACAGTTTCTTTCCGCTCATTGACCCTGCTGTTTGGCAAGCAACCTGGCAAGAATACCATACCCGCGATGCACGGCATACCTGGGATTACGAGTTTGTGCGGTACGAGAAGGTTGAAAAGATCAGGCAAGATGACACAACTTACAACGCGAATGCAATTTAGGGAGATGACTAGCCAGTCCAGCTATTATGGGTGCTCCTGGCATTCTTAATGCTTTCCTGCCAACTGCGCTATCATCGCTTCTGGCTTCAATCGCACTTGCTCGCCGCTGGCCATATCTTTGAACGATACCTCGCCGGCGGCCATTTCATCACTGCCAATAATAGCCACGTAAGGAACCTGTCGGTTGTTGGCGTACTGTATTTGCTTTTTCAGTTTGGCTGCCTGCGGATACAAATCCGCGCAGATACCGGCAGCGCGTACCTGCCTTAGAAGGCGAAAAGCATGGTAGTGCGCCTGTTCATCAGTGGCCACCAGGAGCAGTTGCAAACTGTCAGCCGCTTTTTCGGGGAAAAGCTCCAGCTCCTTCATTACTTCATAGATGCGATCGGCGCCAAAGGAAATACCCACGCCCGATACGCCCTCCAAACCAAAAGTACCGGTGAGATTGTCATAGCGACCACCACCGCCAATACTGCCTATTTGCACACCTTTAGCCTGTACTTCAAAAATGCAGCCCGTGTAATACGTAAGCCCACGTGCTAATGTCAGGTCAAAGCGCACTTCATTATGGGCAGTAGCGGGGTCAAAGTAGCGATACAGCTCGGCTACCTCATCCAGGCCTTTCATGCCTTCCAGGCTGTGGCACAAGTGAGTTCTGAGCATTTCAGGGTCAGAAACAGCCAGTATTTGCTCCACGCGGTCAATGGCTTCCTTAGCAATGCCGCGCTGCTGCATTTCGGCGCGCACACCTTGAGAGCCTATCTTATCTAGCTTGTCAATGGCTACTGTCATATCCATGAAGCGATCCGGAATGCCCGCTGCTTCCGCAATACCGTACAACACCTTCCGATTGTTGAACTTGATGACCACCTCGATACCCAGCCGGCAAAAGACTTCGTCGTAAATCTGCAACAACTCAGCCTCGTACATCAAGGAGGTAGAGCCTACTACATCCACATCGCACTGGTAGAACTCCTGGAATCGGCCTTTCTGAGGGTTATCGCCACGCCACACCGGCTGAATCTGATAGCGCTTGAACGGAAAGGACAACTTGTGCTGGTGCATTACCACATAGCGGGCAAAAGGCACTGTGAGGTCATAGCGAAGGCCTTTTTCAGCAATGGACGGCAACAGGCGGCGCGAGTCGCGATTTTCCAAAGCCTCTGCATTGGCTTTACTCAAAAAATCACCATTGTTCAGTATTTTGAACAGCAGCCGGTCGCCTTCTTCCCCATATTTACCCGTCAGTACCGACAGCAACTCCATGGCCGGCGTTTCAATGGGCTGATAACCATACCGTACAAATACTTCGCGGATAATGCCAAAAATGTACTGCCGCCGGAACACCTCGCCTGGGCTAAAATCGCGCGTGCCTTTAGGAATAGCAGGTTTCATCTTGTTTTGTCTCTATTTGATTGGCAGAAAGCTGCGAATGTTCGTTTTCTATTCCACTGCAGAATCGCTTAGCAGCATTCTTCCATAACCTTTTCACGTAAAGGCTAGTAGAATTAAGGGCAGCGCTCGCACTGGTTATCGCCAAGAAAGAGAGGTTGTGCTGCCCAATGCCTAGGCCTGCTCTATGCTACACACTAATTTCCTCCTCAAACTACTGTGGCAAACTGCCTCAAGAAGCGTACATCGTTTTCGAACAGTAACCGTATATCGCTGATGCCGAACAGACGCATCGCCTGCCGCTCAATACCCATACCAAAAGCAAAGCCCGTGTATTTTTCTGGATCAATATTACAATTGGCCAGTACGTTGGGGTCCACCATGCCACAGCCCAATATCTCAAGCCAGCCTGTGCCTTTGGTCAGGCGGCGAGCATCCTCCGTCTCCGTCCCCAGATACACGTCCATCTCAGCGCTTGGCTCTGTGAAAGGAAAAAACGAAGGCCGCAGACGTATCTGCGTAGCGCCAAACATCTCCTGGGCAAAGTATAACAAGGTCTGCTTCAGATCAGCAAACGACACGCCCTCATCCACGTATAGCCCTTCTACCTGGTGAAACTGACAGTGCGATCGAGCCGAGATGGTCTCGTTGCGATATACCCGCCCTGGTGCAATGATGCGAATGGGCGGTTTCTGCACTTCCATCAGCCGAACCTGCACCGAAGAAGTATGCGTGCGCAACAGCAAGTTCTGGCTGCCCCGAAGGTAAAAGGTGTCCTGCATATCGCGGGCAGGATGGTCTTCGGGGGTGTTCAGTGCCGTGAAGTTGTGCCAGTCATCCTCTATTTCGCGGTCTTCGGCCACCACAAAACCCAGGCGTTCAAAAATGCGAATGACGCGGTTTATGGTGATGGATATCGGATGCCGCGTGCCCCACACCCACAGTTCGGCCGGAGCACTCAAGTCTAATGCTGCCGCCTGTTGGCTTTCAGTTTCTTGCTCCAATTGAGCCTTCAGTGCCTGATATTTGATCTCTGCGGCCTGCATAGCCTCGTTGATGAGGCGGCCAAAATCTCGCTTCTGCTCATTGGGTATGTGACGAATTTCTGCCGAGAGGGCTTTGATTACATTTTTCGAGCCGAGGTAGCGAATGCGAAATTGCTCCAATTCTGCTGGCGTGTGCGGAGCAGCTTGCGCTATTTCGGCCAAGATATCACGGGCTTGTTCAAGAAGCATGGCTGCAATACAATGAGTGAGCAAAGGTATAATTTTTATTCAGATAGCCGAGCACTGCGATGTGGCATATGAGCACATTACCTGGTATATTATGGGCGGTCGTGGCTTTTGCATTTTTCAACTTCTTTTTTACCGGCAATCAATTCCTAGAGCTGGAAAACCCAGGCTAACGATATCCGGCCCTGTTGAGCGCCACGTTGTAGGTAGGATTGGCAATTTCCACACGCTTAATGTGAAAATACGCATTCTCCAAAGTGATACTGCAAAAACCGCACTGGCCAGGCAAGCACGTAGCTTCCTGCCTGGATGTGAGCGAAAACTGAAGTATGTACTCCAAATAATTATTAATAGAGACGCATCACAACAAATATTTCAAAAACGGCGAGTGCCTCCAAAGAAACACTTCTTGGAGGCGCTACGCGAGGCTACAGATAGGGCAAATTAAAACTCGCCATCTATTTCTTCCAACTGGGCGTGACTGCGCTCCAATTCGTGGGCATTATCCTTGTGCGTCACCAGCAGGTTGTCCAAGTAGCGCGATCCGGTACCGGCGGGGATGCGCTTACCTACGATCACATTCTCCTTGAGGCCGTTGAGATCGTCGCGCTTGGCGCCGATGGCTGCCGTGCTGAGCACCTTGGTGGTTTCCTGGAACGACGCCGCCGAAATCCAGCTATCTGTGCCCAAAGACGAGCGGGTAATCCCCTGCAGCATTGGACTGGAGGTAGCAGGTACAGCATCGCGATAGGTAACCAGCTTTTTATCATTGCGCTTGAGGAAGGAGTTCTCCTCGCGCACCTGGCGCAAAGTAACCAACTGCCCCGCTTTGAGCCGGTTGGAATCGCCGGCATCTATGATGAACTTTTTGTCGAAAATCCAGTCGTTGGTTTCCAGGAAATCGTACTTCTCCACCGCTTCGCCTTCCAGGAAGTGCGTATCGCCAGCTTCTTCAATCTGTACGCGGCGCATCATCTGGCGCACAATCACTTCAATGTGCTTGTTGTTGATATTTATACCTTGTGAACGATACACCTCCTGTACGCCGTTTACCAGGTAAGACTGCACCGCGAAGGGGCCTTTGATGGCCAGGATATCGCGGGGGGCAATCGTACCGTCAGACAATGGCGTACCGGCGCGCACAAAGTCGCCCTCTTGTACCAGCACGTGCTTGGACAAACCGATGAGATATTTGCGTTGCTGGCCGTCTTTGGCTACTACGGCTATCTCGCGGTTGCCGCGCTTGATCTTGCCAAACGACACCACCCCGTCTATCTCCGACACCACAGCTGGATTAGAGGGGTTGCGCGCTTCAAAGAGTTCAGTTACGCGCGGCAGACCACCAGTGATATCCTGGATTTTGCCCAGTTTGCGGGGTATTTTCACAATCTTGGCACCAGCGCGCACCTCCGACTCATCCTCTATGGAGATATACGAACCCACTGGCAACGTGTAGCTCTTCAGTTCCTCTCCGTCAGGGCTTAAGATGACGATCATGGGCACCTTGCGGCGGTTCTTAGATTCAATGACCACCTTTTCGGCAAAGCCAGTCTGGTCATCGCGCTCTACGCGGAAAGTCACACCTTCTTCAATATCTTTGAACTTAGCTATGCCAGAGTACTCCGATACAATCATGGCATTGAAGGGGTCCCACTCGCAGATGATTTGGCCGCGCACAACTTCCTGCCCTTCCTTCACGTGTACCGAGGCACCGTAGGGAATGTAGTGAGAGATAAACTGCTTGCCGGTAGCTGGGTCCACAATGCGGATCTCCCCTGTGCGCGATAGCGCAATGTCGGTAGTATTACCCTCGTCATCTTGATACTCAGTAATGCGCATGCCGTCGAATTCGATACGGCCGTTGAATCGGGCAGTAATCTCTGACTCTGTTTTAGACACCGATGCAATACCCCCTACGTGGAAGGTACGCAACGTAAGCTGAGTACCAGGTTCGCCAATAGATTGTGCCGCAATAATACCCACAGCATCGCCAATTTCAGCTATACGGCCGGTAGCGAGGTTTCGCCCGTAGCACTTAGCACATACACCACGTTTGGTTTCGCATGTCAGCACTGAGCGGATGGTCACCGCTTCCACCCCCACCTTTTCGAGATACTCGGCCATTTTAGCATCAATGAAATCTCCGGCTTTCAGTAGAAGTTCATCTTTTTCCGGGTGGTAGACATCGTGCAGGGTGAAGCGCCCCTCAATGCGGGAAGACAGCGGCTCAATGATTTTCTCATTGTCTTTGAGTGCCGAGGTCTCAATGCCGCGCAGCGTGTTGCAGTCGTTTTCAATGATGACCACATCCTGGGCTACGTCCACCAAACGACGGGTGAGATAACCGGCATCGGCGGTTTTCAAGGCCGTGTCAGCCAAACCCTTGCGGGCGCCGTGCGTCGAGATGAAGTACTCCAATACCGAGAGGCCATCCACAAAATTGGACAGGATGGGGTTTTCAATGATGGCGCCACCAGTATCACCGCTCTTGCGCGGCTTGGCCATAAGGCCGCGCAATCCGCACAACTGCTTGATCTGCTGCTTGGAGCCACGCGCGCCGGAATCCAACATCATAAACACTGAGTTGAAACCCTGCTTGTGCGTGGACAACTCGCGCATGAGCGCATCCGTGATGCGGTTATCGGCATAGGTCCACTTGTCAATGATCTGGTTGTAGCGCTCGTTATTGGTGATGAGACCCATGTTGTAGTTGTCCCATACTTCGTCCACCTCAGCTTGGGCTTCCTGCAAGGTCTTTTCCTTGATAGAAGGTGTGATCAAATCACCTAGGTTGAAGGAAAGACCTCCTTTGAAAGCCCAGGTAAAGCCGAGGTCTTTAATGTTGTCCAAAAACTCGGCAGCCACCTTGAAGTTGGTACGCCGCAACACGTCGCCGATGACCTTCTTGAGGTTTTTCTTGGTCAGCAACTGGTTGATGAAAGGCACCTCTTCCGATATGGCCTGGTTGAAGATGACGCGGCCCGTGGTCGTATCCACCAACTTGCGCACTATGTTGCCGTCCTCATCCTCTACATTTACCCGTACCTTGATGGAGGCGTGTAAGTCCAACTGCCCTTCATTAAAGGCAATCAGCACCTCTTCTGGCGAGTAAAACTTGCGCCCCTCACCTTTGACCGGCTGCTCCGGCGTGCTCTTGCGCTCTTTGGTGATGTAGTACAAGCCCAACACCATATCCTGAGAAGGAAGGGTCACTGGCGAGCCGTCCTGTGGGTTGAGCATGTTGTGCGAAGACAGCATGAGCACCTGCGCCTCCAGAATGGCTGCCTGGCTCAGGGGCACGTGTACTGCCATCTGGTCGCCGTCAAAGTCGGCGTTGAATGCACCACACACCAACGGGTGCAACTGTATAGCCTTGCCTTCGATAAGTTTGGGCTGGAAAGCCTGAATCGAAAGGCGGTGCAGCGTCGGGGCGCGGTTGAGCAGCACTGGGTGGCCTTTGAGGATATTTTCCAGGATTTCCCAGATCACTGGGTCTTTACGGTCCACTAGTTTTTTGGCCGATTTCACCGTTTTGACAATACCGCGCTCAATCAACTTGCGTATCACAAAAGGCTTGAACAACTCTGCTGCCATGCTCTTGGGTATGCCGCACTCATGCAGTTTGAGCGTAGGGCCAACGACAATCACCGAACGACCGGAGTAGTCCACACGCTTACCAAGCAGATTTTGGCGGAATCGGCCCTGCTTGCCCTTGAGGATATCGCTGAGCGACTTGAGAGCGCGGCCACCTTCGGCTTTTACCGCATTAGACTTGCGGGAGTTGTCGAACAACGAATCCACGGCTTCCTGCAACATACGCTTTTCATTGCGCAAAATCACCTCTGGCGCCTTAATTTCGAGCAAGCGCTTGAGGCGGTTGTTGCGGATAATGACGCGGCGATATAAGTCGTTGAGATCAGAACTAGCAAAGCGCCCGCCATCCAGCGGTACCAAAGGCCGCAGCTCAGGCGGTACCACGGGCAGGTATTGTATGATCATCCACTCCGGGCGATTTTCCATCTGCTGCTGCCCCTCGCGGAAAGCCTCCACTACGCGCAGGCGCTTGAGCGCTTCCGACTTGCGCTGCTGCGAGGTTTCATTGGCTGCCTGGTAGCGGAGGTCGTAGGAGAGTTGGTCCAAATCGAGTTTGGCCAGCATATCGCGTACGGCTTCAGCCCCCATCCGCGCAATGAACTTGTTGGGGTCGGTATCGTCCAAATTCTGGTTATCAGCCGGCAGCGCACTGAGGATTTCCATATACTCATCCTCAGAGAGCAAGTCGTTGGCCTGTACACCATTGCCTATATTAGCCGCCACACCAGGCTGTATGACTACATACCGCTCGTAGTAGATGACCGACTCGAGCTTTTTGGAAGATAGCCCTAGCAAATAGCCGATCTTGTTGGGCAGGGAGCGGAAAAACCAGATGTGTACCACCGGTACTACCAGCTTGATGTGCCCCATGCGCTCGCGACGCACCTTCTTCTCGGTTACTTCCACACCACATCGGTCGCACACAATACCCTTGTAGCGAATGCGCTTGTACTTGCCGCAGTAGCATTCGTAGTCCTTAACCGGGCCAAAGATACGCTCGCAGAACAAACCGTCACGCTCTGGCTTGTAGGAGCGGTAGTTGATGGTTTCGGGCTTGAGCACCTCGCCATAGGAGCGCTCCAGGATGTCGTCTGGGGAGGCTAGGCTGATGGTAACGCCGCTGAAGTCCTGCTTCTGAGTCTGATTCTTTTTAAATGGCATATCGAAAGCGAATTAAAAAAGTTGTGCTCAAAAATGCTCAATCAAACTTTACATCCAACGCCAGGCCACGCAATTCGTGCACCAATACGTTGAACGACTCCGGTACATTAGGCTCGGGCAGGTTGTCGCCTTTCACGATTGCTTCGTAGGCCTTGGCGCGACCCACAATATCGTCTGACTTGATGGTGAGCAACTCCTGCAGGATGTGGGAAGCGCCAAAGGCCTCCAGTGCCCATACTTCCATTTCGCCGAAGCGCTGGCCACCAAACTGCGCCTTGCCACCCAGCGGCTGCTGGGTAATGAGCGAGTACGGACCAATGGAGCGGGCGTGCAGTTTATCGTCCACCATATGCGAAAGCTTGAGCATGTAAATCACGCCCACCGTAGCCTGCTGGTGAAAGCGGTCGCCAGTTTCGCCGTCATAGAGATAAGTTTGCCCCAGGCTCGGCAGTCCAGCTTTCTGAATGTACTCTTCAATCTCGTCACGGGTAGCACCGTCAAAGATGGGCGTAGCAAACTTAACGCCGAGCTTCAGCCCAGCCCAGCCCAGTACAGTTTCGAATATCTGCCCCAGGTTCATACGTGAGGGCACACCCAGAGGGTTGAGCACAATGTCCACTGGTGTACCGTCTTCGAGGAAAGGCATGTCCTCTATGCGTACAATACGGGATACAATGCCCTTGTTGCCGTGGCGGCCGGCGAGTTTGTCGCCTACTTGCAATTTGCGCTTCTTGGCTAGATATACTTTGGCCAGTTTTAGTACGCCGGCAGGCAACTCGTCGCCAATACTAATATTGAACTTCTCTCGCTTGTAGCGCCCCACTTCCTCATTTACCTTGATGCTGTAATTGTGCAGCAAGCGCGCAATGAGTTCGTTGGTGCGGGCATCCTCCGTCCAGTTCATGTAGTCAATGGCGCCATATTCCAGTTCGCGCAACAACTCCAGGGTAAACTTAACGCCTTTAGGCACCAATTGCTCGTTGTAAATGGTGCGCAGCCCCTGGCTGGTTTTGCCCTTGACCAGCACTTGCAGCTTGTCTATGAGTATAGTCTTCAACTCGTTGAGAGCTATCTTGTGCTGCTCTTCGAGTTTGTCAAGCAGGTCTTTTTCCTGCGCCTTCTGCTTGTTATCCTTTTTAGCACGGGCAAAGAGTTGCTTGTCAATGACCACCCCGCTGATAGAGGGCGGCGTTTTGAGCGATGCGTCTTTTACGTCGCCAGCCTTATCGCCGAAGATAGCACGCAACAACTTCTCTTCTGGAGTAGGGTCTGACTCTCCTTTGGGCGTAATTTTGCCGATGAGGATATCGCCCTCGCGCACCCACGCACCAATGCGTACAATGCCGTTTTCGTCGAGGTCTTTGGTGGCATCCTCACTCACGTTCGGGATGTCGTTGGTCAATTCTTCCTCGCCCAGCTTGGTATCGCGCACATCCAGTTCGTAATGCTCAATATGTATGGACGTGAAGATGTCTTCGTGCAGTACACGTTCGGAAAGCACTATGGCATCCTCAAAGTTGTAGCCCTTCCAGGGCATAAAGGCTACTTTGAGGTTTTGCCCCAGGGCCAGTTCACCATTTTCGGTGGCATAGCCCTCGCACAACACCATACCAGGATACACGCGGTCACCGCGCTTCACAATTGGCTTGAGGTTGATACAAGTACCCTGGTTAGTACTCATAAACTTGGTGAGCTTGTAGGTCTTGCGATTATCTTCAAAGGATACCAACTGCTCGTCTTCGTTGCGATCGTAAGAGATAATGATCTCGTTGGCATCCACATACTCCACCACGCCTTCGCCCTCAGCATTGAGCAACATGCGGGAGTCAAGTGCCACTTTAGCCTCCAGGCCAGTACCTACAATAGGCGCGTGAGGGCGAATGAGCGGTACAGCCTGGCGTTGCATGTTAGACCCCATGAGGGCGCGGTTGGCGTCGTCATTTTCCAAAAACGGAATCAAAGATGCCGATACGCCCACAATCTGGTTGGGCGCCACATCCATATATTCTACTTCATCAGGCGTAAGTACTGGGAAGTCGCCGTGCTCGCGGCTCTTGACCCTATCCTTAATGAAACGCCCTTCATCGTCCAGTGGTGCATTGGCCTGAGCAATCTTGAGGTAGTCTTCTGCTTCAGCAGAGAGATAGCTCACCCTGCTGCCATCTACTATGCCATTTGTCACCGAGCGATAGGGAGTTTCCAGGAAGCCCATCTTGTTGATCTTGGCATGCACGCACAAGGTCGAGATCAAACCAATATTCGGGCCTTCCGGCGTCTCAATGGTACATAGGCGGCCGTAGTGCGAGTAATGTACGTCGCGCACCTCAAAGCCTGCCCGCTCGCGGCTCAAACCACCAGGCCCCAAAGCAGAGATACGCCGTTTGTGCGTAATCTCTGACAGCGGGTTGGTTTGATCCAAAAACTGCGACAACTGACTGGTACCAAAAAATGAATTGATCACCGACGACAGCGTGCGGGCGTTAATCAGTTCTATAGGCGTGAATACTTCGTTATCGCGCACGTTCATGCGCTCGCGTATAGTGCGCGCCATACGTGCCAATCCTACCCCAAACTGTGCGTAAAGTTGCTCTCCCACACTGCGTACTCGGCGATTACTAAGGTGGTCAATATCATCAATCTCTGCCCGCTGGTTCATTAAACTCACTAGGTAAGTCACGATGGAGATGATGTCCTCGCGGGTGAGCACCAAGGTATCCACGCTGATGTCCAGGTTGAGCTTGCGGTTGATCTTGTAACGCCCCACTTCGCCCAGATTGTAGCGCTTGTCAGAGAAGAAGAGCTTTTCAATGATGCCGCGAGCCGTCTCCTCGTCAGGAGGGTCAGTGCCACGCAACTGACGATAGATGTACGTGACCGCCTCGATTTCGGAGCTGGTCGGGTCTTTTTGCAACGTATTATATATAATGGAGTAATCTTGGTCTATGTCTTCCTTTTGCAGGATGACCACATCGCTCTCGGCTTCCAGGATGCGCTCAATGTTTTCTTCATCCAATACTACATCGCGCTCCAGGATGATCTCGTTGCGCTCAATGGTCACTACTTCACCCGTATCTTCATCCACGAAGTCCTCTGTCCAACTGCGCAGTACGCGGGCAGCCAGCTTGCGGCCAATGGCATTTTCGAGATTTTCGCGAGTGACCGGCACTTCGTCGGCCAGACCAAAGATGTCTAGTATGGCTTTGTCCGTATCATAGCCAATGGCGCGCAGCAAGGTAGTGACTGGGAACTTCTTCTTGCGATCAATGTAGGCGTACATCACCGTGTTGATGTCGGTGGCAAATTCCATCCAGGCGCCTTTGAAGGGGATGACGCGAGCCGAGTAAATGGCCGTGCCATTGGGGTGGAAGGTTTGGCCAAAGAACACCCCTGGCGAGCGATGCAACTGCGATACAATGACGCGCTCTGCACCGTTGATTACGAAAGTGCCTTTGGGCGTCATGTAGGGAATATTGCCGAGGAATACATCCTGCACGATTGTCTGAAAATCAATGTGTTCCTCATCGTTACAAGAGAGCCGGAGCTTAGCCTTGAGCGGTACGCTGTACGTGAGGCCGCGCTGCATACACTCCTCTATAGAGTAGCGAGGGGGATCAATGAAGTAGTCCAAAAACTCCAGCACAAAGATGTTGCGGGCATCTGTGATGGGGAAGTTCTCCTGAAATACCTTGTATAGACCTTCATTACCCCGGTTTTCAGGGGTGGTTTCTAATTGGAAGAACTCCTGGAACGACTTGAGTTGTATTTCGAGCAAATCAGGGTTAGGAGAGGGGAATTTGATTTTGCCGAAGCTGATACGCTTTGCCTCGGCGGTAAGAACCTTGCCGTTTGATGCCATTTGCATGAAAAGTTTAATGCCCGGATGTATAAGAATGCCTGCGAGAGGCAAAAAGTTCAACCTGTGTTAAACCCAGCGTGTATATGCCGATAGACGACGATAGGCTTAGCGAGTCTGTACAACTCGCTAAGCCTTGTGAAGCCGGATTTCGGGCAAGCCTATGCATTGCCTGCAAAGCCGGCTATGTCGTGGTTACTTCAGCTCTACTTCTGCGCCAATTTCTACCAGCGCAGCCTTGAGCGCCTCAGCATCAGCCTTAGGCATACCGGCCTTGAGAGTAGCAGGAGCGCTGTCCACCAGTGCTTTAGCGTCGCCGAGGCCAAGGCCCAGTTTATCCTTCACCAGCTTGATCACCTGGAGCTTTTGAGCACCGGCAGAGTTGAGTACCAGATCAAATTCCGTTTTTTCCTCAACCGGAGCCGCACCGCCTTCAGCAGCGCCGCCAACAGCCGGAGCAGCTACGGCCACAGCGGCTGCAGCAGGCTCGATGCCATAGTCCGATTTGAGAATTTCCGCGAGTTCGCTTACTTGCTTCACCGTCAGATTGACCAACGTTTCCGCGAGGGCTTTGAGATCTGCCATTTTTCTTGAATTTTGAGAAAGTGAAACGATAAAATTACTTTTACCGTGCGTTTGAACTTGGAAGCCTTACCTGTGGGCCGCTCAGCAAATGGCGAGCAGCCAAATGAATGCATTTTTATTGCGCCGCAGCACGTTCTTCGAGTGCTTTGACCAAGCCAGCAATGGTTTGCCCACCCGACTGGAGCGCACTAATGACATTGCGCGCCGGGCTTTGCAAGAGCATGATGACTTCACCTAGCAGCTCCTCCCTGGACTTGAGCTTGAGCAGTGCCTCGATTTGGTCGTCGCCTATGAACACGCTAGCGTCCACGTAAGCAGCTTTGAGAATAGGGCGCTCGGAATCCTTGCGGAACTCTTTTATCAGCTTAGCCGGCGTCTTGGCCGATTCGGCGAACATGATGGTTGTAGGACCATGCAATACCTCATAGATGGAAGCGTAATTGCGCTCAGTAGGAAATGTATCCATAGCCTTGCGAGCCAGGGTATTTTTTACCACATGCATCTCTACGCCATTGTCAAAACACAATCTGCGCAATTTATTGACCTGGGCTACCGTCATGGTGGAGGAGTCCGTCAGGTAGAAACTGGTAGCGCTTTCCAGTTTTTTCCTGAGTGCCTCGATGGCAGCCGTTTTTTCGCTCTTCGTCATGTCTTTTTCTGATTTGAAGGCTTAACGAATGGTTTTAGTGTCCACTTTGATTCCTGGGCTCATCGTGCTAGCTACACTCACCGATTTTATGTATGTACCCTTGGCCGAAGACGGCTTGAGGCGTTGCAGCGCGCTCAACAACTCATTAGCGTTATCGGTCAGCTTTTCAGGCGCAAACGATACACGACCAATGGAAGCGTGTACAATGCCGTGCTTGTCCACACGGAAGGAAATTTTACCCCCCTTCACATCGGCCACAGCAGCAGCTACGTCCTGGGTAACAGTGCCCGTTTTCGGGTTGGGCATCAGACCGCGCGGGCCGAGTATACGGCCAATACGACCTACCTGAGCCATAACTTGGGGCATAGCAATTACGACATCCACATCTGTCCAGCCCTCTTGTACCTTTGAGATGAGTTCATCAAGCCCCACATAGTCGGCGCCGGCAGCTTTGGCCTCTTCTTCTTTATCAGGCGTACAAAATACTGCTACACGCTTTACCTTGCCTATGCCATGGGGCATGGCTACCGAACCACGGATGCTTTGATCCGGCTTGCGAGGGTCTACGCCCAGACGCACGTGAATGTCTACGGAAGCATCAAACTTGGCAGTATTCACTTCCTTGACCAGAGACATAGCCTCCGAAATGGTGTAGAGCTTAGTGCGGTCAACCTTACCCTCTACCGCTTTTCGCTTTTTTGGAACTTTTGCCATTGTACAGAATTTAGAGGTACAAGCGTTTCACCACTTATGGCGAAACTCCCTTCAAGTGAAAAAATTAGTTCTATTCATCACCCCAGGGCGACACACCTTCCACGCGTAGCCCCATACTGCGCGCTGTACCAGCTACCATTCTCATGGCAGACTCCAACGTGAAGCAGTTTAAGTCGGGCATTTTATTCTGAGCTATAGCTCTGATTTGGTCCCAAGTAACTGAGCCAACCTTGTTGCGGTTGGGTTCTTTTGAGCCACCCTCGACATTAGCGGCCTCCATCAGCTGCACTGCTGCAGGGGCAGTCTTCAGTACAAACTCGAAGGACTTATCTTTGAAAACCGTGATGACGACGGGAACGATCTTGCCCATTTTGTCCTGCGTTACAGCATTGAAGCGCTTGCAGAACTCCATGATATTTACTCCCTTGGCGCCCAAAGCAGGGCCAATGGGCGGTGCTGGATTGGCTTGGCCGCCTTTAACCTGAAGTTTTATATAGGTTTCGATTTCCTTTGCCATGTTCGAATGGTTTTGAGCGCGTTTGTGTGCCAGTTTTTTCCCGGGAAGCGTTCCTGCGCATCTTGGCGTCAGAACAGGAATGACCGACATGCAAACCCTATTGTCAACTACACTTGTTTTTCGACCTGCATGAAATTGAGTTCTACTTCAGTGCCTCGCCCAAAAATTTTGACGATGACCTTGAGCTTTTTCTTCTCTTCATTAACCTCTTGAATATCACCTATGAATTCGCTGAACGGTCCATCAATGATCTTAATAGTTTCGCCAACAATAAATGGTTCGATAAGCGACTCAGCAGCCCCTTGCGATTCGTCCACTTTGCCTAACATCCGATTGGCTTCTGAATCTTTCATGGGTATAGGTGTGTTCTTACCTAGAAAGTGAATCACATTCGGCACATTGGCGATAGCCTGTACAACTTCAGGCGTGAGCTTGCTGGGTTCTGCCTCTAGCAGCAGGTAGCCAGGAAGAATGTTGCGTTCAGAGACTACTTTCTTACCACCCCTTATCTTGTAGACCTTTTCAGTAGGTACAATGACTTGTGTAATAAAATCAGACCAACCCTCGCGCTGAATTTCCAACTCGATGCGCTCTTTGATTTTGCGCTCTTTGCCACTGATGACGCGCAGGGAGTACCACTTTTTTTCTTCCGACATTGCTCTAATGGAATATACTTTAGGTCAATTGTTTAATCCGTAGATCAATTTGGTCAGCGCATTAGAGCCACCATCCATAAGGAATATCAACAACGTGAGGATAGCCGAAGCAATAAGTACAGCGCTGGTATTGCCCATGAGACTGTTCCAGGTAGGCCACGTCACTTTGTGTACCAATTCTTCATAACTCTCCCGCAAATAAAGTTTGATCTTTTCCATTTTGGACTTTTCATTTGCACGGGCAGAAGGACTCGAACCCTCGGCCTACGGTTTTGGAGACCGTCGCTCTACCAACTGAGCTATGCCCGTATATAGTAACAAAACGATATTCGGCCCCACGGCGAAAGATTAAGCGCTTCTGGAAGTGTAGCGCCTAATCTTTGCCGATGTAATCGTATTGCTTGGCGAGCGAGCCTTGTGCGGCTTACTCGATGATTTCAGTAACCTGACCAGCACCCACAGTGCGGCCACCTTCGCGGATAGCGAAGCGGAGACCTTTCTCCATAGCAATGGAGTTGAGCAGGTGTACTTCCATAGTTACATTGTCGCCTGGCATTACCATTTCTACGCCTTCAGGCAGCTTGCAGTCGCCAGTAACGTCAGTAGTGCGGAAGTAGAACTGCGGGCGATAGCCGTTGAAGAACGGGGTGTGGCGGCCGCCTTCGTCTTTGCTCAGCACATAGACTTCGCATTTAAATTTCTTGTGCGGCTTCACCGAACCGGGGGCGCAGATCACCATGCCACGGCGGATGGATTCTTTCTCAATACCGCGCAGGAGTAGGCCTGCGTTGTCGCCAGCTTCGCCGCGATCGAGGATCTTGCGGAACATTTCCACCCCTGTTACAGTAGATGTCAGCGGCTTTTCGCCATCTTTCATCATACCTACGATTTCCACAGCATCGCCTGTTTTGATAACACCGCGCTCAATGCGACCGGTGGCCACCGTACCCCGACCAGTAATGGAGAACACATCTTCTACCGGCATTAGGAAGGGGCGGTCAATGAGGCGCTCGGGCTGCGGGATGTCGTTATCCACGGCTTCCATAAGCTCGAGGATGGCTTTTTCACCTTCGGGATTACCTTCGAGAGCTTTGAGTGCAGAACCTTTGATGACACTGGCTTTGTCGCCGTCGAAGCCGTATTGGTCGAGAAGTTCGCGAACTTCCATTTCCACCAGTTCGAGCATTTCGGGATCATCTACGAGGTCCACTTTATTCATGAACACCACAATTTTGGGTACACCTACCTGGCGAGCCAGCAGGATGTGCTCGCGGGTTTGAGGCATGGGGCCGTCGGTGGCAGCTACCACCAGGATGGCGCCATCCATTTGGGCAGCACCCGTAACCATGTTCTTCACGTAGTCGGCGTGACCGGGGCAGTCCACGTGGGCATAGTGACGATTAGCCGTCTGATATTCCACGTGAGCCGTATTGATAGTGATACCTCTTTCCTTCTCTTCAGGAGCAGCATCGATGGAATCATAGTCCTTCTTCTCAGCGAGGCCCTGCTTGGAGAGAACGTAGGTGATAGCAGCTGTAAGCGTGGTTTTGCCGTGGTCTACGTGACCGATCGTACCTACGTTTACGTGCGGCTTGGTTCTTACAAATTGCTCCTTAGCCATTGGTAGTTAGATTTAGGATATGGTTGTTGATTAAAGATTGAAAATTCGAAAATGGAGCCAATGAAGGGAATTGAACCCCCGACCCCTTCCTTACCATGGAAGTGCTCTACCCCTGAGCTACATTGGCGTTGAAAATACGCTTTTATTTGTACTGAGTTTCCCGGCTTTCCGGGCACTTCTTGCTTGGAGCGGACGACGAGATTCGAACCCGCGACCCTCAGCTTGGAAGGCTGATGCTCTACCAACTGAGCTACGTCCGCATGGTTGGTATAGTGGGGGTGATAGGATTCGAACCTATTCAGGCGTGAGCCAACAGATTTACAGTCTGCCCCGTCTCTCCAACTTCGGCGCACCCCCATATTAGACTCGCAAAGTTTTGTGCACAACATCCACAAATCATGCACAAAACTTGGCGTTGCTCAGCATAGAACCTTTCAACAACACTTTGTTTCGTTCTAATACCCCTCCCTAAAAAAATGCACAATATCATCGGGCTTAATGGAGCCAGTGGAGGGACTCGAACCCCCGACCAGCTGATTACAAATCAGCTGCTCTACCAACTGAGCTACACTGGCTTGTGCAAACCGGATTTTTCCGGGGCAGCTAAAGCCCGGCAAAGCGTCGAACGAGCGCAAGTGGCCGGAGTTTTTGAGCGAAACAATGTCAAAAATGCTGATTATCAACTGTGTAAAACCCTGAAAACCAGTTTTATTTTGTACTTTTCGCGACTTTTCCCGAAAAGCGAATGCAAAGATACGACTATTACTCTAAATTCTCCAAAAAGAAAAAACATTTTTTTTTGGAGTTTTTGCAAAACTGATGCTCTGCCTTCTTGAAATAGCAAGCCACCCCTGAAACCAGGAGTGGCTTGTACTGGCAATTGGGCAGAATGCCTTTAGTTGGATCTCTCCTTATATCGTATCAACTGCCGGCGCAGGGCCTCTACTGCCGAGGACACAGACGCCTCGAAGGTCTTTCGCGTTTCTTTGGCCACGAGCGTACCTCCGGGTACATTCAGGCGAACTTCTGCTATTTTGTCCCGTACCTGGCCGGCGTTTTCTAGCTTCAGCACCACGTGCGCATCAATGATGCGGTCAAAAAATTGATTCATTTTGACCATTTTGCGCTCAATGTAGTCAATCAGCTTCTGATCTGCCTTAAAGGCTACCGCTTCAGTGTACACTCTCATGTTACCTCAGTTTAACGATGAAACAATACATTACAATTTCTCTTTTCGGGCTTTAGGGTGTGCTTGCTGGTACACCTGGCGAAGGCGCTCAACGGAGTTGTGTACGTATATTTGAGTAGCGCCCAGGCTACTGTGCCCCAGCAAACTTTTGATGGCATTGAGGTCGGCGCCGCGGTCAGACAAGTGCGTGGCAAAGGAATGCCGCAACACGTGTGGGCTGCGCTGCTCCTGAGCAGTAATCCACGACAGGTAGTGGCGCACCTTATTATATACATATTTATCGTACAAAGGTTCGCCCTTGTCGGTAAGCAAAAGCCTGTCAGAAACAGCTTGAGGAAAAGTCTGCTGCCGCACAGCCAGGTAAACGCGCAACTGCCGCTCAAGCAACGGGCCGAAAGGCACAAGGCGTTCTTTGTTTCCTTTGCCAAACATCACGCGAATGATACGCTGGTCAGTATCCACATCCTGAAGGCGCAGCTGAATGAGTTCGGAGCGACGCAAGCCAGTTTGGTACAAAAGTTCGAGCAGGGTTTTGTCGCGTTGGGCGGCAAAGTCATCGCCAAATTCGGCATGAGATAAGAGCGCATCCAAGAGCGGCGCTTCCACTGTGGCTGGCAGGCGCTTGCCAACTTTGGGCAGAAGCAGGTGTGAACAGGGGTTTTGAGCCACTTCTGCACGCTGCTGAAGAAAACGAAACCACGAGCTGACGGCCGATATTTTGCGATGTATGCTGCGCGGGGTGCAGTTGGCAGCCAGCAAACTCACCATCCAGGCGCGCAAGTGCGCAGTAGCGATGTCTTGTGGTTGATGTATCTCATAGGTATCGGCTAAAAAAGCACTCAATTGCTTGAGGTCGGTTTGATAGGCCAACAGTGTGTGTGGTGAGCAGCGCTTCTCCCATTCCAGGTATTTCAAAAAAACATCCACATTCATGCGCTTCCAGTAAGGATGGTTCTCACTATCATTTAGCAGGCACAAGGTAGTACTTTTTGGGTAAAATGTCAAGGGCAAAATCCACTCGAATGAGAAAAAAGTGGCCCGGCATACAGCGAAGTTTTAGCATAAAAATGGTGCTAAATATTTTGTCGTATCGCCTGCTTATATGTGAAACTTTTTGGACGGTTCACTGTTCTTTCTTTGCCTTGACAATAAATTTCATACGATCATGCGTATCTGGATATATTTCCTTGCACTTGCCAGCACGCTCGCGCTTAGTTCCTGCCGCAACAGCCAGCAGGAAACTGACCAGCAACAGGCCTGGGACAAAATGATGGCCATTCACGATGAGATTATGCCGCGAATGTCGGAAATCAATGCCGTAGGCAAGGCCATTCAGGCTGCCCAGGCCGACACTACGCTCGACCCTGAATGGAGCGGCGCCGCCGAAAAGGCCCTAGACGACCTGGCCGCCGCTGATAATGCCATGTGGGACTGGATGGACGGTATTTCCGAGAAGCCGCTGCCTCAATTGCGCAAGCAAATGAAACACGAGGAGATCATGCGCTTCCTTGAAGAACAGACAACGGAAATAGTCAAAGTCAAAGAATTGATGCTCAGCAGTATAGCCAACGGCCAAGAGTTACTAAAACAATTGCCCGCCCCTGCCAAGGATTCTATTAACTCAAAGTAATTGGTCGTCATGCGCTGCATTGTCTGCTGGAGCATCTTGGCGCTCATGGTCTGGGCATTCACATCCGGCTGCCAGTATCAACCCCAAACATTACCCATACTGGGCGAAGCAGACGTGGTAAACGGGGATACGCTGTATCACACCATACCCGACTTCGCCTTCATCAATCAGGATAGTCAAACAATAACCAATGCCGACTTTGCCGGAAAGGTTTATGTGGCCGACTTCTTTTTCATTTCTTGCCCTACCATCTGCCCCAAAGTCAAGCGTCAAATGCTGCGCCTGTACGAACGCTATGAGAAAGATGATCGCATTGCGTTCCTCTCACACAGCATTGATGTGCGCCGTGACACGGTGGGCCGCTTGCGCACATATGCCCAGGGGCTGGGTGTCAGTGCGCCCAAATGGCATTTTGTCACAGGAGATAAAGATGCCATCTACTCCATGGCAGATGACTATTTCAGCATAGTGGTGGAAGACCCCTCTGCCCCCGGCGGCTTCGACCATAGCGGCAAACTCATCCTGGTAGATGCCCAACGCCACGTGCGCGCCTTTTGCGATGGCACTGACCCCAAGTCTGTCAACCAGTTTATGCGCGATATTGATTTGCTCTTGCGTGCAGAGTATTAAGCAAGCGGCGGCAAATACGCGTAGCCTTTGCGGCCCCTTCGATTCCTTTAATAAAAGCCGGACGTAAGAACAACTTTTGTTTCTCCACCACTCAGTTATTGAGCACCATGCAATCGCTTCGCGGCGTTTTACATTTTTTGCGTAGGCCAGCGCGACAAACGCCCTCCTATGGCTACCTCATCTTGGGGCGTCGGCGCTTGCTGCTGGGGTTCATCATGCCTATACCCTGAGCGCCCATACGCAGTGCAGCCTTGACCTGACCCCGATTTTCGAGCGCTTTCTCAAATTGTTTGATCTGATCTTTGATGAGGGTTTCTGTTACTTTCAACTCCTTGAGTTTTCGATAGTGAATCTGGGCTTGGTTCCACTTGCCTTTAGAGGCGGCAATATTGGCCAATTGCAGTTCCAGCATGGCTTTTTCATTATCGGTAGGCAAGTTGAGTGCTTGCGCCATGCGCAAATAGGTTTCGCTAGCCTCCATATCTTTGCGATGCATGGCGAGCGTACCCTTTAGCATATAGTAATAAGCTCTGTTGGTAACGTACAGCCACTTAGGCCATCGCGTAAGGCTCAGCCGCCTTTCAGCCTCGTCCAAATTGCCCTGTTGAACAAGCACAGCTGAGGAGCCTACTGTACCTAGTAAGAAGTACCCCAACGTCAGGATGATGAAAACCAATAGGAAAGGAAATCCCCACCAGAACCCCAGGCCTTTGATAAAAGAGGGCACTATGCCTGCTGCCAGAGTTAGCGCCATAAGCGCAAAACGCAAGTATATGTTGATCTGAAACATCTTTTATTTTTTATTGGCTGCAAAGATAGCTAAAATGAGACGCCACAAACGGGAAAAGTCATTTCAGGGTACTTCTGAAATGACTTTTCGATGAAAACCTAAACGAATCGGCAAAGCAGAGGGATAGCTCTTGACGCTCCTCCCTAGCACTTTTGTACTTACTTGCCGCTCATCACTTTCTTTTCCTTGATGCGAGCCTTTTTGCCCACCAGATCGCGCAGGTAGAACAGGCGCGCGCGACGCACTTTGCCGCGCTTAAGTACCTGTATATCCACTATGGTTGGAGCAGCAAAAGGGAAAATGCGCTCCACACCTACTCCATTGGACATCTTGCGCACTGTGAACGTGCGCGTAGCGCCCTGGCCTTTGATTTGAATCACATCGCCGCGGAAGGCCTGGATGCGCTCCTTGTCACCTTCAATGATCTTGTAGTTGACCACTATATTATCGCCGGGAAAGAACTCGGGAAAGTTGCGCTCCGACTGCATTTGCTCGTGTACGAACTTGATGGCGTCCATTGCTTTTCAATTTTTTGGTAACCTTTTTCGCAAAGTGGCGCAAAGGTAGCATGCTTGGCCGAACCCGCCAAATTTAAGCTCGGAAATCTTTTTAGAAAAGATTTTAAAACTTGAGCTCTCGCAGTGGAAGGGTTGGCAGTGGTTCGGTACAGAACAGATGCTCATCCAGGCAGTATAATTGCTGGGCTATCGCTCGCTCGTCCTCTTCTTCTCGTTGCTGAGCTTCATCAGGGGTATCGCATGCTGTTACTGCCAGTATAGCCGTCAGGGTTTCCTTGTACTCGGCATTAATAATCCGGCGCGCCGAGTGAATCTTAGGCCTCCAGTACGAGGACTTCATCAGGTTGTCAATTACGATACCCCGAAGAGTGCTATGAATAATGAAAAGCCCTTCTTCATCATTTGACACCACCATAGCCACGTGTGAGATGCGGCTGCGGGGGCTGCGCCGGAAGAAGATCAAGTCGCCGGTCTGTACTTCCTTTAGTTGGATAGGATCGCCCTGGAGCGACTGTTGCACCGAAGAAGGCGAAAGATGAATGCCAAATACACCCATGACATGGTGCGTGAAGCCAGAGCAATCAAAGTTTGTTTCGGGCGTACGACCACCATAGTGGTATTTGCGGCCCAGGTAATTCTTGGCATACCCCACTATATGCTGTCGGAGCTCTGTTTCAGCAGCTTGCATTGCTGCAACTGGAGCGGACGCCATGTAGGCGGTGGAGTCGGAGCTGCTGGGGGAGACTTCTGAAGAAGCCAGTGCTATAGAATTTACAAGCACTACAAAAACTAGGATAAACAAGGCACTGCAGCCTTGACTGTGTATTTCATCCATGAGCGCGACCAATTAAAAATTCAATTCAATAATGGCAAAGGTATAAAGCACTTTGAAAACTCCAAAAAAAATGCCAAAAAAAATTGCTATTGACAAAAAACGCCAATTGCCAATTTATGGCAGTTCGAAGTGCAGTCTGTCTGAGTTTGTGCTGGTTCACGATTTGTCATATTCATGCGCCAGTAGCCTTCTATCCAGAGGAGCTACACCCGGCTTTTCGCATACCTGCCCGCCAGCGAGGTTGGCTAATAAGGCCATTTCACGAGGAGCAATACCCAGCGCCAAGGCTAAAGAAGCCACGCTGATGACTGTATCGCCCGCCCCAGACACATCGGCAATGATACGCGGTTGGGTAGGAATGAGACAGCCGCCGTCGCCTGCTTCTACAAATATACCCTTATCGGAGAGTGTAATGAGCGAGATATGATTACCCAGGCGCGCCCGAATAAACGCAGCGGCAGCTTGCAGCGAGGCGAGGTCGGCAGGCTGAATCACCCCTGGGTACTGCCGGCGTATTTCCTTGAGATTGGGCTTAAACAGGCTTACACCTTTGAAAGCCCAGAAGTTGCGATCTTTGGGGTCCACTGCAGTGGGTATTTGGCGCCGGCTGGCCTCTGCTAATAAGCGCTCTATCACTTGCCGGGTCAGTACCCCCTTATTGTAGTCCTGGAAAATAATAACTTGAACGGCAAGACGCTCTAACAACTGGAAGGCAGTATCCAACAACTGCTGCTCGTCGTCAGGTGCAAGATCATGCGTGATTTCTTCATCTATTCTCAACAAATGCTGTGCACCGGCCATCACGCGCGTCTTGGCGGTAGTAGGACGGTCGGGACATTGCAAAATTCCTTCTGTTGGCAACTCATGCTGGCGCATCAATTCCAAGAACTCCTCCCCGGCCGCATCAGCGCCAATGACGCTGCACAGTAGCGGTGTAGCACCCATGGCTTTGATATTAAGTGCCACATTGGCTGCTCCGCCCAGGCGGTTTTCCCTGCCCGTAAATTGCACTACTGGCACTGGCGCCTCTGGTGATATGCGCTCTACCGTACCATATAGATAGCGATCCAGCATTACGTCTCCGATGATCAGTGCGGTCAGGCGCTCAAAATCGCTCCACTTCCACGCGCGTTGTGTCTCCATCTGATGCTCTGAAAATTTCTTCTTTGATGTACTGCAATATTCGGGTACTCGCACCCTGTTGCCACGCCAGGTATGCCCTGGCGGCCTGTGCAGCCTGCTGCCGACGCATCGGGTGGATCAATGTGGCAAATGCCGTTTCCAATGTTGCTGCATCCTTTACCGAAATGGCCGCTCCGGCCTGCACCATAGCCACAGCTTCAGCAAACTTCCGATAGCGAGGGCCAAATACCATTGGCAAGCAATAAGCCATGGGTTCTAGCGTATTGTGTATGCCGGCGCCAAACCCTCCACCGATGTAGGCAATATCGCCGTAGCGATATAAAGCAGAAAGCATTCCCACATTGTCAATGATTAGCACTTGGCTCTTAGCTGCAGTAGTCTCACTGGCCTGAGAATACCGCAGCACACAACCGGTCAGTTGCTCCATCAAATAACGAATACCTGGCTCTGAAATCTGATGCGGCGCAATGATCAGCTTCCACCCTTGCCCTTGCAACTTGCGCCACACCCGAGCAATAAGCGCTTCATCTGCTGGCCAGGTGCTGCCGGCTATACATATTTGCGCGCCCTGTACGAAAGTTTCCACCAGGGGGAAGCGACGCTCCTCAGCGGCCAGCGCCAGCACTCTGTCCACGCGAGTATCGCCGGCAATGGCACAATGCATTATACCAATAGATTGGAGCAACTGCGCTGAAGCTGCTTCTTGCACAAAAATGTAGCGATAGCTGCGAAGGGCCTCCCGCCAAGGTGCGCCATACCTGCTGAAAAAAATCTGCCCCGGCCGAAAAATAGCTGAAATGAGCAATACGGGAACCCCATGCTGATACAGCGCCTGTAAAGTGCGCAACCAAAATTCATATTTTACAAAAATAGCCAGTTGTGGTGCTACCAATTCTACAAACCGGGCAGCAGAGCGAGGCGTATCGGCAGGCAAATAGCACACGTAATTAGCCACGGCGTAGTCTTTGCGAATGACATATCCGGAAGGCGAAAAAAAACTCAGCAAAATAAAAGCATCGGGATACTGCTGGCGCAAGGCCTCTACGACGGGCCGACCCTGCTCAAACTCCCCCAACGAAGCGCAATGTACCCAGATGCGGGGCTGCCCAACGGGGTTTGCCTTAGCCAGGGCTTGCTGAAGTCCGGTTTCCCAGTCTTGCCGGCCTTGCACCCAAAGCCTAGCTTTAGGCAAAAACCAAGCAGCTGCGCGTATAGCAGCCTGGTAAACTGCAATGCCCCAATCATAGATGCGGGGTACTCTCATGGCTCAATAGAAGATTTCCCGGGCAGCCTTGCCTACGTACACGGGCAGCAACCACCCCGCACGCAAGCCGATGAGACCATCGCGATAGCGGCGCGTATCCTGGCTTCGAGTGTCAAAGTTAAAATTGCGGCGGTTCTGCACCGTGCCGTAGCAGACCTCGGCCCCTATGTAAAAATTGATGCGCTTGTCTTTGGAGAGCATCTGGTAGCCAACGAAGCTCTGGAAAGCCAAGCCGTTGCTGAGGCGATCGTAGCCCCTCTTGTATTCGGCAGATAGCGCCGCCACTGCCCGCTGCGGGTCATCCTGTATGCGGATTTTGTGCTGCAAAAGCCCAGCGCCGAGCGTTGTTCGCAGCCCGGCACGCGGCTCTTTGCCTCCCAGCGGCCAGAGTTTGCCAACCAGCGCACCTACATAAAACCCCCGCTGCTTGAGCGCAATGTCGGCTATGCCTCTGTCATTACCTACGATAAATCCTTCTGTGGTGCGAAGCCCGGCCAATACATCAGTTTTTACTTGATCGCCAAAGAGATAGCCCGTATTTAAGCCGAGGATGAGGTTAGACTTGTCGGCGACGAACTCCAGACCAAGGCCTACATTGCTATTGGGGCCGTAGCGCTCGGAGAGGTCGGCAAAGGGCATTTGAAAAGCATAGGATATATGGAAAGCCACCGCGTGGCCTGCGTTGCGGGCGTCATCCTGAGCCTGGCTGCTCCAAGCCAACAAGCTCAGGCAAATTATGCTGGCAATACCTCTCATTTTATTCTGCGAAAATGATGTGACAAAGGTATAAAAAAAGCCATCCGGAGGCGACAGATGCTTTCCGGACGGCTTTTTGCGCAGCAGGCTCGCCGCAGAGATCAGTACGACCACAAGTCGTGCTCGAAGTTAAAAATCTCGTTTTTGATTCTTTCGCCTTCCATGAGCAAGTCCACTCCGCTGAGGTATTCTGCTAAGCGGCGGTCAAACACGTTGGATTCCTTAAAGATATAACTGGAGAAGAAGCGCATTTCCAACAGGTCTTCCCAGGTCATTTGGGAGGCATCATTGCCGGTATTGAACACGCGCTCCCTAGCCAACACTTCACGGGCATGCGGGTAGTACACCCAGAAGAGGTTGCGCTCGTACTTGAACTCGCCGGTGGAGGCGTCGCGTTCGTCGTAGAGCGGAGCAATACCCAGGATGCGCACTTGGAGAGTAGAGGTTTCGCGGTCGAAAAACCACTTTTCCTTGATGCGGAAGCGCTTCACGTCCTCAAAGTTGATTTCGTTGCGCACTACTTGCACTACTTCTTCGTAGGTTTCGGGGTCCATTACAAGCACAGTATCGATACTGGCGCCAATGGAAGCCACTTCTTCGGGCGCCATGGGGCGGTCGAACTTGTCCGTTTCTTGGCTATATACCGTGATCTCGCCGGATCGAGCGGCTTCGAGCAGAATGGTGAAGAACGGGCGCTCGGGATAGACGAAAGGGAGGTTCATCTTTTCGCGCACGTCAATGACGCGCCAGATAGTTTTCTCCCAGAAGATATCTGCTTCGCGCAAGTTGTCGTAGGGCAGCACGCGCTTTTCGCGAATGGTACGCTTTTCGACAACATCGTCAATGGGCGCAGAGCCGTCGGTACGCCCTGCTTCATTCATGGTTTGAGCCATGAGAGGTGATGCTACAGACCACAGCAACAAACCGAAAAAGGCAGAAAGAGCAATTTTCATAGTTGTTTCCAGTTTTTATGAATTTGCCCGGGCGAAGCTGTTGCCAAAGTGCCTCCTACTCCGCCCGGACAAAAAATTTGAAAGTGCAATATATCAACGGCTCAGACCAGCCAACTATTTCAAATTTAACAAAACAAAAATTACTTGATCTTGAACACTAGACTATTGATAGTACGGCCTGCCTGGTCACCTGGGCAGCGTGCTTTTACGTTTTCGAAGAAGTAGCGATCTCCAGGCTTGGCTTGTTGTACTAGGCGCTGCGATTTCTCATTGAAACGCCCGCCTGAGTTAGTGGAAGGTACTACATCCTGGCGAGCAGGAGCATATACTAGCTCGAAGCCTTGAATTTCGCAGCGAGCGTCAAAGTCGAAGTTTTCAAGAATAGCTGCCAGACCACCCTGGGCTTTGAACTCGCCGGAACCGATCTCGCCTCCAGTCTTACCGCTCAACTTGGCCACTGGGTCAGGGATTTTCTTAACGCGGAACACAAAGGGGGAGGCCTTCAAGCCGCCACCACTCACTGTGATAGTGGCTTCTCCAGGCGTTTCTACCCTTACATTGTACTTGGCGTTGCCAGTAGGCGTGAGTTTGATGCCGGCGCCACTGGCTGACACGCGCAGCTCGCTGGTGGGCACACCAGCAGCTGAGATAGACACAGGGTTGTCCACGCCGATGTAAAATACGTTCATTTTGTCGGCAGAAACGGCTACCGAACGACGCCCTACCTCATAAATATAGGTACCCTTGCCCTCTAATTTTTCACCGGTGAGTGGGTTGGTCACTACTACGGCCATATTCAGTGTTTGCGGGCCGGTACTGCTAGTGATCACACTGTATTTGGCTTTTCCGTCTTCGCCTACGCGCAAGGTGGAGCCATTGACGCTGAGTACAATGTCTTTCGGGTCTAGCGAAGATGAGTAGCTGCCGATAGAAATTTCAGCGTTGAAAGGCTCACCAGCAATGACGTAGCTCTTTTCTGCTTGTACCACGGGGAAGAACTTGTTGAATTCCACCACGCGACCGCCAGTCATTTCGGCCATGCTGTTGATCATGGCAGCTTCAGAGCTTTTGAGGTCGGCCTGCATCTGAGACAATAGCGGTAGCACTGCCGCCACAGGCATTTGGCGGAATTTAAAATCTGACCAACTTTTCTTATCTTTGGTTTTCTTCCAGGTTTCGTCATCAATCTTGAAGGGCATGTTGTTGGCAATGCTCTCAATGCGAGAGTTAATTTCCTCTGGTTTAAGACCGAAGGTCTGGCCATGTTCGCGCACCAGCTTGGTGTAAACGTCAATCAGTTGCTGGCGAGTGTCCAGAATGTTTTGCTTGAGCTTTTCGCCTTCGCCTTCCATGACGAAGATGCGGGTAGTCACGTCTTTGTTCTTCATGCCTTTGGGCACGCGTTTGCCGTAAGAGAGCTTGTAGTCTTGGTCGTCGAGTTTGCCATCTTTGTGGCCAGCCTCATCCACGATTCTGTCGCGGAGTTGATCCACATAGGCATTGAATTTTGCCGAGATGGATTGTACTTCTTGAATGGCCGGCTCAATGGGCTTGAACTTGGCTTTAGAGGGCTCTCTGAGCAGTTCGTTCACGTTTTTCACGGTATTGTCCAACTGGCTGGATACCGTATTGATACTGGCTTTGTTGCCATCATCTAGTGTAAAGAATGCGTTCATCACCTCTGCCGAGACGTTGAGTGCCAACATGGCTGTGAGTACCAGGTACATGATGTTGATCATCAACTGCCGCGGCTCCTTTGGAATAGACATATTGTGAGTGTTTTTTCAGTTTAACAATACAGGTGCTATCCTGGCATTTGAATCAACCGCGTACGCTGGCCATAGCCGAAATGACATTGCCATAAACGTTGTTGAGGCTGCTATAGGCCATATTCAAGCCGCTGATGTTTTTGTTCAGTTCGGCAAGTTGGTCTTTGTACTTCTTGGTATCTTCTACCGTGTCGCTCAGGTCGGCCATGGCTTCGTTGAGTTTGGCGTAGAAGTTGCTCATAGCCTTGATCTGGTCTTTGGTGCCGGAGAAGTCCACTTCCTGGAGGGCTTTGAGCGAGCCCAGGCTCTTGGACATAGTCTGGAGTTCCATCAACATGCCGCCCAATTGGCGCTCTACTACTTCACCGTTGAGGGGCGCTACAGTTTTGGCCTGGGATTGCTGTGGGCCGGCGACCAGTGGCGTGATATTGGAGTTGTAGTCGTCGAGGCCAGGGTACAACTTGTGCCAGTAGTAGTCGGGTTCCGGTCCGATAAGACCCAGGAATAGGAAGATGCCTGCTTCCGTAAGCATGCCAACCATCAGCCAAAAGTCGGCGCCTTCCCAGCTCAGAATTTTGGCCAACGCGCCGAAAAGTACAGCAGAGGCGCCTATGCCGATAATGAGGTTTTTGAAATACTTAAACCCTTTGGTTTTTACGAAACTCATTGTTACAGCTTGTTTAAGGTTGTTAAGAAAAAGAAGTTACGGTTCTATAATGCGGCTTTTCGCAAAAGTAACAGCTCGCGCTAGAAAAAAATGCAGAATATGGATGCTGCACGCAACAGCACCCATATTCTGAACAAAGGGGGGCAAAAAGAAGGAATCAGAAGTCATTGATGGAACGGCCCAGGTAGGTGAGCACACAACGGAATCCGATGTAGCACTTAGTGGTGTCTTGATATTCATAGGAGCGCGTACCGTTCTGGAGGAAGAACATGACGTCTTTCCAGGAGCCACCGCGCACCACTTTGCGCTTGTAGGCTTCGGGGTCGTCGTCTTTGGCGTCGTAGCGAATGTCTGGATTGAGGTCGTGGATGAACGAGTAGGCGTTATTTTCAAATGCAGAGCTGGTCCATTCGGCCACATTGCCGGCCATATTGTACAAGCCGTAATCATTGGGGAAGTAAGCGTCGGCTTTCACGGTGTAAAGGCCGCCGTCTTCGGGATAATTGCCGCGCCCCGGCTTGAAGTTGGCCAACAAACAGCCTTTGGCATTGCGTACGTAATAGCCGCCCCAAGGATACGGCGCCAGGTCGTGGCCACCACGAGCCGCCCACTCCCATTCATGCTCAGTAGGCAAGCGGAAATCTTCGCTGTTTACATTAGTCTTGCGAGTTTCGTAGGCGTTCCAGAGCTTGGTGCGCCAATAAGAGAAGGCATTGGCCATGTGCCAGTCTACGCCTACCACCGGATAGTCATCGAATGCGGGGTGGTGGAAGTAGTTGCGGGTCATAGGCTCGTTGTAGGAGTAGGAGAAGTCGCGAATCCACACCAGGGTATCGGGGTAGATTTTGACTTTCTTGCGTATAATATATGAGTTGCGCGGCTTACCACGGTTGCTGAGGTTGTGGCCACGGCGATCGTCGTGAGCTGCGGCTTGCCAGTCATACCACTCGTATTCGAACCAGAACTTGTCCACGTCATATTCCAGCTTTCCGGCGAAGCGGTCGTCGCCTTGATAGAAGAGGTCGAGCAGGGCTTCGTCTGACCAGTCAATTTCGTAGTCCCAGTCAATGCGTTGCTCACCAGTGACTTCATCATCAATGTAGTGGTCCAGATAGGAGTGAGCCAGCGAGTCGCGCACCCAGTAGACGAATTGGCGATACTCGTTGTTAGTGATTTCCGTGTCATCCATGTAAAATCCCTGGATAGAGACGGAGCGTTGGCGCTGGATGAAGGTGTTGCTCACGTCTTGGTCGCTAGGACCGATATGGAGCGTACCAGAGGGGATGTACACCATTCCATAAGGATTGATGCCTTTCCATGTGGGGCGGTCTTTCACGCCGAGCAATTGGCCAGACTCACGCCTGCCGCACGCTGCTGCTGCCAATAGCAATAGCAGAAATGAGAGCTTAAACAGTTTTTTCATGTTAACACCCAAGTTTTCCTTCTTTAAGTAAGCGTTTTTGAGAAAGTGCGCCCAAAGATACGGGCTTTACCACAATCGCAAATGTTAAAATTGTAGCAAGCTCTGAAATCTCTAGCACGCGAGATGCCAGACAGACACTGGCACAAACGCACGTACACTTCAGCCTATTTTGTAAAAAGTGATTTTTTAACAACAGTTACAAACAAACAAGTGCCCTTGGTCCACGTATGGTTTGCCACCCGCAGTTTCATTGGTCAGTAGCCTAAAATCTTAAGCATTTCCTCGGCGCTTTGCTCCGGCTGGTATAGTTCGTCCACAAGATTGCCCTGATTATCACGGTATAAAAGGACATGCTTGGGCGATGGAATGAGGCAGTGCTTGATACCCCCATATCCGCTAATGGAATCCTGGTAGGCGCCGGTGTGGAAGAAGCCCAAGTAGAGCGGTTCGGTTTCTCCTGGTTGAAAAGTGGGCAGATAGACTTGGCTTTGATGCACTTCGGAGTTGTAGTAGTCGGAGTTGTCGCAACTCAAGCCGCCGATATTGACTCTGCGGTAGTCGTTGTCCCATTTGTTAATGGGTAGGAGAATGAAGCGCTCGCCAATACCCCAGGCATCGGGTAAGGTGGTCATGAGGGAGTTGTCAATCATGTACCATACTTCGGCGTCATTTTGTTGTTTTTGGGCCAACACCGAAAAAATGACGGCACCGCTTTCGCCTACGGTATATTTACCAAACTCAGTAAAAATATCCGGCTCGGGCACGCCGGCTTCCTCGCATTCTTCGGAGATGAGGCGTACAATCTCTTTAATCATGTACTTGTAATCAAATTCAAAGCCCAGGGAGTTGCGAATGGGCATGCCGCCGCCGATGTTGATGGCATGGAGATCTTTACACAAGTGCTTGAGTTCGCAATAGAGGCGAATGGCTTTTTTGAGTTCGCCCCAGTAGTAGAGAGTATCGCGGATGCCGGTATCCACAAAGAAGTGGAGCATGCGCAGCTTGAACTTAGGGTTGTTTTCGAGGCGCTCACGGAAGAACTTCATCACTTCTGCGTGCCGGATGCCCAACCTGGAGGTGTAAAACTCAAAGTTGGGCTCTTCTTCCGTAGCTACGCGGATGCCTACGCTGCAAGCACCCTGTGTGTGCTGCTCGTAGTAGTCCACCTCATGCGCATTGTCAATAATGGGGATGACGTTGGCAAAGCCATCATTGATCAGCCCGGTAATGCGAGCCATGTAGTGTTCTGGTTTGAAACCATTACACACCACGATAGTTTGTTTATCAATGCGTTCTTTGTCGTACAGGCGTCGAATGAGGTCAATATCAAAGGCAGAGGAAGTTTCCAGATGCACATCATGCCGGAGCACTTCGTTGAGCACATAGCTGAAGTGGCTGCTCTTCGTGCAGTAGCAATAGTAGTAGTCACCGCCATAGCCCAGGGCTTTCATGGCGCGGGTAAAGAGGTTGCGTGCTTTTTTGATCTGGAGGCCGATTTTGGGAATGTAGGTCAGTTTCAAAGGCGTGCCATACTTCCTGATCAGGTGAATCAATGGTACGCCGTTGAAGGTAAGATACCCGTCTTCCAGGTCGAAGCCCTCTGTGGGGAAGTAGAAGGTTTGGTCTATGAGATCGAAATACCTGTTAGTCACCGCTCGAAAGGATTGAGTGTGAAAACCTGATTGCCCAGCGGCGGCAAAAGTAGTACAATAGCTGTAATTAACGGAGGAAAAATCGTGGGATATGCAAGGAACGCGCCGAGGCACTCTGCACGTGGATTTGCGCACAGGGAGCAAACCACGCAGAGCTTGTTTTCGAGGTTTTCTTTATGCTTGCTTTGCAAAAGCCTGGGTGGTGAGCCAGCCCCTTTGCAATGCGCTGCGCTCGCCCCGCAAGAACCCGGCGCACACACAGCCTTGTGCTCTAATGCGATGCCTTGAAATTGCGCACGGCCTCTGTAAGGCGGGGCACGACGTCGAAAGCATCGCCTACCACGCCGTAGTCTGCTACTTTGAAGAAGGGTGCTTCGGGATCTTTATTAATGACGACAATAACTTTTGAGTTGTTCACGCCAGCCAAGTGCTGAATAGCACCTGAAATGCCTATGGCAATGTAGAGGTTAGGGCGAATAGCAATGCCCGTTTGGCCTACGTGCTCGTGGTGAGGGCGCCAGTGAGCGTCAGCTACGGGGCGCGAGCAAGCTGTGGTGGCCCCCAGGGCTTCGGCCAGTTCTTCTACTATACCCCAGTTTTCGGGGCCTTTCATGCCGCGGCCAGCAGATACTACCAGTTCAGCTTCGGGCAAGGGCACGATGCCTTCTATGCGCTTGACGGCCTTAACGCGCACACGCGGCGTTGGCACCGCTACCTCCAATGGCTGTACGGGGGCAGATTGGCCATTGACTTCGGGGGCTATGGCGTTGCCAGTGAGTGAGATAACTTTCACTTCAGAGCGGAGTTCGTACTCGGCAATAGCCTTGCCCGAAAACACGGGGCGTTGTATGCGGAAGGCGCCGCCGTCAACTCTGGGCAAAGCGTTGACGCCTGCCACAGAGGCAGCGTCCAGGCGCACCGCCAGACGGCCCAAGAGCGACTTGCCATTGGCCGTAGCCGAAAGCACAACCACCGAAGCGCCCAGTTGGCGGGCAGCGTCGGCAATGACGGCAGCATATACCTGGCTGTCAAAATTGTCGAGTGCAGGATGGGATACTTGCCACACCTTGGCTGCACCGTATTGGCCTAGGTCAGTAGCGTAGTCGGTAGCGCCCAGAACTAAGGCAGCGCACTCTATGCCTAGCATTTGGGCGGTTTTGTATCCAAAGGTGACGGCTTCGAGGGCAGTCTTCTTGAATTTTCCTTTTTGGTGTTCGGCAAAAACGAGTACCATGGTGGCGATTTTTTTTTTTTTTTGCAGGTTGTAAAGGGGAGTTTTAAATCACTTTGGCTTCTTCGTGGAGCAAGCGCACGAGTTCATCCATGTTCTCTGGGGCCACGAGCTTGACCGAGGACTTGGCCGGCGGGGTTTGATACATTACTACCACAGCCTTGTCTTCTATCGGCACAGGCGGCAATACTTTGAGCGGCTTGGTTTTGGCCATCATGATACCGCGCATGTTGGGAATGCGCTGCTCAGCCATACCTTTAGCTGCACTGACTACAAAGGGCAGGTTGACTTCTACCTCCTCGGCGCCACCTTCGATTTCGCGGGTCACGGAAGCCACTGTGCCGTTCACTTCCAGGTGATTGGCGTACGAGATGTAAGGCAAGTCCAAGTACTCGGCCACCATGGCACCAATTTCCGCGCCATTGTAGTCAATGGTTTCCTTACCCAAAAAGATGATGTCGTAGTGTTCATTGCGCGCCAGTTCAGCTATTTGCTGGGCTACAAAGAGGGCGCTTTTAGGGTCAGCATCAATACGCACGGCATCGTCGGCGCCAATGGCCAGCCCTTTGCGGATGATGGTTTCGCTGTCGGCGGTGCCTACGTGTACAAGGGTGACAGAGCCGCCCAGGGCTTCTTTCAACTCCAGGGCGCGCACCAAGGCGTACCATTCGTCATAGGGATTCATAATGTACTGCACGCCAGCCGTGTCATATTCGGTCTGATTGTTGGTAAAGGCTATTTTGGCGTTGGTATCAGGTACTTTGCTAATGCACACTAAAAGCTTCATACTGGTTGGATTTCGGCTTTGCCTAAAGGCAAGAGCATAATTTCTGACTAAAATGGCATGGCTTTTTGGAAAATCGTGACGCAAAGATATAAATTCGCGTTTGCCCGAAAGGGTTTTAGCGAATTTTCGCTGATTTTTTATTTAGAATGATTCCAACCATGCCAACTGTAGTACTCATCACTGGCACCTCCTCTGGGCTGGGCAAAGCGCTGGCCGAATATTTATACAAAGAAGGCTACCGCGTGTATGGAGCCAGCCGCCGGCCACACCCTGCTACCCCCTACCCTACCCTGGTGATGGATGTGACTGACGCCGCTAGCGTGGAAGCCGCCGTCGAAGCGCTGATGGAACGGGAGGCGCGCATTGACGTATTGGTGAACAACGCCGGCATTGGGCTGGCCGGCCCGCTGGAGTATCTGCAAATGACGAATGTGAAACAGGTATTCGACACCAATGTATTCGGCGTCATTCGGGTATGCCAGGCTGTGCTGCCCATCATGCGACGGCAGGGCGAAGGACGCATCATAAATATAGGCTCCATTGGTGGGGAGTTTGGGCTGCCGTTTCGCGGGGCATATAGTGCTACTAAGGCTGCACTGGCGATACTGAGCGACAGCCTCCGCCTCGAAACCAGACCCTTTGGCATACAATCTACCACCGTACTAGCCGGCGACATGGCCACCGCCATCAACGACCATCGCCTCAAAGACACCCGCCCGGATGACACCGCCTATGCTCACACTTTTGAGGCTGTATATGCTGCCATAGACCATCATGTGGCGCACGGCCTCAGCGCTGAAGAAGCCGCTCGGCGCATGGAGCCATTGCTGCGCCGGAAGCACTTGCGCAGCCGCTATGCCATAGGCCCCAAGGGGCAGGTATTGTCGGTATGGCTAAAGAAAATCTTACCTGCTGCCTGGATGGAGCGCATTTTAGAAAGTTATGCCAAACCCGTATATTTACCTGACTAAAACCGGGACTAATGCGCCTCCTGTTTCTTTTATTGCTACCCCTATGCGCAGCCTTGCACGCGCAGATTACAATAGAGTACAGGGTTATTCTTGAAGATACGCTCATAAGCGATGAAGTACGTCTCAACTTGCCCCGCAAGGTGATCATGTACACCAATGGAAAAGATGTAGTGTTGCGCGGCATCTGGCCTGAGCCTTATGCCCACAGGGGCTACCAACTCTATGTACCCTCCAAAGGGGTGTACTATCACGTGCCCGAAACAGGCAACGACGCTTTCAGGTACCTTTTTACACCTATAAGCTATGTGCTCTTAGTGGATTCTCTTGAGTTTTACGTAGCAGGATTGCCCTGTAAGTTGGCTGCTGCCGTTGCAGAGCAAGACACTTTCCCCATATTCTACACTGATGCATTTGGAGTTCAGTTCTGTCAAATTGCCGCAGTGCCAGGTTTTGCGTTGCGCTACACCAAGCGCCTCGCCGGAGTAAAGCTCACTTATGAGGCTTACAAATTTACTTTTGGAGAAGTACCCCCCGGGATTTTTTCTTTGGAAAAGCGCAAAATCAAGGAGGCCATGGCCATTTCGCTGGGCGCCATACCTGATCTAAAAACTCCGGCTACACGCCAATGGGCTATGACCATAGGGCGTAAGCCGCCCAAACTCCGGGCGCGCAGCCTCGACCGCACCTGGATAACCCCCAAGTTTTGCCAGGGCAAAGTAGTAGTTCTGCACTTCAGTGCGTTGAACTCCATGTTTTCCCACACTGAACCACAGTGGTTCGATCGCTTGGCCAGGCAATACGCCGAGCACCCTGACGTACTTTTTATCATGATGTTCCGCGAAACCGAGATGGATGTACTTGGCCAGATGCACGACTTTGCCCAGTATTGCTTTCGCATCATTACGGATGCTGATTTTTACATGAACGCCATGGAGTTATATGCCTTGCCAACTACCATTGTCATCAACCGCTTTAACCGCATAGGCGAAAATGTTACTGGGTGGAATGCAGAGGCTGAGGCAAGGCTCAGACGTGCCATTGACCTAGCCATCATCGGGGGGCTAAAACCGCAAGGTGTAGATTATTAGTAATGTAGCGGGAAAAAATGGTTCAGGACTGTGGCACGGGCTTTATGAATCTTTGGTAAAGCAGCCCGCCCAAAACTGCTAATGTCAGTGCCAGTGCCAACCACCAAACAATGGCAGACACCGGCATAAGGTTCTTCTCGCGCGCGCCCATGTCGCCCCAGAGTGTCCAAGCCGCCCAGTTGGCAGGGTGAGCAACGTCAGCATTGGCTTGTATCATGCGCTTTTTGGCTTTCCAAAGGGCATCGCGTTTGCCTTGGCCAGCCTTTACATTCTCAAGAAAATACATAGGCATAGTGCTTGACGAATCGGTGCGCTCTGGCCAAAAGGGCAGCAACACAGCGCCACTGCCAGCATAGAAAAAGCTGAGCGGCAGCAGAATAGCTGTTTCGAGGCTTGCAAAGGTACAGCGCTCCAGCACAGTTATATCTGCTTTGAGTTTCATAGCAAAGAGGTCGCTGCACTTCAGGGAGTCCATACCCCCTTGCCCATCTGACAAAGCCAGGAAGGAAGGCGGCCCACCCACGGGATTAGCTTGAGCTGTGGTGGCGAGATACAACACACCAAACCTTGGAGCTTTCAACTTGAAGTTAGTGGGGGTTGCCTGTTGGCGCAGCAACCATTTGCCACCGATAATGCGCTCCATTTGTTGCCATTGCTCTGTACGAAAAAGCGATACCTCTGTTTGTTCAGTGCTGTTGTCCCAGTGTGGTGCCACCCCCAACAAGCCGGTGTACACCCTGCGAGATTGCCTCATTAAATCAACTTGCAACCCCAGTGACAACCCGTAACTGATACGGTAGCGATGCAGCAAATATGGCCAGGTGTCAGCAGGAGCACTGGCAGCAGGCGAGGCGGTCAGTAAAGCCTCAAAAGGCACGCCATACAATACGCCATCGGGTATGATAGTTAGCCGAGGCTCCATAGCAGCAGTATATTCCAGCGGGGCTATCAGGCGTAGGTACAACTGCACGGCCAGGCGGGCATACGCTGCGTTTAAGGCAGGGTAGTCGGCACCAGGCCGGCCATACCACTCCAGGCTCCTGCGCAATTGGGTTGCCCAATCATCCAGAGGAAAATCCAGTGGTATAGAGCTAATGCGAGTGCTGGTTCTGGTGATGATGAAAGCAAAGATCTTATCGGCGCCCAGGCTGTAAGAGATGTATGTGCGGTCTTTATCAGGAATCAGCGCTTGCAACTCGGCAATGCGGAAGCCGCTGCTGTCGGGCAGTAGAGAAGGTAGGCGAAGAGGGTTGAGCACGCCATGGTGCACGCAGGCTTCCAACAGGCGCATTTTCTTGTGTTCGTCGGCCAAGGCAAATGCTCGAGACTGAAAGTCAGAAAAAAGCGGTGACATCGGATCAGGGGTTAGGGCAATATTCAGGGCTTGTTGTAGCCGCTGGCGCAGCCTGAGCTCCGGCAGTGCAATAGAAAAATCTTTAGGGAAAAACCGATGCAACAAAGTTTCGACGTAAAAACTGCGCTCATAGCTGGCTAGGGCAAGTTCCAGAAATTCCGCACGACGATTGCGTTGATAAAGCATGTAGAAAGCCTCTGCCTTACCAGCCAGGGCATCGGCAGCAATGCGCGTACCTGGCACCAGAGCCACAGGGGGATGTAGGCGGTAGTCTTTTTCGCGGAAAGCCGGCATTTCAGCCATGAGCGCCTGCTGATACCAGCGTAGGGCTTCTTCGGGTTCGCTCCAGGCCAGATAAAGCTGACCAAAGTTTTCGTAAATACTGGCAAGCTGGGGCGGGTAATCGCCAGCGGACTGGGCGCGCAACAGCTGGTGGGCTTCCTCCAAAAGTTGGCGGGCTTCACGGAAATTACGCCTTTCTAATAGTTGCATGGCATTGCCGGCCAGGACGTAGGCTAACTCTGCTTTACAAGAATCGCCGCAAGTGCGAAAGAACTGGGCAGCCAGCCGGCCATGTATGAGGGCGCTGCCGGGGTTGTTGCGCATGACCCAGGCCTGCTGGAAACCAGCGTGGATAGCGGCTAGCTCGGCTGGGAATTGCCTGGGCAATAGCAGCGCCTTGCGCAAGGTTTCTATGGCATCGGCAGGTGAGCCACGCTGCATTTGAAGCCTGGCCAAATCTCGCAGGGCAACAGAGGCTACGTGAGCGTTGCGCTCCTGCATGGCAAGTTGACAGGCGGTATCGAGTGCAGCCTTGGCTTCGGGAAAATTGCCTTTTCGGGTGTACACTGCCGCCAGCGGGCGCCACAGGTGCAAGGCTATCCAGGCATCGCAGCGCTGGAGGCGGTTCACAAGGATGTCGCGTGCCATTTCGTAATCCATCAGCGTTTGGGCTTCGCGCAGAAGCATAGTACTTTGCACATCGGCCAGAGCTAAGTAGCAACGCCCCAAGGCGTCCCACTCGGTAGAATCTTGGGGCTTTCTCCAGATGCTGTCGCCTACTGACTGGGAGAGCTTGAGTAGTGCCAGGCTAGTATAGCCGTGTTGGTATAATAGATTGCTAGCAGCGATTTGCGCATCCAGCCAAGCGTGTAGTTGGTCGTGCTGCCTAAAGTAGTGCAAAGCCTTGGCTTGATGCTGCGCGGCGCTGTCGAGGCAATTCTGGGCAAAGAAAAACAGCGCCAAGTCGCGGTGGCGCATGGCTACCAACGAATCGAGAGTCATAGCTCCGGCACCAGACAGCCCGACTAGAACCCCATATACCAGCAGGCGAAAACGAAGCAACATACTTATATTTTTTTTCCTTTCAACACCCAAGCCCCTAAAGATACAGGAAGGCGTATTGTCGGAGAGAGATCAAAAGAGATTTTTTTCAGCATAGGATACATCCAATCTCCCAGTCTTAAAGTCTTCCCAGCCATAAAACTGACAACTATCACCCCTTGCTCTGCCTTAAATCATTCCTCTTCAGGCCATAAACTCCTTATTTTTTACCTGCAATACAACAAGGCTTTTCACTTGAAAATCAACCCTTATGAGTACTTCTCAAAAGTATGTGTACGTATTTAGCGAAGGTATGGCCGACGGCAATGCCAGCATGAAGAACCTATTGGGTGGCAAAGGCGCCAACCTGGCTGAGATGTGTTTGTTGGGCATTCCTGTACCGCCTGGCTTTACCATCAGTACAGAAGCCTGTGCTCTTTACAACGAGCGCGGCAAAGACTGGCTCAAAGATCTGATTGAGGAGGAGGTTAGGGGTGGCGTGGCTTTCATTGAGTACCACTTTGGCAAGCGGTTTAACGACCCCGACGATCCGCTGCTGCTCTCCGTGCGCTCCGGCGCCAGAGCATCCATGCCCGGTATGATGGATACCATTCTCAATTTGGGCTTGAACGACACCTCCGTGCAGAGGCTGGCCGCCAGGTCGGGCAATCCGCGCTTTGCCTGGGACTCCTATCGCCGCTTCATCCAAATGTATGGCGACGTCGTTATGGGCTTGAAACCCGCTCGCAAGGAAGATGAAGATCCGTTTGAGGTTGTCATCCAGCAACTCAAAGACGAGAAAGGCGTGCATCTGGATACAGAATTGACCACCGAAGACCTCCAGGAGCTCGTGCGCCGTTTCAGAGCACTCATCCGTGAGCGGCTGCAACAAGACTTTCCCGCTGACCCCTGGGATCAACTGTGGGGGGCTATCTTGGCGGTATTTGAAAGCTGGAACAACGAGCGCGCACAGGTGTACCGTGCCATCAATGGCATTCCCGAAAGCTGGGGCACAGCAGTGAACGTACAGGCTATGGTGTTTGGCAATATGGGCGACCACAGCGCCACCGGTGTAGCCTTCACCCGCGACGCCGCCACAGGCGAAGATATTTTCAACGGTGAGTTTTTGGTCAACGCCCAGGGCGAAGACGTAGTGGCCGGCACTCGCACCCCGCAGCAGATCACGCTCGAAGGCTCGCGTCGCTGGGCTGCACTGGCCGGCGTTTCTGAAAACGAGCGCCGCAGCCGCTATCCTTCGCTTGAGGAAATTATGCCGGATACCTACGCCCAACTGTACCAAGCTAAAACCCTACTGGAAAATCACTACCGCGACATGCAAGACCTCGAGTTCACCATTCAGGAAGGCAAGTTGTGGATGCTCCAGACACGCAACGGCAAACGCACTGGCACTGCCGCCGTCAAAATTGCCATGGACATGCTGCGCCAAGGCATGATTGACGAGCGCACCGCCCTACTGCGCGTAGACCCCCTCCGACTCGATGACCTGCTGCACCCTGTGTTTGAGCCTCAAGCCATGCGCGAAGCTAAGGTCATTGCACGGGGCTTGCCAGCCTCGCCCGGAGCAGCTACCGGCCAGATCGTCTTTTTCGCTGACGAAGCAGAAGCTTGGACAAAACAAGGCAAGGCGGTCATTCTGGTACGCACCGAAACTTCGCCGGAAGACCTGCGCGGCATGCACACTGCCAAGGGCATCCTTACCGCTCGTGGCGGCATGACCTCCCACGCGGCCGTGGTAGCGCGCGGCATGGGCAAATGCTGCGTATCGGGCGCCAGCGCCATTCACGTAGATTACCACACGCGCACCTTCACCGTAGAGGGAAGGGCGTACCGCGAAGGCGAGTGGATCTCACTCAACGGCTCCACCGGAGAGGTGTATGAAGGCAAAATTCTCACTCGCGAGGCCGAACTTACCGGCGACTTTGCCGAACTCATGCGCATGGCCGACGAATACCGCCAGATGGAAGTACGCACCAACGCCGATACGCCCCAGGATGCCATCATAGCTCGGAAACTAGGTGCTCAAGGTATAGGTCTTTGCCGCACTGAGCACATGTTTTTTGAAGGCAATCGCATCATTGCCATGCGCGAAATGATCTTGGCCGAAGACGAAGCCGGCCGCCGAAAAGCCTTGGATAAACTGCTGCCTATGCAGCGCAGCGACTTTGAAGGCTTATTTGAAGCTATGGACGGCCTGCCCGTCACCATCCGACTGCTGGATCCGCCTCTGCACGAGTTTGTACCACACGAAGAGGCCAACCAGCGCGAAATGGCCCAGGATATGGGCTTGCCGCTCGAAACCATTCAACGCCGTGTAGAAGAACTTCAGGAGTTCAACCCCATGATGGGGCATCGCGGTTGCCGCCTGGGCATCACCTATCCGGAGATCACAGAAATGCAGGCCAGAGCCATCTTCGAAGCTGCACTCAACGCAAAGGCCAAAGGCGTAGTTGTGAAGCCCGAAATTATGATACCGCTCATCATTTCGCTGCGGGAGTTTCGCAAGCAGGAGGCTGTCATTCGCCGAGTGGCCGAGCAAGTCTTTGCTGAACGAGGCGACCGCGTGGACTATTTGGTAGGCACCATGATTGAAACGCCTCGAGCTGCCATGGTGGCCGATAGCATCGCTCAAAGCGCAGAGTTCTTTTCCTTCGGCACCAACGACCTCACCCAACTCACGATGGGCTTCTCGCGTGATGACGCTGGTAGGTTCTTGCCGCTATACGTCAAGCAGGGCTTGCTGGAGTCCGACCCCTTTAAGTCTATTGATCAGAAGGGCGTGGGCCTGCTAGTGAAAGCAGCCGTAGAAAAGGGGCGCCAGGTGAAACCCAACTTGCACCTGGGTGTATGTGGCGAGCATGGCGGCGACCCCGCCTCCATCGAGTTTTTCTTCAAGGTGGGGTTAGACTATGTAAGCTGCTCGCCATTTCGCATACCCATTGCTCGACTGGCGGCAGCACAAGCGGCATTGCGCAAAGCATTAGTAGCGGGCTAAAAAGGCGTTAATCCAGCCGAATAAAAAGTGTTTTTTTGAGGCAAAAGCCTCGGAAAAACACTTTTTATTTTTTAAAAACAACTTTCGGGCGCTAAAAGACAGGTGTTTTACAAAAATTTTTCAACTTTAAAAACCAATTGAAACAGTTGCTGTTTAACCTGCAATTTTAACTAATTTTTAACAAAAATTAACGTTCTTATGAGTGCATTATCAAACCTAATTGAGCCGATCTTCTTGGCTACCCTCAAGCCTGGTGATTACGTAGGCTTTACCTTTTTCATTGGCTCCATGGCCATGCTGGCCGCCACGGTGTTCTTCTTTGTACAAATGACGCGGGTAGAAGGCAAGTGGAAAGATTCGATGCTGGTATCGGGCTTGATCACCGGTATCGCTGCTGTCCACTACTTTTACATGCGCAGTTTTTGGGCGGAGAATGGCTCTTCGCCAACGGAGTTCCGTTACATTGACTGGATTCTGACGGTTCCGCTCATGTGCGTGGAGTTTTACCTCATCCTGCGCGCCTTCGGCGCTAACGTCGGGCTGATGTGGCGTCTCATTATCTATTCGCTGTGGATGCTCGTTGCTGGTTACCTGGGCGAAACACTCTACCGCAGCAACAGCGCCATCTGGGGGGCTATCTCCACCATTGGCTACGTAGGTGTCCTGTATGAAATCTGGATGGGGTCTGCCAAGAAGCTAGCCGAAAAGTCCAACGAGCCTGCCCTGCAGCGCGCATTCAAGACGCTGGCGTGGTTCGTGTTGGTAGGTTGGGCTATCTATCCCATCGGCTATATGGCAATCGAAACAGACGGCTTGCTGCGCAATGTACTGAAAATCGAAGCAATGGACGTCATTTACAACATTGGCGACGCCGTTAACAAGATTGGTTTTGGCCTGGTAATTTTCAACTTGGCCACTACGAGCACCAAGGGTTAATCCGAAATAAAAAAACAGGCGCAGAAGTTTAGTAAAATAAGAAAGTCGCTTGTAAAAAAATTGCGGCTTTGCCGGTCGTTTGTGGCCGGCAAAGCACGCAATGAATACATATAGTGCATTATTAAATTGTGAAGATACTGAACTCTGGCAAAGCGCCAATACTTTTGGCTTAAATTTCAATTTCTACCATCTCCTTCAGCCGCAGGAGGTGCCGGCGGGCGAATCCCTGGCAGATGAACGATGCCCTGTACAGGCCTTGCAGCAAAGGTGTCGGCCCGGAGGCTCTTGAGGTGAATATCCAAAGAAAGATTGTAGGATTGAGATTGCCCGTCGTCTATGCGATCCAGTGGCCAGGTTTCTTGGGTTTCTAGGGTAATGAAAAAGCGCCTGCGGCCAGGGTCGGCTTGCAAATTGGCCAGGTACACTGGTACTTCGCCATCAGCATTGCGCAGTGTAATCTTATCTATAGAAGGTGCCACGCTAAAATCCACAGGGTTATCGGCGTCTTCAATTTCCACTTCAAAAGTCCATTGCAGTGCAAAGTGGCGGTTGTCTTTCCTGCTGATATTGAACTCCCCGCGCGCCATGCGCGCCAGCGGGTGTATGCTGGTGGGCGTCTCGGCTTCTACCCGTATGCGGATGTACTCTGAGCCTATGGGTTGGCGGCTACGAATGACGTAGCTCACTTTGGCCACGCCGGCACGATTGCTGTTGTAGGGATTGAAATGCACGCGTGCAGGCCGGCCGGAAAGTGAAAATCGGCAGCCGTAGTTTTCACCCTTCGTGAAATATCCAGTGTCAAACACCGGTGTATCGTCAAAACAACCTGGGCTCACTGCTTCCAGCTCCCAAAACGCCACTGACATCTCCTCCGGCACGCCAGGCAGCTCCACTACATGCTGAAAACGAACACCTTCCACCAATATTGGGCTACTGCCGGAGAGGTAAGCCAGCGGGCGCAATTGCTCGAAGTACCGACGAATCTCTGCCGGTGTAGGTAGCGGGGCAAAGATTCGATCACGGGTGTAGGCGGCGTCAAAGTCGGCAAATAGAATGGTTTGCCAATCTGTGCCAGAAAATACGCTGGACTTGCCAGCACCTATACCAAATGCGGCTTTGAGGCGCGCCGGTAGTGGCCCGCCGAGGTTGAAAGCACCTTCAGACTCGATGCGGGCGTTCTCCTCCGCTGTGGACACATGCCGTATCATTACGCCCTGGAACTCACGCAGGTAGTAGGCCTTGCCAATGTAGCCGGGGTTTTCGCGGTAGAACTGCCAGAGTTTCATCATGGCCTCGGCAGTGCGCCGATCGTTGGCATCCAGGGCAATGCGCAACGGAGACACAAAAGACCCCGAAATAGCCATAACAGAGGACTCGCGCCGGCTGTCAGTGTCCAAGGCTGCTTTGAATGCAGCATAAGGTGGCTCAATGCCAGCATCCAGTGAGGCTTTGAGATAGCCACTGCAAGTTTTGGTTAGGATGAAGGAGTCGAAGTTTTCGTCAGGATGAATGGCAAAAGGCTGCGGAGTGCCAGGCAGGCGGAGCACCTTGGAAGGAGTAAAACGTATGGAGGCAAAAGGTATGTAGCGTTCTTGCTCATGAAAAACATAATAAAGCAACCCTCCGCCGGAGATGTCGGCGGTTTCTACAGGAGTGCGCAAGGTGCGGCGGCCTAGAAACCGGGAGGCATCGGGTGGTACAAAATCGCGCCCATTATCCTGGACTTTGAATCCGCAAAATTCAGCGTGGCGTTTGAACACTTGCTGCAATGCATACCCCAACGTACTGCGGCCATGTACGCGCTGAGGCGGCCAGTTTTCGGCGCGCGTTTTTTCTAGTTTTTCAGCGGCTCTGTCTATACTCTGAGCGGCTATGCTCCACGCCCCCAAAGCCCATATTAGGATAACGCCTAGCAGTTTGTGCAGTGTTTTCATCGAAAAAAGCAAGGACAAGGGTGTTGAATGATTTGTCGTTAGTCTTTGATACCGTCCTCATCCACACCATCGTCGTCGGCTACTTTGGCGGTCATCGGATAGCGCAGACCTTTATATTCTTTGAGAATGACCTTGACAGAACCCACCGAGATAGGCGTTTCGATCATCAGAGGCATTCGGTTGTCATCGTCGGTGGCCCAGATGGTCATGCGGTCGTCTTTTTTGAACACAAACCCTTCAATAACTTGCGGACTGAACTTGATAGTGCGAAAGCGCCCCTGGTGGCGTATCTTCTTGTTGTCCTCTTTGCCCAGGTACTGCACCCTGAGGTTCCATTCTTCTTTGTCAATAAAGATATTGACAGGAAAATCCTGCCCAGCGCGCATATTCTTATAGTCAAGCGTACGAGCATAATATACGATGGAGAGCACATCATGTGCGCAGGGGTTGACCTTGTATTCGGTGAGGGTGGCAGTTTCCTTAGTTTTGCCGCGCAGCGAGGTGACTTTGCCCAGATTGCGGTCAAAGGTCACTTCGTCATAGACGCGGTATTTGCCTTCGGATACGTCGCGGATGGATACGCGAGGCAGGAGGCTTTTTTTGTCCACGTAGGCGTCGTATTTGTCACGCACCCTGAAGAACCAGTCATACGATTTATAAGTACTGCCATGCGCCGAGAGATGATACTCGCCGTTGACCTCGCGCACGCGGAAGGTAACCTCTCCAGCCGAAATCCATACAAAGTTCCAGTTGTAATACACTTTGTATGTCAGCTCTTCACCGGGCTTGAACACTGGCGTGCGGGCATCGCATTGCAGGCTGGCTTCAGAGACTTGCGCCCGGTGCTCCGGCAAGGCATCAGCCTGGCGTTCTGTGGCAAAGTCGAAGGCCAGCAGCGCCAGCAGGGTAGGCATAGCCAGAGCTATTTTCCAAAGTTTTCTCATGTTTGAGATGGATTATTCTGGTTACTCAGGATTGTTACAGTCGCACCGATTAACGCCGGCAAACCCAAATTTAGTATGAATAAAACATAGGCGGCAGCCAGTGCACCCAGGCTGCTCATGCCCAGGTGAGCCCATACCAGCCGAGCCAGTTCTCCTCTGGCTGGCAAACCTGCCAAAGGCGATAGTGGCAGGCCAGTTTGCATCAAAAAAATGGCAGCAATACCAGCAAAGACCCAATACACAGGTGCCTGCAGGCCGAAGCAACGTAACAGCAGGTAGTATTGGGCGGCATACACTCCGTAGCGCAGGGCTGCCAGCCCCAGCGCGCGCACGATGACAGCCGGCTGATACTGTCGCAAAGCCACTAGCCTGCGCAGCAGCCGGAAACGCCATCTTGCCTGAGGCAAAAACGAAATACCTCCTAATGCCCCACGCACATTGAACAAAACCAAGGCGATTAGCCCAGTTGCTGCCCAGGCCAGAGCCAAAGCGCCATACCACACCTCGGGGGTAGCTACCCTACACCGAAGCCCCCAAGCCGCCATGCCCCATCCACCTGCAAACAGCAATACTGCCCATTGGCAGGCACTACCCAGTAGAGTAGAAACAGCAGCACCCCACATGGCTTTTCGCCCTAGCATCCACATTCTACCCCCGTATTCTCCCACTCTGCCGGGTGTGATGATAGAAAATGCCACACCCGCCATGACTGCCGCCATGACTTTGCGAAGTGATACCGGCTGAAATACCTGCAACAACAAACGCCACTTGAGCGCCTCCAGCCCCCAGTTGAGCGGTGCGAGCAGTGCCGCTGCCGCCAGCCATAAATACATCCATACCTTCTGCTCAGTACCTGACCATGTGCCCGCCTCCAGCGCTGGCCAAGCAGCGCTCATATGCCCTGCCAGCATCCACAATGGCACTGCTACTAAGGCGCCTTTGAGCAAAAAATAGCCGGTGCGCCACCCATATCGCGATTTTGCCCCGTTTTTTGTGTTATTTTGCAAGCGTATGCATATTTACGCCACAATAATACTACTAATTTGACCTCGCATCCCGACATCAACTGGCGGATCTTAGGTGTGGATCCCGGCACCACTGTACTGGGTTTCGCCCTAGTGGAGGTGAGCGACAAGCAGTTACATGTACTTCACCTGGGGGTAATCCGCTTCCATAGTGATGAAGCCCACGAGTATCGCCTGGAGCGCACTCTCAAGCAAATACAAAAAATCATACAAGAATACCACCCGAGTGAGATGGCCATAGAGGCGCCTTTTTTTGGTAAGAATGTCCAGTCTATGCTCAAGCTGGGGAGGTCACAGGGTGTGGCCATAGCCGCAGCTATTGCCCAGGGGCTGAATATCGCCGAGTATTCGCCCAAAAAAATCAAGCAAGCCGTGACTGGCAACGGCAATGCCACCAAAAAGCAGGTGGCGGCCATGCTCACTACTACGCTGAAAGTAAATCTGCAAGACCATCTACTGGATGCCTCCGATGCACTAGCTGCCGCTGTATGCCATTACTATACCTCGCGCAATCGGCTACCCGGCAACAAAAGCACCCACAAAGGCTGGCAGGGCTTCATCTCCAACAATCCTGAGCGCATAAAAGGGACGTAGGCCTTAATTGACACAGATTGGCTCGGTTGCTCGCCAAGAGGAGAGCATCCCAAATATGACGACTAATGCACCGGAGTCTTGACTCCCAGGGTTTGCTCAAAAAAGTGGTGCAGCGTAAAAGTTTGGCTGGCACCTAGTTTTTGGCCGGTTTGCCCAGCCAGGTACAGGAAAAGCGCTGCTCCGCCCAGCACTGGCAATACCCACATGATGTGCCCTGGCAAGCCGAGCATCAGCTGCGAGGCGCCTATGACAGTGATAAACAGCGCCAAGGTACCAATGGCACCATAGGCAATGGTAAACATCGTCCACACCTGTGGGCTGGGGCCGTACAAGCCCCGGATGAGCGTACCCTCTTCAACGGCTTCCAGCGCCAACTCCAGCCGCGGCGACCAGAAATGCTGCTCCGCCTCTGGCAGTCGAAGAATAATGTGCTGAGGCAAGAAGGCTGCTTCGCAGGCAGCACCCGGTGCCGTGCAGGCGTGCTCGAAGCGCGAGCGCACGGTTTCAGGTGGCATAGCCACTTGCAGACGAAATCGGGGGCGGATGCGAAAACTGGTCATAACAGTAGCAGCAAAAAAAGACTTCGCAAAATTGTGTAATTTTCAGGAACTTTTTTAATTTTGCGCCGCTTAAAGTAAGTAACTAACCCATGGTGGTTGTAGCTCAGTTGGTTAGAGCGTCGGATTGTGGTTCCGAAGGTCGCCGGTTCGAGCCCGGTCTACCACCCCAGACAGCAAACGTCCCAACGCCCAAAAAAGCCCTGCCACATCTCTGGCAGGGCTTTTTTCTTTGAAGGCGCCCACAGGCTACCCTACATGTGCTTTGCTTATCTTTATTTCTGCCTCATACTGCAATTTTTTTTATCCACAGTATTTTGTCTTTAAAAATCTGTTGCTAAGTTTACATCCGATGATGCAATGCAGATTTCAGGACAAATTTTCTTTCAGCTGTGAAGCCTACCAATATCCAGAACCCTGAGTATTTCCACAAAGTAGTGGACTGCCAGTATGCCTGCCCGGCACATACGCCCGTACCAGAGTACATCCGCCTGATTGCCAACGGTAAATACACAGAGGCCTACCTGATCAACTGGGAATCTAATGTGTTTCCCGGCATCTTAGGCCGCACCTGCGACCGCCCCTGTGAACCCGCCTGCCGCCGGGGCCGCATCGAGCAGGGCGAAGAACCCGTAGCCATTTGCCGGCTCAAGCGTGTAGCTGCCGACAATAAGGGCCCCGTCAAGCAGTATATGCCTACTGCCCCCGCCCAGGGCAATGGCAAAAAAATAGCTCTCATCGGCGGCGGGCCGGCCTCACTCACTGTGGCTCGCGACCTGGCCCCATTGGGCTATGAGATACACCTATACGACGAATGGCACAAGGCCGGCGGCATGATGCGCACCCAGATTCCGGCCTTCCGCTTGCCCGAATCCGTGCTCGACGAGGAAACTGGCTACATACTGAGTATGGGTATTCATACGCATTTCAACCACTACGTGAGCAGTATGCGAGAAATACTCAATAAAGACTACGACGCTATATTTGTAGGCACTGGTGCACCTAAAGGCCGCGACCTCAATCTGCCCGGCCGCAAAGAGGGCGCCAGGAATATCCACATCGGCATTGAGTTTCTGGCCAATGTAGCTTTCGAGCACGTACACTCCATTGGCAAAAAAGTAATTGTGCTGGGCGGTGGCAACACAGCTATGGACTGCTGCCGCACAGCTCGCCGTCTGGGCGGCGAGCAAGTGACGGTGGTGGTGCGCAGCCCTTTTAGTACCATGAAAGCCTCGCCTTGGGAAATTGCCGACGCCCAGCGCGAAGATATTCCCATCTACAACAACATGCCACCCAAGGAATTTGTGGTGGAAAACGGCAAGCTCAGGGGCGTCATTTTTGAAAAGGTACGCGCCGAATACGACGACAAAGGCCGCCGCACCCTCGTGCCTACCGGCGAGCCCGATGTGTTTATGGAAGCCGACGACGTCATCATTGCTGTAGGGCAAGACAATGCCTTTCCATGGATTGAGCGCGATCTGGGTATTGCTTTTGGCAAATGGGACTTGCCCGTGGTGGACCGCATCTCCTTCCAGAGCACGATGCCCAAGGTATTCTTTGGCGGAGATGCCGCCTTTGGCCCCGAAAATATCATCACTGCCGTAGCGCACGGCCACCAGGCGGCTATCTCCATACACCTGTTCTGCCAGGGCAAAGACCTCCTGACCGACCGCCCCGCGCCCACTACTAACTTAGTACGCCAGAAAATGGGCATCCACGAGTGGATTTACGACAATGCCGTAGTGAGCGACGACCGCTATGCGGTGCCACACGAGGAAAAAAAACTGGCCCTAAGCAACCGAAAAGTGGAGGTAGAACTCGGCTTTGATACCGATACCGCCTTCAAGGAAGCTCAGCGATGCCTCAACTGCGACGTGCAAACCGTCTTTTACCACTCGCGCTGCATTGAATGCGACGCCTGCGTAGATGTATGTCCTACTTCCTGCATTACCTTCACTATCAATGGCGACGAAGACGACCTTCGAATGCGGCTAAGCGCTCCGGCATTAAACAAATCGCAAGACTTGTACGTGTCGGATACGCTACCCACCGGTCGTGTCATGGTCAAGGACGAAGACGTATGCTTGCACTGCGGCCTGTGCGCCGAGCGCTGCCCCACAGCGGCCTGGGATATGCAAAAGTATTTGTACAATGTAACGAAAGCCGTTAAAATCTTATGAACATTTCACCTTTGGTGAACGACTTTGTCGTTCGTTTTGCCAACGTCAACGGTACCGGTTCGGCCAGTGCCAACGACATGTTCTCCAAGGCTATTTTCCGCATGGGCATTCCGGTGTCGCCCAAGAACATTTTCCCCTCCAACATCCAGGGGCTGCCTACCTGGTTTGAGGTGCGCATCAACGAGCGCGGCTACTTAGGCCGCCGCGAAGGCGTGGATATCATGGTGGCCGTCAATCCGGAGAGCTTCAAACAGGACGTCGCCTCGGTGCGTACCGGTGGCTACCTCATATACGACAGTACCAAGCCACTGCACCAGGAGTTTCGCCGCGAAGACATCCATTTCATTGGCATCCCCATGATGCAACTGTGCATGGAGCACTTTAGTGAGCCGCGCCAACAGCAGCTTTTTAAAAACATGGTCTATATCGGTGCCCTCGTAGAGTTGCTGCAAATTGAGCTGGATGTAGTACATGGCATTATTCGCCAGCAGTTTCGCAAGCACGAAAAACTCATCGAACCCAACTTCCAGGCATTGGATCTGGGCAGGCATTACGTGCTGGCGCACTACTCTTGCCCGTTGCCCTTGCGTGTTGCTCGACGCGATAAAGTGGGCGATAGCATCATGATAGATGGCAACACCGCCTGTGCACTGGGCATGCTCTATGGTGGCGCCACAGTAGCAGCCTGGTATCCGATCACGCCCTCTACCTCTGTAGCCAAAGCCTTTGAAACCTATTGCAAGCACTACCGCATTGACCCCGAAACCGGCAAAAACCGCTTTGCCATCGTACAGGCCGAAGATGAACTGGCAGCTATCGGCATGGTCATAGGCGCTACCTGGAACGGTGCCCGCGCCTTCACCGCCACCAGTGGGCCGGGTGTGTCGCTCATGACAGAATTCCTGGGGCTGGCCTACTATGCTGAAATCCCAGCTACCATCATCAATGTACAACGCGGCGGCCCTTCTACAGGTATGCCCACCCGCACCCAGCAGGCCGACATCCTCTCCTCCGCCTACGCCTCGCACGGCGATACCAAGCACGTACTGCTCTTCCCCTCTACGCCTGCAGAGTGCTTTGAGATGTCAGCCCAAGCCCTTGACCTGGCCGACCGCTTGCAAACGCCCATCATCGTCATGACCGACCTCGACCTGGGCATGAACTTCCACATGACCGCACCCCTGCGCTGGGATGACAAGCGTTGCTACGACCGCGGCAAAGTGCTCAGCGCTGCAGAACTGGACAAGGTGCAAAAATTTGGCCGCTACCTCGACGTGGATGACGACGGCATCTGCTACCGTACCATCCCAGGCACACACCCTACCAAAGGGGCTTTTACTACCCGCGGCACCTCGCGCGACGAATACGCCCGCTATACCGAAGACGCCGCTACTTACGCCCGCTCGGTAGAGCGCCTGGCCAAAAAATGGGCAACTGCCAAAACCCTCGTACCTGCGCCGGAGCTGCACTCCAACGGCCACACCCACACCCTGGGGCTCATATTCTTTGGCACCTCGCACTATGCCGCCATCGAAGCGCTCGATATTCTGGAGAAAGAATATGACCTAGGCTTCGACGCGCTGCGCATTCGGGCATTTCCTTTTCAGGACAGCGTGGCTGACTTTATTGAAGCGCACGAGTACGTCTTTGTCGTAGAACAAAACCGCGACAAGCAGTTCCGCACTCTCTTAATCAACGAACTGGAAGTGCACCCGAAGAAGTTGATCCCCGTGCTGCAATACGATGGCATGCCCATCACCGCAGATGCAATTGTCAAGCAAATACTGGAGAAGATAACAGTTAAGCAAATGGTAGAGAGCACAGGGTAGAGAGAGGAGGGATGTGGAATATTCCCCCGTTGGGATAGTGCTCCCTCCACGCTGCGCAGCAAGTCGTGAAAACTTGGAACAAAGACCCAGCGGCGTTCTTACAGCGCATCATCGCTCCAATAAACGAGTAACTTTAATCTTAGCAAACCATTGCTTGCAGCTTGCCACTAATACAAAAATCATCTATCAAAAACACATCGCATGTCCTTCATAAAACCGCAATTTCGCCACCCCGCACTACCGAAAAACCGAGTGGGCTACACCAAGGCTGACTACGAAGGCGCCATATCTACCCTCTGTGCCGGCTGCGGCCACGACTCTATCACGGCGGCCATTGTGCAGGCTTGCTTCGAGATAGACTTAGAGCCGCACAAGCTGGCCAAAATCTCCGGTATTGGCTGCTCCAGCAAAACGCCGGCTTACTTTCTGCGCAACTCGCACGGCTTCAACTCCGTGCATGGCCGCATGCCCTCGGTGACTACTGGCGCCTACTTAGCCAATCGCGACCTCATTTACCTGGGTATTTCCGGCGACGGCGACACTGCCTCCATCGGGATGGGGCAGTTTGTGCATGCGGTACGCCGCAACCTCAACATGGTGTATATCGTAATGAACAACGGCTGCTACGGCCTCACCAAAGGCCAGGACTCAGCCACCGCCGATGCTGGCTCCATCAGCAAGGAAGGCCATACCAACCAGTTCAGGAGTATTGATTTGTGTAGTCTGTCCATTGAGTTAGGAGCCACCTTCGTAGCACGCAGTTTTTCTGGCGACAAACACCAACTCGTGCCGCTCATCAAAGCTGCCATGGCGCACCCGGGCTTTGCGTTTCTGGATGTGATTTCGCCCTGCGTCACCTTCAACAACAACAAAGGTTCTACCAAGTCTTACGACTACGTGCGCGCCCACCAGGAGGCCACCTCCGAACTGGACTTCGTGCCCGAAAAAGAGGCCATCCACATCCACTACAAGGAGGGTAAATCTGTGCTGGCCCCCCTGCACGACGGCTCGCTACTGCACCTCTACAAGTTGGCGCCCGGCTGGGACCCCACCGACCGCCGCTCCGTCATTGACATGCTGCAAAATGCCAAGGTCGAGGGCACAATTCCCACCGGCATGCTCTACCTGGACATGAACACCCGCGACCTGCACGACCTCATTCACACCGTACCACAGCCGCTCAATAGCTTGCGCGAAGAGGCGCTTTGTCCCGGGCAGGCTGCGCTGGAGGAGATCAACGCCAGCTACCGTTGAGCAAAAGGTGCAACAAAAAACAAGGGCAGGCGCAATGGCCTGCCCTCAGCAAGGGGTACAAATCTCAGAATTTGTACTTCGCAAACAATGTCACATTGCGGCCAGGCTCAAATACAATGCCTTGTGTGGGCATGTTTCGGTAAGCCCGGTTGAGGTGCTCGCGGTACTGGCGGTTCAGAATGTTCAGCACGGCCACTCCCAGCGCTAGCCCTTTGAATGGCTCTACACCTGCGCGCGCGTCAAGTGTGCTGAAGCCCGATGTAGCAGTTTCTCCAAACACTTCGGATATGCGGCTTTGATTATCTACAAAACGGCCGCGTACGTCGGCCCACCAGCGGTTGCGTTCATAGCGCGCGCCCAGTACGGCTTCCAGGGGCGGTATCTCGGGCAGCGGCTCGTTCCAGCTCAGGTTTTGGGCGCGCGTGTAGGCCAGGTGGCCATAAAGGTTCAGCCCCTCCGCCAGCGTAGCCTGTGCGGAGAGTTCCACACCTGCTTGCGTAGCTTTGTCAATGTTGACAAAGCGGCGCGCAAATGGCGGGGCGCCCATGTACTTGCGCCGCAGGGTAGAGTCTACGGCGGCTGTGATGAAGTGGGTCAAATAAGAATAGAACACATTTGCGCTGAATTGGTAGCGGTAGGCTTTCTTGCTCACAGAAAACTCCGCCTGGTGGTTGGCTTCCGGCTTCAGATGAGGGTTGCCCACGTACTCGTAAGGGTCAATGCCGATAGTGAAGTGGTTGATGAAGCGCTCAATCATGTTGGCAGTGCGCACGCCGCGCCCCAACGCCCACTGAAGTTGCCACTGGGTCGGCGTGGCGTAAAGCAAGGAGGCTGTAGTGCTCATGTTCCATTCGGGAGCGATGCGGAGGTCGCCGTAGAGCAGTTTGAAGTCGGGGGCGGGGTCTTGTGTGCGCACATACACTCTGTCGGCGCGCAAGCCGACCATGACCGTAGTGCGCGGAGTGAGGAAGCGGCGTGCCTCCACGAATGCTCCGGCGTCGTGAATGTGGGAGTTTTGCCAGATGGCATCTTCAAAGTACATGGGTTGCGGCAGGGGTTCGCCGGTCATCATGTTGCGCTTTATGGTGCGCTGGCGCGTGCCGTCGCGCCAGAGGTAGCGATAGTCCAGGCCGGCGTACACGAGGTTTTTCTTGCCGGGGGTCAGGGCGGCCTCCAGGCGCCCGCCGTGGCTATCGGCCAGCACGCTGGACACCATGTTGGCCATAACGGCGTTGGGGCGCCGGCTGTTGGACATGACGTGGTCCACGTGGTTGCCGTAGGCCTTGGCGGTGATGCTGTACAGCAGCGGGCTGATGTTGCGCCAGTTATAGTCCAGCGAAAGCATGTAGCCGTCGTCGCTGTCGGTATCCATGGCCAGGCCGGCGTGCAGCACGTCGCGGCTGAGGTTTTGGCGCCAGTTTATTTGAATGCGCTGGTTTTCCGCCAGGTCGTAGCCGGCTTTCAGGCTGTAATCATAAGCCTTGAACGAGGAGGGGATGAGTGTGCCGTCGCCGCTGGTATAGCTGCCAAAATCCTTCCAGGCGCCGCTGAGCATCAGGTCGAGACGGCTGTTGTGCTGGAGTTGGAATTGGGTGAGCTTGGAGCGCCCATTGGTTTCAAGCCCGCCGGACACATAGCCGCCGAATCCGTTTTCGGCAGGGTTCCACGTTTCGGTTACAATGTTGACGGTAGCCCCCATAGCCGCGCCGTAGCGCACGCTGAACGGGCCTTTGATCAACTCTACTTTTTGTACCAGGTCGGGGTTGACGTGCGTAGTGGCGGGGTCCATGCGCGCCGGGCAGGCATGGGTGGTTTGAATGCCGCCGTCAAAAATGATGTTGAGTTGCTCATATTTGAAGGAACGAAAAACAGGGTCCATGGCAAAACCGCCTTTTTTCACCACGGCAAAACCGGGAATGTCCTTGAACAAGTCGCCTATATCGCGCGATTGAGTGGCTTGCTTGGCGCGGTCGCAGATGATGTCCGACTGCGGGTGGCAGTGCATGGGCTGGCTGCTGACGGTGATCTCTTCCAGCGGCAGCGTTCTGGGCGCAAGGGAAATCACGAGTTGCTGCAGTTGATCGGCGGTTTTTTCCTCGCTACTTGCTTCAAAACCCAGTTGGCTGGCCTGTACATGAAAGACCTCGGCGGGTTTGACCTGTATTTCAAAATAGCCTTTTTCATCGGCGTAGGTATGGTGCTGGTTGATCTGCACCAGCGCAAAAGGCACGCCCTGGCGCTTGGCGGCGTCCAGAACCTGGCCTTTGACGAAAAGGGAAGTCTGCGCCTGCGCTCCCCATGCAAGCAGCGCGGCAGCTATGGCGAACCACAACTTTTTCATGGCAGTATTGATTTTGACCTTCAGATGCGCTCAGAGCGACCACATCATGCGAAGGCAGTGAAAATACAAGAAAAAACAGCAAAACAGGCTTGCATGCCAAGCCTGGGCGAGGTGGCCGGCCCAATGGGCGGGTGAAAAATATCCCGAGCCAGGGGCTGGCTCAGAAGCGGCTGGTATCGAAAGGGCTGTCGGGCAAGCGCAACTACTGGCAGGAATAATACCCAGGCAAGCTGCTCTGGCTCTAGGTAAATGTTGCGCAGGCGCTCTTCTTCGCTGACCGGATTGGGCGCCTGCTGCGCGGGGTCATGCTCCTGCTTGGCCAGTTGGCTCAGCATACATTGGCCGTGGCATTGCCGTTCGGGGGTCTCGCGGTTGATGCAAAAGACTCGTTCAAAAGATCGGTTGCTCAGCCAGTACCAGCCGTACAGCAGAGCCTCTCCGCCAGTATGGGCGCACACGGTGAGTATCATTAGCGCGGAGAAGGCTTGCCTTAGCATGGTTGACGAACGTTTTCAGCAATAAATCAAAATTATCGCCTGTGTGTGATTCAGTGACCTTTGTCACGGCTTCGCTATTCAGACCCGTTCTATACTATCTTCTAGCGCTATGGCCTTCCCAAAGAGGATGTTGTTTTCCAGGTGCACGTGTTCGTGCAGGTCGGCCTCAAATGCTTCCAGCAACTGGTACAGCACCCGATAAGTCATGCAGGCGTCTTGTGGCGGGGAGAAGTCGTGGCTCAATGTGCGAATGGTGCGCATCATTTCGCCGGCGTTCTCATGCTCCATTTCCATCATGCGCACAGGGTTTTGTACCGTGCCAAAAGGCGGGGCGGGGGCTTCGGAGGCAGACGCGTTGGCCAGTTGCCGGATGTATGGAAACAGCATACGCTCTTCCTTGAGCAGATGCGAGGCCAGTTCGGCGGCCAGGGCTTGCCAGTATTTCCATATCTCCAGCGTTTCCGGGTGGTGCTTGCCGTGTACTTTGGCTACTTTCTCTGCATAGGCGCTGATTTCGGGCAGCATCTTGCGCACATAGGTATGATGCCGCTGTTCGATGTAGTCTGCCAGGAAATCTGCCTTCCAATCCTGGGCATTCAACTGGCGCGGTGCCGGTTCTTTCTGGAGTTCCGACAAGGCCTGTTCAACATCGGCCAGGTCAAGCCCTTTTTCCGCGCACACATCGGCCAGCGTTCGCCCGCCTCTGCAGCAAAAATCAATGCCATAGCGCCTAAAAACTCCGGCGACGCGGTAATCCTGCGCTACCATCTGACCAATTGTTGGAGTGTGCATATCTATCAGGTTTTGAGTTGAAAAAATGAATAGTACCCGTAAATGAACTCACCTCAAAAATCCTTACGCTGCGCTATCCGACGTACCATCAGCGCTGGTGTCGTCAGCCACAGCAGCAATGCGCCCAACGACAACGCCATGCCCCAGTGCGAACCCAAAAACTGCCGAAACACCGCCCCGGTATAGCCCATCAGCGCGGAAATATCCAGCTTGAGCAGGATCAGAATCCGTGATAAGTCAATGGGGTTGCACAAGGCCAGGCATATCGAAGCGGCTTCCAGCGGATAGTCCCGAAACTCCATGAGCAGTAGCAGTACCAGCCCATCGTAGATGACCGCGAAAAACAGCCAGGCCAGAATAGCCAAGCCAAATCCCTTGATGCGGTTTTCATGTCGAAGGGCTATCCAGAATGCCAGCCCCGAAAAAATAAACGACAGCAGCACGCCATCCAACAGCAGGACGAAAAAATTCCAGATTTCACCCGAGGCCCAGATGCCATAAGCCGCCAAAGGAATGCCTACGCCCAGCAGCACGCTCAACGACAGCGACAGGGCTACCCCAAAATATTGCCCCCAAAAGATGTGCGTGCGGCGCAGGGGCTGAGCCAGCAACAACTCGATAAACTCGCGCGAGTTGTAATAGTACATTGCTCCCAACATGCTGGCTACCAGTGGGCAAAGAATCAAAACCACGTTCATCAGGCTGATGACGACCTTCGACGTATCGCCGCTCAGAAAGGCCAGCGCGCTGGTCAGCGCCAGGTAAAACCCCAGATATCCGAGTGTCCAGCGGCTGCGCAGCAAGTCAAACAGGGTATATTGGAATATCTTAAACATTGCAAAAAGCAGTGTTTACAGAGTGAGCAAATCGCGTTTACATACTCAAAGCCAATTGTTGTACCTGCGCAGAGTGCCCATTGGCACTAAAACTCGCCCCACCACTCAGGATGCTGGCTATAGCGCGCTCTACGCTTTGTTGGTTGTGCTGCGTTTTCAGCGCCTGTATTGTACCTTGAAAATGTATTTTGCCTTCGAGCAAGAATACCACTTCGTTAGCAATTTCCTCCACCAAGCTCATAATGTGGGTTGTTATAAGCACAATCTTGCCTTGTGCGCGAGCTTCCTGCACCAACTCCCGGAAGTGCACCATAGCCAGTGGGTCGAGACCGTTGGTGGGTTCGTCCAGTATCCACAGCGGGCAGTCGTACATCAGCGCTAGGGCGATGTTTACTTTCTGGCGGGTGCCGCCAGAGAGGTTGCCCAGGCGTTTGTCCAGGTGAGGCTCGAGGTCAAACAAGCGGATAAAGCGCTCCTCCTGGGACTGTTGCCCTCGACGGATGTTTTTAACAAAGTCTATCAGCTCGCGCACAGTCAGGTTTTCAGGAAATCGAGCGGCTTGCGGCAGGTAACTTATGCGAGCGCGATAATCCCATTGCCCGCGCACGTTCTGCCTGTCCACCTCGATGATGCCCCCGTCTGGAATGACCAGCCCTAGCAAGGCTTTGATAAGCGTGGTCTTGCCCGATCCGTTGGGGCCAAGCACGGCCGTCACGCAGCCTGGCTTGTCAAAAATCAGGTCAATGCCTTTGAGCACTTCCAGGCTGCCGAAGGATTTGGACAATTGGCGTATGGCAATCATGAGATTTTGGACATTGAGGGTGAATAATCGGCTACGTCTTGCGGGGTCAGCGCCGGGCTGACTTTTTCGGAAAAATTCAGCAGGTCAATGAAAAAACTGCGCAGCAGTACAATAGACTCCGGCGATTGGGCCAGTATGTAGGAAAAGAGTTTGACTGGCCGGTGCGGCACGTCGCCAGTACCGTCGCGGTTGAGGTCGTAACCAGTGTACTCACTCCAGTAGTTGCCGTTGAAAGTATTGTTGTTGACTCTGCTGTTGACTACTAGGTCCAGCGTATTGGCCAGGAAGTTGTTCCGGGTAAAGTGATTGTCCAGACAGCCGCCGGTCATTTGTACGGCCCAGCCATTGTATTGAAACTCGTTGCGCTGGTAGCTGATGCGCGTGGCTCCTTCCAGGAATATGCCTACGGTGTTGTACAGAAAATGATTGTCCTGGATGTCGGCGTCATATATTTCTTTGAGCAACAGCCCATAAGCTGTGGTTCCCCAATTGCGTTCAAAACGGTTTTCACGCATCTGGATGCGCTTGGAAAACATGACGGCCACGCCTGCGCCGTTGCTTCTGAACACGTTACACACGTATTGGTCGTCGTTGGAAAACATATAGTGCAACCCATAGCGCACGTTGTACTCGCTGATGTTGTTCACCACCAGGCTACTGTCCACAAACTCCAGATAGACGCCATCCCGATGCCCCTTGATGTAATTGCTGCTGATTTCCAAGTGCCGGCCATACCAGCCGTGAATGGCGTTGCCGGCAGAGGCCTCATGAGTGGCCGTTCCCAACAAGACGTTGCCTTCAACCAAGCCGTGGCTGGAGTGCTCCAGGTAAATGCCGAAGTAAGCATCTACAATTCTGTTTTGCTGAATGACGAAATACCGCGCCTTGCGCACGCGAATAGCAGCCTGGTCTTTGAGTTGGCTTTTGCCGGCGCGGCGCAGTTCAAATCCCTCCACGCGTACGCTATCGGCGGTGATGATCAGTATCTCTTCCAGGTCGTTGCCCTCCAGCACAGGAAACCCCGTGCCTTGCAACACCAACTTCTTGTTTATCTGTATGCTGTGCTCTTTATACCCCCCCGGACGCACGCGCACCACATCGCCTGGAGCAGCTGCTTCTACCGCCTGCCGCACCGACTGCCACGGGCACTGCGCGCACACCTCCAGCGTCGCCGCCTGCACGCGCCCCCACCATGCCAGGCCAAGAGCTATGCCCCACATCAGTTTTTGATACATTGTTTGCATTTTTTCAAGTTATCCCACCTTCCCCTCACAAAGTCTCAAAGTCTCAAAGTCACCTCCTCATCCTCTCCCTGATCCCCTCCCAATCAAACACCTCCCCTCCCTGCTCTGCCTGAATATCTTCGGCGTTTTCTCTACGGTCAAAAGCAGAAAGGAAGGCGCCCATCGGGCTAGGTATGTTTGGGCTGATGAGATAAGTGCTGGCGGTTGCGTCTATGAGTTGGCCCGGCGCCAGATAGTCGTTGACCAGGTACAGCGCAAAATCTTTGCTGTCGTGCAAGTTGGCGTACTGTATCATACATTCAATGGCGTCAAATTTGAAAGCCTTGCCTTTGGTATTGACCAGTTCTGCCGCATGTTGCCTGTCCACGATAGACATATGACAAAAGGCGCACAGATCCACGCCGTACTGGATGGGCTTCGGCTTAGGCGAGCATGCTGCGAGCAGCCAGACCATTGCCGCTGCGAATAACCACTTTCTCATGTTTGGAACTTTTGCGAGTGAACCACCAGGCGCCGGCGCCCAGCAGCAGAGATAACCCCACGAAATAGCCGGCGATGTGCGGCAGCGATACGGCCACGAAGTTCAGTATGTCTTTGCGGCCGATCAAAGGCGGCTGAAAGGACGCGCCGGGTATCTTTATCGGGGCTGTATCGCTCAGGTTGTGGCCGTAGTCGTATTCCCACAGGTAGAAGTCATAAATGCCCAGTACACAAAGTACCAGCAGCAAGATAGTCCAGCTTAGAAACCCCCAACTCCGGTTCATCCAGGCGGCTGCCAGGCCTAGGGCAATCATGGCCATGATGACGTATTGGAAGTATTGCAGTTCGGGAATGGAGTCTGGCTCAATCATCTTCATGCCCACATAGTGGTTCAGGATGTTCACATTCTGCAAGGTGCCAGGGCTGGTACCACCAATCTTGTTGATCCAGATGTGCATTTCCACCCCGTCGGGGTATTGCGGTGCATACAGCACAATCTTCCACATAGGAAAGACAAACAACGCCAGCAGGCAAAGCGCCGCCAATGCCATCAGTATGCGAGGCAGTGATTTCATGGTTCGATATTTAGAGGGTGAAGAAGGGGGACCTCCTCTGCGCCGAAAGCCCCCAACCTATCATTATCCTGCTACTGTACTACCTGTTCGTCACCGAGGCTCCACTTGAGCGGTACATTGCTACCTGCTGGTGATACCCGCACATAGCCTTGCATTTCCTGGTGCAATGCCGAGCAGAAGTCTGTGCAGTAGAAGGGATAAATGCCCGGTTTCAGCGGCTTCCATAACAGGGTTTGTGTTTCTCCGGGCATAATCAGTATTTCAGCATTGGTGGCTCCTTTAACGGCAAAGCCATGCGGCACATCCCAGTCCTGTTCGAGGTTGGTTACATGGAAATACACGTTATCCCCTACTCGGATACCCTCAATGTTATCCGGTGTGAGGTGTGAGCGGATGGCCGTCATGTACACATGCACATCATTACCTTTACGCTCAACACGGGCCATTTTTTCACCCTTGGCGGCATAAGGATGTTGATTTTCTTCTATCGGATAAATTTTAACCGATTTATCCTTCAGCATACTGGCGGGAATGGCCTCGGCATAGTGTGGCTCGCCAATTGTGGGAAAGTCGAGCAGCAGTTGCATCTTATCCCCTTCAATTGAATACAGCTGGGCACTTTGACAAAGTTCAGGACCGGTTGGCAGGTAGCGATCTTTGGTAATCTTGTTATACGCAATTACATATTTACCGTGCGGTTTTTTGGTGGGGCCTCCCGGAACACACAGGTGACCAATTGAGTAATAGGTTGGTACCCGGTCGAGAACCTGGAGTGTTTTTACATTCCATTTCACAATTTCTGATGACACAAAGAAGGAGGTATAAGCATTGCCATTGGCATCGAACTCCGTATGCAGCGGTCCGAGTCCGGGCTTCTGTACTTCACCATGCAGAGCTGATTCATATTTAATTATCGGAATACCCTGGAAGTCGCCTTCAAAATCTTTATTGGCAATAGCCTGTTGCATTTTACTGAAGGAGAATACCGGCATTACAGCAGCGAGCTTGCCGCTTCCTACAATATATTCACCAGTAGGGTCCACATCACAGCCATGGGGCGATTTGGGGCAAGGCAGGAAGTACACGATGCCCGACAGCTCAGTAACATCCAGTACGGTTACGTCTTCCAGGATGGTGCTGGTAGCCATGTGTGTTTTTTCATCATATATATTATGTGCATAGCGTGCCTTTTCGGTTTTGCCTTTGCCGGCAGCCAGGTATTCCTCTGCTTTTTTCCAGTTAACGGCCATAATAAAATCCTTGTCATTGCGCGAGGCATTGACTTCGAGTAATGTATAGGCCTGCTCGGTGTTGTAGCAGGAGAAGAAGAACCATCCGTGAGACGGACCTTTGCCTGCGCGGCTAAGATCATAATTAAAGCCCGGTGTACGCAGCTGGAAGGCAATACTCATCCTGCCGGTTTGCGGGTCAACTTTTATGAAGCTAATGGTGCCTTTAAAATTCTCTTTATAGGAGCTAATGGGTACATCACGGTTATCGCCAACCGGCACACTGAATCGGGTGCCCGCCACCACATACTCTGTATTTTCAGTAATGAAAGGCGAAGAGTGATTACCTCCACTGTTGGGTAATTCAATTATTTCAACAGTGCGGAAAGTGGACAGGTCAATACGTGCTACACGGGGTGTATTGTTGGCGTTGCCAAAAGCCCAACGTCCGTCATGTTCACCGTTTGTAGTGGAGAGAGCGGGGTGGTGAAGATCATCCCAGGGCACAAAACCATGCGAAGTATTTAACATGGGTTTTGTCTCTTCGCTGTAACCATAACCATTTTCAGGATGAACAGAAAAGACGGGAATATTCCGGAACAACCGGCCTGAAGGCAGGCCATATACCGCCATCTGACCGTTAAAACCCCCTGAAACAAAGTTGTAGAACTCGTCATATTGTCCGGGTGCAACATACACTTTGGAAGCTGCACCACCGGTTGTTACGCCTGCAGGACCCTGTGGCTTACAGCCCGCTATGAACAACGCCCCAACAGCCGTCAGAACGAAATGGAAGATTTGCTTTTTCATATAATTATTGATTAGGTATTGTTTACAAATTATTTTTTATCCGGAGGCAACAGTACGGCATCAATCACATATACCGTTCCGTTAGATGCTTCAACCGTGCCAATCACACTGGCAGAACCATTAATGGTTATTTTTCCGTCAGCCGTTTTGTTGAGTGTGATATTTTGAAGATTAACCTGGTTGAGTGTCATACCATCCGTAATCTGACTTTCGCGGATATTGCCCACGTACACATGGTACTCCAGTATGTTGCGGAGGGCCCCTTTATTTTCAGGCTTCAGCAGGTTGTCCAATGTTCCGGCCGGAAGTTTGTCAAATGCTTCGTCTGTAGGTGCAAACACAGTGAATGGACCTGCATTCGATAAAGCATCTACATATTCAGCCGCCTTTAGTGCTGCCACAAGTGTCTTGTGCACATTGGAGTTGGATGCAATTCGCACCACATCAGGTCGGGAGGTATTATCCACAACAGCCGACTGACCGCCCCTGTGCTGGGGCATATCGGCAGAGGCGCTTTCGGGGGATTGCTGCGTACAGGCCAGCAGCATGGCTACGGGAAGAATAAACAGGCATTTCATATAGAGATGGGTTTATAGGTTACTTTTCGCCATCATTCTGTCGCATAAACTCCAGAATATCACGTGCATCGCCTATGGAAACATTCTGGTTGGGCATACGTGTTAAACATAACTCCAGCAGTTTCTGGGCCTCCGGATCCTGATCCAGCATTACATCCACATTGGTAATCATGTTCATGATCCACTCCGGCTTGCGTCTTTTGGTAATATCCTTCCATCCCGGCCCCACTATCCGCTGATCATCCAACCGGTGACAAGCCTCGCATTTCATTTCATAAATGTCTTTACCGCGTTTTACGCGTTCCTGATCCAGCGGACTGGAAAGTGTAACATGTTTAACAGGACCAATCCCTTTTGATGGATCAACCACTTCCTCGACAGGGCTTTTTGAGGAAGTATTTTTAGATTCGTTGCCCTCAAATTTTGGTTTTTCGGGGGTGCAGTACACCAGCAGCAAAAACATGGCAGCCAGTGTGGTCATTATCAAATTTTTCATAAAAGCTTATGGTTCATTGGCTAAATTGCGCTTCAAGGTATCGGTGAAAGATGTAGTGAAACATGAGGAGCGTCAGCGAGGAAGGTGATTAAAGTCACATCAGGAAGACCTCTTGTGTTCGTGAAATTATTTTACCGAGAATACCAATATTGCCTGACTATGAACTGTGAACCTGCCAATCATCCGGATAAGTACCCGCCACAGGGTAACCGCCTTGCATACTTTCTCGAAACGCTTATCAGGTTACATCGAAATCCGTTGCTTTTTCAGTCGGATGTGCAGAAAATTTACGAACTGATTTGTAAGACGGCTTCCGAAACACTCGAAATAAGCCGCGTAAGCATCTGGACTTTGGATAAGGGCGGGCAGGCACTGTTACGCAGATTCCTGTATGAACAGGATGGAGCATCGGATGAAATACTGGAAATAAAGGCACACGATTACCCGAATTACTTCAAAGCTATCCATCAGAAGCCTTTCATTCAGGCAGACAACGCCCATACACATTCCGACACCTGTGAGTTTGCCGATTCGTACCTAAAACCATTGCACATTCAATCCATGATGGATTGCCCGATATTGGTTAATAATCATGTGACGGGTGTAATTTGCTTTGAGCATCAATACAATTATCGTATCTGGCAGCCGGAAGATGCTCTTTTCGTACAATCGCTGGCCGATTTGCTGGCCATTGTTCATCAGAACAACCGCATTCTGCAACTCTTAAAAGAAATCAGAAGCCAGAATCGTGAGTTGTCGGAAAAAACCGGGAGATTGCTTCACTGAATCAACAGTTATCGCTGATTAACCAGCAACTTGTCCAAACAAATGAGGGGCTGGAGGAAGCTGTAAAGCAGCGCACGGCAGAACTGGAGAAGCAAAACCGTCAGCTTACGGAATACGCCTTTATTAATTCGCATTTGCTCCGCGCACCGCTGGCCCGTGTATTAGGCTTACTGCAACTAATTCAACTGGAAGATTTACCTGTAAGAGATAAACAGCTGGTAGAAGCATTGTTTACATCGGCTAATGAACTGGACACGCTTGTGCGCAACATTTCTGAAATGCTGTATTCCGGCAATCCGATAAGCCGGGAAGACGTAAAACAAATCATTGAAAGAAATATGCCCGGTCAATAAAAAATACCCGGACTACATATTGGTAATCTTTAACGCATCAGCACAGGAATATTGGCTGCCAGTGCTTCAAGATCGCTATCGGTTATTTCCTTTTTCTCATCAGCCATAATGAGAAAATTTTCATAAACAGCATCCAGTTCAGTTCCCGGGATTTTATAGCCCAATTGCTCCAGGCGGTGTTTCAGAGCGGCTCTCCCGCTGCGAGCCGTCAATACAATGGAAGAGCCGGGCACTCCTACTTCGGCCGGGTTAATGATTTCGTAGTTTTCGGCATGCTTTAAAAATCCATCCTGATGTATGCCTGATGAGTGTGCAAATGCATTGGCACCTACAATGGCCTTATTGGGCTGCACAGGCATACGCATCATTTTGCTTACCAGCTTGCTGATGCCATGAAGACGCTCGGTTTTAATATGGGTGTACATGTCCAGGTCCTGATGTTTTTTCAGTATCATCACCACCTCTTCAAGCGAAGTATTGCCAGCCCTTTCGCCTATGCCATTAATGGTAACTTCAGCCTGACGTGCCCCGTTGATTAAGCCGGCTATGGTATTAGCCGTAGCCAGCCCCAAATCATTGTGACAATGAACAGATACTGTAGCCTTATGAATGTTGGATACATTTTCAAACAGGTATTGTATGCGCTTGCCATACAAATGCGGCAGACAATAACCGGTGGTGTCGGGAATGTTTACCACATCGGCACCTGCCCGGATCACGGCTTCAATCATCTGTGCCAGAAAGGCCAGATCGGCACGACCTGCATCTTCGGCATAGAATTCCACTTCAAAACCTTTGGATTTGGCATACTTTACGGCCCACACGCCCTGCTCCAGCACTTGTTCACGCGTGCTGCGAAACTTGTGTTTAATATGCACATCACTTGAACCGATGCCCGTATGTATGCGTCCTCTTTTGGCATAACGCAAGGCCTCAGCTGCCACGTCAATATCTTCCTGGCGGGCACGTGTAAGTCCGCATACTACTGGTTCCTTCACGGCACGTGAAATGCCGATGACCGACAGAAAATCGCCCGGACTTGAAATGGGAAAGCCGGCCTCAATGATGTCAACACCCAGTAACTCCAGTTCACGTGCAATGGTGATTTTTTCTTCGGTGCTCAGCTGGCAGCCCGGTACCTGTTCGCCATCGCGAAGGGTGGTGTCGAAGATGTGGATTTTATGACTCATATTTCGTGTTGTTGTTTTTTCGGGTTTTACACTTCGGTTGCCACTTTGGTAATACTTGCTACCACCTTACTGCCCATCTGTGCAGTGCCCAATATTTTCTCTGCCGGTGTATGCCTGTCGGCTATGTCGGCTGTGCGATAACCTTCTTCCAGGGTCATTTCAACTGCTCGTACCACGGTGTCAGCTTCATCTTTCAGACCAAATGATATATCCAGCATGAGCGCAGTGGATAAAATTGAGGCAAGGGGATTAGCCACTCCTTTGCCGGTAATGTCGTGAGCGCTGCCGTGTATAGGTTCATACAATCCTTTTCTGTCACCCACCGAAGCCGAAGCCAGCATGCCCATGGAACCCGCTATCTGGGAAGCCTCATCGGTAAGAATGTCGCCAAACAAATTGCCGGTAAGCACCACATCGAAGTTGCGCGGACTTTGTATGAGTTTCATGGCTGCCGCATCCACAAACAGGTGTTCCAGCTCAACATCCGGGTAATCATGCCCTACCCGCTGCACCACTTCACGCCACAGTCGTGAGCTTTCCAGCACGTTGGCCTTATCTACCGAAGTAACTTTTCCCTTTCGGGTGCGTGCTGCCCTGAAAGCCATGTGCGCAATCCGCTCCACTTCTTGCTGTGAATAAATCATCAGATCATAGGCTGTGCTGTTATTGTCTTTTCTTCCCTTTTCTCCGAAATACACATCACCGGTAAGCTCACGGAAAAAAAGTATATCGGCTCCTTTCAGTATTTCCGGTTTGATGGCGGAAGCATGAAGCAGTGCATCGAATAACTTTACGGGTCGGATATTCGCGTACAGTCCCAGTTCTTTGCGCATGCGAAGCAATCCCTGTTCAGGACGCACTTTAAGTGTCGGATCGTTGTCATATTTCGGATGGCCAACGGCTCCGAACAGAATGGCATCGGAACGGTGCAACAAATCCAAAGTAGTGTCAGGCAGAGGGTTGCCTGTGGCCTCTATAGCCTCATGCCCTATCTGCGCTTCTTCAAAAACAAATTCATGGCCGTACGCAGATGCAATGCACTCCAGCACCTTTACACTCTCGGCCGTTACTTCACGGCCTATACCATCGCCCGGCAATACTGCAATTCGCTTTTTCATAACAGATATTTTGATGTATATGCTTCAAATGCCGCAATTTCATCTTTCAGGCTGAGCAGATAATCAATGTCATCGTAGCCATTCATCAGGCATATTTTTTTGTAGGGATTGATATCAAATGCCGATGAGCTGCCATCGGGCAAAATAATGGCCTGCTGTTCCAAATCGATGGTAAAAAGAGACTCAGGCTTGTTTTCAATTGTTTGAAATATCTTTTGCAGAAAGCCGTCGGATACCTGCACGGGAAGCAGGGCATTATTTAATGCATTGTTTTTGAAAATGTCGGCAAAGAAACTGGAAATGACAGCACGGAAACCATAATCGTACAGGGCCCATGCAGCATGTTCGCGGCTGCTGCCGCAACCGAAGTTTTTACCGGCCACCAATATTTTACCGCTGAACAGAGGGTTATTCAGTACAAAATCCGGTTTTGGTTTCCCGGCTTCATCGTAGCGCCAGTCGCGGAAAAGATTTTCTCCAAATCCATCACGCGTAGTGGCTTTGAGAAAACGCGCGGGAATAATCTGATCAGTATCGATGTTTTCGACCGGCAACGGAACTGCTGTTGAAACCAGTTTGGTAAATTTTTCTTTCATGACTGCGCTCAGTTAGTCCAGTAATTCCCGCACATCTGTAATGCGACCAGTAATGGCCGCTGCTGCCGCACTCAGCGGACTGGCCAAGAAGGTTCTGGCACCCGGCCCCTGTCGTCCTTCAAAATTTCTGTTGGATGTGCTGATACAGTATTTGCCTGCCGGTATTTTGTCTTCATTCATGCCCAGGCATGCCGAGCAACCCGGGCCACGCAGTTCAAAGCCGGCTTCAGCAAAAATTTTATCAAGGCCCTCTTCGCGTGCCTGTTTTTCAACTTGCTTAGAGCCTGGCACCACCCAAACCTCCACATCGGGTGCTTTCTTTTTCCCTTTCACAACACGGGCCACCATGCGCAAATCTTCAATGCGCGCGTTGGTACAACTGCCGATAAACACGTAATCCACTTTTTTACCCAACAAGGAGGCACCGGGCTCAAGTCCCATGTATTGCAAGGATTTGGAAAAGGACTGTTTCTCGCTCAGTTCCTTCAGCTCATCAGCCGAAGGGATGCGATCGGTGATGCGCATGCCCATGCCGGGATTGGTACCGTAGGTAATCATCGGGGCGATGTCGGCCGCATCAAAGCACAATACTTTATCGTAATGCGCGCCTTCATCGGTTTTGAGTTCTTTCCACCGGGCAATGAGTTTTTGTAACCACTCACCTGCTGGTACAAACTTTCTTCCTGTGAGATAATTGAAGGTTATCTCATCCGGTGCAATCAGGCCACCCCTTGCACCCATTTCAATGCTCATATTGCAGATGGTCATGCGGGCTTCCATGGAAAGACTTTCAATGGCTGTTCCTGCATATTCAACGAAATAGCCAGTAGCACCGCTTGCTGAAATTTTTGATATGATATACAGGATGATGTCTTTGGCCACCACACCTTTACCCAGCTGACCGTTTATTTCGATCCGCATGGTTTTAGGGCGGTATTGAAGGATGCACTGGGTTGCCAAAACCTGTTCTACTTCGCTGGTGCCGATACCAAAAGCTATGGTGCCGAAAGCACCGTGAGTTGAGGTGTGGCTGTCGCCACATACGATGGTCATACCCGGCAGGGTAAGTCCAAGTTCCGGCCCGATAATGTGCACGATACCCTGATAGGGATGTCCCAGGTCGTACAACTCAATGCCAAATTCACGGCAGTTTTTCCGCAACATTTCCACCTGATGCCGGGACAAAGCTTCGCGTATGGGCAGGTGCTGATCCTTTGTCGGTACGTTATGATCGGCCGTGGCCGTGGTACGCTCAGGACGAAACACCGGGATGTTACGCCTGCGCAGGCCAT